>CAVXVJ010000014.1:0-202587 GCA_963765155.1 uncultured Actinomycetota bacterium
ATCCGAGAACCATACGGTTGTGCACAATCGCTGCGCGGCCCTTGGCGCGCTCGAAGTCCACGATGCTGATGCCGTCACGATGACAGACTTCGAGGACTGGCTCGCCCGGCGAAACGCCTTCGGAAATGCATTGATTCAGACTGACGTAATCCATGTCATCGGTTGTTAACTGGTGCGAGTTGCATTGGGGTGCAGTATCTTTCGCCGCTTACCTGCTGGTGAGGTGATGTGATGACACGATATAGACGTGAGCGACGGTCGGGTGCGCGGCGCGGGAAAAGGCAATCCCGGCCGAGATAGCGAGTTTCCGCCGCTGCGGACGCGAGAAACCGTTGTCACACCGCATCTTCCGACGTTACTTCATAGCTTCCTGAGCCCGCGGAGAATCTTGAAAAATGGCGCGCTCGCCGCCAAGCCCTTCCGCAAGCTCGGCTGCAGGATGCTCATGTTGTAGGCGACCAGGTAACGCAGTCCGTGATCGCGCCACACCGCGGCCTGGTCGATCACGTCCTCCGGCGTCCCGGTCAGAAGCGCTTCCTTCAACAGCGACACCGGAACATCCCGTATGTACGAGAGGACGGTCTGCTCGTCGAGGGTTTGCGGAACCAGATCCTGTGCACCCGAAAAGTCGTCTCCAAGCGGATGCTGGGCACCATGGCTTGCCCACATCTCGGCCGGTACGTTGAGTGCGAACGCCTTCGCGGCGTCGGAATTCAAGGTGTTGTCGACCTCGTCGTGGCTGCGGCCGGTGACGACAAAAATCCCGCTCGCCGGCGTGATCGACATGGGATCCCGCCCGGCATCGGATGCCGCTGTTCGAACCGCCTCCAGGCCCTGTGCGTAGTCTTTCGGCCGCATTACCAGCCCGGGGAACCACGCGTCGGCGTAGCGGCCGGTGGCTCGCAGCATCCGCGGTCCGTGCGCGGCGATCCAGATCTCGGGCCACCTGCCACGGTGCGGCGGCAGGTCGAACACCGCGTTGCGCAGCGGGAAGTACGGGCACTCGCGCGACACCAGCTCACCCCCGGAATTCCACAGCGCGCGGATCGTGGCGACTGCCTCTTCGAACCGCGCCACCGGCTTGGTCCAGTCCACACCGTAGGGCTCGTTGCCTTCCCGGTTCCCGACACCGATCCCGAGAATTGCCCGGCCACGCGTGATCAGGTGCAGCGTCGCGGCGGCCTGGGCGGTGACCGCCGGGTTTCGGCGACTGGCGTCGGTGACGCCCACCCCGAGCCGCAGCCGCGCGAATCGATGACGGGAGGCGAGATGGCCCAGCACGGTCCAGGGCTCCAGCGCGGCATCGATCTTGGGTATCAGCTTCGCGGCGCCGAGGTACTGCGGTGTTGCGATTGACCTCGGAAACAGAGCGTTCAGATGATCCGCCACCCAGAACGAGTCGACCCCGCTCGCCACCGCGGTCAGGTAATCGGCGCGGGCCAACATGGTCGGGGAATACCGAGAATTGACGATTTGATCCGCGAGGCCGACCCGAAATCCGCTCATGCTCTACACCCTTTCTCGGGTTAGGGCTGGGTTAGGGCCGGGCGTTGATGGACTGCGGTGTGCGCCGCCGAGACTGCCCAAATGATCACGCATCCCATCGGGTCAGGTCACGGGCGGGGATGCTGTTATCGGCGCAGTAGCGGGTGTAGCGCTCGATGGATGTCTTGTGACTTTCCTGCCACAGGAGTTTGTTGTCCTGATCGAGGAAGAGCAGTTCACCGGTCATGTAGACGAACATCTCTGTGTCCTCGAAAGCCTCTGGAGTGTGCGAGGATCCGGCAACCTCGTAGAGGGTGTCACCGCCGCGCGCAATCCAATCGTTTTCTTTGTAGCGCCAGGCTCCGTTAATGGTATGCGCCACAACGATGCCGGTGTGGTAGTGCGTTCCCAGTTCCGTGTTGGCGGGGATTTTCATCGAGACGACGATCTCCGCGCGCACCGGATCAATCTTCCAGTACTTCAAGAAGACTTGGTCACTGAGTGGCGTAAACGGTACCCATGGGTTACTTGCGCCGCTGATGTAGTTGACGTCGAGTTCTTGCAGGGCTTTCACGGACTTCTCCTCGTCTCGGTGTGGGCCGCTGGCGCGGCTGGATCGAAACGCTAGGAGGGTCGGGGGCAAATAGGCTCGGGGCGCGGCAACAGAATTGAGCGATGCCGTTGTGCTGTTGTCACAGTTCGGCATCGCTGGGGTGCGTCAGCCCGCGAATCGCGGGCAACAGCGCCAGCGCGACCGACAGGTCACGGGTGTTGGTGTCGATCGGGCGGCCAAGAAATTCTTCAGCCTGGTGGACCCGATAGCTGACGGTGTTGGGATGCACCGCAAGCCGTTGCGCGGCTTTGGCAGGGCTCCGGTTTTCTTCGAGATACACCGCAAGCGTGGTGGCTATCCGATACGTCGCCTCGTCATTGGCGGCCAGGGGCCCCAGGATGCGTTGGACGAATGCCACCGCGTGCTCGCCGTCCGTGCTGGCAAGCGCCGCGGCGGCCACGCCGCGATAGCACGTCACGACGTCGGCACGATCCCCGAGCAACGCGGCGAATCGATGAGCGTGCGAGGCCTCGATATGAGTACGGCGAAAGCCACCGATTCCCCATCCCGGCTCGCCGATCGCCACCCGAACGCCGTCCGGCAGGCGGGTCTTGGTGCAGATGTTCGCTACATTCAGCTCCGCAGCGGTAAATGCCTGCGGCCGACTGACCCAGCCCGCAATGGCCATCGAACCAGCCGGGTGGACCAAGGTGCTTTGCCCTGAGACGGCGCGGGTCAGCTGCGCCAGTGCCTCAGTGAGTGCCGTTTGTGCGTCAGGGTCGTCACGCGTCGCCTTAAGCCATGTGTTGACGCCGATATGATGGCGGTTGATGTCGTAGCGCAGCCTTTTCGATGCCCGTTGCGGATCGTCTTCGCAGCCGGTGAGGATATCGTGAACCGCCGCTGCGCGCGCAGCGGCCGCACCGCCCAGCCAAGCCTCCCGTTCAATTTCGTAAGCATGCTCACCCTGTGCCAGAAAGCCATCGATGTAGGCGAATAGCCAATTCGTCACAAGCTCGAGCGCCCTATCGCGTTCGCCAGGCTCCCTGGTCGCGCTGATCCGATCGAACAGCCACTGCCACAACTGCTGCTGCGCGAGGCGCACGGAGCGAATGAGATCCTTCAACGGAATGTCTCGTTGCGCACCGGAGCGGGAGATGGCCGCGGTCGCCGGCGCAAGGTCAACTCGACGCGGATCGTCCCCGGCTTCGATGCACTGTGCAATAAGGCGCAGACTGGCTTCGACGCTGGCCAATTGTTCGGCTACAGCCGACGCATCAGGAACCACCATTGGCAGCTCGGATTGGTATAGGTCAACTATGCGACCGGCCAATTGCGGCGCACAGGCTTGCATCTCGGCTGCGACCGGTCTCAGCACCTCCTGCCATACCTTCCGGGCGGTCGGCCCCTGAAATGGTGGCCAGTGGGGCTCCATATCGGCAGAATCTAGTCCGATTGTGCTGGCGGCACAACGACGTGGCGACCCAACACCCACCATTCGTCGATTGCGTGGCATCTGACCATCATGTCGGTACGCAGATACACGGCATGACCCAGCATCGAGGCTGAATACCTTCCCGGTCGAGGCCGGGAAACATCGGCGACTCGCACCTCTTCAGCACGCACCATTACCAGTTAAAGCATGCGAGTTGCCCTGCACCACAGTCAGTTTCAGTGCGCGGCGCTATTGTGATGGATTCATTGCGACGCGCAACTAGTCGCGCTGCTCAGACAGGCCTCCGTGGACAACAACCGAGCGCTACACCGCGGTGTCATGAAGCTGCCCGGGAATCAAACCCGCTTCACGGTGTTGACGGCGTCAACAACATACGGTGGCCCATGGGTCGATGCCGAAGACCTGCACCGCGGCTGACTTCCCTTTCAGGACATGAGTTCCCCGGTCGTTTAACGAGGGCGGTCGAGCAACCAGGGCGTCGACCGACTGGTGGGTGAGAAGGATTGCGTCACCGGTGATCTTGGTGAGCTGCTCGACGCGGGCAGCGACGTTGACGGTGTCGCCGATCAGGGTGAATTCGAGCTTGCCTGCGCCGCCGATCGTGCCGGCGATCACCACACCGGTGCTGATCCCGATCCCGATCCGAAGCGCTCCGCCGAATCGCTCGGCAACGAGACGCTGAATCAGCACCGCGGCATTCACCGCGGCATCGGCATGATCCGCAAGATCATTCGGGGCGCCGAAGACCGCCAACGCGCCGTCGCCGAGGAACTTGTGACATGCCCACCGGCGTCGACGACCGCGGGCACCACGATTGCGAACAAGGCGTTGAGGCGAGCAACGGTGTCCTCGGCGGTGTTCGCCTCGGCGAACGGCGTGAAGTCTCTGACGTCGACGAACATCACCGTCACCTCGCGACGCTCACCGGTGAAGACGTCGTCACCCTGCGCCAGTAGCCGCGCCGCCAGGACTGGGTCGACATAAGTGCCGAACGCGGCCTGAAGTCGTTGCCGCTCAGCCAAACCCGCCTGCATGCGGTTGAACGACGCCGCCAGCGCACCGAGGTCATCATCTTGAACCACCGGTAACCGTTGGCTGTAGTCGCCGGCCGCAACACGTTCCGTCCCTTCGCCGAGGTCGCGAATGGGTCGTAGGGACGGCGAGAAATTGGCGCCGACGGTCATCGGCACCGCGAAGAAAAGCGTCAACGCACACCCGATCACGGCCCACAGCACGGGGCCTTCGCCGGCACGCCCGAAAACGGCCGCCAGCATCGCGCCTGCGACGGCGAACGAGCATGCCACTGCGAGCACAGACAAGCTCGTCCACGCGGCAAACGTCGGGCGAGACCGGGGCTGGGAATCTCCGATCCCGGTGTCACCGACGAGGGCAACTCTTACCGGCCGCAGCGTGCCTTCGACGAGGCTGTGCACACCGATCAGCCACGTGGCAGCTCCGGTGACAGCGCCCAGAAAGCCATACTGGACGAGCCGCGACCCGCTCGCCCCGGCGATCGCACCGACAGCTACCAGCAACAGAGCGGTCCAAACAGCGCCGACTGCGACCCACCGGACAACCGCCCGCCGAGCGTACGTGTAGGTGGCGGCCAGTGCTTCAGCCCGATCGACCTCCTCGCCGGCTACCCACTTCTGCACAAGTCGGCTCCAGCCCAGGCCGGGAAGAACCAGCAGGTAGACCCCCACCAGCACGGCGACACCGGTGACGGCGGCCGCCTCGACGTAGTGACCGGACTCTTCGTAAGCGACGACGACAAACGACAAAACGAGGTAGATCTGCAGCACCAGCGGGAACAGAATCGCGTAGATCGCCCAGGAATACCTGGCGCCGTACCGATCCCACGCCCACTGCCAGATGCGCTCCATGACGCGAGACTAGACGTCCGCAATCCGTGATCCACAGAAAAAGGGAAGTTGAGCTGCGGCCCCTTCTGGTGGAGCTGCCGGGAATCAACCCGGCCGCTGAAAAGCTGTGACCAGCGGAAATGCCGATTTGACGACGCGAAACGACGTGAGGGGATGAGTACTCAAGTTTGGTCCCGGAATGGCCGCGACAGCAGCGACCCGTAGTCGTCCAACGTCTGCACTCCCCCAAACTCGCACCAGTTGAACACGTACCATTACCGGTTAACTATTGCGAGTTGCCTTGTGCTTCGTCACAGTGACGGATTGGTTCCGGATAAGTTATTGGGGCACACTGGATTCCGCCTAGACCCAATCGGCTATAGACCTGGCGGATAGCCGGGCCACGAGCTGATCAACGGAATACTGTGCTCCGCGGATGGTGTCTACGCGACCGCCTGTGGGGTGCAACTAGCGCTGCTGAATTCCGGCGCCCGTCACGGTCAGGATTGTGCGGGCGACTAAGTCTGGGTCGTCGAACATCGGCACGTGGTTGACGTCGGGCAGGATCTTGAACGTCGCGTGGGGCAGGCGCTCGCGGGCAACCCTGCCGCATGTCGCGACCGCAAAGAGTAAATCTTTCTCCGACCATGCAAGGGTGATCGGGCATGGCAGGGGTCCAGCGGGGCGATCTGCTCTTCGTCGGTGGAAAGAACGTCATTGGTGACGGTGCACGCGACGATATCTTCGACAGTCTCGACGGCCTGATTTGCGGGTAGTCGGTCTCCGTGGCACGCGCTATTGAGGAAACGGAAGGAGAGCCCGGCGCACAATCGCCGACCTGAAGATCAATGGGGCAACGGGATTGGCGAGGCGGCACATTACGGCGATCCTGTGCACTTTCTTTTCCGCACGCGCCAGCGATCCGTCCCCGGTCGACCAGAAACCCGCGGGCGACAAAGCGCACACGGTTTCTGCGCGACCGCGCCGAGCCAACTCCGCCGAGCCAACTCCAGGGCCGCGGCCAACATTATTTCCAGTACTGCAGCCACTCGACGGTCGCGAAGACCGTCAACGACGCGGCGTAGACGATCACGGCTACTGCGGCACCGCGCAGGCTGATGCGCAGACCGGCGCCGTCGACCGGGTCGAGCCAGCGGCCGCACCATGACGACACCGTGGGCATCAACCACCATTGCATCAATGCCACGCTGAGCACCTGGCTGAGCCACACCGACAGCCACGGCTGCGCGCCCACCTTGCCGATCACCGGTGCCACAAACTTCGACTGCAGCATCACCATGGGGTAGAGCACCATCAGCAGCAGCATCGCCGTCTTCCAGCTCGGCGTCATCTCGGTCTTCCCGTTCACCGTGCGCACGGTGGTGCCGAGCGGGGTGGTCGTGGCGAACACCGCGAAATCCTTCGTCAGACTCGACCGCACCGGCGGCAACACTTCGGTGCGCTGCGGCGACCGCAGCCATGCCGACAATTGGGGTTCGGTGCGAAACCGGATCAGTGACATCCATTCCCCCAACGCATCCGGCGGGAAGACAGCCGTGCCCTCATAACCGGAGAATTGGGAGGCGGCCAGCGTCAGCCGTACGTGCGCGGCATGGAAGTCAGTCTCCATTCCGTCGGCCACGCTGGAGGAGACAATCGAAACACCGGTCGGCATCACCGCGCCGTCGACGATCACCAAATCGGATGAGAGCCGCAGCAATCCGCGTGCCGCGGCCCCGTGCACCAAGTCCTTCCACGTCGGCCCGTCCAGCCACTCATGCAGCAAATCCACCGACTCGAAGGCCACCGCGACCGCCCAGTCTAGCGGGGTGTCGGGACGGATCGAGGCGGCCAATGCAACGAATCCTGGTGCGGCCTGCGCAGCGGCTCGCACGTCGCAGACCCACGCGTCGAAAACGTCTGGCTCGGCGACCCGGTGAACAATCGTGACGGCGATGGCCTTCATCGCGATCGGCCTAGGTCGCGCCGAATCGCGGCCGCGCCGGACTCGCGTCGGAACTTTACTTGCCATTCGATTCTCCTTGCTCAGCTAAGTCATCTCTGCCCGGAGTGACCACGATCTGTCCCGCCGATGAAGATACGGGTTTGCGCCGAACGCCTGAGCCGGTTGAGCAGCGGTTGATGGCCGCCGCTGTAAGGTTTTCCGTTGACGCGCAGTCAGACGCAATGGGAAGGGCATCGGTGGCAGACGGCTGGGGTTCTGTCGTGGCCGAATTGGTCCCGCTGGCACTGGTGATTACGCTGTCGCCGCTGTCGGTCATCCCGGCGGTCCTGGTCCTGCACACCCCGCGTCCCAGGCCCACCAGTTTTGCCTTCCTGGCGGGTTGGGTGTTCGGGCTGGCCGCGCTCACGGTGGCGTTTGTCGGGTTGTCCGACCTGTTGGGCGGCGGCCTGGACAGGCCCCCACCGTGGGCATCGTGGCTGCGCATCGTGCTCGGCGCGGCGCTGATCGTGGTCGGGGTATGGTGCTGGCTCACTCGCCACCGCTCCGCGCATGCGCCGGCCTGGCTGCAGGCGATCAGCAACATCACGCCGGCACGGGCCGGCGGTGCGGGGGCGTTGCTCGCGGTCATCAACCCCAAGGTGCTCTTCATCTGCCTCGCATCGGGTTTGGCGATCGGCACCGCGGGCCTCGGAACCGGCGGTGCCTGGGCCGCGCTGGTTGTCTTCGTGCTGGTCGCCGCCTCGTCGGTGGCGGTGCCGGTGTTGGGCTATGCCGCCGTGGGTGAGCGTCTGGATGAGCCGCTGGCTCGGCTCAAGGACTGGCTGGAGCGGCACAACGCCGCGCTGGTGGCGGTGATTCTGGTGGTCATCGGATTGCTCGTGCTGTACAAGGGAATTCACGGACTGGCATAAGTCGGGATGCACAGTCCGGCGCCGTCGGCGGTCAAATAACGCTGCTCGGGGCCATGCCGCAGTGTGCCGGCACCGAAACGAAACTGTCGCGCTTGCGACGGCCAGAGCCATCGCGCACAACGACACGCTGCCACCGATCCAGCGCTCGGCCGCTCATCCAACACCGGCGTCTCACCAAAATTTGCACAAACGTCTCGGCAAAATGGTCGAAGAGGATGTCGATGCTGTCTTCGGCGCTTTGAGGATGTTCCTCCGCTCGGAGGGTCGCGTTGATGCATATCGTGAACTCACGCCAGGTCGGCGGAGGCATTAATTGCAATATCCGGACCGCCGGCCGAAGGTAGGCGGTGAAAAAACAAGCCTGTCGTGCAGAGTGCGATGACAGGACGACACCATGACAATGGCGTCTCAGTCCAGTCTGCGCCTGTTGACGACACCGCGTGCGGCCGCGCTGGCCGGTGTGGTGTTCGCCCTGCTGTTTGGTGCCATGCTGATCTTAATCCGAACCAAAATGCCCGAGGGCGTGCAGGGTTCGACCGAATGGCTGACAAGTCGCCGCGGCGGGATCAAGACCGCGACGGTGCTGATGCCGTTCGCCGGGATCAGCTTCCTGTGGTTTATGGGCGTGGTGCGCGACGGCCTGGGTCGTTACGAAGACCGCTTCTTCTCGACGGTGTTCCTGGGTAGCGGTTTGCTGTTTCTGGCGATGATGTTCGTTTCAATGTCGGTGGCAGCCGGTCTGGTAGCGAGCACCGCTGTGGTGGACCCGGCCGCCCATGCCGAGACGGTCGATCTCGGGAAGATGGTGGTGCTGTCGTCGGCCAAGACCTATGCGGTCCGGATGGCCGCGGTGTTCATGATGTCGCTGGCGACGATCTGGTTGAGGACGGGCTTGATGCCGCGGTGGCTCGTTGGGCTCAGCTATCTCACTGCCGTCGCGCTGCTTGTGGCAAGCGACGTCAGCATGTGGGTCACGATGGCGTTCCCGGTGTGGGTGCTGGTGGTCAGCGGCCTGTTACTGGCCCGCGCGGGACTGTTCGAGGAGCTGAGGGCCGGCGATGATCGACCGACTGAGCCCGCCGGATGAACGGCGGCGAAACGATCGTCGCCTAGCCGAATTGTCGGTGGCGAAAACAGGATAGTGGGTCAAGATCGAGGGGTAGTGTTCGCGCGCACCGAGCAAGTGAACGGAGAACGAAGATGCCAACTACCGATCATGACTGGAGCAAACCCGCGGCGATGGCCATCCCGAAGGAGGGCTACTTCGAACTCGAGCGGGGCAGGTACGGCCCGGTCTTTCCCCGGACCCCGGCCTGCTACGGGTTCTCCATCATCGCGAAGGTCAAACCGGGCCGCGAAGACGCCGTTCGCGAGCATGGGAAGGTCCTTGAGAAGGCGGTGGCGGCCGACCCCACCGTGCTGGCGCCGCTGAAGCTGCATTACCTGCGCTGGCAGGTTTTCCCCATCGGTTCGGACCTGTATTTCCAGTATCAGGGCATCTTTGATACCGACTTCGACAAGTACACCGAGGATGCGGTGGCGTTGTTCAGCCAGACCGGTATCGACACCGTCTTCACCAATCTGGAGGGCTTTCCCGAGGACTGGAAAGAAAACTCCGCCGCGTTCGTCGAATTCGTTCGTGAACATCATGTTCCGAGCTTCATCGAGTACGGCGAGTATCCGTACGTCACGGCCGATGAGATCAAGAAGGCGCTTCGGCTGAAGGAGGCGTTTTCCGACATGCTGGATCAGATGCAGTGATTTCGCACCGAAGCGTGCGCTGATGCTTGAGCTTGACGACATTCAGCACATCCTGCTGACCCGCACCCCGGCGCTGACGGGGCGTTACGAGTTCCTGTCGTTCGACAATGCGGTCGGGCGGCCGGGCGTGGCTGTCGGAACTCGTGGACCGGGTGGAGTCGGCGGCCACGGTCCACGCCTCGATGGACAGCACGAAGCGCTGGATCACGCTGGCGTTCACCTGGAACGGCCTGCGAGCGCTCGGGCGTGCCCGAGGAGTCGCTGGCCACCTTTCCCGACGAGTTCCGCGAGGGCATGGCCGCGCGCGCCGACATTCTGGGTGACACCGGAGCCAATCACCCCGACAACTGGGTGGGCGGATCTAGCCGGCGATGACTTGCACGCGATCGCGATCCTGTTCGCACGCGACGACGCCGAGCATCGCCGGGCCACCGGTGAGCACGACAAACACGTCGCCCGCTGCGACGGCGTGCGCCGTGCTGTCGGTGCTGGACCTGAATGCCACGCCGCCGTTCAACTATGCGCACGATCACTTCGGCTTCCGCGACCGGCTCTCGCAACCGGTGATGAAGGGTTCCGGTGAGGAACCCACGCCGGGCTCCGGTGATCCGCTGGAGCCCGGCGAGTTCATTCTGGGCTATCCGGACGAGGACGGGCCGGTCGCCAATCTTCCGCAGCCCGAGGTGTTGTCGCGCAACGGCAGCTACATGGCCTACCGGCGGCTGCAGGAGCACGTCGGGGCGTTCCGCGACTATCTGCGCGGGCACGCCGAAACCCCCGATGAGCAGGAGTTGCTGGCCGCGAAGTTCATGGGCCGCTGGCGCAGCGGCGCGCCGCTCGTGCTGGCCCCCGACAAGGACGATCCCGAGCTGGGCGCAGATCCGATGCGCAACAACGATTTCAATTACAAGGAGATGGATCCGCACGGGTATGCGTGCCCGCTGGGTTCGCACGCGCGGCGCCTCAATCCGCGCGACACCGCCGCACAACATGAACCGGCGCCGGATGATCCGCCGCGGCGCCACCTACGGCCCCGCCCTACCGGAGGGTGCACCTGATGACGGGGTGGACCGGGGCATCGCCGCGTTCATCATCTGCGCCAGCCTGGTTCGCCAGTTCGAGTTCGCCCAGAACGTGTGGATCAACGACCGCGACGTTCCACGAACTCGGCAACGAGCGCGACCCGATCATCGGCACCCAGGACGGCACGCTGGAGTTCAAGATCCCGAATCGGCCGATCCGCAAAGTCCTCAAGGGACTGCCGGCCTTCACCACCCTCACGGGCGGGGCCTATTTCTTCCTGCCCGGCCTCAACGGCCTTCGCTACCTAGCGACGCTCGACAGTTAAGAGGAATCACCATGAGCACGCTCGCGCCTGCACGCACCTACAACCAAAACCACATCCCGCGAAAGCACAACGGGCACAGGCGGATCAGCATCTACTGGACCTGGAGCTACCCGTGGGAAGCCCAACGCGATCCCGCCGAAATGTACAACCGCTTCTCCACCATGACCGAGGTCCGCAACGTGCTGTGGCCCAGCTACGAGACACCCGAATACGACGCCGCGCACTTCCTGCAGGGCATCGCCGGGACGCTGGAGCTGTTCCACCGCTCCGCCTTGGCGTTTCAGGAGTTGGCCGGCGAAGCCACCGGTCACCCGGTCGCGGTGTTCCAGCGCATCGATCAGGCCGGCTACCGGCTGCCGATCGACGAGCGGATCCTCGCCGACACCGACACCCTGATGGTGTTCGGGCTCGATCACATCCTGTCCGAGCAAGAAGCCGCACCCGAGGAGATCGACGCCATCCGCCAATGGCTGCAACGCGAAGGCACCTGTCTGCTGCTGGCGCCGCACCACGACGTCGGCTTCACCGACGACTACAACCAGCGCCAAGTGGAATACCAACACCACGGCGACGCGGCTGGTGCCCCGTCAACAGCGATTCGGCCAATACACCCGCTCACTGATGAAAGCCCTCGACGTTCCTGTCCACAACAAGTGGGGCCTGCGGCCGGCCGTCGTCGACGGCACCGACGAGATCGCCCCGCTGACCGCCTTTCGCGATCTGGACGGACCGAGCCTGCTCGACAACGTGACGACGTTCAACTTCCACCCGCACCTGCCGCACTACGAGCTGACCGCGCCGGAAGGCGACTCGGTGCGGGTGCTGGGGCGCCAGCGCGTCGACCCGAACAGGCCGCACCCGTTCACCGCAGCCGGCAACACCGAATTCAACGCGCTGATCTGGATGCCCCCGACCGGCCAACGCGCCGGTGACATCGTTCTGGTCGACTCCACCAACTTCACCACGCTCTTCGGCGGCACCGATAGCCTCAAGAACCTTTGGCACAACCTCGCCACCATGAAGTAGTAAGGACGCTTGCCCGTCGTCATCACCGACGGCGAGTCCTACCGCAGGCGCCATGCCCAAGGCAATGAGCATGCACGGGTCAAGGAAGGGAGAACCCTGATGTCGGATCATTTTTCGGGACCGCGGGCGCTTGCGGATCCGTCATGCGACATCTGTGACCTGTACGCATTTCCGAGTCCGGAGCAGACCGGTCATCTGGTGCTCGTGGTCAACGTTTTTCCGTTCGCCGGCCCGACCGCACTGTTCTCCGACGCGGTGATGTGCCGATTCCGGCTGCGCCCAGTGACGATCGCCGCTACCGGCGCCACGGCCGCGTTCGCCGTCGGGGATACCGAGGCGATATTCGACTGCAGCTTCGATGTCCCGGTTCACCGTGAGGGGGCGATGGTGCAGGAAGGGCACTGCACCACGCCGGCGGGTGAGGTGGTGTCGGTTGTCGTCAACGACGAGAACGGCACTCGAGGTCAGGGTGTGCGCATCTTCGCCGGACAGCGCTCCGACCCGTTCTTTATCGACCTGACCGCGTTTCGTGAAACCGTCCAGACGCGCCGGCTGGCGTTCAAGCAGGTCGGCAATAACTATGGCGCCGGGAAGAACGCACTGAGCCTGGTCCTGGAGATCGACGCTGCCGAGGTGCTCGGCTCGGCGTCGATGTTCGCGGTGGTCGCAGAAACCTTGACGGTCGGCGAACGCCCCGTGCGTCTGGAGCGAGTGGGCCGTCCCGAGATCAAGAACGTCACGCTGGCCGTCAAGGATTTCGACACGGTCAATCCCGATCTCGAGATCCGCGACCTGTACAACGACGAAGACGCCTTTGATTTGCGGGCTGAGCACCTGGGGACCTACCGCGCCCGGTTCAACGCCAACCTGGCGTTTTTCGACGGTCTCGACGCCACGGTCGACTGGCCGCTGCTGGCCGATGGCAGTCACCCGCTGACCGAGCTGTTGCTGCACGACTTCCTGGTCGTCGACGTCTCGAAGCCGTTTATCGACGGTACTTGTTTGGAGATCGAGCGCGCGATGCTCGCCGGCCGAACGCCGGCGACCTGTGGTGGGCGGTGGCTCAACGACAACTACATGGACAGCTACTACACGATGCTGGTCAACGCCGGAAACGGTGCACCCATCAGCGACGGCCTGACTCAGGCGACCGTCCCGGCCTCCGATACGTTCCCGTATCTTGCACCACCGAATCCCGCGCCGCCGCAGGAGGGCAAATCCCAATCGTGAAGGACGTCACCGCCGCTGAGACTCATCTTGAACTCGATGACATTCAGCGCGGGGTGTTGCGTGGCCGGCCGTCTCCGTTGCCAGGAACCTACATGCTGCTGCGGGTCGACGAACGCGACGCCGGTCGCGAACTGCTGCGCCGGGTACTACCCGCGATTGCATCGGCGGCCGATCCGGACAGCCCGACGCGCGACGCATGGGTGAGTGTGGCGGTCACGACGTGATAAACCACCGGACCACCGACGGATCGATTGCGATCGCCAATCTGCACGCACAGATCAGCGGATTGCAGCAGCGGGCCGCATTCATGCCGCCGGCGCCCGCCGAACATGCCGGTCTCATCGCGTTGATCATCTTGCGTGCAACGGTATTGGGCTGCGTCGCCGACTACGAACTGGCCCAGACCTTGGCGGAGCGGTATGCCCGGGACAGCACCAACCGAGGGAATGGCATTCCTCGCCCGCGCACAGGCCCGGGCCGCACTCCATCGATTTCAAGACGCGCTCAATGATCTGGACATGGCCGAGAGCCTCGACCAGAGGCCCGCACCCGCCGTCGTGGCTGCCGAACGCGCCGCGATCTTCCAGGCGACGGGGCACTATCAGCAGGCCCTGCGCCTTCGCCAAGAGGCGGTCGATCATCATGCCGACTTTGAAACGCTCGGTGCGCTCGCCGGCGTGCATGCTGAACTGGGCCAGATCGATACGGCCGCAGCGTTGTTCGATCGAGGCGCGACGCCACTACCGTGGCGTGTCCCGTTTCCGCTCGCCCTACTGGACTTTCAGTGCGGCCACATGTGGCAGCGGCATGGAGACCTTGAACGAGCTCATAAGCTGTTCGCCGCCGCGTGCCGGCTTGTCCCGCAGTATGTTCCGGCGCAGGGCCACTTGGCCGAAGTCGAGACTGCTCTCGGTCAGGTGGAAGCCGCTATTGAACGACTGCGCCGGTTGGTGGGCACCTCCGACGACCCCGAATATGCCGGTCAGCTCGCGGGCCTACTTGGCGAGGCCGAGTCCCACGCGTGGCGGTCGATGGCATCGGCGCGCTACGACGAATTGATCCTGCGTCACCCCGCAGCGTTCGCCGATCATGCGGCCCGCTTCTGGCTCCGAAACAACGCCGACCCTCACAAGGCGCGGCGGCTTGCCCGGATCAATCTCGACGTGCGTCAGACGCCGCACGCCTACGAACTTCTCGCGCGTACCCAGGCGGCATGCGATGCGATGCGTCCACGTCAATGATCCTGCGTCGGTGCTCCTTGGCTGCGCCCGGCGAGTTGGTGACTGAGTCTCGCCAACGCCGACGTCAGCGTCTACATGCTGATACGACTTCTCGGCCACGAATCGATGGCTACCTCATAGCGCTACGTCGCCGGCGCCGGTGCCGGAACACGTACCGCCGCAGCACAAAACCCCTATACAGCGTCGCGCGCATGCACGCAGAGATCACCACCCTCTCCCCCAACCCTTCTCGTGTGTTTCACGGATAGCTTTCAAACGCCACCGTGACGATCGCTGAGTATGTGCTCGACACGTGGCGGTCGCGGGTGAGCGCCGCCGATTCATGGACAACTGCTGTTATCCATGACCTCTCGCCCGCAGCCAGCGGCAGAGCCCGAAACCGCAACCGCTCCCCCCTACGCAGAAACTCGCACCTCTTTAACACGCACCGTTACCAGTTAAGTGATGCGAGCTGCTTTGTGCTGCATGAGGATTAGCGCTCTGGAGTCACGCTGGCGCGTGCATCTCTTGCCAATGTCAATGTCCGACCTTCACATCACGCCGGCCCGTCGCGCTGGGAGCACCGCACTCTCGTCTGTTATCGCCGGCCTACGACCAGGCCGACGACCTGGCGCAGTGTGATGACAACGGTGCCGAGACAGCTATCAGAACACGATGACCTGCCCAAACCTTCGAGGGTCGCGCCGCGAGCTCATTATCTCGAATGTGGTCTATTTCGAGGCAGGGGCACACGATTGCGTGGCCGCCGTCATGGCATCGCATTAGCCCACGCGATATGTCCCTCGAAGCCAAGCGTTTTCGGACGCGAGAATGAGATCAACCCCCGCCGGTAGATCGATGGTGATCGGGGCCGGCCCTTCCGATTTGGGAGGCCGCATCTGAGATTAGCAGAGGTCGAACCCGACGATTTGCATGTAGGTCACCCTCTCTTGCTGCGTCTTTGCGTCGACGTCCATGGGCATCCCCACCTCCTCGTAGAAGGGATCGGTGGCCTGCTCGTAATGATGTGGATACCGGGCCAACACAGCGCACGCCTGGTAGGCGTACTTGAGCACCGAGCCACCGGGCATCCACGCCGAAACGTCGCCCATGTACGCACCGTGACTACCAGGAATCGTGGCGTAGGAAACGTGGTTCGGCCCCGATAGCGCCGCCGCCGTATCCAGCGCCGCCAGAAAACTCTTCTCGCGGGCGGGATCGTGCGCTGGTGCTGACGCTGTCACCGTGACTGGCGGCGGAGCGGTCACCGTCACGGGCGGCGGTGGTGTCGGTGTCGTTTCTGCGACGGTGCGGGACGGAGACGTCTCCGGCCGATTGGCGTTGTGGAGCACGAAGAGCGACACCGCACCGGCCACCGCGATCACGACCAGACTCGCCGCGAGGGCCAGCGTCGTGATGCGCCGCGACGTTAGTCGCTGTGTCGAGAATTCATCGGCGTCGTCGTCGAGCGCCCAGGCGTAGATCGAGCCGGTCTCGGCTTCGGCCGCCCCTGCCATCTCTGTCGGCTCGGCATTCATTTCGCGGGCTCCAGATACGAGGTACAGGTGGGATCATCAGCCCGCGCCTGCCCGGACGGGACGAGTCCCGCCGCGAGCCGCGCGAGGGTTGCTGCACCAGCGGCCTTTCCAACTGTGGTCGCCCTCATGACTTCACCTCCACGCCCCAGGCCTGATGCGGGGATGTTCACCCATCGTCCTCCCCCTAGGTCGCCAGGTGTCCGCATTCGGAGGCGATAGGTCTTGGTCGGATCGGCCCGGTTGGTCACCGGCCCCTCCCCAGCACGCGGCGCTCAATCCTCTCGACCGGCTTGCACGTGTAGCACGGCATCGAGTCGGGCCAGCTCGGGCAGTCCTCGTACTCGGCGATCATTGGACATCCACCCATTGCATCGTGGTGACCAGCAAGTCGTCGTAGTGCCCCGACGTGGCCGCCGCGAGGTACGCGTCGATGAGGCCGTTGGCGGCTGCCATCACCTCGTCAGTTGAACCGGCCCCACGGAGGCGCGGTCGGGATCCCTTCGAAGCCGGGCTCAACTACCAAGCGTCGCTGGGCGAGTTCTCATCCAGATGGCGGATCCGCCATCTTCCGCCATTTCAGATGGAATCCGCCACGGAAAACTGGAACCTACACAGCGATCTAGTTAGCCTCCAACTACGTCACTGTCCTCATTAGCGGTACTAATGCATCTGTAGAATCATTAGCTGTACTGATTCGAGGCGAGGCCATAGCGTCGACGCCATGAGTTCGCCCCTGCTTGTCGGTTTCATCGCCTCGTTCACGCTGATCGCCGCGATCGGCGCCCAGAACGCCTTCGTGCTGCGTCAGGGCATCCGAGGCGAGCACGTGTTGACCGTTGTCGCCGTCTGCACCGTGTCCGACATCCTGTTGATCTCGGCCGGCATCGCAGGCTTCGGCGCGCTCATCAATGCCCACCCCAGCGTCGTCGACATCGCCAAGTTCGGCGGCGCCGCGTTCCTGATCGGCTACGGACTACTGGCGGCGAAGCGCGCATGGCGCCCGTCAACGTTGACTCCATCGGACGCCGCGCCCGTTCGACTGGCCCAGGTCGTTATCACCTGCCTCGCGCTGACGTTCCTCAACCCCCACGTCTACCTCGACACCGTGGTGCTGCTCGGCGCGATCGCCAACGAGCATCGCGACGACCGCTGGCTGTTCGGCATCGGCGCGGTGACCGCCAGCGCCGTCTGGTTCGCCAGCCTCGGACTGGGTGCGCGTCGGCTCGCGAATCTGTTCGCCACTCCGCTGACCTGGCGCATCCTCGACGGCCTGATCGCGATCATGATGTTCGGACTCGGCATATCGATCGCAGTGTCGTGACATATTTAGGGCATGGGGGTCGCAATCCAAGGTCTTGGCCTGCGCGAGCGCAAGAAGATCCAGACCAGGGAAAACATTCAGCGCGTGGCGTTCAAGCTATTCGACGATAAGGGCTACGCCAACACCACCGTCGAAGAGATCGCCGAGGCAGCCGAGGTCTCGCCCAGCACGTTCTTTCGATACTTCCCCTCCAAGGAACTCGTGCTGATGGCCGACGACCTCGATCAAGTCACGGTCGAAGCCTTGGCGCACCAGCCCGCCGATTTGCCGACCCTGCAGGCGTTCCGCCGCGCGTTCGACATCACGATGCAAACTGTCTCCGAGGACAATTGGGAACTCGAACGCACCCGGCAGCGGCTCGTCTTCGCAACACCCGAACTCAAGCTTTTCCAGTTCCATATCTACCGCCGGGTCGTTAAGGAACTGTCGGAGGCCGAGAGCCGTCGGACCGGACGCGACGCCGACGACTTCGAAGTGCGGGTATTTTTCGGCGCACTCGCGGGCGCGCTGATGGCGGTGCTTGACCAAGAGCCCGGTTCAATAGAGCTGATGTACCGCGCACTGGACTTCATCGAAGCTGGTATGCCTCTGCAGTGACCGCCCTGGCGTCGGCGTCCGTTCGAGTCACCCCCTCAGAGGAATAGGCACACCGCCGACACGGTCAGGGGGTCGGCGGAAGCCCGCAGCGGTTGCGGAAGTCGACCGAGGGTTGCCGGATGCGCTGAAGCTCTTCTCGAACCATCGGGTTCGCATCGAGGTAACTCCGTACCTGATCCGCGATCTGATCCTTCGGTTGGCCTTTGAGGCTCGTGAAGTAAGTCGTTCACGTCGGGGTGGGTGGTTAGGTAGTTCGACGTGTCGAACGTGACGCCTGACATCACGCGCGCCATCTCGGCGGCCGTGCACGGCGGTGGAACTGGGGCGGGCGGCTGGGCCGTTGCGATGGCGGCGCCGAAAAGCGCTGCAGCGGCCATTGCACCGGCGCCGATCGCTGCCTTTGTCGCGCGGAGCGCGGGGCGTGCTGAGGGGAACATGTTGGCTCCTTCATCAAGTGGTTGACGGGTCATGGTGTAGTTGCTCAACGGGGTCGGCCCGGCCGACCGATATCGATGCCGCCGCCTCCGCCAGGTCCGGGATCCCAACCGACGTCGAGATCCCAGTCGGTGTCGCAATACCAGTCGTACTCGCACGGATAGGGGACGACCGGAGTCGCGGCCCTTGGCACCCCGTCCGCACCGCGGACCTCGCCCTGCGCACATACGGTGGCTCCACCGGCGTAATTGCAATCGGCCCCCGCCGGGGGTGCGGTGACGACGATCCCGATGGGAGCCACCACCGTCAATGCCGAACCCAATATCAGGTAGCGCAGTCCAAGTAGCACGGCGGCCCCCTCTCTCCAGTTGGTAGGGCTCAACAGCCCATATGCGGGAGCATAAATCTGCTAACAAGGATGCGTGGGCTTATTTACACTTCGAAATCGAGGCAAGATCGGGAATTTCGAATCGTTGAAAAGCGGGCAAACAACTTCGCTCCACTAGGCTAAATATTAGACCCCCAAACACAGCGCAGCCTGGCCTTATCCACGATGACTGCAATTTCGATTGCCGAACAGCCATGCCGGGGTAAACGCAGGTGTACGGTCCAATGCATCCCGGTTCGAGAAATGGAGCCGACATGGCTACAAATGATCAAGACTGGTCGAAACCGGCGGCGATGGCCATCCCCCAAGAAGGCTATTTCGAGCTGGAACGCGGGCGGTACGGCCCGATATATCCCCGAACACCCGCCTGCTACGGCTTCTCGATCATCGCCAAAGTGAAGGAGGGCCGCGAGGAGGCCGTCCGGGCATACGGCAAGACGATCGAGGAGACGATTGCGAACAGCCCCGAGGCGCTCGCGCCGCTTGCGCCTGCACTACCTCCGGTGGGTGCTGTTCGACGTCGGGTCCGGCTTGCACTTTCAGTACCAAGGCATCTTCGACACCGACTTCGACAAGTACACCGAGGACGCGATCCAGCTTGTTCAGCGCGACCGGCATCACGACGGTCTTCACCAATCTCGAAGGCTTCCCTGAGGATTGGAAGGAGAACCCCGAGGCGTTCATCAAGTTCGTCCGCGAGCACCACTACCCCAGCTTCCTGGAGTACGGCGAGTACCCGTACGTGACCGCCGACGAGATCAAGAAGGCGCTGCGGCTGAAGGCGGCCTTCTCGACCATGCTCGATCAGATGCAGTAGATGCTCGAGTTCGACGACATCCAGCACATCCTGCTGACCCGCACTCCGGCGATCACCGGACGCTACGAGTTCCTGTCGTTCGACACGCCCGCAGGCGGCCGCGCGTGGCTCACCGAGCTGCTCGACAAGGTGCAGTCGGCGACGGATGCGCAGGCCACGATGGACAGCTCGGATCGCTGGGTCACGTTGGCGTTCACGTGGAATGGCCTTCGCGCGCTCGGCGTGCCCGAGGAGTCCCTTGCCACCTTTCCCGACGAGTTTCGCGAGGGCATGGCGGCGCGCGCGACCATCCTCGGCGACACCGGCACCAACGCTCCCGAGCACTGGGTCGGCGGCCTGGCCGGCGAGGACGTGCACGCCATCGCGATCCTGTTCTCGCGCACGGACGAGCAGTGCAAGCGCTCCATCGAGGAGCACGACAAACTGCTCGCGCGCACCGACGGCGTGCGGTCGGTGTCATACCTCGACCTCAACGCGTCACCACCGTTCAACTACGCCCACGACCATTTCGGCTTCCGCGACCGGTTGTCGCAGCCGGTGATGAAGGGCTCCGGCGAGGAGCCAACCCCCGGCTCCGGTGCGGCGCTGGAACCCGGCGAGTTCATCCTCGGCTATCCCGACGAAGAACGGGCCGGTGGCCAATCTGCCTGAGCCCGAGGTGTTGTCACGCAATGGCAGCTACATGGCGTATCGGCGGCTGCAGGAACACGTCGCGGCGTTCCGCGACTATCTGCGCGAGAATGCCGACACACCGGAAGGTCAGGAACTGCTCGCCGCGAAGTTCATGGGACGGTGGCGCAGCGGCGCCCCACTGGTGCTCGCACCGGACAAGGACGATCCCGAACTCGGCGCAGATCCGATGCGCAACAACGACTACAACTACAAGGAGATGGACCCGCACGGGCTATGCCTGCCCGCTCGGGATCCCATGCGCGCCGGCTCAATCCACGCGACACCGCCCACAACATGAACCGCCGTCGGATGATCCGGCGCGGTGCGACCTACGGTCCCGCGCTGCCGGAGGGTGCGCCCGACGACGGCGTGGACCGCGGCATCGCCGCGTTCATCATCTGCGCCGACCTGGTCCGCCAGTTCGAGTTCGCCCAGAACGTGTGGATCAACGACAAGACCTTCCACGAACTCGGCAACGAGCACGACCCCATCATGCGGAACCCAGGACGGCACACTGGATTTCACCGTCCCCAAACGCCCGATCCGCAAAGTGCACAAGGGAATACCCGCCTTCACGACGCTGCAGGGCGGGGCGTACTTCTTCCTGCCTGGGATCAACGCACTGCGCTACCTCGCCACGCTCGGCAACTAAGGATCACCATGCGCGCTCGCACCTACAACCAGAGCCATGTCGCTCGAGCCCACACCGGTGGCAGGCGCATCAGCATCTACTGGACGTGGAGCTATCCCTGGGAAGCGCAACGGGATCCGGCCGCGATGGAGAACCGCTTCTCCACCATGACCGAGGTGCGCAACGTCTTGTGGCCCGCCTACGAGACGCCGGAGTACGACGCGGCGAATTTCCTGCAGGGCATCGCCGGCACGCTTGGAGCTCTTCCACCGGTCCGCCCTGGCGTTCCAGGAGCTGGCCGAGGAGGCCACCGGGCACCCGGTCGCGGTCTTCCAGCGCATCGACCAGGCCGGCTACAAGCTGCCGATCGACGAACGGATCCTGGCCGACACCGACACACTCATGGTGTTCGGTCTGGACCATCTGCTGTCCGAACAGGAGGCCGCACCCGGACGAGATCGCGGCGATCACCGAGTGGCTCGCGACGGGAGGGCACCTGCCTGCTCCTGGCGCCCCATCACGACGTCGGCTTCACCGACGACTACGACCAACGCCAGGTCGAATACGAGCACCACGGCGACCGCCTCGTCCCCCGCCAGCAACGGTTCGGCCAGTACACCCGCTCACTGATGCGGGCGCTCGACGTTCCCGTGCACAACATCTGGGGGCTGCGGCCCGCCGTCGTCGAGGGCACCAAGGAGATCGCACCACTGACCGCCATCCGCGACCTGGACACGCCGCGGCTGCTCGACAACGTCACCACCTTCAACTTCCACCCGCACCTGCCGCACTACGAACTCACCGCGCCGGAAAGCGACGAGCTACGGGTCCTCGGACGCCAGCGCGTCGACCCGAACAGACCACATCCGTTCACCGCGGAGGGCAACACCGAGTTCAACGCGCTGATCTGGATGCCGCCGGCCGGTCAGCGCGCCGGTGACATCGTGCTCATCGACTCCACGCACTTCACCACGCTGTTCGGCGGCACCGACAGCCTGCGCAACCTCTGGCACAACCTCGCGACGATGAAGTAGGTGCGCGAGGAACTGGAGAAAATTGCTAGCAGTATTGGGGGCGCGCGATGACCTCACATCGACGGTTTTGGCTCGTCAAAGGGATAGCTGCGGTAGCAGCCACGGCGATCACGTTCGGAGCCACGATCAACCCGCCGATTGCGGCCGGTGATCCGCCCGCCGTACAACGAGCCACCACGCTGGTCACTCTCTCCGCACAGTCCACCCCGCTGGCCATACCGGTCGATGCTCCTGCGCTCCTGACCGACTGGATTCAGCGCGTTATCGTGCCGCCGAGCTTCGGCGCACCGGTTCCGACCCCGCAGTTTCCGCCGATAGTCGCGCCGACCTCGATCGGCACCAGCATCAAGGGCATCTACAACGCGGTGGAGCCGTGGGTGCAGTACGGATTCGATCTTGCCGCCTACGCGGTCGGCTGGGTCCCGTATGTAGGTTGGCTGGCACCGCAAATCACGATCTTCTACCACTTCGGCGAACGCATCGCCCGCAGCATCACCTTCAACATCGCCGACTGGCTCGACGGGCGAATCAGCTTCGGACAAGGGCTGGTCAACGTCGGCGTCGACACGTTCAATTCGTTCGTTCAGCTCGGCATCGATCAGTGGAACTTCTGGTTGCCGTCGCTGCCTCCACTGCCGCCGTTCCCGTTCGCCTCTACACCGCCCGAGCCGACGGCCATCGAGCCGCTGACGACGGCGGTCGATTCGCTGGCGGTCACAACCCCTTCCGAGGAAAACACCGGACCGAAACTGAAGAAGGACGACGGGACTCCACGCGGCCGAACAGCCGCCGAGGAACCGCCGCGCGTCGATCCACCAGAATCCGTCAGCGCGGACGGGTCAAGGAAAACGACGGACCCGTCGGAAACTGCGACCGCTAAGCCTGCGCGGGCCGAGCGCGCCGATTCCGCGCATCGCACATCCACCGCCGGAACGGGCGCCGAACGCAAATCCCCGAAGGCAGACAGTGCGAAGGCCGATGGTGCGAAGGCCGACGGTCCGAAGGACAAGAAGCGCAACGACGGGTGAGTCGACCTCCGATTCTTGCGATTCCGGCGCATGGGCGATCATGACGTATGCCCAACCACAAAGCCGTCTTCATCACCGGCGCGGCCGCCGGAATCGGCCGTGCCACCGCGCTGACGTTCGCCCGCCGGGGATTCACCGTTGGCGGCTACGACATCGACGAGGTCGGGCTCAAGACGTTGGCCGACGACATCGACCAAATCGGCGGCACGGCGATCACCGGGCACCTCGACGTCACCGATACCGACGAAATGGCGCAGCGCGTAGGCGAATTCGCCAGAGCCGCGGGCGACCGGCTCGATGTGATGATCAACAACGCCGGCATCCTGCTGGCCGGCCGCTTCGAAGACCTCGACGCCCGCGCCCACCTCAAAGAGATCGACATCAACACCAAAGGGGTCGTCAACGGCCTGCACGCGGCGTTTCCCTACCTGCGCGCGACACCGAACTCCGTCGTCGTCAATCTCGCCTCCGCGTCCGCGATCTACGGTCAGGCCGAGATCGCCAACTACAGCGCGACCAAGTTCTTCGTCCGCGGCATCACCGAAGCCCTCGACATCGAATGGAACCGCTACGGAATCCGGGTGATCGCCATGTGGCCGCTGTACGTGCAGACCGCGATGACCGACCACATCAAAACCGGCACAACGGAATCGCTCGGCATCCGCCTCACAGCTCAGGACGTCGCCGACGCCATCATGAAAGCGGTTGAGCCGTCTCGGCTGCGCCGCGCCATCCACCAGGTGCACTTCCCGGTCGGGTCACAGACAAAGTTCATGGCGGCGGGCTCCCGGTTCTCGCCTGCGTGGTTGACCCGCCTGATCAACAAGCGACTGGCACACTCCTGAGATGTTCAAGTTGACGGTCGAAGACGTCTTCGTCATCAAGAATCGCGGCGTCGTCGCCACCGGCCGGGTCGAAAGCGGCGCCCTGCGCGTCGGCGACACCGTGCACATCAACGGCGGTCCCGGCGTCACCGTCGACGCCATCGAGATCTTCCGCAAGTCGATCGACGAAGCCAACGTAGGCGACAACATCGGCGTGCTGTTCAAGGGCATCGACAAGAACCAGCTCGGTCGTGGCGCCGTGCTCACAGCGTCCGGCGAAGCGCCGCCCATCGAGAGCACAAACGTCATCGTGTGACCTGCAGAGGCGCCAGGCACCCATGATTCCGTTTGTAAGCATGAGACCCGCTACGCCGCTCTGACGTTTGGCACGGTAGCCTACCGGCTATAAGTTCCTATAGCGAGGATTCTGGCAACGTCCTTACGCGTTGTCGGTGTCCCCGTGGCGCACACCACCAGCATCCGCATGCTGCGCAATCGACGAAAGGCTGCGTCGCGTGACGTCCTTCCTTTACGACCAGTGCGTCTGTGGGCACATGCATCCCGAACACAGCGCGTGGGGAACGTGCCGGGGCTGCATTACATGCCTCACCGACGACCGCTCCGACCATCCCTACAACCCATGCATGTGCCGCAGCTTCAGGTTCGATTCGCGGCGATTCGAACCGTTAGGAACCGGCGACGTTGGCGCTAGCCTCCATTCCCGTGAATGAGGACTGGCTCGCTGTCATCGTCGGCCTTGCCCTGCTCGCACTCGTCCTTCTCGGTGCGATCCCTGGCAGCGTGATCCCGTGACCGAACAGGCAGCTGCGGACGAGAGGAGCACCAAAGACACTGGGTCGCCGGTGGAAGCGCGGTCGTCGGGCATCGGCTACGCCGTCGCCGGTGTACTCGTCGTCATCGCGCTCGGCGCAGCCACGCGATTCCTAGAGGCACAAGTGCCGCAGTGGGCCACAGGCACACCGTTCGCCAAGGTGGCCAAGTCGATCGAATTCCCCGTCTACGCAATCGCTTTGGGTCTGATCGGCAACCTCGCGCTGTCGAAGCTTGCGCTGCGCGACGCGCTGTCGCAGGGCTTCCGCACAGAGTTCTTCATCAAGACCGGCCTTGTGCTGCTGGGGGCGTCGATCAACCTGAAGGTCCTCGTGACCGCAGCCGGGCCGGCGATCATTCAGGCGGTGCTGTTGATCTCCGTCGTGTTCGGCTTCACCTGGTGGCTGGGCGGCCGGCTTGGCCTCGAGGACAAGCTGCGCGCGCTGCTGGCGTCGGCCGTGTCCATCTGCGGCGTGAGCGCGGCCATTGCGGCCGCCGGTGCAGTGCAGGCCAAGAAAGAACAACTCGCCTACGCCGCATCGTTGGTCATCGCGTTCGCGCTGCCGTCGATCTTCCTCCTGCCGTGGCTCGCCGGCGTGCTCGGTCTGTCCGACGCCGTCGCCGGCGCGTGGATCGGCGGGAACATCGACACCACCGCGGCCGTCGCGGCCTCGGGGGCCATCGCCGGTGAGGATGCGCTGCAGATCGCCACGATCGTCAAGACCACCCAAAACGCGCTGATCGGTGTGGTCGCCATAGCACTCACGGCTTATTTCGCCTTGAAAGTCGAACGCAGAAGCGCAGCGGAGGCCCGCCCGACTCTCGGCCAGTTCTGGGAGCGGTTTCCGAAATTCGTGCTCGGCTTCATCACAGCGTCGATCATCGGCACGCTGTATCTGCAGTTGAATGAAGGAAAGACCGGCAGCGCCGTTCTTTCCACCGTGAACGATCTGCGCACCTGGTTCCTGATCTTCGCGTTCGTCTCGATCGGGCTTGAGTTTTCGCTGAAGGGCCTGCGCGAAGCGGGCTGGCGGCCGATCGCGGTGTTCGCCTCGGCGACCGTCGTCAACATCGTCGTCGCGCTTGGCCTCGCCGCCGTGTTGTTCGGCAACTTCGACGCCAGTTAGCTTTACGCTCGCCGCGTGCCCAATGCGTGGTCCCGGCGGAGTTTCCTCACGATGACTGCGGGCGTGGCGCTGGTCGCCGCGTGCGGCTCGGAGAAGCCCGGCGAGGTGGCCGAGGACGGCTCCGTCACCGTCAAGCATGTCTTCGGCGAGACCAAGATTCCCGCGCCGCCCAAGCGCGTGGTGAGCGCGGGCTTCACCGAGCAGGACGACCTGCTGGCCGTCGGCGTCGTCCCGATCGCGGTGACCGACTGGTTCGGCGGCGAGCCCTTCGCCGTATGGCCTTGGGCGCAGCCAAGACTCGGCGGCGCGCAACCGGTCGTGCTCAGCCTCGCCGACGGCATCCAGGTCGACCAGATCGCGCGCTGAAGCCCGATCTGATCGTCGCCATCAACGCCGGCCTCGATCAAGACACCTACACCAAGCTCTCGGCCATCGCGCCGACGATCGCGCAGTCCGGCCAGGACGCCTTCTTCGAGCCGTGGAAGGACCAGGCCACCACCATCGGCCAGGCCGTGTTCAAGCACGACGACATGCAGAGGCTCATCGCTGGCATCGACGAGAAGTTCACCACCGCCGGCACGAACAACCCACAGTTCGCCGGCAAGAAGGTGCTGCTGCTTGCGGGCACGCTAGGCAGCGACGGACGCCGCAGGCGATGACGCCCGGTTGGCGCACCGACTTCCTGACCCAGATGGGCTTCGCGGTGGCCGACACTGTGGACACCGCGGACGTGCTGATCTGGTGCACCGAGAGCGACGAAGACCAGGCCGTCCTGCTGGCGGACCCGGCCGTCGCCAAGCTGGGCAACCGCGAAGCGCAACATCTTCACCGGCAAGGAACTCGCCGGCGCGATCGCGTTCGCGTCGCCCCTGTCCTACCCGCTGGTGGCCGATCAGCTGCCGCCGCGCATCGCGCAGGTACTGGCCTGACAACATAAACGGGTGACCAGCACCAGGACCCAGCCCGAGCACACCGCGGCTTCGCGACGCCGGGATCGGCCTACTATCCGACTCTGGTCGCCGTCTTCACCGGCCTCGTGCTGATCTCGAATGTGGCGGCCACCAAGGGCATCGCGTTCGGCCCGATCATCGGCGACTGGTCGCTGATCACCGACGGCGGCTTCATCGTCTTCCCGCTGACCTACGTGATCGGCGACGTGCTGTCCGAGGTGTACGGGTTTGCCGCCACCCGGCGCGCCATTTACATCGCGTTCGTGATGGAGGCGGTCGCCGCGTTCACCTTCTGGTTGACGGCCTACTTGCCCGCCGCGGACTTCTACACCAACCAGGCCGCGTTCGAGGCCGTCGTCAAGCCGTTCACCCAGTTGATCATCGCCGGGCTGGCCGGCTTCATCGTCGGGCAGACGCTCAACGCGTGGGTCGTCGTCCGGATCAAGGAGCGCGCTAGGTGAAAAGCGCCTGTGGGTCGCGGCTGATCGGGTCCACGGTCGTCGGCGAGTTCGCCGACACACTGGTGTTCTGCGCCATCGCCGCGGGCGCGATCGGCATCAGCACCTGGCGCGACTTCGTCACCTACGTGGCGTTGGGCTGGGTGTACAAGACCGCGGTCGAGATCGTCGTGCTGCCCGTGACGTATCGCGTCATCGCGTTCATCAAGCGCCGCGAACCGACGTATCAGCCCGCCGATTGAGGCTTCGATAAGGCTCCTCTGGCAAGGCTCATAGAGCAGGAGCTTTCGTTGCTACTCGCGGGTAGGTTCGGGATATGAGCATGACAGCGGATCTGATGGACGCGAGAGTTCTCCATACCGTCCACGATTACGGCGACCAGGCGCTGCTGCTTGAGTTCGACAGCACGGCCGAAGTATTGGCGTGGACGGACGCGGTGCGTGAGGCCGATCTGCTCGGCGTGCTGGACATCGTCCCGGCGTCGCGCACGGTGCTGATCAAGCTCGCCGGGCCGCGGTATCAGGCCCCCACCCGACAGCGGCTGGCCAAGCTGCACGTGGCACCCGAGGCCCTGGCCGAGGCGACCGCGCCGCCCGACGGCCGCGCCGACGTCGAGATCGACGTGGTCTACGACGGCGAGGACCTCGCCGAGGTGGCCCGGCTCACCGGGCTGACCCCCGAGCAGGTGATCGAGGCACACACCGGCACCCCGTGGCGGGTCGGATTCGGTGGATTCGCACCGGGTTTCGCCTATCTCGTCGGCGGTGACGAGCCGGCTCGAGGTGCCGCGGCGGTCCGAGCCCCGAACCAAGGTGCCCGCCGGGTCGGTCGGGCTGGCCGGCGAATTCAGCGGCGTGTATCCGCGGGAGTCGCCCGGCGGCTGGCAGTTGATCGGGCGCACCTGACGCTGAGCTTGTGGGACGTCTACCGCGAGACACCCGCGCTGCTGATGCCGGGCATGTGGGTCCAGTTCCGGGCGGTGCACTCATGACCACCACACTAGAGGTCCTGCAAACCGGGCCGCTGGCGCTGATCGAAGACCTCGGCAGGCCGGGGCTGGCGCACATGGGCGTCGGACGTTCCGGGGCGGCCGACCGCCGGTCGCACACGCTGGCCAACCGGCTGGTGGCCAACCCCGGCGAACGCGCCACCATCGAAGTGACGTTCGGCGGGTTCTCGGCGCGGGTGCGCGGCGGCGACGTCGCGATCGCGGTGACCGGCGCCGACACCGATCCGTCCGTCAACGGGAAACCGTTCGGCACCAACAGCATTCACTACGCCCACGACGGCCAGGTGATCTCGCTGGGCGCGCCGCATTCCGGGTTGCGCAGCTATCTGGCGGTGCGCGGCGGCATCGACGTCACCCCCGTGCTCGGCTCACGCTCCTACGACGTGATGTCGGCGATCGGGCCGCTGCCCCTTCAGCCCGGCGATGTGCTGCCCGTCGGCGAGCACACCGACGAGTTCCCCGAGCTGGACCAGGCGCCGGTGGCCGCCATCGAGGAGGAGGTGCTCGAACTCAATGTGGTGCCCGGTCCGCGCGACGACTGGTTCACCGACCCCGACGTGCTGATCCGCACCAACTGGCAGGTCACCAACAAGAGCGACCGGGTCGGCATGCGGCTGATCGGCATGCCGCTGGAGTACCGCTGGCCGGACCGCCAACTGCCCAGCGAGGGTGCGACGCGCGGGGCAATTCAGGTGCCGCCGAACGGTTTTCCCGTGATCCTCGGGCCCGATCATCCGGTCACCGGCGGCTATCCGGTGATCGGCGTGGTGACCGACGACGACATCGACAAGCTCGCGCAGATCCGGCCGGGCCAGACCGTGCGGCTGCACTGGTCGCGCCCGCGGCGGCCGTTCGAGGACTGAGCCAAGGCTGAGCCGAGTGCCGAACGTTCCGTACCGCTCGAAATATCGCCGGATTTTCGAGCGGTAAGGAACGTTCGCCGGGCCACTGGGTCGCCGAATCCTGGTACAAACGGCAGTGTGCACACCCAGGATTTCGGTGCTCGCGTGCGCGCGGTCCACACCGCCCGCCTGGTCCACACCTCCGACCTCGACCCCGAGAGCCGCGAGGACGCACGCCGGATGGTCATGGAGGCGTTCGGCGGCGACTACACCGACGCCGACTGGGAACACTCCCTCGGCGGCATGCACGCCCTGATCTCGCAGCACGGGGCGCTCATCGCGCACGCCGCGGTGGTGCAGCGCCGACTGCTGTACCGCAACACCGCGCTGCGCTGCGGCTACGTCGAAGGAGTGGCGGTGCGCGAGGACTGGCGCGGGCAGGGCCTCGCCCAGGCGGTGATGGACGCCGCCGAGCAGGTGATCCGCGGCGCCTACCAACTCGGCGCGCTCAGCGCGTCGGAGCTGGCCGCCACATCTACATCTCCCGCGGCTGGCTGCCGTGGCAGGGGCCGACGTCGGTGCTGGCGCCCACCGGCGTGACCCGCACACCCGACGACGACAACGGTTTGTTCGTGCTGCCGGTCGGCGTCGAACTCGACACCACCGCCGAAATCACCTGCGATTGGCGCGACGGCGACGTCTGGTGAGCCGGGTATTTTGGGGAAGGTGACGAAGCCTCAATCTGCCTTTCAGCCCAGCCCCGAAACGTTCGACAAGCTCTATCGCGGCGAGCCCGCATTCGAGGGCGCTCCCGCGCCGGCCGGCATCCCCTGGGACATCCATCAGGCACAGCCCCGGTTGATGGAAATCGAAGCGCTGGGCGGCTTTTCGGGTGAAGTCCTCGACATCGGCTGCGGCCTCGGCGACAACGCCATCTACCTCGCGTCACGGGGACACTCGGTCACCGGCCTGGACGGGTCGCCGGCCGCGATCGAGGAGGCGCGCCGCCGCGCCGCCGACGCCGGGGTCTCGGTGACGTTCGATGTCGCCGACGCCACGAATCTGTCTGGGTACGAAGGCCGATTCGACTCCGTGATCGACAGCGGGCTGTATCACTGCCTCGACGACGCCGGCCGCCAGGCGTACATCGCCAGCCTGTACCGCGCGACCCGGCCCGGCGCCCGTCTGCACCTGTTCTGCTTCGCCGAGGGAAACGTCAACGGCATGGTCGCGCCCAGGGACGCGGTGCCCGAATCCAACATTCGTGACACCTTGACGGCCAACGGCTGGCGCATCGACTTCCTCGGCCCCACCACATATTTGGGCAATGCCGCCGGCTTCCGGGGTTTCGGCCCCGACGACGAGATCCCGAAGGCGATCGCCGAGCAGATGCCGCCCGAGGCACTGGAGCAGATGCGCGCGGTCACCGAGCGGTTCGCCAAGATCGCCGAGCTGCTCGACGACGACCGGGTGTATCTGCCGTTCACCATCGTGCACGCGCATCGCGTCGACTAGACCTCACACGGTCGCCGCCCGCCAGGTGAGCGGAAGTTCACGGCGGGGTTATCGCGAGGCACTTTCGGGAAACACAGCGTTCCTAGCGTTGTCGGCATGTCGCATCGCATCACCGACTGGGACCCCGAAGACGTCGTGGCCTGGGAGGCCGGCAACAAGTTCATCGCCCGCCGCAACCTGATCTGGTCGGTGGCCGCCGAGCACATCGGCTTCTCGGTCTGGTCGCATGTGGTCGGTGATGGTGCTGTTCATGCCGGAGGCGGTGTACGGCTTTTCCGCCGGCGACAAGTTCCTGCTCGGCGCCACCGCCACGCTCGTCGGCGCCTGCCTGCGCATCCCCTACACGCTGGCCACCGCGACGTTCGGCGGCCGCAACTGGACGGTGTTCTCGGCATTCGTGCTGCTGATCCCGACCCTCGGCACGATGTGGCTGCTGGCCAACCCCGGCCTGCCGCTGTGGCCGTACCTGCTGTGCGCGGCGCTGGCCGGCTTCGGCGGCGGCAACTTCGCGTCGTCGATGACCAACATCAACGCGTTCTACCCGCAGCGGCTCAAGGGCTGGGCGCTGGGCATCAACGCGGGCGGCGGCAACATCGGCGTGCCGATGGTCCAGATCGTCGGCCTGCTCGTCATCGCCACCGCCGGCAACCGGGAGCCCTACTGGGTGTGCGCGTTCTACCTGGTGGCGCTCGCGGTCGCCGGGATCGGCGCCGCGCTGTACATGAACAACCTCGAGCAGCACAAGATCGACCTGACGGCCATGGGCGCGATCCTGCGGGAACGCGACACCTGGGTGATCTCGCTGCTCTACATCGGCACGTTCGGCTCGTTCATCGGCTTCGCGTTCGCGTTCGGCCAGGTGCTGCAGATCAACTTCGCGGCCGGCGGGCAGAGCGCTGCCCAGGCGTCGCTGCACGCCGCGCAGATCGCGTTCATCGGCCCGCTGCTCGGCTCGCTGTCGCGGGTGTACGGCGGCAAGCTGGCCGACCGCATCGGCGGCGGCCGGGTGACGCTGTGGGTGTTCGCCGGAATGATCCTGGCCGCGGGGCTGCTGGTGGCGGTCAGCACGCTCGACGACCACAGCGCGGGTGCCGCGACCGCCTTGACAATGGCCGGCTACGTCGTCGGTTTCATCGCGCTGTTCCTGCTGTCCGGCATCGGCAACGGGTCGGTGTACAAGATGATCCCGTCGATCTTCGAGGCCCGCAGCCGCTCGCTGGACGTTTCGGAGGCCGAGCGGGTCGCGTGGTCGCGCGCCATGTCCGGGGCGCTGATCGGGTTCGCCGGCGCCGTCGGCGCGCTCGGCGGCGTGGGCATCAACCTGGCGCTGCGGCAGTCGTACCTGTCCAGCGGATCGGCGACCTCGGCGTTCTGGATCTTCCTGGCGTTCTATGTGGTGGCCTCCGCGGTGACCTGGGTGATGTACGTGCGGCGTCCGACCGCCGTCGACGCGCCCGAACCGGTCGCGGACTTGGCCCGGACGTGACCGCCTTCGTGTGGGCCGGGACTGCAGGGCAACAACGGCGTTGCCCTGCTCACACCGGGCGACACGGCCAGGCAATGGCGGGGTAATCGCTTGGAAACATGAGCTGAATACACATGGACCATGAGTGAGCCCGACTGGGCACCGCTCACCGGATTTCGGGTGGCGGTGACCTCCGCCCGACGTGCCGATGAACTGGGTGCGCTGCTGCAACGCCGCGGCGCCACCGTGACCAGCGCGGCAGCCATCACGATGGTGGCGCTGCCCGACGACGACGAGTTGCGCGCGCACACCGAGGCGCTGATCGACGTGCCGCCCGACATTGTGATCGCCACCACCGGCATCGGCTTTCGCGGCTGGGTCGCGGCGGCCGACGGCTGGGGGCTGGCGCAACGACCTGACCATCGCGCTGGGCAAAGCGCGCATCGTTTCCCGCGGGCCGAAGGCGACGGGCGCGTTGCGCGCGGCGGGCCTGCCGGAGGAATGGTCGCCGGAGTCCGAGTCGTCGCGCGAGCTGCTGCACTACCTGGTCGAGGGCGGCATCGCCGGGCCAGCGCATCGCGGTGCAACTGCACGGCGCGACCGACGACTGGGATCCGTTCCCGGAGTTCCTCGACGAGCTGCGCGCCGCCGGCGCCGAAGTGGTGCCGATCCGCGTGTACCGCTGGCATCCCGCGCCTCACAACGGCGACTTCGACCAACTGGTGGCGGGCATCGCCGAGGAGAAGTTCGACGCGGTCAGCTTCACGTCGGCGCCCGCGGTCGCGTCGGTGCTGATGCGCGCGAGGGAGATGGGCATCGAGGACCAGGTGCTCTCGGCGCTGCGCACGACGGTGCACGCGATGTGCGTGGGCCCGGTGACGGCGCGGCCGCTGGTGCGGCTGGGGGTGCCGACGTCGGCGCCGGAGCGAATGCGGTTGGGCGCGTTGGCCCGTCACATCACCGACGAGCTGCCGCTGCTGTAGCGCGCGCACCGTGCGGGTGGCCGGCCATCTGCTGGAGATCCGCGGGACCTGCGTGCTGGTCGACGGCGCGGTCAAGGCGCTCTCGCCGGCGGCGATGGCGACCATCCGCGCGCTGGCGCACCATCCCGGCGCGGTGGTGTCGCGCAACGATCTGCTCGGCGCGCTGCCGGGCAGCGGCACCGACACCCACGCGGTGGAGACAGCGGTGCTGCGGCTTCGAACGGCGTTGGGCGACAAGAACATTGTGTCGACGGTGGTCAAGCGCGGCTACCGGCTGGCCGTCGACGAAGATTTGGCGCACGGCATTATGAGTTTGCTGCTGGTGGCGCACGGCACCCGCAAGCAGCGCGGGGTGGACGATGGTCGGCGATCTCGCTGCAGAAGGTGTCTGCGGCGCTGGGCAGAAGGTGCACGTCGCGTTCGTCGACGTGCTGGGCCCGACGCCGACCGAGGTGCTGCAGTCGCTCGACGCGGCCGGCGGTGGTGGTGCCGGCGTTCCTGTCCCGCGGCTATCACGTCAGCGCCGACATTCCCGCGCACGTCGCGGCGAGCGGGCATCCCGACGTCACGGTCACCGAAGCGCTCGGGCCGGGGCCGCAGTTGGTTCGGGTGCTGGCGGACCGGCTCATCGAATCCGGCTGGCGCCGTGATGATTCGGTGATCCTCGCCGCCGCGGGCACGTCCGATCCGGCGGCCCAGCGCGATCTGCACATGATGGCGACGTGGCTGTCGGCGACCACCGGCTCGCGGGTGGAGTTGGCGTTCGCCGCCACGGGGACGCCGCGGGTGGCCGACGCGGTCGACCTGCTGCAGGCGCCGCGGCGCGCGGCGGGTGGTGGTGGCGTCGTACCTGTTGTCGGAGGGCCTGTTTCAGGACCGGCTGCGTGCGAGCGGCGCCGACGTGGTGACCGAGCCGCTGGGCCTGCATCCCGGTTTGGTGCGGCTGATCGCGAGCAGGTTCCGCCGGGCGCGCGTGGCCGTGGCGGCTTAGTTGCGCCGTCGAGCTCCGGAGGGATAGGCGGCGTCGACTTGCAGCCAGGGTCGTGAATCGGCGAGAATTCACAGTCGCTGGATGCGATTTGGACGGCAATATCGCGGAGTCTACGCGCCGACTTCGACCTGGCCGTCGGCGGTCACCCGCGTCGCGTACACCGGCAGCGCCTTGTCGGGGTCGTCGAGGCAGCTGCCGTCGTCAAGTGCGAAGGCCTGCTTCTTGATCGGCGTCTGCACGGTCGGCCGGCCACCGCGGTCGCCGACGATGCCGCGCGACATGACCGCCGCCCCGGAGAACGGGTCGATGTTGCCGACCGCGTGCAGCGAGCCGTCTTCCAGGCGGAACAGCGCGACCTGCGTCCCGTCGGGCAACAGCACGCCCACACCGCGGCACGGAATCAGGTAGTCGTACGCGCAGGCGGTCGTCCACACCTGGACGTCGTTGAGCAGAGTCATGATTGGGGCACCTTCGGCATTCCGATGGGCACTATGCGCCCGGACTGTTCGGTGAACTCGATCGTCGGATCGGCGACCTCGGGAGCGTTGACGAACGACACGAACCGCGACAGCTTGTTCGGGTCGTCGAGCACGCCCTTCCATTCGCACGCGTAGCCGGCGACGTGGCGCTCCATGGCCTCTTCGAACTCCGCGGCCAGGCCGAGCGAGTCGTTGCAGACCACCTCACGCAGGTGGTCCAGGCCACCGTCCATCGCCTCCAGCCACGGCGCCGTGCGCTGCAAGCGGTCGGCGGTGCGGATGTAGAACATCAGGAACCGGTCGATGTAGCGCACCAGCGTCTCGTCGTCGAGATCGCCGGCCAGCAGCTGCGCGTGCCGCGGCGACATGCCGCCGTTGCCGCAGACGTAGAGGTTCCAGCCCTGCTCGGTGGCGATGACGCCGACGTCCTTGCTCTGGGCCTCCGCGCATTCGCGCGCGCACCCCGACACCGCCATCTTGATCTTGTGCGGGGCCCGCAGTCCGCGGTAGCGCTTCTCGATCTCGACGGCCATGTTGACCGAATCCTGCTGGCCGTAGCGGCACCACGTGCTGCCGACGCAGCTCTTCACCGTCCGCAGCGCCTTGCCGTAGGCGTGGCCGGACTCCATGCCGCCGTCGACCAGGCGGCGCCAGATCTCCGGAAGCTGGTCCACCCGCGCACCGAACATGTCGATGCGCTGCCCGCCGGTGATCTTGGTGTACAGGTTGAAGTCCCTGGCGATCTCGCCGATCAGGATCAGCTGCTCCGGGGTGATCTCGCCGCCCGGCGACCGCGGCACCACCGAGTAGCTGCCGTTCTTCTGGATGTTGGCCAGGAAGTGGTCGTTGGAGTCCTGCAGCGACGCCTGCTCGCCGTCGAGGATGTGCTCCGAACTGGTCGACGCCAGAATCGACGCGACGACGGGTTTGCAGATGTCGCAACCCTTTCCGGTGCCGAACCGTTCGATCAGGCCGGTGAAGGTCCGGATCGATGTCGCGGAGACGATCGAGAACAGCTCGGCCCGCGACTGGCTGAAGTGTTCGCACAGCGCCTTGGACTGCTCGACGCCCTCGGCCTCCAGCAGCTGCTTGAGCAGCGGCACACACGAGCCGCACGAGGTGCCCGCCAGCGTGCACTTCTTCAGCTCGGGGACGTCGCAGCAGCCGCCCGCGATGGCCTCGGTGAGATCACCCTTGGTGACGTTGTTGCACGAGCAGATCTGCGCGGCGGGCGGCAGCGCGCCGACGCCCAATCCCCCTGCGCCGCCCTCGGATCCGGCCGGCGCGATCAACGCCATCGGGTCACCGGGCAGCTGCTCGCCGACCATCGGCCGCAGCACGCCGTACGAGGACGCGTCGCCGACCAGGATGCCGCCCAGCAGCGTCTTGGCGTCGTCGGACAGCACCAGCTTGGCGTAGGTCTGGTTGACCGCGTCGTTGACCACCACTTCGAGGCAGTCCGGCGTGTGGCCCATCGCGTCGCCGAAGCTGGCGACGTCGACGCCGAGCAGCTTGAGCTTGGTCGACATGTCGGCCTCGGGGAACTCCGCGGCGCCGCCGAGCAGCCGGTCGGCGACGACCTCGGCGCTGGTGTAGCCGGGGCCGACGAGGCCGTAGCAGCGGCCCTCGATGGCGGCCACCTCGCCGATCGCGTAGATGTTGGGATCTCTTGTCGCACAGGACAAATCGGTGAGCACACCGCCGCGCTCGGCGACCTCGATCTCCGCCGCCCGGGCCAACTCGTCGCGGGGACGCACACCCGCCGCGAAGACGACCAGGCCGGCGTCGATGACCGTCCCGTCGCTCAGCGTCACCCGCACCGAGTCGTGCTCGGCGGACCGCCGGACGGGCCGATTGCGTTGTGCCGGCTCGATGGCTTTGGTGCCGACGCCGACATGCACGGCGATGCCGAGGTCGCTCATCATCCTGCCGAGCAGCGCGCCGCCGGCCTCGTCCAGCTGCTGGGCCATCAGCCGCGGCGCCATCTCGACGACGTGGGTTTGCAGCCCGAACTGGCGCAGCGCGTTGGCGGCTTCCAGGCCCAGCAGGCCGCCGCCGATCACCACGCCGGCGGGGGCGTGGCCGGCCTCGGCGGCACGCAACGCGTCGGCGCGGATCGCGTCGAGGTCGTCGAGCGTGCGGTAGACGTGGCACGACGGCAGGTCGTGACCGGGTACCGGCGGGACGAACGCGTACGAGCCGGTGGCCAGCACCAGGGCGTCGTAGTCGACGCGCTCCCCGTCCGCGGTCAGCACGGACTTCGCGGCCCGGTCGATCTCGGCGACCGGGCTGCCGAGCCGCAGGTCCACCAGGTCGTCGCCGACGTAGTCGTTGCCCGGCAGGGCGAGCAGGTCGCGGTTCCAGTGCTCGGTGTAGCCGGTGAGCCCGACCCTGTCGTAGGCCGCGTCGGCCTCCTCGGCGAGCACGGTGACCCGCCAGCTGCCGTCGGGGTCGCGGGAGCGCAACGCCTCGACGAACCGGTGACCGACCATGCCATGGCCGACCACCACGACGTTTCTTGCAGACCGCATGGGCAGAGGCTAAGCAGCCGATATTGCCGCAATGTCGCCTCATGTGAACCGGCCATCACGGTCTGCTCACTGCCGCCGTCGCTCGGGGTGTGAGCCGGGGTAATGCGTTCACTTTCGGCGAACGCCCAGCTGGAACATGAGCGTGGTCGACTCAAGTTATAGAGGTTGGCGAGCCGGTGTGGTGCCGGTCACGACGAACCGAGGAGAACAAACGATGAGCAATCTGACGCTGTGGGCTCGGCCCGCATGGGACATCGACCGCTGGGTCAAGGAGGGCGTCTTCAACGGCTTCACCCCGGCCGCCGAGATCGTCAAGGACGGCGAGGACGCGGTGGTCCGGGTCGAGCTGCCGGGCGTGGACGTCGCCAAGGACGTCAACGTGGAGGTGGAGCGCGGTCATCTGGTGATCCACGGCGAGCGCCGCGACGAACGCTCGGAGGAGAAGGACGGGCGCACTCTGCGCGAGGTCCGCTACGGGTCGTTCCGCCGGTCGTTCAAGCTGCCGGCGCACGTCACCAGCGAGGCGATCTCGCGTCGTATGACGCGGGTGTGCTGACCGTACGGGTCTCCGGTGCGCACAAGGGCGCCGAGGCGCAGCGCATCGCGATCGAGAGCAAGTAACACTCGCGACGGGCGAAACCGGTGGGGCCCTTACGGTTCCACCGGATTCGTCGTCGTAGACGCGCTTCAGATAGCCCGTCAAGAGCTCGGGCTCGATGCCGACCCGCGTTGGATAACGTGTCGTCGGTAGCATACGCGGTCGGCTGGTCGCCGTCGGAGATCGACGTTTTGTCCGGCGCTCGAAATCCTCACTCGCAGTTGCGCTCTCGCCCGAGGCGACTGGGATCGACCGGATCGGCCTCGGCAAGGTCGGATACCGACACGTCGGCGTCGGACCGGCGCGAGTAACTCGTGGTCGACGTCGATGTCGTGGTGAAGCGTCGACGGCATGGCGGACGATGTCGGGGTCGGCACCGGCATCGGGGAGTCGTCGACGAATCCGCGGTGCGAATCACCGCCTACACCAGCAGCGCCAACAGCACCAGGGCCGCCACTCCGGCGGCCAGTATCACCGGCTGTTGGTCGTGCCAGCTCTGCTCGTCGTCACCGGCCACGGCGGAATGCTAGGCCCAGCGCGCCAGGATCTCCTTGGCCCGCGCGGCGAGCGCGTACTGCAGGAACGGGCCGAAACTGATCCGCGCCACCCCCAGCGGCCCGAACGACGCCGGGTCGGCCTGGTCCGGAAAGGCGACCGCGTTGATCGGCAGCGGCAGCTCAGTGGCCAACCGCCGCAACGTATCCGGGTCGTGGAAGCCCGATCGGGTACAGCACGTCGGCGCCGGCGGCAGCCGCTTCGATCATCCGCGCGATGGCACGGTCGACCCGGTCGGACTCGTCGCCGTCCTGACGAAAGATCAGGTCCGTACGCGCGTTGACGACCACGTGCACGCCCGCGGCGTCGGCGGCCGCGCGTAGTGCGCCGACGAGTTCGGCGTGCTCACTGGCCGACCGCAGCCGCCCGCCTTCGCTGTGCACCGTGTCCTCGATGTTGAGCCCGACGGCGCCGGCGTCCAGCAGGCCCTCGATGAGGCGGGTGGGCGACTCGCCGTAGCCCGATTCGATGTCGACCGACACCGGCACGTCGACGGCCGCGGTGATCTGCTTGACGCGGGTGAGCACGTCGTCGAACGTCATGCCCTCGTTGTCGCCCTTGCCGATGGAGTCGGCCACCGGATGGCTGCCGACGGTGAGTGCGGCAAAGCCCGCATCGACCGCCAGCTTCGCCGACCATGCGTCCCAAACCGTCGGCAGAATCACCGGGTTGCCGGGCTGATGCAAAGCCAGCAACGCCTCTGCCCGCTCCTTGAGAACCTCGTTGGACACTGAACCTACCTCCACTTCGTGACGTGATCTGTCTCACTCTGAACTGCATGATGTGGCTAGCATCGGGTGTCGTACTGTGATCGCTGACACCCTTCAGCCCAAGGAGGTCAATTGTCCGCCACAACCGAACTCACCGAGCTGCACGAGCTAATCGGCAGCCTACGACGGTGCGTGACATCGTTGGCGTCGAAGTACGGGGACAGCCCCGCAACGCGTCGCATCGTCAACGACGCCGAGCGCATCCTCAACGACATCGACCGCCTCGACATCGACGCCGAGGAGCTGGAGCTCACCCGGGGCGTGACCCATCCCCGTCACGGCGGCGAGAAGATTGCCGATCCCGGATACGCCGTACGACACCGACTTCTGGGGCGAAGAAGACGACCGAGGTGTCGCCGGATAGAGCCGCGGCCGTCGTCATCGGGATCACCATCACCGAAAGGGAACAGTGAGCGCACCCACCGCCGACCGCGAGGCGACCGGCGTCTTTTCGCCGAGCCGTGCCCAGATTCCGCAGCGCACCCTGCGCACCGACCGGTGGTGGCAGTCGCCGCTGATCGTCGATCTGGGCTTCGCCGCGTTCGTGATCTACGCGACGGTGCGGGCGTTCCTGCAGAACAACTACTACGTCGCGGAATACAACTACCTGACGCCGTTCTACTCCCCGTGCATGAGCAAGGGATGCGTCCCGGAGGCCAGCCACTTCTGGCCGCAGATCATCCCCGACGTGTGGTGGCTTCCGTACGCGGCGTTGTCGCTGCCGTTCCTGCTGCTGTTCCGGCTGACCTGCTACTACTACCGCGGGGCCTACTACCGGTCGGTGTGGCAGTCCCCGACCGCGTGCGCGGTGGCAGAACCCCACGCGAAATACACTGGTGAGACCCGGTTTCCGCTGATCATCCAGAACACGCACCGCTACTTCTTCTACATCGCCGGGATCATCTCGGTGATCAACACCTACGACGCGATCGTCGCGTTCCACTCTCCGAGCGGCTTCGGATTCGGTTTGGGCAACATCATTCTCGTCGTCAACGTGGTGATGCTGTGGGTGTACACCCTGTCGTGCCACTCCTGCCGCCACATCGTCGGCGGCCGCCTCAAGCACTTCTCCAAACATCCTGTGCGGTACTGGATGTGGACACAGGTCAGCACGCTCAACACCCGGCACAAGTTGTATGCGTGGATCACGCTGGGCACGCTGATGCTGACCGACTTCTACATCATGCTGGTCGCCAGCGGCACCATCTCTGATCTCAGATTCATTGGCTGACAAGCTGTTTCATCGACAGGTATTCAGCGAACATGGCAAGTGAGGGTTATATGGCTGAGGTCGAACGGCACCAATACGACGTCGTCGTGATCGGTGCCGGCGGCGCGGGTTTGCGTGCGGTCATCGAGGCGCGTGAACGCGGCTTGAAGGTGGCGGTGGTCAGTAAGTCGTTGTTCGGCAAGGCCCACACCGTGATGGCCGAGGGTGGCTGCGCCGCGGCGATGCGTAACGCCAACGAGAAAGACAACTGGCAGGTCCACTTCCGCGACACCATGCGCGGCGGGAAGTTCCTGAACAACTGGCGGATGGCCGAGCTGCACGCCCAAGAGGCGCCCGACCGGGTCTGGGAACTGGAAACCTATGGCGCGCTGTTCGACCGCACCAAGGACGGGCGCATCAGCCAGCGCAACTTCGGCGGCCACACCTACCCGCGGCTGGCGCACGTCGGCGACCGCACCGGCCTGGAGATCATCCGCACCCTGCAGCAGAAGATCGTCTCGCTGCAGCAGGAGGACAAGGCCGAGCTCGGCGACTACGAGGCTCGCATCAAGGTGTTCCACGAATGCACCATCACCGACCTGATCTTGAAGAGACGGCGAACCGAATCTCCGGCGCGTTCGGCTACTGGCGCGAAACCGGCGGGTTCATCGTGTTCGAGACGCCCGCCGTGGTGATGGCCACCGGCGGCATCGGCAAGTCGTACAAGGTGACGTCGAACTCGTGGGAGTACACCGGCGACGGGCATGCACTCGCGCTGCGGGCCGGCGCGACGCTGATCAACATGGAGTTCGTCCAGTTCCACCCGACCGGCATGGTGTGGCCGCCCAGCGTGAAGGGCATCTTGGTCACCGAGGGTGTGCGCGGCGACGGCGGGGTGCTGAAGAACTCCGAGGGCAAGCGGTTCATGTTCGACTACATCCCGCCGGTCTTCAAGGGCCAGTACGCCGAAAGCCATCGAAGAGGCCGACCAGTGGCTCAAGGACAACGACTCGGCACGCCGCACTCCCGATCTGCTGCCCCGCGACGAGGTGGCCCGTGCGATCAACTCCGAGGTGAAGGCCGGCCGCAACTCTCCGCACGGCGGCGTGTTCCTCGACATCGCGTCGCGGCTGCCCGCCGAGGAGATCAAGCGCAGGCTGCCGTCGATGTATCACCAGTTCATGGAGCTGGCCGAGGTCGACATCACCAAGGAGCCGATGGAAGTCGGCCCGACCTGCCACTACGTCATGGGCGGCATCGAGGTCGACCCCGACACCGGCGCCGCACGGACGCCGGGGCTGTTCGCCGCGGGCGAATGCTCGGGCGGCATGCACGGCTCCAACCGGCTCGGCGGCAACTCGCTGTCGGACCTGCTGGTGTTCGGCCGCCGCGCCGGGCTGGGCGCCGCCGACTACGTGCGCGCGCTGGCGCGAGCGGCCGGAGGTGTCCGAGGACGCCGTCGACGAGGCCGCCAAGCTGGCGCTGGCGCCGTTCGAGGGACCGACCAACGGCGACTGCGCCGAGAACCCGTACACCCTGCAGCTCGACCTGCAGGACACGATGAACACCCTGGTCGGCATCATCCGCAAGGCCGACGAGGTCGTCCGAGGCGCTGGGCAAGCTGAACGAGCTGCGCGAGCGGTTCAAGCATGTGCAGGTGGAGGGCCATCGGCAGTTCAACCCGGGCTGGCATCTGGCGGTCGACCTGCGCAACATGCTGCTGGTCAGCGAGTGCGTGGCCAAGGCCGCGCTGGAGCGCACCGAGAGCCGCGGCGGCCACACCCGCGACGACTACCCGTCGATGGACCCGAACTGGCGCAAGACGCTGCTGGTGTGCCGGGCATCGACGATGGGGCGACGACGCGGTCGTTCCTGACGTCAGCATCACCCGCGAGGACCAGGTGCCGATGCGCGAGGACCTGCTCGAGCTGATCGACATCGAAGAGCTGGAGAAGTACTTCACCCCCGAAGAACTCGCCAACCACCCGGCAAGGAGAAGCTGATGGCCTATCAAGCGAAGATGCGGGTCTGGCGTGGCGACGACGACGGCGGCGCGCTGCAGGACTACTCGGTCGAGGTCAACGAGGGCGAGGTGGTGCTCGACATCATCCACCGGCTGCAGCAGACGCAGGCAGGTGACCTGGCGGTGCGGTGGAACTGCAAGGCGGGCAAGTGCGGCTCCTGCTCGGCGGAGATCAACGGCCGGCCGCGAGCTGCTGTGCATGACCCGGATGTCGACGTTCGACCCGGCCGAGGTCATCACCGTGACGCCGCTGCGGACGTTCCCGGTCATCCGCGACCTGGTCACCGACGTGTCGTTCAACTACGAAAAGGCCAGGGAGATCCCGTCATTCACCCCGCCGAAGGATCTGCAGCCCGGCGAGTACCGGATGATGCAGGAGGACGTCAACCGGTCACAGGAGTTCCGCAAGTGCATCGAGTGCTTCCTGTGCCAGAACACCTGCCACGTGGTGCGTGACCACGAGGAGAACAAGAAGGCGTTCGCCGGGCCGCGGTACTTGATGCGTCAGACCGAACTGGACATGCATCCGCTGGACACGCTCGACCGTCGTCCCGAGCAGGCGCAGGAGGAGAACGGCCTCGGCTTCTGCAACATCACCAAGTGCTGCACCGAGGTGTGCCCCGAGAACATCAAGATCACCGACAACGCGCTGATTCCGCTGAAGGAGCGCGCGGTCGACCGCAAGTACGACCCGGTGGTGTGGCTCGGCAACAAGCTATTCCGGCGCTAGTTGCGCCCCATTTGGCGATCGGCGTGGCGGCTCCATTCGACGACGAGTACGCCGCCGTCGTCGGCGCGGGTTGTTTCACCGGTCGCGATCGTGACCGTCGATCCGGAGGCGGAAACCGAGTACATCCCGCCAGGTTGCAAGCCCGTGACGAAGGTACGCGTCACGTCCGCAGGGCGGACGAGGTATCCTGAACGGAATCGTTAGAGAGATTCTTGGCGTACAACACCAGGGTGCCAGCGACTGCCGCACCCTCGAATTCTGTTCCACCGCTGGTTCTTACGACAGCCGGGTTGTTGAGCTGGGCACCGCCGTCCGCCCCTTGCAGCACTGTGAGGAACCGGTTGTCGCGTCCGGGCGACGCCTCGATGGCGAGCCGGAACTCCATCGGCTGCGTCGTCATTTTCCTCGCGGTCGCACCGCCATTGTCGGACGACAGCTGCGCGCCCGTCGGCAGCAGGCTCGTGATCGAGAGCTGCTGACCCCGGTCGGTCGATGTCACCGCCGTGGTTCCTTGAACGCGCGGCTCGCTCGGCGTCTGGAGCCAGAAGCGGGCGAAACGGTTGTCGACGGCGCTTTGCGCTCGGTCGTAGACGACCACATGGTCCGGCTGCAACCAAAGGAGCGAACGGCTCGCGTGCATGACGTCGTGGACGTTCTCGTGGTCGGAGTTGTACAGGTTCGTCGCGTCACCGGTGACGTACACGAAGCCGCCACCGGAGCTGTGGGCGATGATGCTCGGGTCTCCAACAGTGCCAGTTGCCCACTGCGAACCCCGCTTCCAGATCTCCGCCCTTACCTGATCCTCGTAGTACTCCGGACGGGCGTTCTCGATGGCCAGCGTGTTGTGGTAGTCCGACGTCCCCAGGTCGTAACCCGTGTGCTCTTTGGTGAGCCATTCACCGTCGCGGTAGAACTCGAAGCTGTTGCCGTCCGCGTGCTGATGATCGATCTCCTTCCAACCGAGGATGTAGGTGAAGTACGCGGCGCTGTCGTCCCACGATGTTCGAGCAAGCAGCCGACCCGCCCCCGGCGAAGTGCACGAGTGGCAGCGCCTGTCGGTAGTCCGGCGGTGCCGGCTCGCCGCCGCCGAAGAGCAGCAAATACAAGATCGCGTCCCGCGGTGTGTTCGGGTCGCCGTAGCGTTCGGCGAACGCCTCCGATCCACCGGCGCAAGCTCGCGTTGGATGAACTGCGCCGCGAACAACCAGTCGGGTTTGCCGACCGCCTGGCCACCGACGCCGATCGGCGCGAACAACGGGATCGGGTCTTGCATCGCGTAGTCCTGCCATCGCCGTACCACGCCGGCTGGTGCGACTGCCCACCAAATGACTCATCCTCGATCGTGCCCGGGGTGAGGGAGTGGGCGAAGGCGGCGAGCAGCTCATCCCAGAAAGGGTTGCCCTCAAAGGACGCCTGAGGCCCTCGATTGCCGGACTCGTTGGAAGTGTGGAGAGCAAGCAGCGTCTGCGCGACATACGACAGTGATTGAGGCGAATACTCGAAGCCCTCGGCCGAGAGACCACCGGCGGCGGTCGTACGAAGACTCCGGTCGATGATGTAGAGCCAGCTCCCCGTCGAGCGCTCAACCACACTGTGCAGTTCACCGCCTGGATCGTCGGAGTCATCCAGAGCGAGCGCCATCAGGGTGAGGTTCCGGGCACCGGCAGCAACGTAGTTGTTCAGTGCCCACCGCACCTGTGACTCGTTCCCCGTCAACGCCGGGTCGTTCACGCCCCTATTGGTTCCGGATGGTGGTAGCCCGTTGTCTCGATCTCCTGCGCCCACCGGAGGAACACCGATCGGATCGCTTGCTTGTCGTCGTCGCTGAGGTAGGGATAGATCCAGTCGACGGTGAGCGCGAATGCCTCGCCGCTGTATCTCGAGCGATCGTTGGTGGCGAAATCAGGCTGACGGAAGGGCTCCTCCTCCGCGAGGCCCTGCTTCGCCCGGTCGATCACGTGCATCAGCAGGGCGCGTGCCCGGCGAGCGTTGTCGTTGGCGGCTTCGTCGGGCTCGACAAGAGAGAGGAATGCGAAGAGCTCGGCATAGGCCTCGCTCGGGTAGTCGGTGTAGGTAACCCCGCCATCGTCGCCCCCGGCCAATTCGCCGTTGTCCATACGCGTCGCGCTTCTTCTGCGACCACCGCCAGACCGTCGCGCCAGAAGGGATTGTCGTCATTCACCCTCGAACGCAGCAGGGGCAGGTCGTCACTGGTTAGCCACAGCCGGGGATGGTCTCCGTAAGGGCCGTATGGACCCGGCGCCGGCCCCGATGGATTCGATGGGCCCGGCGGACCGCTGGCCGTCGTTGGTGGAGTCGCCGCCGAAGCACCCCGTCGTCAACAGCAGAAGGATCGCGACGATCCCAAACAGCGTCCGACCCAGTCGCATGTCGGTTCTACCCTTCGACGTTCGGCAGGCCCGGGCATGTCGCGCCGGGGCACGGCAAGTCGGCGTCCCCCTTGGGGCCCTCCGGCGGAGGCGGCGGGGGCGGAGGCGGCGGGTCGTCTGGGTGTGGCTCCTCGGGGGTGGTTGATCGTCCGGGGGTGGTGGCTCCTTGGGGGTGTGTGGCTCCTGGGGTGGTGGCTCCTCTGGGGGTGGTGGCTCCTCTGGGGGTGGTGGCTCATCCGGGGGTGGCGGGTCATCTGGGGTTCGGGCTCGGGTTCTGGCTCACCTGCGGGTTCCGGCTCGCCTGGTCCTGCCGGCGTTGGTGGTGGTGCAACCCCGGGCCTCGAGGGTGCCGGCGTGCCCGCAGTGGGTGCACCCGGCGGAGGCTGTTTGGTGCCGGCGCGATTGTCAACGGCCCGGCGGGTGGGCGGCTAGCGGGCTCGCTTTCGGTCACGCCACTGGGGTTGACCGGAGTGTCCGGCAGATACCGCCAGACGATAGTCCCCCCCAGGATGGTGAGCGGGATGCCTACCATCAACGCCACCGCCAGCGTCAGCCGGTGTTTGACACGCGCGTCCGCGGCAGCCTCATGCCCGTCGGGTTCGACCCGGCTGTCACCCGACGCTGCAGTAGTGCCCAAGGGCCCCTCGGTGCGGGCAGGACGTGGCGCGGTGTCGGCACGGAGTTGTTCGCCGGGACCGGTCGGCGGAATTTCGCCGAGCGTGCGGTCGCGTAGCCAGCCGGGGGCCGGGATGAACACCGGCACAGCGCCGAGCAGCGCGACGGGGTTGACCAGGCGGCGGCGTTCCTGATCACAAACCGTGCACGAATCAATGTGGCGCGCAATGCGTTTGCGCATCAGGATGGTGAACTTCCCGTCCCAACCATGCAACACCGAGGCCAACTCCGGGCACCGGTTCGGGTTGGTGCGGGCATCACGGGAGACCAGCAGTGCGCCCAGACACCGTTCGATCGTGTCGCGCAGCCGGAAGACCATCGATTTGGCGGCACTCTCGCTGACGCCGAGAGCCTGGGCCACTTCGGGTCCGTCCAATCCGTGACGATAGGCCAACTCCAGCACCGAGCGGTCTCGGTCAGACAGCCCACCAGCGACCTCGGCGATCAGATTGGCCAACTCCATGCGCCCGGCCAAGACGTCGGGCCCCGCCTCGGGCGACACCGCCTCGGGCAAAGTATCGGCTGGCCGTTCCCGGCGGCGGTCCCGCAACCGGCGCAACGCTTCATTGCGGGCGATCGCATACAGCCACGGGCGCAGTTTGTCCGGTTCCCGCAAACCACCCAGGCTGGTGGCAGCGGTGCAGAACGCGTCCTGCACGCAGTCCGCGGCTGCGTCGCGATCACCCAGCATTCCTACGCAGAAGTCGTGCAGGCGGTCAGCGTAGCGGTCATAGATCCCAGCGAAGGCATGGCGGTCACCGGCCGCGGCGGCGCGGGCCAACTCGGCGTCAGTGCCCGGGCCCACAATGTCCCAGTCGGGTACCGCGGTCATGATGGTGCTTCCATACCGATCGGTGGTCGGTATCCCATTACGCTACTCCCGACTGAGCAAACAAAATTGGGCAGTGCAGTAATTGGCGTAGTCGCTGCGATATCTGGATCCGCGGCCAGGGCACAGGCCAGACGGGGCTCTCGTTCAGCCTGAACCTGTGCTCCGGCGTAGCGACTCACAACAGCTACTGGCATTGGCGGGGCGCCGGAGGGCATGGGTCGTCGTTTACTTCACCGCCAGACCCGCCACCGGACCCGTCACCGCCAGACCGCCACCGGACCCGTCACCGCCAGACCCGTCACCGCCAGACCCGTCACCGCCAGACCCGCCACCGGACCCGTCACCGCCAGACCCGTCACCACCGGACCCGTCACCGCCAGACCCGCCACCGGACCCGTCACCGCCAGACCCGCCACCGGACCCGTCACCGCCAGACCCGCCACCGGACCCGTCACCGCCAGACCCGCCACCGGCCGGGTTGTCCAGGCAGACGCCGGGGCCGATTCCGACCGTCCCCGGAGGGCACTCCAGCGGCTCACCGCCAGACCCGCCACCGCCAGACCCATCACCACCAGACCCGCCACCGGACCCGCCACCGCCAAACCCGTCACCGCCAAACCCGTCACCGCCGGACCCGCCCGACGACCCGGGGCTTCCCTGGCCGCCCCCTTGCGGTGTCGACTGTGCTGGCGGGGGACGTTTATGGTCGGCGTGCCGCCTGGCCCGCTGCCAGGCGGGGTTGGCACCACCGCCGGCTTCTCATTAGCGGGAGGAACAACCACGGCGGTGCCCGGCCCGTCATCGGGAACGAAGATCGTCTCCGGCGCGCTATCGGCAGGAGCGGCCACCCCCGGATCCTGCGATCCGGCAGGGTAGCCGTTAGTCCCGGGAACCAGGACCACGGGCTGGGTTGGGTTCGAGTGGTTACCGTAAAGGATCACACCCAGCGCGGCGCCCGCGCCGATTGCGGCCGCCGCGGCGGCCACCGCAACACCCTTGCGGAGAGAATTCGAGTTCGCGGACGGGACAACCGGTTCCGTGGCGGTGCGGCTCGGATTAATCGGGTCGAATCCGTCGTGCCAGGCTCCGTATCTGCCCTCGGGAGAGACGTGCGGCTGACTGAATGGCCGGGACGACTCCGACCACGTCTTATAAGTGGTCTGGTCCTGGCTGTAAGGGGTAGTCATGTCTTGCGCTTTCTGTGGTTGCAGCCGTGGTTGGGCCGCGTGCACTGGTAGGAGCAGCTACCCAGGTGCCGGGGTGCACTTTTTCCGAACTTCTTCCGCGGACCTTCCGAAGGCGCGACTCCCTGTCCGCCCGCCGCGTACGGGCGCGCTAACACGCTCCGGCGATGGACCGCGCCCCTGACCCCGATCTGATTTGCTTCGAGGTCTCGGCCGGAGAAGAGATTGGATCGGCGGCAAACGCGGCAAACCTTGGTCGCACCCAGGCAGTTCGACACTGCACACACTGGTCGGGGTGGCATCAATGTCAGCCCTACAGCGAGGTTGAGCAGAAGTGCGACGGTCAGCTCGGGCTGGCAGTGGTGCGCGATCACGTGGTGAATCTGTTGAGCAGGAATGGCGCCGATATCGGCGAGAGTTCCGGAAGTGGTGACTGACACCGACGACTGTCACAAGCGCGGTGATGTGGAGCCGATGACGGGAATCCACCGCGCTCTCAGCGCCAGCCTCCCGAAAGTCCGCGGAAGAACTTCCGAAAAGTGCACCCTGGCCGCCCGGTGGCTGCTCCTACCTGTGCACGCGGTTCAACCCGTACCGCAGCAACAGAAGGAACACATCATGCGCACGACACACACCGGCACGAAGTCAGGCACGAAAAGAACGCCAAGGCGCATCCGAACCCGTGCCGTCAAGGCCATCGTCGGGACCGCGGTGGTCGCCGCGGCAACAGGTTTCGCGGCAATTGGGCTAGCGAGTCCGGCTTCGGCCCAGGAGTTGGATTACCGGATTTCGGTGACTTGCACTCCTCAGCAGGAGAGATTCCAGTGCGGGCCGGACCAGACTCGGTCCGTCTTTACCACGGGATCCTTGTGGTTGGAATTCACCCTCGATCAGGCCGATTGCTCCGACATCTATGTGTATTTCCAGGTGGACGGGATCGATTATGGAGCCCACCAGGTCGCGCCGGGTCAGCTCAGCGACGGCTACTACAAGAAGGTCCCCTTCGGACTCCACACTGTGGGGGTGCACGCCTCGGCGAACGACGGAGGCTGCAACACCGGCTCGTTTAGTTCATGGGCAGGCAGCTTTCAAGTCGAAACAAGCCTGGACGCGCTGCGGAGGGGATTGGAATCCGGCCAGGCCCAATGGGGGGATTCCTGAGGCAGCTGAGAGCCACTGTTTGCGCGCCGAAATCGCGTCAAGCAGAGCCGTATCCGCCGCCGCCGGGGGTTTCGATCACCAGGATGTCGCCGGGCTGGACTTCGACCGAGTCGCACCCGGCCAGGGTGACGCTGCTGCCGTCGGCGCGTTCCACGCGGTTGCGACCGAGAGCACCGGGCGCGCCGCCGGCCATGCCGTAGGGCGGCACGCGGCGGTGACCGGACAGCGTGCTCACGGTCATCGGCTCGCGGAACTGGATGCGGCGGACGGCGCCGTCACCGCCGCGCCAGCGGCCGGCGCCACCGCTGCCGCGCCGGATCGCGAACTCCTCGCAGCAGCACCGGGAAACGCCATTCGAGCACTTCGGGGTCGGTGAGCCGGGAGTTGGTCATGTGGGTCTGCACCACCGACGCCCCGTCGAAGCCGTCGCCGGCGCCGGAGCCGGAGCCGAGGGTCTCGTAGTACTGGTGCCGCTCGTTGCCGAAGGTGACGTTGTTCATCGTCCCGGAGCCTTCGGCCTGCACGCCGAGCGCGGCGTACAGTGCGCCGGTGATCGCCTGCGAGGTCTCCACGTTGCCCGCGACGACCGCGGCCGGGTGGGTCGGCGCGAGCATCGACCCTCCGGGATGACGATGCTGCAGGGGGCGCAGGCAGCCGTCGTTGAGCGGGATGTCGTCGGCGACCAGGGTCCGGAACACGTAGAGCACCGCGGCGGTCGACCACCGACGACGGCGCGTTGAAGTTGGTGTCCAGCTGCGGCGAGGTGCCGGTGAAGTCGATGGTCGCGCTGCGGCTGCCGCGGTCGACGGTGACCCGCACGGCGATCGCCGCACCGGAGTCCATCTCGTAGCGGTACTCGCCGTCGTCGAGGGCGTCGATGACGCGGCGGACCGCTTCCTCGGCGTTGTCCTGGACGTGGCGCATGTAGGCCTGGACGACGTCGAGGCCGAAGTGGTCGATCATCTTGCCGACCTCGTCGACGCCCTTGTGCGTTGGCGGCGATCTGGGCGCGCAGGTCGGCGAGGTTGGTGTCGGGATTGCGGGACGGGTAGGGCGCTTCGGTGAGCAGGCGCCGGGTCTCCGCCTCGCGGAACGGCCGTCCTCGGCGAGCAGCCAGTTGTCGAACAGCACGCCCTCCTCGTGGATTTTGCGGCTGTTGGCGGGCATGGAGCCGGGGGTGATCCCGCCGATCTCGGCGTGATGGCCGCGGGAGGCGACGTAGAACAGCACGTCCGTCGCCCGCGGTGTCGAAGACCGGGGTGATCACGGTGATGTCGGGCAGGTGGGTGCCGCCGTGGTACGGGTCGTTGACCGCGTACACGTCGCCGGGCTTCATCCGCCGGCGCGGCGGCGGATGACTTCCTTGACGCTGGTGCCCATCGAGCCGAGATGGACCGGGATGTGCGGCGCGTTGGCGACGAGGTTGCCGTCCGGGTCGAACAGCGCGCACGAGAAGTCCAGCCGCTCCTTGATGTTCACCGACTGGGCGGTGGACTCCAGCCGGGCGCCCATCTGCTCGGCGATCGACATGAACAGGTTGTTGAAGATCTCCAGCAGCACCGGGTCGGCCTCGGTGCCCGCGTCGGGCTCCGCCGGGCGCGACCACGCGCTCGACGAGCAGGTGCCCGGACGTCGGTCAGCGTCGCCCGCCAGCCGTCGTCGACGACGGTGGTGGCGTTGGCCTCGGCGATGATCGCCGGGCCCGTTGACCGTGTCCCCGGGCCGCATCCGCTCCCGCTGGTGCAGTGGCGCGTCGCGCCACGATCCGCCGGTGTAGCACGCGCACGGTGTCCGACGGGCCGGCGTCGGTGCGTTCGCCTGAGTCGCCCAGGTGGGACAGATCCGGTTGCTCGGTCAGCCCGGTGGCCTCGACGGAGACCGCCTCGGCGATCAGCGGACGGTCCATCAGGAAGGAGTACGTCGCGCGGTGGCTGGCTTCGAACGCCGCCGTCATGTCTCGAGCTCGGCCAGTCGACCGGGAGCGCGGTGTCGGTGCCGTCGTAGCGCAGATGCGCGCGGCGGGTCACCCGGATCCGGTCGGCCGGGCACGTCCTCGTCGAGCAGCTCGGCGCGGGCCGCCTGCTCCAGCGCGTCGGCGACCGTCGCGCAGCCGCTCGCAGGGCGGCGGTTCCAGTCGGGCCTCCACGGACTGCTCGCGCATGGCGGTGGTGTCGGCGAGGCCGATGCCGAGCGCGGAGAGCACACCGGCCATCGGCGGGACGAGCACGGTGCGGATACCGAGCGAGTCGGCGACCGCGCACGCGTGCTGCCCGCCCGCGCCGCCGAACGTGGTGAGCACGTACCGCGTGACGTCGTGGCCCTTCTGAACGGAGATCTTCTTGACCGCGTTGGCCATGTTCGCGACCGCGATCTGCAGAAAGCCCTCGGCGACCTGCTCGGGCGACCGGTCGTCGCCGGTCGCCGCGCGGATGTCGGCGGCCAGCTCGGTGAATCTGCTGCACGATCTCGTCGTCCAGCGGCTGGTCGCCGTCGGGGCCGAACACGGCCGGGAAGTGCGCGGGCTGGATGCGGCCGAGCATCACGTTGGCGTCGGTGACGGTCAGCGGGCCGCCGCCGCGGTAGCAGCCGGGCCCGGGTCGGCGCCCGCCGAGTCCGGCCCGACCCGGTAGCGGCTGCCGTCGAAATGCAGGATCGAACCGCCGCCGGCGGCGACGGTGTGGATGTCGAGCATCGGCGCGCGCAGCCGGACCCCGGCGACCTGGGTGGTGAACACGCGCTCGTACTCGCCGGCGAAGTGCGACACGTCGGTGGAGGTGCCGCCCATGTCGAAGCCGATGACCTGGTCGAATCCGGCGAGCTGCGACATCCGCACCATGCCGACGATGCCGCCGGCCGGGCCGGACAGGATCGCGTCCTTGCCGCGGAAATGCCCCGCCTCGGCGAGCCCGCCGTTGGACTGCATGAACATCAGCCGCACGCCGGCCATCTGGTCTGCCACCTGGTCGACGTAGCGGCGCAGCACGGGCGAGAGGTAGGCGTCGACGACGGTGGTGTCGCCGCGCGGGACCAGCTTCATCAGCGGGCTGACCTCGCACGACAGCGAGATCTGGGGGAAGCCGATCTGCTCGGCCAGCTTGCCGATCGCCCGTTCGTGCGCGGGGTGCAGGTGGCTGTGCAGGCACACCACCGCGACCGCGCGGATCCCGTCGTCATAGGCGCGCCGCAGCTGCTCGGCCAGCGTGTCCAGATCGGGTGCGCGCAGCACCGTGCCGTCGGCCATGATCCGCTCGTCGACCTCGATCGACCCGCTCGTACAGCAGCTCCGGCAGCACGATGTGCCGGTCGAAGATGCGCGGCCGGTTCTGGTAGGCGATGCGCAGCGCGTCGCCGAAGCCGCGGTGATCACCAGCAGCGTGCGCTCACCCTTGCGCTCCAGCAGCGCGTTGGTCGCCACGGTGGTGCCCATCCGCACCGCCTCCACCGAGGCGTCGTCGGCGCTGCCGAGCAGCGCACGGATGCCGGCGACGGCGGCGTCGCGGTAGCGCGCCGGGTTCTCCGACAGCAGCTTGTGAGTCAGCAGGCGCCCGTCCGGCCGGCGCGCCACGATGTCGGTGAACGTGCCGCCACGGTCGACCCAGAACTGCCACCCCGCACCAGCCACCAGGACTCCCTTTCACGGTCACCAAAGCCTAGCGATGAGCATGTGAACCCACCGGGGTTACGAGAGCAGTCGAACTCGCCGGGATCGCGAACGTCGTGCAGCCCTCAGTTGCGCGGCGTACCCATTGCGAGCAGAGCGCCATGTTTCGCAACCGCCACAGCCAGGTCCGCAAAGCGCTCATAGCAACGCGCGGCCATGGTGAGGTCGATCGCCGCATCGACGTCGATGACGCCGGGCCCGGACAACAGCTCCTGATACAGCAGCTGTTGCAATCGATCCACTTCGTCGGCGCCCATGTCCAATTCGGCCATGCTGACCGTTCCGTGTGACTCCAAGATCTCGGCCGCCTTGGTAGCCATGTCTAGGCAAACCTCGCTCAGCTGACCAAGCACACCCCGCAGTGAACCGGGTATTGACGGCCACGAGCGCCTGGTTCGGGCGATCTCGGCGACCTCCCGCGCGAGTTGCCCCATGCGCTCGGCTTCCGCGTTTATGTGCGCGGCGGCGATCATCGCCGGCAATTCGACCTTCTCCGAACTGGCCCGGGTTGCCAAGAGCGCCGCAGCATGGTCCTCAACCTGACCTTGGAGCGTGGACAACGCGTCATAGGCGGCACCAATACGGTCAGCCACGGAAGGACCGGTGGTTAGCAGGACGGCCGTCGCGTGCCTCATTGCAGCATGTGCGGGACGAATCATGTCGACGAGCTGAGTAGTCGGGTCTTCGAGCTGCGCTCCCCGCGCTCCCCTCGTAGGTTGACGCCCCTTTTCGCCGCCTGCCACGGTAAGTAACCGTACTCCCCGGCGATGGCCACAAACCAGCCGTGTGGTCAGCGGATACACGTCCGTGGCAAACAAACCCTCAGGCACTAAGCGGGGTTACACCACGGCCAATCCGGGTAGCCTCGGAAGGGCTGTGACTGCCGCGCACGATGCGGTGCTTCTACCCGGAAAGGCAGCCTCATGACCATGCGAGAACCCCACAGCATCGACGACATTCGCACAGCGATTCGCGAACTCAGCGCCCGCGCCGAACTGGCCCGCAAGGAGGGCCGGCCCGATGACGCAGCCGAGATCGAGCAGCGCATCCAGGGTTATCGCGAGGAACTCGGCGCTCGCCCGTAATTCAGTGACCGATCGGCGGCTGGGCTAGGTTAGGCGCCCAGCCGTCGAAACGTGCTGCGGTGGAACACAATCGGCGGCACGTCGGGATGGACGGTGATGTCGCTGATCCTCAGGATGACGATGGTGTGATCCCCGGCGGGGATCAGCTGCTCGATCGAACTCTCCAACCACACGCTGGTGCCTTCGACGAACACCGCGCCCGATTCGGTGGATACCGTCTGCAGACCCGCGAACCGGTCACCGGTCTTCGCGGCCAGCGTGCGCGCTGCCTCGTCGTGCGCCTCACCGAGCACGCTGATGCCCAGGTACGGCAGACCCCTGAGCTTGGGCCACGTCTCCGACGTGTTCTGCACGCAGAACGAGACCAGCGGCGGTTCCAGCGACACCGGCACGAACGTGCTCGCCGCCAGCCCGACCCGGCTGCCGTCGACCTCTGCGGCGATCGCGATGACGCCGGTCGGGAAATGCCCGAACGCCTCCCGCAGCGTCGACGGGCTCAGATTGGTGGGGCTCATCGATTCCATCTTCACACGCATGCGCGGTCAGCGGCCATGTCCGGATGGCGGCGGGCCTGGGTGACCGCCCGCCCCGGTGCTCATAGCGACAGTGTCCCCACGCCGCGCAAACCATCGCCCCAATGCACGGTTTATAGATTGCCAGCTTGTCGCAGGCCGCTCGAGCGGGCGCACTCGAGTGACGAGTCTCACAGCGCCGACAAACCCCTGCTCAGACGCGTGCCAGCAGGGGATTTCCAGCTCCGGCCAACCGTTGGGTTGGTTAGCTAACGGAAATTGCTCGCACGCTGCTTTGTGTTGAAGTTACTGGACGGTATAGTTCGGGGCAGTTACTGGTGGGTAACTTATCCGAAGTACCCAACCACAAGTGGCAATTCTCGATGAGGAGGAAACGTGAGCCACTACAAGAGCAACGTTCGTGACCAGGTATTCAACCTGTTCGAGGTGTTCGGCGTTGAGAAGGCACTTGGCGAGGGTGAGTACGCCGATCTGGACGTCGACACCGCCAAGGAGATGCTGGGCGAGATGGCCCGGCTGGCCGAGGGCCCGATCGCAGAGTCCTTCATCGACGGCGACCGCAATCCCCCGACCTTCGATCCCAAGACGTTCTCGGTGACGCTGCCCGAGTCGTTCAAGAAGTCGATCCGCGCGGTGCTCGACGCCGGCTGGGACCGCGCCGGCCTCGACGAGGCGCTCGGCGGCATGCCGATGCCCAAGGCGTTGATGTGGGCGCTGCACGAGCACATCCTCGGCGCCAACCCCGCCGTGTGGATGTACGCCGGCGGCTCCGGCTTCGCCAACATCCTGTACCACCTCGGCACCGAGGAGCAGAAGAAGTGGGCCGTCCTCGCCGCCGAGCGCGGTTGGGGCTCCACCATGGTGCTGACCGAGCCCGACGCGGGTTCGGACGTCGGCGCCGGCCGCACCAAGGCCGTCAAGCAGGAGGACGGCTCCTGGCACATCGACGGTGTGAAGCGATTCATCACCTCGGGTGACTCGGGCGACATGTTCGAGAACATCTTCCACCTGGTGCTGGCCCGTCCCGAGGGCGCAGGCCCGGGCACCAAGGGTCTGTCGCTGTTCTTCGTGCCGAAGTTCCTGTTCGACTTCGAGACCGGCGAGCCCGGCGAGCGCAACGGCGTGTACGTCACCAACGTCGAGCACAAGATGGGCCTGAAGGTCTCCGCCACCTGCGAGCTGTCCCTGGGACAGCACGACAAGCCCGCCAAGGGCTGGCTGGTCGGCGAGACGCACGAGGGCATCGCGCAGATGTTCGACGTCATCGAGCAGGCTCGAATGATGGTGGGCACCAAGGCGATCGCCACCCTGTCCACCGGCTACCTCAACGCACTGGAGTACGCCAAGAGCCGCGTGCAGGGCGCCGACATGACGCAGATGACCGACAAGACCGCGCCGCGCGTGACCATCACGCACCACCCGGACGTGCGTCGCTCGCTGATGACCCAGAAGGCCTACGCCGAGGGTCTGCGCGCGCTGTACATCTACACCAGCACCTTCCAGGATGCCGCGGTGGCCCAGGCCATCCACGGCGTCGACCCCGACGTGGCGGTCAAGGTCAACGACCTGCTGCTGCCGTTGGTCAAGGGTGTCGGCTCAGAGCAGGCCTACGCGAAGCTGACCGAGAGCCTGCAGACCTACGGTGGCTCCGGCTTCCTGCAGGACTACCCGATCGAGCAGTACATCCGCGACGCCAAGATCGACTCGCTGTACGAGGGCACCACGGCCATCCAGGCGCAGGACTTCTTCTTCCGCAAGATCATCCGCGACAAGGGTGTGGCACTTGCGCACGTGGCCGGTCAGATCGAGCAGTTCGTCAAGAGCGAGTCCGGCAACGGCCGGCTGAAGGCCGAGCGCGCGCTGCTGGCGACCGCCCTGGAGGACGTGCAGGGCATGGCCGCGACGCTCACCGGCTACCTGATGTCGGCGCAGGAGAACCCGGCCGAGCTGTACAAGGTCGGCCTGGGTTCGGTGCGCTTCCTGATGAGCGTCGGTGACCTGGTCATCGGCTGGCTGCTGGCCAAGCAGGCGGCCGTGGCCATCGAGGCGCTCGACGCCGGTGCCGGCGGTGACGACCGCGCCTACTACGAGGGCAAGGTCGCGGTGGCGTCGTTCTTCGCGAAGAACTTCCTGCCGCTGCTCACCAGCACCCGCCAGGTGATCGACAACCTCGACAACGAGGTGATGGAACTGGACGAGGCGGCCTTCTAAACCTTCTTCAGCCGCTTCGCCCGCAACAGGCCCCGGTCTCTTCCCGGGGCCTTTTGCGTTGCGTTACATGGGCGAGCAGACGCAGAATCGCACGAAATCGCGTCGCGGAGTGCGATTCTGCGTCTGCTCGTCAGGAATTCAGGTAGGTCACCACGGCGAGCACCCGACGGTGGTGTGCCTGCGACGGCGGCAGATCGAGCTTGGTGAAGATGGCCGAGACGTGCTTTTCGATGGCCCGCTCGGTGATCGAAAGATGTTGCGCCAGCCCGATGTTGGAATGGCCTTCGGCCATCAACGCCAGCACCTCGCGTTCGCGTGGCGTCAACCGGTCCAGGGCATCGGAGGTACGCCTGGTTGCCGAGCAGTTGGCGCACCACCTCCGGATCCAGCGCGGTACCGCCCGCCGCAACACGCCGGACTGCGGCGTCGAACTCACCGATGTCGGTCACCCGATCCTTGAGCAGATACCCCACCCCCTCGGGATGGCCCGCCAACAGCTCGGTCGCATACCGCGTCTCCACCCATTGCGAGAACACCAGCACGCCGACCGCCGGGTGCGACCGGCGCAGTGACACCGCTGCAACCAAACCCTCGTCGGTGAACGTCGGCGGCATGCGGATATCGACGACGGCCACGTCAGGCGTGAATTGGCGGACCACATCGAGCAATTCGTCCGCGGTGCCCACTTTCGCCACCACGTCGTGGCCCCGCTCGAGGAGCAACTGCGACAGGCCGTCGCGCAGTATGGCGCTGTCCTCTGCGATGACGAGCCGGGTCACTGCTCGGCTCCCGGCGGGACGACCACGGTGACGACCGTCGGGCCTCCGGCGGGACTGTCGACCCCCAACCGGCCGTCGACCATCGCCAGTCGATCGCGCAGCCCGGTCAGGCCCGACCCGTTGCCGACTTGAATGCCGCCGGAGCCGTTGTCCTCCACCGATAATTCGCAGTTCTTGCGGGTCGCTCGACAACCCGCACCGCGGCCTGGCTGGCGCCAGAGTGCTTCGACACGTTGGCCAGCAGTTCGGCCACGCAGAAGTACGCCATGGTCTCCACCCCGATCGACGGCCGCACGGGCAGGTCGACGGTCACGTCGACCGGGATCGGATTGCGCGCGGCCAGCGTCTGTATCGCCGGCCCCAGGCCCAGATCCAGTGCGGGCGGGCGGATTCCACGGACCAGATCCCGTAGCTCGGTCAGCGCGTCCTTCGTGTTGGCCAAGGCGTCGGTGACCAGTTCGCGTCCGCGGCCCACGTCGGCCGACGCGAGGTGTTCGTCGGCGCGGGCCAGCGCCATCGCCACGGTGATCAGCCGCGCCTGAGTGCCGTCGTGCAGATCACGCTCGACGCGTTGCAGCGTGGCGGCGGCGTCGTCGACCACCCCGGCGCGGGCCTGCTCCAACTGCACCACCCGACGTTCCCGCTCGGTCGGGCCGAGCAGGGCTCGGGCGAGCCACACGTGGGCGCGGCTGAGGCCGAGCATCACCCAGGCCAGCAGGTACAGCGCGATCACACCCCCAACGGCAAGCAGCGAGTACGCCGATAGCGAGTCGACCGGCTCGCCGAACGAGACGAATGGCTCACCCAACGCCAACCACACCACTGGCGACGACACCAGCACCACGCCCATCACGATGCCGACGATCACGACGTAGCCGATCGGCGTCATCAGCACCGAGTGCAGCACGAGAAATCCCAGGCTGCGCCACCCGACGGCGTCGGTCAGGGCGGCCGCCAGGGTGTGCAACCGGCCGGCGGGGCGGACGAATGGCGGCGGGGCGTCGATCGTCGCACCCGTCAGCCGGGCCAGCGACCGGTACAACCGATTCCACGACCGGCCGCTCATCACCACCAGCGCCAGCAGCGGTATGCCGATGAGGGTGACGATCAACAGTCCGGATGCGAGCCCGGCGCAGAAGATGAATACGACGCCGAGCACCGCGAGGATGCTGATCAGCACGAAGTAGAGGTAGGTGCGCCACGCCGGCTTACGCAATGGGGTGAGAAGCGTTCGGTTCCAGTCCAATTGAGGCGATGCGATGGCGGTCGTGGTCACGCCATCCATGGTGACCCGGCGGAGTGGCCGCTATCGATGGTGGTGCCCCGCGAATCGGTGGTGTGGCCAGCCACACCCGCCGGGCACAAAAAAGGGCGGGTCCGGGAGGACAATTGGGTGCGTCTCTTTATTCTCGCGCGTCCGGCTTTCATCCCTTTGCCGGCTCTTTGGATCAGTCACTCCCGAACCCGTCGTGCGATCGATCGTACGCCCGGTGCACCGCGCGCACCAGAGGCAATTTCAGCTTTTTGTGTCCTTGCTCCGCAGCAGCGCGCGGGTGCGTTCACGCACCTCTGGGGAGGCGTCGAAGACGGCGCCGACGAACTCGTCGACCCCTGCCGCGCTCAGTTCGTCGAGGCGCTGGGAGACCGTTTCCTCGTCGCCGATGATGGCGGCTTCCTCGGGTCCGGCGAAGCCTTCCCGGTCCAGCATCGCGCGGTACGACGGCAGGGTTCCGTAGACCGCGAACTCCTTGGCGGCCTGGGCGCGCGCGCCGTCGACGTCGTCGGTGACGCTCACCGGCAGCGACGCCGCGACCCGCACATCAGTCTTTTTGCGGCCGGCTTCGGCAGCGGCTTCGCGCAGCGTCGGCACGATGTGCTCGGCCAGCGTCTTGGGCCCGGTCATCCACGTCAGCGTGCCTGCGGTGCGCCGACCGGCGAGGCGCAGCATCTGCGGGCCCAATGCCGCGATGTACACATCTGGCGTGCGGGCGCCGGGGATCTGCAGCGAAGCGCGCGTGGTCCAGAACTCGCCTTCCGCGTCGGCGGGCTGCTCCGGCGAGCAGCGGGAGCAGGCCGTCGAGGTACTCGCGCATCTGGCGCACGGGTTTGTCCCATGACGCGCCCCACATCTGTTCGACGACCATGCGGTGGCTCATACCGATGCCGAGGCTGAAGCGGCCACCACTGATCACGTTGAGCGTGAGCGCACGCTGCGCCAGCTGCGTCGGGTGCTGAACTTGAATCGGGATCACACCCGAGCCCACGTCGATGGTGTCGACCTCGCGCAGCGCCACCGCAAGCAGCGTCGTCAGGTCGGGATCGTAGGGCAGCTGCGCCATCCAGACTCTGCGGAACCCCTCGTCGCGCATCTTGGCGAGGTTGTGAACGAAGGCGTCGACGGGCGATGCGGTGCCGGTGTCATTGAGTAGGCCGACGATGGTGAGGCTGGTTTGCATGCCCACTATCGAAGCATCCGGCGCTCAGATTTAAGAGCCCCGTGCTGACGTCGGGTCGGGGGGTCAGACGCCAACACGGAGCTATCCCTTTATCGAATGCCCGTGTGCACCCGTTACAGCCGCCGGAAAAATTCTCGAACTTCGTCGCGGGGCGTCGTCACCGGAGCACCACATCTCCTCAGGTCGATGCTCCTATTGGTGTTAGAAGTCAAGCTGCTGTGGTGAGCCAGTGGCGGTAGTTGGTGGCCAGGGTGTGGTTTCGGTGTTGTCCGCGTTCGAGTCGGGAGATGGTGATGTCGCCGATGCCGAAGTGTGCGGCGACGGCGGTGAGGGTGATGTTTTTGGCTTGGCGGGCGGGTCGTAGGTCGCTGTAGTCGTCGAAGGCGCAGACCTGGGTGAGCAGTGTGAACATTTCGCGGGCGATGGCGCGTTTGAGCAGGCGCAGGATCTCTTTTTTGCTGCGGCCGTTGGCGATTTGGCGGGCGACGTAGTCGCGGGTGCGTTGGTCGCTGCGCATGCGGACCAGGGCGATGCGGTGCAGCGCCTTGTTGGCGGCGCGGTCACCGCCGCGGGAGAGCCGGTGGCGGGTGATCTTGCCCGAGGAGGCGGGCACCGGGGCCGCCCCGCACAGCGCGGCGAAGGCGGCCTCGCTGCGCAGCCGCTCGGGGTTGGTGCCGGCGGTGACGATCAGTTGGGCCGCGGTGTCGGGGCCGACCCCGTGGCGGGCCAGCAGTGCAGGGTTGCGCTCAGCGACCAGCGCGTGCAGATGGGTGGTGAGGTCGCGCTCTTGGGTTTGAAGGTATGTGACCCGTTGGGCCAGGGCCTTCGCCGCGATCAGCACCGCGATCATGGTCGGATCGCCCAGTTGGGTGGGCCGGCACCGCACCAGCGCGCCGATGAGGGTGGTGTTGGTGCGGTGCTGGCGGTAGCGTTCGCGCAGCTCGGCCGGCGCGGTCACCAGCATCGCCTTGATCTGGTTGAGGGCCGCGGTGCGGGCCTTGACCGCGCCCCGGCGCGCGATCAGCAGCGCGGCCAGCGCGCCGGTGTGCTCGTCCTTGGGCACGGCCAGGCCCTCACCGGACAGCGCGGTGCGCGCCGCGGCGTAGGCATCCAGCGGATCGGACTTGCCCTGGCGGCGGCGTGCGGCGCGGTCGGGGCGGCTGACCTCGGCCACCTCGATACCGGCGCCCTGCAGCGCCCGGGTCAGTCCGGCGCCGTAGCTGGCGGTGCCTTCCACCCCGGCGATGAGCACCGCGCCGAAATCCTGGGCCCACCCGATCGCCGCGGCATAGCCCGCCGGAGTCGTCGCAAACTCTGCATCCCCCAACAGTTTTCCCATGTCGGTGATGGCGCCCAGATGAATGGTGTCCAGATGAGTGTCAGCGCCGATGACGACGCCGGGTGCTTCTGTCACGATGGTGGTTGTCTCTTCCCGTTGGTGAGCACTAGCGGCAGGTGACACCGGTAGGGCGGGCAGACAAGACATTGATGAGGAACTGCCAGGCTCCTGATTAGGTCATGTCCGCTCTGCCGGGCCACCCCAATAGCGCCGGGCGCGCCGGCGGGACAGATCGACCCAAGGACAACCCAGCAGGGCGTCAGTCATCAAGAGAGTCACCGCCGGCGACGGACCGGCAAACCATCCTCACCCATCACGGCTCGGACACCATCAATGTCATCAAGAGGTGACGGCCCGGGAGAGTTGGGTGCCCAGCGGGCGACTTGTTACGCCTCCAGGATCGCGGCGACGCCCTGTCCGCCCGCAGCGCAGATCGAAATCAGGCCGCGAACCGGCTGGCCGGTCTCCTTCTTCTTCTCGGCCAGTTGCTTGGCCAGCTGCGCGACGATCCGTCCACCGGTGGCCGCAAACGGGTGCCCGGCCGCGATCGAGGAGCCGTTGACATTGAGCTTGGTTTTATCGACGCTGCCCAGGGCCTGATCTAACCCGAGGCGCTCCTTGCAGTACTCCTCCGACTCGAAGGCCTGCAGGTGTGCCAGCACCACCGACGCGAACGCCTCGTGGATCTCGTAGAAGTCGAAGTCCTGCAGGCTCAGGCCATTTCGGGCCAGCAGCCGCGGCACCGCGTAGGTGGGTGCCATCAGCAGGCCGTCCTTGCCGTTGACGTAGTCGACGGCCGCGGTCTCGCCGTCGACCCAGTACGCCAGCGGCTCGATGCCGTGCGCCGCCGCCCAGTTCTCGGTGGCCAGCAGCGCCACCGATGCGCCGTCGGTCAGCGGCGTCGAGTTGCCCGCGGTCATCGTCGCGTCGCCGGCCTTGACGCCGAATACCGGCTTGAGCGTGGCCAGCTTCTCAGCCGACGAGTCGGGTCGCAGGTTGTTGTCGCGATAAAGCCCCAGGAACGGGGTGACGAGGTCGTCGAAGAAGCCGCGGTCGTACGCGGCGGCCATGTTGCGGTGGCTGGCCGCGGCGAGCTCGTCCTGGTCGGTGCGTTTGATGCCCATCTGCTTGGCGGTAATGGCCGCGTGCTCGCCCATCGACAGCCCGGTGCGGGGCTCGCTGTTCACCGGGATCTCCACACCCAGCGACGCGGGCAGCTTGCCCACGAGCTTGAGCCGCTCGACGTTGGACTTCGACCGGCGCAGCCCGAGCAGCGCGCGCCGCAGGTCGTTGCCGAACGCGATCGGCGCATCGGAGGTGGTGTCCACACCACCGGCGGTGGCCACGTCGTAGCGTCCGGCGGTGATCCCATCGGCGGCGGCGATGGCCGCCTGCAGGCCCGTGCCGCAGGCCTGCTGAATATCGAAGGCCGGTGTGTACGACGAGAGCGAGCTGCCCAGCACGCATTCGCGCATCAGGTTGAAGTCGCGGCTGTGCTTGAGCACCGCACCGCCGATCACCGCCCCGAGCGTCTCGCCGGAGAGGTTGAACCGGTCGATCAGGCCGCCCAGCGCCGCGGTGAACATGTCCTGGTTGGAGGCGTCGGCGTAGGCGCCGTCGGAGCGCGCGAAAGGAATCCTGTTGCCGCCGAGAATGGCGGCCCGTCGGCGGGTATCACTAGCCATGAAGCCCATAGTACCCACCCTTCTTACTCTGGAGTAAGTTCGTCACCATGGCTACCGATCTGTATTCGCAAATCGTCCATTCGCCGCCCGGATCTTTCCTCGCCAAACAGTTCGGCATTCCCCAACCCGAGACGCTGCGCCGCTACCAGCCCGGTGATCCACCGCTCGCCGGCACCCTGCTGATCGGCGGTGAGGGCCGCGTCGTCGAGCCACTGCGCACCGCGCTCGCCGAAGACTACGACGTCGTCTCGAACAACCTCGGCGGGCGATGGGCGGACTCGTTCGGCGGTCTGGTGTTCGACGCCACCGGCATCACCGAACCCGCCGCATTGAAGGCGCTGTACAAGTTCTTCACCCCACTGCTGCGCAACCTCGGGCCGTCCGGGCGGATCGTCGTCGTCGGCACCACACCGGAGGAAACAGGCAGCGTCGGTGAACGTGTCGCGCAGCGTGCGCTCGAGGGGTTCACCCGCTCACTGGGCAAGGAGATGCGCCGCGGCGCCACCGTGAACCTGGTGTATCTGGCGGCCGACGCCAAGCCCGCGGCGACGGGGCTGGAGTCGACGATGCGGTTCCTGCTGTCGGGCAAGTCGGCCTACGTCGACGGGCAGGTGTTCCGCGTCGGTGCGGCCGACTCGGCGCCGCCGGCGGATTGGGACAGGCCGTTGGACGGCAAGATCGCGCTGGTGACCGGTGCGGCGCGGGGTATCGGCGCGACGATCGCGGAGGTGTTCGCGCGCGACGGCGCCAGCGTGGTGGCCGTCGACGTCGAAGCTGCGGCCGAGGCGTTGGAGCAGACCGCGTCGAAGGTGGGTGCGACGGTGTTGAAGCTCGATGTGACGGCGGATGACGCCGTTGACCGGATCACCGAGCACATGCGCGAGCATTACCACGCCAGCCGGCTCGACGTGCTGGTCAACAACGCGGGCATCACCCGTGACAAGCTGCTGGCCAACATGGACGAGGCGCGCTGGGACTCCGTGTTGGCGGTCAATCTGCTTGCGCCGCTTCGGCTTACCGAGGGATTAGTGAACAACGGCACCCTCGCCGAGGGCGGGCGTGTCGTCGGGCTGTCCTCGATGGCGGGTATCGCGGGCAACCGCGGGCAGACCAACTACGCGGCCACCAAGGCCGGGATGATCGGCCTGACCGACGCGCTGGCGGCTGCGTACGCCGAGAAGGGGATCACGGTCAACGCCGTAGCACCCGGGTTCATCGAGACGAAGATGACCGAGGCGATCCCGCTGGCCACCCGCGAGGTGGGCCGTCGGCTCAATTCGTTGTACCAGGGCGGCCAACCCGTCGACGTCGCCGAGACCATCGCCTACTTTGCCAGTCCCGCGTCGAACGCCGTCACCGGCAACACGATTCGGGTCTGCGGCCAGGCCATGTTGGGGGCCTAGGGTGACGCAGCCATCGGGCCTGATGAATCTGGTGCGCGCGGCAGCGGGGGCGCTGCCGTTCGTGCCTCGCAGCGACGCATTGCCGGATCGCACGCTCACGGTTGAGGACCTGACCATCGACGCTGCGAACGTGGCCGAGTACGCCGGGGTGACCGGATTACGGTTCGGTGACGCCGTGCCGTTGACGTATCCGTTCGCGTTGACGTTCCCGACGGTGATGGCGTTGGTCACCGGCTTCGACTTCCCGTTCGCCGCAATGGGTTCGGTGCACGTCGAGAATCACATCGAGCAGTACCGGCCGATTCTGGTGACCGATAGCGTCTCGGTGCGCGTGCACGCGGAGAACCTGCGCGAGCATCGCCGGGGGCTGTTGGTCGACGTGGTCACGGATATCAACGTCGGCAATGAGCGGGCGTGGCATCAGGTGACGACGTTTCTGCATCAGCAGAAGACCAGCCTGTCCGACGAGCCGAAGCCACCGCCGCAGAAGCAGCCGAAGCTGGGGCCGCCGAACGCGGTGCTGCGCATCACCCCGGGGCAGATCCGGCACTACGCCTCGGTCGGCGGGGACCACAACCCGATCCACACCAATCCTCTTGCCGCCAAGCTGTTCGGCTTTCCGACCGCCATTGCACACGGGATGTTCACGGCCGCAGCGGTTTTGGCGAACATCGAGGGTCAGCTGCCGGATGCTGTCAAGTATTCGGTGCGTTTCGCCAAGCCGGTGGTACTGCCGGCGCGGGCCGGGCTCTACGTCGACCGGATCTCCGAGGGCTGGGAGCTGACGCTGCGCCACCTGACCAAGGGCGACCCGCATTTGAAGGGGTCGGTGACGGCGCTTTAGAGATCAGCCGAGCTCTGCGTCCGACGGGGTCGGATAGACCAGATCGGGGTCGACGTTCTGCGCCTCGTACAGTCGTTTGTAGAGGCCGCCTTCGGCCATCAGCGCGTGGTGGTCGCCCACCTGTGCAATGCGTCCGTCCTCGAGGACCAGTATTCGATCCGCAACCGCGGCAATGAAGTCCATGTCGTGACTGATGACCACGCACGTGCGGTCGCGCGCATAGTCGCGGATCACGCCGGTCAGCCTGGCCCGCTGGTCGGCGTCGAGGTTTTCAGTCGGCTCGTCGAGCAGCAACACCTCGGGCTTGCGTAACAGGCCGCGCGCCAGTGCGATGAGTCGCTTCTGTCCCCCGGACGGCACCTGCACGTCCACGACCGTGTCATAGCCGTCATGCAACTTCGACGGGTCCGTGATGACGGAGTGGACGTGGGCGTCCTCGCACGCCTCCTCGATGTCGGCGTCGCTGGCCGCCGGTCGGGCCAACCGGATGTTCTCGCGGATCGTGTCCTTGGTGAAGAACGGGAACTGGGCGAGTTTGGAAACCTGATCGCGCAGCGAGGCCATGGTCACCCCCGCGATGTCGTGGCCGTCGAGCAGAATCCGGCCCCGCTGCGGGTCCAGGAAGCGCAGCACGAGGTTGAACACCGTCGACTTGCCCGATCCGATGCCACCCACCAAGGCCACCGTCTCGCCTTCGGCGATCGAGAACGACAGACCGTCAAGAACATTTTGCTCCGGCGTGTAGCCGAAGACCACGTCCTCGAACACGAGGTTGCCGTGCACGTCGCCGAGCGGGACTGCGTCCGCGCGGTCGGTAACCGTCGGGCGGGTGTCGAGCAACTCATACGTCGACGCCGCGCTCGGGGTCACCGACTGGTACGTGGTGTACGCGCCCATAACCCGTTGCGCCGCACCGAACATCGTCGGGACCATTCCGGTGAAAACGATCAGGCCCGCGAACGTCAGGCCGAAGCTTGCGCTGAACCCGATGCCGACAACCAACACCACGACCGTGCTGAGCGCGATGAACACCTGGGACCCGTTCGCCGTGGCCTGCATCCAGACCACGGAGGACGCCTCACTCTTCGCGGCGTGCCCCGATACCTCGTGAAATCGCTTGCTGCGCAGGGACTGGGCATTGAACATCTGGATCTCAGCGATCCCGCTCACCGTCTGCTCGAGCTCAGCGGCCATCGCGCGGTCCGCGTTCATCACCCGTCGCATCGCCGCCTGCACGCCGCGCCCGGCGAACCTCAGCGTGATCAAAGCCAGCGGTGTAAGGGCCAGCGCGGCGACCGTCATCTGCCACGAGATGGCCAGCAGGTAGCTGATTGCCACGATCAGCACGAGTGCGTCGATGAGCGGCGGGAAGAGGCAGCCGGTCAGAAGGCGTTGCACACCAGCGGATTCGGCCGTTACACGCTGGATGAGCTCTCCAGTGCGGGACCCAGCGAAGAAATCCAGGGACAGCGACTGGAGGTGGTCGTGGACGCGTTGCCGGATGTCCACCAGAAGCACCCGTTCGACCTTCGCGCCAACCCAAGCGTTGACGAAATACATCAGCTGAGTCAGCAACAGCGCGGCCGCCCAGGTCACCAAGAGCACCCCGAACGGCACGGGGCCCGCCAGTGACCGCAGCAGACCGTCCTCCCGCGCGACCAGCGGGCCCCGCAAATCCCATACCCCGCTGAGGTTTCCGCTCCTGCCGGCGTCGGCGACGACTTGCACCATGGGCCCGAAGGCAGCCGCCGCGACGTACGGCAACGCGGAAGCGACCACTCCGAGGAGAAGCAGGACCACGATGAGGCCACGCACCGCCCGCAACATGCCCAGACTGCGCCACACCAGACCACGAGACGTCGGCTGGTGCTGGACTTTCGTTTCGGCCATTTGAGTCCACCTCTTCCAGGCAGCGGCCTTCAAACGTGACTGGAGCACGGACCTAGCCGGTGGCCGCGGGGTGCGCGTCCTTGTCCGACGGCTTGCCCTTCAAACCCCTCCAGAACAGGTTGATCATCAATTCGGTGGCCTCGTCGACGCCGGCTTCACCGGTGCTGACCCGGTTGGCGACAGCCTCGCCCGCGCCTACCAGCGCGACCGCCATCATGTCGAAGTCGGTGTCGGGCTCGGGATTGCGCGTGCCCGACCGCAACAGCCTGCCGACGAGGTCGATGATCCGCTCGCGGCCTTCCCGCACCGTGTGTGCGAATGCCTGCGAGCTGGTGGCCTGGTTGTAGAGCACCATCCACGAGGCCCGGTTGGCGTCGATGTAGTTCAGGAATGCCAGAACGGCATTGCGCAGCAAGTCTTTTGGGTTCTGCGTGAAATCGATCTTCTGGCGCACCTCATCGACGAACCGGGACAGCTCGCGATCCAGGCACGCGCCGAACAACTCCTCCTTGGAGCCGTAGTACAGGTACAGCATCGGCTTGGAGATCTGGGCCTCGGCGGCGATCGCGTCCATCGACGTCTCGTGATAGCCGTTGACCGAGAAGATCTGCACGGCGGCGTCGAGCATCTGCTGCTCACGCACCGCGCGCGGCAACCGCTTCGTTCCACCTGCCATCACTCAAGAGTAAGCAACAGGTGGCGCTCACGGCGGGGTCATGGCAGCAGTTCGGCCCGGCGTTGGTCTTCCCACAGCGCCATCCGCGTGCGCGCCGGTTCCCCGACAGCGTCCATGACGAGCGGGATCAGCAGTTCGGTGAGCAGAAATCCGGCGGCCATGCTCTGGTAGGTGGTGCCCACGGTGCTCGAGGCGGCGAGGACGACTTCAGCGTCGGGCGCCACAGGGCATGCGAGGTCATCGGTGATGAGCAGCACCGTCGCGCCGGCGCGGTGCACCCATGCCGCGAGTTCGGCGGCGCTTCGCTGATAGCGGTCGTAGTCGAACAGCACGACCACGTCGGTGCGGGACAGTTCGAGCATCGTGCCGAGGTCGCGACCGCCTGGGGTCCTCGAGAACCCGCACGCCAGGACGCAACTGTTCGAGGTGGACGGCCAGGTGGGTCGCCAACAAGTGCGAGAAGCGCCCCCCGTGCAGATACACCGCCCGACTGGTGTCGGCCAGCAGCGCCACGGCGGCCTCGAGCGCGGATGCCGGCAGCGCAGCCAATGTTTCGTCGGCACGGTCGTTTTGGGCGCGCGCCTGCTTGCAGCAGTCGATCGAGCACGCTGCCCGCGGGCGGCGCCTCGGGCAGACGGGTGATCGGACCGTTGGATCTGGCGGACAACTCGGCGCGCAGTGCGACCTGCAGGTCGGTGAATCCGTCGTAGCCGAGGGACTGCGCGAACCTCAGCACGGTCGGCGGGCTGACTTCGGCGCGTTCGGCGAGCCTGGCCGCGCTGGCCAACCCGGCGCTGGGATAGTCCGCGAGCAACGCCCGTCCCACCCGCCGCTCGGCCCGGCTCAGGGTCGGCAGCGCGGCGCTGGCGCGCGACGGCGACGGTCTCGTCGGTCACCGCTCACTGTCACCAGGGGAAGCAGGCTCATCGACAAGTCGCGCATCGAGATCGCGGTGACGCTTTCCGGCGGCAGCGGTTGCCAATCCAGGTCGCCGAAGCCGGTCGACCCGATGACCATCGTCTGATCGTCGGGACGCATCCAGCGCAACGCGAAGTAGTCCTCCAGATGCTCGGTCGGCAGCTCGGCGGCGGTGATCTCCTCGATGTCCTCGTCAAGCAGCCGGCTGCGGGCGTGCGCGTGCACGGCGATCAGCTGGTCCTCGCCGAGCACCAGGGCATTCAGGCTGGCCTCGGGGTAGAGCTCTCGCAGCTGGGCCACCGCGCGCCGCACCGCTTCGGCCAGATCCGGTGCGGTGCGGCGATGTTGGCGGATCAGCGCGAAGTAGCGCTCGCTGTCGGTGGTGCCGCGCAACGACGCGCGGTGATCGGGATCGAGAAGCTCGTCCAGCGGGCCGGTCGGCTTGATGGAGCCGTTGTGCGCCATGGCCACTCCGTCGGCGAGGAAAGGATGGGAGTTCTGCGGCTGCACCGCGAGTCCGTTCGTGGCCCAGCGCAGGTGGACCAGGCTGGCGACTGAGCGCCGGTCGCGGGTCGCCTGAGCGAAGGCGGGATCGTCCAGCGCGCTGCCGGCGGAAACCTCGACCCGCGGGTCCTGCCCGGCCTGACCGACGTGGGCGATGCCCCAGCCGTCGCCGTGGATCTTGGTCAATGCGACGAAGTCCTTCAGGACATGGGCGCCGACCGCTTCAGCGACGGCGATCGGTGCTGTCGAGACGACACCCAGCAGCCGGCACATGTGGGCATCCTCCGAACCCAAATTTTATGAATCAATCCTCTAGCGCACATATTAAAGATTATGAAACATTTATGACATAGCGTTCTCGGCAGACTCGTGATGTCTGAGGAGGTTCAATGCCGGTGCACCAGCGACGAGGACGCCGATCTCGCCGGCCGCGTCGCGGAGTTGCGCGCGGGCGGCGTCGAACTCGTGGCCGGCTCGGTGACGGATCTGGCGGGTGTCACTCGGGCCAAGTACGTGCCACTGCGCCGGCTCGCCGGCGTTCCAGCATGCCGGGATGGGCGTCTCGCCGTCGTGGAGCGTCTTCTGCGTCGACAGCGGTATCGCCTTCACACCCACCATCGGCGTCGTCGGTGACCTGCGGATCCGGATCGATCCCGCGGATCTGCGCCAGGTGGACGACGGCGTGGCCTGGGCGCCCGGCGACCTGCACGACCAGCAGGGCAGTCCGGCGCCGCTGTGCGTGCGCACACTGCTCGCGCGCACCGAACAGGCCGTCGACCGACCGCGGGTTGACCGCGCGTGTCGGAGCCGAACTCGAGTGCACGATGCTCGGCGCTCGACGGCAGCCACGCGTCGGCCGAACCATGGTCGCCGTACGGCATGCGCACGTCGCTGGACCGCTCCGCATTCCTCGTCGACCTCGCCGTCGCCGCCGAGCGCGCGGGCCTGAGCATCGAGCAACTCCACACCGAATACGGCCACGATCAGCTCGAGGTCTCGCTCGCCCCAACCACACCCGTCGCCGCGGCGGACGCCGTCATCCTCGCGCGCATCGTGATCGGCCGGGCCGCTGCCCGCCACGGGCTGCAAGATCTCGTTCTCGCCGGTGCCCTTCGTCGGCGAAGCGGGCAACGGAGCGCACCTGCATCTGTCGCTGGCCGACGATGCGGGTCCGCTGTTCTCCGGCGGCGACGGCCCGCACGGCATGCGGCCCGCACGGCCAGTCGGCCGATCGCCGGTGTGCTCGACGGTCTGCCGGATCTGCTTGGCGTGTACGCCGGTTCGGTGTTGTCGGCATCGCGCCTCAGGCCAGGCAACTGGGCCGGCGCGGCCAAGTGCTGGGGTCTGGAGAACCGCGAGGCGGCGGTCCGGTTCATCGCGGCGACACCGGGAAATCCGCACGGCGCCAACGCCGAACTGAAGATCATCGACCCGAGCGCGAACCCCTACCTGGCGGTCACGGCGCTCCTCGGCAGCGCACTGCGCGGGATCGACCAAGGCCTGGAGCTGCCCGCCGAGGTGGCCGACAACCCTTCCGAGTCAACGCGCGCCACCGCCGCCGCTGCCGACCGACCAGCGCGCCGCGATCGAGGCGCTGGAAACCTCCCCGATCGCCGCGGAACTGCTCACCCCCGCGGTCATCGAAGGTGCTGGTGGCGGTGCGGCGCCACGAGACTCACCACCTACGGCGATCGGCCCCCGGCCGAAACCACCCAGGCGCTGCGGCTGGCCTGGAGCTGTTGACCCACTCGCGGAAGGAGACATCGATGACTACGAGTACACCGGCGGAGTCTGATCAGCTTCCGCACCGCCGCCTGCCGTTCTGGGTGGCGTTGGCGCTATCGGTCGCCCTGGTCGGGCCGACGCTGGCGATGTCCGGAAACGGTCAGGGCCTGATCGGCACCGTGGGCAAGTCCATCCCGCTGGTGTTCCTGATCGGCCTGGTCGGGGTGTCGCTGGTCGGCTACAGCTTCGTCCGGCTGACCCGGCACCTCAACCACGCCGGATCGGCGTACGGGTTGGTGGGCGGCACCATCGGGCCGAGGACGGGATTCTTCTCCGGCTTCGCGATGCTCGGCGCCTACTGTGGTGTTCTCCATCGGCACCCTGGCGTTGACCGCGGCGTTCACCAACGCGTTCATCGCACAGCTGCAGCCGGACAACGACGAACCCGTACCAGCTGCCATGGCTGGTGGTCGTCGTGGTGGCCGCGGCGATCTCGTTCCTGTTGGCCGGCCGCGACATCAGGCTGCTGGCCAAGATCCTGCTCGCCATCGAGGGCGATCGGCATCCTGGCGATGATCGTGCTGGTCATCGTGATCTTCGCGCGTGGCGGGGCGCCGTCGACGGGCATCGACTTCTCGCGTGTTCTCATTCTCCGGTGCTGGCGTCTCCGCGTCGGCGGTGATCAGCGGTGTGGTCGCGGCGTTCCTGTCCTGGGCCGGGTTCGAGGCGTGCGCGTCGATGGGCGAGGAGACCGACAATCCCGGCCGCAACATTCCGCGCGCGCTGGCCGGGACGCTGCTCCTGACCGGTGTGCTGTTCGTCGTCGTGATGTTCGCTCAGGTCATCGGTTTCGGCACCGACCAGGCCGGGCTCGACGCCTTCCAGAGTTCGGGAAACACGTTGGGCGACTTGGGCGGTACGTATGTCGGCCAGTGGTTCAGCTCTGGTGATCATCTTCACCGCGATAGTGTCGGCCTTCGGCTGCCACATGGCGACCTCGGCGACCTCCGGCCGGATGCTCTACGCGTTCGCACGCGACGGCTTCGGCCCGAGGGCCCTGGCGCACATCCACGCAGTCACCGGTGGCCCGCGCCGCGCCACGTGGCTGGTCGTCAGCGTCGCGCTGGTGGTCAATCTCATCTGCGGCGCAGTCGGACTGGCCCGACATGGGTACCGGCAACGACGCGATCGACACCTATTTCCTGTTCGCCGTCGCCGGTTCGGTGTGCCTGATGGTGTGCTACCTGCTCGTCGAGATCGCCGCGGCGTGGTTCGTCGGCGCGCCGAAATTCCTCGGTGTGCATGGCGGCAAGGGCAAGGTGCTCGGACTGGTGCTGCCACTGCTGGGTGCGGTGGTCATCGTGGTGGTGCTGTGGTTCAACGTCAAGGACGCCGAAACATGGTCGGCGGCACCGCTTCTGGGCCTGTACTGGTGCGTCATCGGGTTGGTCATCGCCGTCGCCGCCTCGGGTATCGCCAAGCGGGTGGGCGAGTCGCTGGCCGCCGAACTGGACAAGACTCCACCCGTGCAGGCGGGCGCCGAATGAGCACGCTGTACGAGCGCGACGAGGCCGTCATCGCCGGGATCGAGAAGCTGCGGTTCTTCCCGCTGGAGGTGGTGTCCGGGCACGGCTCGACGCTGGTCACTCCGGACGGCCGCGAGCTGCTGGACCTGTCGGCGACGTGGACGGCGTGCGGGCTGGGGCACGGCCACCCGGCCGTCACCGAAGCGGTGAGCCGGGCGGTACGCAATGCGCCGGGCGCTGGTGGCACTGTCGGCGGTCCATCCCGATTCCGTTGGCCTGGCCGAGGATCTGCTGGCGTTGGTCCCCGGCACCGGTGAACGGCGGGTCTATCTCGGTCACGCCGGCTCCGACGCCAACGACGTCGCGCTGCGGGCGTGCCGGCACGCCACCGGTCGGCGCACGGTCGTGGCGTTCGAGCACAGCTATCACGGCGGCGTCGGTGTCGCGATGGGCGTCTCCGGTGTGCATGTCGACGCGGGAGCGCCACCGGACGCCGATGTGGTATTCCTGCCGTACCCCAATCCTTTTCGGCCGGCTCAAGGCGAGCGTCGACGCGGACGTCGCGGCGTGCCTCAAGCTCGCCGAGCAGCATCTGGCGACCGGCGCCATCGCCTGCCTGATCGTCGAGCCGATCCTGTCCGACGGCGGCCTGGTGGTACCGCCGGACGGCTTCCTGGCGCGGCTGCACGAGGTGTGCCGCCGCCACGGCGTGCCGATGATCTGCGACGAGGTCAAGATGGGGCTCGGCAGGCCTGGCACCCTGCACGCGTTCGAGCACGACGGTGTGGTGCCCGAGATCGTCACCTTCGGGAAGGTGCTCGGCGGCGGTCTGCCGTTGTCGGCCGCCGTCGGGCCGGCGGAGGTGCTCGACGAGCCACCGGCCGCGGCCTTGCTGACCACGGCGGGCAATCCGGTGTGCACCGCGGCCGGCCGTGCGGTGCTGGCCACCATCGTGGGCGAGCACCTGGCCGAGCGGGCCGCGAAAGTCGGTGCGGCGCTGCAGGAGAGGCTGCGCGCACTGGACTCCGACCGGATCGGCGATGTCCGCGGGCGCGGGCTGGCGATCGGTCTCGAGCTCGTCGACCCCGAGACCGGGGACCGCGACGCCCGGCTCGCCGCACAGGTGGTCTACCGCGCCTGGGAGTTGGGCGCGGTGGTGTACTACGTCGGCGGCAACGTCCTGGAGATCACGCCACCGCTGGTGCTGACCGACGCCGAGGCGGAGCGGGCGGCCGAGATCCTCGGCGACGCGATCGCAGATGCGGCCGCAGGAAGAGTCGACGATGCGGAGGTCGCCCGGTATGCCGGTTGGTGAGCCGGTCGACGTGTTCGCCGGGGTGCAAGCCGACGTGCCCGAGGCGCTGGCGGACCACCTGCGCGGCGTCGAACTGGTCGATCACCATGTGCATGGTGCCTTCGAAAAGGCCGATCGACAGAGCGGAATTCGAGGCGGCGATCAACGAGGGGTCCACCGATCCGGTGCCGTCGTTCATGACGCAGTTCGATTCACCGCTGGGCCTGGCGATCCGGCGCTGGTGCGCACCGCTGCTCGGCCTGGAACCGCACGCGGACGCCGACGCCTACTGGCGACGCCGCAGCGAGTTGGCGCCCGACGAGCTGGCCGGCCTGATGCTGCGGGCCGCCGGCATCTCCCGGTGGATCGTCGACACCGGGTTCAAGGGCGATCTCATCACCACACCGCGAACGGCTGACCCAGCTCAGCGGCAGCCCGTCGTCGTCGATCCTTCGGCTGGAACGGCTCGCCGAGGACCTGCTGGAGACCGGGACGCGCCCCGACGGCGTTCCCCGACGCAGTCCGGGCGGCGCTGAAGGAGGCCGCGGATGATCCGGAGACGGTGGGCACCAAGACAATTGCGGCCTACCGCACCTCGTTCGACATCGATTGGTCACGGCCGACCGACGCGCAAGTGATCGAGCACGCCCGCGAACTCGCCGAGGCGCAACCCGCTTCGGCTCGACGACCCGGTACTGATCGCGTTCGGGGTGCACGAAGCCGCGGCACGCGGGCTGCCCATCCAGGTGCACGTCGGTTTCGGTGACCGGGACCTGGATCTGCACCGCACCGATCCGATGCTGCTGCTTCCGCTGCTGCGGACCATGACGCCGGTGCCGGTGCTGCTGCTGCACTGCTACCCGTTCCAGCGGCAGGCCGGCTATCTGGCGCAGGCCTTCGACCACGTGAATTTCGATGTGGGACTTGCCATCAACTACCTGGGTGTGCGCTCGACCGCGTCTGGTCGCCGAGGCGCTGGAGACGGCGCCGTTCGCCAAACAGCTGTTCTCCTCGGACGCCTTCGGCCCGCCCGAACTGCATCTGCTGGGCTCGGTGTTGTGGCGCCGCGCGATGGGGCTGGCGCTCGGCGGCTGGGTGCGCACCGGCGACTGCACCGAGCAGGACGCGATCAGGATCGTCGACATGATCGGCGTACACAACGCCGCCCGGGTGTACGCGCTCTGACGGTCAGCAGTTCGGATGCGGGCCCTTGACGGCGGCCATCCGCAGCACCGAGCCGTCCACCTGAGGCATCGTCAGCTCACCGGCCGACAGCGCCTTCTCCAGCCGGTCCAGCACCGCGGGCACCTCGCCCGTCGTCACCCACAACGCCGTGTCCGCACCTGCCTGCAACCCGCGCAGCGCGGCGTCGGCGACACCGAACCGATCGGTGATCGCCCGCATCGACGAAATGTCGTCGGTGAACACCGGCCCGTTGAAACCCGGGCCGCCGTAGTCGCCCGACCGCAGCAGCGCGTAGGCCGCCGGGCTGAGGCTCGCCGGGTCGCTGCCGGTCAGCCCCGGCACCTCCATGTGCCCGACCATGACGCCGACCGGCGCCTGCGTAGTCAGCGTCCGATACGGGATCAGGTCGTTGTTCTGCAGATCCGCGATCGGCGGGGTGACGACGCTGCCTGCGTGCGAGTCGCCCGAGCCGTGGCCGTGGCCCGGGAAGTGTTTGAGCACCGGCAGCACACCGGCGTCGCGCAGTCCTCGGGCGTAGGCCCCGGCGTAGTCGGTGACCGCGGCGGGATCCGATCCGAAGGACCGGTCGCCGATCACGGTGTCGTCGGGCGCGCTGGTGACGTCGACGACCGGGGCGAAGTCGATGGTGATGCCGAGCCCCCGCATCGCCTGACCGCGCTGCAGGGCGATGCCGTACACCTCGTCGGGCGTGTGCGTCTGGGCCAGCACCCGCGGCGACGGCTGGCTGCCGATCAGCCCGGCCAGCCGCGACACCCGGCCGCCCTCCTCGTCCACGCTGACCGCCAGCGGCAGCGGAGCCGCGGATGCGGCGATGTCGGCGAGCGAGCCGTCGGACAGCATCGACAGGTCGGTCCAGCTACCCACCATGATTCCGCCGACGTGATGGGTGTCGACGACGGCGCGTGCATCGGCGGCGTCGGTCACCCCGACCATCAGCAGCTGCGCGAGTTTGTCGCGGGTCGACATGCCCGCCAGCATCTCCTGGCCCTGCCCGCAGGCCGGCACGCCAGGGGCCAGAGGCGGCGGGGCGTTCACCGGGGCCTGGGGCATCGCGGTCGCGGCCATGGTGGGCGACGGGGTTGGAGGTGGGTCGGCGGGTTGTTCGGCGGGCGAACAGGCCAGCAAGAGCCCGGACAGCGCCGCGAGCATGACGAGGATTCGCGGAAAGCCCATCCGGCCATGCTGTCATGTGCGGGCCGAGGCCGCTTCGGGGGTATTCCTCCTCCATGTCATGTGATGCGTTCGTACTCGGCGGAGGCGGTCTGCTCGGAGTCGCCGAAGTCGGCATGGCGCGTGCGCTGCTGGAGGCGGGAGTGCAACCAGACCTGGTGTGCGGCACCTCTGTCGGTGCGATCAACGGCGCGGCGCTGGCGGCCGATCCCACGCCGAGCGGCGCGCAGCGGCTGTTGGCGATCTGGGAGGTGCTGGCCGAGGAAGGAATTCTCGACGGCTCAGTGCTCCGGCGGGTGGCCAAGGTCATGCGGAGCCGGACGTCATTGCATGGCAACGGTGCGTTCCGCCGAATGTTGCGCGAGCGATTGCCCGCCCAGACGTTCGAGGAGCTCGCCGTGCCGTTCGAATGCGTGGCCGCCAGCATCGAGAGGGCCCGGGAGCACTGGTTCAACACGGGCGACCTCATCGAGCCCGTTCTCGCGTCCTGCGCGCTGCCGGGGGTGTTCCCACCTGTGCACATCGGCGATGAGCACTTCTACGACGGCGGCCTGGTGAACAGCATTCCGTTGGATCGGGCAGTCTCACGCGGCGCCGACACCATCTGGGTGCTGCATGTCGGGCGCCTGGAGGAGGAGCTCGCCGCGCCGCGGTTCCTCTGGGAGGTCGGGTTCGTGGCTTTCGAGATTTCCCGCCGGTATCGCTTCCACGGCGACCTCGAGCGGGTGGGCTCCGAGGTCACGGTGCATGTGCTTCCGAGCGGCTTGCCGCAGCGGCCTGCCGCGACGTGGTCGAACCTGCGGTACCGCGACGCCCGCCGCATCGCGCGGCGCGCCGATCTGGCGTACAACGCGACCCGCGAATTACCTCGAGGCGCTGCCATGACCCTGTTGCGTCGGGCCGTGACGGTGCCCCTGGTAACCGTCCTGATGATCGGCGTTTTGATGGTGTGGCCGCTGTTGCTCGCTGTCGGGGGCGCGGCAGGGCTGGTGGCGCGGTCGAGTTTGCCGGTGCGAACCCTGGGCGTGGTCATGGCGTATGCGCTATTGGAGCTTCGGGCCCTGTGGAAGCTTCTGCGCGGCGGTCAGGATTGCGATCAGTTCGTGCGCGACATCCTCGAAAGGGCCTACACCGTAGGGCGCCGAACCCTGAACGTCGAAGTGCTGCTCGACACTGCCTCGCCGACCCCGGATCAGATTCCGCGCGGGGAGCCGGTGATTGTGCTGTCGCGGCATTGCGGGCCGGGAGACACCCTGTTGGTGGCCTGGCTGCTCAACATCCATTACCGGCTCGCAACTGCGGGTTGTGCTCAAGGCCGTCCTGCGGTGCGAACCCGTTCTCGACCTCGCCGGCGACCTCGGTTGCCTGTGCTTCCTGCACCACCGAAGTGAGCGCGCACGCGAACAAATTCACGATCTGGCTGCGTCGCTAGTGGGAGGGCAGGCGCTGCTCCTGTTCCCGGAGGGCGGCAACTTCACCTGGGCGCGGTGGCGCACGGCCATCACCCGACTCCGCTCTTCCGGCCGTTTCCGCGAAGCGCGCCGTGCGTGGCGACAGTCGCACACGCTGCCTCCGCGCACCGGGGGCGCCGCCGCTGCGCTGTCCGGAGCGCCAAGCGCCAATGTCGTCGTGCTGACGCATACAGGCTTCTCCCCGGACGGGCGGGCTCGGGCGTGGTGGCGCCTGCCCGATGAACCGGCGGCTGCTCGTCCGCACTGTTCTCGTCCCGGCCGGCGAGCTTCCCCCGCCTGATGAACTAAGCCCCTGGCTGGAACGAACATGGAGCCAAGTCGACGCGTGGGTGGCCGGCCATGCCACACCAACAGCAGCTGAAGTCGTTGTCGATCCCGTCCGACCCCTCGTCGTAACCCACCCAAACAGTGCACGCGTCGGAGCGCCAGAACACGCGTCGACCTGCGGACATGCGCCGCATGCTACTTTGACCGCATGGATCGGTTCCTCGTGCCCGCCGCGGCCAGCATCGTCGTCGGCCTGCTGCTGGGCGCGGCCGCCATTTTCGGTGTGACGTTGATGGTGCAGCAGGACACCAAGCCTCCGCTGCAGGCGGGCGATCCGGCGTCATCGGTGCTCAACAGGGTCGAGTACGGCGACCGAAGCTAGTTCCCGGGTCGTCACCCCACCCTTCGGGGTGCGCCGCTCATGCCCTCCGAAGCTAACGTCACCCACCGCTTTCGCGGCGCTGGCTGTGGGTGGTCGCTGCGGCGGCGCTGGTCCTGACCTTCGCCCAGTCGCCCGGACAGATCTCGCCCGACACCAAACTCGACCTCACCGCGAATCCGCTGCGGTTCCTGGCCCGCGCGTTCAACCTGTGGAACAGCGAGCTGCCGTTCGGCCAGGCGCAGAACCAGGCCTACGGCTACCTCTTCCCGCACGGCACCTTCTTCCTGATCGGCGACGTGCTCGGGCTGCCCGGCTGGGTGACGCAGCGGCTGTGGTGGGCGCTGCTGCTGGTCGTCGGGTTCTGGGGTCTGCTGCGGGTCGCCGAGGCCTTGGGCATCGGCAGCCCTTCGTCGCGCGATCATCGCCGCCGTCGCGTTCGCGCTGTCCCCGCGGGTGCTGACCACGCTCGGCGCGATCTCGTCGGAGACGCTGCCGATGATGCTGGCGCCGTGGGTGCTGCTGCCGGTCATCCTGGCGCTGCGCGGCGAAGGCTCGGTTCGCGTGATGGCGGCCCGTTCGGCGATGGCGATCGCGCTGATGGGTGCCGTCAACGCGGTGGCCACCCTGACCGGCTGCCTGGCCGCGGTGATCTGGTGGGCCTGTCACCGGCCGAACAGAGCTGTGGTGGCGCTTCACCGCGTGGTGGCTGGCGTGCGCGGCGCTGGCCGTGCGTGGTGGGTGGTCGCGCTTGTGCTGCTGGGCCGGATCAGCCCGCCGTTCCTCGACTTCATCGAGTCCTCCGGCGTCACCACGCAGTGGATGTCGCTGACCGAGATGCTGCGCGGCACCGACGCGTGGACACCGTTCGTCGCGCCCAACGCCACCGCCGGGCGCCTCGCTGGTGACGGGGTCGGTGGCGGTGCTGGCGACGACGCTGGTCGCGGCGGCCGGTCTGGCCGGGCTGGCGATGCGGTCGATGCCCGCGCGCGGCCGGCTGATCACGATCCTGTTGATCGGCGTCGCCTGCTGGCCGTCGGCTACTCCGGCGGGCTGGGATCGCCTGTCGCCCACCAGGTTCAGGCGTTCCTCGACGCGGGCGGCACACCGCTGCGCAACATGCACAAGCTGGAGCCGCTGCTGCGGCTGCCGCTGGCGCTCGGGCTGGCGCATCTGCTGGGCCGAATCCCGTTGCCGGGCAGCGCGCCACGGCGGGAGTGGACGGACGCGTTCGCCCACCCCGAGCGCGACAAGCGGGTCGCGGTCGGGGTGGTGGTGCTGGTGGCGCTGGCCGCCGCGACGTCGCTGGCGTGGACCGGCCGGCTCACGCCGCCAGGCGCTTTCGACGCGATTCCGCAGTACTGGCATGACACCGCCGACTGGCTCGACGAACACAACACCGGCGGGCGTGTGCTGGTGGCGCCCGGCGCACCGTTCGCCACCCAGGTGTGGGGCACCAGCCACGACGAACCGCTGCAGGTTCTCGGCGGCAGCCCGTGGGGCGTGCGCGACTCGATACCGCTGACGCCGCCGCAGACCATCCGGGCCCTGGATTCGGTGCAGCGCCTGTTCGCGGCGGGCCGCCCGTCGGCTGGTCTCGCGGACACCCTTGCTCGGCAAGGTATTTCGTACGTGGTGGTTCGCAACGACCTCGACCCCGAGACGTCGCGCTCGGCGCGACCGGTGCTCGTGCACCGCGCCATAGAAGGATCAGGCGGGTTCGTCAAAGGTGGCGCAGTTCGGTGACCCCGTCGGCCCCGGCACGCTGGCCGGCTTCGTCACCGACAGCGGCCTGCGCCCGCTGTACCCGGCGGTGGAGATCTACCGGGTGGACGGCACGACTGGGACTCCCGTCGCAGACGCCGTATCTGGTCGACACCGATGCGATGGCCCGCGTCGACGGCGGCCCCGAAGCGCTGCTACGCCTCGACGAACGCCGCCGGCTCATGCGTCAGCCGCCGCTAGGGCCGATGCTGTTGACGTCCGACGCCGAACATGCGGGATTGCCGGTGCCCGTCGTCACCGTGACGGACACCCCGCTGGCGCGCGAAACCGACTACGGCCGCGTCGACGACCACTCCTCGGCGATTCGCACGCCCGACGATGCCCGGCACACCTTCAACCGGGTGCTCGACTATCCCGCCGGCGGCGCCGACATGGTCTACGGGCAATGGACAGGCGGGCGGATCTCCGTGTCGAGTTCGGCGTCGGACTCGACGGCGCTGCCCAATGTCGCGCCGGCCACCGGTCCGGCGGCGGCCATCGACGCCGACTCGTCGACGAGTTGGGTGTCCAATTCGTTGCAGGCCGCCGTCGGCCAATGGCTGCAGGTCGATTTCGACCATCCCGTCACGAACGCCACCATCACGATCACGCCGAGCGCCACCGCCGTCGGCGCGCAGGTCCGCCGGCTCGAGGTGTCGACCGTCAACGGCACCAGCACGCTTCGGTTCGACGAGGCCGGCAAGCCGTTGACCGCGGCGCTGCCCTACGGCGAGACACCGTGGGTGAAGATCACCGCCGCGGGCACCGACGACGGCTCGCCCGGCGTGCAGTTCGGCATCACCGACTTTTCGGTAACCCAGTACGACGCGAACGGCTTCGCACATCCCGTCGACCTGCGCCACACCGTGATGGTGCCCGGGCCGCCACCGAATTCGGCTGTAGCGCAATGGGATCTGGGATCTGAACTACTGGGCAGGCCGGGCTGCGCCGAGAGCCCCAACGGAATCCGGTGTGCGGCGACGATGGCGCTCTCGCCCGAGGAGCCGGTGAACCTGAGCCGCACGCTGACGGTGCCCGAGCCGACGGCGGTGACGCCGACGGTGTGGGTGCGGGCGCGGCAGGGCCCCAACCTGGCCGACCTTGTCCGCCGAGCCCGGCACGGCCATCGCCACCGGCGACGCCGACCCGATCGACGTGCTGGGCTCCGCGTACGCCGCGGCCGACGGCGATGCGGCGACCGCGTGGACCGCGCCGCAGGGCGTCGTGCAGCACAAATCCGCGCCGACGCTGACGTTGAAACTGCCGGCGCGCAAGGAGGTCGGCGGTCTACGGGTGGCGCCGAGTTCGTCCGAGCTGCCCGCGCATCCGACGCTGGTGGCCGTCGATCTGGGCGATGGTCCGCAGGTGCGCGCGTTGTCGCGCGACGGCGGCGCGCAGACGCTCGACCTCAAACCGCGCGTCACCGACACGATCAAACTGTCGATACTGGATTGGGACCACGTCATCGACCGCACCGCGCTGGGCTTCGACCAACTCAAGCCGCCGGGCCTCGCCGAGGTCACCGCACTCGACCCGCGCGGCGCACCGATCGCCGCCGCAGACGCCACGCGCAATCGCGCGCGCCAGATCGACCTGCCCTGCGGTCGCGGGCCGATCATCGGGGTGGCCGGTCAGGTTCGTGCAGACTTCGGTGGCGACGACGGTCGGCGCGCTTCTCGACGGGGAGCCCGTCACCGCGCGACCGTGTCTGGACGGGCCCATCACCCTGCCGGCGGGCCAGCAGGAGCTACTGGTCAGCCCCGGTGCGGCGTTCGTCGTGGACGGCGTGCAGTTGGCGGGGCCGTTGGCCGACCAATTGAACACGGCCGCAACGACTCCCGCGCAGACGGGCGAATGGAGCGCCGACCACCGTGAGCGTTCAGGTCGCGCCGTCGCCGGCTTCGCGGCTGCTGGTCGTACCCGAGAGCATCAACCCGGGCTGGACCGCGCGCACCGATGACGGCTCCGTGTTGAACCCGATCACGGTCAACGGCTGGCAACAGGGTTGGGTGCTGCCGCCGGGCACCGCGGGCACCGTCACGCTGGCGTTCACGTCCAATACCCTCTACCGCGTCGGGCTGGTCGGCGGGTTGGCGCTGCTGCCGCTGCTGGCGCTGCTGGCGTTCCTGCCGGTTCGCCGACCACGCGCTCCGGACGAGCCTGCACGGCCGTGGCAGCCCGGACTCACGACCTCGAGCGTCTTGGTGCTGGCCGTCGGCGCGGTGATCTCCGGGGTGGCCGGCGTCGTCGTGGTGGGTGCGGCGCTGGGCCTGCGCTATCTTCTGCGCAGGCGCGAAAAGCTGTGCGACGCAGTCACAGTCGGCGCCGCCGCGGGCGGGCTGATCCTGGCCGGCGCGGTGCTCAGCCAGAACCCGTGGCGTTCGGTCGACGGCTACGTCGGGCACTCAGTGGGCGTCCAGTTGCTGGCGCTCGTCTCGGTCGGCATGCTGGCGGCCTCGGTCGTGGAGGTGAACCGGTCGTCGCGCGAGCGGCTTGACGCCCCTAGCGTGCGACGGGCTCGGGCACGCTTGTGACCGAACTATCCAGCGGCGGCACCGGCGTCTCCTTGCGAAATTCCCAGCGCCGCAACGCGACTCGGCACGGAGACTCGACAAGCGCGTAGCTCACCGCAGCGATCGCGAAGCCGAACACCACCGTCAGCACCAACACCACGGGCATGTGTCCGTTGAACGGGAACTCGCCGATGATCGGGAACACCATCGCCAGCGCCGCGAGGTGCCAGATGAACAACCCGTACGACCATCGGCCCAGCGTCACCATCGCCGGGTTGCCCAGTAACCGGTGGGGTGTGTCGGGGCGGTCCAGCACCAGCGGGGCGAGCAGCGCCGCGGCCACCACCGCGCCCATCACCGTCTTCACCATGAACTGGCTGACCGTGCCCGGCGTCAACCCCTCCGGGCCGGCCAGCGGCGAGGCGGCGACCAGGAAGGCCGCCACTGCGATCACGGCCATCACCACCCGGCGCCGGGCCAGCCGGTGCGCCCACCCGACCGGGGTGACGGTCAGCTCCGCCAGCAGCATGCCCGGCCGCGAACCACGAGAAGAACGCCGGTGGCCAGTTCAGCGGGTTGACGCCGTAGGGCGCGTCGAGCGGGATCAGCGCCCACCCGAAGCTGGCCACGGCCACCGCCGCGATGGCCGGGATCCGCGCGCGCACCGGCACCCGTCGCGCCAGCAGCGCCAACAGCGGCAGCGCCAGGTAGAAGGTGACCTCGACCGACAGGCTCCACATCTGCGTCAGGCCCGCGGTCAACGTCAGCGGCACATAGATCTGGGTCAGCGACAGGTTCGCGAGCCACACCGTCAGGTCGGCCTTGGCGTCGGGCAGCAACGCCAGGATCACCACGACCGCAACCAGGTAGCCCGGCATGATGCGGACGATGCGCGATCGCAGGTAGTGGCCCGTCGGCGGGATCGGTCGCAGTCCACGCGCCGCGGCCGCGTGCCCGCGCCACAGCAGGAAGCCCGACAGCGCGAAGAACACCGCGACGGCGAGGTCGAACCGGCCGAACAGCCGGCCCGCTATGCCTCCGGTGTTGCCGGTTTGAAATGCGACGTGGGTCACAACGACGCCGACGGCCGCGCAGGCGCGCATCCCCTCGACCGCGGGCAGGAAGCCGCGCGTCCCGCCTACGCCTGCGCTTTCCGTCACGACGACCAGTGTGCCGGGCGGGCGGGCAAGCACTGAAAACGGGTAGCCAGGCGGCCGTAGATCTGCGGACTCGGAGTAAGCGACCGACCTTAAACACTGCTGTTAGGGTCGAACGGGTTTGCCTCCACGTGCCGGGTCAGGCGGCGCGTGGCGGCGCAGGGGTCCACGAAGGAGGCACGGTTTGAACCGCGCAGTTGCGCTGCGAATCGCGGCGTGCGGAATCATGGGGCTCGGGGCCGCCCTGCTGATCGCCGCACTGTTGCTGTCCACCTATACCAAGAGCAAGATCGCCAAGATTCCGCTGGACGTCGACGGCACCTTGGTCAGCGACGGCACCGGAACGGCGTTCGACCCGGCATCGCTCAACGCCGCCAAGTTCGTCATCGACCGCAACGTGCCGATGGCGCTGCAGGAACAGATCAGCGTCGAGTCGCCGTCGAATGCGGACAACGTCACCCTTCAGGTCGGCAGCACGCTTGCGCCGCACCGACAAGCAGCAGGACAACGGCCTGCTGCTGGCGCTCGTGGACACGGTGACGGTCAACCGCAGGACCGCAGAGGCGGTCTCCAGCGAGAGCAATCCGGGCGGTGCGGTGCAGAGGCCGCGTGCCGTCGAGGACGACCAGCCGCCGACCAATATCGCGCTGCCGCACGAGGGGCTCACCTACCGGTTCCCGTTCGACACCGAGAAGAGGACCTACCCCTTCTTCGACCCGATTGCCCAGAAGGCGTTCGACGCGAACTACGACGGCGAGGAAGACGTCAACGGGCTGACGGCCTACAAATTCAGCCAGAACGTCGGCTACGACGCCGAAGGCAAGCTGGTCGAGCCGGTCAAGTACGCGTCGCTGTACGACGACGACGCCGACGCCGAGGTGACCGCGCGGGCGTCGATGTGGGGGCTGCCCGGGGATCCGGACGAATCGATCACGATGACGCGCTACTACGCGGCCCAGCGCACGTTCTGGGTGGACCCGGTGTCGGGCACCATCGTCAAGAAAGAGGAGCACGGCTACCACTACTACGCCCGCGAACCCCTCAAACCCGAGGTGACGTTCGTCGACTTCGACGTCACCTCCAACGAGGAGACCGTCGAGTCCCAGGTCGCCAGCGCGCAGGACGAACGCGACCGGTTGGCGCTGTGGGGCCGCATCCTGCCGATCACGTTCACCGCGATGGGACTGGTCACGCTGATCGGTGGCGCGCTGCTGGGATCGTTCAGCCTGCGCGCGGAGTCCGCGCTGATCGACCCCGGGCTGGACGGCGCCGATCACGGGTTCTTCGGGCCCCGCGGGCCGGAACGAGAACTGGTGCCGGGCGCCGAGGCGCAGACCGAGAAGCTGCCGACGCCGCGGCCGTCGGATCTGCCTCCGGACAGACCGGTCTGAGCGCTCGCTTTTCTTGGTTGACGGCGCCGGCGTATTCGCTGGTGCTGTCCCTTGTGGTGACGGCGCCGCTGCTCGCGCCGGGGTACCTGCTGTTGCGCGACGCGGTGTCGACGCCGCGCTCGTATCTGTCGGATTCGGCGCTCGGACTGTCGGAGTCGGCGCCGCGGGCACTGCCGCAGGACTTCGCGGTGGCACTGGCATCTGCGGTGCTCGACGGCGGCGTTGTGGTCAAGGCGCTGCTGGTGGCGGGGCTGTGGCTGGCCGGCTGGGGTGCGGCGCGATTGGCGGCGCTGGTGCTGCCCGAGGCGGGCGTGGCCGGCCAGTGCGTTGCGGTGACGATCGCGATCTGGAATCCCTATGTCGCGGAACGACTTTTGCAGGGCCACTGGAGTCTGGTGGTGGGCTACGGCTGTCTGCCGTGGGTGGCGGCGGCGATGTGCTGCGGCTGCGTGCGATCGTCGGCGACGCCTTCGCGCCGCGTTGGCGTGCCGGGCCGTGTGCGCTTTGGTGTTCTGGATGGCGCTGGCAGGGCTGACGCCGACGGGGTTGATGCTGGCGGCGACGGTGGCGTTGGCGTGTGTATTCGCGCCCGGCTCAGGGCGGCCGCGGTGGTGGTGCGCGACGGTGAGTCTGGGCGTGGCGGTGCTCGTGGCGCTGCCGTGGCTGGCCGCGGCGACGGTGGCCGACTCGTTGTCGTCGTCGCAGGCCGAGGGCGTCCGTGCGTTCGCGGCACGCGCCGAGCCGGGCCTCGGCACGCTGGGGAGCCTGGCCAGCCTGGGCGGCATCTGGAACGCTGAGGCCGTACCCGCCTCGCGGACAACGCTTTTCGCTGTGGTGGCGGCCGTCGTGCTGCTCGGCGTCGTCGCGCTGGGACTGCCGGTGGTGTTGCGCCGCCCGCTGGCGGTGCCGCTGCTGGTGCTGGCGGCCGTCGCGGTGGTGGTGCCGGCGGCGATGGCGACGGGTCCCGGGTTGGCGGTCGTCGAGGCGACGATCCGCGCGCTGCCGGGCCTTGGCGTGGTGCGCGACGCACAGAAGTGGGTGGCGCTGGCGGTGCCGGGCTACGCGCTGGCCGGTGCGGCGGCGGTGGTCACGCTGCGGGGCCGGCTTCCGGCCGCGGCGGCGGCGCTGATCTGCTGCGCGGCGCTGGTGGCGACGCTGCCCGACCTGGCCTGGGGCGTCGGCGGGAAGATGTCCGCGGTGCAGTACCCGCCGGGGTGGGCTAGCGCTGCGGCGATGATCAACGCCGATCCGCGGCCGGTGGCGGTGCTGCCGGTCGACACCATGCGGAGCTTCGCGTGGGCCGGTGACGCCCCGGTACTCGATCCGCTGCCCCGCTGGGTGCGTGCGGACGTGTTGATGACGGGCGACCTGACGATCGGCGGCCGTACGGTGCCGGGCGAAGGCGACCGCGCCCGCGAGGTGCAGCGGCTGCTGTTGGCCGGCGCCTCTGAGCAGGAGTTGGCGGACGCGGGCGTCGGCTGGGTGGTCGTCGAATCCGGTAGCGAAGCAAAGCCTTTGGCGCTTCCCGTGGCCTACCGTGACAACGACATGGCGGTGTATCGGGTCGGCGGCGACCACCCGCCGGCGTCGGGTCGCGGGATCGTGCTGGCCGCGCACTGGGTGTGGCTGGCGTTGCTGGCTGGCGGGGCGGTCGGCCTGCTGGCGGGAAGATGCGGGCATATAGGCGTCCCGCGCGCGTCATCAGTGCTGACAGATCGCGAGAAGTGGGTGTGATCGACGGCGCTAGACCACGCCGCTCGTGATCCGCCCGGCGTGCATCGACTCCAGCACCGTCAGCATCGCGTCGGCGCTTTGCCGCCAAGAGAATTCGCCGCTGCGGGCCTGCGCCTTTGCGCCGAGTTGTTCACGCAGCACGTGGTCGGACAGCAGCCGATCGAGGCCGTCAACCAGACCCTGATGGTCGTCGACCAACAGTCCGGTCACCCCGTCGACAATCGAATCCGTCAGCCCACCAGAGGCCCGGTACCCGATGGTGGGCACGCAATGCTGCCCCGCCTCGACCACCGCCAGTCCCCAGCCCTCCTTGCGCGACGGCAGCACGTGCACCCAACACCGTTGCAGCACATGGTGTTTGGTGTCGTCATCGACATGGCCGTGGAACGTCACCGCGTCGGAGATGCCCAACAGCCGCTGCGTGCTCGACAAGCCGCTGCTCCCACCAACCGCCGCCGAGAATGTCCAGGTGCAGGTCCGGCATCCGCGGCCGCAGCTCGGCGATGGCGTCCAGCGCATCCTCGATCTGCTTGTGCGGCACCAGCCGCGACAGCACCGCCACCCGCGGCGCCGCGGACCGCGGCAACGACAGCGTGTGGGCCGGCGCCTCGTCGAGGCCGTTGCGCACCACCGCGATGTGTTCGGGATTCACACCCAGACCGGTCAGGTCCCGCGCCGACGGCAGTGACACCGTGACGTATTGGTTGCGCCGGTGCAGCCGAGGCGACAGCCGTCGACTCGACGAACCATCCGAAGCGCCCGATCCGGCTACCCGCCACCGGCCACTGCTCGCGATGGCAGTGGTGCACCAGCACAGCAACTCGGCGGCCGATAGGCGAGCCGGGCCAGAAACGGGATTCCGTTCTGAGTGTCGATCACCACGTCGGGCCGCGCTTTCCTCAGCGGTCCGAGCCCGACGCGCGCCAGCACCATCGCCAGCCCCGCCCAGATGTAGACCGAATACGGACCTCCCCCGCGATTGACCCGCACACCGTCAACGACCTCGCGGCGCTTCGCGCCTGGATATCGCGCCGTGCGCAGCGTCACTCTGACGCCGGATTCGGCCAGTTGCGCGCCGATGCGCTGGAGGTAGGCCTCGCTGCCGCCGCCCTGGGGATGGCCGGTGTCGCGCCAGCACAGCAGCAACACGGAACGAACAGGCCGGACGGACATCCGTGCCAGCCTAGCCGCTGCGTACGGTTGCTCCCGATGGGTGCTACCGAGCTCTTCGCCCGCCGGGCGACACTAAGACGGTCGCTGCGGCTGCTCAGCGAGTTCCGCTTCGAGCAACGCGACCCCGCCCGGTTCTACGGGGCGCTCGCCCAGGACACCGCCGCGATGGTCACCGATCTGTGGCGCGCGACGAACGGCACGTCGCCGGCCGGCCGGACCCTGCTGGACGTCGGCGGCGGCCCGGGCTACTTCGCCAAAGCCTTCTCCGACGCCGGCATCGAGTACATCGGGGTGGAGCCCGACCCGGCCGAGATGCACGCCGGGCCCGGCCACGGCGTCGGCGCCGGCCACCTATGTCCGCGCCTCCGGGACCGCGTTGCCGTTCGCCGACGCCAGCGTGGACATCTGCCTGTCGTCCAATGTCGCCGAGCACGTGCCGCAGCCGTGGCGGCTGGGCCGCGAGATGCTGCGCGTCACCAAACCGGGCGGGCTGGCCGTGCTGTCGTACACGGTGTGGCTGGGGCCGTTCGGCGGCCACGAAATGGGCCTGACCCACTACCTCGGCGGGGCCCGGGCGGCAGCGCGGTACACCCGCAAGCACGGCCATCCCCCGAAGAACAACTACGGCTCGTCACTGTTCGCGGTGTCGGCGGCCGATGGCCTGCAGTGGGCCGCCGCGACAGGCACCCTGATCGCCGCATTTCCCCGCTACCACCCACGATGGGCCTGGTGGATGACGAAAGTGCCCATATTGCGGGAGTTCCTGGTGAGCAACCTGGTGCTGGTTCTGTCGCCGGGATGACGTTCTGACTGGAACAGGTTCTCGTTTTGCAGTTCGATCGGTAATGTGACGGCCATGACACAGAGCACGGCTTTCAGGACCGAGTGGGACAAGCTGTTCATCGGCGGCAAGTGGGTCGAGCCGTCCACGTCTGAGGTCATCGAGGTGCACTCACCCGCGACGGGTGAGTTGGTCGGCAAGGTTCCCGCCGCCGCGCCGGGCGACGTCGACGCGGCATGCGCAGCAGCGCGCAAGGCGTTTGACGAAGGCCCGTGGCCCACGATGTCACCCCAAGAGCGGGCGGCCGTGCTTGGCGCCGCCGTCAAGCTCATGGAGGAGCGCGCCGACGAGTTGAAGTTCCTGCTCGGTGCCGAGACCGGCCAACCGGCGATGATCGTCGACATGATGCAGTACGGCGCGGCGATGGCGGCGTTCAATATTTCGCCGCGGCGGCCGACAAGTTCACCTGGCAGGACATCCGGGACGGCATCTACGGCCAGACCCTGGTGCTCCGCGAGCCCATCGGCGTCGTAGGGGCGATCACCGCCTGGAACGTGCCGTTCTTCCTGGCGGCCAACAAGCTGGGCCCGGCGCTGCTGGCCGGTTGCACCGTGGTGCTCAAGCCGGCAGCGGAGACGCCGCTGTCGGTGTTCGCGATGGCCGAGATGTTCGCCGAGGCGGGGCTGCCCGAAGGCGTGTTGTCCGTGGTGCCCGGCGGACCCGACACCGGCCGCGCGCTGACGGCCAACCCGGCGATCGACAAGTACACCTTCACCGGCAGTTCGGCGGTCGGCAAGGAGATCGGCAAGCTCGCCGCGGAAAAGCTCAAGCCGTGCACGCTGGAGCTCGGAGGAAAATCGGCCGCCATCATCCTCGAGGACGCCGATCTCGATTCGACGTTGCCGATGCTGGCCTTCTCGGGGGTGATGAACTCGGGACAGGCCTGCGTGGCGCAGACCCGGATTCTGGCGCCGCGGTCGCGCTACGACGAAGTCGTCGAGAAGGTGGCGGGCGCCGTCGCCGCGATGCCGGTGGGTCTGCCCGACGATCCTGGCGCCACCATCGGGCCGCTGATCTCGGAGAAGCAGCGCGAGCGGGTCGAGGGCTACATCAAGAAGGGCGTCGAGGAGGGTGCGCGGCTGGTGACCGGCGGCGGCCGTCCCGAAGGCCTGGACAGTGGATGGTTCGTGCAGCCAACGGTTTTCGCCGACGTGGACAACTCGATGACCATCGCGCAGGAGGAGATCTTCGGCCCGGTGCTCGCGGTCATTCCCTACGACACCGAGGAGGACGCGATCCGCATCGCCAACGACTCGGTGTACGGGTTGGCTGGCAGCGTGTTCACCACCAATTACCCACGCGCGATGGAGATCGCGTCGAAGATCCGCACCGGCACCTACGCGGTCAACATGTACGCTTTCGATCCCGGCGCACCGTTCGGCGGCTACAAGAACTCCGGGATCGGCCGCGAGAACGGGCCGGAAGGCATCGAGCAGTACGTCGAGCACAAGAGCGTGCTGCTGCCGTTCGGCTACACACCGGAGAGCTAGCGCCGAGCAGGCTAGAAGCCCCGAAAACGCAGCGAAATTGGGGTTTGCGTCGTTCGCACGCTTAGCTGGTGGATTACTGACACCTGGTGTGAGTGATCCACCAGTTAGCGTCGACTCCCTGTCCCCAAACCGATAATCGCGCTTAGACCCGGGCCGGCGCGGGCGTCGACTCCTGCCGCGACGCCCGCGCGTTGCGTCGGTACCACCCCGCGCCGGCCTGGGTGCTGCGGCCGATGCGGATCCGCTCGTCGCCCTCCGTGGGCGTCTCGGCGCGTACTGCTCCGCCGATGGCCGCGTCCTACCTGCGGAACGGAATCACCTGCACCAGAGGCATTCCCTTCTCGAGGGTGTACACGCCGTCGGCGGCGGTGGCCACGAACGGGAAGTTGACCGGAGCCGTGTAGGTGTCGGTGTCGACGACGCCGGCGAACACCTCCACCACGGCGTCGGGCCGGTTGAGCGGCGGCAGGAACAGACAACTCCAGCCTTTCGCGGTCCGGATGGTCCAATAGTTGTGAAACTTCATCGGCGGTCGCGGCTCGTACGGGTTACCGGCGACCTGGCCCGGCCCGTGGCCGCTCACCATTTCGCGGTCGAAGTTCCATCCGCCGGTGACCGTCGCTCCGTCGTCGCGGATCTCGAGCCGAACGGTCGCCGCTAACGGCAGGATCCAGCCGGTGGACATCGCGTCGAGGAATGGCATGCAGCGCTTGACGGTCAGGCCGTCGTTCGTGGCAGTGACATGCGGCTTGTTGATCCCCGGCAGCTGTTTGAACCACGCCGGCAGCACCTTCGCGGCGCGCACCGGTTCGGCGATCACACCCTGATCCTCAGGGCGACAAAGGAACTCGATGACCGGCTGCGTGCGAAGCTTCATCGGCTGTCTCCTCTCTTGGGGGTGACCCGGCGGTGGTTACACCGCCGGGTCGGTTGCCGTCATCGGGGGATGAACCAGAAGCCTCCGTTGTTCGATGAATTCGAATTCGAGTTACTCGAGGAGTTCGAGCTTGAGTTACTCGACGAGTTACTCGATGAATTCGAACTCGAGTTGCTCGATGAGTTCGAACTCGAGTTGCTCGATGAGTTCGAACTGGAGTTGCTCGACGAGTTGGAGCTGGAGTTACCGGCGTATGCCGTCGCCGGCGCCGCCACTCCTATCGCGAGCGCGGCGCCTACCGTGCCGGCTCCGACAGCGACCTTTTTCCATGTGCTGGATGTGTGTTCCATGATTTCCTACCTTCCGTTGATCGGTTACAACTCGAGCTTGCGGCGGCGCCATGAGACACACGTGAGCCGATTGTGAGGGGTTCTTCATCCGGCGTCATGCGAGTGCGGCGCCAACCAGGAGCAGGCGCAGGGTGCGTTCGGTGGCGTCGGCGAGGAATGACGACGCGCCGGCGAGGGCCTGGTCGAGGTCCAGCGGGCAGGGCAGGATTGCGGCAATGGCGTCGATGCCGATGTCGTAATTGAGTTGGGCGTCGGCACCGAGGGTCCCCGCGAATGCGATGACCGGTTTGCCGTGACGTTTGGCGCGGCGAGCGACTTCGGCGGGAATCTTGCCGCTGGGAGTCTGTTCGTCGATGGCGCCTTCGGCGGTGACAACCAGGTCGGCGCCGGCGATGGCAGGTTCGAGGTCGACGTGATCGAACATCACCTCGAAGCGAGGGAGTAAACGTGCGCCGAGCGCGGTAAGTCCGGCGCCGAGACCGCCGGAGGCACCGGAGCCGGGCGAGGTGCGCAGCTCGATATGCGCCTCGCGCTCAAGCACTTTGGCCCACCGCTCCATGGCCGCCGAGAGCACCTCGACCTGCTCTGGGGTGGCGCCCTTCTGCGGGCCGAACACCCGCGCGACTCCCCGTTCGCCACATAAAACGTTGTGCGGGTTCACCGCAGCGAGGATCTCCACATCGGCGATGCGGGGATCGAGCCCGGTCAGGTCGATCGAATCGACCTCAGCCAGCGCAGCGCCGCCGCGGCCGACGGGATTGCCCATCGCATCCGATATCCGGGCGCCCAGCGCCTGCAGTGCGCCCGCGCCGCCGTCGCACGTGCCAGAATCGCCGCAGCCCACCAGGATTCGCTCTGCCCCGGCATTCAGCGCCGCGGTGATCAGTTGCCCCACTCCGTAGCTTGTCGTGGCACCGGGGTCGCGCAGTCCGCGGGGCACCAAGGCGAGCCCGGCGGCCGCGGCCATTTCGACGACGACCGTGCGGGGGCCTTTCCCGCCGAGCAGTGCGATGTGGGAGTCGACATCGCGGCCGACGGGTCCGGTCACGCGCACCGGGACGAGCTCGCCGCCGGTCGCGGCGGCCAATGCGGCCGCTGAGCCTTCGCCGCCGTCGACGAGGGGCAGGGTGTCGACGACGACGCCAGGCAGCACTCGTCGGATCCCGGTGGTGATGGCGGCGGCGGCTTCCAACGCAGACAGGCTTTCCTTGAATCCGCTGGGCGCGACGACAATTCGACGGATGGACATGCGCTTCCTCCAATAGGGGTCGGTGGGGTGGGTCAGTGCAACGGCAGGCCGAGGTGCGGCCACAGCAATAGCGAGCACGCCAGCACGAGGATGGCTGTGAGCGGGGCGAGCCACGCCGAGAGACGCAGGAGGTCGGCGCGGCCGTAGGTGGGGACGCCATCGAGTGCGGCGAACATGGCCACCGGCTTCGCCGACGACGTCAGGGTGTGGCAGAAGCCGGCGGCGGCGGTGGAAGCGAAGGCGACCGCGGCGGGGTTCAACCCGAGGCCGACGGCGACGGGCACTATGAGGGGCACGAGCACCGAGGAGCGCGCGGTGCGCGACTGCACGACCAGGTGCGCGGCCACGCTGAGCACGATCACGACCGCGACGAACATCCAATGAGGTGCGTCGAGGACCGGGCCGAAAAGCCCACTCGCAAGCCAATTCGCGGCACCAGAGGTGGCGAGCGCGGTGCCGACCGCAGCGGTCGCGGCCATGAACACCAGCAGCGACCACGGCACGGTGCGCAGCCCGGCGGGCATCGTGGTCGTGCCCACCCGTGGGCTGGTGATCACGAGCGCCCCGGCGAGTGCGATCAGCGCCGGGTGGGCACCGTGCAGCCCTTCGGTGCACCAACCGAGCACGACGGCGCCCAGGACGGCGAGCGCGCGTTTCTCGCTGGAGGTCAGCGGCCCCGTGATCGGGGTCGGGATGGCAGCGGCCAAGTGCGAGACATGGATTCGGAGCCGGGCCTTGCGGTCGGCGCGGGTGGTGAACAGCCCGATTACGAGTTCGGCGGCGCTGTGCGCGGAGAGCACGGCCAGGGGGATTCCGAGCAGCAGCCACTGGGCGAAACCGATCTGCTGGCCGGTGGCGGAGGCCAGGACCTGGTTGGTGACCAGGTGTGCGCCCGCGCCGATCAGGGTGGCGATCGCGGTGAGCAGGATGACGGTGGGAAACAGCACCGCGAACGCCTTGACGACGCGGCGACGCTCGCCGAGCGCCGCGGCCAGCGCCGTGAACACCGGCACGCTCAGCGCGGCCCGACCGGAGGTGGAGGGCACGGCGAACGCGGAGACCAGCAGGGCGACGGTGACCAGGTGCGCGAGCTGGCGGACCGAGCTCGCCCGAGTGATGAGGCACGCGGCGAAACGCGCGGTCAGGCCTGTGGCGGAAATGCCTGCGGCGAGCACAAACGCGGCGATGAGTAGCCAGATCGTTTCGGCTCCCAGCGTCGCGAACAGGACGTCGCTGCCGACCACCCCGGTGGCGACCAGAGCCAGCGCGGCACCGAGCGCAACGAACGTGTCATCGATCCGGCTGCCGACCCACAGAGCGACGGCCCCGAGAAACACGACCAGGGTGATGCGCCCGGATAGGTCCAGCCCGTTCGGAAGGGTGAGGAGAAGCAGTGACACCGCAGCGACTGCGGCGAGTGCAGGCAGCGCCCGCTTGATTGCTTGCCAGAAAGGTTGCCCCCGCTGCGGTGGGCCGGGCTGGGCGACGTCGGTGTACCAGGGCGGCCGTGAAGGGCCGGGCCGCGCGATCGACTGGGGCATGGTTAATAGGGTGTGGCTCTGCAATGAACGGCGGATGAGCCAAACATGACGATCGCTTCATGAAGGGCGTCGACCAAGCCGGTCAGTCCAGGTGGTAGCCGGTGCAGCACGCGTGGTGGTGATGTGTTGGGCGCTTAGTACTTCGGGGCGCTGATTGGGCGAAGAGAAGCGCGCGATGGCCAGCTAGGGGATAGACAGCCCCGCATTCGCGGCGAAGGATCAAGCGAGACGTACCTGACTGTCACGTCGACTGACCAAGTTCAGATGGTGGCCTGGCGAATGGGCACGAGCCGAGGAGGAGTCATGCCGACGACTGATCCGACGTTTTACCGCAGCCCGGGCGACGCAGTCGCAGCTGCCCCCGAGCAACTGGCCTATGTTGCAGCGTTCGACCCCACGAGCCAGCAGAAAGACGCGCTTGCCGTGGTCGACTGCGACCCCGAGTCCACAACGTTCGGCGGCGTGGTCGGCTGGTCCGAGCTACCAACGTCCGGTAACGAACTTCACCATTTCGGTTGGAACGCGTGCTCGAGCGCGCTGTGTCACGAGGGGCACGCCGGCAATCTTGAGCGGCGCTACCTGCTCGTCCCCGCCATTCGTTCGTCGACAACCTATGTGCTCGACACCAAGCCCGACCCTCGCCAACCGGTGGTGACCCACACGATCGAGGCCAGTGAGCTTGCGACCAAGGCCGGATACTCACGCCCGCACACGGTGCACTGCGGACCCGACGGCATCTTCATGTCGGCGTTGGGTGGCATCAACGGCGCCGAAGGTCCCGGCGGCGTAGCTCTGATCGACCACGACACGTTCGAGGTGATCGGACCATGGGAGGCCGACCGGGGACAACAATTCTTGGCGTACGACGTGTGGTGGCACCTCAAGTACGACACCGTGATCACATCGGAGTGGGCGACCCCGTCGATGATCGAGAACGGGCTCAATCCCGAGGACTTGCTCGGACGCAAGTTCGGACACCACCTGGACTTCTGGAGCATGTCCGAGCGGAAGCTGACCCAGCGCGTCGATCTTGGCGACCAGCACCAGATGGTGCTCGAGTTGCGCCCGGCCCACGATCCGTCCAAAGCGTGGGGCTTCGTCGACACAGTAATCAGCGCCGAGGACCTATCGGCGTCGGTGTGGCTGTGGCACAAGAACGGTGATCAGTGGTCGGTCGATGAGGTGATCACCATCCCGGCCGAGCCCGCCGATGCCGACGACCTGCCACCGCTGTTCAAGCCCTTTGGTGCGGCGCCCCCGCTGGTCACCGACATCGATCTGTCGGTCGACGATCGCTGGCTGTACGTATCATGCTGGGGCACCGGCGAACTCAAACAGTACGATGTCAGCGACCCGTTCCATCCGCGCGAGACCGCGTCGGTTCACCTTGGCGGGATCGTGCGACGCGAGCCGCACCCGGCGGCTCCTGACTTGCCGCTCACCGGTGGACCGCAGATGGTGGAGATCAGCCGCGACGGTCGACGGGTGTACCTCACTAACTCGCTGTACTCGGCGTGGGACGACGCGGTCTACCCCGACGGCGTCGGGGCATGGATGGCGAAGCTTGACGCCGACGTCTCCGCAGGAGGTCTTGTGCCCGACAGCCGATTCTTCCCGCACAGCGACGAGTTCCGTGGCCTGCGGGTGCACCAGACCAGGCTCCAGGGCGGCGACGCGTCGAGCGACTCGTACTGCTTCACCAGCTGAACGTCCGCCAGCCGAGGTCGATACCGTGCACCGCTACCTCCAACTCTCCTCACCGACGTCCGATTTCTCGAAGAACCGACGCAACAATTCCCGCGCCTCGTCCTTATCGACGCACGTGTAGGAATTCCACCCCTCGATCCGCAGTTGATCATCCAGCACCTTGCCGATGACCTCCAGGATGGTCTCCTTAGCCGAGCGCACCGCACGCTGAGAATTGCGCAGGATCTGCCGCGCCAACCGTTCGGCTTCATCCATAAGCTCGTCGTGTGGAACAACTTTCGTCACCATGTTGCATTGCAGCGCTCGATTCGCGTCGATCGGGTCGGCGGTAAGGACCATCTGCATCGCCACGCCGACGCCACATATGTTGACCAACCGCGTGATTCCGCCGTCGCCGTGATGAAACCCCCGCCGTGCCTCGAACGATCCGAATGTCGCGCCGTCAGAAGCTAAGCGCAGGTCGCACGCCAGCGCGAGCTCGAGCCCACCCGCCAGCGCCCACCCATTGACTGCCGCGATCATCGGCTTGGTGATCCGATGCATCCCGCGGGTGATGCCACCGAACCCCACGTCGACGATTTCACGAACCCGGCTCGGTGAGGCGTCTACGTAGTTGGTCGGCACGTAGGTCGCGAGGTCGGCGCCCGCGCAGAACGCATCACCGGCACCGGTCAAGATCGCGACGTCAGCATCATCGTTGTCACGGAAATTGGCCCAGACGCTGCACAACTCCTGGTGCATTTCCGGTGTGACCGCGTTCTTGGCCTCGGGCCGGTTCAGCGTGACGTAAGCGATTCTGTCCCGAACTTCGTAACCGATCTCGATCATCGGCCAATCCTCCGCCGTCCATCGAAGACCTGGTGCGCTTTCATGTTCATGCGCGCGATTTCGATGCGCCGGACTGGTGGCTACGTGGGGGAACTCCTGCGCAGTTACAGGGCGATCCGTCGAAGGTTGCCGGGGTACAGCCACCCGTAACGGCCTGACCCTCTTGCGGCAGTCCGCGGAGCACAGGCTGGCCGCCAGTAGGAAGTGTTATGACGCAGCGTCTACACGATTCTCAGTGCGTCTTGTCGTTCAATCCCCAACATCCTCAAACCAAGTCGGGTTTGGCGTGTCACCGTCTTGCCAGCCTCACAGTCTTGAGCGTGACAGCGAAGGGGTCATACCGTTCGGGGAGCAGGTTCAGCAGGTGCAGCGCGGTTCCCACGATCGACACGGCCGAAACGGCTCTGCCGGGGTGTTTCTCGAGCCAGCGGTCCACGGCGTGGGACAGCAGCTCACCGTCTGGTGCGCAAACCTCGGTGGCAGCGACGTAGGCTCCCAGGCCGAGCCAGGCTTTCGTGCTGCATCTCATTTCAACCTCCCTGCTTGTGCTCGATGCGGTCATCGTCTGTCCACGACGGAAAGCTGCGGATAAACGCTTCCATGTCGCGGCGCGCCTCGGCAAAGATCAACCAGGCGGCGACTCCCGCCAGCGCGCCAAGGAGAAACGCCACCACCACTCCGTTCACGGCATCACCGCCGCCCTCGCGCGGCGGTATCGCCGGCGGGCCGGGAGCTTGAGTCGACTCCTGTCGAGGAGCGAAGCACACCTTGCCCAGGTGATCGCCGTAGAAGAAGCCGAGGTAGATGATGCACGAGGCGACGTAGGCAGCGCCGATGGCGCATAGTACGAGCCCGTTGGCGGCGAACAGAACCGCCCAACCGAGTTGATATGCCACAAAGAATGCCTCCGTCAGGAGGTAAGGCCAATGGACCTTGACGGCGTAGGACTTCTTGGATGTCGTTGCCGCCTTTGCGATTTCGGCGCCATCGCCGGGCGCGGCGACGCGCGCATTCGTGGTGACGGACGCCGCCTTGGGCGTGCGCTCGAATTCGCTGTGCAGCGGTCCGAACAGACCCTCTGCGAACGAGCTGACTTGATGCGGCAGCATCCCGGTGTTGATCAGCACGTACGGGACGATCCGTGCGAGGCGGTCCAGCAGGCCAGCAGGTGTGATGCCGCCGGGGTAGGTGTGCTTTGTCTCGATGGAGGCCATGGTGGTGGCCACGACGGCCCACAGCGCGGTGGGCAGCAGGTAGAGAGCGATGCCGACCCCATGACCGAGAGAGCCGAACCAGTGGCCGGTGTGAATCATGAACGGTAACAAGGTGATCCACAGCGCCCACGCCGGCCATTGCCACGAGATGCACATGTGGTACGACGAGGTGGATCCGCTGCGGCCACGAGCAGCGGAAGCGGAACAGCAGCGTGGCAAGGTGCATCCGCTGGAGTTGCACCCAGCCTTGTGTCCAGCGTCGCTGTTGCGCCTTGTAGGCGGTGTAGGTGGCCGGCAACTCCGCTGGGACCACGATCTCCTTGACGAACTTGGTCCGGTAACCGCCGAAGAGGTGCCGGAAACTCAGCTCGCAATCCTCGACAAGGCTCGCTGCCCGCCACCCGCCGACGGTTTCGATGGCCGAGGCGCGCCAGACACCGGCCGTACCAGTGAAGTTGACGAACCGCCACATCGCCGACCGCCACGACATCTGCAGCGTGTGGTGGTCGTCGACCCACAGCGACTGGGCACGCGTCAGTGGCGACTCGTCATGGTTGAGGTGCCCCCACTGGGCCTGCACCAGCGCGAGCCCAGCGTCGGGCTCACCATCCGGCAGGTAGAAGTGCGCAACGGTGCGCAGCAGATAATCCTTGGGCGGCAAGAAGTCCGCGTCGAAGATCGCGAGGAACTCTGCATCGGTGTGCCGACGTCCCTCCTCGAGGGCGCCCGCCTTGTAGCCGTGACGATTGACGCGGCGCCGCACATAGCAGTTCACGCCCGTCACCGCCCGAACTCTGGCGCAGACACCTTCGACGAGCGCCCGGGTGTCTTCGTCGGTTGAGTCATCGAGCACTTGCACGCTGAAACGGTCAGTCGGCCAGGTCATCTCGCAGGCTGCCTCGATGACGCGCTGCGCCACTGCATGCTCATTGAACATCGGAAGCTGCACGCACACAGTGGGATACACCGCGGGCAGCTGACCCGCAGGCTCGGGTGTGCGCCCCCTCCAATAGAAGCCGATGCGCTCCACCAGGCCGCCGATGAGGAAGAGCAGGATCATGACGAACGGCAGATGCAGGGCCGCGGTGAAAACCCACCAGCCGGCGCTGCCGACGGGGTACAAGCCGGCGCCGGTGCCCGACATCGCCGAGTACAAGAACAGACCGGTCGATATCGCGACGACGGGAAGGCCCGTCATCCACCAACGAAAGCGCACCGCGCCCGTGCCCGATGACGGCGGCAGCGGCGAGATCGCCGGCAGTGTGGGATCGGGCCCGAGTCGTTCGGCGTGGACCTCTGTCGTCATCAGCGTCGCGTCCTGTCGTGAGCGGGGTTTGGCGGACGCGGTTCACGCTCGGGGCGTGCGATGAGCCGGGCGTGAGGGCTCTATGAGGATTCATTCATGTGACTGGTGGGGCTGCTGCGAGCTACCCGAACGACGAAGATGAAGATTTCCTCATATGGAACTCATGTCTGACCCACGCCGCATGGGCACGATGGGCAGCATGAGGTCGGCGACGTGGCGCGCGATGCTGGCCGCCGTCGCGGCGGTCGGCGTGATCGTGGCACTGTTCGGGATCGCTTCTTCGCTGACCGGCGATACCGACCCTGGTCCGGCCCCTCCGGCGGAGGTACGGATCGGCGAGTCTGCCCCCGCAATGCCGCCGGGCGGCCCGCCCCCGGCTCCTACCAGCACCGTCCCGCCACCGCCGCCCGCACCGCCGGCTCCCTTGCCACCCGAACCGGCCCCGACCCAGGCACCGGCGCCCGCCCCCGCCCAGCCGGCTCCGGAGCCCACGCGGACCCGGCCGGGACCCATCACGCGCAGCGTTGCCCCGCCGCCGCGGGTCGAGGTCGTCCCGCCGCCGGTCCGAGGCGATAACGACAACAACGACGACGATGACAGCGGGGGCGGTGACGATGACTGATCCGCGCCCGGTTTCCACCGTCGACCTCACCATTGGCCGGGCTTCGGCTCCGCGGCGCCCACCCGCGCCCGTGACTTCGTCGGCTCCGGGCACCGAACCGCCCGACCCGTCGTCGCCAGGACGGAGTTGGCGTGGGCGGCACCGGGTTCCGGCCCGGTTGCTGATCATCGGCTGGGTCATGGCGCTGATGTTCGGTGTGCTGCTGATCGTGAACCTGGCCACCCGCGAGGCCCTCTACGACGAGGTGGACGCCGGGGTCAACGACGCGCTGGTGCAGGAGATCGAGGAGTTCGTCGGGGTCGCCGCCCGCGGTGTGAACCGATCCACCGCGCAGCCCTACACCGGCGTCGGGGAACTCCTCGACAGCCACCTGCAGCGCCAGTATCCCGACGACGACGAGGTGGTGGTCGGGGTGCTGCCCGACGGCAGCATCGTGCGGCAGGAGCGAGACGAGCCCTACCCGTTCGCGTCGCGTCCCGAGCGGGTCAGGGAAGTCGCCGCCGACCCCGCAGTCAGCGGCTCGCTGCGGACCGAGGACGGTGAGCTTCGTTGGCGCAAAGTCCTGGTCCGTCCACCAGGGCAGGACACTGCGCCGCCTGGAAAGTTCATCGTCGGCTTCGCCGTCGACCGAGACCGGGCGGAGGTCGCCGACACCATGCGCACGCTCGAACTCGTCAGCGTGGTCGGTCTGCTGCTCGCCGGGCTTCGGCGCCTACCTGGTGTCCGGGCGGATCCTGGCGCCGGTGCGGCTGGTGCGCCAGACCGCGGCCGAGATCAACGAGAAGGACCTGACCCGCAGAATCCCGGTGCGCGGCCGCGACGACATCTCCGCGCTTTCCGAACAGTTCAACGCGATGCTCGACCGGCTCTCGGCCGCGTTCGCAGCCCAGCGCCAATTCGTCGACGACGCCAGCCACGAACTGCGCACTCCGATCACCATCGTGCGCGGGCACCTCGAGCTGATGGGCGACGACCCGGCCGAGCGCGCCGAAGTGCTGCGGCTGGTCACCGAGGAGCTGGACCGGATGAGCAGGATCGTGGACGACCTGCTGTTGCTCGCCAAGGCGCAGCGCCCGGATTTCGTTCGCTACGAACGGGTCTCGGTCGCCGAGCTCACCATCGACATCCACGCGAAGGTGCGGGCACTCGGTGAGCGACGCTGGCTGTTGGACGCTGTCGGCGAGGGCACCGCCGATCTCGATCCCCAGCGCGTCACGCAGGCCATGGTGGCCTTGGCGCACAACGCCGTCGGACACACCGCCCCCGGCGCCGAGATCCGCATTGGCTCGGCACTGTACCCCGACCGCAACGGTCGCCCAGCCGTCTCGTTCTGGGTCACCGACACCGGCCCCGGTGTCCAACCCGAGGATGCGGAGACCATCTTCGAGCGATTCTCCCGCGGGCCGCGACCCCGTGGCGCCAGTGGACATCGCCCCGGCGCCGGCCTCGGCCTGGCGATCGTGCGCGCCATCGCCGAAGCGCATCACGGCGTGGTCCGGCTGACCTCACTGCCCGGGCAGGGTGCCACCTTCGGCATCGAACTGCCCGCCACCGCGCCCACCGAAAGGACGCCGCTATGAACCGAATCCTGATCGCCGAGGACGAGGACCGCATCGCCTCATTCGTGGAAAAGGGCCTGCGCGCCAACGGATTTGTCACCACCGTCGCCGGCGACGGTGACAGCGTGCTGGAGCTGGCGCGCTCGCGGGCATTCGACCTTGTGGTGCTCGACCTTGGTCTACCGGGCCGCGACGGCTTCAGTGTGCTGCGTCTGCTGCGCGAGGAACAAGTGCGCACGCCGGTGATCATCCTGACCGCGCGCGACACCGTCGGCGACACCGTCGCCGGCCTCGAAGGCGGCGCCGACGACTACATGACCAAGCCGTTCCGCTTCGAAGAGCTGCTGGCCCGGGTGCGCCTGCGGCTGCGCGCCGGCGAGAACACCCCGGAGGTCAGCGTGCTCGTCACCGATGGCGTGTCGCTGGATCTGCGCACCCGCCGCGCCAAGGTCGACGGACAGACGATAGACCTCACCGCCCGGGAGTTCCTGTTGCTGGAGCTGTTCCTGCGTCATCCCGGCCAGGTGCTGTCCCGCGAGCAGATCCTTTCCCACGTATGGGGATACGACTTCGACCCCGGCTCCAACATCGTCGACGTCTACGTCCGCGCGCTGCGAAAGAAACTGGGCGCGGACTGTATCGCGACGGTACGCGGCATGGGCTACCGGCTCAGCTGAGCGCGTCAATGTGAAGGATCGCTCATGCGCGCCTCATCACTAGTCCATTCACGGTTCGCATGCTGCTTGATATGGCTAAGGCACCGACGGGCCGCCGACATGCGCTGGGTTGCCTACAGTTTCGCAACGTCTGGCTGTTCTTCGCCGGCCAGGTAGCCGCGCAGTCCGGTACCTGGCTGCAGTTCGTGGCGCTGGCGTGGTTGGCCGGCCAGCTGACCGGCAGTGGCACCGCCCTGGGCTGGGTCACCGTCGCGATGTTCGGTCCGCTGCTGGTGCTGGGACCGTGGACCGGGGCCCTGGCTGACCGCGTCGACAAGCACCACCTGCTCATCGCGGCCCAGCTGCTGCTCGCCGGCCAGGCAGCCGCGCTCGGTGCGATTGTGCTCACGGGAGTCGACACCATGGCGTCGGTGTACGGACTGACGCTCGGGTACGGACTGTTACTGGCCGTCGAGACGCCTGCACGCCGAGCGTTCGTGGCCGAACTGGTCGACGAGGACCGAATCCCCAACGCGGTCAGCCTCAACAGCGTGATCACCGCCGCGGGCCGGGTCGTCGGCCCCCTGTGCGCCGGCGCGCTGATCGCGTCAGCCGGCATCGGGTGGTGCTTCATCGCCAATGCCGCCGGCTACCTGATCGCGCTAACCGGCCTGGTGCTGATGCGTCGCAGCGAACTGCACATCACCGAACCAGCGAGGGAAGCCGGGGCGGTGCGGGCCGGACTCCGATACGCCTGGAACGTCCCCGAGCTACGGATCGCCCTGTTGATCACCGGGGTTGTCGCCGTCTTCGGGTTCAACCACCAGGTGCTCATCCCGTTGTTGGCGGACGATACGTTCGACGGCGGTGTGGGCGCATACACGCTGCTCTACACCGCGATGATGGCCGGATCCGTCGTCGGGGCCCTTGCCGTGGCCTGTCGTCGGCAGATCGACCTGCGATTCCTCGCGGGCTCGATGATCACCTTCGCCGTGGCGAACGCTCTTGTCGCCGTCTCCCCCAACCTGGCGCTGGCGGCGGTCGCCAGCGTCGGCACCGGCGCGGCCGCGCTGCTATTCGTCACCGCCTCGACCGCCCTGTTGCAGCAGCGCTGCGCCCCCGCGATGCGCGGTCGCGTGATGGCACTGGCTGCGATGGTGCTGCTCGGCGGTCTCCCCGTTGGAGGACCGATCGTCGGCTGGGTCGCCGACTTGGCCGGACCCCGCGTCGCGGTGGCCGTCGGATCCATCGCCGCGCTACTCGCCGGCGCCTTCACATTGCGACACCTCCCGCGGCCCATTCGTTGGACAGCAGCTGCCCAGGTTTGACGCCCTACGTGATGGGCACTGTCCGCGTCCGTCACATCGAACCCGGGAGGTATAGCCATGGCCGTTGCCGTTGACCTGAGCCAGTCGCTCGACAAGTCCTACGAGGGCAAGTCGCTGAAGGACATCCTGGACGCCTCGCCGGCGGCGCTGGCCGGGGTTGGCAGCTGCTCGGGTAATGGTGAGCGGAAGTGAGTGAAACCGAGCGGGAGTGAGTCGGTGTGCGCAGGTCGCCGTTGTTTGTCGGTGGTAGCTGGCAGCATGTCGCGCGTGGGTGACGACAAGGTGCAGCGCTGCAGTTCTGATCCGCGGTCGGCCCGAACGCGCCCTCATCGTTGTCGAAGCCTGTTGCTTGCGCCTGTGCGCCAACCGACACGAGGCCACCCTCCCTAGTACCAGACTTCCGATCTGGCCGCCGCCACCCAGCGGGCCTGATCGGCAGACGTGGTCTCGCCCTGGCGATTAGGCGACGGCCGGCAGGACCCCGTTGCGGACAGTGGACCGCTGCGGGCACGCCACCGGCCAGGCCCGATCGTCACGCGAGTCACGGTGGCAGGCACGGCAGTTCCGGTCCACCGACACGCCCACACCGAGGCGTGCCGGTCCACCGGAAAACACCCGCCCGCCGCGGCCAAGACCGTTCGGGCCGCACACCGAGCAGAAGTCACTTCTGCTCACTCAACAGGAACGGTGACTGACGACGATGCCAAGAAGCCGATGCCTTCAAACATCAAGACCGTCCGGCAGTTGGGCGAAAACAAGTTCTTCAACGTTGCGCGCGCGCTGGTCGAGTTGGAGAACGCTGGCTGACGCGCCGCTGGGGACGTCGTTCGTAGTTTGCCGCGGTTACGGGCCGACGGTGGGACTGTGTCCTACCGATGAGCGCGGCTGGGTAGGCCTCGGTTGGTTCTGTGCGAAGCCGACGCAAGTGCCGAAATGCCCGCCGACACACGGGACACCGTTCATCGTGGGGATAGGGCCACCGGAAACGATCGTGGGTGCGCCGTTGTAGCCGTTGTCTGACGGCTCGGCGCTGGCGGTCGGGGACGCGATGAGGGCTGCGGCGCATAAGCCGACGAGCAGCGACCTGCACAAACGCGTGTATTGGGCCATAGCGAACCCGCTTTCGTCGGCTTCCTGGACTGAGGGTACGCGCGGCCATCATCGAGCACTGCGAATTATGCTCATTTACATAATCTGGATTGAGTGCAGTTTCGGTGTGTCACGGGCACTCGCACCAGTTCACCAGGTGTTTACCTGGTTCGCCGGTGTGACGGGGAATACAACTGTTGTGCACGTGTGTTATCGGTTCTATGCTCGGCAGCATAGGAAGCGAGGCGCACGATGTGGATCATTGAGGTCAACTTCGCCGGCCACCAGTTCACTCATCGTGTGCACGGTGGCCACCGGTCGATTTTCCGCTTCAGTCCGCGCCGGTTCGGATGGCGTCCGTCGCAGGTGCGCGACGCGCGCGCGGCCTGATCTTCGCACCGGTTGGAGGAACGTTGACGTCCGCGACCAAACCACGCACCAAGCGCGGCTCGACCCGCATCAACATGTTGGTGAGCGCTGCGGAGGTACTGCGTGAGCGGGGCGCCGCGGGCGTAACGATCGATGAAGTGCTGGCACGCAGCGGCGCACCGCGCGGCTCGGTTTACTACCACTTCCCCGAGGGCAGGAATCAGATTCTGACCGAGGCCCTGCAGTATGCCGGTGAGGCCATCACCGAGGTCATCGACGAGGCCGTGCAGAAGGGCGGGCTGTATCTGGTCCGCCGGTTCGTGGCGGTCTGGGAAGACTTGCTCGTCGAGAGCGGCTTCACCGCAGGGTGCCCGGTCGTGGCGGCCGCGATCGGCTCGGCCGACGATGAGCCGCAACTGACCACCGTTGCCGGCGGCATCATCAGCCATTGGCGCGACGCACTCACCCGCGCTTTCGTCGCCGACGGCTTCGATGAGTCCGACGCCGCGTCCCTGGCCGTCATGTGCATCGCCTCGCTCGAGGGCGCGGTGGTGCTGTGCCGGTCGACCCGCAGCGCCGATCCTCTGCGTGATGTCGCCCAGCAGGTCGAATTCCTGGTCAAGTCAAGGGAATTCGTGCGTCGTTACGGACTGCCTGACCATCGCTAGGGCTTGCGCCAGCGGGCGCAGACGAAATCGCCGTTGACGGCGGATTCGGCGAGTACCCATTCCGAGTGGATCGGTAACATCCGGGAGCCGCCGCCCAATGAGCACGGCGCATAACTCACGATCATCTCGTCGATCAAGCCGGCGGTCACGAACTGCGCGGCCACGTCGCCGCCGCCGACGACCCACACATCCTTACCGGCGGCTGCGGACACCAGCTTGGGATGTAAGTCTGCGACGTCACCGTCGAACGTCTGTACCGGATGCCCCTCGGCAATGATGTGCGGGCGGCGCGTCAGCACCCAGGAGGGCTGTTCGTACATCCACTGGCCGGGGTGGTTTTTGACGATCCATTCGTAGGTCGCCGATCCCATCACCACTGCGCCAATGGATTTGATGAATTCGTCGTAGTGAAATGGCCCGTCCTTGTCGATGGCTCGGGAGGTCAGCCAGTCCAGGCTGTCGGCCTCGTCGACGATGTAACCGTCGAGGCTGGAGGCGGTGTAGTAGATGGTTGCCATGTCAGTTACCTCGCATCCATTCCAGTGGGTCCCCGCGGTCAGTGGTTACGCCGTGGCGGGCCAGCATCGAGCGGGCCAGCTGACGTCGGTGCGCGGAGTAGGTCAGCACGTGCGTGACGATCCCGTACAGCTGGAACGATTCGGGTGGGTCGCACAGCGCGTCGATGATCGTGTCGCCGAGTCTGCCGTCCTCGGTAATTCGGAAACCATTGCGCTCCATCGCTTTCCGATATCGGCGTGGTGAGCAGCGAGCTGCTCCGGGGTGGTCGACTCGGGTTGCGTCGTCTCCCGGCGGGGGAAGTCGAGGCCCTCGATGGTGGCCAACCAGACCTCCTTTGTCCATACGACGGCGCCGAGCACCGCGCCAATGCTGGGTTCCGGGCCGTCCCACTCGAGGATCACTTGTCCGGGTGAAATCTCCTGGGTCCATTGCTCCTTCGACAGCGCGGCGGCCTGGTCGATGAGATAGGCGGTGTCGGCAACGTCGTGCGCGACCATCAGCGCAGAGATGTCGGGCTCCTTAGTGTCGCCGTCGCTGTCGAGCCACAGCGACTGGGGTGGATGGAAATGCAGGCCGTTGGGTGCGGACAGCCGAAACTGGATATCGGCGGCCCGCGACGGCGGCACCCCATAGGTGCGGCGGAACGCGCGGGAGAACACCTCAGCCGACGACCAGCCCTCGTCGGCGGCGACCGCGGAGACAGTTTCGCCTTGATGCAGCCGCCACGCCGCCCGCTCGAGCATGATGCGGCGCCGCAGCGCGGCCGGTGACTCGCCGGTCAGCCTCCGCACTTCCCGCGAGAAGTGGAACTCCGAGGCGTAGCTACTGCGTGCCATGTCACCGACGTCGGTGTTGTCGGCGTCGACGACCGCATCAAGGAGTTCGCGGAGTCGATCTCGGCGTGATCCCTCGCTCACGTTAATCGAGTATGGTCGCCCGTCCGACAGATGGACATGACGATTCTTGCTATGTCACCTGTCCAGCACCTCGTTGACGCGGGCCTCGACGTCAGTCCGGTTGCCGAGATCGGTCAGGTCGATGCCGAAGCGTTCGGTCAGGGCGTCGAGGACCTCCGCGGCGGTGTCGAAACGGATTCGTTCGGTCTGCCCGGCGTGATGAATGGCGAGGTGGCGGCCGTGCAGGTTCCAGCGCGCATCGTCGGTGACCAGCGCCGCCGTCAGATTCGTCACGAAGGTCGACTTCGGATGGGTTGACACGTACCAGCTTCCGACTTCCAGGTCGATCCTTGGCTGCGGCCGTGTGCTGAACATGTACAGCGGCTGCCACTCGCCGCGGATCTGCGCCTCCAGCAAATAGCCTTCGCGATGGTCACTAAGCCGATACGGCTCATGGCGAGTCGGCTGCACGGAACCGGCCTCCAGCCGGATCGGCGAGGTCAGAGTCTGCCCGCCGAATCCCACGTCGACCAGGAACGGACCGTTCACGCCGGGGACCGTCACGGACAACACCTGGTGGGTTTGAGCCGGCAGCGCCTCGCTGGTGTTCATCCAGAGAACCCGCCCCGCGAGCCGCTCGACGCCAAAGCCCAACTCGTCGAGCACATATCCCATCAACCCGTTCTGCTCGAAGCAGTAGCCCCCGCGGCGGCGCTGCACCAGCTTGTCGGTGAGGGCGCCGGCACTCAGGTCGGCGACCGGGATGCCCATCAGCGGGTCGAGATTCTCGAACGGGATTGAGCGGTTATGGGCGGCCACCAGCGTGTGCAGCGTTTCCAACGTTGGCTCGGCCGGGCCCGAATAGCCGATGCGGGCGAAGTAGGCAGCAAGGTCCGTCGTCATGGCGACATAGTGCGACCTCAACACCGGTTCAGGTCAACCTCGGCGGTGGGACACTTGAGGCATGGTTGCGCATCTGACTGAGGATCTTCGTGAGGATCTGCTCGCCCGCTGGTCCGAATCGCACCGCAGGCATCACAACGTCGCCCACCTGCACGAGATGCTCGACGCGATTGGGGTGCTGGCCGACGACGGTGTGCAGTTCGATCGGGAAGCGGTGGAGTTGGCCGCCTGGTTTCACGATGCCGTCTACGAGATCGGCCGCGACGACAACGAGGAGCGTTCGGCCGACCTGGCCCGCGAGTTGCTGGAGTCTTCGCCGATCCGTGATGAGGTGGCGCGGCTGGTGCTGCTCACGAAGGCGCACAAGGTTGCCGACGATGACATCAACGGGGCTGTCCTCAGCGATGCCGACCTGTCGGTGCTCGCCAGAGATCCGCAACGCTACCGTGCGTACGCCGAGGCCGTCCGCGAGGAGTACGAGGCCGTCCCCGACGAGGTATTCAAACCGGCACGCGCACAAGTGCTCTCGTCACTGTTGGACGGCCCGATATTTCACACCGAGCCAGCACGGGCGAGGTGGGAGGACCGCGCCCGTCGCAACGTCACCGACGAGATACGTGCGCTTACGGGCTGATGTCGGGCAGCCCTGCGTCTAGGTGACCCCCGGGGTCTTCGTCGGGTCGCCGGGGCGAGGGTTGGGTCTATGCCGAGATCTCCGCTTTGCGCGCGCAGGCGTTCTAGGTGCGGGCCACGGTGTATGCCGATATCTCCGCTTTGCGCGCGCGCAGGCGTTCCAGGTAGCGGGTGAGTCGCGCAAGGACTTGATGGCGGCCGTCGAAGGCGCGATGGCCGCCTGGGACGGCCTGGCCACACCGGACTAGAGGCGACCGGCCAGGTTCATGCTCGCGCGGTCGCGATCACCATCGGTTGTTCGACCACCGTTTCACCATCGACGATGTGCGCCTGCGCGCTGTCGATGAACTGCTTCTCCATGGCGGCCTTGGCCCCCTCGGGGGCTTGCTGGATGAATGCCGCCATCGGCGTGAGGCCGATGTATTGCCAGAGGAATTCGGCGGGCGGCGGTAGACGCAACGTCGTAGTCGATATCGTCGCCGATGCGTTCCGCAATCCGCCTTCCCGAAGCAGCGCGGCAATCGCATCGGGATCGTGTAGTGAGAACACGGCACCGACGAAGCCGCCGAGGTCCGGGCTGATGTGGTCGACGATCGCCCGTTCCATCGCCTCGAATAGCGGCTGAATCCGTCCAGGTGTGTTGATGGCCAGCCGGCCCGGCGACGCGAGTACCCGGCGCATTTCGCCGATGGCGGCCGCCCGGTTCTCCATGAACATCAGTCCCATCTGGCACAGCACGACATCGACCGAGCCGTCCGGAAGGGGAATCGACGCCGCATCGGCAACGCGCCATTTGATCGCCGCTCCCTCTGGCGCAGGAACGGACTTCGCGACGTCAATCATGTCGGCGGCGATGTCGATTCCTATCACGGAACCGGTGGCACCGACTCGCTCCGCCGCGAGTCGACTGATCACCCCGGTGCCACAGGCGACATCCAGAACCCGCTCACCGATCCGCAAGTCAGCGGCGATCAAGAGGTCTTTCGACACGGGCGTCGCGATGACCGGGACGAAGTGGCGTTGATAGTTTTCGGCCGCGGCCCCGGTGAAGTGTCGATACGAGACGGAAGTCATGCCCCAACGGTAGAAACGACTCGGTCAGCCGCACATCGGTCGAACAACCCATCTGGCGGGATGGAGCGTATGACCCATCCGCTCAAACGAGGTGGTGCTCGTAGGCGTATCTGGTTGCAGCCGTGCGGTTGCTGACCCCGAACTTGGCATAGATGTGCTCGACGTGACGAGCGACGGTGTGCGGGCTGACCACTAACTCCTGGGCGATCTCGCGGTTGGTCCGGCCGGCGGCCAAGAGGGTCAGCACCTGTTGCTCGCGATCGGACAACACACCCGTCGCAGTCGAGCCTCGGCCCAACCCGGCGGACAACGTGCTCACACATTCCACGTCGGGCACGGCACCCAGCTCAGCGAAAACGTCTTTGGCGCTGCCGAATTGCATTTCCGCACTGGTCCGGTCTCCCAGCGCCGCACACGCCAGCCCCAGCAGCACCGATGCTCGCGCCGCATCGTAGGGCATGCGGAGCGAATGCCATGTCCGCGCTGCCGTCCTCAACTCGGCCAGGGCGGCGGAAACGTCACCGGCGTAGAGCCGCACCGCCCCGGCGGCCTGGGCGGCCGTCGCTTTCAATGCGGTTGACGTCGATTTCTCCGCGATGGCGGCAAGCTCGTCGGAGGCTTCGCGCGCCGATTCAAAGTCGCCTGCGGCCCTGAAGATCTCGACTGCGGCTGCTAGAACCACGGGCCGTTGCGCCAATCCGCTGCGTTCATGTAAGACCCGCTGGATGGCAACAACGGCGGCGTCGACGGACCCGCGCGCCAGCTGCAGCAAGGCCAGTCCGGGCATCGGGTCGTGGCCGTGTCGCGCAGCCAGCAGGTAGTCGTGCTCGGCCTCCTCGAAATCACCTAGTAACCGACCCAATTCGCCTTTCTGGTAGTACGAGAGGCCCAGCGCAGGATGAGGCGGATCGGCCAGCCGCGCGCATGCGCTCAGCGCACTCGCGACGGCAGCAGTCCAGTCGCCGACAGCCTGTTGAAGCTGCGACCTGTGCACCAGACACTGGCCGCGGAACGGCACCATGTCCGGTCGGGAATCACACCATGCACCAAGTGCACTCGTCCATTCCGACGCCCGACCAAGCTCGAAAAGGTCCATGCACTCCAGAATCACCGCGCAGTACACGATTCCGGTGGTGATCGGGGAAAGCTCATCCGCGGTCACTGAAACCATGACGTCGTCGAGTCGCATGACACCGGCGGCCGGTTCGCCCATCGCGATAAGGGCCTGACCAAGGGCAAGGGCTCCGAACGCGCGCAGGTCCGCATCGCCACACCGCACCCCGATCTCGGTGGCTCGAACAGCCGTGTCGCGCGCACCCGCTGGGTCTCCGCCGTCGAGGGCGGCCAGGGCCCGCGGAATCAGGACGTATCCCGAGGCCGGGCATTCCGCACCTGCCTGTGCGATCAGATCCTCCGCCCGCATGAACCAGCCGCCGGCCCGGGCTGTCTGGCCGCGCAACATCAGGATCAACCCGAGCCAGAAGGCATACCGGGCCGACTCGGCCGGGTTGCCTGCGTCGAGCGCGGCCCGATGCGCAGCCTCCCAGTGCTTGGCGCATTCGTCGTCGGCACCGAGGAGATACGCCCGGATCGCCGCCCGCTCACAGCCGGCCGCGTCCACCGCCGACGTCATGACACCAGTGTCAGGTACCCGTCCACTTCGGCGGGCGCTTCTCGGCGAAAGCGATCGCGCCCTCCTTGGCGTCGTTGCTGCCGAACACCGGCATCAGGATCTTCATCTGCTCGGCGAACATCGATTCCGGATCCCAGCCGCGCGACTCGACGATGATCCGCTTGGTCGCGGCCACCGCCAGCGGACCGTTGGCCGTGATCTTTTCGGCGAGCTTGATTGCCTCGTCCAGCGCGGAACCGGGCTCGGCCAGCGCGTTGACCAACCCGAGCGCGTGTGCCCGTTCGGCCGGCAGATTGTCGCCGGTCAGCGCGAGCTCCATCGCGATCGCATAAGGGATGCGCTGCGGCAGCCGCAGCAGCCCACCGCCGCCGGCGACCAGACCCCGCTTCACCTCGGGGATGCCGAACGCGGAGTCCTTCGACGCCACGATCAGGTCGGTGGCCAGCGCCAGCTCCGTCCCGCCGGCCAGCGCGTAGCCCTCGACGGCCGCGATCAACGGCTTGACGGGTGGGCGCTCGGTGAATCCCATCCCGCGGCCCTCGACCACGACGTTCTCCCCGCGCGCGAACGCCTTGAGATCCATCCCCGCGCAGAACGAGCCGCCCGCACCGGTCAGCACGCCCACCGACAGGCCGGCGTCACCGTCGAGTCGGTCCATCGCGTCGGCCAAACCCCGGCTGACCGCGGCGTTGACCGCGTTCTTGGCCTCCGGCCGATTGATGGTGATGATCAGGATCCGGTCACGCTGCTCGACCAGAACTACATTTTCGCTGTTGTCTGTCACGCCGGTGATGCTATCGGCCTACATCACGCGGGCGGTGAGGCCACCTGCACCTCGATCTCGGAGATCGCGGAGCGGTTCTCGCCGTCGGCCGATCCGAGCTTGGAGATCCACACGAGCACGGTCGAAACCGGATCGGGCGCCGTGATGGTGATGCGGTTCTGACCGGGATGCGTCGGCGTGGGCGGCGCGAGTTCGGTGGTATCTGCCAGGGCCTTGGGTTCGCCGCTTCGAGCCGCACGAATCTCCACGACGGTCCCGGTGCTGTTCAGGTCCACCATCACCGCGCTCAGCGGCGTCGGCTGCGGAAGTTGCAGCAGCAGTCCGACGCCGGACTTGAAGATCGGAAACGGATCGGCGTCGTGGTAGTTGTCGGTGGACCACGCGGTCTCCGGCTTCCCGTCGATCGCCGCGCCGGCCGACTCGGGATCGTCGGGCGACCCGTCAGGGGAGAAGACCGCCGCGGCCGTGGGCTGCACGCGAGTGCCTGCAGCGGCGCCCTGCGGGGCGGGGCGCTCTGGCGGTGCATGGCCGGGTGTCGGAAGCGCCGGCATGAGCCCGAGTTTGTCTGTATTCATGGCAACCGAGTCGTCGGTGTCAAGCACGCCGTTGAGCGCCGATGCCAGCGCGAGCACCCCAACGACGACCATCGCGACAGCTGCGGTGAGGCCCGCGCCGACGATGTGGCGACGCGCCTCTTGGAACTTCTCGTCAGGCCCGTAGTTGCGAAAGCCCGCATAGCCGCCGGGTGCCGGCGGGGACAGCGGCGGCATGACCCTGCAGTCCGCCCCGTCGGCGGCTTCCGCTCCTGCCTGCCGCAGCAGCGTGAGAAGTGTTGCTGCGCTGGCTATTCCGCCTTCGTCGCGCATGAGACCCATCGCCGTCGTGGAGATCAGGAATGGGATTCGCGGGTTGATCGCGGAGGGCTCGGGCCATTGCGCGGACGCGTCATCGGGCCAGCTGTTGACGAGCAGGGCATAGAGCGCGTAGCCGATCCCACGCAGGTCCGTCTGTGGCGTCGACTCGGGCATGCTGGCGGGGAAAGCCAGCACCACGTGACCCTCGGCGCTCACGCGCAGCCTGCTCGGGTGGTCGATGGAGAGCACGAGGCCGGCTCGGTGCGCCGCCTCGGCCGCTGTAGCCAGAAGCTGCATCGACGTGGCGACGGCCACGGGCGCGGGTGCGGTGTCGGCGATCTGCCGCAGGGCGCCGCCGCGGACCCATTCGGAGACCACTACGCCGAAGCGGCCGGTGTGAAGCACGTCGAGCACCGGTGCGACGCCGGGTGCGTCGATGCCCTTGAGCCGCACGGTGCGCGCCAGGATCTCGTGAACGAACTCCTCCGGCAGCGAGCCGTCCGGATCGACCAGGGTCAATGCCACTTCCCGCCCCGTCGCGATGTCTTCTGCGTGCCAGAACTGCAGCTGCGACCGGCCGCCGTGCCAGGTGAGCAGGCGGTAGCGGCCAGCGATGCCGGTGCCAGGGAGAAGTTCGGTCATGATCTGCCCGACGAAGTAGCCGCGGACCCTGCGTTCTAAACCGCAACAGCGCCACGGCCGCCGTCGCGGACCGGCAGACTGGCCCCGGTACCATAGAAAACTAGAACACGTTTCAATTCGACAAAGGGACGTACATGGCCGCAACCGATATCGAGCCGTCGGAGATCACCAAGTGGGATCCGAGCCTGACCGAGCGGGTGATGGGCTTGATCCGTCCCCTGATCAAGGGCTATCACCGGGCGGAGGTGCGCGGGCTGGAGTCGTTCCCGCCGGGCGGCGCACTGGTGGTGTCCAACCACTCCGGCGGCCTGTTCGCGATGGACGTTCCGTTGTTCGCGACCGGCTTCTACGAGAAGTTCGGTTACGAGCGCCCGGTCTACACGCTGAGCCACGACGTCATCTTCACCGGGCCGACGGCCGACTTCTTCATCAAGGCCGGGTTCATCCGGGCCAACCACGAGAACGCCGACGAGGCGCTGCGTTCGGGTGGGGTGGTCGTCGTCTTCCCCGGCGGAGACTACGACGTGTACCGCCCCACGCTGTCGGAGAACAAGATCGACTTCGACGGGCGCACCGGTTACGTGAAGGCGGCGCTGAACGCCGGCGTTCCGATCGTCCCGGCGGTGGGGATCGGCGGGCAGGAGACCCAGTTGTACCTGTCGCGCGGCGAATGGCTGGCCAAGACGTTGCGGCTGGACAAGCTCTTGCGGTCGAAGATCCTGCCCATCTCGTTCGGGTTCCCGTTCGGACTGTCGGCCGTGCTGCCGGTCAATGTGCCGCTGCCGTCCAAGATCGTCATGCAGGTGCTGCCGCCGATCGACATCGTCGCAGAGTTCGGTGAGAATCCCGACATCGATGAGGTCGACGGCCATGTGCGGCACGTGATGCAGCGCGCGCTCGACGAGCTGGCTACCGAACGCCGTCTGCCGGTGCTGGGCTGAACCGACGATGGGTGTGACGGACCGCCTCGCCGAAGCGGTGGGTATGGTCGCGACGATGCGGCGCGCCCGTCTGATCGCGCCGATGCGACCCGACAAGTACGTGCGCATCGCCGCCGCGATGCAGCGCGAAAACATGGGCATCACATCGGGATTCGCCAGCGCCGCGCAGCGCTGCCCCGACCGCCCCGGCCTGGTCGACGAACTGGGCACGCTGACCTGGCGTGAAATCGACCAGCGTGCAGACGCTTTCGCCACCGCGTTGCAGGGTTTGCCGGGAAGTCCGCCGCGAGTGCTTGGCATCATGGCCCGCAACCATCGCGGTTTCGTCGAGGCGCTGATCGCCGCCAACCGGATCGGTGCCGACGTGCTGCTGCTCAACACGTCGTTCGCCGGGCCGGCGCTGGCCGAGGTGGTGGACCGTGAGGGCGCCGACACGGTGATCTACGACGAGGAGTTCGCTTCTACCGTCGACCGCGCGCTGGCCGACAAGCCCGGCGCCACACGGATTGTCGCCTGGACCGACGTCGCGCAGGACGGGCTGACGGTCGAGAAGATGATCGGCGACTATGCGGGCAGGCGGCCGCAGCGAGCGGGCAGCAAAAGTAAGGTCATCCTGCTCACGTCCGGCACTACCGGAGCTCCCAAGGGCGCCAAACACTCCGGAGGCGGACCGGGCGTGCTCAAGGCGATCCTGGACCGCACGCCGTGGCGCGCAGAAGAACCCGTCGTCATCGTGGCTCCGATGTTCCACGCCTGGGGCTTCTCGCAGCTGGCATTCGCGGCGTCGATGGCGTGCACGATCGTGACCCGGCGAAAGTTCGACCCCGAGGCCACACTCGAACTGATCGACCGCCACCACGCCACCGGGCTGTGCGTGGTGCCGGTGATGTTCGACAGGATCATGGAACTGCCCGACGAGGTCCGTGCCCGGTACAGCGGGCGGTCGCTGCGTTTCGCCGCGGCATCGGGCTCCCGGATGCGGCCCGACGTGGTCATCAAATTCATGGACCAGTTCGGCGACGTCATCTACAACAACTACAACGCGACCGAGGCCGGCATGATCGCCACGGCCACACCGGCCGATCTGCGCGCAGCGCCCGACACCGCGGGCAGACCCGCCGAGGGCACTGAAATCCGTATCCTGGACGCCGATTTGCGTGAGCTGCCCACCGGCGAGGTCGGCGGCATCTATGTGCGCAACTCGACACAGTTCGACGGCTACACGTCGGGCAACACCAAGGACTTCCATGAGGGGTTCATGGCGTCCGGCGATGTCGGATATCTCGACGACGCAGGGCGGCTGTTCGTGGTCGGCCGCGATGATGAGATGATCGTCTCCGGCGGCGAGAACGTCTATCCCATCGAGGTGGAGAAGGCACTGGCGGCTCACCCCGATGTGGCGGAGGCGTCGGTGATCGGGGTGGACGACGAACAGTTCGGGCAGCGACTGGCCGCGTTTGTGGTTTTGAATGACGGCGGTACGGCCACAGCGGAGACTCTGAAAGAGCTACGTTCGAGAGAATTTGGCGAATTACAAAGTGCCCCGAGACATTACGATCCTCGACGAACTGCCCCGCAGCAACACCGGCAAGATCGTGCGCCGCGACCTACAGGCCCGCGTCGACGGTGGGTAGGCGACGGTATCCGCTGCTGCGCGCGGTCGCGGAGCTTCTCAACGCCGCCAACGGTGTGCAGCCGCTCGGCCGGGAGGGCTACATCACTCTGCCGGTGTTCGCGTTCGGCTGGCCCACCTCGGAGATGTCGCCGCTGTATATGGCGGGCTCGATGCTCGACGCTGTGCGCCGGGGCGGCCGCGGCGACTTCAAAGGCTGGCGTGGCCGGATTGCGTTGCTGCTCACCGCGATCGCGTGGGCGACTATTGTGGTTGATCCATCGTCGCAATGTGGCGTCGGAACCGTATTTCGAGGAACCGCTACGCGAGGCGTTGGGCGAGGACTATGAGGCCGTCGCCGCGCGGTCGCAGCCGGCGCGGCAGCGGCGATTGGTCGGCGTGCCGCCCAACGATTTGATCCGGCGTCGCTACGTCGAGAAGGCCGGCACCGTCCAGTACGGCCCGCACCCCCGGGTGAACTTCGCCGATATCTGGCGGCGCAACGACTTACCTCGCGACGGCAAGGCCCCCGTGCTGCTGCAGGTGCCCGGTGGCGCATGGGCGATCGGCATGCGGCGGCCGCAGGCCTACCCGCTGCTGAGTCACCTCGCCGAGCGCGGCTGGGTATGTGTGTCGATCGACTACCGCGTCAGCCCGCGGCACACCTGGCCGGACCACATTGTCGACGTCAAACGCGCGTTGGCGTGGATCAAGGAGAACATCGCCGCCTACGGCGGGGATCCGGATTTCGTTGCGATCACCGGTGGCTCGGCGGGCGGACATTTGTGCTCGCTGGCCGCGCTGACGGCCGACGATCCGCAGTGGCAGCCGGGATTCGAGGATGCCGACACCTCGGTGGTGGCCGCCGTTCCGATCTACGGCCGCTATGACTGGGTGTCCACCAAAGGCCATGGCCGCAAGGAGTTCATCGCGTTCCTGCAGAAGTTCGTGGTCAAGAGGCCGTTCGCTGAGCACAAGCAGGTGTATGTCGACGCGTCACCGATCAAGCGGCTACGCCCCGACGCCCCACCATTTTTCGTCCTGCACGGGCAAGACGACTCGATCATCCCCGTGCCGGAGGGCCGTGAGTTCGTCGAGGCACTTCGCGAGGTGTCGACGTCGACCGTCGCCTACGCCGAGATTCCGCACGCCCAGCATGCGTTCGACTTCTACTTCGGTTCGCCGAGGGGACACTACACCGCGCGGGCGGTGGAGGAGTTCCTGTCCTGGGTGCACGCCACGCGCGCGGCGACGTCGAGTGGCCACTTACGGCACGCGAAATCACCTGAAGCGTGAGGTAATTGGCCACTCGCCGAGCAACTACGGAACGGCAGGAATGTTGATACCTTTTGCCCACAGTTGGGGCGGCGCGGCCCCGCAATCGGTCGACAGTCGACTACGGCGCCATAGCCATTTTCGACGACCGTCAGCTCTTCGGAAAGACCTGCGGCGCGGCGGATTTCGAGGAACTCCTCGATCATGGCGTCGGTCAGCTCGTGAGGATCCTCGAGTGTGGACCCGTCGGACAGCACTGAGATGTTGAGCTGATCGACGTAGCTCCACACCGTGATGTTCAGACCACTACCCGTGGTGAGCGGGCCGACCGAGTAGATCTCCGTCACCAGCGCCCCGCCGACGCGGCCGTACTCACGCGGGCCGGGCACGTTCGAGATCGGCAGGTTCAGCACCTTGTTCTGGCCGTCCTTGTTGGACAGCCACCGGAACAACGCTTCTGCCGGAGCCGGCGGGAAGTACGCCGACCACTGGCTCACCAGTTCCGGGCCCAGCAGGTTGTGACTTTCCTTGGCGGACAACGCCGCCTCCCGGGCGTTGCGGACCCGCTCGAGCGGGTCCTCGCAGTCGGTGGGCAGCGCCACCAGTACACCCGTGAAGTAATTACCCGAGATCCTGTCCGGCGAGAAGTCGAAACTCACCGGCACCGATGCGAGCAACGGGCTGTCGGCGTGACCGTCGTAGCGCAGCAACAACTTTCGCAATGCGCCCGCCGAGAGTGCCAGCACCATGTCGTTGATCGTGACACCGAGATGCTTGCCCGTCGCCTTGATGTCCGCCAGCGCCAGCGTCGCCGTCGCGAACTTGCGCACCGGATCGACCTTGTGGTTCATGAACGTCGGTGGCGGCGTGAACGGGCGCGTCAGCTCCGGCGACAGCTTGCGTGAGCTCTTCCGTACCCGGCGTACACCCTGTGCGGTGTAGCGCATGGTGCCAGGCAGTCGCCCTATCAGCCGGACATGGTCGGCGAATGCCGAGCGCAGCAGCTCGCCCTTCGTCGGCGGAGGATCGGTGGCATACGAATCCCGGTCGGCGGGCGGGCCCATCTGCGGATCCATGCCACGCGCCAGCAGGTTCGCCGACGCGACCCCGTCGGCGAGGGCGTGGTGGATCTTGCCCAGCACGGCGATGCGCCCGTTGGCCAGGCCCTCGATGAAGTACATCTCCCACAGCGGACGGCTGCGGTCCAGCGGGGTGCTGGCGATCTCGCCGATCGCCTTGTCGAGTTGGCGGCGGCCGCCCGGGCTATCCACGCGGTAGGGGCGGACGTGGTAGTCGAGGTCGACCTCGCAGTTCTCCCGCCACATCGGGTGGTGAATCTTGCCGGGCACCTCGACCAACTGATAGCGGAACGGCTCGAGCTTGTAGAGGCGGCCGTGCAGGACCTTGCGAAACTCCTCCACGCCGAACTTCCGGCCGCCGAGATCGTCGAGCTGGATCACCGCCAGCTTGAGGGTGTGCATGTGCACGTTCGGCGTCTCGCTGTACAGCAGCACAGCGTCCCACCCGCGAAGCCTTTTCACGCCACCTCCTACCCGGAGGAGCCTATATAACCGCTTTCGCTCTGGTCAGCGTCCGGTTTCGGTGAATCTGGTTGAGAAACAGGCCGATTGCCGTGGCCGTCGCGCCGGTGCGGGCACCGTCGATCATGTCGAACCCGTGCCCTGCCCCCGGCAACTCCACATAGCTGACCACCGAATGCGACGCCGCGCGCAGGCGCTCGACGAAGCTGCGGGCCTGCTCCACCGGGATCACGCTGTCGCCGGAGCCGTGGATCACCAGGAACGGCGGCGCATCGGCGTGTACGCGCGCGATGGGTGAGGCGTTGCGGAAGATGTCGGGGTGCTTGTCGATCCTGCGCCTGACGACGACGCGCTCGAGGAAGTCCACGAACCGCGCCCGTTCGACCGTCGAGCGGTCCTCCCAGTCGTAGCGCCCGTAGATGCCGACCACCGCGTCGACCGAGGTGTCCGAACCCGCCGGCAACTCGGCCTGCATCTGGAGGTCGTTGGCAGTCAGGCCTGCCAGCGCGGACAAGTGACCACCTGCCGAAGTCCCGGCGATCGCAACGAAATTGCGGTCGCCACCGAACTTGTCGACGTTGGCACGGGCCCACGCGATGGCTGTCTTGACATCCGTGATGTGCGACGGCCAGCGGTGGTGCGGCGCCACCCGGTAGTCGATCGACAAACACACCCAGCCCTTCTCGGCGAGGTGCGACATCAAGGCGTAGCCCTGCAGCATTCGGCTGCCGTGTACCCAGGCGCCGCCCGGCACGAAGATCAGCACCGGCGCGGGTTGTGCAGGAAGGTCTTTGGGCCGCCACACATCAAGGAGTTGCGACGGGTGGCTGCCGTACCGGACGGAGGTCCGGTACACGTTGCGGCGATGCTCGCACATCTTCCACAGCGGCGGTGTGCGTTCCGGCGCCGGCCACTCGATCGCCAGATCCTCGGCGCGCACGACGCCGCGCAGCGCGGCCTCCGTCACGGCGTGGGTGCTGTCGCGCTCCTGGCGTCGTAGCTCTGCGTTTGCCGGGCTAAGCCAAGACCGCGCCGTCGCACCCAGAAAATCGGGCATGTGGCGGTATCCCCAGACACCCATCGCGGTGGCAGCACCAAGCGGCTCAAGGTGTTTCCCGACAACCGGCAGCGACGCCGACGCCACGCTCATCGCCAACATGTAGTCGGCGGGACCGGCCTTCAGCAACCACCGAGCACGTTTCCACATGGTCGCCCCGGTGTCCGGTCGTACCGTCATGGCGCGACTGTACCCCGCACCTGCGCCGGTAAACGACAACATCTTGAAGATGTCTACTCCTGACACTTTCAAGATCAACTGTGAGCTGGATCACATCGTTTCGACGGTTCTACCCGGTGACCGCGATCGCGTCGATCTCCACAAGCATCTCCGCGCGCGGTAAACCGGTGAAAACCGTTGTGCGGCATGGCAGCACGGCTCCGCTGGTGTTTGCGGCGACGAATTCGCCATACGCGTCGTTCATGGCCGCGAAGTCCTCACGCCTGGTGAGGTAGACCCGCAGCATCATCACGTCGTCGAAGCTGGCGCCGCTCGCCTCGACGATCGCCTTGACGTTCTGCAGCGTGCGCGTGGTCTGGGCTGCGACGTCTCCCGGGTAGACGTACTCGTTGGTCGCGGGATCGACAGGTCCTTGGCCTGAGACTTGCACGAACGGTCCCTTCCGAACGCCCTGGGAGAACGTGTGCGCGGGGGCCGGGGCATCTGCGGTGAGTACCGCGATCTTGTCCGTCATGTCGAACCTTTCATGTGATTACGCGGCGGGAAACCAGCCGAGATCTTCGGATATGGCGTCGGCGGCGGTGCGCACCTGGGGCAGGGTCGCGAGCACCTGTTCGTGGTCCAGCAGCACGTCGGGGACCGACATCGACACCGCGGCCACCACCGCGCCGGTGCCATCGCGAACGGGGACCGCGATGCAGTTCACAAAGCTCTCGTGCTCCTGGTGATCCTCGGCGAAATCCTGGGCCGCAACCAGTTCCAGCTCCGCGAGGTACCGCTCCGGCGAGTCGATGGTGCGCTCGGTGAACTTGACGTACTCGATTCGCTCGGCGATCTGGCGCCATTCTGATCGAGGGCGGCCGGCCACCAAGACCTTGCCCACCGCGGTGCAGTGCAGCGGCGCGGGACGGCCGACGCGCGAGTACATCCGCACGCTCTGGATCGCATCGAACTTGTCGATGTAGACGGCCTCGCCCGACTCGTAGGTGGCCAGGTGGATGGTCTGGCCGGTGCTGGAGTTCAGCCTGCCGAGGTGCGGGCGCGCCACGGTCCGGACATCGCGCTGCTCCAATGCGCGGTTGGCGAGCTCGAAGAGCCGCGAGCCCAACACGTAGCGGTGGCCGGTGTCGTGTCGGACGAAGCGTTCGGACTCCAGCGTGCGCAGCAGCCGCAGCACGGTCGACTTGTGCACGTCGAGGTGGGTGGCCAGTTGCTCGAGCGACTTCGCATCCTCGCCGAGCTCGCCGAGGATGGTCAGGGCACGGGAAAGTGACTGGCTCATGCGTGACGCTCCCGTGCGAATGCTCGCGGCATAGTCGAGCCGAGCCCACTCTGCCGAATCGAGCGCTGCGAGTTCTTCGAGCCGCGCGCGGGGCGGCAACTCAGCGATATCGCCGTGGCCCGTCAATGCCGCTGCGGCGCAGAGATGCCCGAGCCGGATCCGCTCCTCATGGCCGAGCCCGTGCAGCAATCCGGCGAGGAAGCCGCCGGCGAAGGCGTCGCCTGCACCGATCTTTTCCACCACGTCGAGGCGCAGCGCCGGCACGTCGACCCGCTCGTCACGGTGAAACCCGGTGACCGTGTGAGCGTCGTTCTTGACGATAAGGTGCTCGGGCTCGGGGAAGAGCGCGCGCAATCGCGCCGGGTCGTCGGTTCCGAAGACCGCCGACGCCTCATCGGCGCCAAGGAAAACGATGTCGCTGTGCCGGGCGAGCCGCGCAAGCACCTCGGATGCGTCCTCCGAACGCGTGACCCACAGCGCGGGCCGGTAGTTCAGATCGAAGCTGACCAACCGGCCGCGGCGCGGCATCGAAACCAGCTCATCAGTGAGGCGAGTCGCCGATTCGGACAACGCGGTGGTGACCCCGGTGATATGCGCGAGCGCCGAACTCGTCGAGCAGTCGCTTGGCCGCCGGTGCGATGAGGTCTGCCGGCGACAACGCGCTCGCGGCGGAGCCGGTGCGGTAGTAGAGCATGCGGCTCTCGCCTGCAGCCAAGTCGGTCGGGAGCCCAGAGCCACCGCCGCGTTCCTTGACGTACACGCCGGTCGGACGAGCGGGGTCGACAACGACCGCTGCGACGTCGATGCCATGGCGGGCGAGGTGGCGGACCAGGTAGCGGCCAAACCCGTCGTTCCCGACCCGGGAGATCCATCCGGCCTCGACATCCAACTGGGCGAGCACCATCGCGACGTTCGCCTCGGTGCCGCCTGCCGTGCGGTCAAAGGTCGCCGAGTCCTCCAGCGGTCCGGGCTGTGCGACCAGTACCGCCAGTCCCTCGCCCAAGGTGACCGCCCGCGGCCGAGCCGGTGTAGGCGAAGTCACATCAATCCCCCTCGAGTACTTGCGGTCACTTTGTATCTGTTGCAGACTAGCCACATCGCCTGAATTACGCAATGGGCGTTGCAAAATACGCAACGCGGGAGGACTCGCACGTGATCGACATCGGCGCTGTCGCAGCACTCGACGACCGGGTAGTCGGTCCGCAGCACAAAGGCCTTCCTCAGGAGGCGTGGGGCCAGACGGCCCGCGACTATCTGCGCACCGAACCGACCCTCGACCGGTTGTCGACGCCGTTGCTGACCGTCGACCGGGCGGCGCTCGAGTCGAACGTGTCCGTGATGGCGGACTGGGCCCGGTCGGCGGGGGTCGGCCTCGCTCCCCACGGCAAGACGACGATGGCGCCACAGGTCTGGGCGCGGCAGCTCGACGCGGGTGCGTGGGGAATCACCCTGGCCACCCCGTGGCAGGTGCAACTCGCCCGGTCGTTCGGCGTCGGCCGCATCATGCTCGCCAACGCGATCGTCGACCCTACGGCGCTGGCGTGGCTGGCCGCGGAGTTGGACGCAGATCCGTCATTCGAGTTCTTCAGCTGGGCGGACAGTGTGCAAACCGTGGAGCTGATGGATCGCGGGCTCGCCTCGACGCCGAACGGACGCCCGGTCAAGGTGATCGTGGAGCTGGGCCAGGCGGGCGGACGCACGGGCGCACGCTCCATCGAGTCGGCGCGGGCGGTGGCAGAAGCGATTCACCGTTCGGCACGACTCGCACTGGCCGGAGTCGGCGGATACGAGGGCGCGCTGAGTCATGACCGCGAGTCCACCGGACTGACCGCTGTTCGAAACTACCTCGACCGGCTGGGCCGCCTTCATCAGCAGATCGCCGCCGAAGGGCTATACGGCGCGGACGCAATCGTCACCGCGGGTGGCAGCGCGTATCAGGACGTCGTGGTCGATGCGTTGGCGAGCCTGGCCGACGAGCAGGCCGAAAACGGGCCTCGCACCTCCGTTGTGGTGCGGTCCGGGGCGTACGTCATCCACGACGACGGGTTCTATGCCGGCATCTCGCCGCTGATCCCCGGCCGCGCCGAGCGCCCGTTGCGCTCGGCGATGCACGGCTGGGCGCGGACGGTGTCCCGGCCCGAACCGGAACTCGCGTTGCTCGACGCGGGCAAGCGGGATCTACCGTTCGACGAGGGATTGCCGGTGCCGCAACGGATTGTGGGCGCGGACGCGGGTGTGCTCGACAAGGCTGAGGTCACCGCGCTCAACGATCAGCACGCCTTTCTCCGCCTGCCCGGCGCCCACGCCGACGATGTCCCCGTGGGCACCGTCGTGCGACTGGGGCTTTCACATCCCTGCACGGCGTTCGACAAGTGGCGGCTGATTCCAGTGGTCGACGACGCCGATGCGGCGAACCCACGCATCGTCGACCTCATCCACACCTTCTTCTAGGCGGAAACCCATGACCGACTTACTGATCCGAGACATCGACATCGTCGACGGCACCGGGTCGACCCGGTATCGCGCCGATGTCCTGGTCGACAAGGGCCGCATCGCCGAGATCGCCGACCCCCGAACCATTTCGGGTGCGGACAAGACCCTATCGCCGCCACCCGGATGGGTGCTCGCACCGGGATTCATCGACATGCACGCGCATTCGGACCTGCGCCTGCTCACCGACCCCGGTCACTTCCCGAAGGTCAGCCAAGGCGTGACCACTGAAGTGATCGGCCAGGACGGAATCTCGTATGCGCCCATTGACGACGCCGCGCTCGACATCATCCGCCGCCAGATCGCAGGCTGGAACGGCAACCCAACTGATCTGGATTTCTCCTGGCGCAGCGTCGCCGGCTACCTCGACCGGCTCGATGAGGGCATCACACCCAACGCCGCCTACCTGGTACCGCAGGGCACGCTGCGATTGCTCGCCGTGGGCGCCGACCAGCGCCCCGCCACACCCGCCGAGATCCGCCACATGCAGGAGATGCTCGCGCAGGGCCTGCGCGAGGGCGCGGTCGGCATGTCCAGTGGGCTGACCTACACACCCGGAATGTACGCGGACACTGCAGAACTCACCGCGCTCTGCGAAGTGGTCGCCGAGTTCGGCGGCTTCTATGCACCGCACACCCGGTCCTATGGCGCCGGTGCGCTGGAGGCCTACGCGGAGATGATCGAGCTCGCCCGAACCACCGGCTGCGCACTGCACTTGACCCACGCGACGATGAACTTCGGCGTCAACCGGGGGCGGGCACCGGAGTTCCTGGACATGGTGGACGCCGCAATCGCCGACGGCTGCGACATCACGCTGGATACCTATCCGTATCTGCCGGGTGCCACCACGCTGTCTGCTCTGCTCCCGAGTTGGGCGATGTCGGGCGGCCCGGATGCGGCGCTGGAGCGTCTGCAGGACCCGGAGGCCCGCGCGCGAATCACCCAGGACGTCAACGTGAACGGCTCCGACGGCTGTCACGGCGTCACCGTGGAGTGGGAGACCATCCAGATCAGCGGCGTCGCCAACAGCGACCTCGACGAGTACGTCGGCATGACGATCGACACCATCGCAGACAGTCGCGGACTTCCCCCGGTGGAGGTGTTCTTCGACCTGCTTGCGCGCGACCGGCTGGCCACCACCATCCTGCAGCACGTCGGCCACGAGGAGAATGTGCGCGCCATCATGGTGCACCCCAGGCATATGGGTGGCAGCGACGCCATTCTCGTAGGCGAGCGGCCGCATCCGAGGGCGTGGGGAACCTTTCCCCGGTACCTCGGGCACTACGTGCGTGAGGAAGGTCTGCTAAGCCTCGAGGACTGCATCAGCCATCTGACAGGCCGTGCCGCACAACGACTCCGGCTCGCGGACCGTGGCTTCGTTCGCACCGGATACGCTGCCGACCTCGTGGTGTTCGATCCAGCCACGGTCACCGACACCGCGACCTTCGACAATCCCAAACAGCAGGCCCTGGGAATCAGCCATGTGATTGTCAACGGCGAATGCGCCATCGAGGACGGCCGGCCCACCGGACGACTGGCCGGCCGCGCCCTGCGGATGGACCCGGCCAGAAAGCAGACCGCATGACCTCGTCGGCCATGTCCACCATCCTGGCGGACCGCGCGCTCGCAGTCGTCCGCGCACCCGAGATTCCCGACCCGGTCGCCCTTGCCTGCGCCCTCGCCCAGTCAGGGATACGCGCGCTTGAGTTCACGTTCACCACCCCCGGGGTGCTCGACCACCTGCGCGCCGCAACGGCATCGCAGGCAGTGACGGCATGGGCACCGTGCTGACCGCGGATCAGGCCAGGGCCGCCGTCGACGCGGGCGCGACATTCCTTGTCACACCCGGGATTCGAGCCGAGGTTGGGGCCGTCGGCGCTGACTGCGGAATCCCGGTGATCATGGGAGCCCTGACACCGACGGAAGTGCTTGTCGCGCTCGACCTCGGCGCCGCCGCGGTGAAGATCTTCCCTGCCGGCGTATTCGGCCCGCGGTACTTCAAGGACCTGCGTGGACCCCTTCCGGACGTCACGCTGATTCCCTCCGGTGGGGTGAACGCGGGCAACGCCGCGGACTTCCTTGCGAACGGCGCGGTCGCGGTCTCCGCCGGAACCGACGTCGTCCCGCCTCAGGCGGTGGCTTCCGGCGATTGGTCCGACATCGCCTCTCGCGCAGCATCCTTCGTCAAGTCCCTGAACTGAAAGGCTCCCCCATGACTTCCGCTATCGAATGGCTTCGTACGTCGACGCCAGGACTGTTGATCCTCTGCGGCCTCGCCATCGCCATCCTGCTGTTCACCATCATCAAAGTGAAGCTCGAGCCGTTCGTCGCTCTGCTGCTCACCGGCTTGGGACTGGCACTGGCCGCAGGGTTGCCGGTCAAGGACCTCGTCGGCACCGCGATCAAGAGCGGTGATTCCCTGCTGGAGACGGGCTTCGGCAGCATTCTGGGACACATCGCGGTCATCATCGGCTTGGGCACCGTGCTGGGCGCGATTCTCGAACGGTCCGGCGGGGCAGACGTTTTGGCGAGAAAGCTGCTCGGCATATTCGGCGAGCGCGGCGCCCCGATCGCGATGGGCCTGCTCGGTCTGATTTTCGGCATTCCCGTCTTCTTCGACATCGGCATCTTCGTGCTGGCACCGCTGATCTATGTGACGGCCAAGCGCGGCGGGAAGTCGCTGGTGCTGTACGTGATGCCGATGGTGGCCGGCCTGTCGATGACGCATGCGTTTCTGCCCCCACACCCTGGTCCGGTAGCACTCGGCGGACTATTGGAGATCAGTCTCGGATGGCTGATTCTGATGGGATTCGTCTGCGGCATACCCGGTTTCATCGCCGCCGGCATCGTGTGGGGCACCTACATCGGCAAGCGCGTAATCGTGGAGGTTCCGCCCGAGTTCCTCATCGAACCGGAGAGCGGTTCCGACGACGAAGCCGCGCCGTCCCCGGCGGGCGGTTCGGGAACAGCCGGTTCGGGAACAACGGTGAAGGAGACGCCCGCGAAGACCGATCGAACCGTCGCGACAAGTCCACCGTCCGTCGGGTTGATCGTGGCGATCATCGCCATCCCGCTCGTCCTGATTCTCGGCGCGACGTTCGGCACAATGCTGCTCGACGAGGGATCGCGGCTACTGCAGGTGCTCACCTTCTTCGGCACCCCGGCCGTCGCGCTGCTCATCGCGGTATTGGTCGGCTTCTATGTCCTCGGCGTCCGGCGTGGTGCCAGCGTGCAGGAACTCAGCGTGCTGACCGGCGAGTCGCTGCGTCCGGTCGGCATGCTGCTGCTGGTCGTCGGCGCGGGAGCGTTCTTCGGAAAGGTCATCTCGGCCACCGGAATCGGCGACGCGCTTGCCGACACCATGTCGGCCGCCGGGTTGCCGGTGATCGTCCTGGCCTATGTCATCAGCTGCGGTCTACGCATCGCGCAGGGCTCGGCGACGGTGGCCATCGTCACCACCGGCGGTATCGTCGCACCGCTGGTGACCGGGGGCGACTACTCGCAGATGGGCGTGGCCTTGATCGCGATGTCGATCGCGGCGGGCTCGATCATCCTCAGTCACGTCAACGACGGCGGGTTCTGGATCATCGCCAAGTACTTCAACATGACCGTCAAGCAGACCCTGCAGACCTGGACGGTGCTGGAGACGGTGCTGTCGGTGGTGAGCTTCGCGGTCGCGGCCGGGCTGTTCGCGGTGTTCGCTTGATGGGTTACCTTCACTTGACAACCGTCAAACGTGAAGAGGACTTCCACCGTGAGTAAGTCAGCGCTTGCCATCACCGAGGAACACAAGGATCTCGCCGACGCCGCGATCGGACAGCTGACCCGGCTGAACAGCCGTGCGGCGGCCCGCGCGACGCTTGAGGGCGGGGTGTCCCATCCCGCCGACGTCTGGTCGGCGGCCTCCGAGCTCGGATGGAACGGACTTGCGATCGCCGAGGAGCACGGTGGTTCGGGGTTCGGCCTAGCGGAGTTGGCGGTGGTGCTGGAGGCGCAGGGTCGCGAGCTGTGCCCCGGCCCGTTTCTGGCGAGCGTGTCCGCCGCGGTGGTGATCGACCGGTGCGGGCCGGATTCGCTTCGCGCGCAGGTGCTTCCGGGTCTGGCCGACGGCAGCGCTATCGGTGCGCTGGCCTTGTCGGGCAGCGTGACGGTCGGTTCCGACCTGGTGGTCACCGGTGAAAGCCCGGCGGTGTTGGGCGCGCCGGACGCCGACGTGCTCGTGGTCGCGGCGGGTGAGGACGTCGTCGTCGTGGATGCCGGAGCCGACGGTGTCTCCGTCGCCGCGCTGGACTCGCTGGACACTACCCGCAGCGTCGGATCCGTCGCGCTGCGCGGCGTGACCGTCGCCGAAGACCGGGTGCTGCGTGGCGCTGCGCGTAAGGCGCGCACCGTGTTCCGGATCCTGGCATCCGCCGAGGCGGTGGGTGTCAGCTGGGCGACACTGGAGATGGCCGTCGAGTACGCGAAGGTGCGCGAGCAGTTCGGCCGGACCATCGGCACCTTCCAGGCGGTCAAGCACCATGCCGCCAACATGTTGGTCGAACGCGGAGGAGACCACGGCGGCGACCTGGGACGCGGCGCGCGCCGACGACCTGGACAGCGCGTGGTTCCCCGGCGCGGTCGCCGCATCGCATGCGATCCGTACTCAGGTGTTCAACGCGCAGAACAACATTCAGTTGCACGGCGGGCATCGCCTACACGTGGGAACACGACGCCCACCTGTATCTGCGCCGGGCCCGCACCCTGGCCGCGCTCATGGAAGAGGGCGGCGATCCGCTGCTCGACATCGTCGAGGGCCAGCGCAGCGGGCAGGCGCACGGTGCGTCGTTCACGTTGCCGCCGGAAGCTGAGGCGTACCGCAGCCAGGCCCGCGAGGCCGTCGCCACGTTGAAGTCCTTGCCCGAGGACAAGCAGCGCGATTTCCTCGTCGACTCCGGCTATCTGGTGCCGCACTGGCCGAAGCCGTGGGGTCGCGCAGCCGACGTGCTCGAGCAACTGGTCATTGAGGAGGAGTTCGCCGGCATCCAGCGGCCGGATATGGGCATCACCGGCTGGGTGGCGCTCACCATCGCGCAGGCAGGCACCGACGATCAGCGGGAGCGCTGGGTCGAACCGGTGTTGCGTGGTGAGGTGATGTGGTGCCAGCTGTTCTCAGAGCCGGGCGCGGGGTCCGACGCCGCCGCGGTGCGCACGGCGGCAAAGAAGGTCGACGGCGGCTGGCGCGTCACAGGGCAGAAGGTGTGGACCAGCCTGGCGCAGTATTGCCAGTGGGGGCTGGCGACAGTGCGCACCGATCCGGACGCGCCCAAGCACGCGGGCGTGACGATGATGGCGATCGACATGAAAGCGCCTGGGGTGACGGTGAATCCGCTGAAGGGCATCACTGGTGACTCGCATTTCAATGAGGTCTTCTTCGATGACGTGTTCGTCCCTGACTCCGATGTGGTGGGTGATGTGAACAAGGGCTGGCTGGTGGCCCGCGCGACGCTGGGCAACGAGCGGATCTCCATCGGCGGCGGGTCGGGCGGCGCGGTCGGCTTCACCGCGGACGACCTGGTCAAGCTGCTTGACGCGGCACCCGCTCCGGCCAACTACGTCCGGCGGGCCGGCGAGTGCATCGCGGAGACGCATACGTTGCGGCTGCTGAACCTGCGGCGCGCCAGCAGGGCCATCGCCGGTGCCGAACCCGGACCGGAAGGTAACGTCACCAAGCTTCTGGTCGCCGAGGCCGGCCAGCGGATCACCGAACTGGGCATGGAGTTGGCCGGCTCGGCCGCTGTGGTGGGACAGGCGCCAAAGCTGCTGCGCAGCTACTTGGGCAATCGGGCGATGACGATCGCCGGCGGCACGTCGGAGATCACCCGCAACACCATCGCGGAGCGGATCCTCGGCCTGCCGCGCGATCCGCTGCTCAAGTAACGTTCCTCGGCCAGCAGACGCAGAATCGCATGAATTCCCGCCGCGCAGTGCGATTCTCCGTCTGCTCGCGCAGGGTTCGCATCCGAGACGATGCTCAAGTAATACTGATCGGGTGCCGACCATCGATTTCCACCCCGACCTGCGCCGAATCGCCCGCTTCATCCCCAGGCAGCTGGTCACCCCAATGACCCTGCCCATCCTGCGGATGGGAACCAGGCTGCTGGGACGGAACGCACCCGAGGACGTCGAGGTGCTGACGCTGTCGTCCGGCGTCGGGGTTCGGTTGTTCCGGCCCGCCGGTGCGAGCGATGTGGGGCCGGCGCTGCTGTGGATCCACGGCGGCGGCTATGTGATCGGCAACGCCGCGCAGGACGACGTGCTGTGCCGGCGGTTCGCCCGTGAACTGGGCGCAACGGTGGCGTCGGTCGACTACCGGCTGGCACCCGAGCATCCCTACCCCACGTCGCTCGAGGACTGCTACTCCGCGCTGGCGTGGTTGGCCGGCCTGCCCTCGGTGGACCCGGCCCGGGTGGCCGTCGGCGGCGCCAGCGCAGGCGGGGGGCTTGCCGCCGCACTCGCACTGCTCGCCAGGGATCGCGCCGAAGTACCGCTTGCCGCACAGCTTTTGGTGTATCCGATGCTCGACGACCGCACCGTGGACCGCGACGATCTCGACCACCCGGGACATCGGCTGTGGAACCAGTCCAGCAACAAGTTCGGCTGGGCGAGCTACCTGGGCGACGCCGACCCTGACATCGCTGTTCCCGCACGGCGCGAAGACCTCAGCGGGCTGCCCCCCGCCTGGATAGGCGTAGGAACGCTCGATCTGTTTCACGACGAGGACCTGGCCTATGCCGAGCGGTTGAAGGCCGTCGGGGTGCCTTGCGAGGTCGAGGTGGTGTCCGGAGCGTTCCACGGCTTCGACGGCATCGCGTCGAAAGCTGAAGTATCGCAGTCTTTTTTCAACAGCCAGTGCGCCGCACTGCACGAGGCGTTCGCCCCCGCGGCTGCCTAGCCCGCAGGAGCAGTCAGCTCCACCACGGTGCTGACGTCGTCCAGCTCGAGGAAGCCCCAGCAAGTGCTGGCGAGTCGTTCCGCACCGGCCTGGCCGAGCACGGGCGCGGCCAGAGCCAATAACTTCTCCTCAAGCTGCTGGTCGGTCATCGGGTTGTCCGGCGTGCCGAGATTGTGGGCGACGTGCCGCTGCAGCGTGCGACCGTCCCGCAGCGACAGGACGACGAGTGCCGAATCCTTGTTCTGCACTTCGTCGCTGTGGACGTTGACCCGTTCACGAATCCTGGTCAGCTCCGGATCGGCCACGCGCTCGTCGGTGAACTGGTCGAGGAGGGCAGCACCGTCCGCGAGCGCTGCCGCGAGGACGTGATAGATGCTGAACTTTCCTTCCAGCCCCGTCCGTGGCTCGGCCAGCCCGGTCGTCGTTCTCACGTAGTCGTGCACGTACGCATCGACGGAGAGGACATCGTCGGCGGTGAGGCCGTGTTCGGCCCGCAGCTCGAGAAGGGCTTGCGCGGGTGGGTGAGTGAGCGAGCCGCATGCGTAGGGCTTGAAGCCGTCGCGCGGGAGATACCACGTCTCGCCGAGACTCTCGACCGCCCGTTCGGGCATGGGGTCGGGCGAGAACAGATGGAGAAAACCTCGATGGCCCTCGATGGGCTCCGTGCTTGACGTGAAGGCGTTGCGCGCGAGGAAGGCCGAGAGCAATCCGTCCATCGCGGCCTTGCCGGCATGCAACGCCTTGCCCATCGACCCGTATACGACTTTCATCCCGGCCGACTGCGTGGCGCCAGTTCCGAGCGCCGCGAGAGTCTGCTCAGGCGATAGTCCCAGTAGCCGTGCCGTGGCAACAGCAGCCCCTATGTGTCCCACGGTGCCGGTCACGTGCCAGCCGGCGTCGTAGTGCCCCGGCCCGGCCGCGACTGCGACCCGGGTCTGCACCTCGAAGCCGGCGACGAACGCCTCGACGGCAGCTCTTCCGGAGACCGGAACCAGTGCACTCGCAGCCACGATGGCCGGCCATAACGGAGCGCTGCCGTGGATGGTCGTCTGCTCGGGATTGAAGGTGTCATCGAAGTCCAGCAGGTGAGCGGCGATCCCGTTCGCCAGCGCCGCGTAGCTGGCCGATGCTCGCTGCCCCGTACCCACGATGGCGGCCGCGCGCGACCCGTCGGGGTCCAGCGCCAGAATCCCGGCCCGTACCCGCGCGCTCTCCGATGTGGCCGCTCCCGCGATGGTGCAGCCGAGCCAGTCGACGAGGCAGCGGACCGCCTGTTGCACCACGTCAGCCGGAAGGTTCTCGGTCCGCACGCCCGCGGCGAAAGCGGCCAACGCGCTGCTTACCGAGTGGTCATCGGTCACCGAGAACTCCAGTCTGTAATACGGAAAGAAATTCTGTTATACAGACTACATGGGAGCAGCCGCGCTGACGTACGACGATCGGACCTCCGCCGAGACGCGGACCTTGCTTGACTTCGTGCAGCGCACCGGAGCCGCCGACGTTCCCGCCGATGTGTTGCACGAGAGCACTCGTTGCCTGCTCGATCACCTCGGCCTCGCCATTGCCGGTGCCGCTGAACCGGCCGCGCAGATCGCCAGGGAGCAGTGCGGCCTCCTCGGCGGGGAACCACAGGCCCGGGTGCTCGGCACTCCCCACCGACTACGGGTCACCGATGCGGCGTTGGTCAACGGAATCGCTTGCCATGCCCTCGATTTCGACGACACTCATTCACCGACGATCCTGCATGCGACGACACCCTTGTACGCCGCAGGCACGGCTCTGGCCGAACTCCGCGGCAGCCGCGGAATCGACCTGCTGGCCGCGCACGCGTTGGGCTACGAGCTTGCCGCCCGCGCGAGCAACGCGCTGTACCCGGAACACTACGACGTGGGCTGGCACATGACCGGCACCACCGGAGCACTCGCGTCGGCCGCCGTGGCAGTCAGGCTGCTCGGCCTCGAAGGTGTGACTGCGACTCATTGCCTGAGCATCGCGGCGACGCAGGCAGCCGGTCACCGTGAACAGTTCGGCACGATGACCAAGCCGTTCCACGCGGGCCGGGCGGCTCAGGCGGGCGTCTGGGCGGGTCTGCTCGCGGCCGGAGGGTTCACCGGCGCACCGGACCCACTGCAGGGCCGCCGGGGAATGTTCGCCGTGATGTCCTCGGCCACAAGCCCTGCGGATCTCGTTGAGGGCCTTGGCCACAAGTGGCAGATATTCGACAACGGGGTGAAGCCCTACGCGTGTGGGGTGGTCATCCACCCGGCCATCGACGCGGTCCGCGATCTCGCGGTACGCCGCGGGCTGAGCGCGGACCGGATCGGCAAGATCACGCTGCGGGTGCACCCGTTGGTGCCCGAGCTGACGGGAAAAACCGATCCTCGCACCGGCCTGGAGGGCAAGTTCTCGGTGACGTTCGCGTGTGCCATCGCACTGCTGGAGGGCCAGGCGAGCGAGGCCCAGTTCTCCGACTCCGCGGTCGGCCGGCCCGACGTGCGAGCGGTGATGTCGCGAATCGAGGTTGTACCGGACTCGGCGGTTCCGCACACACAGGCCGGCGCCACGGCGCTCACCAACGACGGTGCGACGGTGGAGAACTGGGTCGATCACGCCCGCGGGACTCCGGGAAACCGGCTCACCGACGACGAGCTCAGGGAGAAGTTCCACGGTCTGGTGGATGGTGTGCTGGGGCATGACCGTGCGGAGCGGCTGGCAGATGCCACCTTCTCGCTCAAGGAGATTGGCGATGTCGGGGCGTTGCTCGAGCTCACCACGCCAGGGGCGCCGCGCTAACCACGGAGCCGTCGCAGTCGACCCGAATGACGCTCCCGGTAACCTCCGCGGCGTCCGCGAAGGCGAGGCGGGTGACTTGCTCCGCGATCTCGGACCGGCACCTGAACACAAGGTCGTCCGTGAGATCCGTGTTTATGCCCGGCGATACTGCGTTGACGGCGACGCGGTCCTGACGCAGGGCGGCGGCTAGCGCCAGGGTGAGGCCGAGTAGGCCGTACTTGGCCGATGAGACATGGACCTTCTCGGGGTCGCCGCTCAATGCGTTACGGCCGAGGATGTTGACGATCCGCCCACCGGGACGCAGCGCGCGCAGAGCGCATTGGATACACCGAAACGCCCCGTCCAGGGTGACCGCGTGGACCCGCCGCCAGTCCTCCTCGGTGATCGTGTCGGCTGGCTGACGGGGACGGTATGACGCGTTGTTGACCAGCACCCGCAGCCTGCCATGCGCGGCGACGGTCTCGAACATGCGCTCCACTGCGGCTCGATCGGTGACATCGGCGGTGACGGCGAAGGCGCGGCAGCCTGCGGCGTCAATCGCGGCGACCACCGCGTCCGCCTCCTCTGTTCGGGCCCGAGTGTTAACCGCCACCGTAAGTCCTTCTCGCGCAAGGCGTTCGGCGATGACCGCGCCCAGTCCGCTGCCGGCGCCGGTCACCAGGGCTACGTCAGCCATCGACCACCGGGACGGTCTGCGCGAGCAGCGCTGAGGCGTCCGTGAGCTCGTCGAACCCCCAACACGTGGCCAGCAGCCGTTCGGCGCGCTGCGCTCCGAGCACGGGGCCCACCAGCTCACGGAACTTCGCGCCGAGCTCGTCGTCGTCGAGTGGGGCCGACGGCGTGCCGCGGTTGCCCCGCACCTGGATGGCCAGCGTCCTCCCCGAGGCCAGCGTGATCTCGACGTCGGCGTCCTGCTTACCGAGCGCCGAGTCCGCGACGACCTTCACTCTGTCCCGCAACTCGACAACGTCGGGCCGGGTCAACACCCCGTCGGATAACTCCTCGGTGCCGACCTTCCGAAAGACCACCGCCGCCGCCGCGCAGTGGCGCAGGCTGAACTTCGCCTCCATGGCCGTGGTCGGTCGCGGCTTGTCGGTGAAGCGGGCAGCCGGCGCCGAGACCCGGACATCGATGACCGTGACATCGTTTGGGGCTACGTCGTTTTCGGTCACCAGCTCGATCACGCCGTCGATCATCGGGTGGGTGAGGGAGCCGCTCGGGTAGAGCTTGTACCCGTTCGAGGTGATGTTCCAGGTCTCGCCGAGCCCCGCGCTGAGCCGGTCGGGAGCCGCGTCGGTGCTCATCACCGCGAGGTAGCCGAAGTCGCCTTCGAGCGCCTTGGCGCTGGCGGTCAGGTGGTGCGCGGCGAGGGTGGCCGCCAATACGCCGTCCATCGCGGCCTTGCCGGGATGCATGCTCTTCAGGTCGCTGCCCGCCATGATCCGCAGCCCCGCCGCCTGAGTGGCTCCGGCCGCGATCGCGTGCTCGACCTGCTGACAGTCGAGGCCCATCATGCGCGCCGCCGCGGCCGCGGCACCCACATGACCGGATGTGCCGGTGACGTGCCAACCGGCGTCGTAGTGCGTCTGCCCGGCGGCATGTCCGACCCGGGTCTCGACCTCGAATCCGATGGCGAAGCTCGCCAACGCATCGCGCCCACTGACCGGACGAGTATCGGCGATGGCCAGGATCGCCGGCCACACCGAGCAGCTTCCGTGGACCGTCGTACCCGGCGGGTTGTAGACGTCGTCGAGGTCGAGCACATGCGAGGCGAACGCATTGAGGAACGCGGCGAAGGGCGGCGATACGCGCATCCGGTCGCCGACTACCGTTGCGCCGCCGCCGTTCTCGCTTGCGGCGATGGCGCTGCGGGCGCGGCGGGTGATGTCGTCGGTCGAGCCGGCGACCGTCACCCCGATGTGGTCAACCAGGGCGCGCCGCGTCGCGTGGAGGACAGGTTCGGGAATCTGGTGAGCGTCGACCTCGGCGACGAACTTGGCCAACAACGATGTCGGATCAGCAGCGTTCACTGATCCTTCCTCAGGCCGAGCCCCTGCAGCAGGTTGCCGACGATGTCGGTCTGTTCGTTCAGGTACGCGGTGAGCTTGTCGTCCTGCAGGTTCTGGGTCACCAGGCCGCTGTCCTTGGCCAGGGTCTTCCAGTCTTCGGTCTCGACCATCTTTGACAGGTCGTCCTGGAATCGCTGCACGGCGTCCTCTGGCATGTCGGGTGCACCCATCACCGCGCGGAACTGCACGGGCACCTTCGAGGAGTCGATGCCCTGCTCCTGGGTGGTGCCGACGTCGGGGAAGATTTCGAGACGTTCGGACCCGACCACCGCGATCAGCTTGAGCTGCCCCGCCTTAACCTGCTCAGCGAAGTCTTCGGCGCTGCCGAGCATGATGTTGGCATCACCGCGCAACAGGGCGGTGATCCGAGAGCCGGTGTCCTCGAAGGACAGGAACTTCCAGCGTGCACCGACGGTCTCCTGCAACACCAGCCGGGTCAGCGCGTCGTTGGCGGTGCTGGAGCCACCGCTCTGGACGAGGGTGTCGGGACGCTGCTTGGCTGCATTGACGAAGTCGGCGAACGTGTTGAACGGCTGATTGGCCCCGGTGGCGATGACCTGCGGTTCGGTCGCAACCAACGAGATCGGGGTGAGCTGGTCGAGGCCGACCTGTGCGTTCTCGACGGTCATCGGCGTTGCCAGCCAGGTCGGCGTGACCTGAGCGATCAAGCCCGCGTTGCCCTTTCGCTCGATCATGTACGACATCGCGCCGATCGAGTCACCGGCCGGCACGTTACGGACGGGCCACTGCGTGTCGATGATCTTGTTCTCGTACATCACCTTGATCATCTGGCGGGTGAACACGTCACTACCGCCGCCGACCGCGTTGTGAGTGACGACCTCCACGGGGCCGGACTTGCCGCCGGCGCCACCGCCCGAGCCGGAGCCTCCGCACGCGGCGACGGCGGCGAGTGCAACCGCCGCGACCGCGACGGTAAGGAATTGTTTGGTACGGATCATGGCCCGCTTCCTTCCTTGTGGGGATTGGGGACTCATACGTCGGCCTCGATCACCTGCTCGCGCACCTTGCGCGTGCGGCCGAAGGTCAGGACGACGAGCAGCACGACCGCCAAGACGATGAGGGTCGCCGAGATCGGCCGCTGCAGGTAGATGACCGGGCTGTTGTCGGAGAGCAGCAGCGACTGCCGGATCGCGTTCTCCGCAATCGGGCCGAGCACGAACGCCAAAACCAAAGGCGCCGGCGGGATGTCGAGCTTGCGCATGACGTAGCCGAGCAATCCGAAGACCACCAGCAGGCCCACGTCGAAGATCGCGAAGTTCACGCTGTACACGCCGACCACCGAGATGAGAAGGATCGCCGGGTAGAGCACCTTGTACGGCGTGTTGAGGAGCTTGGCGAACAACGGCACCATGGGCAGGTTCATCACCAGCAGGGCGATGTTGCCCAGGTACATGCTGGCGATGATCGGCCACACCACATCGGCGTGCTCGTGAAAGAGCAGCGGTCCCGGGTTGAGGCCGTAGAGCACCAACGCGCCGAGAAGAACTGCGCCCGTGCCGGATCCGGGAATGCCCATGGTCAGCAGCGGGACCATGGCCCCGCCGGTCTCGGAGTTGTTCGCGGCCTCCGGCGCCGCCACCCCCTCGATCGAGCCCTTGCCGAACTCCTCCGGGTGCTTGGAAGTGCGCTTGGCCACGATGTAGGAGACGAACGAGGCTACCGTCGAGCCGGCGCCCGGCAGGATTCCGATCAGGAAGCCGATGATGCTTCCCTGCAGCATCGCCGGCGTCGATCTCGAGACGTCCTTTCGGGACGGAAGCAACTCGCGAATCTTGTTGGGCACCTTGAAGAGTTGTGTCTGCGTCTTCTCCTCGATGTTGACCAGCACCTCGCCGATCGCGAAGATGCCGACGGACAGGGCGATGAACTCGATGCCGCCCGCAAGCTCGATCTGGTCGCCGGTGAACCGGGGCTGACCGGAGAACAGGTCGGTGCCGATGGTCGCAAGGAACAGGCCGATGAACATGGAGATGAAGCCTTTGAGCATGGAGTCGCCGGCCAGCATGATCACCAACAGCAGCGCGAAGACCATCAGCGCGGAGTACTCGGGTGGACCGAAGTTGACCGCGACGTCGGCCGCCAGCGGCGCGAGGAACGTCAGCCCGATCACGCCGATCGTGCCCGCGACGAACGAGGCGATGGCCGCGATCCCGAGCGCCTTGCCGGCCCGGCCCTGCTTGGCCATCTCATAGCCGTCGAGGCACGTCACCACCGACGAGGACTCGCCGGGGATGTTGAGCAGGATCGATGTCGTCGAGCCGCCGTACTTGGCGCCGTAATAGATGCCGGCCATCATGATCAACCCAGTCGCCGGGTCGAAGCCTGTGGCCAGCGGCAGCAGGATCGAGATCGTCGCCGGCGGTCCGAGACCGGGCAGGATCCCGACGAGCGTGCCGAGAAGGCAGCCGACGAGGAGCCAGAGCAGGTTCGCCGGGGTGATGGCGGCCTGCAGGCCGTGAAGCAAGCCGTCCAGCGCATTCACCGGCACGCTCCGGGTTGATTCACTGCCACAGAGTTCCTCCTGGGAGTTGCACCTCGAGCAGGGTGGCGAACAGGAAATACATCGCGGGCGGCACTAGAAGCAGCGCGATGATCGATGGGATCGAGCGCATTCGTTCGATCACCACGATCACCAGAACGACAAGCACCTCGCCGGCGATCAGAAATCCGAGAGGCTCGATCAATGCCGCGCAGATCACCAACGCGACCCACACCAACCCTGCCCGGGCCATGCGTCGCGGCTGGAGCGAGAGCGTCGGCGCCTCACCTCGTCGTGCTCTCGGCCCGAACAACCAGACCGCCGACAGGGCCAAGCCCAGGCCGGTCAGGCAGAGGGTCAGCAGCACGGGGAGGTAGCCAGGCCCGGGCTCGTTGTTCGGGCCGCGGAAGTCCAGTTCGGTCCGGCTTCGGTACAGCAGCCAGGCGCCGAGCGCCGAGACGACGAGCCCGAGGACCACGTGTACCCGCCGAGTTAGCCGGACATCTCGTCGATGGTCTCCGTCGCCGACCTGGGCGGCGTCGTCGTCCTGCGCGACGGCCGGGTCGGTTCGCCGATCGATGTCCTGATCCATCAGACCTCTTATCTGTATGTCTTCAAGACGGAAACATCTTCTGGTAATAAGAAAACCTAGAAGGTCGCCGACGCTGATGTGTCAAGCGTCACTTTCTTCTTGCTGACGGTAGTCTTCTTCTATGCAGAACACACGACCGGAGAGCGAAACCGGGCCGGCCTATCCCATCGCCTCGGTGAACAATGCCCTTCTCCTGCTTCTGCTGTTCCGCGAGCAGCCCCGGGTCCGGCTGACCGATGCCTGCAAATACTTGGGGGTCGCGCACTCGACGGCGCACCGGCTGCTCGCGATGTTGGCGCACCATGGCTTCGTCCAGCAGGAGCCCGTCACCAGGGCCTACGTCGCCGGGCCCGCGCTGGTCGAGGTGGGGCTGGCCGTCGTCGGTTCCCTGAACGTTCGGGAGCAGGCCCGACCGATGATGGAGGAGTTAGCCGCCGAACTCGGCGAGACTGTTCACCTCGGTGTACTGGAGGGCACGAAGGTGCGGTATGTCGACGGAGTGGAGTCCGAGCGGGCCCTGCGTGTGGTGAGGCGGACGGGGACCCTGGCGCCGGCGCACTGCACGTCGCTGGGCAAGGCGCTGCTCGCCCAGATGAGCGATCAACAGGTGGCCGAGCTGTATCCCACGTCGGCCGAACCGTTCGACGCCAGTACTGAGCGATCGATCACGACCCAGGCGAAGCTGATGAAGGCGATAGCTCAGGCCAGGGTGCGTGGTTATGCGGTCAACTCGGGTGAAGCCGAGGACGATGTGGGCTCGGTGGCCGTCGCCTTCCGCGACTTCGCGGGACGTCCCGCGGCCATTGCGGTCGCTGCACCCACGAGTCGGCTTAGCGCACAACGGATCTCGCACATAGGCGAGCTGATGCTCCAGACGATTGCCCGAGCGCCGGAATCGCCGATAATCGCTCAAGCACCCGCGGACTGAGCTCGGCCGCCGCCGACGCTGCCGACCACGGCAGTGGCGAACATGACGAGCGCCAGTAATGCGAAGGCGGCCTCGACTCCCCACAACCCAGACACCGCACCTGCCACGGCGAGTATGAAGGCCTGCCCGACGCGGTTGGTCGCGACGCGCAGTCCCAGCGCGGATCCGCGGCTGGTGTCGTCGACCAGGTCGACGACCCAGTCCATGGTCGTCGTCTGCGAAAGGCCAAGCGCAAAGCCGAGCACCGACATCGCGACCATCATCGGTATCAGGTTGCCGCTCAGCGCAAGGACGAGCAGGCAAGTCGCCGCGACCACGGTGGCGACCACGGTCAGTTTGAGTGTTGGGATCCTGCGCACGAAGAACGGGGTTGTGGCCCGCGCCAGCAGCGCGCCGGTGGAGCTGATTCCCAGCAGGAGGCCCACTTGGGTCGAGGTCAGGCCGACGACAGCGCCGAGCAGAGGCATATAGACCAGGAGCAGGTCCATGCCGCTCTTCGCGGAGAAGCTGGTCATCAGCGCGGCTGGCATCCCCCGCCGGCGGAGCAGGCGCCACACGCGCTCAGCCCGGCCGGTGCGCATCGTCGACGTTTGGATCCGGGCTCGCATCGCCAAGGCCGGCGGCCGGTAGAGCACCTACGAAGACCCATGCCGCGACGACGAGCGCGGAGGATGTCGATTCGAGGCTGGGCTCTTCGGTGTGGCCGATAATCAAGCCACCCAGAACCGGGCCCACGATCTGACCGAGCGCCGAGACGGCGGTGAGCGTGCCAAACCGGCTGATACGCGCGAGCGAGCTGTGCGCCTGCGCCATGATGCTCTGCGTGCCGATGGCACCCGACGTGTGCCCAACGCCGAGCGCCGTGGTAGCGACCGCCATCGCTGGAATCGACTCCGCGACAACCAGAACAAATGCCGCGACTGCTGAGACGCAGAGGCCGAACGTGAGCAGGATCGCGGGATGGTGTCGCTCAGTCCACCGGCCGAAGCCGACCGCGAGCAAGATCGGCGGGACCGCGAAGCAGGCGGCCGTCAGGCCGAGTGTGGTGCCGTCGGCACCGAGAGCCAGGAGTCGGTACGTCGACACCGGGCGCGCCAAGGTGACCGCGACCTGCAGCAGGAAGATGGTGCTGACGGTGCCGACAAGCCACAGGGGCGGAAGCGAACGCCGAGTGTTCAGAACTTCCAGCCACGCTCCGGCGTGGCGACGTCGACCTCGACACCGTCGGGGTCGCGGAACTTGAAGAACCGCGGCGGGTCCGCTGCTTCGGCGCCGTAGACCTCGATGCCCCGTTCCTTCAACGCGGTCACCACGGCACCGGTGTCCTCGATGGTCACGCCGATGTGGTTGGGTCCCATCGCCCCATACGTCCACTCGGAGCGCTCGATGTCCGGGTTGGGCTGCAGCAGCGAGTAGTTCACCTCGCCGTCGCTGAGGTCGAGCGCCTTGCCCGGATAGTGACCCGGCGTTCGGGCGTCTCCGAGGCGCTTGAACCCGAGCACGTTCTCATAGAACTCGGCGGTCCTCTCGAGATCCTGTACGACGATTCCTAGATGTCGGATGCGCACTGCTTCCTCCATGTTCTGCCGGCGAATGACCATCTTCCGTAAAGTAGACATCATTTCTGCAAATCAGACTGTAGGCCGAAGCGCAGTTTCAGTCAACGACGAGTCAGGCGTCGGCGAGCTCGCGCGGCACCACGAACACGTCGACCAATGCACCGTTGCGCCACACTGTCATCTCGATCCGGCGGGCGATCGCGTCTTCGACCATCAGCTTCTGGATCGCGGTCGCGGTGACGATGTTGTGACCGTCGACGCTGACCACGATGTCGCCGCGACGCAGGCCCGCCTCGGCCGCTGGGCTGCCCCGCACCACGCTGGCAATCTGCAGGCCGTTGTGAGTGCCCAACTTGGCTGCCAGCGCGGGCGCGACCGGAATGTGCGCGCCGGCGATGCCGAGCCACGCCCGCCGCACCCTCCCGGTGGTCATCAGCGACGCGATGATCTTGTGTGTCGACTCGTTGATCGGAACCGCAAGGCCCAGACCGACTCCCGCCACCGCCGTGCTGACGCCGACCATTCGGCCGCGCCCGTCGGCGAGCGCGCCGCCGCTGTTGCCCGGATTCAGTGCGGCGTCGGTCTGGATCACCTCGTCGACCACGCGGCCCGACCGCGTCGGCAATGACCGGCCCAGTCCTGACACGATGCCCGCCGTGACGCTGCCGGCAAGCCCGAGTGGATTTCCGACGGCCACAACGAGTTGACCGACGCGCAGATCTGCGGCACGACCCATCACCACGGGTTCCGGCACCGCACTGCGGGCCTTGAGTACAGCGAGGTCGGACAGCACATCGCGACCGACCACATCGACCTTCACGGTGGTGCCATCGGTGAACGCCGCCTCCGCGGTCTGGGCGCCGGCGACCACGTGCGCGCTGGTCAGCAGGTAGCCGTCCGGGGTGATGACGCTGGCGCTGCCACTGCCGTCACCGCGCGATGACCGCACCGCGAGGCTGGCGACACTGGGCAGCACGGCGCGAGCAACCGCGGTGACCACGGTCGAGTACGCATCCAGCGCCTCTGCGTCGTCGGGCAGGCGGTCTTCGGCCATAACCCAGTAAGCGCCTGCACGGGGCGAGAAATACCGCGGTTCGCCACCGGCAGAACGGTTAGCGACGCATCACTTCGTCAAGCATCTGTTGTAGCGCCAATCGGTGACGATCGGCTCTTACGCCGTCATCGGCGAAGTCGTCGAACACTTTGAGCATGACGGCGGGCGGCACGCCGGCCACCCTCACCTCGGCACAGATCTGACGGAGATGTTCAATCGCAAATTTTCCGCCGTCGATGCCATAGCCGACGATGCCGGCTGACTTGCCGTGCCATTCGTTGTAGAGATAGTCGATGGCGTTCTTCAGCACTGCGGGGATGCTTTGATTGTATTCCGGTGTCACAAAGACGAATCCGTCGAAAGAGGCGATTCGCTTCGACCACGCTTTGGTGTGTGGGTGGTGATACTGGCCGAAGGCCGCGGGAACTGGTTCATCGAGCAGCGGGAGATCGACGTCAACTAGATCGACAACCTCGTACTCGGCATCGCCGCGTCCCTGCGCGGTGGCGTGTACCCAGTCGGCGACGATGCGTGAACGTCGGTTCGGCCGCGTGCTTCCGGCGATGATCGCGATCCTGGTCATGCACCCGACGGTAGAACCTGAACAATTGTTTAGGTCAAGGCTCAGTGAGCTGGCCGGCGATGACCGTGGCGGTCACCATTCCGGCATCGAGTTCCTTGAGAACCTCGTCGGGCGATGCCCCCAACAGCACCAGGTCGCCGGGCTGATCCGGCTCGATGCGGCGGAGCTCTGTGGGCCGGCTGGCCTTGCCGAAGAACATCGTCAAAGCCTCACGCGCCGAGACACATTCATCAGAGCCCAGCACCGCGCCCGAGGTGGTGGTGCGGTGTACCGCGGCGCGCATCACCGCCCACGGATCGGCATGGCCGAACGGCATGTCGGTCGACAGCGCCACCGGCACCCGGGCCCGCCGTAGTGAGGCCAGCCGCCACAACTCGTGCTGCTCGCGGACCGGGATATCGGCCAGGTACTGATCGCCGCGCTCGGCGACGAAGTTGGGTTGGGTCACCACCGTGACGCCGAGGTTCGCCAGGTCGGCCACGTTGTCGTCGGGTACGACGGCGGCGTGTTCGATGCGGTCCTGCGGGTGAGTACCCGCCGACCGCAACGCCGACAGGGTGACGACGAGCTGCGCGGCGGTCACGCAGTGCACCGCGACCGGAGCGTCTTGGGCGTGGCGCCCGGCGATCCATGCGGTCAGCTCGTCGAGATCGAGGTCGGCGTCGTGCAGGATGCGCTTGCCCGGAGCCAGACAGTTGACTCGCTGGCGCAGTTCTCCGCGTCTGTGCGCCTCGATCAGTTTCACGATGTCGCCGACTTCGAAATCCGGTGTGGCATCGGTGACACCGGTGACCCCGTATCCGCACAGCTGACGACTCACGTCGGCCAGGCCCGTATCGTCACGCTGCAATGTGTCCGACCAGCTGCGGTCCGAACTGCGCAGCCGGCCGTCGGGGTGATCCTCCAACCCGACCCGTTCAAGCCCGGCCGAGTTAAGTGTCCACAGCACGCCGCTGCGGTGCTGTACGCGTACCGGCACCGCCGGTGAAAGCTCGTCCAGCACAGCACGATCGAGTGGGCCTGCGACCGCCTCGTGGTATCCGACCGCGCGGATCCAGCCGTCGCTGCGCACCGTGGCAGTCCTCAGGGCGCGGGCCAGGTCCTCGTAGTTGTGCACCTCGGCCGGGCCCACCCGGGTCGACGTCAGGGCCGCGGCCGCGGAACGCAGATGGACATGGTGGTCATGTAGGCCAGGGATGACCGTTGCGCATGCGGCGTCGAATACCAGCTCGCCGGGCTTCTTGGTCAACTCCGCAGCGACCTCGGTGATCCGCTCTTCGAGCCGGATGTCGGTCGTGGACCCGTCAAGCAGCGTCGCCCGCTGAATCAGCATGCGGCCAAACGCCTTTCGGTCACCAGGCGATCGACGGCGGCGTTGTCCGCGCCGAGATGCGCGGCGGGCTTGGAGGGTTCTGGCGTTGCAGCGCATCGTGTTTCGGGTATGCGGGGATTCTGAGCGTAGGTGGCGGCGACGGCGGCCATCGACATCTCGATGAGGTCGCCGCCGCCGCGGCTCAGCGATTGCGCCACCTCGAGCGCGGCGTGCAGGCCCGTCAGCGGGTCCGCGATGGCGTCGCCGCAGAACTGCGGGTCGTCGTGTGTGCCGCGGACCAAGCCGCCGGCGACCGCGGCGTCGTCGCCGAACGCCACCCAGTCGGCTCTGTCGCCGTCGGTGCCGTGGCCGGTGATGCGCAGCCAGACGCGGCCGTCGCGCGGTGCAACATCGGCTGGCCCAAGACCGCGGCGAGCCAGGGCGGCGGGACGGGAGGACTCGATTACCACATCGGCGGTCTCGAGCAGCCTTCGCAGTGCGGATGGCTCGTCGAAATCGGCGGTGTACGAGAGCTTTCCGCTGTTCATCCATTCGAAGAACGAGGGCGGACCGGCGCGAGTGCCGTCGGGCCGGTTGGGACTCTCGACCTTGACGACGGTCGCGCCGGCCCGCGCCAACAACTGTCCGCACAGCGGCCCGGCCCACATGACCGAAAGGTCGGCGACCAGCAGACCGGTCAGGCCGCGCGGCGATGTGCCCGCCCCGACGTGATGGATCCGCGGTGGTGCGGCAGGGGTTTCACCGAGCGTTGCGACCGGAAGTCCGAGCAGACGCGCGCGGCCGGTGACGTCGGCAGCGTCGTGATCGGCGGCCCAGGCTTGCACGGCGCGCCATCGGTCGTCGCCGACGGCGTCGGACTGCACCAGGGCAGGAACGGCGTCGACGTCGTCGGGCCGCGACAGCGTGAGTGCGCACCAGCCGTCACGGCTGGGCATCAACCGGGTCGCGCCGCCGGCCGAGATGCGGTCCGCCGGCTCCAGCCCGAGCAGGATGGCGCGTCCGGTGAGGATCTCGCCGGCGTCGACCGTCGTGCCGGTGAGGGAGCCGAACGCGTCGGCCGCCCGCCGGGCCTGTGACAGCACGGCGACGGGTAGGACCAACGACGTCACACGATCATTGTCCTCGGGGTCCCTTTCCCCCGCGAGAACACGCGTCAGAACTGCAGGGCCGTGAACCGCCAGTCCAGAACCTGCCGGTCGGGCTCCCCCACCGCGTACACCAGCGACCTCAGCCTCAGCAGACCTCCGCGGCCGTCGGGTAGTGGGACCGCCTCGTCGACGTGCAGTTCGCTGTACACGGTGTCGCCCTCGTGCACCGGGCCGGTGTGGTCGCAGGACTCCCAGCCCAGCACCGTGACCAGGTTCGGCAACACGCGTGTGGCCTGCGCCAGCGCCAACCCGATGGTGTGCCCGCCGTACACGAGGCGCTGCCCGCCGACTTGCCAATCATGGTGTGTGGCAGCGATATTCAACGTCAATCGGGCGAGTTCCGGGGCGCTGCTCACCACGTCGGCAGTGCCGTGCAGCACCGAACCGGCGATGCCGGCGTCGAACCCGGTGCCTGGGACCTTCTCCCGGTAGGCGTGGGCGTCCCAGTCCGCGGTCGGGTCATGCCCGGGCGCGAGGTCGGCGCCCACGCTGGATAGGTCGTCGTCGCGACCCGTTTCGCGTTCGGAGCTCAACGGCAGCATCGCGCAGCGGTAGAAGTCCAGCACCAGCCGGCCGATCTGGTCGACGGTCGTCATCCGCAGCGCCGCCAACCCGGTCGGCGCGCGGCCCGATTTGGGCGAGTTCTGCTTGAGCCCGACCACCTCGGTGCGGGTGAACAGCGAATCGCCGATCACGGGGAACCGGTGAAACCAGAGCCCGCGGTAGAACAGGTTGGCCTTGACCCGCTGCGTGACCAGCGTGCTTTGACCGATCGCCACGTCGCAGACCAGGGCGGGATGTGCCAGCGGAGCGGTCGCCCCCAGCACGGCGTATGCCAGCTGCGCGTCGAGCGCGAGCCGTAGGCGATCGCCGATGATCGACTGGTGGACGGCCGCCGCGCCGGCCGACAGCGTCATCGACGGCGCGGAGTCAAAGACCTGGCCGATTTCCAACTCATCAAAGTAGGGGCCGCTCACGGCGCCAATGTTGGCATTGGGCCGCACAAAGTGTCAATATGGCCGTACATATGTTGAGCACAGAAGAGACCATGCTGGTCGATACGGTTCGGGCGTTCATCGAGCGCGACGTCAAGCCGACCGTGCGCGAAGTCGAGCACGCCAACGAATACCCCGAGACGTGGATCGCGCAGATGAAACAGATCGGCATCTACGGCCTGGCGATCCCGGAGTCCTACGGCGGCTCGCCGGTGTCGACGCGCTGCTACGTGATGGTCACCCAGGAGTTGTCGCGCGGATGGATGAGCCTGGCCGGCGCGATGGGCGGCCACACCGTCGTCGCCAAGCTGCTGTCGCTGTTCGGCACCGAAGAGCAGAAGCGCACGTATCTGCCAGCGATGGCGACCGGCGAGGTGCGCGCGACGATGGCGCTGACCGAGCCAGGCGGCGGCTCGGACCTGCAGAACATGAAGACGACGGCGGTGGCCGACGGCTCGGACTTGGTGATCAACGGGTCCAAGACGTGGATCAGCAATGCCCGCCGGTCGGGGCTGATCGCATTGCTGTGCAAGACCGACCCGAGCGCGAAGCCGCGGCACACGGGCATCTCGGTGGTGCTCGTCGAGCACGGACCCGGCCTGACGGTGTCACGGGATCTGCCCAAACTGGGCTACAAGGGCGTCGAAACTTGCGAGTTGACGTTCGACGACTACCGCGTGCCCGCGTCGGCGATCCTCGGCGGCGTGCCGGGCAGGGGCTTCGCGCAGATGATGAAAGGCCTTGAGACGGGCCGCATTCAGGTGGCTTCCCGCGCGCTCGGGGTGGCGACGGCCGCGCTGGAGGATGCGCTGCGGTATGCCCAGGAGCGCGAGAGTTTCGGCCAGCCGATCTGGAAGCACCAGGCGGTCGGCCACTACCTGGCCGATATGGCGACCAAACTGACGGCCGCCCGCCAGCTCACGCTGTATGCGGCCGACCGCTACGACGCCGGAGAGCGCGCCGACATGGAGGCCGGCATGGCCAAGCTGTTCGCCTCCGAGGTGGCGATGGAGATCGCGCTGAACGCGGTCCGGATCCACGGCGGCTACGGCTATTCCACCGAATTCGACGTCGAACGGTACTTCCGCGACGCACCGCTGATGATCGTCGGCGAGGGCACCAACGAGATCCAGCGCAACGTCATCGCCCAGCAGTTGGTGGCCCGGGGAGGCATCTAGCTTGAGGGCGGCGCCGGCGTATCAGACTGTGCGCGAACAGCTTCGCGACGAGATCGCCGCGGGCCGCTACCGCGACGGCGTTCGGCTGCCCACCGAATCCGAACTCGTTGCGCGCTATGGGGTTTCGCGCCAGACGGTGCGGCGCGCGTTCGTCGACCTGGTCGCCGAGGGCATGGTGTACCGGGTGCCGGGCCGCGGCACCTATGCCAGTGAGTCGGGGCGACGCTACCTGCGCCAGCTGGGTTCGATCGAGGACCTGATGAGTCTGTCCGACGACACGACAATGGAGGTGCTTCGCGGGCTGCGCCGACGGGTCGACGTCGATGCAGCGAGCCGGCTGCGGCTGGACGACGATGTCGTGTACTCCGTGGTGTTCCGTCGCCTGCATGACGGGGTGCCGTTCGTGTCGACGACAGTTCATCTGGTGCCGTCGGTGGCCCAGCCGGTGCTGGCATCGTCGGCGTTAACGGATGGCGCCGTCGGCACACATACAGTCATCGGCCTACTCGAGCCGCACCTCGCAGACCCGATAGCCGAAGCCGCGCAGTCGATTACGGTCGCGTCGGCCGACGAGGCCGTCGCAAATGCGGTGGGTTGTGGGGTGGGTCATCCGATGCTGCGGGTGGATCGGCTGTACTCGGATACGCGCGGTCGGCCCGTCGAACTGTCGGTCAGCCACTTCCTGCCCGAGCAGTACACCTACAGGGTGACGTTGCGCCGCTCGGGCTGAGCGGGAGTCCGGGTTATCCGCTGCCGCCGCAGCCTCCCCCGCGGGAGCCCCCGCCACCGCAGCCGGCGCGGCCCGATTGGGCGCCGTCCTCACCTGCCCTCCAGCCGTCACGTCGACGGCGCGCGCGAGACCTGTGCTGGATCAACGCGGTGATCATCACAAGAAGCACCAGCCAGACGCCGATGACGACGAGGCCGCCACTCATGAGTCGAGGCTACGCCGGTTTGCTCACGCCGAGAAGTCTGTCAACAGACACGTCCTTGGGGGCCGTCAGCGAATGATGACGGCGCGGAGAGCACTAGTGCTCCGGTGGATGACGGTCGGTGGCCGGCCGTCACTCAATCTCGTCGACCAGCCCCCACCGCAGCGCCGTCGCCGCGTCGATCCGCTCGCCCGACAGCACCAAATAGGCTGTGCGCCAACGGCCGATGCGCCGGGTGATGCTCACCGTCCCGCCCGCGCCTGGAATCAGCCCGAGACTCAGCTCCGGCAGGCCGAAGACCGCATCCGGGTGAGCCTTCACCCATCCGCAGTAGGCCGCCATCTCCAGCCCGCTGCCCAGCACCTGGCCGTGCACCTCGGCGCGGCAGGCACGGCCCAGCCGGGCGGTCAACTCGTCGAGCACCAGCGCCGGACTGTGTCGCGTGCGGGCCAGATGCGCGCTCGTCGGGTCGGCGAAGGTGCCGAACTCGGCGAGATCGCCGCCGCTGCAGAACGACGGGCCGTTACCGGACAGCACCACTTCGCTCACCGACACATCGAGGCGCGCGACCTCGAGAGCTTCGAGCAGCGCGGCCCGGGCATCGGTGGAGAACGCGTTGTGACGCTGCGGCCGGTTGAACCGGATGTACAGGGTGTCGCCGTCGCGTTCGGCCTGCACTGGATCCAGGATGTCGGGCGACCGCGCCGGTCCCCGCTCGGCGAGCCAGCGCGCGAACTCCGGTCCCGCCTGCAACGTCGAGTAGGCCAACGATTCGGTGATGACGGCGGGACGCGTCGGCCCGTCCGGAGAGATTGACCGCAGTACGTCGTCGCACACCGCCGAGGCCTGCGGCCACCGCCGACACCGTTCGGTGAGCCCGGCGAGCGCGTCCTGCACCGAGGCGGCGGTCACGCACCGCCGGTCCTCAGAGTCAGTGTCGGTGAGCGTGAAAGTGGCGTCATCGGAAGGTGATCCGACCGCGACGATCACGCCGGCCACAAGCTCGATGTTGGTCACGAGTACTTGTTTATCAGCTCCTGCTTGTACAGCTTGCCGGTATCGGTGCGCGGCAACTGCGCCTCGAACGAGATCGATCGCGGACATTTGTAGTGCGCCAACCGCTCTCGCAGCCAGGCAAGCAGCTCGTCGGCGAACGCCTCGGTCGCATCGGCCTGGTCGACGGTCTGCACGACGCCCTTCACTCTCTGACCCATCTCGGCGTCCGGGATCCCGAACACCGCGGCGTCCAACACCTTGGGATGAGTGACGAGCAGGTTCTCGGCTTCCTGCGGGTAGATGTTCACCCCACCGGAGATGATCATGTGGTGCTTGCGGTCGGTCAGGAACAGGTAGCCGTCCTCGTTGAGATATCCGACGTCGCCGACCGTCACCCAGCCGTGGCGGTCGCGGGACTCGGCGGTCTTCTCGGGATCGTTGTGGTAGACGAACGCCACCGGACCCATGTCGAAGTAGACCTGGCCGGGCTGTCCGGCGGGCACGTCGTCCCCGTTCTCGTCGACGATGTGCGCCACGCCCAACAACGGCTTGCCAACGGAGCCCGGATGTTTGACCCAGTCGTCGGCCGAGATGAACGTGATGCCCGCGCCCTCCGAGGAGGAGTAATACTCGTCGACGATGGGTCCCCACCACTGCAGCATCTGTTTCTTGATGTCGACCGGGCACGGGGCCGCCGCATGCACGACCCGCTTCAGGCTGGACATATCGTATGAATTGCGAACAGACTCAGGCAGTTTCAGCATACGGACGAACATCGCCGGGACGAACTGGCCGTGAGTGACCCGGTAGCGCTGGATGGCCTCCAGACACAGTTCGGGATCGAACTTCTCCAGCACCACCACCGTGACGCCCATCGCCTGCGCGCTCATCGTCCACAAGCATGGCGCCGTGTGATACAGCGGAGCGGGGCTGATGTAGATCGAGTCGCCGTCGATGCCGATGGCCGTCAGCAATACCGACAGCATGTTTGGCGCCTCGGTGGGCGTAAGGTGGGCCAGCTCGCGGCGAATTCCCTTGGGACGCCCTGTTGTTCCTGACGAGTACTGCAGAAGGTCGCCCTCGATCTCGTCGGCGATGGGAGTGACCGGTTCCTCGGCCAGGCACTCGGGATAGCGCTGCCAGCCGTCGAGGTCGCCGTCGGCGATCATCAGCAGGCCGGGCAGGCCACGCGGTAAGTGTTCGGCGAGGCCCTCGCACACCTTGCGCATCGCGTGCGAACCGATGACGGCCTTGGCGCCACTGTTGTCGATGATGTAGGCGGCCTCGGGCGGCGTGAGGTGGGTGTTGATCACCGCGTAGTAGAGGCCGCTGCGGCGCGCAGCCCACATCACGGTGTGCAGGTGCTCGTTGTTCTCCATGAGCACCGCCACAGTGTCGCCCTCGACCAACCCGGCCCGACGGAATCGGTGCGCAAGCCGGTTGGCGCGCGACTCCATCTCGGCGAAACTGACCTGCCTACCCGACGGGTGCAGGACGACGGCGGGCCTGTCCGGAGTTGGCTTCGGCGTGCTCGCGGATCTGCATGCGCTGACTCTACGACGCCCAACTTGACAGGTGTCAAGAGGGTCGCCGTGAGCGACGAGCGACCGCAAAATGCCGACGTTTTGCGGCGTGTCGGTGTACAGACACGGTCGCTCGCGGCAGGGGCCAGGCTATTCGGCCAGGCGGTGCTTCAGCGCGTCGAACTCGTCCTTCACCCCGGTGGGCAGCTTCTCGCCGACGAACTCGAACCACTCCTCGATCAGCGGCAGCTCCTTGCGCCACTCTTCGGGGTTGACGGCCAGCGCCGCGGCCACATCGGCGGCGTCGACATCGAGGCCCTCGAGATCCAGATCCTCGGCGGTCGGCACGATGCCGATCGGCGTTGACTGACCGGACGCCTTGCCCTCGATGCGCTCGATGGCCCACTTGAGCACGCGGCTGTTCTCGCCGAAGCCCGGCCACAGGAAGCGGCCGTCGTCGCCGCGGCGGAACCAGTTGACGAAGAAGATCTTCGGCAGCTTGGACTCGTCGGAGTTCTTACCCAGGTCGATCCAGTGCTGGAAGTAGTCGCCGACGTTGTAGCCCAGGAACGGCAGCATCGCCATCGGGTCGCGGCGCACTGTGCCGACCTTGCCCTCGGCGGCGGCGGTCTGCTCGGAACCCATTGTCGCGCCGATGAATACGCCGTGCTGCCAGTCGCTGGCCTGCGTCACCAGCGGCACCGTGGTCTTACGCCGCGCGCCGAACAGGATCGCCGAGATCGGCACACCCTGCGGGTCGTCCCACTCCGGCGCCAGCGTCGGGCACTGCGACATCGGGGTGCAGTACCGCGAATTGGGGTGCGCGGCCTTCTCATCCGAGTCGGGCGTCCAGTCGCGGCCCTTCCAGTCGATCAGGTGCTGCGGTTCGCCCTCGAGGCCTTCCCACCACACATCGCCATCGTCGGTCAGCGCCACGTTGGTGAACACGGTGTTGCCCTTCGCGATCGTCTTCATCGCGTTGGGGTTGGACTTCCAGTTGGTGCCCGGCGCGACGCCGAAGAAGCCGAACTCGGGATTGACGGCATACAGCCGGCCGTCCTTGCCGAACCGCATCCACGCGATGTCGTCGCCGAGCGTTTCGGCGCGCCAGCCGGGGACCGTCGGCTGCAGCATCGCGAGGTTGGTCTTGCCGCAGGCTGACGGGAACGCCGCCGCGATGTAGTACGCCTTGTTCTCCGGCGAGATCAGCTTGAGGATCAGCATGTGCTCGGCGAGCCAGCCCTCGTCGTGGGCCATCGCCGAGGCGATGCGCAGCGAGTAGCACTTCTTGCCCAGCAGCGCGTTGCCGCCGTACCCGGAGCCGTAGCTCCAGATCTCGCGGGTCTCCGGGAAGTGGCTGATGTACTTGGTGTCGTTGCACGGCCAGGGCACATCCTTCTGGCCGGCTTCCAGCGGGGCGCCGATCGAGTGCAGGGCCTTGACGAAGAAGCCGTCGTCACCCATCTTGTCCAGCGCCGCCTTGCCCATCCGGGTCATGGTGCGCATCGAGACGACGACGTACTCGGAGTCGGTGATCTCCACGCCGAGCTTGGGATCGTCCGCGCCCAGCGGGCCCATGCAGAACGGGACGACCCACATGGTCCGGCCGCGCATCGAACCGCGGTAGAGATCGGTCATCGTCGACCGCATCTCCGACGGATCCATCCAGTTATTGGTCGGCCCGGCATCGATTTCGCGCTCGGAACATATAAAGGTGCGCGATTCCACACGCGCCACATCGGACGGGTCGGACAACGCGAGGAACGAATCGGGCTGCTTTTCCGGATTGAGGCGTTTGAACGTGCCCGCCTCGACCAGTTGCTCACACAGCCGCGTGTACTCCTCTTCGGAGCCGTCGGCGAACACCACCCGATCGGGCTGCGTCAGTTCGGCGACCTCCTGGACCCAAGCGAGCAGCCCTTCGTGCTTCGTCGGCGCGGTGTCTAGTCCTGGAATGGTCGCTGCGGTCATCAAAATCTCCTGCGTTGGTTTCAGCCAGGACGCAAAGTCCGGCGGTCACGGTCAGCCCTGTACTGAGGTTAACGTGGGTGTCATACCCGCGGTGAATCGGGAGTATGTCCGATCACTCACAGGAACGATTCAGAAATACTTTCTGGGCGGTTTATCGATTCAGTAATCGGCAAAATCCCGTTCGTTAATTCGCCGACTCCGTTTTGTCGGCGGCAACAGCGTCCTCCGACCCATTTCGATGATCCGCCGCGCCCGGGCCATAGAGCGCATCGCGGACGGAGTCGAGCGCCTTCTGCAGCGGGGGCAGCCGACGGTCGCGCACAGCGGCGGCCCGTGCCGTCGCGATCGCGTGTTCGCGCAGTTCGGCATCGATCGTCGCCACCCGGTCGGCGGCCGTCGCGCTTTCCGCTTCGTCGCGCGCGGCCAGTTCCGACGTCAGCGCCGTCTCGGCCGTCAGCACCCGGGTGGCGACCCGCTCCTCGACGGTGGACCGCAGCGCGGCCGTGACGTCGGTGACCCAGCGATCCAGCACCGCGCGGTCGTGGAGCAGCCCGCGGATACCCACCACCCACACTGTGAGCAGCAGTCCCACCAGCCCGCCCGCCACCAGCCCCGCGATCGTCAGGCCCGGCGCCAGCCCGGCGAACAAGCGCGTCACCACGAGCGCGACCCCGAGCCCGAAGCCCGCGCCGAGGATCGTCATCAGCTGCGTTTCCAGCCGCCGTGATTTCAGCGGCGGCGCCGAGACCTCGGGCGGCGGCGGCGCGGCGGGCGAGGGCGGCGCCGGAAGAGTCAGCTCGGCGGCCATGTCGCTCAGATGGGTGGTGATGCCCTCGTCGACCTCGTCGACGACTTCGCCCGCCCTTGTCCGCACGTATTCCTCGAACTGGCCGAGCCGACGCCGGCCGAGGTTCGACGCGTCCTCCTGCAGCTCGGCGCGCACCGATGTGCAGCGGTTGCGGGCGAAATAGGTCAGCTGCACCCTTGCCTGCTGGATCTGGCTGCGCAGGGCGATGGTGCGTTCGGACTTCGACAGGCGCCGGCCGCGCAGGATGTCGTCGCGGTTCTTGCGCAGCGCGGTGACTCGCGCTGCGCGGTCCGTTCCCGCCCCGTCGGCCTCGTAGCGTCCGATCACGGACTGCAATCGGGTTTCCCACGCCCGCAACCGGTTTCGCCGTTTGACATCGGGGTCGGCCAACCGCTGGCGCAACACGCCGACCAATTCGTCCATCCGAGGCTCACCGAGGTCCGGCGCTGCGGCCGCGCCCACCCATGGCACATGTTGGTAGCGGGCGGCCCGCCCAGCCAGCAGCGCGCGGTCGGCGGCCAGCATCTCGCGCCAGTTGCGGTGCGCATCGATCTTCGAGACCACGCCGACGATCAAGTCGGTGTAGTTGGCCGTGAGATCGATTAGCGCACAATCGGATTCGGTCAGTGGCGTGATCGCTGACACGACGAACACCACCGCGGCGGGCGCGTCGGATGGACCGAGCTCGTCGGCCTCGACGAACGTGTGTTCAGGCATCCGGTCCCGCAGCGCCGCGACCAGGCTGGTGGTGCCGGCCAGCCATGGGCCCGTCACCAGAACGACGTCGCGGCTCTGGACCCCCGGTGCGCTCAGGCTCGGGTCGATGGCCGCCACCAGCGCGTCCGCCGAGGCGATCGGATCGGTCATCGCAGCGGCCCGCGCAGGCGCAGCGACCCGCGGGAGATGTCGGCGCCGCAGCTGCGGTGCAGGGCATCGACCGGACCGCGGCTATACCGTCGCCAATGAACGGCGCGGCGCAGATGCGACGGCGCATCGTCGCCAGGGTCTACGGCGATCCCGGCGGCCTCGACGACGTCCACCGCGGCCGCCATCACCGCGAGCACGGTCTCGTCGGTCGACAGGAATTCGCCGAGCCTCTCATCGCCGGATTGCACTGCGAGCGCCTGCAATTCGGCGATTGCCGCACGCACTCGCCGATACCGCACAGGGGCGCCGGCGGCGCCGAGATGTGCGGCGACCCGGTCGACCTGGCTGAGGCGGCGCAGTAATGCCGGCAGCGCGGCGGCGTCAGCCCCCTCGCCGATCGCGACCACGGCGTGGGCGATCCCGAACCTGTCCAATGCCACCAGAAGCCGCCGACGGACCTCATGCGGCAGGGGATGCTCACTGTGCACGAACGCGTCGGTCGACGTCAGATCGGCGGGCGCAGTGACAAGCGCCCGCAGTGCCGAGATCAACTCGTCGTCCAGATCAGCGGTGGCCAGCAGTGCCACCATCGGCACCGTCGGCACCCCGGTCAACGCGCGGTAGTCGGCGGCGCGGCGATGCGCCTGCGCCAGCGGTCCGCCCGCGCCGAAGCCAGTGAGGTCGGCCTTGTTCAGCACCACCAGGCTGGGCCGGTCCGTGCGGAGCATCGCGCGGTCCTCGGGCTTTGGCGCCTCGGCGATCACCACCACGTCCACGTCCGCGCCGGAGTCGTCGGCCGTCACCGACACGCCGGCCGCCATCAGTGCGGCGGCCACGGTGCCGCACCCAGCCCCGGCGCGACCGCGCAGCGCAATGCGTACAGGTGCAGCGACACGCCGGATGATCGGCGTCAACCGCGGATTGCGGCCCTGCTCAGCGAATCGCGTCAGCGCATCGGCGAAAATGTGGCGGCCTTCCATATATCCCCACCCGAGTTATATCCCGGTCCGTTACCGAGAATGGTGGCACCTCCACGGGCGCAGTGCGAGCGGTTGTTTTGGCTGTCCACAGGCGTGTACCAGCCGAAGGCAACTGTTGGGTATCAATCTGTACCACGATGCGGGTACTCAGGCCTTGATGAGCGACCATGGACGGATGCAATCGCCCAGGCCTGATGTTGCCGGCTGTCCGGCTCCTGAGCCGCATGTCGCCGGGCACTTGCATCCCCGCATCACCAGCTTTCGCACCCGTCGCACCACACTGTCCGGTGCGCAGCAGGCGACGTGGGAGCGGCTGTGGCCCGAGATCGGCATGCACGCACGTGACGGCGACGGGCCGGCCCCGCTGCTCGACACCGAGGCGTGGTTCGGGCGGTCGGCGCCGATTGTGCTGGAGATCGGCTGCGGAGCCGGCACGTCCACGCTGGCCATGGCCGAGGCCGAGCCGCACATCGACGTGGTCGCCGTTGAGGTGTACCGGCGGGGGCTGGCGCAGCTGCTCAGCGCCATCGACCGCGAAGGCGTCACCAACATCCGGCTGATCCGCGGCGACGGCATCGACGTGCTCGAGCACATGTTCGGCCCCGACTCACTGGCCGGTGTGCGCGTCTTCTTCCCCGACCCGTGGCCGAAGGCCCGCCACCAAAAACGGCGGCTGCTGCAACCGGACACCGTCGCCCTGATCGCCGACCGGCTGCGCCCCGGCGGCATCCTGCACGCCGCGACCGACCATGCGGGATACGCCGAGCAGATCGCCGAGGTAGGCGACGCCGAACCACGTCTGCGCCGCGTCACCACATCCGATTCGCTGCCGATCTCGGTGCAGCGGCCCGTCACCAAATACGAAGGCAAAGCCCAGCACGCGGGTAGCGCTGTGGCCGAACTGCTCTGGGAGAAGCAGCATGAGCCTCACTGAAGACATCCACCAGCACATAGAAGATGTGCCCCCACCCGATGTCCCTGTAGCCGACGCCGCGGAACGGGTACTGCTGGTGTGGGACGCACCCAACCTGGACATGGGCCTGGGGTCGATCCTCGGTGGCCGGCCGACCGCCGCGCACCGGCCCCGCTTCGATGCGCTGGGCCGGTGGTTGCTGGCCCGCACAGCAGAACTCTCGGCGGAGCGCCCGGACATTACCCTCGAGCCCGAAGCCACCGTCTTCACCAACATCGCCCCAGGTAGCGCCGACGTTGTTCGACCGTGGGTGGAGGCATTGCGTAACGTGGGCTTCGCGGTCTTCGCCAAACCGAAGATCGACGAAGACAGCGACGTCGACTCCGACATGCTCAACCACATCGCGCTTCGACGAAGCGAGGGGCTGGCCGGGGTGCTGGTGGCCTCGGCCGATGGGCAGGCGTTCAAACAGCCGTTGGAGGAGATCGCCAGGGCGGGTACCCCCGTCCAGGTGCTGGGATTTCGCGAACATGCCAGTTGGGCGTTAGCGTCGGATACCTTGGAGTTCGTCGACCTGGAGGACATTCCTGGTGTTTTCCGGGAGCCGCTACCGCGAATCGGCCTTGATTCGCTGCCCGAGCAGGGGGCTTGGCTGCAGCCGTTCCGGCCGCTGTCCTCGCTACTGACGTCGCGCGTTTAGACGACTGGACATTCGCGGGGTAGCCCACAGACTTAGAAGGAGCTTACGTGTTCGCCTGGTGGGGTCGGACGGTGTATCAGTTCCGGTACGCAGTTATCGGAATCATGGTCGCACTGTGCGTTGGTGGCGGCGTGTACGGGATGAGTCTGGGGGAGCACGTCACCCAGAGTGGCTTCTACGACGAGGGCAGCCAGTCGGTGGCCGCCTCGATCGCGGCCGACAAAGCGTACGGACGCGACCGGACCAGCCACGTCGTGGCGATCCTGACGCCGCCCGACGGCAAGAAGGTCGACGACCCCGAGTGGATGAAGAAGACCACCGACGAGCTCGACAAGCTGGTGGCCGACCACCCTGACCAGATCGAGGCCTGGGTGGGGTGGCTGAAAGCCCCAACCACCACGCTCGCGACGGTGCAGCAGATGAAGACCGAGGATCTGTCGCAGACGTTCGTCAGCATCCCGCTCAAGGGTGACGACGACGACACGATCCTGAAGAACTATCAGGCCGTCGAACCCCAACTGCGAGAAGTCAACGACGGCAACATCCAGCTCGCCGGCCTGAATCCGCTGGCCAGCGAGTTGACCGGCACCATCGGCGAGGATCAGAAGCGTGCCGAGGTGGCCGCCATTCCGCTGGTGTGCGTGGTGTTGTTCTTCGTGTTCGGCGGTGTGATCGCGGCGGCGCTACCGGGCGTCGTCGGCGGCCTGACCATCGCCGGTGCGCTGGGCATCATGCGGCTGTTCGCCGAGTTCATGCCGGTGCACTTCTTCGCTCAGCCCGTCGTCACGTTGATGGGCCTCGGCATCGCGGTCGATTACGGCCTGTTCATGGTGAGCCGGTTCCGTGAGGAGATGGCCGAGGGCTACGACACGCAGGCCGCCGTGCGGCGCGCGGTGATGACATCGGGGCGGACCATCATGTTCTCCGCGGTCATCCTCGTGGCGTCGTCGGTGCCGCTGCTGCTGTTCCCGCAGGGCTTCCTCAAGTCGATCACCTACGCGATCATCGCGTCGGTGATGCTCGCGGCGATCCTGTCGGTCACGGTGCTGCCCGCCGCGCTGGGCATTCTCGGTCCGAGGGTGGATGCGCTCGGTGTGCGCTGGCTGCTGAAGTTCGCTGAGCCGGATTCGACCCCGCCGGTCACCGGCAATCCGCGCACCAACACTCTCGCGCTGGCCTCCATACCGACGGGACTGCTGCTGCCGCCGGTGGGTATCGCGCTGGGCCACATCGCGCGCAGGCGCATCAAACAGACCGGCGAGCAGGGCGCGCAGTTCGCGCTCATCGGTCTGGTCTTCGGCTACCTCACGCTGTTGGGCGGGCTCGCGTACGGCGTGACCGCGCTGAAAGATTCCATCGGCAGCGCGCTCTACTGGGTTCTGCTCGGCATCGTGATCTTCGTCGCCGTGGTCGTGGCCGGGGTGGCGCTCGCGCGGTATGTCCCGCTCGCTCGCACGCCCATCGTGTGGTGGCTGAAGTGGCTCGCGGAGAAGACGCAGAAGACCAAGACTCGCTCCGAGGTCGAGAAGGGCTTCTGGGGCAAGCTCGTCAATGTCGTGATGAAGCGTCCCGTCGCCTTCGCCGCGCCCATCGCGATCGTGATGATCCTGCTGATCATCCCGCTGGGTCAACTGGCCCTCGGCGGCATCAGCGAGAAGTACCTGCCACCCACCAATTCGGTCCGGGTGGCGCAGGAGGACTTCGACAAGACCTTCCCCGGATTCCGCACCGAACCCCTGACGCTGGTCATCCAGAACACCGACGGCCAGCCGGTGACCGATCAGCAGGTCGCGGAGATCCGCAACGAGGCCCTCACGATCCCGGGCTTCATCGAGCCCGACGGTGACCCGTCGAAGATGTGGCAACCGCGCGGCGGTGAGTCCTCAGACCCGTCGGTACGGGTCATCCAGAACGGTCTCATCGACCGCAACCAAGCCTCGAAGATGGTCGATGAACTCCGGGCCATCACCCCGCCGCGCGGCCTCACGATATCCGTCGGTGGCACACCGGCTTTGGAGCAGGACAGCATCCACAGCCTGTTCGACAAGCTGCCGTTGATGGTGACCATCCTGATCGTCACCACCACGATCCTGATGTTCCTTGCGTTCGGTTCGGTCGTGCTGCCGATCAAGGCCGCGGTGATGAGCGCGCTGACATTGGGCTCGACGATGGGCGTGCTCACGTGGATGTTCGTCGAAGGGCACGGCGCCGGACTGATGAACTACACCCCGCAGCCGTTGATGGCGCCGATGATTGGCCTCATCATCGCGGTGATCTGGGGCCTGTCGACCGACTACGAAGTGTTCCTGGTGTCGCGCATGGTCGAGGCGCGCGAGCGTGGAATGTCCACCGCCGAGGCGATCCGGATCGGCACGGCGACGACCGGCCGCCTCATCACGGGTGCGGCTTTGGTGCTGGCGGTCGTCGCGGGCGCGTTCGTGTTTTCCGACCTGGTGATGATGAAGTACCTGGCCTTCGGTCTGCTGATTGCGCTGCTGCTGGACGCCACCATCGTCCGAATGTTCCTAGTGCCGGCGATTATGAAGCTCCTCGGCGACGACTGCTGGTGGGCGCCGCGCTGGATGAAGCGGCTGCAGGAACGCCTGGGCCTGGGCGAGACCGAGTTGCCCGACGAACGCAAGCGCCCTGCCGTGCGCGATTCCACGGAAGACCCCGAGGCGCTGGTCGGAGCGGGTGCACCGGTGGCGCCACGGCCGCGGCCGCGTGACCCCACCCATCCGGCCGCCGAAGCCTCACGGTCGGGCGCGACGACGCGAATCGCGACAGCGCCCCGGGCCAACGCCCCGTCGGGGGCCGGTACGACACGCATCCCCAACGCGCGGCCCTCCGCCGACGAGCCGCAGACGACGCGTCTCTCGATGGCTAAGAACGCGGTGCGCAATGTCGTGAGCAACGCCACCGCGGCCACGCAGCGGACCTATCGGCACGCGCCTCCGCCGCCTGCGCACCCGCCGCGGGATCCACAGGCGCCGCGCGAGGAGCGCGAAATCGAGTCGTGGCTGGGCGAATTGCGGGGCACGGCACCGGCCGGGGGTAAGCCAGCCGGGGGTAGGCCAGCTGGCGGCAAGCCCACGCCGCCGCCACCACCGCGGCCGTCAACCGACGCGACGCGTGCGATGCCCGAGCCGCGTCCGCGCCCCCTGCGCCCGCAGCCGGGTAACGAGCCGACGACGGCGATCCCGACGCGGGGGACCCCGCCGGAAGGCAGGGGGCGGCCCCGTCCTCCGCAGAATGCCGACGCGACGACGGCGATTCCCACTCCGCGCCAGCAAGATCCGGAGTCGACGGAGAAGCTCAACACCCGCGAGGACGATGAGCCCAAGCGTCGCGGCGGTGGAATGAGCGCGCAGGAGTTGTTACGCCGCGAGGGCAGGATCTAACCCTTTTCGACGTCGTCGGTTTCGGCTTTGACGACGGGGCCTTCCTCGGCTTCCTGCGCGGCTTCTTCGGCCGCGGGTTCTCGGGCCAGCAGCACCCGGACCGCGCTGTTGAGGATCGCAACGGTCGGCACGGCTAGTAGCGCGCCGACGATTCCGGCCAGCACGGCGCCACCCGCGATGGCCAGCACGATGGCCAGCGGGTGGATGGACACCGCGCGGCCCATCACCAACGGCTGCAGCACGTGGCCCTCGAGTTGCTGCACCGCGATGATCAGGCCGAGCGTGATGAGCGCGTAGACAATCCCCTTGGCGATCAGCGCCACGATGACCGCCAGGAATCCGGTGATGACGGCACCGACCAGCGGGACGAACGCGCCGAGGAACACCAGCGACGCCAACGGCAGCGCCAGCGGCACCCCCATGATCGCCAGGCCGGTGCCGATTCCGACCGCGTCGACGAGCGCGACCAGGAACGTCGCACGCACAAAGCCGATCAGCGACCGGAAGCCGGCGCGTCCGGCATCGCGCACCCGATCCCGCACATCGTCGGGAAAAACCTTGGTGACGAACGCGAAGATGTTGCGCCCACCGAGCAGCAGGAAGATCAGCGTGAAGAGCACCAGCACGGCGCCGGTGACGATCTCGGTGACCGTGCCCGCCGTCGATAACGCCCCGCTGGTCAACCGTTCCTGGTTGTTGCGCAGCGCCTCGATGGTCGCGTTGCCGGCCTGGTCGATCTGCTCCCTGCTGAGGTGCAGCGGGCCGTCGATGAGCCATTTCCGCACGCCGTCGACGCTGCGGGTGACCTGTTCGACCAGACCGGGCAGGCCCTCGATGAATTGGCTGACCACAAACGCGAGGATTCCGCCGACCACCGCGATTCCGCTGAGCAACACCAACGCCACCGCGGCGCCGCGCGGCGCGCCGCGGCGGTCGAGGAAATCGACGGCGGGCAGCAGCAACGCGGTCAGTATCGTCGCCAAAGCCACTGGCACCACGATGACTTCGAGCCGCTTGATCAGCCAGAGCAACGCGACGACGGCGGCGAGGATGACCAACAGTCGCCAGGCCCACGCGGCCGTCTTGCGGACAAGGGGTGTCACCGATTCGTCGGCGACCGAGTCAACAGACGGTCCCGCTGGCATGCCGGTAGCGTAACGGCCTGCAATGTCATCTCCGCGGATCTCGGGATTCGCGGCCCCACCCTCTACCCTGTTAGGCGTGTCCCACGACGCGCCTGCTAGCGGCACCCAGGCGGACAAGACGAAACAGGGGCGGCCTGCCCGGGGCAAATACTGGTGGCTGCGCTGGGTGATCATCGCCGTCGCGGTCACGGTGCTGGCCGTCGAACTCGTGCTGGTGTGGGACCAGTTGGCCAAGGCGGCCAAGAGCCTCTACTCCGCTAACTGGTGGTGGGTCTTGGCTGGCATCGCCGCGGCGATGGCGTCAATGCACAGCTTCGCCCAGATCCAGCGAACCCTGCTGCGGTCGGCAGGCGTCCGGGTCAAACAGTGGCGCTCCGAGGCCGCGTTCTACGCCGGCAACGCGCTGTCCACCACCATGCCCGGCGGCCCCGTGCTGTCGGCGACGTTCATCTATCGTCAGCAGCGGATCTGGGGCGCCTCCCCGGTAGTGGCGTCGTGGCAGTTGGTGATGTCGGGCGCGCTTCAAGTCATTGGTCTGGCACTGCTCGGCCTTGGCGGCGCGTTCATGCTGGGCGCCAGCAAAAACCCACTGTCGCTTATCTTTTCGCTCGGCGGCTTCCTCGCCCTGATCCTGCTCGCGCAGGCGGTGGCGACCAGACCCGAACTCATCGACGGCATCGGCGCGAAAGTGCTGTCGTGGTTCAACTCGCTGCGCGGCAAGCCAGCCGACACCGGCCTGGACAAGTGGCGAGAGACGCTGACCCAATTGGAATCGGTCAGCCTGAACCGTCGCGAGTTGGGTGAGGCGTTCGGTTGGTCGCTGTTCAACTGGATCGCCGACGTCGGGTGCCTTCTGGCGGCCTGCTACGCCACCGGCGGGCACCCGTCGATCGCCGGTGTGACCGTCGCCTACGCCGCCGCCCGGGCCGTCGGGTCGATCCCGTTGATGCCGGGCGGGCTGCTGGTGGTCGAGGCGGTGCTGGTGCCCGGCTTGGTGTCGTCCGGCATGACGTTGGCTTCGGCCATTTCCGCGATGCTCATCTACCGGCTGATCAGCTGGATCTTCATCGCCGCGATCGGCTGGGTGGTGTTCTTCTTCATGTTCCGCACCGAGAAGGACATCGACCCCGACGCGACCATCGCCGACAAAGAGGCCCCGCAGTTCAGTGCCAACTCCGAGATCCGGCGCGAACCGGAACCTGATTCATAACACGCGATAGGACCACCGCATGCGAATCCGAACGGCGGCTGCGGTTTTCGGTGCCGGCACGTTGATCGCGGGGTGCTCGCAGTCGGCTGAGAATGCCCCTGAGACCACGACGTCAGCACCGACGACAACGGCGTCGGCCGCACCCGCTGGGCCGCGCCGGGGGCCGGAGCCGTCGGTGGCGACACCGGTGGTGGCCAACGTCCTGGCCGCGCCCGTCCCGGTGCCGGCGACCGACGGCAAAGTTCACCTGGCCTATGAGGTCGAGCTGACCAACGTGCTGGCGCAGGAGGTGACGCTGACCTCGTTGGTCGTTCTCGATCGCGATGTGTCGCTGCTGAACTTGTCCGGTGACCAGCTCGCCAACTGGACCCGAATCATCGGAACACCCGTTCCCACCACGAAAATCGGTCCCGCGCAGACCGCGGTCGTGTGGGTCGATGTCGCCCTAGACAAGGGCGTCACCGTTCCCACGCGGCTTGTGCACGCAGTCGGCCTGTCAGTGGCAGAACCGATGCCGCCGCTGTTTCCGGCGACGATGACCGAAACCGTGGCCCCGGTAACCGTGCAGACCCGCAAACCCGTCGTCATCTCTCCCCCGCTGTCCGGCCCGAATTGGCTGGATGGCAACGGTTGTTGCGGTATGGGAGCGCACCGCATGGCGCTCAATCCGATCAATGGGCAGCTGTGGGCCGCCGAACGCTTCGCGATCGATTACGTGCAACTGGGTCCCGACGGCAGGCTGTTCACCGGCGACCAAGCCAAGGTGGAGAGCTACCCTTACTTCGGCGCCGACATCTACGCCGTCGCGGACGGTCCGGTGGTGGCGGTTGTCGACGGGTTGCCCGAGCAGGTACCCGGCAAGAGCCCGACCGGTCTTAGGCTCGACGAGTACGCAGGCAACCACATCGTGCAGGACCTCGGTGACGGCAACTATGCGCTCTACGCCCACATCAAGACCGGTGCCGTCAAGGTCAAACCCGGTGATCGACTCACCGCCGGACAGTTGATCGCGTCGGTCGGCAACACCGGCAACTCCGACGCGCCGCACCTGCATTTCCATGTGATGAGCACCCCGGATCCCCTGCGCTCCGATGGCCTGCCGTTCGTCTTCACCTCGTTCAAGCTCGACTCCAGGATCGCCAGTGCAGACGACCTCGGTACGCTTCTGGACGGGCAGCCGGCACCGCTGCAGCCCGGGTTCGCCGCCCGTGACGAAAGCAATGTCATCCCAATGGATCTCGATGTGATGACATATGCCGATCGATAGCAACGCGCGTGCCGCGCACGCGAGGGGCCAGGAGATGAACAAGCCCGCCCTGGCCGCGCTGGCGACCGATGTCGTGTGCGTCGTGGTGTTCGCCACGATCGGCAGGCGAAGCCACGCCGAAGGTCTCACCGTGACCGGAATCGCCGAAACGGCTTGGCCGTTCCTGACCGGCACCGGCGTCGGCTGGCTGCTGGCGCGGGGCTGGCGGCGCCCGCAATCGTTGGTGCCCACCGGCGTCGTCGTCTGGGTGTGCACGGTCGCAGTGGGAATGCTGTTGCGCAAGGCCACATCCCAGGGGACTGCGCCGAGTTTCATTGTCGTCGCATCACTTTCGACCGCGGTGCTGTTACTCGGCTGGCGCGTGGCCGCCAAGTTGATGACGCGCGGCTGACAACGTCAACGTGGCGCGCAGCCCGCCCAGCGGTCCGTCGGACAATTCGATGCGCCCGCCGTGCAGCGCCGCCTGCTGTGCGACCAGGGCAAGCCCAAGGCCGGAACCGCCCGGCGCGGCCGTGCTGCCCCGCCGGAACCGGCCGAGCACCGTCTCGTGCTCGTCGGCGGGCAGTCCGCGTCCGTTGTCGTCGACGGTGATCGTCAGCGTTTGGTTTTCGCGGTGCGCGTTCAGCACGATGCGGGTGGCCTCCCCGTGGGTGATCGCGTTGCGCACCAAGTTGTCCACCGCCAGGCGCAGTCCGCCCGGCCAACCCCAGATGGTGCCGATGTCTTCGACCTCCACCACGATCTCCACGTTGCCGCCCGGTCGCATGTTCTCGCGGGCCACCCGGTCCAGCAGGTCGGTGACGTCGATCAGTTCACGGTCTTCGGCCTGGGCCAGTTGGCCCGACGCGAGCTGACCCAGCGCGGTGATGATCGCCTCCACCCTGCGCTGCGCCCGCGACAGGTCACCCACCACCTCGTCGCGCTCCTCGGCAGGCAAGTCATGGATGCGCAGCGTGTCCAGGTCGGCGCGCATCGCCGTCAGCGGGGTACGCAGTTCGTGCGCCGCATTGGCGGCGAAGTCCTGCGCGGCCTGAAGCGAGTTGGTGGTGGCCCGCTGCGCGGCGGCCAGCCGGCTCAGCATCTCCGACATCGCCTCCGAGAGATCTTCGGCCTCACGGACTCCGCGAACTTCGGGCATGTCGTCGCTGCCCTTACCCAATTGCTTGGTGTGCTCGGTCAGCTTGCGCAGCGGTCGGATGGCGGGACCGGCCAGCAGCCAACCCAGCCCGGCGGCGATCAACACCGTCCCCACTCCGACGACCGTGTACAGCGGAATGCGGGCGCGGACTCAGCAGGATGCTGTCGGCGCGGATGCCGATGGACATCAGCACGCCGCCCTCCTGCTCGACGGGGATGGTCCGCACCCGGTACTCGACGCCGTTGACTTCGACCGTCGCCGTGCCCGGCTCCAGCGGCGGCAACTGGAAGCCGCGCTGGAACACCACTTCGCCGTTGGCTTCCGAGCGCCCCGTCGTCAGCACCCCGCGGCGCGGGTCCTGCAGCTGCTCGGGGTACATGCTGGCGTCGACGATGGCGTCGAGTCGCCGATCCAGTTGCGCGGCATCGTTATTGGCCAGCACCACCGAGGTGAGGATGGTGAACACCGCGACGACGGCGGCCGCGGCTGCCGCGGAGGCGATGGCGACCCGGGTGCGCAGCGACGCGGACCGAATGCGTCGAAAGACGTCCACGCGTTCACGGCTCGTCTCGCAGCACGTACCCGATCCCGCGAACCGTGTGAATCACCCGCGGCAGGCCATCGCGTTCGAGCTTGCGCCGTAGGTAGGAGATGAACACGTCGGCGACATTGGTGTCGACGTCGAAGTCGTAGCCCCAGACCAGCTCGAGCAGCCGCTGCCTGGACAGCACCACACCGGCGTTCTCGGCCAGCACGGCGAGCAGGTCGAACTCACGCTTGGTCAGGTCGACGCGCTCGCCGTCGACGAATACCAACCGCCGTGCGGTGTCGATCGTCAACGGCCCCACCGTCATCGTGTCCGACGGCGCCTCGGAATGACTCGCCCGCCGCAACAGGGCGTGCAGCCGAGCCACCAGCTCGCCCAGATCGAAGGGCTTCGTCAAATAGTCGTCGGCACCGGCTTCCAATCCGGCAATGCGGTCGTTGACGGTGTCGCGCGCGGACAGCACGCAAATGGGAATGTCATTGCCCAATGCGCGCAGCGCAGTAACGACTGCCACACCGTCGAGTTCTGGCATTTGCACATCCAGAACCAACGCGTCATGCGATTCGTTGGACAGAAGCCGCAGCGCCTCTTTACCGGTCGCCGCGACCCGTACGTCAAACCCCGAATGCCGCAATCCGCGGGCGACGGAAGTCCGGACATCCGGGTCGTCGTCGACCATCAGCACCATCCGGCCCGTGCTCTCCTGAGCGGATGGCCGTCCCCTGACCGTGCGTTGGGGACCCTCCCCTATCTTGCGTTGGGGACCCGTGCGCAACCGCCACGCGGTTTACGGTACGTCAGGAGCGGGTGCCGTGCCGCAGCGGTTCTTCAGATCGACCAACGGCTGGCGGATCCCGGTCAGTTCGGCCTTCACCACAGGATTGGCGTCCAGGTACTGCTGGACGTCGTCGCGGATCTCGTCGCGGTGCTGGCCCTCGAGGCTGGTGAAGAAGAAGTTCACATCCGGGTGCGTGAACAGGTATGCGGACGTCGCCGCCGAGACACCGGAAGCCACACCGGCCAGATCGGCCGCAGTGCAGTTCGGCGGCTCGGGTTGCGCCGACGCCATGGGCAGAGCACCAAACAACATCGCACCGGCGACTGCGCCAGAGCCGAGAGCACCAGCTACCGCGGTACGGGCCGAGAGCAACATGGACAAGCTCCTTCATCGGAAGTGGAGTGGCCGTAACCATTAGCGGTTCCGACAATTAAGTAGCTAAGCAGAATCGGAGCCGACTTTCTTGCCTTGCGGTTAACCAATCCTGAGAAAGTCTGAAATTGCAGGTCACCTGCGTCACCTGCAGCGCCGTGCGCGTCGTTACGCGCTAGCCCGACGAGGCCGAGGCGGGACCGGGAAGCGGTCCGGCGCCTTGGCTGGCCACCGACGCAGGTGCCCGTTGGGTCGGCACCGCGGCGCCAGGAACGCCGACCGTCTGAGCGGCCGGCAGCCCGCCTGGCAAACTCCCGGGAAGCGCGCCGCCGCTGCTGGGCCGCCTGCATCAAGCCCATCAGTTGCGGGATGGTGATCGGCAGCTTGCACCGGCCGGACAGGCTCGCCAGCGGCTGCTGCAGCTGCTGCATGTCCTTGGCCACCTGTGGGTTGGCGTCGAAGTAGGTCTTCAGCGCGGCCAGCGACTGCGGACCTGCCTGCTGCTGCGAGATCGTCGTCAGCGCCTGGTTGGTCTCCGGGTGCGAGTCAAGGTAGGCGCCGGTGTTGGTGGCGACCGCGCCGACGGTCTTGGCCACCTGGCTGGCGGCGCACGGGTCCGGTGCGGCGGTTGCTGACGGTACAGCCAGAGCGGCCACGATTGCGCCCCCGGCCGCAGAGGCAGCGAGCACCGCGTAGAGGCTGCGACGCAGCGCCTTGGTGGTCGGTTTCATGGACAACTCCTAACGGTTTGCGAACGGTTTGCACACGTCGCAAACGCCTGAAGATCGACGGCGATGGGTCCCCCGACCAAATAGCCAGCCGAAACGGCCAGGCACATCTTGGCATCCCCGCCACCTGCGGGGCCAACCGAGGGAGCAAACCCGCAGGTAAGCGACAGCGGGCCCGCAGATTGCGTAACACCGTGCCTGCCGCTCGCGAGAAGCGTTAGAGCAAGGTTAGGGCGTTGCTGAGGCTGGGGCACCCTACATGACGCTGTTGTACGCTCACGCAAGGCAACGCCGGGCAGAAAGCAGGGAGTTCGCTATCCAGCAGTTAATGATGCGCTTGAGCGGCAGCCTGCGCAGATATCGCTGGGCGGTCTTCGCTGCGTGGCTGCTTCTCCTCGTGCCTTCGATCTATCTCGCGATGAATCAGTCCAGCCATCTCACCGGCGGCGGTTTCGAGGTCGAGGGTTCCCAGTCGCTGCGTGTGCAGCGCGAACTCGAGCAGTACTTCCCCGACCAGGGTGCTTCCCCGCTCGCGTTGGTTGCTGCCCCACGGGCCGACGCCTCGTTCGACGATATGAACGTCGCGGTCGCCCAGCTGGAACGCCTCGCCACCGAAGTGCCCAGCGTCAAGGTGATTCCGAACGCGCAGCAGCCTCCCCCGCAGCCGGACCGCCCTTACGTCGTCACCCTGCAGACGGATTTCAACAACACGGGCGTCGTCGACATCGCCAAGCAACTGCGCGAGAAGGTCGGGGTCACCGGCGAGCAGCCAGGGGAGATCGAGAACGGCAAGGTCCGCCTCTACGTCATCGGCCAGGGCGCGCTCGGCGCGGCGGCAACCTCGGCCACCAAACATGACATCGCCCAGGCCGAGCAGTGGAACCTTCCGATCGTCCTGATTGTCTTGCTCGCGGTATTCGGCTCGCTCGCGGCCGCCGCATTGCCGTTGGTGTTCGGCATCTGCACGGTCGTGGTGACCATGGGACTGGTCTATCTGCTGTCGATGTACACGACGATGTCGGTGTTCGTGACGTCGACGGTGTCGATGTTCGGTATCGCGCTGGCGATCGACTACTCACTATTCATTCTCATGCGGTTCCGCGAGGAACTGCGCGCCGGCCGCGATCCGCAACAGGCCGCCGATGCGGCGATGGCCACCTCCGGCTTGGCGGTGGTGCTGTCGGGCCTGACCGTGATCGCGTCGGTCACCGGCATCTACCTGATCAACACCCCGGTGCTGCAGTCGATGGCCACCGGCGCGATCCTCGCCGTCGCGGTCGCGGTGCTGACGTCGACGACGCTGACACCCGCGGTGCTGGGCACGTTCGGGCGCGCGGCGGCCAAGCGGTCGTCGTATCTGCATTGGTCGCGCAGGCCGGAGACCACCCAGTCACGGTTCTGGACCCGGTGGACCGGATGGGTGATGCGGCGTCCGTGGTTGTCGGCGCTGGCGGCGACGGCCTTCTTGTTGACGCTTGCCGCGCCGGCGTTCTCGATGGTGCTCGGCAACAGCATGCAGCGGCAGTTCGACCCGACCCACGAGATCCGCGGCGGGGTCAACGCGGCCGGCGAGGCGTTGGGCGCCGGGGCGCTGGGCCCGGTGCGGGTCTTGGTGACGTTCCCCGACGGCGCGGCGTCCGCGGGGCAGAACGTGCCCGTTCTGGATGCCGTGCGTCAGCGGATGGCGCAGGCGCCCAACATCGTGTCGGTGGCGCCGACGGTCTTCGGTACCGACCATCGCAGTGCGCTGCTGTCCGCGGTGCTGTCGGTGGATCCCGAAGACCTGGCCGCCCGCGAGACCGTCGACTGGATGCGCGAGGAGCTCCCGCGGGCACCGGGGGTGGGCAACGCGCGTGTCGATGTCGGTGGGCCGACCGCGCTGATCAAGGACTTCGACGACCGTGTGTCGGCGACGCAGCCGATGGTGTTCGGGTTCGTCGCGCTGATCGCGTTCGTGATGCTGCTGGTATCGGTCCGCTCGGTGTTCCTGGCGTTCAAGGGCGTGCTGATGACGGTGCTGTCGGTGGCCGCCGCGTACGGCAGCCTGGTCATCGTCTTCCAATGGGGCTGGCTGGAGGAGCTGGGGTTCAAACCGATCTCGTCGCTGGACAGCACGATCCCGCCGCTGGTGCTGGCGATGACGTTCGGGCTGTCGATGGACTACGAGATCTTCCTGCTGACCCGCATCCGCGAGCGGTTCCTGCAGACCAACAACACCCGCGACGCCGTCGCGTACGGCGTGAGCACCAGCGCGCGCACGATCACCAGCGCCGCGCTGATCATGATCGCGGTGTTCATCGGGTTCGCCTTCGCGGGCATGCCGCTGGTCGCCCAGCTCGGCGTGGCCTGTGCGGTGGCGATCGCGGTGGACGCGACCGTGGTCCGGCTGGTGCTGGTGCCGGCCCTGATGGCGATGTTCGACGAATGGAACTGGTGGCTGCCGCGGTGGCTGGCCCGCATCCTGCCGTCGGTGGACTTCGAGAAGCCGCTGCCCAAGGTCGACATCGGTGACCTGGTGATCATCCCCGACGACATCTCGTCGCTGGCCGCGCCGGGTTCCGACCTGCGCATGGTGGTCAAGTCCGCGGCAAAGCTCAAAAACCTTGCGCCGCAAACTATTACGGTGGCCGACCCGCTGGCGTTGGGCAAGCACATCAAGGGCGGCGACGAGCCCGTACCGCAGCCTGTCGGCGCCGCAGCCAACGTCGCTCACCGGAACGGCCGTAACGGCGCCAACGGCCGTAACGGCACCAATGGCGTAACGGCACCCATGGCGCCGGCAAGAGCTGCCCACTACCGGTGCATCCGGTGACCATGTGGCGGGGCCGGTTGTCGGTAGCGCTGGATGCGTTGGAGACCGAGGCCGACGACGATCGTGCGCCGGTTGAGCGGCGCAGCCCGGTGGAAACCACCAACGTCCAGTTGCCCACGGGGGACCGGCTACAGGTACCGACCGGCGCGGAAACCCTTCGGATGAAGAGTTACCTGATCATGTGCCGAAACACCACCAAGGACTACGCGGAGTTTGCCGATTTGGTCGACTCCATGGAAACTCAGACCGCCGCGGTGGTACTGGCCGGGATGGACCGGTATTACTGTGGACAAGAGTCGAGAAAACAGTGGGTGGCTACCCAGTTGGTGCGCCGCCTGGCCGACCCACAACCGTCGGATGAGCACGACACCAGGATGTCGGGCCCGGAGGCGGAGGCTGATTGGGCCAAGGTCAGGGAGCGCTGCCTGTCGGTGGCCGTGGCAATGTTGGAGGAGGCGAGGTGACGGTGGCCCCCGAGACCCGGGACGTACGCCGCGACGCTGCCTCGGCGCACAACCGGCCCGCGGCGCAACAGCCCGCGCGGCGGCCACCGCCAGATGACCGTCCGGTGGAGTTCTGGCCGACGGCCGCGATTCGCGCAGCGCTGGAAACCGACGACCTGACCGTCTGGCAGCGCATTGTGGTCGCGATCAAGCGTGATCCCTACGGCAGGACCGCTCGCCAGGTCGAGGAAGTGTTGGAAACCGCACGGCCATACGGTGTTTCGAAGGCGCTCTCCGAGGTGCTGACCCGCACCCGCGAACACCTGGAAGCCAACGAGCGCGCCGAGGTGGCGCGCCACATCCAAGCACTGATGGAGCGCTCTGGTCTGGGCCCGGCCGAGTTCGCGTCGCGCATCGGTGTGCCGACCGAGGAGTTCGGCACGTACCTCAGCGGTGCCACCAGTCCGTCGGCGTCGCTGATGGTCCGGATGCGGCGGCTGTCGGACCGATTCGCCAAGATGCGCGCCCAACGCCCGAGCGACTGACCTTCCGGGCGATGCCGACCACCTACACCCTGATCCCCGGATCCGGTGGTGACGCGTGGTACTGGCACCGGGTGACGCCGCTGCTGATCGATCGCGGCGCCGAGGTGGTCGCCGTCGATCTGCCCTTCGACGACGAATCCGCTGACCTCACCACCTATGCCGACATCGTCTATGACGAACTGGCAGGCGTGGCGGGACCGGTGATCCTGGTCGGCCAGTCGATGGGCGCGTTCACCGCACCGATGGTCGCGCAGCGGCGACCGGTAGAGCTGATCGTGTTGGTCAACCCGATGGTGCCCGCGCCTGGCGAGGCGGCCGGGCAGTGGTGGGCCGCGACGGGCCAGCCGGCTGCGATGGCGGCGCATTTTGAACGAATTGTGTTGGGCCGCACCGAGTTCGATCCGATGGAGGATTTCTTCCACGACGTGCCCGAGGAGGTGCGTGCGGAGGCGTTCAGCAAGGGTGAACCTTCCATATCCGACACGCCGTTCGAGCAGCCGTGGCCGCTGGACCGTTGGCCCGATGTGCCCACCCGGGTCGTGGCCGGCAGCGACGATCGGTTGTTCCCGCTGGACTTTCAGCGGCGGGTGACGCGCGAACGGCTCGGGTTGGACGTCGACGTCATCGGCGGCGGGCATTTGGTGGCGTTGAGCCGACCCGAGGAGCTGGTCGAGCGGCTGGAGGGCTACCGCGCCGAGGCCGGACTCTAGGCTGGGCATCCATGAGTGCCATTGCGCGCATCCTGCGGGAGACCCGCAGCGTGGCGATCGTCGGAGCTTCGAGTGATCCGTTGCGGCCCAGCTACGGCGTCTGGCAGTACCTGAAGTCGGCCAGCGACTACGAGCTGTATCTGGTGAACCCGACGATCGGCGAGGTCGACGGAACGCCGGTCTATCCGTCGTTGGCGGATCTGCCGGTGGTGCCCGATCTTGTCGACGTCTTCCGTCGCCATGAGTACCTGCCTGCGGTGCTCCAGGACGCCATCAAGGTCGGCGCGAAAACCCTTTGGCTGCAGTCGGGTTTGTCGCACGCGCAGGTGGGGCGCGACGGTGAAGCCGCTGGGCTGCAGGTGGTGATGGACCGCTGTCTCAAGGTCGAGCACGCGCGATTGTTCGGTTAGCGGGAGTGGATCGGCGACACGTCGTCGACCAGCCAGCGGCCGTCCTGCTTCGAGAGCGTGACCCGCAATGCCAGCACCGCGGTGTCGGGCGGCTTGCCGGGCACGTTCTGCGTGCCACGCATGATCACCGCGACGGCCGCGGCATTCGGCCCGATCGCCTCGACACCCGCGGATACCGTGCTGGCCTGTGCCGATACGTTCCTGCTCGTCAAATCCCTTGCCACGTTGGAGAATTCGTTCTTGTAAGTCTCGGCGCTCTTCGGCGACATCAGCCCCGTGACCCGGTCGATCGACGCGGTCGGGCTTTGCGGAGTGAACGTCGCGGAGGCCTCCGAGACGCTGCTGGCGATCCCCACCACCTCGGCGGAGTCGGCGCGCAGGTTGCGGTCGGGAACCGTCCAGCGGAAGTAGCCAACGGCCACGGCGGCAACCAGGGCGGCGGTCGCCACGGCCGTCACCGCCAACCGAAGGCCGGGACCTTCGTCGTCGGTGCCGACGGTCACGGTATCGCGGCGCGCCAGCGCGACGTTGACCACGACACCCTCGACGACCAGCACGCACAGCACCGAGCAGACCGAAACCCACCACAGCGGCCACGCCAGCGCGACGCCGATGTAGACCACACCGGCGATGGCTGCCAGCGGCGCCAGAATGTCGAAAGCCAGGACGCGCCAACGATTTCTCATCGGATGGGCTCCAGCCGCGAGATCAGCAGCTTGCCGTCCACGTCGGAGACATCAAGCCGCAGCGTCCAGCGCACGGTCTGCGGTTTGTCGGTGCCCGGGTTCTCGCTGATCGACGTGGCCACCACCATCACGGTGTCGGTGCGTGACGCGAACTCCGGCATCTCGGGTGCTTTGGCCGTCGGGGCACCGTCTGGGCCGGGCGGCGCGTGGTAGATCGACTCAACCGCCACCGAGTCGATCTGTCCCGTGGTGCGCGACTGCAACGTCTGGACGAGCTGGCGGTACGGCTGGACGGTCAAGTCGAAGTCGGCGTTGAGCTGACCGACGGTGCCCTCGTGCAGCTTGTGCATGTCGGCTTCGACGGTGTCCTTGTTCATGTTGATCAGCGTGGTGGTCCACTGCGCGGCGGCCTGCATGACGCGGGTCCGGTACCGAAGCTCATCGGCGTCGCCTTCGTGCTGCGTCCAGATCAGCGCGGCCAGCGCGATCGCCGCCACCGCGATCACCCCCAGGACCGCCGAGCCGATGCCATAGCCGGTGAAGACGCCGTCGCTGGACTCGTCGTCGGACATGCGCGTGAGGGTACCCACGTGCTCGGGCAATAGTGAGCGGAGGTGAGTGATACCGCGCGGAAGTGAGTCGGTGTGCGCAGGTCGCCGTTGTTTGTCGGTGGTAGCTGGCAGCATGTCGCGCGTGGGTGACGACAAGGTGCAGCGCTGCAGTTCTGATCCGCGGTCGGCCCGAACGCGCCCTCATCGTTGTCGAAGCCTGTTGCTTGCGCCTGTGCGCCAACCGACACGAGGCCACCCTCCCTAGTACCAGACTTCCGATCTGGCCGCCGCCACCCAGCGGGCCTGATCGGCAGACGTGGTCTCGCCCTGGCGATTAGGCGACGGCCGGCAGGACCCCGTTGCGGACAGTGGACCGCTGCGGGCACGCCACCGGCCAGGCCCGATCGTCACGCGAGTCACGGTGGCAGGCACGGCAGTTCCGGTCCACCGACACGCCCATGCCGAGGTGTGACGGTCCACCGGATAACACCCGCCCGCCGCGGCCAAGACCGTTCGGGCCGCACACCGAGCAGAACTTACTTCTGCTCGCTCAACAGGAACGGTACCTTCCGGGATCTGGACCCCCAGTCAGCTCGGGTTCGCTGCGCGAGAGCACGAGTTTGGTCACGCTGTTCATCAGCGTGGTGTGCTCACGGTCGACGGCGCGCTCGGTCGGGCCGTCCTGCCAGTACGGGCCCAGCAGCCGGTAGGCGGTGTGGCCGAAGATCATGGCGTCGATGTCGCGCAGCTGTTGGGCCATCAGCTCGTCGACGTCGTCATCGGCCACATCGGTCCAGTCCAAGTCGCCGTCCGGGCCTGCCGCATAACCGTCGAGACTGACCTGGGTAGACAGAAATATTGCCTCATGCCCGTGCAGACCCGACGGATGGGGAAACTGAGCGCCCGCGCACGATCTGGCACCCTGTTGGAGTGACGGTAGAAGCCATTCGCTCGGGAATCGACCTGAGCCACGTCGACTCTGATGCCCGCCCCCAAGACGATCTGTTCGGCCACGTCAACGGCCGCTGGTTGACCGAATACGAGATCCCGGCCGACCGCGCCACCGACGGCGCGTTCCGGTCGTTATTCGACCGCGCCGAGGAGCAGGTCCGCGACCTGATTACCGAGGCAGCGGCCGCCGGCGCCGAAAAAGGCACCGATGAGCAGCGCATCGGCGATCTGTACACCAGCTTCATGGACGAGGCCACGGTGGCCGCGCGCGGTGTGCAGCCGCTGCTGGACGAACTGGCCACCATCGATACCACTGAGACGGCGGATGCGCTGGCCGCGGTGGTGGGCGCGTTGCAGCGCGCCGGCGTCGGCGGCGGCACCGGCGTCTACGTCGACACCGACTCGAAAGACTCCACGCGGTACCTGCTGCACCTGAACCAGTCCGGGCTGGGCCTGCCCGACGAGTCCTACTACCGCGACGAGCAGCACGCCGCGATCCTGGCCGCGTACCCGGGCCACATCGCGGCGATGTTCGCGCTGGTGTACGGCGGCACCGCCGACGACCATGCCGAGACCGCCGCGCGGATCGTGGCGCTGGAGAGCAAGCTGGCCGCCGCGCACTGGGACGTCGTCAAGCGGCGCGACGCCGACCTCACTTACAACCTGCGCACGTTCGCCGAGCTGCCCGCTGAGGCACCGGGCTTCGACTGGGCCGGCTGGGTGACCGCGCTCGGCGCAACGCCCGAGATGGCGGCGGAACTTGTTGTGCGCCAACCCGATTACCTGACGGCGTTCGCCGCGGCGTGGTCGGGCGAGGATCTCGAGGACTGGAAGCGCTGGGCACGCTGGCGCCTGATCCACGCCCGGGCGTTCCTGTTGACCGACGACCTGATCGCCGAGGACTTCGCGTTCTACGGCCGGCTGTTCAGCGGCACCGAGCAGATCCGCGACCGGTGGAAGCGGGCCGTGTCGGTGGTGGAGAACCTGATGGGCGACGCCGTCGGCAAGCTGTACGTCGAGCGGCACTTCCCGCCGGGGGCCAAGGCCCGGATGGACGAGCTGGTGGCCAACCTGCGCGAGGCCTACCGGATCAGCATCAACTCGCTGGAGTGGATGACGCCGGAGACTCGGGAGAAGGCGCTGGTCAAGCTGGACAAGTTCACGCCGAAGATCGGCTATCCGCGCAAGTGGCGTGACTACTCGAAGCTGGTCGTCGAGCGCGACGACCTGTACGGCAACTACCGGCGTGGTTACGCCGTCAGCTCCGATCGCGAACTGGACAAGCTCGGCGGGCCGGTCGACCGCGACGAGTGGTTCATGACGCCGCAGACCGTCAACGCCTACTACAACCCGGGCATGAACGAGATCGTGTTCCCCGCAGCGATTCTGCAGCCACCGTTCTTCGACGCCGAGGCCGACGACGCGGCGAACTACGGCGGCATCGGAGCGGTGATCGGCCACGAGATCGGGCACGGGTTCGACGACCAGGGCGCCAAGTACGACGGCGACGGCAACCTGCTGGACTGGTGGACCGACGAGGACAGGGCCGAATTCGGTGCGCGGACAAAGGCTTTGATCGAGCAGTACGAGGAGTATGTGCCCCGCGCGTTGCAGGATGGCCACCATGTGAACGGCGCGTTCACCGTCGGTGAGAACATCGGCGACCTCGGCGGACTGTCGATCGCGCTGCTGGCCTACCGGCTGTCGCTCAAGGGTGAACCGGCTCCCGTGATCGACGGGTTGACCGGCGAGCAGCGGGTGTTCTTCGGCTGGGCCCAGGTGTGGCGCACCAAATCCCGTGACGCCGAAGCGATCAGACGGCTGGCGATCGACCCGCATTCACCGCCGGAGTTCCGGTGCAACGGCGTGATCCGCAACATGGACGCGTTCTACGACGCATTCGAGGTCAGCAAGGACGACGAGCTGTATCTGGAACCCGAACGGCGCGTACGCATCTGGAACTAGGGATTTCGGCGCGCAAACAGCCGCTGAGAGCGAACGTTTTCGCGTCTTCTCGACGTTAGAACATCTGCCAGTCTGAGGCGCCGTCGGGCTTGTTGTATAGCCCCGTGGAGTTCTTGATCACGATCGCGTCGCCGCTGCCGAAGTTGTCGAAGAACCACTGCGCGTTGGCGGGGCTGAGGTTGATGCAGCCGTGGCTGACATTCTCCTCGCCCTGCGAGCCCACCGACCACGGAGCGCTGTGGACGAACGTGCCCAGGTTGTCGATCCGGACCGCGTCCTGGACCTTCAACCGGTAGCCCTCTGCCGAGTCCGTCGGCACGCCGTACGTCGCGGAATCCATGATGATGTCGGGGAACTTCTCGAGCACGTAGTAGGTGCCATTCGGGGTGTCGTGGCCGGCCTTGCCCATCGACACCGGGAACGTCTTCTCGACCTTCCCGTTACGCAGGATCTCCATCTGATGCGTCTTGTTGTCGATGGTCGCGACCAGCTGCTCAGGGACGGTGAAGCTGGACTTCGTCCCGCTCGCGTCGATGTTGACAACCGTGCCCGGCGGCCAGAAGTCCTGGGGCCGCCACCTCAGCTGGGTGTCGTTGACCCAGTAGAACCGGCCTGGCACCGGCGGATTCGACGAGATGTGGACGGCCTGCTCGGCCATCGCCCGGTCGGCGATGGGCCGCGCGAAGTTGATGTAGATCGGCTTGGCCACACCGGCGATGGAGCCGTTGGTGGGGTTGAACGTCGGCGGCGCGAAAACGGGCGGCCCGACGTATGGCGTCGGATTCTGCCCCGCCGGCGTGCCCTCCGGAATCGGCTGCTGCTGCGCCAGCGGATCGGCCGGGCCGAAGAACGGGTTCGGCGGTGGGGGCGCGGGCGCTTCAGCCGGGGGTAGCGGCGCCGGCACCGCGAACGGGTCGGCCGGTGGCGGCGGCACCGGGGCCGCGGCGGCCGGGTCGACCGGCGCCGGTGGTGGTGGCGGTGGAATCCCGGGTTCTGCCTGGGCGGATGGATTGCCCAACACCAGTCCCCCGACCAGTCCGGCCGCGATGATCGCGGTGGCCAGCCGTCCCCTCGTCCGCTGCCGCATACGTCACCTCCAGTCGCTCAAACTTCGTCCAGTCTCGCACAGAGCGCAGAGCAGCTATGGCCATGCGGGTGCTGCCAGAACCCCGACCATCAGCCGGTCAAGCCCGCTGAGCTGCTGTGTTCATCGCACCGCAGCGCCGAATGTTACTTCTCGCTAGTTGCCAAGGGAACTAAGAACAGGCCACTCGTGACGGCGACGCAGGCCAGCGCGATGAGTATCAGTGCAGCCGACGCCCCGATCATCACGGCCAATCCGGCGTTCTCGTACAGCACCCCGCCGGACAGCGAGCCGGCCATTATGCCGACCTGAAACGCGGTGACATAGAGGCCTGAGGCGCCGTCGGGGTCGCCGGGCGCGCTTCGCATGGCCGCGGCCTGCAGCATCGGGGGCAGCGCGGTCGACGCCGCACCCCACAGCACGATCGCGCCGATGCCAATCGACCAGGGTCAGCAGACCGGCCCGGTGGTCGAACGCCAACGTCGCCAACACGGCGAAGGCGGCGGCCAGGGCGCCGAGGCAGCCGACCACCGACGCCTTGGGCCATTTGTCGAGGGGTCGCGCCATCACGCCCATCGAGACCAGGCCCGCGACTCCGAACGCGGCCAGCAGCCAGGCCAGGGGCGCACCGTGCACACCGAGGACGTCGCGGATGATCACCACGATGAAGGTGTAGGAGATGAAGTGGCCGGTGACGCCGACGAGGGTCAGGACGGACAGCGTGACCAGACGGCCGTTGCGGTGGTGGCGCTCATGGCGGCGGATGGTTTCGACCTCGTCGTCGGACATCACCATCGGCGGAAGCGCGGCCCACGCCGCGACGGTCACCGCCGCGGCGGCGACGGTGACGACGACGACCGCGAGCCGCCAGCCCCACAGCTCGCTCATCGCCGCCGTCAGCGGGTTGCCCACCACCAGTGCAAGGCTGGTCCCGACGTACACCGCGGTGGTGGCGCGCCCGGCATGGGAGGCAGGCACCAGCCGGACACCGATCGGCGCGATCACCGACCACATCAGCCCGTGCGTCAGCGCACACAGCACGCGACCGCCGGCGAGCACGGTGAAGTTCGGCGCAAGTGCTGAAATCAGTTGGGACGCAGTCAAACACACTAACGTCAGGACCAGTGTGCGGCGGCGCGGCCAGTGCGCAGTCAGCCGCACCAAGGGCACCGTGGTGACGGCCGCCACCAACGCGTAACTCGCCAGCAGCGTGCCGACCAGCGCCTCACTGACATCGAGGTCGACCGCAATCGCCGGCAGCGCGCCCACCGGCACGATCTCGGCGGTGACATAAACGAAGGCGGCCGCCGCCAGCACCGTCAGCTGCACGGCGATCCGGGGCGTCCATGCTCGGGTGGGACTGGCGACAGTCATGTGGGAAGTCACGGTATCGGCTACGCGTTGCAGTGCGCGGGATCCGAACCGAAAGGATGCGTGATGGTTGCCATTCCGAGTGGCTACGAACACCTGTTGGAACGTCCGCTGTACGGGCATCTGGCCACGACCAGGCCCGACGGCAACGCCCAGGTCAACCCGATGTGGTTCGACTGGGATGGCGAGAAGTTGCGGTTCACCCACACGACCAAGCGGCAGAAGTACCGCAATATCGAGGCGAATCCCAACGTGGCGATGTCGATCAGCGATCCGGACAACCCGTACCGGTACCTGGAGGTCCGGGGCGTGGTCGAGGAGATCGTGCCCGATCCGACGGGCTCGTTCTATCTGCACCTCAATGACCGCTACAGCGGGCCGCTGAGCGAGCCGCCGCCGGACAAGGCCGACCGGGTGATTCTCGTCGTGCGACCGACCGGGTTCAGTAAGCAGTAGGTCGGCGCCGGTTGCTCATTGCGCGATGAGCCGACTTGGCGGCCGACAGTAGACGGTTGCCGCGGTGCAGCGCCCCGTAGTTCAGGACGAGGGTGACGCGCAGCGCGCCGGGCGGGCACGGCAGCGTCGCGTGGTACGTGCGGTATCCCCAGAACAGGTATGCGTTGCCGGGAACCAACGGGATGACGTTTGCGTCGTGACCGAGCTTGCGTACGAAACGCTTTCGATAAAAGTCGTTCTGCACCACGAACTTTTCGAGGATGTTCGTGATTGCAAGGCGTCGGTACGGCCGGCGGTTAGGACTGATCAACAGCTCGCCGGCCAGGCCCGGCGGTGCGTTCGGAATGACAATCGGCACCACCACGGTGATCACCGTGCCGTCGTAGTGGAACCACAGGGGCTTGTCCGGGCCGGGGCCGTCCAGGATTCGCAGCGCGGTTTCGATGCGTGCGTCGCGGTTGTGCGGCGGACAGTCAGCCGAGGCGATGGATTCGAGCAGCATCGTGAAGCGCGGGTCGGTGACGAGTCGGCTGACGAACTCGGCCTTGGCGGCGTGCGGATCCTTGATGAAGAGCTCGTGGCGGTCCATCGGCAGGTAGGTGCTGATGTATTCGCGGGCCTCGTCGAGCCAGTCATCGCTCACGAATGATTCGAGACACGCAGCGCCGGTCATCTCGATCTCGTCGGCGATGGCGGCCGCGGACACAACGGGGTGATTCACCAACATCGTCATGCCGGTGAGATTACAGCAAACACTGCAGCTGTCGTGTTGTTTCTTTTACTAGGGCTTTCTAGCTGTGATTACATAGAAGGCTATTGATATTCAATTAGCTGTCACGCTCGCATGACAAGTTCCCAGCGCCAGATCGGCCCGTCCTCCGGGTCGAAGAGTTCACGGACCCACAGGAATCCCAGGCGCCGCAGCACTCCGGTCGACGGATTGTCGTGCGCCAGCGTGTTGGCGATGACTGTGGTTACCGCGCCGGTGGCGCGCGCCTTCTCGACGAGCGCGTCGGCCGCGGCCGTGCCCAGCCCCTTGCCGCGAAACGCCGGCGCGAGCTCGTATCCGATCTCGACGACGCCGTCTTGCGGCGGGCCGACGAACCCGCCGGAGCCGATCAACGCGCTTTCCGAGATGAAGAAGTGCATCCACCACTCGGCTTCATCAGGATGCGTGCGCAGCCGGTCGAGGGTGAAGCCGATGGACTCGGGGAATTCCGGCCAGCCCTCGGGTACCGCGCTGCCAATCAACCGGCCGAACGCCGACGGATCGGATTGCAGCGTCACCAAGTGCTCCACGGTGGCCGGCAGCAGGCGAACATGGGACATGTGATTGTTGCTTTCAGTGTGAGTCCGTTGGGTGGTGACGCCAGTGTTGGTGCGGCAGTTGCCGAAGCGATTCGAGTGGTCCGGGCATCCGGTCTGCCGAACGAGACTAATGCGATGTTCACCAACATCGAGGGCGAGTGGGACGAGGTGATGGCGGTGGTCAAGCAGGCCGTCGATGTTGTAGCTGCGGTCTCCCCCGGGTGAGCCTGGTGCTCAAGGCCGACATCCGGCCCGGCTACACCGGCCAGCTCACCGCCAAGGTGGAACGCGTCGAGCGGGAGCTGGGACATCCTTGAAGAAGTGCGCCGAACGTTCCTTACCAGCTCGAAGTTTCGGCGACAATCTCGCAGCGGTAAGGAAGCGTTCGCCGAGCAAACTAGCGGACGACGCGCTAGGACCGCACCAGCCGCGCAATGGCCGCCGACGCCTCGGCCAGCTTGGCGTCGGCCTCGTCGCCACCGTCGGCGACGGCCTGGGTGACGCAGTGCCCGAGGTGCTCGTCGAGCAGGCCCAGCGCGACCGACTGCAGGGCGCTGTTGACCGCGCTGATCTGGGTGAGGACGTCGATGCAGTACTTGTCCTCGTCGATCATCTTCGCGATGCCGCGGACCTGTCCCTCGATCCGGCGCAGCCGCTTGGCGTAGTTCTCTTTCTGCGGCGAGTAGCCATGTGGCGCAGTCATTTCAGCCTCCCAGCATCTGCTTCATCTGGCCGATCTCGGCCTGCTGCGTATCGATGATTGTCTGCGCCAGGCGTTTGGCGTCGACGTTCTCGCCGTTGGCGATTTCGGCCTTGGCCATCTCGATCGCTCCCTGGTGATGGCTGATCATCGACTCCAGCCATAGTGTGTCGAATTCGGCGCCGCTCAGCGACTCCAATTTCGTCATCGTGGCCTCGTCGACCATGCCGGCCATGGCGCTGCCGTGCCCGCCGTGGCCGGCAACCGGTGTCGGGGTTCTCCTTCCACTGCACCAGGAACACCTTCATGGTCTCGATCTCCGGCTGCTGGGCGGCCGAGATCCGCGTGGCCAGCTCGATGAGTTCGGGGTTGGTGGAGCGCTCGGGCGCGAGCGCCGACAGCTCGACGGCCTGCTGGTGGTGCGGAATCATGTTGGTGGCGAACGCGACATCGTCGGCGTTGAAGCCGGCCGGCTCTCCGGTGATGACGGGCTCATCGGTCTTCTGATGCTCGGTGGTGCCGTCCGACGCCGCGCTGCTACAGGACGCGAGGAACAGCGCGGCGGCCACCGCGACAAGGACGGCGGCGAGCCGAGCGGTGAGGGACGTCATGACGCCAGGGTACCGGATACCCCTAGTGGGGTATCGATAAGGGTTTGGCCGGGCGAAACGCCGCGGGCATACTTGGCCAATGCCCTCAGAGCCCTCGAGCTCCCGATATCAAGCCCCGCAGTCGTGACGTCACCGACGGCCTCGAGAAGGCCGCCGCCCGCGGAATGCTACGGGCCATAGGCATGGAGGACGACGACTTCGCCAAGCCGCAGATCGGCGTCGGGTCGTCGTGGAACGAGATCACGCCGTGCAACCTATCGCTGGACCGGCTGGCGAAGGCGGTCAAGGACGGCGTGTTCGCCGCCGGCGGCTATCCGATGGAGTTCGGCACCATTTCCGTGTCCGACGGCATCTCGATGGGCCACGAGGGCATGCACTTCTCGCTGGTGTCCCGCGAGGTGATCGCCGACAGCGTCGAGGTCGTGATGCAGGCCGAGCGGCTCGACGGCTCGGTGCTGCTGGCCGGCTGCGACAAATCGCTGCCCGGCATGCTGATGGCCGCCGCGCGTCTCGATCTGGCCAGCGTGTTCCTGTACGCGGGCTCGATCCTGCCCGGCATCGCGAAGATGTCGGACGGCACCGAGCGTGAGGTGACGATCATCGACGCGTTCGAGGCCGTCGGCGCATGCTCGCGCGGGCTGATGCCGCGGGAGGACGTCGACGCCATCGAGCGCGCGATCTGTCCCGGCGAGGGCGCGTGCGGCGGCATGTACACCGCCAACACGATGGCCAGTGCGGCCGAGGCGCTGGGCATGTCGCTGCCGGGCAGCGCGGCGCCGCCGGCCACCGACCGCCGCCGCGACGGGTTCGCCCGCCGCAGTCGGCCAGGCCGTCGTCGAGCTGCTGCGCCGCGGCATCACCGCCCGCGACATCCTGACCAAGGAGGCGTTCGAGAACGCGATCGCGGTGGTGATGGCGTTCGGCGGCTCGACCAACGCGGTGCTGCACCTGCTGGCCATCGCGCACGAGGCCAACGTCAAGCTGACACTGGAGGACTTCACCCGCGTCGGCGCCAAGGTGCCCCACCTCGCCGACGTCAAACCGTTTGGCAAGCACGTGATGACGGACGTCGACCGCATCGGCGGCGTGCCCGTCGTGATGAAGGCATTGCTGGATGCCGGTCTGCTGCACGGTGATTGCCTGACGGTGACGGGCCAGACGATGGCGGCCAAACCTCGCACACATCGCGCCGCCGGATCCCGACGGCAAGGTGCTGCGGGCGCTGACCAACCCGATCCACCCCACCGGCGGCATCACGATCCTGCACGGCTCGCTGGCCCCCGAGGGCGCGGTCGTGAAATCGGCGGGCTTCGACTCAGATGTATTCGAAGGCACCGCAAGGGTTTTCGAACGCGAGCGCGCCGCGCTGGACGCCCTCGAGGACGGCACCATCACCGCGGGCGACGTGGTGGTGATCCGCTACGAAGGCCCGAAGGGCGGGCCCGGCATGCGCGAGATGCTGGCCATCACCGGCGCGATCAAGGGCGCGGGGCTTGGCAAGGACGTGCTGCTGATGACCGACGGCCGGTTCTCCGGCGGCACCACCGGGCTGTGCGTCGGGCACGTCGCGCCCGAGGCCGTCGACGGCGGCCCGATCGCGTTCCTGGCCAGACGGTGACCGCATTCGGCTGGACGTGGCCAATGGTACCCTGGACGTGCTGGTCGATCCGGCCGAATTCGAGGCCCGCAAAGCGGGTTTCGAGCCGCTGCCGCCGCGCTACACCACCGGCGTGCTGGCCAAGTACGTCAAGCTGGTCGGCTCGGCCGCGGGCGGCGCAGTCTGCGGTTAGCGCCGCCCGCCGTCGAATGCCGGAATCGCCTTGCCCCGTCCCTAATTGAACAAGAAGGGGGCCGGTGACGAGAACGGACCGTAGCTTCGTGGAGCCTGTACTTGAGGCCCGTTCGTGTGGATCTCGGCGTTGCCAGGGCTTTGGCAGATCGTCGCACCGCCTCCGTTAGCGCAGGTCCGAACATCCGCCGCGGAAGCGTTCGGCGCCGCGGCGATCGCCGCTGCGACGGCACCCGCCGCGAGCAACGGTGCGATGAAGCGCGATGTGATGGTCATTGGTAATACTCCTTCACTCGTGGATTGCGTACAAGATTCACGCTAGGTTCGGGTTGCGTCCGCGTCTCGTGGTTCATACCGAATACAAATGCGTACGTCGTCATGCCCGAAGTGCGCTGTGTCACATGGTAAATCGCGCTTTCTGTGTATTGCCTATGACTACCTTGCAGCCCTCTGCACGACGTCAGTACCGTCGGGCGGTGGCATCGACGCCACTGTCGCGCTCCGCGCCATTTCTTGTAATGCCCAGTGCAACAGCGTGGTTCACGTCACACGCGGAGACCAACGAATCGACACCGCGAGAGGTTAGGGGACTTTCATGCTCGACACCGCTGCGCTCCGAACTCCACCCACCAGATCCGGGAGCAATCAATGGCACGAGTGGAGTAAGAGAGCACGGCCGATCCTGCGGTACGACCTGCCGGCTTCTTTGGTCGTTTTCCTGGTCGCGCTGCCACTTTCGCTTGGCATCGCGGTGGCCTCCGACGCGCCCGTTCTTGCCGGCCTGATCGCTGCGGTGATCGGAGGTGTCGTTGCCGGCGCGTTGGGTGGCTCGCCGCTGCAAGTCAGCGGACCGGCCGCGGGACTTACCGTCATCGTCGCGGGTCTGGTCGCCGAGTTCGGCTGGGCGGTGACATGCGCGATCACCGTGTGCGCCGGCATCCTGCAGATTCTGTTCGGAGTGAGCCGCGTGGCCCGCGCGGCGTTGGCGATATCCCCCGTCGTCGTGCACGCGATGCTGGCCGGCATCGGGATAACGATCGCACTTCAGCAGGTCCACGTCCTGCTGGGCGGCGATTCAAACAGCACGGCGTGGACCAATGTTGTTGGACTGCCGAGCCAGCTGATGACCGCCGACATGGCGGGGGTGTTCCTCGGTCTGCTCGTGGTCATCGTGATGCTCACGTGGCGGTGGGTGCCCGCGCCGATCGCCAAGGTGCCCGGGCCCGCTGGTCGCCGTCGTTGCGGCGACGGTGGTTTCGGTCGTCTTCGGGTTCAACGTGGCACGAATTGAGCTTGACGGATCGCTGCTCGATGCCTTTGCGCTACCGCGCCTGCCCGAGGGCAACTGGGGAGCGTTCGCGACGGGTGTGCTGACCGTCGCGCTCATCGCGAGCGTGGAGAGCCTGTTGTCGGCGGTGTCGGTGGACAAGATGAAGCCGGGTTCCCAAACGAACTTCGATCGCGAGCTCGTCGGCCAGGGGACGGCCAATGTTGCCTCCGGGGCACTCGGCGGCCTGCCCGTCACGGGCGTCATCGTCCGCAGCTCGACCAACGTCGAAGCCGGTGCACGCACCCGCGCGTCGGCCATCCTGCATGGGATCTGGGTTCTCGTGTTCGCGCTGCCCTTCGCAGGGTTGGCTCAGCAGATCCCGAGCGCGGCGCTGGCGGGACTGCTGATCGTCATCGGTGTTCAGCTTGTCAAGAGGGCCCACATCGAGACCGCCCGTCGCACCGGAGATATCGCGGTCTACCTGGTCACCGTGTTAGGCGTCGTCTTCGCGAACCTGCTGGAAGGCGTTCTGCTGGGCCTGGCGCTCGCCCTCATCCTCACATGTGGCGGGTCGTACGAGTCAAGATCCACGCCGAGCCCATAAGCACCGAGGAATGGCGGGTGGTCATCGAGGGCTCGTGCACCTTCCTGTCGCTTCCGCGACTTACCGGCGCCCTCGCCACCGTTCCGCCGGCGACCACGGTGACCGTGGAGATGAATGTCGACTTCCTTGATCACGCGGCGCACGAGGCGATCGAGCAGTGGCAGCGCCAGCATGAAGCTTCGGGTGGGTCGGTGCGCATCCACAACGTGGGCGCAGTCGAGATGGAAAGCGCCGTACACGGGCCACCGATGCGCGCATTCACCCTGATCGACAAGCGAGTCGGTGTGGTTCCGTGGAGTTCGTGGCAGCAGAGCGATCCAGCCCGGCTTCACCACAACGGTGCGCCGCGGTCGATGCTCAATGGCGTTGCGGTCTATCACCGGCGAACCGCCCCGTTCATTCGCCCACATATGCAGGAACTGGCTCAGACGCAGCGCCCCGAAACCCTTTTCATCACGTGCACCGATTCGCGCGTCGTGCCCAACCTCATCACCAGCAGCGGACCGGGGGACCTTTTCACGGTGCGCAATGTCGGCAACCTGATTCCTGGTGGGCGACAAGATGCTTCGGTTGATGCGGCGATCGCGTTCGCGGTGGAGAAGCTGGGCGTCTCGTCGATCGTGGTGTGCGGGCACTCGAGCTGCGGCGCCATGAACGCGTTGCTGAGCCAGTCGACCAACGGCAGCGTTCCCAGCGGCGGCGACGCCTACCTGAGCAATTGGCTGACCCACGGCCAGTCGGCACTGACCGCATTCCACGGCGGCATACATCCCATCGCGAAATCAGCTGCGGCACAGGGCTTCGGCGCGGCCGATCAGCTGAGCATGGTCAACGTCGCTGTCCAGGTGGAAACGCTGACCACCCATCCGCTTGTTGGGGGCGCTCATCGCGAAGGGCGGCTGAACGTCATCGGGCTGTTCTACGACATCGCGAGCGCACAGGCCCTGCAGGTGGATCCGACCGGCATCTCGGCGTTCGACGGTCAGCCGGCACTGCACACGGGACCACTGCAGCCGATCCGGCACTGATCAGGCGGCCGGCCGGGGATCACCCCGGCCGGCCCTGTCGCGTCCAACCATCCCCTTGACAAATTCAGCGTGACGCAGTTCACTCGTGGAAACGTTCCCATGGAAACGTTCCCATAGGTGTAAGGAGCGCGATGGCCGCAGTCACGATCCGCGAGGTCGCCGCGCGGGCAGGCGTGTCGCTCGGCACCGCCTCCAGGGTGCTATCCGGCAACCCCGCCACCTCGCCCGCGGCCCGCGCCCGCGTCACTGAAGCGGCCGCCGCCCTCGGCTACCGGCCGAACGCGCAGGCCCGTTCGCTTCGCCTGACTCGCACCCACGTGCTCGGACTCCTCGTCTCCGATGTCCGCAACCCGTTCTTCGCCGACATCGCGCACGCGGCCGAACAGGCGGCGCTCGGCGCCGACTACGTCTGTCTGTTGGGCAATGCCAACGAGAACGTCGAACAGCAGGACCGCTACATCGAAACATTCCTGACGCAGCGCGTGGACGGCGTCGTGCTGGCGCCGCAGGGACCATCGGCCACGCTCGACACGCTGCTCGAGAGCCGCATGCCGCTCGTGTTCGTCGACCGGAAAGTCGAGGGCTTCGACGTACCGAGCGTCACGACCGACAGCCGTCTGGGTCTCGAGGAAGCGGTCGCCCACCTCGTCGCGGCCGGGCATCGCCGCATCGGTTTCATCGGTGGCCCGCAGTCGATCTCGACGGGCCGGGAACGGTACGACGCGTTCATCGACGCTCTGCCTCGACATGGCTTGGCGGTCGACCCCGAACTCATCACCTTCGGGGACTTCCGGTTGGCCAGCGGTACCGAGGCGGCCGAGCGACTGCTGGCGGTGCCCGACCGACCGACTGCGCTGCTCGCCGCCGACAACCTGATGGCGGAGGGTGCGATCACAACGATCCGTCGAAAGGGCCTGCGGGTCGCCGGCGACGTGGAGGTCGTTGCCTTCGACGACATCGAGTGGTTCGCCCACATGGATCCGCCGATCTCGGTCATCGCGCAGGACGCCGGCGCCGTCGGCCGCCGTGCCGTCGAGCTGCTGCTGCGCGTCATCGCCGGAGAGGAACCCGAATCAGTGGTGCTGCCAACGACGTTCATCGACCGCTCCGGGGGACGCCGTGGCTGACGTCTACGTCGTGGGCAGCCTCAACGCGGACCATCGGGTACGCGTGGATCGCATCCCCAGGGCCGGTGAAACGATCCTCGGCTCCGAAATCGTCGTCGGCGCTGGGGGCAAGGGCGCGAACCAGGCCGTCGCCGCATCGCGTGCCGGTGCCGCCGCGACCATCATCGGCGCATCCGGCGACGACGCCGACGGCGATCTGGTCCGCGCAAGCCTTGCCCGGCAGGGCGTCGACACTCGGCACGTACATGTTGTGGCCGGCGCCCCGACCGGACGGGCGATCATCACGGTCGACGACCGGGGTGGGAACACGATCGTGGTCTCACCGGGCGCCAATGCCCTGCTCACAGCTGAGGATGTCGGCGCCGGCCTGCGGTCCATGAACGCCGGCGACTTGCTGCTGCTGCAGCTCGAGACGCCCGAAACGCTCGTGCGCCACGCCGCGCGCACAGCCGCCGACGCCGGCGGTGTGGTCGTGCTGAACGCTGCGCCGGTACCCGATTCCGTCGACGGGTTGTTCGATGACGTCGACGTCCTCGTCGTCAACGAGCACGAATTAATCGGAATCACACGGCTTTTGGACGGCGGAGCAGACCGCGACGAGGCCCTGGCGCTGCTGTCCGCCGCGTCGAAAGCCACCGTCATCTGCACGGCCGGCAGCGACGGCGCATACGTGATGCACGACGACCGCACCGATCACATTGCCGCACCGACGGTCGAGGCGGTGGACACCACGGCCGCCGGTGACACGTTCATCGGCTACTTGGCGGCTGGGCTGGCCCTGGACGCGTCTGACCTCGTCGGTGCGATGCGAAACCGCAGTCCACGCAGCGGCTTTGGCGGTCACCAGAGAGGGCGCCATCGACTCGATTCCGTTCAGCACGAAAGGACACCCATGAGAATCGCATTGGGTAACGACCACGCCGGCTACCCGCTCAAGGAGTACGTCCGCACGGTGATCGAACGGCTCGGCCACGAGGTCATCGACCGCGGAGCGCCGAGCGAAGAGCCGGTCGACTTTCCCGACATCACCTGGGACACCTGCGATGCGGTCCGCAAGGGTGAGGCGGATCGCGCTGTGCTGGTGTGCGGAACCGGCGCCGGTGCGATCATGGCGGCCAACAAGATCGCCGGCATCCGCTGCGCTCTCGGCCACGATGTCTACTCAGCCCACCAGAGTGTCGAGCATGACGACGCGAACGCGATCGCCATGGGCGCGTGGGTGATTGGACGCGCCACGGCTGCCGAGGTCATCGAGGCCTTCCTGAACGCGCGTTTCGACAACGACGACGACACCGTCCGCAGGGTCGGCAAGCTGCACGATCTGGAACGCACATCGGCCCGCGAACTTGCCGATCAACTCTGACCGATTCGCTAGCCAAAGGAGATGCCATGAGCAAAGTCATCGACGATCAACGCCAAGCCGAGCACGGCTCACCCGGAAAGCTCAAGACCGCGTTCGGAGCGGCCGCGGGAACATGCGTGGAGAACTACGACTTCGTCGCCTACGGCACGGCGTCGGCCCTCTACTTCGGCGACGCCTTCTTCCCCGAGTCCGATCCCACCGTCGGGACGCTGCTCTCCTTCGCGACGCTCGGCGTCGGCTTCCTGATGCGGCCGATCGGCGGGTCGGTCGGCGGGTACCTCGCAGATCGGTTCGGGCGCAAGCCCGTTCTCGTCGGTGCGCTGCTGCTGATGGGCATTGCGACCTTTGCGATCGGCCTGCTCCCCACGTACGCACAGGTGGGCATCCTCGCTCCGATCCTGCTCGTCAGCATCCGCATCATCCAGGGCCTGGCCTTCGGCGCAGAGTGGGGCGGCGCCGTGATGATGGCGTACGAACACGCGCCCTGGCGCCGGCGTGGCAGGTTCGCCGCGATCCCGCAGGCGGGCAATCCGCTGGGAATCGCGCTGGCCAACATCGCATTCCTGTCCGCGGCTCCGCTTGACAGCGACTGGTCGTGGCGCATCCCGTTCCTCGCCAGCGCGGTGCTCATCGTCGTCGGCCTCTACGTGCGGCTGAGGCTCAACGAGTCACCGGAGTTCGAGGAGGCCAAGGCGACCGGCAACATCGTCCGCAACCCCTTCTTCAAGGTGATTCGCGAGGACTGGCGAAACATCCTGCGCGTCATCGCTTTACGAGTCGTGGAGTCGTGCGCCTACTACCTGACCGCTACGTACCTGCTGTCCTACATCACCAAGCAGAACGCCGACCACCGCACCATTGCGCTGACCGGTGTCGTGATCGCCAGCATCATCGCGGTCGGCACCACCTTCGGTGCCGGCACGCTCACCGACCGGGTCGGGCGCCGACGCGTCTACTTGGCCGGCTGCATCCTCGCGATCGCGTTCGGCATTCCGATGTACCTCATGACGAACACCGGCGAGCCCTTCTTGATCGTGCTCGTGTTCATCATCGGGATCGGCATCATCCATGCCACCCTGACCGGAACGCAGGGCGCGTGGTTCGCCGAGCTGTTCGCCACCAACACCCGCACCTCGGGCGCATCCATCGGCTACCAGGTCGCCGCGTCGATCGCCGGGTTCGCTCCGTTCCTCGCGGTGATGCTCACGGACTCGTTCGGGTGGATGGGCCCGGCGTTGTTCTATGTCTTCGTCGGCGTCGTCGGCCTGGCGGGCGTGCTCGCCACCGCGGAGACCTGGGGACCGAAGGAGCGGGCCGAGGTCGACGCCATCATCAGGGGCAAGCCGCACGACGTGCAGGTGTCGCACTGATCGAGCCAGTATCTATGAGTTCCCTATGCGTCCGGTCGGAGGCAGCGCCGGCACACATAGCGTGAACTTCGATGAACGACAGCGATACGCAGGAAGCCCTGCCAGACAGCCCCTTCTGGATGAAGCGCCGCACGTTTGTCGGCGCATCGCTCGCGGTGGGCGGTGCGGTGGCGGCTGGTCCCCTGCTTGCCGGCTGCGGCGATGACGAGGCGCGTCAGGACGAGAGCCAATCGTCGGTGGTGCGGATGCAGATCAATGGCGAGCAACGTGAGATCGCCGTCGACAACCGGACGTCGCTGCTGGACATGCTGCGCGAACGGGCCGAACTGCCCGGCACCAAGAAGGGCTGCGACCAGGGCGCCTGCGGCGCGTGCACGATCCTGGTGGACGGGCAACGGGTCGTTTCCTGCCTGACACTGGCCGTCATGCACGACGGCGCCGAGATCACCACGATCGAGGGCCTCGAGCGCAACGGCCGGCTGCACGCTTTGCAGCAGGCCTTCATCGACGAGGATGCGTTGCAATGCGGCTACTGCACGGCGGGTCAGATCATGTCCGGCGTCGGCTGCATCCGGGAGGGGCACACCGGATCGCCTGCCGAGATCCGTGAATGGATGAGCGGCAACATCTGCCGGTGCGGCGCCTACACCAACATCGTCAGCGCGGTAGCGACCGCGGCGAGGAACACATAGCCGATGTATCCCTTCACGTTCACCAAGGCCGCCGACGAAGCTGCGGCGCTCGCCGCAGGAGCGTCCGGCGGACGGTACATCGCGGGCGGCACCACCCTGGTCGATCTGATGCGCGAGACCGTGGAGCGACCGGAGACCGTCGTCGATATCAACGCCCTGCCCTATCGGTCCATCGAGCTCGGATCGACACGGCTGCGTGTCGGATCGCTCGTGCGCATGTCTGACCTGGCCGCGCATAGTGGTGTGCGCCAGCAGTTTCCGGTCATCGTCGAGGCGCTGGAGCTGTCCGCGTCGGCTCAGCTGCGCAACATGGCGTCCATCGGCGGCAATCTCATGCAGCGGCCCCGTTGCCTGTACTTCCGCGACGTGTCCGCCGCCTGCAACCGGCGCAGCCCGGGTGCGGGATGCGCGGCGATCGGCGGCCGCAACCGCACCCACGCCATCTTCGGGACCAGCGAGCAGTGCGTCGCCACCCATCCGTCCGACCTCGCCGTCGCACTCACCGCGCTCGACGCACTGGTCATCACCCGAGACAGCAACGGCGAGCACCCGATTCGGATATCGGAGTTCTTCCGCCAGCCCGGTACCACACCCAACCAGGAGCACAGTCTGAGGCCCGGGCAGCTCATCGTCGCCATCGAGGTTCCGGTCCGGCCGGAGTCTCGGCGGTCTGGATACCTGAAGGTGCGAGACCGGGCGTCGTACGAGTTTGCGCTCACCTCGGCAGCGGTCGCACTGGACATCAGCGGCGGCATCATTCGCGCGGCGCGGGTGGCGGCCGGCGGTGTCGGCACGGTGCCGTGGCGGCTGCCGGCGGTCGAGGGCGCGCTGATCGGACGCCCGCCCAATGCCGAGCTGTTCCGAAGCGCCGCGGCGCGAGCCGCTGACGGTGCTAAACCGTTGTCGGAGAATGGATTCAAGGTGGAGCTGCTGAAGCGGACGGTGGAACGCCAGTTGGCGACCGTGGCGGCGCTGCGATGACGCGGCCCCTGCCTGCCGCGCTCCTGGCCGGCCAGCCCGTCACCCGGGTCGACGGCAGGCTCAAGGTCACCGGGAAGGCTCCGTACGCGGCCGACAATGCGATGCCCAACCTCACATATGCGGCGTTGGTGTGCAGCACCATCGCACGCGGCACGGTGGAGCGCATCGATTCTGCGGCCGCTCAACGTATTCCGGACGTGTTGCGCGTCATCACCGATTTCGGTGGAGTGACGCTGCCGTTCGACCCGCGGCGTGTCGCATCGTTTGGCCAGCCGGTGGCGGTGGTGGTGGCGAGCACGTTGGAGGCGGCGACACACGGCGCTGCGCTGGTCGACGTCCGCTATGGCAACGAGCCGCCGTTGACCGACATGGATTCGCCGCAGGCGGTGCACGAGCCCGGCAAGACCGGAAGGGTGAGCGAACACACCCGCGGCGAGGCCGACACTGCCCTGCGCGCCGCCGCGGTGGTGTCCGATTTGCACTACTCGATCGCCCGCAACAACCACAACCCGATGGAAATCGCCGCGACCGTGGCCAGCTGGGATGGCGACCGGCTCACAGTGTGGGACAAGGTGCAGGGCATCACCTGGGCGTTGGAGGCCTACTCCGAGGCGTTCGGCATTCCCGTCGACCAGATCCGGGTGATATCGCCGTATGTCGGCGGAGGATTCGGCATTGCCGGCAAGATCTGGCCGCACCAACTGCTCGCTGCGCACGCGGCGCGGCAGATGCGCCGGCCGGTCAAGTTGATGCTGAGCCGCAAGCAGTTTTACACCGTCGCCGGATATCGACCCACAAGCCGGCAGCGGCTGGCGATCGGCGCCGACCGGTCCGGCCGCATCGGCGCGATCGTTCACGAGGGACGCACGGAGAACTCGCGCTATGAAGGCTTCGAGGACAACATCGTCGGCCCGGCGCAATTCATGTACAGCTCGCCGAACATGCGCTCGGTGTATCGCAGTGTGCCACTGGATATCAACCCACCGACGTTCATGCGGGGGCCGGGCACCACCACGGGTGCGTTCGCGCTGGAGTGCGGCATGGATGACTTGGCCGTCCGGCTGGGCATGGACCCGATCGAATTGCGCCTGCGCAACGAACCCGGCCGCGACGAGTCTGAGAACCTCCCGTTCTCCACCCGTCGGCTCACCGACTGCTTTCGACAGGGAGCGGACGCGTTCGGTTGGTCACGCCGCAACCCGACGCCCCGCGCTGTCCGCGACGGCGACCAGCTGATCGGGATCGGCACCGCGGCAAGCGTCTACCACGCCTTGCGCGGTCCGTGTGCGGTGTCGGCGCGGGTCAACGCCGACGGCACGGCCGAGGTGGGGAGCGCCACCAGCGACATGGGCCCCGGTACGTACACGGCGATGACGCAAGTCGCCGCCGACGCGCTCGGATTGCCCATCCCCAGAATCCGATTCAGCCTGGGCGACAGCCGGTTACCGGAAGCGCCCGTGCATGGCGGCTCGCGGACGATGGCCAGCGTCGGATCCGCCGTCGCGCACGTGGGCACCATGCTGCGTGACCGTTTCATCCGCACCGCGGTGGTGGATCCCGGATCACCGCTCAACGGCCTGCGCCCCTCCGACGTTACGGTCACCGGCGGCCGCATGTTCCACACCGCCGAGCCCGAGCGCGGCGAGTACTACCAAGAGTTGCTGCGCCGGCGCGGCTTGGAAAGCCTTGATGCACAGGATACTTGGTCACCAGACGATGCCGACGAGCGGTTCTCGATGCACGCGTACGGTGCGATCTTCGCCGAAGTCGCGGTCGACGAACTGCTCGGCACGGTGCGGATCCGTCGGGTCTACGGGTGCTACGACGCCGGGCGCATCATCAACCCCAAACTGGCCCACAGCCAGGCCATCGGCGGCATGGTCGGCGGCATCGGCATGGCGCTGCTGGAAGCCACGCACACCGATCACCGCGACGGGCGGATCGTCAACGCCAACATGTCCGACTACCTCGTGCCGGTCAATGCCGACATCCCTGCGCTCGATGCCGAGTTCCTTCCGGTCGAGGACAATGTGGTCAATCCGCTCGGGGTGAAGGGCCTCGGCGAACTGGTGATGGTCGGCGTGCCCGCGGCCATCGCCAACGCCGTGTTCAATGCGACCGGCAAGCGGATCACCGAGCTGCCCATCACCATCGAGAAGCTGCTGTAACCTCCGCGAGCTGGGCCCACGCGTAGCAGGGCGAAATGCCCTGGATGACGTCATCGGCGGGACCAGGGCAGCACCGAAAGTCGGGAATATGACGGAATTCTCACCTTGGCAGCTGCTCGCGCCGTCACTTCACGAGCGCTACCGCGAATCCGTCCCAATCCTTGGTGCCGACAGTCTGGATCGCCGCCGTGTCCAACCGCGGGTGCTCGCCCATCATCTCGAGCATGTCGCGCACGGCGCGGGCCTGATGATCATCCTCTGCGGGGTCCAGCACCCTACCCATCCGGGCGATGTTGTCCACCACGATGACCGTCCCCGGCGCTCCCAGCTTGATCGCCCACTCGACGTAGGCGACATTGTTCTCCTTGTCGGCGTCGATGAAGACCAGATCGAACGTCTCGCCACGATCGGCCAATTGCGGCAGCGTGTCCAGCGCGGCTCCGACGATCACGTCGACGCGGTCGGCAACGCCGGCGCGCTTGAGGTTTTCCCGGGCCACCTCGGCGTGTTTGGGTGCGTACTCCAGCGTGACGACGCGACCGCCGGGCCCGACGCCGCGGGCCAGGTTGATGGTGCTGTAGCCGGCGAGTGTCCCGATCTCGAGCACGCGGGTCGCCCGCATCACCGTGGCCAGCAGTGCCAGCAGCCTTCCGTGCTGCGCCGACACCTCGATCGGCGGCATTCCCGCGGCGTTCGCAGAATCGCGCGCCGCCTTCAGCGCATCGTCCTCGGTGTGCAACACCTGGTTGAACAGTTCGTCTAGCGCCTTGGGATCCGCCACCTCAAACACGTTACGCCGCTAGCGCACACCTTCTTTCGCGTACACCACCCGCAGCACGTGACCGACCTCCGGGCCCATCACCGCGTCCGCGAGGTCGCAGAATGCGGCGACGAACTCCGGTCCGTGCGGCGGCTCGGCGTTGCTGAGGTGGTGGGCGATCTCGTGCAGCACCACCAGTTCGCGCAATGCCCAACTGGCCCGCTGGTCAGGCACCGCGATGGTGGCGCTGTCGTGCCGAAGCGTTCGTAGTGTGCCGCCGTGGTTCCGCGGCGGGCCCGGACCGTCAATGGCCCGGCGCCGGGCCATCGGTGGCGAACGAGGCCGAGCACGTCGTCGACATAGCGCTGGACCGCCGGCACCGACGCGAACCGCCCCTCCGGCGGCAGCGTCAGCTTCGCGCCGAAGAAGTCGACCGAGCGGTTGCCGTGCTCGGCGGCCCGGTCGAACATCGTCCGGACGAACTCCTCGGCCGCATAGACCTTCGCGCGCTGAGTGTCGCGCGGCGTCACTTCTCCAGTGCCGAGCGGGCGCCTGCCAGCTCCGCGCTGTTGCCGAGCCGGGCCTGCCGCCCGGCGCGATCACCCGCACGCCGCGCCGCCGACGAATACCCCGCCGTCGCACTGGTGGCCCGCCACGTCCCCCGCGCTGCGGATGTCTCGCGGTAGAAGTCCTTCAGCTCGATGTCCTTGTCCCGCAGGGCGATAGCCGTTCCAGGACGGCTGTCGCTGCTCTTGGTGGCTTCCCTTTGAGCCTCTTCGCGGGCCTCGGTCAGCCGCTTGCCGATGCGGGCGCCGAAGGCCAGCTGGAAGTTGATCCGGGCCGTGATGGTCGGGGTGGGCCGATGCGCGCCGGACGCGATATAGAGTTCCGAGGCCCGCACCATCTGCATCACCAGGCTGGCGTAGAGCGCATGGCTGGCGTCGATGTCTTCGGCGAATCCGTACGCGTAGACGAACGTCGAGTTGGACGCGACGTCGCACTTCACGTCGTTGGCGTTGGCGATCACCACGAACAGCTGCACGTAGGTGCGCAGCCCTCGAGTGCCCGGGTTGCCGATGGTGATGGTGCGCTGCTCGGGCATCTGGGCCTTGGTCCGCTTGTCGGAATGCGACCTCGCCACCGCCAGGTCGATCGACGTCGCGGTCGCCAGCCGTTGGGCGGCGGCCATGAACGCGTCGGCCTCGTGCGGTTGTCGGTGCCTTCCGCCTGGCGCAGCAGCGCCGCGATACGCGCCAGCATCTTGTCGTCAGTCATTGCGCCAGATTATGAACGGTACGAATTTGGCGCTCGGGGAGTGCGTTGCTTAGCGGGTGCGAGTGAGTGCAAACACGTTCTCGATAGTCACTTCGTTGGCCATACGGTGCTGTGCTCTTGGGTGTTCACTGGCCGCTGTTCGTTTTCATCTCAACCGTTGTGCCGGCAGCGTGCAAGTTTAATTCGCTTGATCGGCTAAGCCCTTCGTGCTGTTACGCGATGTATTTGTCTGTGGGCCTCCGCTCGACCCGACAAAGTCGCTGCGCCTCTTGGAATACTCGATATATAGCGCTGCTTCCCCGTCCGGCGCTCGGGCACACATCAGCCGCCCCCGGACTGGCGCTGGTAGGCACCGGCGTCCTCATCTGTATTCCGTTCCTACACCTAGTTGTGCTACGCCGGTTCATCAGTCCCGTTGTCGGGCTGACCATCGCAGGCATTCGAGCGTCATCATGCTGGTCCACGGCTGGGTCGCCATGCACGCGGCGGGAAAAGCTCACGCAGACGCCCACGGTAACCCGGGCGACAGGTACAGGCACTTCGATTGGACCGCGATCTCAGTTTGCGACAAGGAACGATTCAGTCGGCTGTACGGACACGATTGGAAGCATCCGGAAGATATCGTCCAGCGCGCAGAGGCAGAGCAGTACCGGGCCGAAGCCTCCGTCAAGAGAGACAGCTTGTTGGCGTTCAGCATTGTGCTGGCCGTACTTGTCGCGGCATTCATCCAGCCGGTTCTTTACGCACAACTCAAGAGCTACTGGAGTGATGCCGTTGTGCACGTAGCCACCGATTCTTCGTTTCCACTGCTACAGCGTAGTCGGGCTCGTCCCGCTGTTCTTGGCAGCAGTTCTTGCGCCCGGGATTCAGATGCGCTCTTCGCGTTACAGCAAGCTGGAGAAACTCTACGAAGACCGGTCAGCGGAGCTACGCGAACGCACGGCGAGGAAGCGCATCATTGCGGCCCGCCATTCAGTCAGCCGACATGTTTGTGCGCGCTCAATGCGCTCATCCACGACGCGAGCTTGTCACTTCTCGACAAATTCGTCGAGCGCGCGACGAGCTGTGGAGAAAGCGGATCCTGCTTGGCGTAGTTCGCGATGTTGTCCGTGGGGTCGTCGCGCAGCACGTGGTTGACGCCCTTGAGCTCGACGACCGTCAGCGCCGTGTGCTTGAGCGCATCGATCAACGGCCGCTCGGCATCGCACTTGGCCTGGCTGTCGGAGTCCGAACACGTCAGCAGCACCGGCGTGCCTGCGGGCACCTTGGCCGCCAGGGCCAGCGGGTCGATCTTGTCCGCTTCGACGACGGCCTTGACGTTGCCCGGGTGGAGAATGGCGCTCAGGCCTTCCGGCAGCTGTGCGGGCGCGGTGCCTTTGGTGCGGACCTGGTCGACGGCGGCCAGCCAGGCCGTCAGGGTTTCGGGGCTTCCGCTGGCACGCACTCGGGCGGTGATGATGTCGAGATAGCGACCTGGCAGAGGCGCAAACAGGCCGAGCGAGTGGATCTTCGGGGCGCCGACGTCGGTATCGGTCGCCAGTGACATCGCGTGGATGGTGCCCTCGCCGAGGGCGTACACCGAGACGCGGGCCTTGTCGGTGGCGGGCTGCTCGGCAAGGAACTGCACCGCGGCTTTGGCGCCCTGCGTATAGGTGGAGCTGACGACGTCGGTGGGACGCTGCGCGTACGGGCCGAGGCCCGTCTTGCCGGTGCCGACCTTGTCGTAGCGCAGGCTCGCCACACCACGGTCCGACATCAGCTCGGCCAGCTGCCGCATGTTGCCGATCGCGCCGGCCACGTTGTTGTCACCGTTGCGGTCGGTGGCGCCGCTTTCGGAGATCAACAGCGCAGCGGGGCCTGGTCCCGCGTCGCGCTCGTGTCGGTAAGTGCCGTGGATGGTGAGCCCGTCTGCGACGAAACTGACGTCGTCGTCGACCCAGCCCTGCGGCTCCTGCTCGTCCGGAGCAGCCCGCCAGGAGAAGCAGCAACGAAAGGCATGTGGCGACAACGCGTTAGTCAAACCCGCACCTCGATCCACGAAGCGACGTCGTCGAGCACGACGGCGCGTTCGGGTTCGTTGAACACCTCGTGGTATAGCTCGGGATACACCTTGAGGTGAGCGTCTTCGGACGCCACGCACTCGAGCAGGTGCCGGCTGCCGTCGACCGGGATCAGCTTGTCCTGTTCGCCGTGCACGACCAACAACGGCGCGGTCAGCACGGCGGCCCGTTGCGGCATCGTCTCGCCCACGCTCAGCAGCGCCCGCGCGATGCCCGCGGGGAGCTTGCCGTGGAAGACGAGCGGGTCGGCGTTGTAGGCCGCGACAACCTCCGGGTCGCGGGATACCGCGTCGGTGGGGAGCTGCTCGACGGGCAGGCCCGGCATGATCTTGCCGAGCGTCTTGGCGACGAACACCATCACCGGCGACACCGCTGCTTGCGCGTCCACCGCCGGGCCGGACAGCACCATCGCGGTGTAGTCGTCGGGGTGTTCGACGCCGTAGGCGAACACGATCCCGCCACCCATGCTGTGGCCGAGCACGACGCGCTTGAGGCCGGGGTGGTCCTTCGCGGCGATACCGACCAGGGTGTGGAAGTCGCCGGTGTACTCCGAGAGGTCACGCAGGTAGACCCGCTTGCCGCCGGACCGGCCGTGGCCGCGGTGGTCAAGCGCATAGGTGAGGAGGCCGGATTCGCCGAATCGCTGCGCGACGTGGTCGTAGCGGCGGGCATGTTCGGCATACCCGTGGGACAGGACGACGACCCCGCGTGGGGTGGTGTCCGGGGTCCACACGTCGTAGACGATGCGGACGCCACCGACGCCGTCGAAGGTTCGTTCACTGCGGGTCGTGGCCATCAACGAAGATTAATGAGTGCTTGGCCCGCCTTGTCACTGCCTCTGCGTAAGCTCGGTGCCGTGAGCGTCCTCGCACACGAAACCGACGATGAATTCCTGGTGCAGGCCGAGCCGCATCGGCGTGAGCTGCTGGCGCACTGCTACCGGATGACCGGCTCGCTGCACGATGCCGAAGACCTGGTGCAGGAGACCTATCTGCGGGCCTGGAAGGCCTACAGCGGGTTCAAGGGCCAGTCGTCATTGCGGACCTGGCTGTACCGGATCGCCACGAATACGTCCCTGACCGCGCTGGAGGGTCGCCAGCGCCGGCCGCTGCCGACGGGGCTGGGCGCGCCGAGCGGAGATCCCGCCGGTGAGCTGACGGAACGCCACGAGGTGCCGTGGTTGGAGCCGCTGCCGGGACGAGTCGGCGGATCCGTCGAACATCGTGGGCTCGCGGGAGTCGGTGCGGTTGGCGTTCGTCGCCGCGCTGCAGCACCTGTCCCCGCGGCAGCGGGCGGTGCTGGTTTTGCGCGACGTGTTGCAGTGGAAGGCCGCCGAGGTGGCCGACGCCATCGGCACGTCGACGGCTGCGGTGAACAGCCTGCTGCAGCGGGCGCGGGCGCAGCTCGACGCGGTCGGCCCTAGTGAGGACGACCAGTTGGTTCCGCCGGATTCACCGGAATCCAAGGACTTGCTCGATCGCTACATCGCGGCGTTCGAGGCGTACGACGTCGACAAGCTGGTCGAGCTGTTCACGCAGGATGCCATCTGGGAGATGCCGCCGTTCGACGGCTGGTATCAGGGCCCGGAGGCCATCGGGACGCTCACCCGGGTGCAGTGCCCGGCGGAGCATGCCGGCGATATGCGTTTCATCGCGCTGACCGCCAACGGCCAGCCGGCTGCGGCGTTGTACATGCGGAATCCGGAGACGGGTGTGCACGAGGCGTTCCAGTTGCACGTGCTCGACATGAAGCCCGAGGGGGTATCGCACGTCGTCGCGTTCCTCGACACCGAACTGTTCGACAAGTTCGGCCTGCCGGAAACGCTGTCGCCCTAGCGGCCAGATCCGACTGATTGCACACCAACGGCGCTTCTGCATACCGGAACCTTATTTCGAAGAGAAGTCGTTATAAAAGCTGCTCAGCTGCCTTGTTGACACATGTTCTGGAACGTGTTCTATGATCGCGGGTCATGAGGACCAAAGGCGCTCTGCTGTGGGAGCTCAATTCGCCGTTCAAGGTCGACGAGATCGAAGTCGGCGATCCCGTGGACGACGAGGTGCAGATCCAGGTGCACGCCGCCGGCATGTGCCACTCCGACTACCACCTGACCACCGGCGCCACCCCGATCGGTCTGCCCGCGCTCGGCGGGCACGAGGGCGCAGGCGTCATCACCAAGGTCGGCCGCAACGTCTCCGGTCTCGAAGAGGGCGACCACGTCATCCTTGCGTTCATCCCCGCATGCGGTTCCTGTCGACCCTGCCTCAAGGGCTATCGCTCCCTGTGTGACCGCGGCGCCGTGCTCCTCGGAGGCAAGGCCATCGCCGACGGCACCAGCCGCGTACATGCGGGCAGCACCGAGGTGTCGCCGATGAATCTGCTCGGCACGTTCGCCCCGTACATGACCGTGCACAAGGACTCCGTCGTCAAGATCGACAACGACATCCCCTTCGAGACCGCTGCCATCATGGGCTGCGCGGTGCCGACCGGTTTCGGCTCGGCCACCAACGTTGCCCAAGTGCAGCCCGGCGAAACCGTCGTCATCGTCGGCGTCGGCGGCATCGGCATGAGCGCACTGCAGGGCGCGGTGATCTCCGGCGCGAAAAACGTCATCGCGATTGATCCCAACGAATGGAAGCGGGATCAGGCCATCAAGTTCGGCGCGACGCACGTCTACCCGTCGATGGCCGAGGCCATCGCGCCGGTCATCGACGTCACCCACGGTGTGATGGCCGATAAGGTCATCATCGCCGTCGGCGACATGAAGGGTGAGTACGTCGAAGAGGCGTTGACCCTGACCACCAAAACCGGCACCTGCGTGGTGACCGGCATGGGCTCGATGATGGACGTCGACGTCAAGCTCAACCTGTTCCTGTTCACGATGTTGCAGAAGACGTTGAAGGGCAACATCTTCGGCGGCGGTAGCTCGCACGTGGAGACGCCGAAGCTCGTCGGCCTGTACAAGTCCGGGCTGCTCAAGATCGACGAGATGGTCACCAACACCTACTCGTTGGAGAACATCAACGACGGCTACCAGGACATGCTGGACGGCAAGAACATTCGCGGCGTCATCAAGTTCACCGAATCCGACTGGTAATACGGTCCAACACGGCCTCGATCGTCTTCAACTGGGTAGCCGACAAGCCGTCGAACACCACATTGCGCACCAACTCGGCGTGGCGCGGCGCGGCCAGCCCGTAGCGCTTCCCGGCCGTTGTCGGTGAGGGCGACCGTTGCCCCGCACCGGTCATCGTCGCTGCCGTGGCGAGCCACCAAGCCGCGCCCCCGCATCCGCCTCAGCTGGTGCGACACCCGGCTCTGTTCCCAGTCCAGCGCCTCGCCCAGCTCGCGGATGCGCTGGGGTCCACGCTCCGACAGGGC
>CAVXVJ010000015.1:0-154192 GCA_963765155.1 uncultured Actinomycetota bacterium
TCTGTCGCTGTGGGCGCGGTTGCCGGGATTCGCCATCGCCGACCTGGACGCCGAGCTCTATAAGCAGCGCACGCTGGTCAAGCATCTTGCGATGCGCCGCACGCTGTGGGTGGTGCGCGCCGATGACCTGCCGTTGATCCAGTCGGCGGCCAGCGACCGCGTGGCGGGCAACGAAAGACGGCGGTTGATCGCGGACGCGGAGAAGGCGGGGATCGCGGCCGATGGCGAGAAGTGGCTCGACGTCGCGTGCACGGCGGTGCTGCGTTACTTGACCGAACATGGCGAGGCGAGCGCGAAGGAGCTGCGCGCGGCCCTGCCGGAACTGGCCGGCAGCTACGACTATGCACCCGGGAAACGCTGGGGCGGTGAAACACCGTTGGCGCCAAGGGTATTGACGGTGTTGTCGGTGCGCGGCGACATCGTCCGCGGGCCCAACGACGGCGGGTGGACGACTTCGCGACCCCGATGGGTTGCGATGGCGGACTGGCTGGGAAACGCCGTCGATGCGGAGGCACCAGAGGTGGCGCGCACCGAACTGGTCCGCAGATGGCTGCGCACCTTCGGCCCGGCGACCGTCACCGACATCAAGTGGTGGTTCGGTAACACGCTGACTTGGGCGAGGCAGGCGCTGCGGACATCCAGGCGGTGGAGGTCGACCTGGACGGCGTGCCGGGTTTCGCGCTGCCCGACGATCTGGAGGTCGAGCGGGATGTCGAACCGTGGGGCGCACTGCTACCCGGCCTCGATGTCACGACGATGGGCTGGTTCGACCGGGATTGGTATGTCGGTGAGCACCGCAAGCACGTGTTCGACACGAACGGCAACGGCGGGCCGACCGTCTGGTGGAACGGCCGGATCGTCGGCGCGTGGGGCCAAGACGCCGACGGCCGGGTGGAGGTGCGACTGCTCGAAGACGTCGGCCGGGCCGCGAAGCGGGCATTGGATCGGCGTGCCGAGGAGCTGACCGACTGGACGGGCGGGGTGCGGGTCAGCCCGCGGTTCCCGTCGCCGCTGTCGAAGCTGCGGTGACATCGCAAAATTCGGCCGAATTACGATCTGTACGCAGTTTCGGCGAGGACGATTGCGAGATGACAGCGCTAGAGATCCGACGGGCCACCGCGGACGACGCCGTCGCTTGCGGGCGAATCATGTGGGACGCCTTCGAGACGTTCGCCACCGCGCACAACTTTCCGATCGAGCCCGGTTCACCCGAGTTCACCAACTTCCAGATGCGGGCGATGCTGTCCACTCAAGGAATCGTCGGCTTGGTTGCGGAACGCGACGGCGACATCCTCGGCAGCGCGTTGCAAGACGAGCGCGGCGCCATCATCGGGGTCGGGCCGGTCAGCGTCGATCCCGGGATCCGGGACGGTCGCGTGGGCCGCGCCCTGATGGAGGCCCTGCTGCAGCGATGCAGGGAACGTGACGTCGCGGGTGTCAGGTTGGTGCAGACCGCGTACAACTATCGGTCGTTGTCGCTGTACGCCAAGCTCGGATTCGCGGTGCGCGAACCGCTGTCGGTTTTTCAAGGATCGCCGAATGCCGCGGGCGTCCCCGGGACCACGGTGCGCCCTGCGATCCCCGACGACGTCGACGCATGCGACAACATCTGCCGCCGCGTACACGGCCACGACCGTCACGCGGAGGTGCAAGGTGCTGTCGAGCGCGGCATGGCGAGCGTGGTCGAGCGAGGGGGCGAGATCACTGGATATACAACGGGATCGGGCTATATCGGTCATGCGGTCGGTCAGACTGATGACGACATCATCGCGTTGCTCGGCGCCGCCGAAGAGTTCGTCGGCCTGGGTGTCCTTGCGCCGTCACGCAACACTCGTCTGATGAGCTGGTGTCTTGAATCCGGCCTGCGTCTTGTTCAGCAGTCCACGCTGATGACGATCGGCTTGTACAACGAACCGCAGGGCGTCTGGCTGCCGTCAATCGGGTACTAGGCGGACGCTATTGGAAGAGCTCGTACCCGGTGGGGTCGTCGGGCAGGAACCAGTGGAACCCCTCGAGGAAGAACGTCGTCACCAGTTCCGCTGCCACGATCAGCAAGAAGAGCCCCAGGGCAAGTTTGGAGAGGAGTCCGAACTGCACGCCCCGTGGCATCAGCGCGTCGGCGAATATCATGCTGATTCCGCAGAACACGATGACGACGACGAACGTGATCAGCGCCCACTAAGAGACGACTACCACATTCGGGCACGTGAGGCGTGGCGGCACGCGGGACTGTCGAAGGGCTAGGGCCGCCGAGCGGCCCACCAGTCACCAAAGTGCGCCGTGAGCACCATGTCGCTAGGAGCGTTGAGGGGGCTGCGCCCCGGTGTGGGGAGATGAAAATCGCGGGCTGGTGCGGTTGGGCGGGTGGTTGCGTTCGGGGTGGTCCGGGTTGACGCTTAAACGGTGTTTCGGCGACCCCGTCCGGCCTTGTTGCTGGTGAGCACGCCTATAGAGCGTGGGGCTGGAGGGCCTTCCCTTAGCGGTTATACGAGGGAGGTGGATTGTTGCCTGTGAGCACGCGAGTGAGACTTCTGTTTCATTTTCAGCCCTCCCCGAAATGCCGTCCATAACAACAGATTTGAGTGCGAAAGGGGGATGATCTGTCATGGAGGTGATTCATCCGCGGTGTGCGGGCATCGACGTGTCGAAAAGAGACGCCAAGGTGTGCGTGCGAGTTCAGGGCCGCGGCCGGCGTGCCACGTCGTCGACGGTGACCACGTGGACATCGATGACCAGCAGCATCCTGGCATTGCGAGAGCATCTGATCGCCGAGCAGGTCACGTGTGTGGTGATCGAGTCGACGGCGGCGTACTGGAAGCCGTTCTACTTCCTGCTCGACGACGCACTGAACGTGATGCTGGTCAACGCCCGCCACGTCCGCAACGTGCCCGGACGCAAGACCGATGTCTCTGATGCGGCCTGGCTGGCCGAGCTGGGCGCCCACGGGTTGGTCCGCGCCTCATTCGTGCCGCCCGAACCCATCCGGGTGCTGCGGGATCTGACCCGTGCCCGCGCCACCATCGCCCAGGCCCGTACCAAAGAGATTGGGCGGCTGGAGACGCTGCTCGAAGACGCCGGGATCAAACTGTCGTCGGTGGCCTGCGAGATCACCGGGGTTTCGGGGCGGGCGATGCTCGAAGCGCTCATTGCTGGCCAACGTGACCCGGCCGTGCTGGCCGATTTGGCTAAACGACAGCTACGCAAGAAGATCCCCGCACTGACCGAAGCGCTGCAGGGACGATTCAACGACCACCACGCGTTCATGGTGCGGCTGTATCTGGATCGGATCGACGCCCACGAGGCCGGCATCGCCCGCCTGGATGCCCGCATCGAGGAAGTGATCCAACCCTTTCAACCCGCCCGCGACCTGCTCGTGAGCATCCCGGGCTGGTCGCAAGTGGTCGCCGATGTGTTCATCGCCGAGACCGGCGCCGACATGAGCGCGTTCCCCACCGCCGAGCACCTGGCGTCCTGGGCAGGACTCTCGCCCGGCAGCAACGAATCAGCCGGCCGGATCAAATCGGCGAAAACCCTGCCCGGCAACCGCCACCTCAAAGCTGCCCTCGGCGTGGCCGCCCTGTCAGCCTCACGCAGCCCCAACACCTACTTCGGTGCCCGCTTCCGACGCATCGCCGGCCGCCGACCAGCCCGACGCGGAACTAAGAAATCGCGACGCCAGTGCGCCGCTGGCCAGACCGCCGTCGTTGCTCTCGAACACAAGATGCTCACCTGCGCCTGGCACATGCTCGTCAACGGCACGTTCTACCAAGACCCCGGCCACGACTACTACACCCGACACCACCCCGCCAAAACCAAAGCACGAGCCATCAAACAACTCCAAGCCCTCGGATACAACGTCACACTCCAACCCCGCACCGAAGCCGCCTAACACCAGTACACAGCCCACTCACCAGCTCCTGGTCACCTTGAATTTTCGAGTGAGGCCGGCAATTCGGCTACCCGCTCGGCAGCCAAATCGATTCTGCGTCCACGGCGCGAAAGTTCGAGAAACCCGCACCCTCACCGCAGGATCAACGCCGCGGAACGACTACGCGCTGACCTTTCGGCCGTTGCGCCCGTTGCGGCGCTTACGCGATGGCCTTGGCACACCCAGCGCCTCGGCCAGGAAATGCCCGGTGTAGCTGTCCGGATTGGCGGCGACGTCCTCCGGCGTGCCCGACGCGACCACGGTGCCGCCGCCGGCCCCACCCTCGGGACCCATGTCGACGATCCAGTCCGACGTCTTGATCACGTCCAGGTTGTGCTCGATGACGATGACCGTATTGCCTTTGTCCACAAGGCCATTGAGGACGGTGAGCAGCTTGCGGATGTCCTCGAAATGCAGGCCGGTGGTCGGCTCGTCGAGGATATAGACCGTGCGGCCCGTCGACCGCTTCTGCAACTCGGAGGACAGCTTCACGCGCTGCGCCTCACCGCCGGACAATGTCGGCGCCGGCTGCCCCAGCCGCACATAGCCGAGCCCCACATCGACCAGCGTCTGCAGATACCGGTGGATCGACGTGATCGGCGCGAAGAACTCGGCCGCGTCCTCGATCGACATGTCCAGCACCTCGGCGATGGTCTTGCCCTTGTAGTGCACCTCGAGGGTTTCCCGGTTGTACCGGGCGCCGTGGCATACCTCGCACGGCACGTACACGTCGGGCAGGAAGTTCATCTCGATCTTGATGGTGCCGTCGCCGGAGCACGCCTCGCAGCGGCCGCCCTTGACGTTGAACGAGAACCGGCCCGGCTGATACCCGCGCACCTTGGCCTCGGTGGTGGCCGCGAACAGTGTCCGGATCTTGTCGAACACACCGGTGTACGTCGCCGGGTTGGACCGCGGCGTGCGGCCGATCGGCGACTGGTCGACGCGGACCAGCTTGTCCACCTTGTCCAGCCCGGTGACGCGAGTATGCCGACCGGGAACCTGCCGGGCGCCGTTCAGCTTGTTGGCGAGCACCGACGCCAGGATGTCGTTCACGAGCGTCGACTTACCCGACCCCGACACACCGGTGACCGAGGTGAGCAGACCCAGCGGGAACGACACGTCGATCTCGCGCAGGTTGTGCTCGCGCGCACCCACCACCGTCAGCTGCCTGCGACGGTCGGCGGGCCGCCGGATCGCCGGGACCTCGATCTCCTCTTTGCCCGAAAGATAGGCGCCGGTAAGGGAATTCGGGTTAGTCAGCAGCTCGTCGTAGGGGCCGCTGTGCACGATCCGGCCACCGTGCTCGCCTGCGAACGGCCCGATGTCGACCACCCAGTCGGCATGGGCGATGGTGTCGAGGTCGTGCTCGACCACGATCAGCGTGTTGCCCAGATCGCGCAGCCGGATCAGGGTTTCGATCAACCGGCGGTTGTCGCGCTGATGCAGCCCGATAGACGGCTCGTCGAGCACGTACAGCACACCCACCAGGCCCGAGCCGATCTGCGTGGCGAGCCGAATGCGTTGCGCCTCACCGCCGGACAGCGTCGCCGCCGCCCTCGACAGCGACAGATAGTCGAGTCCGACGTCGAGCAGGAAGCCGAGCCGCGACTGGATCTCCTTGAGCACCTGCCCCGCGATCGCCTGCTCGCGCGACCCGAGCGTCAAGCGCGTTGAGGAACTCCGCGCAGTCGGCGATCGACAGCTCGGCCACCTCGGCGATGGACTTCGCGCCGTGCTGCCCCGCAGCGAGCGTGACGGCCAGGATCTCCGGCTTGAGCCTGGTGCCCTCGCACTCCGGGCACGGCACGTCGCGCATGAAGCCTTCGTACCGCTCCTTCATCTGCTCGGAGTCGGTCTGCTCCATGCGGCGCTGCAGGAACGCCATGACGCCTTCGAAATCGGCGTAGTACGAACGGGTTCGGCCGTAGCGATTCTGGTACCGCACGTGCACCTGCTCGTCGCAGCCCTCCAGGATTGCCTTGCGCGCCTTGGCCGGAAGCTTCTTCCAGGGGGTGTCGACGTCGAAGCCCAACGAGTCGCCGAGGCCGGCCAGCATGCGGGTGAAGTACTCGGCCGTCTGGCCCATCGACCACGGCGCGATCGCGCCCTCGGCCAGGGTGAGGTCCGGGTCGGGTATGACGAGTTCGGGGTCGACCTCCTTGCGGATGCCGAGGCCGGTGCATTCCGGGCAGGCGCCGTAGGGCGAGTTGAACGAGAACGACCGCGGCTCCAGGTCGTCGACCGCCAACGGGTGACCGTTCGGGCAGGCCAGCTTCTCGGAGAACCGCTGCTCGCGGTGCGGGTGGTCGTCCTCGCGGTCGACGAACTCCAGGACGACGATGCCGTCAGCGAGGGTCAGCGCCGTCTCGACCGAATCGGTCAGCCGCTGCTTGGCGCTCGCCTTGACCGTCAGCCGGTCGACGACCACCTCGATGTCGTGCTTTTCCTGCTTCTTCAGCTTCGGCGCGTCGGTCAGCGGATGCACCACACCGTCGACGCGGACCCTGCTGTAGCCCTGCGTGTGCAGCTTGTCGAACAGGTCGACGAACTCGCCCTTGCGCGTGCGCACCACCGGTGCCAGCACCTGGAAGCGGGTGCCCTCGGGCATGGCCAGCACCTGGTCGACGATCTGCTGCGGCGTCTGCCGGGCGATTTTGTGCCCGCATACCGGGCAGTGCGGCGATGCCGGCCCTGGCGTACAGCAGCCGCAGGTAGTCGTAGACCTCGGTGATGGTGCCGACGGTCGACCTCGGGTTGCGGTTGGTCGACTTCTGGTCGATGGACACCGCCGGCGACAGGCCTTCGATGAAGTCGACGTCGGGTTTGTCCATCTGGCCCAGGAACTGGCGCGCGTACGCCGACAACGACTCGACGTAGCGGCGCTGCCCCTCGGCGAAGATCGTGTCGAACGCCAGCGACGACTTGCCCGAACCGGAGAGACCGGTGAAAACGATCAACGCATCGCGAGGCAGCTCAAGGTCGATACTTTGCAGGTTGTGCTCGCGCGCACCCTTGATGATCAGGCGGTCAGCCACCCGTTTCCTTCCCGCAGACACGGTTCAGTGTCCATGCTAGGTCCCACCACCGACAAGCCGGATACCGTGAGCACCATGACAGTCGTCGACGACAACTACACCGGCCATGTCGAGCCGCGCACCGCCGCTCGGCGAACGCTTCCGGGGGCGTCGATCGTCAAGGTGTCGGTCGGCCCGATGGACAACAACTCCTACCTGGTGACGTGTTCCCAAACGGGCGAGACACTACTGATCGATGCGGCCAACGACGCCCAGATTCTGCTGGAGCTGATCGAACGTCATGCCCCGAAGCTGTCGCTGATCGTCACCAGCCACCAGCACCAAGACCACTGGCTGGCGCTGGCCGAGGTCGCCAAGGCCACCGGCGCGCCGACCGCCGCGCACCAGCTCGACGCGGGAGCGCTGCCCGTCAAGCCCGACCGGGTGCTGGCCAACGGCGACACCGTCAAGGTCGGCGAGCTGTCCTTCGACGTCATCCATCTGCAGGGCCACACACCGGGATCCGTCGCGTTGGCGCTGGACGGGGCGGACGAGGCGACCCATCTGTTCACCGGCGACTGCCTGTTCCCCGGCGGCGTCGGCAAGACCTGGAAGAAGGGTGACTTCGCGCAGCTGCTCGGTGACGTGACTAGCCGGGTGTTCAACGTGTACGACGATACGACCGTGGTGTATCCGGGACACGGTGACGACACGACGCTAGGCGCCGAACGTCCGCATCTCAGCCGAATGGCAAGAACGCGGCTGGTAGGCCTGCATCTATGACCGCCGTTCTCGACAGCGTTGCTCACGACCCCAACTGGGGTTTCTAGGGGCATATGCAGTGGGCCGAGGCGATGCCATGACAAGCGCGGCTGGTAAGGAGATAACCATGAATGAGGATCAGTTCAAGAAGGCGCAAAGCGGCGCCGGGTTCATCGCGGCACTGGACCAGAGCGGCGGCAGCACGCCGAAGGCGCTGAAGCTCTACGGCATCGAGGAGGACGCCTACTCCGGCGACGAGCAGATGTTCGACCTGGTTCACGAGATGCGGACCCGCATCATCACCAGCCCCGCCTTCGACGGTGACCGCATCATGGGCGCGATCCTCTTCGAGATGACGATGGACCGCCAGATCGAGGGCCGTCCCAGCGCCGACTACCTGTGGAACGTCAAGCGTGTGGTGCCGTTCCTCAAGATCGACAAGGGCCTGGCCGACGAGCAGGACGGCGCGCAGGTGATGAAGCCGATGCCCGGCCTCGACGAGTTGCTGGACCGCGCGGTCGAGAACGGCGTCTTCGGCACCAAGGAACGCTCGGTGATCAAACTGCCCGGCGCGGGCCTGGACGCGGTCGTCGCGCAGCAATTCGAGGTCGCCCAACAAGTTCTCGCAAAGGGCCTGGTGCCGATCATCGAGCCCGAGGTCGACATCAAGAGCCCGCGCAAAGCCGAGGCCGAAGACCAACTCAACGCCGCGCTGCTCGAGGGCGTCAACAAGCTCGCCGATGACCAGGCCGTCATGCTCAAGCTGACGCTGCCCGACACCGACAACCTCTACAAGCAGCTCGTCGACCACCCGAAGGTGCTGCGTGTGGTGGCGCTGTCCGGCGGCTACAGCCGCGACGAGGCGTGCGAGCGGCTGGCCCGCAACAACGGCGTCATCGCGAGCTTCTCGCGCGCGCTGACCGAGGGGCTGACCGCGCAGCAGAGCGACGAGGAGTTCAACGCCACCCTGGACTCAGGCGATCGCGATGATCGCCAAGGCATCGAGCACCTAGAGCAGACACCCGCCGCGGCGAATGTGAAACAGCGCTGGGCATGGCGCGCGGCGGCATTGCCCGCCGGCGCGCTGATCGCCCTGGCCTTCCCCGCGCCGTCATGGTGGTGGCTGGCCTGGGTCGGCCTGGTCCCGTTGCTGCTCGTTATCCGAACGGCGCCGGCCGCCATGCAGGGCGCCGCGCGGGCCTGGATCGGCATGGCCGGCTACGTGCTGGCCACCCAATACTGGCTGTTCGGCAGCGCCGGGCCGCTGTTGGCGGTGATGGCCGTCGGGCTGGGCGCACTGTGGCTTCCGTGGGGCTGGGCGGCGCACCGCCTGCTGTCGGGCGAAGTCACTATCCGTCGCTTGCTAGCCGCCGTCGTCGTGCTGCCCTCGGCGTGGGTGATCGCCGAGGCGGTGCGGTCGTGGGAGCGGCTCGGCGGTCCGTGGGCCCTGCTCGGCGCGTCGCAGTGGAACCAGCCGGCGACGCTGGCCTCGGCGTCGCTCGGCGGCGTGTGGCTGACCAGCTTTCTGATCGTTGCTGTCAACGCCGCCGTCGTGGCCGTGATCGTGGCGCGGTCCGCGCGGATCATCGCGGTCGCCGTGGCCGTAGCACTGGCGGCGGGCGGCCCGGCCTGGTTCTGGTTGCGACCCGCACCTGAGCCCGGCTCGACGGTGCGCATCGCGCTCGTGCAGCCGGGCGACATCGAGGACGCGACGCCCCGGCAGACCGCGAGCGAGTCACTCACCGCGACGCTGATCGGCCGACGCGTCGATCTGGTCGTGTGGGGTGAAAGCAGCGTCGGGGTGGACCTCACCAGTCATCCAGAGGTGTTGTCGCGTCTGTCCGAACTGTCCCGACGGGTCGGCTCCGACCTGCTCGTCAACGTCGACGCGCGACGGCCCTCCGGCGGTATCTACAAATCGTCGGTGCTGATCGGACCGGATGGGTCACGCGGCTCGTATGCGAAGACGCGGCTGGTGCCATTTGGTGAATACGTACCGCTGCGGCCGTTGTTCGACTGGGCCACCCGGCACACCAAGGCCGCGGGCGAGGACCGGCGCCGCGGCGACGGGCCGGTGGTGTTGAACACGGGCTCGCTCGCGGTCGGACCGTTGATCAGCTTCGAGGCGACGTTCTCGGACCTGGCCCGCCGCGAGGTGCAGTTGGGCGCAGACCTGTTGGCGTATCAGAGCGCCACGTCGACATTCCAGGGCAGCTGGGCGCAGCCGCAGCTGGCCAGCATGGTCGCCGTGCACGCGGTCGAGGTCGGTCACCCTGCCGTGCACGCCGGATTGTCCGGTGTCAGCTCCGCATTCGACGCACGCGGCCGCGAACTGGCCTGGCTTCCGGCAGACGAGCGCGGTGTGATCGTCGTCGACGTTCCGCTCGGGTCGCAGACCACCGTCTACCAACGACTCGGCGACTGGGTGATCGTGGCGGCGCTGCTGATCTTTACGGCGTGGTGTGCACGATCAGCACGTCGGTCTTCGACCGGCGCGCGACGTTGGCGGGCACCGATCCGAGCAGCCGGCCCGCGATGGTGGACAGCCCGACGTTGCCGACCACCAGAAGATCCGCACTGACCTCCTCGGCGAGTTCGACCAGGGCGTCGACGGGTGCACCCACGATCGCCTTCTCCTCGACGTTCTTGGCCCCGGCCTGATGTGCGCGTTCACGGGCCTCGCGCAGGATCGCGTAGATCGGGGCGTTGCCCGACATCTTGTAGCCCTCGTCCTTGAGAACGTCGGCGGCCCGCGCGTCTTCGGACTGGGGGAAGTACGCCGTCGCGACGATCAACTTGGCGTCCGCACCAGCGATATGGCCGGCCTTCTCCACTGCGCGCAGTGATGAATCGGAGCCGTCCGTGCCGACCAAGACGGTCTGATACGCGGTCATCCATAACCTCCAAGTGTCAGTTGCAACGCCAACCGAGACAGTAACCCGAAGACCTTCGACCAGGGGTGCGATTCACGACACGCGTTCGTGCGGCCGGCGAAAGCAAACCGGGTTCTACCGGCGCTGATGGTAACTGTCGCAGGCGCTGCGATCCTCGTCAAAGTGACCGACGTGACGCGATCGACAATTCGGCGGCCTACGTCGCAACGGCACTGCCGACGTGACCCAGATCAATAGTGGCACAGCGCCAATCCGGCCCGAGTTAGCGACGCTGGCGAAGATGCCACGGCCCCAAGGGAAATCGTCGTACACCCCGGTGGGACGTCAAAACGACGGCCGTGACCGGCTTTCGGCGACTGCATTGGGTTTGCGACGCCGCCGGTTTACAGCCAGTCGAGAGGGGTAATCGTAGACACATGGCGGCGAAAAGCGCTGCGGAGTTCGTCCCCGAGACGCGAGACCTGGACGAGCTGGGCGACGCCGCGCAGAGTTGTAAAGGCTGCGACCTGTACCTGAACGCCACGCAGACCGTGTTCGGCGCGGGGTCGCGGAAGTCCTACATCATGCTCGTCGGTGAGCAGCCCGGCGATCAGGAGGACAAAGCAGGGGCACCCTTCGTCGGGCCCGCCGGCAGGCTGTTGGACAAGGCGCTCGAAGCGGCCGATATCGACCGCAAGCGTGCCTATGTGACGAACGCGGTGAAGCATTTCAAGTTCACCCTCCCCGAGCGGGGCAAGCGCCGCATCCACAAGACGCCGAGCCGGACCGAAGTGGTCGCCTGCCGACCGTGGCTGTTCGCCGAGCTCATGGCCGTAGAACCCGATGTCGTGGTTCTGATGGGTGCCACCGCCGCTAAGTCTTTGATGGGCAACGACTTTCGATTGACCGCGCATCGCGGCGAGGCACTTCGGCTCCCGATCGACGACTCGATCATCGACCTCGACTTCGATCCGACGATTGTCGCCACTGTGCATCCGTCATCGGTGCTTCGCGGGCCGCCCGAGGACCGCGAAAAGGCGTTCGACGCGCTCGTTGCCGATCTGCGGTTTGCCGCCAAACAGCTGCATCGGTGAGGAATCATCGCCTACATGCAGCGCACCGTAGATCGTGTTATCCGGCTGCGCGACGGACGGGCGATGGGCTTTGTCGAATTCGGCGCCCGCGACGGGTTTCCGATCGTCAACGCCCATGGCGGCTTGGCCTGCCGCCTCGACGTCGCCGCTGCGGACACCGTCGCCACCGACACCGGCATCCGGCTGATCTCGCCCGACCGGCCCGGAGTCGGGCTGTCCGACCCGCTGCCGGGCCGCACCGTGCTCGATTGGGCTCACGATGTGGCGGAGTTGGTCGACTTCGTGGATGCCGATCGATTCGCAGTGATGGGCTGGTCGATGGGCGGGCAGTATGCCGCTGCCGTCGGCCATGCACTGCGGCACCGCGTGACCCGGGTTGCGATCATCGCGGGCGCACTTCCGCTGACCGAACCGGGTGTGTTCGACGAACTGCCGGTGATGGATCGCTTCCTGACCCGCGTGTCGCAGCGGGCCCCATGGCCGGCGCAACAATGGTTCCGGATGATGCGGTTCGCGGCCCGCGTCGCGCCGACGCTCTACGGTCGCCTCGCCGCGCGCGAACTCGGACCGGCCGACGGCGCGGTCATCCGCGACGAAGGGTTCGACGCGTTTGCCCGGATGTCACGCGAAGCGGCCCGGCAGCTCGCGGGCGCCGTTGAGGAGTATCGCGCGTGGGCGCGGCCGTGGGGTTTCGCGCCGGAGGACCTCGACGTGCCCGTGGACATCTGGGCGGGAACGCGGGATCAGCTGGTCGACGCCAGCTGGCCGCATCGACTCAGTTCGCGAATTCCGGGCGCCACGTTGAACATTCGCGACGGTGGCCATTTTATGGCCCACCGGTATTACCGGGAGATCTTCGAGTCACTGCGCGATTAGTAGAGGTCGACGCGGCGGTCGGCGAGCAAGTCGACATGCTCGGTGAGTGTCTTGTCATGCGTGAGTGTCAGGTCGATGTCGGCGATGGCCATCGCCGTGCCGGGACCGGCGGCCGCGGCGACCCATCCGTTCGGGTCGATGATCACGCTTCCTTCGGTCCACTGTTGGCCCCGCTCGGCGCCGGCCCGGTCGCAGCAGGCGACGGCGACCTTGTTGGTGCGGGCCGTCGACATTGCGGTGATGACTTCGCCGGGCCGCTCACCGTCGGGCCGCGGGAACAGCGGCCAGTTCACCGGGGCGGCGATCAGTTCCACGCCGTCGAGTGCAACCCGGCGGGTGAGTTCGCCGAATTCGATGTCATAGCAGACCATCACCGCAATGTCGCCGTGCTTGGTCTTGACCACCGTGGGCAGAACGTGGCCCGGGGTGAAGATCAGTTTCTCCCGGTCCCACAGATGCGTCTTGCGGTAATGCGCGATCACACCGTCGGCATCGACCATCACCGCGCTGTTGTACAGGTTGCCGTCGTCGCCAGATTCGCAGAATCCGCCGATCACGATCGAATCACCAGCGGCGGCAGACCAATTGGCGAAGTCTGCCGGGGTCAGCGCGAGCGCTCGCGCTTCGTCGGCGTTCTCGAACATGTAGCCGGACGTTGCCAGTTCGGGCAGCACGATCACGTCGGCGCCCGCAGCGACCGCGTCGTGGACGTGCTGTGCGACGGCCTCGGCGTTAGCGGCGAGATCGCCGAATGTCGGTGCGAACTGGCAGCACGCGATGCGAGTCATGCCAGAAGGCTACGGACGCCGAGGCCGTCAGGTAACGGCTCAGCACACAGCCGGCGGCACCCACATCGAAACGGCCGGCGGCACCCACACGCATGGCCCGTTCCCGTAGTACGCGGGGCCGTTCCATCGCGGCCCGCCGCGCCAGTCGTCGTCCCAATCGTCCCAGTCGTCGTCGCGGTCGAGCTTCCACGTCATCCCGGGCGAGGTGGGAACGGGTTGATCGGCGTTCGCCACTCCCGATCCCATTCCGAGAGCGGTGAAGGACAACGCGCCGACGATCGCCGCTTGGACCCCGATCTTCTTCATAGTCACGATGAAATCCCTACTACTGCAGCTAAATCCGCCTACCGACCCGAAAGCATCCTATCCCCTGGTAAGGCACTGGAGAACGGCTGTGAGCACACCACCTGCGGACGTCGGCCGGATAGCAAATCTCTGAGCTAAGCCCGTCAGTAAGCTCAATGCCGCTGTGCTACAAAAAATTCCCGGTTTGCTGTTTGCCCGGCAACAGTCGGATGTATCAGCAGTAAACAGCGTGAGCGTCACCACTCGCCGCGGCGACTGCCTGCCAGTGGTGTCTGGGGAGATCTATCAGCTCCAGGGTCTGGTCCCGCCGACCACGCGGTGCCCTCGCACACGAAGTCGCGCGGCACAGGCAGCGAACTGGGCAGCAGCGGGACTCCCGGCACCGCTTCGGCGATCGGGGCCACCGGCACCGTGACCGGCGGCACCGGCGGCACACCATCCGCAAGCGGAGCAGCGGGCACCGGCGGGGCGGGTGCGGCCGGCGGCACCGCAGCGGCCTCTGCCATTGACGCGGCCTCGACCACCGGGGCGGCAACCTCAGCGACAGGGGCAGCTGGTGGCGGCAGCACGTCAACGGGTGGCGGCGGAGGCGGAGCCGCCTCGACGATTCCGGCGACCGGTTCGACCGGAGGCGTTGGGACAGCCTCGACAGGCGGCTGTGGTGGTGGTGGTGGTGGTGGTGCTGCTGCCGCGGCTTCTTCGACGGGCGCAGCCGGAACGGGCGGTACCGGCGGCACGGGTGGCAAGGCACCGGGCAGGGGTGCAGCGGCAACGGGAACCGGCGGCGCTGGAGGCGGTACGACGCCCGCGGCCTCGATCGCCGGAGCGGCGGCGAGCGGAGCGGCCGGCGCGGCTGGCGACGCTGCCACCGGGGTGGGTTGTGTGGGCGCGGCCATCGCCACCACATCGGCGGCGGGTACCGGCGCAACCGGAGCGGACGGCGGTGGGGACGCATTACTCAGGGCCAAGGCGGCGGTCTCGAGCGTTTCGGGAACGCTTGGCGGGGAGGCTGCGAGCTGCTGCACCAGGTCCAAGCACGGCACGCCGGGGCTTGGTGCGGGGTCGGCCGTCGCGGTCGGGGTCAGCACGAGAACAGGCCACATCAGCCCCGCAGTCGCCATGGCAGCGAACGTCAGGCGATTCGTGGTGCGTGGCAGGTACTTCTCGAGTTGCTCTGACGGCGCGGTCACCGCACGATCCTCATCGGCGTTACGCACGTTACTCAAGTGGTGATTGTTGAGGGTTATCAAAACGATGCCAAGCAGAGCCGTTTCGGTGACCGCGGGCGAAAACCCTTGCGGCGCAACAATATTTGCTGGCAAATTCTGCGCGGTACCCCAGCGGCATCGATGCGCAGCCGAAAATAGGAGTAACCCACTACCCCATCCGCATGCCGCCCAGGCTCATAGCGTTCGCCTCGACGTTTTCGCACACGGGGAGGTTGAACGATGACCGATGTAACCAAATCGCCGACACGCAGGCTTGGCTGGCTCGGCGCCTGGGTGGTCACCGTCGGGCTGGCGGTAGGGACGTTCGGCAGCGGTGTGGCATCGGCCGACGAGGCGGCAGGCTCGAGAGAACACGACGGACCGTCGTCCGTGCCGCCGGGCGTCCGCATCGCAACCCGCACGATCGACAAACGAATCAACCGCATAAGTGAAATGGGCGAGATGGAGAGCCTGCGACTTCAGATGGCAATGGATCGGATGAGCAAAATGATGAGCACGCTGTCGAACGTCCTTCGGAAAGCGAGCCAGACGGCGCAGAACATCACCGGCAACATCAAGTAGCCGTTACGCGCTTTCTGCTGAGAAACACCGCTCAGGCGTAGAGCGTTTCGAATCGCCGGATCGAACGCTCGATATCGCCCTTCACCGCCCTGGCGGCCGCCGCTCCGATGGGACCGAACAACGGCCTGCCGCCCAAGTCGATCTTGACTGTGAATGCGCATCCCCTTGGTTTCGGCGTGACCGTCATCCTCAGCGCATACCTTGTGCCGCCCATCCCCTCACCGGTCATTTCGAGCAGCCTGGGCGGGTCGAGGTGGCGAACGGTCCACGTAACTCGATTGCGCAGACCCTTGGCACCCGCGACGCCGACGAGTGTTGCCCCTTCCGTCAGCTCCGCCGGAACGTCGCCACGCCATCCCTCGTGCATCTCCAGCCAGTCGCCGAGTTCGGAGAGGTTTGATGCGTGCGCCCATGCGTCGTCCGGACTCAACGACAGCTCGCGCGACAACTCCAGCTTCGCCACGCCCAAATGCTAGGCGGGCCAAGGAAGAATCGGAGCGAGTGACGGGATTCGAACCCGCGTAAACGGCTTTGCAGGCCGGTGCCTAGCCATTCAGCCACACCCGCAACGGATATGACCGTGCCATAGTGGCCGGCACCGGCCCAGCGTTTAGATCCCCGTGATCGCTACTCGTCGTCTGGCATCGGCACGCCAACGCCTTCCACACCCTGCGGCCAACCCGCAGGCGAGTCCTCCCATGTCTCCTGCCGGCCATACGGCGTGAGGTCGAGGAACGGATACCCCGGTGCCGAGTGGTCCAGGCCGCGCGCGAAGGCCGAGTACGTGTGAAACACCTCGTCGCCGCGCCGCAGGAACACACTGGCCCCCGGCCAGTCCCCCCGCAGGACGTCGTCGCCAAACCCGGCGGCGTGCAACTCGTCGATCGACTTGTAGTTGTACTCGATCGGCGCCCGCTTCGGATCCAGCGTGACGTGGTAGTCGTAGGTGAAGTCGTTGTCGTTCGACGAGTACCACGGGAACGTCCAGTCCGGATGCTTCGCCTTGTAGCGGGCGATGCTGGCATACGGTGCGCGCGAGACCGCTGCGAACGTCAAACCCTTGGCGTGCAACAACGCACGGTCCTTCTCGGTAAACGTGAGGTCGGCCGCCATCGTGCAACTCGGGCAGCCCTCGTCGATGTCGTCGATCCACATGAAGTGGTGGATGTAGAGCTGCGGGCGCCCCTCGAACATGTCGATGAAGCGCAGTTCGCCGTCGGGCCCTTCGAACACATAGTCCTTATCCACCTTCACCATCGGCAACCGGCGCCGCTCCGCGTTGACGGCGTCGCGCAGATGGGTGACCTCGCGCTCGCGCGCCAGCAGCTTCTTGCGGGCGGCCAGCCATTCCTCGCGGGTCGCGACGTCGGGAAACGCAGTGAGTGTCGTGGGCATGGATATCTCTCCTCGAAATCGGAATTGGCCTCGTAAATATCGACTTCGCGGCGCGGCGAAAGTCATCGCACGACCGCCACCGAGTTAATTTGTGCTCTATGGATCTCTGGCTGGCAGCGGATCCGCCGTTCTTCGGCGGCCCTGGACAGGGCACCCGGCAGATCGTCGAACTGTTCGTTGCCTTCGGCCTGACAGCGCTGATCGGGCTGGAGCGCGAAATCCAGGGCAAGAGCGCCGGCCTACGCACCCAGACCATCGTCGGCACCGCCGCCGCCCTGATCCTGCTGGTCAGCAAGTACGGATTCTCCGATGTGCTGCAGGACAACCTGGTCGTCGTCGATCCGTCACGTGTGGCCGCCCAAATCGTCTCGGGCATCGGCTTTCTCGGCGCGGGCATCATCATTTTCCGGCGCGGCTCGGTACACGGATTGACGACGGCTGCCGCGGTGTGGGAGTCGGCAGCGATCGGTATGGCATCCGGCGCAGGCCTGCTGTTGCTCGCCGTCACCGTGACCGCGATGCACTTCCTGATCATGGTCGGTTTCCTGCCACTGGCCCGCCGACTGGCCGCCCGGTTGACAGGGTCGACCCGCCTGCACATCACCTACGAGGAGGGCCGCGGCGTGATGCGACTCCTCTTGCAGGCGTGCGAGCGGCGACAGTGGCAGCTCACGGATTTGACGGCCGACTCGCCCGGTGAACCCCTCGGCGGGCCGGGCCAGACAGGTGTGATGCTGACGCTTGTCGGCCGCGGAATCCTCACCGCGCCGACAGTGCTCGCCGGTATCGAGGGCGTGACCACGATCCGTGCCCTCGATGAGGACGCCGACGCAGACTAGATCGCATCGGCTCCAGGTGGTGGGCGGTGACGCCGATTTCTACACCATGGTCGTGGTTCGAGCCAGATTCGCAGCCCTCTTGCAGAAATCGCGGTGCCTGGCCATGCAGACTCAGCGGCTGGCCCGCAGCGACGCGATAGTGCCGACGGCGGCCAGCACCGCGAACGCGGCGAACGCCCAGCGCGCCGACGTCGCGTCGCCGGTGTCGGTCATGTTGACCACCACGCCCGCCAGCCCCGCCCCGAAGGCCCCGCAGATCAGCTGAACCGTGTTGATGGCCGCCGCCGCTGCCGGGCCCTCCGCTGGATCGTCGACGCAGCTCATCGCCCATGCAGACAGATGCGGCCATGCGATTCCGACGCCGGTACCGGTGATGAGCAGCGCCAGCGCCCACAGCGCCACCAATCCGAAGTTCGCGTCCTCGTGCTGCGTCACGGCCCCTAACACCAGGCCGCTCGCCATCACCAGCGGTGCGACGGCGACGGTCCGCCTGATCACCCGGTTGCTGCGCAGCGACGCGCTGCTGATCTCGCCGACGGTCCAACCGATCGCCAGACCCGCGCCAAGGAACCCGGCCGCGACGGGCGTCAGGTGTGCCAGCCGCTGGCCGAACAGCGGGACATACATGTCCACCATCGTGGCGGCCATCAGCACACCGAGCGTCAGGTAGATCCATTTCAACGGGCCGCGATCCAAAAGTGCTGGGCGGCAACACCGCCGCAGGCAGGCGCCGGTCGACGTAGATGAAGACGGCGACGAGCGCCGCGCCAAGGGCCAGCAGTGCAGCCGTCGCGCGTGCGTCGTGCGGAACTCCGGCCACACTGACGGCCAGCGCGGCGGCGCCGAGCAGCAGCAGGGACCACACCGGGATCGGTGTGCGCTCGACGTCACCGGCGTCCCGCTGCCCCGGCAGGGCAATCGGGACCAGGATGGCCATCGCGACCGTCAGGATGACCAGTACACCGAATGCCCAACGCCACGAGCTGAATTGGGCGAACAAGCCGCCCGCCGCCGGACCGACCAGCGTGCCGACTCCCCACATCGCCGACACCAACGCCGAGGCCTTGGTCCACAACGAACTCGGCAGCGCGGTGTTGATCACCGCATAGCCCAAACCGGCCAGCAGGCCACCGGCGGCCCCTTGAACGGTGCGGCCCACGAGCAGGATCTCCATCGTCGGCGCGGCCGCACATGCCAGGCTGCCCGCCCCAAACACACTGAGCCCCAAGAGGTATGACCACCGCGGGCCGAGACGCATCACCGCTGCGTGCACCGTCGTCGCCGCCACCACCGAGGCGACCAGGTACACCGTCGTCACCCACGCGTAGAACCGCTGACCGCCGATCTCCGCGACGGCGCTGGGCATCAGGCTGATGGTCAGGAATTCGTTGGTCGCATACAGCGCCACACCGCCGGCGAGCACGGTGGAGGCCCCAAGGTTTTTCGGGCCCAACAGCTCACGCCAGCTGCCCGTGGTGATGGTCGCGGTATCGGTCACGTCAGCCACGCTAGATCCTCAACCGCGGTTGAGATCAAGCAACGTCGTCATTCGACGGCGAGGATCCGCGCACGCGGGCCCCGCCGCGGACGCATAGCCGCCAGCCCGACGGGCCTGGAATCGAACTCCTCGAGCCGCAGTATGGTGCGGGCGAGCAGCTGCTCCAGCAGGACCGTCATCTCGACGGTGGCGAATGCCGCGCCCAGGCAGCGGTGCGGCCCGCCACCGAACGGCAAGTACTCATGCGGCCCGGGCTTGCGGTAACCGGGTCCCGCCGGATCCCATCGGTTCGGGTTGAACCGCAGCGGTTCCGGCCACACCTCTGGCAGCCGGTGGGTGACATACGGGCTGAAGATCAGCATGCTGCCCGCCGGAATGTCAGCACCCGAAAAGTCAAGCGGAACAATGGTTTTCCGGGCGCTGATCGCGCCTGGCGGGTGCAGGCGCAGTGTTTCGGAGATCACGCCATCGAGATAGCGCCACTCTGCTGTATCCGTCACGCTGACTTGTGCCCGCTTCCAGACCTCGCTGTCGGCCAGCAGCTCGTGGGTCGCCCAAGCCATGGCGGCGCTGGTGGTTTCGTAACCGGCGGCGATGAGGCTGATCACCTGATCGACGATTTCGGCGTCGCTGAGGCCGGAACCGTCGCCGTCGCGGCTGTCGACGAGTGCAGCGAGCACATCGCGTGCGTCGTCATCGGGATGGCGCCGCCGGTGCTCGATCTCGGTGCGGATCTTGTTGGCCACCTCGGCACGCCCGCGGATGGCGCGCCGCCACGCCGGAGTGCCGAGCCGCTGCAGTTGCTGCATGGGTGGCGGACGGTCGGCGGCGTTCAGCGCATGTTGCAACAGCCGTCCGAGTTCGGGCTCGTCGGCCGCCAGCCGGGGACCGAACAGCACCTCGATGGTGCTGCGACGGATCACATGGCGAAGCTCGTGGTAGAGGTCGACGGTCTGGCCCGGCCGCCATCGGTCGATCGCGGTATTGACGTTGCGGCGCATGGTCTCGGCGTAGCGCTCGAGCTGACGGCGGCCGAACGCGGGCGTCACCAGGCGCCGGCGCCGTTGGTGATCCTCACCGTCACTGACGATCAGCGCGTGCTCACCGTCGATGACAACGAGCGCGTCGAACGCCTCCCGCCACTGGAAGTGTTGCGAATTGGCCAGGACGAACCGGTTGGCTTCCGGGCCGAGCAGATATACATAGCGAAACGGGCCCACACCGAGCGTGCATATCGGCCCGAGGCGCCGGTAGATGTCCAGCAGCGCGTCGTGCGGACGCGTCGCCATCCCGGCGCTGACTCGCATCACATCGACGGCACGCATGCCAAGACCTACTTGAGCCCGGCGGCGTCCATTCCGCGCAGTTCCTTCTTGAGGTCATGGATCTCGTCGCGGATCCGCGCCGCCAACTCGAACTGCAGATCGCGGGCGGCGGCCATCATCTGCTCGGTCAAATCCTTGATCAGATCGGCCAATTCGGCGCGCGGCATGTTGGACGTGTCACGGCCCTCGATGATGCCGGCGCTGACCGCCCGGCCAGGCTCACCCTGGGCGCGCCGGCCCCGCGACGCGTTGCGACCCGGAACCGCCCACCTCGACGTCGTCGGCCTCGCGGTACACCTGGTCGAGGATGTCGGCGATCTTCTTGCGCAACGGCGTCGGGTCGATGCCGTGCTCCTTGTTGTAGGCGATCTGCTTGGCCCGGCGTCGCTCGGTCTCGTCGATGGCTTCCTTCATCGAATCGGTGATCTTGTCGGCGTACAGGTGCACCTCGCCGGACACGTTGCGCGCGGCGCGGCCGATGGTCTGGATCAGGCTGCGCGTGGAGCGCAGGAACCCCTCCTTGTCGGCGTCGAGGATCGCCACCAGCGACACCTCCGGCAGGTCGAGACCCTCGCGCAGCAGGTTGATGCCCACGAGCACGTCATAGTCACCGAGCCGCAGCTGCCGCAGCAGCTCGACGCGGCGCAGCGTGTCGACCTCGGAGTGCAGGTAGCGCACCCGGATGCCCATCTCGAGCAGGTAGTCGGTGAGGTCCTCGGCCATCTTCTTGGTCAGCGTGGTGACCAGCACGCGCTCGTCGCGCTCGGCACGTTTGCGGATCTCCCCGATCAGGTCGTCGATCTGGCCCTTCGTCTGCTTGACCACCACTTGCGGGTCGACCAGACCGGTCGGGCGGATCACCTGCTCGACGAACTCGCCGCCGGACTGGCTGAGCTCGTACGGGCCGGGGGTCGCCGACAGGTACACCGTCTGCCCGATGCGGTCGGCGAACTCCTCCCAGGTCAGCGGCCGGTTGTCGACCGCCGACGGCAGCCGGAAGCCGAAATCGACCAGGTTGCGCTTGCGGGACATATCCCCCTCGTACATGCCGCCGATCTGCGGCACCGTGACGTGCGACTCGTCGATCACCAGCAGGAAGTCTTCGGGGAAGTAATCCAGCAGCGTGGCCGGCGCCGAACCGGCGGGACGGCCGTCGATGTGGCGCGAGTAGTTCTCGATGCCGGAGCAGAAGCCGACCTGGCGCATCATCTCGACGTCGTAGTTGGTCCGCATCCGCAGCCGCTGCGCCTCCAGCAGCTTGCCCTGGCCCTCCAGTTCGGCCAGCCGCTCCTCGAGTTCGGCCTCAATCGTCGAGATCGCGTGGGCCATCCGCTCCGGACCGGCCACGTAATGGGTGGCCGGGAAAATCCGCAATGAGTCGACCTTGCGGACGACGTCGCCGGTCAGCGGGTGCAGGTAGTACAACTCCTCGACCTCGTCACCGAAGAACTCGATGCGCACGGCCAGCTCTTCGTACGACGGGATGATCTCGACCGTGTCGCCGCGGACCCGAAATGACCCGCGGGTAAAGGCCACGTCGTTGCGGGTGTACTGGACGTCGACCAGCAGCCGCAGCAAGGCATCGCGCGGTACTTCCTGGCCTACCTTCAGCTCGACCGACCGGTCCAGGTACGACTGCGGCGTTCCCAGGCCATAGATACACGACACGGAAGCCACCACCACCACGTCGCGCCGGGACAGCAGGCTCGACGTCGCCGAGTGCCGCAGCCGCTCCACGTCGTCGTTGATCGAGCTGTCCTTCTCGATGTAGGTGTCGGTCTGCGCGATGTACGCCTCGGGCTGGTAGTAGTCGTAGTACGAGACGAAGTATTCAACCGCGTTGTGCGGCAACATCTCTCGCAGTTCGTTGGCTATCTGGGCTGCGAGCGTCTTGTTGGGTTCCATGACCAGCGTCGGCCGCTGCAGCCGTTCGATGAGCCATGCGGTACTCGCCGACTTTCCCGTGCCGGTTGCGCCGAGCAGCACTACGTCGCGCTCCCCCGCGTTGAGGCGTCGCTCCATCTCGTCGATGGCGGCGGGCTGGTCACCTGCGGGTGCGTAGGGGCTGACCACCTCGAACCGGCCGCCGGTCCGCACCATCGTGTCGACAGGGCGATACTCCGAGTGCGCAAGCACGGGGTGTTCGGTAGCGAAAGCCATGTTCACAGGGTAGAACCAGCCACCGACACATGTTGTTCCGCGGACCTATGCTGGCACCATCCACGCTCCCAAACACGAAACGTTCGACCTGGCGACCCGCACCAATACCGATCCCAAAGGCATCGTGCGGGTCGTGGACGTCTACACCGTTGCGCCGTGGGGTCTGTACATGGCCCGACCCGCCCCTGGTCGCGCCCAGTTCCACTACCTCGAGTCGTGGCTGCTTCCGTCATTGGGGCTGCGCGCAACCGTCTTCCACTTCAACCCGGGCCACGAGCAGGACTACGACTACTACCTCGACGTCGGCGAGTACATCCCGGGCCCGAATGTGTGGCGATCTGAGGACCACTACCTTGACCTGGAAGTTCGCACGGGCCGCGGGGTGGAACTCACCGATGTCGACGAACTGCTGGACGCTGTCCGCCTCGGTTTGGTGAAGCCTGACGTCGCCGAGCTGGCGATTTCGCAGGCCGTCGACGCGATCGACGGGATAGCCCGGCACGACTACCACCTGCAGCGTTGGCTCGCCGCGAACGGGATGCCCATCACCTGGCGCGGCGCATAGCTCGCATTCAGGCCGGGTATGCCCCGGGTATGACCTTGAAGGACTACCGGAACAAGCGACGGTCCGGCCGCAGTCCCGAGCCCCGCGGCCGGACACGTCGCCAAAGGGCACCAAAAGCGCCCCACTTCGTGGTCCAGCATCACGCGGCGAGCACCGACCACTACGATTTCCGGCTCGAGATCGACGGCGTGCTGGTCTCGTGGGCGGTGCCGAAGGGGCCATCGATCAATCCCAAGGAAAAGCGGATGGCCCAGCGCACCGAGGACCACCCGATGGAGTACGAGAAGTTCGAGGGCGTCATCCCCGAGGGTGAGTACGGCGCCGGTCGCGTCATCGTCTGGGACCGCGGCACCTACTCCAGCGATCGCGACATGTCCGACGCGCTCAAGCGCGGGCACCTGTCCTTCCGGCTGGATGGCGAGAAGCTTCACGGCGGTTTCGCGCTCACCCGCCTCCGCGAGGGCAAGGACGAGGCGTGGCTGCTGGTGAAGAAATCCGATGACGACGCCGACCGGCGGCGCAAGCCCGTGCGGAGCCAACCGGAGTCGGTTCTGTCCGGACGGACACTCGACGAGGTGTCGTGATCGCCGGCCTGCCCGAAGAATTGCGTGGACTGCTGCGCGACGAGAAGGTTCCGCAGTGGCGGTCCCCGACACTGGCGACGCTCACGGACAAGCGGTTCTCCGATCCCGATTGGATTTTCGAACGCAAACTGGACGGGGTGCGGGGCCTGGCGTTCCGCGACGGTGATCAGGTGCGGCTGATGTCGCGTAATCGCCTGTCGCTGAACAACACCTACCCCGAGATCGTCGAGGCGCTCGCCAAGCAGGACACCGCCCGGTTCGTCATGGACGGCGAGATCGTGGCCTTCGAGGGACGACGCACGAGTTTCGCCAGGCTGCAGGGCCGCATCGGTATCACCGATCCGGAAGAGGCACGTTCGTCGGGCATTGCGGTCTTCTACTACGTGTTCGACCTCCTTCACCTCGACGGAAGCGACACCACCGCGCTACCGCTGATCGAGCGGAAACGACTGTTGCGAAACATGTTTCAATTCACAGATCCGTTGCGCTACACCACCCACCGGGTTCGCGACGGCGAGAAGGCCTATCGCACGGCCTGCGAACGCGGCGACGAGGGCGTCATAGCCAAGCTCGCCGACTCGCCGTATGAGGGCAGGCGCTCGATGAACTGGCTGAAGCTCAAATGCAGCCGCGACCAGGAGTTCGTGGTCGTCGGATACACCGCGCCCAAGGGCACCCGGGTCGGTCTCGGTGCGCTGTTGCTCGGCTACCACGAGGGCCGCGATCTGGTGTACGCCGGCAAGGTCGGCACCGGCTTCGACACAGCGACGCTGAGAAGCCTGCACGACCGGCTGTCGCGCCTCGAGCAGGACAAACCGCCGGTCACCCGCGGGCTGGTCCGCGAGCCAGGCGCCCACTGGGTGCGTCCGACGTCGGTGGCGCAGGTCGCGTTCAGCGAATGGACGCGCGACGGCAAGCTGCGCCACCCCCGGTACCTCGGACTCCGCGCCGACAAAAATCCCGAAGAGGTCGTGAAGGAGACGCGCTGATGCCCCGCATCAATGTTGAGATCACCCATCCGGACCGCATGCTGTTCCCCGACGACGGCATTACGAAGGCCGACCTCGTCGACTACTACGCCGCTGTCGCCGAGGTGATGGTGCCGCACCTGAAGGGCAGGCCGCTGACGCTGTGGCGGTATCCCCGCGGCATCGACGAGCAGGGATTCGTTCAGCAGGACTTCGCGGACACCGTGCCCGACTGGATGGGCTCCGCCGAGGTCGAAAAGGAGGGCGGGACCGTCGTGCACCCGGTCGCCGACCGCCGCGAGGCCCTGGTGTGGCTGGCCAACCAGAACTGCATCACGCCGCACACCTGGCTGTCGCGACAAGACCGGCTCGACGAACCCGACCTGATCGTCTTCGACCTTGACCCGTCGACAGCCGATTTCGCGCCGGTGCGCGCGGCGGCCCGCGCATGCGCCGACGTCCTGGACGATCTCGGCCTGGCGTCGTACCTGAAGACGACGGGATCGCGCGGGCTGCACGTCGTCGTGCCACTGAGTCGCGGCGCCGACTTCGACTACGGCCCGGCAGTTCGCCCGCGACGTCGCCGCTGTGGTCGCCGCCGACGATCCCGACCACCGCACCGTCGAGCAGCGCAAGGACAAACGCGGAGACCGGATCTACCTCGACGTGATGCGAAACGCCTACGCGCAGACCGCGGTTGCGCCCTACGCCGTGCGCGCCCGCCGTGGCGCCCCGGTGGCCACACCTCTGGAGTGGGATGAGCTCAACGGCCGTGGCCTGAAGCCAGATCAGTTCACGATCCGCGACGTGCCGAAACGGATTGCCGAACAAGGTGATCCGTGGGCCGGTATGCGCCGGCGCGCCCGCTCGTTGACGCGCCCGATGCAACGTCTGTCGAAACTTCGTGCCTGAGTTACCGGATGTGGAGGGGTTCCGCCGCGAGTTGGCTCGCTCGCTGCCGGGGCGTCGGGTGCGGCGCGTGGACGTGCGTGACGCCGGCGTGCTGCGGAACACCACGCCGCGGACGTTGTCCCGCAATCTGGTTGACCACCGATTCGGTAAGCCGCGCCGGCACGGCAAGTGGCTGATCCTGCCGACCGACGGTCCCGTCCTGCTGGTACACAGCGGCATGACCGGCCATCCGTACTACGCGTCCGACAAGGCCGACGCGGAGGGCTTCGAGCGGCTGGTGATCGCGCTCGACCGCGGCGAGTTGCGCTACGCCGATCTGCGCAAGCTGCGCGGCGTGTGGCTGGCCGCCGACGAGGACGACGCCACCTCCGTGATGGGTAAGCAGGGACCCGATGCACTTGATCTGGACCTGCGAGGGTTCAGGAAGGCGTTGCAGGGCCGGCGGGGACGGCTGAAGCCGACGCTGATGGACCAGGCGGTGATCGCCGGGCTCGGCAACCTGCTCGTCGACGAGATCTGCTGGCAGGCGCGGCTGCACCCGTCGCGGCCGGTCGCGAGCCTGGACGACGACGAATTGCGGCGGCTGCATGCAACGATGAAGCGGGTGCTGCGCACCTCGGTGCGGCATGCACGGGTGCCCGGGCTACCGCGATGGCTGACGGGTGCGCGCGACGAACCGGACCCGAGCTGCCCGCGCTGCGGGTCGCGACTGTCGCGCGGTCGTACCGGCGGTCGGACCTCGATGTGGTGTCCCCGCTGCCAGCGGAATTGACGTTGCGGCCGGCGACCGCGTAACGGTCGACGACGTCGCACCGATTTAGCGTTGTAATGTCGGATGTCATGAGCTCCACCAAGCGCGGATGGTTGACGGTGGCCGCTGTGGCGGTCGTCGCGGCCGGCTCCCAGTTAATTCCGGCGACGGCGTTCGCCGAGCCCGACGGCACCGAGACCGAGCTGCAACCGGCACCTGAGACAGAGGTTCTGCACAACATCATCTACCGCGCCCGGGCAACCGGCACATCCCGCGGGGCGGTAGTCGCCTACAAGATGGACGATCAGAACGTCAATAGTGCTGAGCCGACGCTGCTCCCTGGGCAAACGTTCGAGGTCAACGCTGTTCTGGCCGATCCTCAGCTGGCGGGCATGGAGATATCGATCGACTGGCCCTACGGATCGGACCTGCATTGCGAGATCCTCGTCGACGATCAGATCGTCGCCCAGGCCGATCAGTTCATCGCGCCGCGGCTACTGAGGCCGAAGGACGATCCGACGTACGGAACGCTTCAATGCGGTGCCCCACTGGACGTCCCCGGCGCCGCGAACCCGGCCCCTGCCGACCCGAACGTACCGCCACCCGACCCGGCGGCCCCTCCGGCCTGACCTCTAGGGCCGCCAGCCGGTGGCTTCGGCCCACTCCCGTGCACGCCTGTAGGCGTCGTCGAACCACGGCTCCTTGGCCTCGGGATAGTTCTCTGCCTCCTGCGCCTTGCGCTTGACCGCGATGTACTCCGACTGCACTTCCGGATTGGCTATCAGCCAGTCGCGGAACAACAAAGCGAACTGCTGGCCAGGCCAACCGTCAACCCGAACATGTAGGTTGACCGGGCGACCCGGATCCGCGGCTCCGTGGAATCGCTTCTGCCACAAGGCCGCATCGTCGGTATGAGGCGTGTCGCCAGTAATGTGCTCCTTGCGGGGGTAGCCTACGTCGGCCAAGACGTCGACGAGCTCGTCGGCGACATCCAGTGACGCGACCGTGAGCTGGACATCCACGACGTCCTTGGCCTCCAAACCTGGCACCGCGGTCGACCCGACGTGGTCCACACGTAATGCCTTTGCCCCGCAGGCGGTTTGAACACGTTTGACGATGCGCTGAGCCTGCTCGGGCCATTCGGGGTTGTAGGGCACCAGCTTCCACGGGTACTGCACCGTCCGCCTGTTTCGAACGTTGTCCGCCAATGGCAACACCCGGTTGCGCCAGAGATCGCGGGCCTTCTCGACGAGTTCGTCTTGGGAGCCCGAATTGTCCAGCAGCACATCGGCGATCGCGCGGCGCTGCTCCTCCGGGGCCTGCGCGGCGATGCGAGTCCGCGCGTCGGCCTCGTCCATCCCTCGCTTGATCAGCCGCTCGACGCGCGTCTCAACGGGTGCGGTCACCACGACCACGAGGGGGAACATCGGCGCCATCCCCGTCTCGACCAGCAGCGGGATGTCCTCCACCACTACAGCGTCGTCGGGTACCGATTCGATGATCTCCATGCGCCGCTGACCGACCAGCGGGTGCACGATTCCATTGAGCGTTGCGCGCTTCTCGTCGTCGACGAATGCCTTGGCGGCCAGCGCGGGCCGGTTCAGCGCGCCGTCGGGCAGCAGGATGTCCTCGCCGAACGCCTCGACCAGGGCGTTGAGCCCTTCGGTGCCGGGTTCGACGACTTCCCGGGCGATGACGTCCCCATCGACGACGATGCCGCCACACTCAGAGAATGTGGCGGACACCGTCGACTTACCGGCGCCAATGCCGCCGGTCAAACCGATGCGCAACATGCAGGCCGGTTAGGCGCTGCCGGCGAGCTTCTCCCGCAGAGCCGCGAGCTGGGCGTCGCTGGCCAGCGACCCGCCGGCCTGCGAATCATCAGAGCGCGACGAGCCATTGGACGACGAAGGCTTGGCAGCCTCCTCGGCCTCGGCCGCGGCGAACTTCTCCATCTGCGCGGTGTGCATCTTGTGCCGGCGCTCGGCCTCGGCGTAGCGGGACTCCCACTCCTCACGCTGCTTCTCGAAGCCCTCGAGCCATTCGTTGGTCTCGGCGTCGAAGCCCTCGGGGAAGATGTAGTTGCCCTGCTCGTCGTAGCTGTCGGCCATGCCGTACTTCGAGGGGTCGAACTCCTCGGTGTAGTCCTCGTTGGCCTGCTTGAGGCTCAGCGAGATGCGGCGACGCTCCAGGTCGATGTCGATGACCTTGACCATCGCGTCGTCGCCGACCTGGACCACCTGGTCCGGGACCTCGACGTGGCGCTCGGACAGTTCCGAGATGTGCACCAGGCCCTCGATGCCCTCCTCGACGCGGACGAACGCGCCGAACGGCACCAGCTTGGTGACCTTGCCGGGGACGATCTGTCCGATCGCGTGGGTGCGGGCGAAGTGGCGCCACGGGTCTTCCTGAGTTGCCTTGAGCGACAACGAAACCCGTTCGCGGTCCATGTCGACGTCGAGCACCTCGACGGTGACCTCGTCGCCGACGTTGACGACCTCGGACGGGTGGTCGATGTGCTTCCAGGACAGCTCGGAGACGTGCACCAGGCCGTCGACGCCGCCGAGATCGACGAAGGCGCCGAAGTTGACGATCGAGGACACGACACCCTTGCGGATTGCGCCCTTGGTGAGCTGGTTGAGGAACTCGCTGCGCACCTCGGACTGGGTCTGCTCCAGCCACGCGCGGCGCGAAAGCACCACGTTGTTGCGGTTCTTGTCGAGCTCGATGATCTTGGCCTCGATCTCCTTGCCGATGTACGGCTGCAGATCGCGGACGCGACGCATCTCCACCAGCGATGCCGGCAGGAAGCCGCGCAGGCCGATGTCGAGTATCAGGCCGCCCTTGACGACCTCGATGACGGTGCCCTTGACGGCCTCGTCCTTTTCCTTGAGCTCTTCGATGGTGCCCCAGGCGCGCTCGTACTGTGCGCGCTTCTTGGACAGGATCAGACGGCCTTCCTTGTCCTCCTTGGTGAGGACCAGAGCTTCGACCTCATCGCCGACGGAGACGACCTCGTTGGGGTCGACGTCGTGCTTGATGGAGAGCTCACGGGAAGGGATGACGCCTTCGGTCTTGTAACCGATGTCGAGCAGGACCTCGTCACGGTCAACCTTGACGATGGTCCCTTCGACGATGTCGCCATCGTTGAAGTATTTGATGGTTTTGTCGATGGCGGCGAGAAAGTCCTCGGCCGAGCCGATGTCGTTGACGGCTACTTGCGGCGAGGTGACGGAGGGACTTGGCATGTGGTGGGTTGCTCCGGACAGGTTGGGTCGTAGGGACATGGGACTCTTGTTATTGGTGTGACCCGCGATCGAGCACAGACGGGTACCGGTTAAGGCTACTCGACTGTGTACATGCTGGACAAACCCGGTCTGTAGAGCTGGGAAAATCATGATCAGCGCCTTAGGCGGTGCCACAGCGGCTGCCGCTCGACGTCCCATGGTCGAAATTGCAGCCACGGTCGTGGTCCGTGGCGAATCACAACCGTGTATGCACTCTCGCGCATACGCCCTGGGCCCTCGGCAAGTGCCAGCCTGTCACCAGAAAATCGTCGTCGAGTTCGTGGTTGGTTCACATTCGGCGCCGCGATCACGCGGTCGCGGGCTGCCGCAGGAAGAAAGGCGCCTTCCAGAGCAGGGCGAACACTTCCAACAGCACCAGCGGAATGTGGACCAGCAGTGCGGCGGTATAGGCCGTGCTCGTTGTGCCGGTCGATACGAAGACGTCGTTGGCAATGACGATGATCGACAGCGGCGCAAAGTGTGCGACAAGCAGCGTGGCATTCCACAACCGGCTGGGCCAGCGGGTCGCACCGATCAACGAAACCAGCGCAAGCAGGAACATCAAGAAGTAGGCCTGGTATAGGCCGATGTAGCCAAATGGCTGGCGGGCCAACAGGTCTAGCGGGCCACGCCCCTGCCAACCCATGGTGGATCCGATTGTCGTCGCGATGGTGATGATGAACAGGCAGACCGCATGGAACCTTGTCACGTTGGTCCGAAGACGTGCACCAGACTCGGTCATATTCACTCCTAATCGGCTGACAGCAACTTTTCGAGGACCTCATGGGTGATTTCGCCGGGTGTGCGTCCGGCCAGGATCTGTGGCATAACCGTCCACGTGAAGAGCAGGCCGTTGTAGAACACGCTCAGCAGCTGGACGTCCTTGGCCGGCACCTCGTCGTCGGCGCCATGGATGTCGTACGTGAGCGCCATCGCCTCGTTGATGACACCGGCGATCCCGTGCTCCGTCGTCGGACGGCGGGCATTCTCCAGCGCCAGTTCCAACATCGCCAGATATCGGCCGGGGTGTTCGGTCAACGCCTGTTCGAGGACGCCGCTGAGGGCGTCGATCAGCCCAGCCCGATCCACGTTGTCCGAGACGTGTTCCTGCATCAGCTCGAAGTGCAGATCCATGAGCCGCCGCGTCGTTGCTTCCATAAGTGCGTCACGGGACCGGAAGTAATTAGAGGTGGTGCCTCGCGGCACGTTCGCGGCTTCGTCCACCGCGCGGTGCGACAGTCCGTGTAGGCCGTCGCGGACCACGACGTCGATCGCCGCATCCGTCAACGCGGTGCGGCGCTGCTTGTTGGCTGGTCGCACGCCCCACCACCCTTCGTAACCACTACAACCATAGTACTAGCACAATAGTGAATACAAAGATTTCACGTCGGGCAGTGAAGGCGCGATCATCGGCACGTCTTTCGCGGCAGATTCCCCTTAACCTGCTCTGGTGACATACCCGGGGCTGCCAAAACGAGTACGCAAAGTCGGAGCACCGATCGGCGTGATCATCGCGCTCGGCACCATCGTCGGGTTGATCGTGATCCTGCTGACCGCAGCCGCTCCCGTCGGCACCGCGATCGGCTTCGTGCTGTCCAGCCTGGCAATGACGGTGGTCGTCCTCGCCTATCTGTGGCTGGACCGCTGGGAGCCCGAACCACCCAGGCTGCTCATCTTGGCGTTCCTGTGGGGAGCATCCGTTGCCGTCATCATCGCGACGATCCTTCAGCTGACGCTGGAGGCGGCGATCAATCCCGGCGCGACGGAGGCGATCCACCCGGTGTCCGTCGTCCTGGGCGCACCGCTCACGGAGGAGGCGGCGAAGGGGCTGTTTCTGCTGCTCATGATGACGGGTCTGCGTCGTAACGAGCTCAATTCGCTGACCGACTGCCTGATCTACGCGGGGTTCGTCGGCGCGGGTTTCTCCTGGTTGGAGGACATCCTCTACATCGGCGGCGGCGCTTCGGTCTCGGAATCGCTGTCGACGGCCGCGCTGCGGCTGATCATGGCGCCGTTCGCCCATTCGCTGTTCACCACGGCGTTCGCCATCGGCGTGTATTTCGCGCTGCAGCAGCGAAACGCCGTCGCCAAGGTCGGCTACATCGCGCTGGGCTACCTCGGCGCGGTGATCATGCACGGAATGTGGAATGGCTCGTCGCTGCTGAGCATCCAGGCCTACTTCATCGTCTACGTGTTCTGGATGGTGCCGATCTTCGGACTGGCGATCTGGCTCGGCGTCAGAAGCCGCCGCAGGGAGCAGGAAGTCGTCGCCGGCAAGCTGCCCGGAATGGTCGCGGCCGGGTTGGTGATGCCCAACGAGGCAACCTGGCTGGGCTCGATCGGCAACCGCAAGCTGGCGATCGACCAGGCCACCCGCCTCGGTGGGCGGCCGGCAGGCAAGTCGGTCAAGAAGTTCGCCGCCCAGGTCGTCGAGCTGGCGTTCGTGCGCGACCGGATCGACCGGGGGTTCGGCGACCCGCGCGTGTTCGCGCTGCAGCAGGAGGAGGTCGACGGAGTAGCAGCGGCGAGGGCGGGCGCGCCGACGCTTCAGGCATTGGCCGGCTACCGCGCCCCTAATCGGCTTGACCGCTCGTAGATACTCCAGACATGAACGCCCAGCATCTGATCGACGTGATGCCCGCTTTTCTGCTGGCGTGCGTCATCCTTGCCGTCCTGCCCGGGCCGGCAACCGCGTTGTTCCTTCACCGCTCGGTGCGTGACGGCCGCGGGGCCGGGTTGGCGGCCGTGGTCGGCAACGAGATCGGGTTGTTCGCCTGGACATTGGCCGGCGGGGCGGGGCTGTCGGTCTTGTTGATGGCCAACCGCGCCCTGTCCGTGGCGTTGCATGTCATTGGCGCGGCCATCCTGATCTGGCTCGGCATCAGTGCGTGGCGGCACGCGAAGCAGCCGGTCGACATCGAGTTACCGGTCCTGCCGCGCGGGAGGACACCAGGCGCGGCGTTTCGTGCGTCGTTGGTGTCGATCGCGGCCAACCCGAAAGCGGCGGCGTTCGGTATCGCGGTGCTGCCGCAGTTCCTGCCGTCCACCGGGCCGGTGCTGCCAACGTTGTTGGTACTGGCGGCAATTCAGCTGGTTGTCGACACCGCATGGTGCGTCGGCGTGGTCCTTGCCGCGGATTGGGCTCGCGAATTCCTTGCCAGGGCGCATATACGGCGACGCATCGAACGCGCACTGGGCGCCGTGCTGATGGCGTTGGGCGTCGGCCTCGCCGCCGAAGCGCGCTGACCTAGTGCGCGGCGGAGTCCCAGCTGCGCCCGTAGCCCAGTGACACCTCCAGCGGCACGTCGAGCGGATATGCGCCGCACATCTTGTCCTTGACCAGCTTCTCCAGCTCGGCCCGCTCGCCCGAGGCGACCTCGAACAGCAGCTCGTCGTGCACCTGCAGCAGCATCCGCGACTTCAGGCCGGCGTCCTTGAGCGCTTGGTCGACGTTGATCATCGCCACCTTGATGATGTCGGCGGCGCTGCCCTGGATCGGGGCGTTGAGCGCCGCGCGCTCGGCGGCCTCGCGCACGTTGCGATTGCTGCTGTCCAGCTCCGGCAAGTAGCGGCGCCTTCCGAAGACCGTCGACGTGTAGCCGTCCTTGCGGGCCTGGTCGACCACATCGCGCAGGTAGTCGCGCACCCCGCCGAACCGGTCGAAGTACTGCTCCATCTGCACCTTGGCTTCCTCGGTGGAGATCTTCAGCTGCGCAGCCAGCCCATAGGCGGACAACCCGTACGCCAGCCCGTACGACATCGCCTTGACCCGACGCCGCAGTTCGGGTGTCACCTGGTCGATCGGGACCGAGAAGGCCCGGGAAGCGACGAACGAATGCAGGTCCTCCCCCGTGCGGAACGCCTCGATCAGGCCCTCGTCCTTGGACAGGTGGGCCATGATGCGCATCTCGATCTGGCTGTAGTCGGCCGTCATCAGCTCGTCGTAGCCCTTGCCGACGACGAACGCGTCGCGGATCCGGCGGCCCGCCTCGGTGCGGATCGGGATGTTCTGCAGGTTCGGCTCGGTCGACGAGAGCCGTCCGGTGGCGGCGATGGTCTGGTTGAACGTGGTGTGAATGCGCCCGTCGGAGGCCACCGAGTTGAGCAGCCCGTCGACGGTGACCTTGAGCCGCGTGGCGTCGCGGTGGGCCAGCATGTGCTGCAGGAACGGGTGCCCGGTCTTGTCGAACAGCGACTGCAGCGCATCGGCGTCAGTGGTGTAACCGGTCTTGGTGCGTTTGGTCTTCGGCATCTCCAGCTCGTCGAACAGCACCACCTGCAGCTGTTTTGGCGAGCCGAGGTTGATCTGCTTGCCGATCACCGCATACGCCGCCTCGGCCGCATCGCGGATCTGGTCGGCGAATTCGCTCTGGAGCTCTGACAGCTGGCCCAGGTCGACGGCGATGCCCGCAGTTTCGAGCCCGGCAAGCACACGCTGCACCGGCAGCTCCATATTGCCCAGCAGCGACGAGCACTCCATGCGAGCCAGTTCGTCGTCGAGGGCGTCGGCCAGATCCATCACGGCGCTGGCGCGCAGGATCACCGTCTGCACCGCTTGGTCGTCGACGCCGTCAGTGTCATCGAGCAGCGAAAGTTGTTGTTGCTCAGGGTTTTCCGCGCGTAGTTCCCGCTTGAGGTAGCGCAGCGACAGGTCATCGAGGGCGAAGCTGCGCTGCCCTGGCCGCACCAGGTAGGCGGCCAGCGCGGTGTCGGAGGTGACGCCGGCCAGCTTCCAGCCGCGGCCTTCCAGGTCGTGCATGGCGAGCTTGGCCTCGTGCAGCGCCTTCGGCTGTTCGGGATCCGCGAGCCACGACGCGAGCGCGGCCTCATCGTCGGAACCCAATGTTGCGGTGTCGATGTAGCGCCCGTCGCCGTCGGGCGCCACGATGGCCAGCGCCGTCGCGTCGGCGTCGAATGCGAGGTGGGTGCCGACGACGGCCAGCCCGAACCGGTTGCCCTGGCTGTGCTCGGCCAGCCATGCGGCCAATTCACCTTGCTCGAGCGCCCCACCGCGCACGTCGAAACCCTGGTCAACCTCGGGATCGGCCGACGCCAGCGTCTCGAACAGCCGGTCCCGGAGCACTCGGAACTCCAGGTCATCGAACAGCCGGTGGATCTGGTCGCGGTTCCAGGGCTGCATACGCAGGGTGTCGGGCGTCTGCGCCAGTGGCACGTCCTTCACGAGATCGGTGAGCTCACGGTTGAGCACGACGTGCGACAGATTGGCGCGCAGCGCGTCGCCCACCTTGCCTTTGACGGTGTCGACGTTGTCGACCAGCGCCTGCAGTGAGCCGTATTCGGCGATCCATTTCGTGGCGGTCTTCTCCCCCACGCCCGGGATGCCGGGCAGGTTGTCGCTGGGATCGCCGCGCAGCGCCGCGAAATCGGGGTACTGCGCGGGGGTCAGCCCGTATTTCTCCAGGACCGCTTCCGGCGTGAACCGCGTCAGCTCGCTGACACCCTTGCGGGGATACAACACCGTGACGTCGTCGCTGACCAGCTGCAGCGCGTCGCGGTCACCGGTGACGACCAGCACGCGGTAGCCCTGATCCTCGGCCTGGGTAGCCAGTGTGGCGATGAGGTCGTCGGCCTCGAATCCGGGTTCGGCGAGCACGGTGATGCCAAGCGCGGCGAGCACCTCTTTCGTGATGTCGATCTGGCCGCGGAACTCGTCGGGGGTGGACGACCGGCCGGCCTTGTACTCGGGGTATTTGTCAACGCGGAACGTCTGCCGTGACACGTCGAAGGCGGCGGCGATGTGGGTGGGCTGCTCGTCGCGCAGCAGGTTGATCAGCATCGCGGTGAATCCGTATACGGCGTTGGTGGTCAACCCGCCCTGGGTCTTGAAGTTCTCGGCGGGCAGCGCGTAGAACGCCCGATACGCGACCGAATTGCCGTCCAGCAGCATCAATGTCGGCTTCTGGTCGGTCTTCGCGGCGGACGCCGTCTTCTTGGCGGTAGCGGTGCTGGCTGGGCTCACGGCCCTACTCTATGCACCGCCGCCGACACGCAGTAGCCGCGCCAATCTCAACTCCGAAAGGTCACTGCGCCCGGCGCGCTCCCGGTTCGCCCGCTCCCGGTGTGGAACCGGGCGGCGGCGGCCCGAGCTGGCCGGTGCGGATCCAGTCGATCGCCATGTCCACGGCGTTCTGCGGGTCGACGAACACCGCGAGCTTCGCGCCCGGCTTCATCCGCGCGGTGTGCATCTGCGCCACGACCTCGTCGAAGACGGCGACGTACGGCGCGTTGCCGTCCTCGCGCTCAACCCGCGCCCGGATCCGCAGCACGGGCGACATTTCCATATAAGAGCCCACCTGCCAGACGCCCTCGATCGTGACGGTGGCTGGCAGGCCGGCACCGTTCGTCAACTGCGCGTGCCGCATCATCTTCATGCCGATCTCGCTGGCGTCGGCGGCCTCGTGGATCCGGTTGGGGATGTCGCCGATCTGACCGAAGAACGACGACGGGCGGCCCTGCGCCTGGAGGTACTGCTTGTTGGCGCCGTACATCCGCGCCCAGTCCTTGAACACGTTGGGCATTGCAGGGGTTCCCGTCAGTATCCGAGGAACTTGCGGAACTGTTGTCCGACGGCCATCGACTGGCCCATCCGCTGCGCCCAGCCGTCGAGTGCGGCCTTCGTGTCGCCCGGGTCCCACCCGCGCTCCTGGGCCAGGGTGATCATCCCGGCCTCGTTGTTGATGCCGCGTGCCTGCGCGTCGCGGGCGAGTTCGGCGTAGTCCTGCAGCGAGATGCCGTTGATGGGCTGCCAGATCGGGTCGTCGGCTGCCACCGAGCGGGTCGACGGCCCGCCGAACATGGCGGTGTCGATCGGCCCGGCGCCACGGACGTGCACCATCCCGTCACCCTGCGCTCCAGGTTGCTGGGCAAGAGCCTGCTGCGCTGCCTTCTTTGCCTTGTCGAACAGTCCCATCGACGGTCTCCGATCTTGCGGCCACATGCTGATGTCCTGCCGAAGCTAATGCCGGGTCATGGCCGTGGGTGGGGTAGTCGACTACCCCACTTCCGCCCGAAACTGGAACACGTTTCAGTTTCGGCGCCGGACTCGGTACGCTGACCGCGTGTCAGCATCCATACAACCCGCGGTCGACGGCTGGTTCGCTACTGACGGTTCGAGCGCGCCCTATCTGATCGGCGGCAAGTGCCATCAATGCGGCACCTACGTCTTTCCACCGCGGGCCAACAACTGCCCCAACCCCGCGTGTGACGGCGACGAGTTGGCGCAGGTGCCACTGTCGCGCCGCGGCACGCTGTGGAGCTACACCGAGAACCGGTATGCCCCACCGCCGCCCTATCCGTCGCCAGATCCGTTCGAGCCCTTCGCTGTTGCCGCCGTGCAGCTGGCCGACGAAGGTCTGATCGTGTTGGGCAAGGTCGTCGAGGGCACGCTGGCGGCCGACCTGAAGGTGGGTATGGAGATGGAACTGACCACCATGCCGCTCTTTGTCGACGATGACGGCATCGAGCGAATCGTCTACGCCTGGAGGATCGCTGATGCCTGAACCCGTCTACATCCTTGGCGCGGGCATGCACCCGTGGGGCAAGTGGGGCAACGACTTCACCGAGTACGGCGTGGTCGCCGCGCGGGCCGCGTTGGCCGAGGCCGGCCTGGACTGGCGCCAGATCCAGTTGGTCGCGGGCGCCGACACGATCCGCAACGGCTACCCGGGATTCGTCGCCGGCGCCACGTTCGCCCAGAAGCTGGGCTGGAACGGGATCCCGGTGTCGTCGTCGTATGCGGCGTGCGCCAGCGGGTCGCAGGCACTGCAGAGTGCGCGGGCGCAGATCCTGGCCGGCTTCTGCGACGTCGCCTTGGTCATCGGCGCGGACACCACGCCGAAGGGCTTCTTCGCCCCCGTCGGGGGTGAGCGCAAGAATGACCCGGACTGGCAGCGGTTCCACCTGATCGGCGCCACCAACACTGTCTACTTCGCGCTGCTGGCACGGCGGCGGATGGATCTCTACGGCGCAACGCTGGAGGACTTCGCGCAGGTCAAGGTCAAGAACGCCAAGCACGGGCTGCAGAATCCGAACGCGCGGTATCGCAAGGAAGCCACCGTCGACGACGTGCTGGCCAGCCCTGTGGTGTCGGATCCGCTTCGGCTGCTGGACATTTGCGCGACGTCCGATGGCGCGGCCGCGCTGATCGTGGCCAGCAAGTCGTTCGCCGAAAAACACCTCGGTTCGGTCGAGGGCGTCCCATCGGTGCGCGCAGTGAGCACCGTGACGCCGCGATACCCGCAGCATCTACCCGAATTGCCAGACATTGCAACGGATTCCACGGCGGCGGTGGCTGCGCCGGAGCGGGTGTTCAAGGATCAGATCCTCGACGCCGCCTACGCCGAAGCCGGTATCGGTCCCGAAGACCTGAGCCTGGCCGAGGTGTACGACCTGTCCACCGCGCTGGAACTTGACTGGTACGAGCACCTCGGGCTGTGCCCCAAGGGTGAGGCCGAGCAGCTGTTGCGCAGCGGCGCGACGACCATCGGCGGCAAGATTCCGGTCAACGCGTCCGGCGGCCTGGCCAGCTTCGGCGAGGCCATTCCCGCGCAGGCCATCGCCCAGGTCTGCGAGCTGGCCTGGCAGCTCAAGGGGCAGGCGACGGGCCGTCAGGTCGAGGGCGCCAAGGTCGGCGTCACCGCCAACCAGGGCCTGTTCGGTCACGGGTCGTCGGTGATCGTCGCGCGCTAGCGCCGCGAGGGTGCGTGTTTGTTGGCCGCCACGCCGGCAAACACCAGCATTCTGCGCACGCTCGCGCAAGGATCAGGTCGTGGTCGACGGCGAAACTTTGGTGGTCAGAGTCAAACCCGGCAGCCGCAAGGGCCCGCTGGTCGAGGTGGGCGCCGATGGCGAGTTGACCCTCTATGTCCGTGAGCGGGCGGTCGAGGGCAGGGCGAACGAGGCCGTCGTCAAATTGCTCGCCAAGCATTTCGGGGTTTCGCCCAGCCGGGTGGAGATGGTGTCCGGAGCGACGTCACGGGTGAAGCGGTTCCGGGTTGCTCGATGACCGCGAGCGACCGCTCGTGTACAGATATAGCGGCGTGTCGCGTACAAACACGGTCTCTCGCGCGGAGTGGGCTAAGCGACGCCGAGGTAGGCGGCGCGAATGCTGTCGTCCTCCAACAGATCCCGCGCGGTGCCGGTACGAGTGATCTCACCCGTCTCGAGGATATAGGCGCGGTCCGATCGGCTCAGCGCCTGCTGCGCATTCTGCTCCACCAGCAGCACCGTCGTGCCCTGCGCGTTGATATCGGCGATGATCTTGAAGATTTGGGAGATCACCATCGGCGCCAACCCCATCGAGGGCTCGTCGAGCAGAAGGACCCGCGGCCGGGCCATCAGCGCACGACCGATCGCGAGCATCTGCTGCTCACCGCCCGACAGCGTGCCACCGACCTGAGTACGCCGTTCGGCCAGCCGCGGGAAAGTTTCCATCACCCAGTCCAGTCGCTCCCGATGCTCGGATCTGGATGCGAATTTCCGTCCGTAACAACCCATTTCGAGGTTCTCGACGACGGTCATGCCGGGAAACACGCCGCGGCCTTCCGGCGCCTGGACGAGCCCCTGGATAGCGCGATGGTGGGCCTTGACCTTGGTGATGTCGGCACCCTCGAACCACACCGATCCCGACGTCAGCGGCAGTAGCCCCGAGATGGCTCGCATCGTCGTGGTCTTGCCCGCGCCGTTGGAGCCCAGCAAGGTCACCAACTCACCGTCGCGAACCTGCAGCGAGATGCCGTGCAACGCACGGATGCGCCCGTATTGCACGACGATGTCGCGCACCTCCAGCAGGATCGGTCGGTCGTCACTCGGCGTGTCATTCGAGGTTGTCATCGGGCACCCCCAGGTAGGCGGCAATGACCTTCGGGTCTTCGCGGATGTCGTGCGGCAGGCCGTCGGCGATCTTACGACCGAACTCCAGCACCACGATCCGGTCGGTCACACCCATGACCACCCGCATGTCGTGCTCGATGAGCAGCACGGTGTAGCCGTCGTCGCGGATCTTGCGGATCAGATCCATCAGCGCGGCCTTCTCATTCGGGTTGAACCCGGCGGCCGGCTCGTCGAGGCACAGCAGCTTCGGCTCGGTGGCCAGGGCGCGGGCGATCTCCAACCGCCGCTGGTCGCCGTAGGGCAGGTTCTTGGCCTTCTCCTCGCCGCGGTGGGCGATGCCGACGAAGTGCAGTAGCGCCGCGGATCGTTCGATCGCCGAGTGTTCCTCCCGGCGGTGCCTCGGCGTGCGGACCAGGGCGCCGGGCACCGATGTGAAGTGCCGCGCGTCGGTGCCGACCATGACGTTCTCCAGGGCGGTCATCTCGCCCCACAACCGGATGTTCTGAAAAGTGCGGGCAATGCCGCGGCGGGTGATCCGGTGACGCTTGATCCGGCCCAGCGGGGCGCCGTCGAAGATCACCGTCCCCGAAGTGGGCCGGTAGACACCGGTGATCGCGTTGAAACAGGTCGTCTTGCCGGCGCCGTTGGGCCCGATCATGCCGAGGATCTCACCACGACGGATGTCGAACGTCACCGCATCCAACGCCGTCAGCCCACCGAACTTGACCGTCAATTCCTTTGTCTGCAGCAGGGTTTCGCCCTCAGCAGCCTGGATCTCCCGATGAACGCTGGCCAGTTCCTCGATACTCATGCGGCCTCCTTCTCGGGCGCGCGGCGCAACATATCGCGGGCGGCCTTGCTGTAGGCCAGCAGATGCTGTCGAGCCGGGAAGAAGCCTTCGGGCCGGAAGATCATCATCACGACCAGCGCCAGCCCGAAGAAGAAGTACTTCAGGTCGCCCATATTGATTCCGAGGAACTCCACACCGAGCAGCCGGTTGGGCAGGTAGACGATGATGAACGCGCCGAAGATGACGCCCAGCTTGTTGCCCTGCCCGCCCAGCACCACCGCGCACAGGAACAGCATCGAGTTGATGATGTTGAACGTCGGCGGCGCGACGAACTGCACCTGGCCCGCGTACAGCGCGCCGGACAGCCCGCCGATCGCGGCGCCGATCACGAATGCCCACAGCTTGAACCGGAAAGTGTTGACGCCCATGACTTCCGCGGCGTCCTCGTCCTCCCGGATGGCCACCCAGGCGCGTCCCACCCGGCTGCGTTCGAGGTTGCCGACCAGCAGCAGGATGCCGACCATCAGGACGATGCCCAGCCAGAACCACCACGTGCCGTAGTTCGCGTCGCCGGTGGTGTTCCCGCTGGAGAACACGCCGTCGGGAAATCGTTCGCTCTCCCCCACCCGCGGGTACGCCACCCCCGGCAGCCCGCGGGGGCCGTTGGTGATGTCGGACAGGTTGTCGGCCAGCAGCCGGATGATCTCGCCGAACCCGAGAGTGACAATCGCCAGGTAGTCGCCGCGCAGACGCAGCGTGGGTGTGCCCAGGATCAGCCCGGCCAGCGCGGTCATGGCCATCGCCAATGGCACACAAAACAGCCACGCCCAGTCCTCGCTGAACCATCCCGTCGCGCCAACCTTGTTCCACGGGCTGCTGGGGCTGGTCAGCAGCGCAACGGTGTACGCCCCAACCGCATAGAAGCCGACATAGCCCAAGTCGAGCAGTCCGGTCTGGCCGACGACGACGTTCAGGCCGATCGCGATGATCGCGACCATCGCGAACTGCGCCATCGTGCCGCCGAAGCTGATGTTCGGCGTGTTGAAGAACGGCGGTGGGAAGAGCGGCAGCAGCGCCAATAATCCGAAGCCCAGCACGCCGAAGCCCCACTTCTGGACTCGGGAAAGACGATCCCACCACTGGCGCAGCGCATCGCCGGGCGCCATGACCTTGTCGGTCAAGGTCGATGCGCGATCCGCCTTCGGCTTCTCGCTGGCGCTCATGCTCGTGCCTTCCCGAGGCTTTCACCGAGTATGCCGGTAGGCCGGATCAGCAGCACCAGAACGAGCAGCACGAACGCCACGACATCGCGCCACTGGGTGCCGAACACGGCCTGGCCGTAGTTCTCCATAATGCCTAGCAGCAGGCCACCGAGCAGCGCGCCACGGAGGTTGCCGATGCCGCCTAGTACCGCCGCGGAGAACGCCTTGATGCCCAGCAGGAAGCCGCCGGAGTAGATGATGCCCTGCGGCACCTTCAGGGTGTAGAGCAGCGCCGCCGCCCCTGCCAGCAGCCCGCCAAGGAGGAATGTCATCATGATGATCCGCTCCCGCGAGACGCCCATCAGCGTCGCGGTGGTCGGGTCCTGCGCGACCGCGCGGATGCCGCGGCCGAACTTCGTCCTGTTGATCGCCATATCGGTCAGCAGTGCGAACACCAACGCGGCGGCGATGATGACCAGCGTGACGTTGGAGACGGTGGCTCCGAAGATCGTGAACTGAGTCTTGGGCTGCATCAAGATCATGGGCTGCTGTGCGTTGCTCCCGCCGTAGCCCTTGATGATCTTCGGCAACACGAAGTGGACGAATTCCTGTAGCACGAACGACATGCCGATAGCGGTGATCAGAAACGTCAGCGAGCGGGCATGGCGTTTTCGCAATGGCCGATACGCGACGAACTCCAACCCGATCGCCGCGGAGCCCGAGACCAGCATCGCGAACAGCATTGCAATGCCCAGATAGAGCACGGTCAGCAGGACGCCCTTGTTGTACGCGTTTCCGCTCGGGGTGAAGCCCAGGATGTAGTCGAGACAGAAGTAAGCGCCGAACATGCCGAGCATGAAGATCTCGGAATGCGCGAAGTTGATCAGCCGCAGCACACCGAACACGAGGGTGTAACCGACCGCCACGAGTGCATAGATCGCACCCCAGGACAGGCCGTCGATCGTCAACTGCCAGAAGCCGCTTCGCAGGCCTTCCAGATTGAAGTTAATGTTGGCGGCCATGCAGGCGTACTGATCGACGCACTGGTGAATCATCCGGTGGCGACTCCTCGCAAAAACACTCTATTCACGAGAACGCGTCCGAGCCTTGCAGTCTCGGACGCGTCTCGTTCGGCTCCTACTGGACCTTGTACATCCAGATCAGGCTGCTGGTCAGCTCCCCGGTGGGCGTCCATTGGTAATTTCGGGCCACACCCTGACCGTTGTAGTTGCGGACGAACTCCAGCAGCGCCGGACGGGTGATGGTGCCGGAGTCGATGCCCTTCACCAGAATTGTGCCCAGGTCGTAGCCCTCCGCGCTGTAGGTACTGGGCTCCCCGAACCGTTGGGTGTACTCCTCGGCGAACGAACCGGTGGCCGGACCGCACGGGCAGGACAGCAGCGCGTCCTTCGCTGCCGCGCCTGCCTGGTTGACGAACGCCGGATCCTTGGTGCCGTCGTCGCTGACGAATGTGCCTTCATATCCACCGTCCCTCAGCTGCTGGACGAACGGTGCCGCCTCGGCGTAGTAGCCGCTGAAGAACACCGCCTTGGGGTTTACGCCCTTGATCTGGGTCACCGCGGCCGAGAAGTCCTTGTCGCCCTTCTTGACCGAGATGTTGCATCCCGAGTCAGCGACCGGGCCGAGCGTCTCGCGGACGGCCTGGGCCAGGCCAAGGCCGTAGTCGGTGCTGTCGTCGACCACGCAGACCTTGTCGTAGCCGAGGGTGTTCTTCATGTAGTTGGCGACCGACGGTCCCTGCACCCCGTCGTTACCCAGGCCGCGGAAAAACGTTCGCCACCCCTTCTCCGACAACGTGACGTTGGTCGCGGACGCGGTGACGGCGACCAGGCCAGCCTGGTTGAACACGTCGCCGGTGGCGTTCGTCTCGCCGGAGAACGCGGGCCCGATCAGGCCGATGGTGAACGCGTCGTTGATGATCTGGGGTGCGATCTGGGTGGCCTTCTGCGGGTCGCCCTCGGTGTCGAAGGTCTTCAACTGCACCTGGCAGCCCGCATTGGCGGCGTTGTGCTTGTCGACGGCCAGCTGGATGCCGTTCTTGATGTTGATGCCCAGCTGGGCGTCCGGCCCGGTGAGCGCGCCGGCCATCGCGATCGACACCGGGGGACATTGCGCCTGTCCGTTGCCTGCAGGATCGGCAGCCGCGGCCTCCTCGGGCGGTGGAACCTCTTTACCGTTCTGGTCGATCTGCACCTGCTCGACGATCTTCAGGTCGGCCTGCGCCTCCCCACCCTCACCCGGCTCAGCCTGTTGTTGGCAGCCGGCAATGCCGAGTACGACCAAGCCGGCGCTACCGATAGCTAATGCACTCCGTGCCACGCGACTACGCACGTTTCACCTCCGGGTCAATGTGTTTGTCGGCGTTGACGCTCCGCCCCACTCGATCGGACCGCCGACGCTTCGTCGTAGAACATAGCCAACGAGGGACCGTAGTGCGTGATGTTGGTAAACGCGCCGCGGGTATCGGTCGATTAATCGCGCTGAACGGCTCGATCGGAAACGCATTATTTACGCGTTTGTACGAAACCTAGCTCGACGACGACGCATCCTCGGGCTCGTCGAGGGTCTCCAGCACCACCTCGGCGACGCGTTTCATCGTGGTCCGGCGATCCATCGCGGCCCGCTGAATCCACTTGAAAGCCTCCGGTTCCGTCATCCCCTGCTTGGCCTGCAGCAAACCCTTCGCGCGCTCGACCAGCTTGCGCGTCTCCAACCGGTCCGACAGCGTCGCGACTTCCTGTTCGAGCGCGGAGATTTCGCTGAACCGGCTGACCGCCACCTCGATCGCGGGAATCAGGTCGGTGATGTTGAACGGCTTGACCAGATAGGCCATGGCTCCCGCATCGCGTGCCCGCTCCACCAGGTCGCGCTGGCTGAACGCGGTGAGTATCACGATCGGGGCGATGCGCTTGCTTGCGATCTCCGACGCGGCGTCGATGCCGTCGCGGCGCGGCATCTTCACGTCCATGATCACCAGGTCCGGCTTCAGGCGCTCGGCCAGATCGACGGCCTCCTGCCCGTCGCCGGCCTCGCCGACGACCTCATAGCCTTCCTCGCGCAGCATCTCGGCCAAATCCAGCCGGATGAGCGCTTCGTCCTCGGCGACGAGAACACGGCGTGGCTTTTCGGCATCGGTCGGTGGCCCGGTCATGGCACACATTGTGGCGGTAGCAGCCGCGATCAGCGACCGCGGGGCATCCTCGATCGAAGTACCCGAGGTGGGACTCGAACCCACACGGTGTTGCCACCACCGGATTTTGAGTCCGGCGCGTCTACCAGTTCCGCCACTCGGGCTTGCGAAGAAGCAAGGTTAGGGTACGCGAGGCTGCCTTGTCCGGCGCACCCACCGCTGACGAACGGAGCCGGCGATAGCGCGCCGAGGGCACCGACGTCATTGCAGGAATCGGACAACGTTCGTGATGTTCGCGGGCGGCAACGCCTGCGCGGCGCGCGCCTGCCGGAACCCGACCAGCCCCCCTAACGCGGTTATCGCCAAAATGCCCGCGGTGCCTGACAGCGCCACAGGTGCAAGCTCTGCGACGGTCGCCGCTTTGAGGTAGTCGGCGTACCCGTCGCGGAATGTCACCGGTATCCCTTGGGGGCCAAGCTCACCGGTGGGCGCCGGTTGGCGGTCGACCCGCGGCGGTGGGGTCAGCGAGGGAGGGTGCACCATGGGCGGTGGCGGGGGCGCCACCGGGCCGATGGCGGGTGCGGGCGGCATCATTGGCGGAACGACCACCGGCGGCATGACTACCGGCGGCACGACTACGGGTGCCGGTATCGGAACCGCGGGAGGTGGCGCTGCGGGAGCCGGAACGGCGGGCGCGGGCGCTGCCGGAGCCGGGGCGGAAGGAACCGGCGCAGTCGGCTCCCCTCGGATGACGATCTCGCGCGAACCCGGCGCGGTCGGTACCGGCGGCAGATTCGCCGACCTGTCCGTGCCGCCACTGCGGGGGACGTCGGCGCCGCCACCGCCACCGCCAGTCGCACCGGGAAGGCCGCGCGCCGGTTCCTCGGGAAGGCCACGCGTCGGTTCTTCGGGAAGACCGCGTTTTGGTGCTTCGGTGCCAACCGTTCCCCCGTTGATGCGAACCTCGGGCGGGTCGCCGCCGGCGTCGGGGGCGCCACGGCGATTGTCGTTGCCCTCGCACTTCTTTTCGTTGTGGCAGAAGATGTCGAAGATATCGAGGTCGATGCCGAACAAATCGGCCGATGCCACCGCGCCACCAACGACTCCTGGCCCGGCGACCATCGCGCCGCACGCGATCAGGCAGCTGATCGCTGCGCTGCGTATCCAGGACACCCCCACGGCGGAACATTCTTCCACATTAATTTGCTTGCGCGGGCGTCAACCTTCGCGCTGGCTAACTCGACGGGATTGGCAGGGGTGCGCTCGGTTCCTTCCGGCTGCGGCGATCCCATTCCGCGAGAACCTCCGGCGCCGTGGGTCGGCTCAGCAAGCTGCCCACGACGAAGACGGCGAAACCGGAAAGCAAGCCGAAATAGATCGGCTCATTGGCATAGATATCGCCGAGAACCACCATCGTGACCAGGGTGACCACGGTCCCGACGGCCATCGCCGCCACGGCACCGACATTGGTGCCGCGCCTCCACACCAGGCCACCCAGAATCGGCACGAGCAAACCCCCGACAAGGATGTCGTATGCCACTGTGAGCGCCGCGACCACGTCCTGAAGCACGCAGGCGATGACCACCATCACGATGCCGAATCCAGCCAAGTAGAAACGGTTGTTTCGCAGGTGATCGTGTTCGCTGCCGGCTTCGATGTCGCGCTTGAGCAGGCGGGCCACGATGTCCTGGCTGAACACAGTCGCAGTGGCGATCAGGGCGCCGCTCGAGGTGGACATTACCGCGGCCAGCGCCGCGGCAAGCACCAGACCGGCCAGTACCGGAGGCAGCTGCATCTCGACGAATCGCGCGAAGGCGTCATCGCGGGATTCCAGCGCCGGCAGCAGCACCTTGGCCGCCATTCCGATCACCGCGCCCGCCACTGCGTACAGCAGGCAGTACACACCGGCACCGGCACCGGCCCAACGCGCGACACCCGGACTGCGGGCGGTGAACACCCGCTGCCAGATGTCCTGGCCGATCAGCAGTCCGAAGGTATAGACGACGAAATAGGTCAGGATCGTCTGGCCGCCGATTGCGCTGAACGAGGTGGCGTCGGCCGGCAGCTTCTCGGCCAATCCCGAGATGCCACCCGTCTTGTACAGCGCGATCGGCAGCAGGATGAAGAAGATGCCGATGGTCTTGACCAGGAACTGCACGAAGTCGGTCAGCGTGATCGACCACATGCCGCCCAACACGGAGTAGATGATCACGACGCTGCCGCCCAGGATGATGGCCGGCACCTTCCCGATCTCGAACAGCGCACCGAAGATCGTCGAATACGCGATGGTCGACGTCACCGACAGCATCAGCGTGTAGCCCCACATCACCACACCGGATAACACCGACGAGCCTGGGCCATAACGCAATTCGAGCATCTGGCTGACGGTGTAGACGCGCAGCCGCTGGATCCGGCCCGCGAACAGCAGGCTCAGTGCCAATATGCCGACGCCGATCGCGAAGACCAGCCACATGCCCGAGATGCCGTACTCATAGCCCAACCCGACACCACCGATCGTGGACGCGCCGCCGAGCACGATCGCCGCCATGGTGCCCGAATACAGCATCGGGCCCAGTCGGCGGCCGGCGACCAGGAAGTCGGATTGTGTTGTGGCCCTGCGTTTGCCCCAGAAGCCGAACGCAATCATGCCCACGAGATAGATGGCGACAACGGCGATATCCATGGTTTGACGTCCTTTCAGCGGATATCGAAATGGATGAGGGTCGGCCCGTCGGCGCCGAGTGCGCCGCCGACCAGTTCGGTGAGGTCGGCCGTCGACGTGGTGCGCACCCCCCGCGCGCCCATGGCGACCGCCAGCGCGGCCAGGTCCGGGGTGCGCAGTTCCACCCCGATCGGCGGAATGCCGCGAGCGGCTTCCTGGTCCTTGATCTCCTGATAGCCGCCGTTGTCGACGACCACTACCGGAACCGAAAGCCGTTGTTCGACAAGGGTCATCAGTTCCTGCACGGAGAACATCAGCGCACCGTCGCCGATCAACACCGCCGCTGACGCCTCGGGTCGCGCGATGGCGGCGCCGAGGCCTGCAGGGAGTCCGTAGCCGAGGGTGGCGTAGCCCGGCGAGTAGCAGAATCGCCGCGGCGCACACGTGTCGAAGAAGTGCACCGAACCGAAGTACGTGACCTGCGAACTGTCGCCGGCCAGTACGGCATCGGCGGGCAGCGCCGCGCGAACCGCGGCGTTGATCTCGGCGTAAGGCCCGGCGTCGGCCCTGGCCTCCTCGCGGCATGCGGCGCGCAACGCCGCGGCGCGCTCGGGTGCGGCGGAGCGTGGCTGGGCGTCGGGGAGCGACGCCCGCAGCTTCGTGAGTGTTGCCGCGGCGTCGCCCAGCAACTCGTAATCGGCCGCGCAGTTTTTCTGAAGCTGGGCCGGATCGATGTCGCACCGAATGACGGTCCGCCCACGAATCTGGCCTCCCCACAGGTCCGAATCGCCCAACTCGCTCCCGACGACTAGCAGCGCGTCGCTGTCCGCCGCGGCCTTCTGCAGCGCCAGCAGCCGAATCGATGCACCGACCGAAAGTGGGTGCGTCTCGTCCACCACGCCCTTGCCGTTGACCGTGGTGGCGACCGGCGCGCCGAGGGCCTCGGCGAACATGGTCACTTCTGCCTGCGCGTCGACGGCGCCGCCGCCGGCGATGATCATCGGATGCCTGGCCGCGGCCAGTACCTCGGTCACCTGCCGAATGCTCATCGGATCAGCTTGCGGTGCATCGGTTTTCGCGCACGCGGTCGCCTCACCGCTCCAGCCCTGCTCGAGCACGTCATGGGGCACCTCGATGTGCACCGGCCGAGGACGGCCGCCGATGAAGCTGCCGAACGCCTCGGTCACCGCGGCGGCCGCCTCATCGGCGCTGCGCACGCGTCGGCTCCAGCGCACCAGCTGGTCCATGGCGCCCGCGGGATTCTTGGCCTCGTGCAGTTGGCCGAGGTCACGGCCGTCGGCACCGGTGGGCAGGCCCGACGAAAGCACCAGCATCGGTTGCGATTCGGCGTACGCGGTCGAGGCGGCGGTCATCACATTCGTCAGCCCGGGACCACTGGTCGTCACCACGACGCCGGGCCGGCCGGTGACCCGCGCATAGGCCTCGGCCGCGTAGCCCGCGCCCTGCTCGTGGCGGGGTGTGATGGCCCGGATTCCGGTCCGCGGGAAGTGTCGGTAGAGCTCCAGGTTGTGCGTGCCGGGGATGCCGAAGATGGTGTCAACGCCGTGTGCGGCGAGGGTTTCGATCACGGCGGCGCCACCGTTGCGATGCTCGGTCATGACTTCGCCAGCACCGAGATCAGCTCATAGGCGACGTGCGCGGCGGCGATGCCGGTGATTTCGGCGTGGTCATACGCCGGGGCGACCTCCACGATGTCGGCACCAACAACGTTGGTACCCACGATGTTTCGCAGGCAGTGCAGCAGCTCGCGGCTCGTCATCCCGCCGGCCTCCGGGGTGCCGGTGCCGGGCGCATGCGCCGGGTCGAGCACGTCGATGTCCACTGACACGTAGACCGGCGCGTCACCGAGCCGGGCACGCATCCGCTCGATCACGGCGGGCAGTCCGTCAATCTGGAAGTCGTCGGTGCCGATGACCTGGAATCCGAGCACCTGGTCGTCGGACAGGTCGGTAGGCGCGTACAACGGCCCGCGGATGCCGACGTGCAGACAATGCTCGGGGTCGAGCAGCCCTTCCTCGCTGGCCCGGCGGAACGGGGTGCCGTGTGTGAACGGCGCACCGAAGTAGGTGTCCCACGTGTCGAGGTGAGCATCGAAGTGCAGCACGGCGATTGGGCCGTGATCGCGGTACACCGAGCGCAGCAGGGGCAGCGCGATGGTGTGGTCTCCCCCGAGGGTGATCAGCTTGGTGCCGCCGTCGCGCAGTTCATCGGATGCGTGCTCGATGGTGGTTATCGCTGCGTCGATATCGAACGGATTGACGGCGACATCGCCGGCGTCGGCCACCTGCTGGACGGCAAACGGCTCGACATCCAGCCGCGGATGGTAGGTCCGGAGCAGCTTGGAGGCGGCGCGGATGTGGCTGGGCCCGAACCGGGCGCCCGGTCGGTAGGAGACACCGGAGTCGAACGGGATGCCGACCACGGCGACGTCGGTGTGCGGTACCTCGTCGGTGCGGGGCAAGCGGGCGAACGTGGCCGGACCCGCGAATCGCGGCACCTTGGTCGCGTCTACCGGTCCGATCGGGTTCGTCATGGCAATCAGGTTTCCCGAACGCGATGCGGGCCGGTATAGCCGATTTGTAGAAAGTGTCGCTCAGTTGTTCGACAATATGTCCATGCTCACGGTCGCCGAGCTGACGGCGAACGCAGATCGGCCTGAAGCTGGTGGCCGGCCACTCCGGCGCCGACCGCGAGATCGAGGCGGCGGCCGTCTCCGAACTGGCCCATCCCGGCCCATGGCTGCAGGGCGGCGAGCTGCTGCTGACCATCGGCCTGCTGCTGCCCGGCACCACCGCCGGCTGCCGGTCCTACGTGGCCGAACTCGACGAGGCCGGGGTGCGGGCCGTCGGACTGGGACTCGGCGCCGAGCTCCCCCATCAGCGGGCGCCGGCCCGGTTGATCACCGCCGCCGACGACGTCGGGATGCCACTGCTCACCGTCCCGGATCCGGTGCCGTTCATCGCGGTGACGAAGGCGGTGTTCGCGTACCGCGCCCGCGCCGAACGCCAGGAGCTGGAGTGGGCGCTGCGGACCCAACGGGCCATGACCGCCGCCGCGGTGACGCCGGGAGGTCTGCTCGGCATCCTCACCGCGCATCGCGAGGCGACGGGCCGGACCGGAGTCGTCGTCGACCTGCTCGGCAGAGTGCTCGCCGAGTCGGACCCCGGCGGTGAACGACTCGTCGCACAGCTGACCGAACTGCTCGACACCGTGCGCGATCAGGGCCTGAACGCGGCGGCCGCCGATATCAGGGACGGGCGGCGCCGCGAGCTGCACGCCCTCGGTGCGCGTCGGCTGCGGGCGTGGCTGTTGGTCGACGGCCCCACCGATCAGCCTGCGGCACACTATATTTCCGGCGACCTCGTCTCGCTGCTGTCCCTGGAGCTGGAACGCCGACACGGGCTGAACACGGCACAGCGGCGCGGGCGGGCGCAGGTGCTCGACCGTCTGGCGCGGGGCACCGTCGACGACGTGGCCGCGGCGCGCTGGCTGACGTCTGTCGGACTGCCAGACGCTGACTTGCGGGCGGCCGCCGTCGCCGCGCCGGACGACGCCGATGACCTCGCCGCGGACTTGTTGATGACCTTGCCGGACGCGCTGGTGCGGGTCGTCGACGACGTGGTCGAGGTGGCCGTTCCGCTGGACACGGATCTAGCGGCAGTCCTGGGCACGCTGGCGGCCAAGCGAGCCGCAGGGATCGGCATCGCGGTGCGACCGGGCGCCCTGGTTGTGTCGCTTCGACAGGCACGCTCGGCCTTGCCGGCAAGTCGCGTACAGGGCAGGCACATGCACGCCGACGAGATCGCGAGCAGCCGGCTACTACTCAATATGGTTGGCGCGCAATCCCTTCAGGCGTTCGCCGACGCTGTGCTCGGTTCGCTCGACGCGACCGACCGCGCCGAGGAACTTCTCCGCACAGTCACGGCTTTTCTTGAGCACAACGGGCATTGGGGTTCGGCGGCAAGCTCGTTGCGCGTGCATCGGCACACGATGCGGCACCGCATCGACGCGATCGAGCGGCTCACCGGGCGGCGTCTGGATTCCGCGCAGGACCGCCACGAGCTGTGGCTGGCGATGCGGGCCCGGGACGCCGCCCGGATGTCGGCCGATACCGACGCCGGCCCTACGTTGCCGACGCGCTCTCCGACTCGTTAGCCGCGTCGGCGTCGTCCTCAGCGGCGATCTTCTTCGGCGCGGTGGTCGACGCCTCCTGCTTCGGCGCTGTGGTGGCCGCCTCGTCGGCCTTCGCCGGCGCGTCGACCTTCTCTGTTTTCTTCGGGCCGGTCGGCTCACCGTCGGAACCGGTCGGCTCGTTCTCGGTGACCTTCTCGTCGTCGGTGACCGGCTCTTCCTCGGTGACCGGCTCCTCCTCGGTGACCGGCTCCTCCTCGGTGACCGGCTCCTCCTCGGTGACCGGCTCCTCGGTGACCGGCTCCTCCTCGGTGACCGGCTCTTCAGTGACCGGCTCTTCCTCAGTCACCGGCTCCTCGGTCAGCGGCTCCTCCTCGGTGGCCGGCTCGCCCTCGGTACCGGTCGCGTCGGCGCCCTCTTTAGCAGGGTCGGCGTCGGCGTCGAGTCCCATGGTGCGCAATGTGTCTGCGCCCTGTCCTTCTTCGGCCGATAGCAGGTCGACGTTTTCGGGCGCTCCTGCCGTCGCGACTGCCGGCTGCAGTCCACCGAAGATCGATGCCAGGAAGTTGGAGACCGCAGTGGCAAACTCATTGACCAAGTTAGGAATAAAGTTCAGCGCGTTGGTAATGGCTTGGGCCAACTGCTGCAGGACGGCCTGGATCGGGTTCACCGGCGGCTCACCAGGGTTACCGGGCCCCTGCAATTCTCTGATGAGCGCCGCAATAACGTCTGCCGTGCAACGACGTTGACCGTTACTTTCGCTACATTTCTTGACCCAGTCGGCTGTGAAGATGCCGAAATTGTCGTCTGTGTCGCCGGTCGCGCTGTCACGCGTCGTATAGAGGAAGATCGGGCCGGCCCAGTCTTCGTCGCCTGCGACCGTCTGCCATGTCCGGATGAGATTCTCGATCCAATTGGCTTGCGTTTCGTACATGGATTCACCCTGCTCGGTGGAAATCCCGTACTCACTGAGCCAGATCTTCAGATCGCCATCACCCTTTTCAGCCATCAGGTCCCTGATGGCCTGAATCTGGCCGAGCGGTGAGAACGGATTGCCCGCTCCGGCGCTGAACATGTGCTCGGGATCGTAATTGGCGGGATACGGATGAAAGGACAGCGCATCGAAGAAGCCCTGTGCGTCTGCGTCATACATCCGCTGGATGAACTCCACGGGATTCAGCGTGATCCCGCCAAATGTCTGCGTGGCTCCGACCACCCCGCCGATCACCAATGCCGACGGATCGGTGGCCTTGATCCCGGTATAGCCCGCTTTCAGCAGGTCGGTGTACGCCTCGGGACTCACCGGGTTAAAGAACCGGATGTAGTTGGGTTCATTCCAGATCTCGTACGCGGTGACCCTGCCCTGAAATTTGGCGGCCGCCGCCGCGGTGAACTCCTCGAATTCGGCGAGGTATGTGGCGAACCCGACCGGGTCGGTTTCTTTGTTGGGATAGCTATAGGGGTTAAGGCTGCCGCCCGGCGCCCACAATGGCGTTGTGGTCACCACGCCCAGCACACCCATGCCTTTGACCGTGGCCTTCTGCACGATCATCTCGACCTGGTCCCAGTTGTAGTTGTCGTCCCTTGTCTCGATAGCGCCCCACGGGATGCCGACCCGTATGTTCTGCACGCCCAACGCCTCCAACTCGTTGAGCGTCCGATCGACCTCCTCCGGGGTCAACCCGAAGAGATCGCCGCCCTCCGACACCCCGATGGAGGTCGAAGACTCTTCAATGCCCGCCGTCGGGATGATTTCGGGGATCTTTGGCTCTGAGATAGCTATCAGCAAATGGCTCGCCGCCGCACAGAAAATCGCGATTGCGCCCAACCCGATGACGGATCGGATGGCCAACCGTCTCAACGGCCGACGCGCATCTGCCCACATACTCGCTCCTCTTTTTAAGATCTCGGCTTCGAGATCGCCCGCGGTTCAATCACATTGAAGTTATCTCACTGGCAAAGAAAAAGCGCGTCTTACCGCAAAGAACCTTAGGCGACGAAAGGGTGAATGGTGTCAACGGACAAAAGCAAACATGTGACGTCCGCTGCCTATATAACGAAATGTGCGCGATAGTGCAGAACTGGCAATCATACGGCCAGCGCTATCAGTCGCTAATTACAACGTGCGTCAATATCAGTGGGCACGAAAGCTGCGGTAGCACACATGTTTTGGTGCACACCCACCCACGATCTCGTTCGCCGACTATCCAAATTGACGGCTGCGCAAAGACATTCCGCAAATTGCTGATGCGCTTGTTGCGCGAATCAGGCGATGCCCTTTGGCACCGCTCGAGCTATGCAGCGGCCGCGCTTCCTCCAATCGCTTTCGTCTGCCCCTTTGCTGGACTGATGGTTTGACGGTCCGTTTCGCGGGATCCCGGGCTAGTCACGTGACGATTTGGCACCTAAGCCACCCCGGCGACTGTTCGCGACAGTGTGCGCCATCTGATTTGCGCGCAGGCCTCGGTGCCGTCGGATGGGAGCTCCGGCCAAAACCCCTGGTAGGGGATGCTGCCGACGATAGGCTTAGTTCCGTGGCGGTCAAGGTACGGCCCATCTGCATGCCGGAGGTAGCGCTAGACGGCCGCGTCCCGGCCCGCACCCGTGACCGCGCCGAACGGGTCGCCCGTCACCTTCGCGTGCTTACAGTCGCGGCCCGGATCGGCGCCGTGATCAGTGCCTTCTTCGGCATCCAACAGCTGGTGATCGGGCACTATGCGCTCTGGATCAGCGCCGTGAATTTGGTAGCCGCAGTAATCTTCTTCTTCATACCGCTGCTGTACCGGTTCGGAGACCTCGTCGCACCACTGGTGTTCTTCGTCGTCTCATACCTGGCGATCACCGTGGTCGGCTGGCACATCGGCACGGGCTCGGGGGTGCAGTTTTACTTTCTGGTTGCAGCGTCGATCATGGTGCTGGTGCTCGGTATTGAGCATGTCGTGCTTGCATCGGCGCTGGCGGCGCTGGGCGCGGCGACCGTCATTGCTCTTGAGTTCCTGGTGCCTGACGACACGGGTGTGCTCCCGCCTTGGGCACAAGCATCGGGATTCGTCATCACGACGATCTCCGCATGGGTGCTGGCCGTGGCGGTGATCGCGTATGCGTTGCGCGAAATCGCCCGCGCCAGAGTGGCAATGGAGTCGGAGTACGAACGCTCCGAACGGCTGCTGACCAACATCCTGCCCGCCACGATCGCCGAGCGGCTCAAAGACCCGTCGCGCAACATCATTGCCGACAAGTACGACGACGCGTCGATCCTGTTCGCCGACATCGCCGGATACACCAAGCGGGCCAGCGACACCACGCCGACCGACTTGGTGCGATTCCTGGACCGTCTTTACACCGACCTCGACGCACTCGTCGACCTGCACGAGTTGGAAAAGGTGAAGACCAGCGGTGATTCGTACATGGTGGTCAGCGGCGTGCCGCAGCCGCGAGCCGATCACGTTGAGGCGCTGGCGTGCCTGGCGCTGGACATGGCCGACGCAGTCGCGGATCTGAAAGACCCGCAGGGGCGGGCGGTGCCGCTGCGGATCGGTCTGGCGACCGGACCCGTCGTGGCCGGCGTCGTAGGCGCGCGCAAGTTCTTCTACGACGTGTGGGGTGACGCCGTCAACGTCGCATCACGGATGGAGACCACGGACGTTGAAGGTCGAATTCAGGTGCCGCAGAACGTCTATGAACGACTCAACGACACGTTTCTGCTCGAGGAGCGTGGCGAGGTCGACATCAAGGGCAAGGGTGTCATGCACACCTGGTACCTGGTCGGACGCCGTGACGACGATGCCGTCCGAAGTGCCGTCGAACGGGGCGCCACTGCGATCAGGCCTTAGTCCAGTTCACTGGGCTTGAGGCGTTCGGCCAATGCGCCCAGCCGCCAAAGGGCTTCACGGTTGCGGGGCCACAACCCCATCGCCTGCACTGCAGGCGGCACGAAGCTCAGCGGCGGTCGCACGGCGACCTCGTCCATCTCCACGTGGCACCCGTCCGGAATGTCGCGCAACCGCAAGGTTACTCGGGCCGCACCGAACGGTCCCATCTTGGCAAGCAGCACTAGCTTCTCGAGCGGCACGCATTCTTCGGCGGCCGTCTCGTCGTTGATCACCGCCGGCCACACACCGATCGAATGGCGGATCGTGGAGCCCGGCGCGGGCCAGTTGGGGTCGACGGCCCGCATCCGCGTATTGCCGACCACCCACTGCGAATAGGTCCATCCATCGGCCATCACATCCCACACCTGCTGGCGGGACGCGGCCACATCTCGTGTCACAGTCACCCGGGTGGGATACCCGCCTCGCGAGATATGACGCACGGCCGGGCCAGCAGTTCCAGCAGAGCCGCCGTCACCTCGTCGGGTCGCTCCTCCATGACGTAGTGGTCGGCGCCCCTGAGCCGGGTCAAGGTCGCGCCCGGGATTCGGTCGGCCAGCTCCCGGGCTGTTGCGAACGGGATGTAGCGGTCGCGATCACCCCAGATGACCGCGGTGGGACAGTCGATGTGTTCGAGGCCGGCACCGAGTTCAGGGACGGCGGGCAGGTGGTAGTACGTGAAGAACTCGACGAATGTGCGCCGGCCCGTCGGAGTGTCCATCCAGCCCAGATACTCGTCCTCCAGCGCATCGTCGAAGCAGCCAAGCGTCCGGTACGGCCGCAAGACAAGGTGATGGAGGTGGCGCAGCGGCAACCGACGCACTAGGGCGGGAACGTGCCTGACAGCCCAACGCTGTCCCTGCGAGAAGCGGTAGAACCATGGCCGAAAAGTGTTGTGCGCCCGCGTATTCAGCAACGCCATCCGCATAACGCGCTCGGGATGGCGCAGCGCATAGCCAAGGCCGAGGAATCCGCCGTAGTCGTGCGCGACGAGATTGAATCGATCCAGCCCGAGTGAATCGGCCAGTTGGCCGATGCGCTCAACCTCGGAGTCGTAGGTCGGCGGTGTTTCGGGCGGATCGGAGCGGCCGAATCCCGGCCAGTCTGCGGCGATCACCCGGTGCCGGTCGGCCAGAGCGGGTATCTGATGCCGCCAGCACGACGCACTCTGCGGGTAGCCATGAATTAGCAGGACCGGTTCGCCCTCACCGGCCTCGATGCGATGAACCTCCATTTTGTGCAAGCTAGTATAAAATTCGGTGCGTGGCTAGACGCCGTGGCCGACCCCGCGCCTACGACCCGGATGTTGCGCTGCGGAAGGCACGCGACACTTTCTGGGGCAAGGGATACGCCGCGACCTCACTCGATGACCTGGCCGCCGGTATGGGCATGAATCGGCCCAGCATTTACGCGGCGTTCGGCGATAAACGGGCGCTATACCTGCGGGCGTTGACCGACTACGCGGATACCAGTCGCGCATGGCTGGGCGGCGCGCTGGCCAGGCCCCGGTCGCTGCGCGACGGGCTGCGCGCGGTTTACCGGTACGCGCGCGAGTACTACCTCGCCGGCGACGACGGGCCCAGGGGCTGCTTTCTTTTGGCACCGCCGTCACCGAGGCGCATCGCGATCCGCAGGTTCGAGCCGTCGTCGAATCGACGTTGACGGCATTCACCGAGGCCTTCGAGGAACGATTCGTCACCGCCGCCCGCGATGGCGAGCTGGCAGATGAGGCGCCAAACGCGTTGGCGCACACCGCGACAGCGGCCTTGACCACGCTCGCGGTGCGAGCCCGCACGGGAGCCGATCGGGCCGCGTTGGACGCGCTGATCGACGCCACCGTCAACGCCGTCGCTCCGATTAGACCTTCCGGTTCTCCGACTTGATCAGCCAGGCCAGCTTCTCCAGGCCGTCGATCAGCTGATGCAGGATGTCGGCGGTGCTGGGATCCTCGGCGTCGACCGCGTCGTGCACCGTGCGCATGGTGTCGACGGCCGCGTAAGCGCGACCGGTGATCAGGTCGACGACCTCGGTGGTGCTGTGTTCGAAGGCCGGGAATTGCGGCAGCGAGGTGGCAGCCGCGACGGTGTCCGACCGGCCATCGGGCACCGCATCGAGCGCGCGCATCCGTTCGGCGATGGTGTCGCTGGATTCGCGGGCGAAGTCGACGAGCTCATCGAGCTGCAGGTGAAGGTCGCGGAAGTTGGTTCCGACGACATTCCAGTGCGCCTGCTTGCCCTGCAGGTGCAGTTCGATCAGATCGACGAGGACTCGCTGCAGGTTCGCGCTCAGTTCGGCCGATGCGGCAAAGCCCTGAACTTCGGACTCGGTGCGACGTGTGTTCGAAATCTTGGTAGCCATGTCTGCTTCAACACCTCTCTAATTTGGAATGAGTCCAGTTTAGCAGGTGAGGCGCCTCACACGGACTGGTCTTGCAGCTGGTCCTGCTTCTCCAGCAGCCGGGCGTAGCCGGCGCCCATGCCCAGCAGCACCAGGCCCACGACGATGAACACCACCACCCGGAAGATGCCGTCGAGCGTGCCGAGGTCGAAGAGGAAGAGCTTGGCCATCGCGGCGGCAACCAACGCCAATCCCCCGCCGATCGGCAGGGACCGATCAGCCCGCGCCAGCCGGGCCGCGTAGATGAACAGTCCGGCGGCCATCGCGATCCAGCAGATCGTCGCGGCCATGTGGCCGGCGAAGAACCCACGGCCTTCCCCGCCGATCAGCACGCCGGCGGTGACGGTGAACGTGGTGATCGCATAAACGATCACCACGGCCGCGCCGGCCCACATGGCTGTGTCGCCCTTCCACGACCACACAATCGCAATCGCGCACGCAATCAGCAGCAGACTGGCAACCAGTATCGAGACCGCTTCGGCGACGACCGCTTCGGCGGGCCTCAGCAGCGCGCTCGGGGGTGCGTAGGCCAAGTAGAGGCCGCCCCCGGCGATGGCGAACCCGATGGCCGACCACCTCGCGACGCTGTCGCTGCGTCCCGCGACGCTCACGACGACCGCCATCGCCAGCAGCACCGGCGCCGCGATCTCTCCGTCGAATGCGATGGTCACCGCGACCAACGCGGACACGGCCGACAGCGCCGACCAGATCTGTCTGACCGCCCTGGTCACCCCCGGCAGCCGGTCAGCGATAAGCACGATCGCCAACAGCGTTGCGGCCAGGGCAGCGGCAATCAGCGCCGCGACGACCCGGTCGACGGCCAGCGCCACGCTCAGCACCGGCAGCACACCGGCCGCGGTCAGCAGGGCCATGGCGACCCGATTGCCGGTGCGCGGCAACAGGATCAGCGCCCCGACGATGGCCAGCACCGCCGCGATGCCGCACGCACCGGCCAGCCACAGGTCCTCGTCGTTGTCGAAGTGCACCGCGACCAGCGCCACCAGCAGCGGAAAAGTGGCCGCCGCGATGCGCGCCGCATGCAACCAGATCCAGTCCTTGCCGAGCTGCACCGGCAGCGACGCGGCCGAGATCGCCAGCATGAACCCGACGAGCAGCAAGGTGATGCCGTCGGTGACGACCGGCGCGAGCACGATCAGCGGCACCAACACCAGCAGGCCGAGATGTTGCGAGTCCCAGCGACGCGCGAGGGTCAGGCCACCGCCTCCGATGACCGCGGCGATCGCCAGACCGACCGGCGCGGGCACCCATTCGTAGATGGTCGTGGTGGCGATGACGTCCATGTAGGCCGCAGCGATGCCCGTGGCGGCCAGGGCGATCGCGCCGACCCGCCCACCCGGCCGGCCGTACAACCACCAGGCCGCGCCCACCAGCGCCGCGGCCAGTACTGCGCCGGCGGCGACGCGAATCTCGGGACGCAGGATGCCGGCCTGCGCGGCAAGCACCAGCAACAGCACGACGCCGATCAGGGTCACGGCGACGCCGGCAACTGCCAGCACCTTGCCGATCCAGCCCTCGGAGCGTTCCGGCCGCGGCTTCGGAGCCGAAACGGGCGGCCTCGGCGCGGTGGATGGTGGAGGGGGCGGTTGATACTGCGGCGGCCAGTATTGCGGCGGGTACTGCGGCCAGTACGGTGCCGCGGGCGGAGCGGACGGCGCCGGCGCAGGAACCGCGGCCGGCGAGGGTGCGGGTGCCGGGCGCTCCGACAGCAGACGGTCGAGCTCGGTGAGATCCGTGGACACCCGGGCCAATTGCCCCGAGATTGCGGCGAAGTCCGCGGACAGCCGGGCGATGACGGCATGATGCGGTTCGGTCATGGCGATATGGTCGCAGCAACCTGCCGGTTCCGGATGAGTAGGACTACTCGACTACTCCTTGTCCAGGCCGTGCTCGATCGCGTAGCGGGCCAGCTCGACTCGGTTGGCGACCTGAAGCTTGCGGAACGTGGCCTGCACATGGTTCTCCACGGTGCGATGGCTCAACGACAACCGCTCGGCGATCTGCTTGGCCGTCAATCCCTTGGCGACGTAGCGCAGCACCTCGGTCTCGCGTTCGGTCAGGCTCGGTGTGCCCGGTCCGGACCCGGAGTTCTGCGCGATGCGTCGGTACTCCCCCAGCACCAGCCCGGCGAGTCCGGGGGTGAACACCGCGCGGCCCTCCGCCGTCGCGCGCACCGCCTCGCCGAGCTCCTGCTTCGACGCGCTCTTGACCAGATAGCCTGTGGCGCCTGCCTTCACGGCTTCCAGCACATCGTCACGCTCGTCGGAGGCCGACAGCACCAGGATCCGCGACGACGGCGACACTGCCAACACCTCCGCGGTGGCCTGGGCGCCGTCGCCGTCGGCCAGCCGCATGTCCATCACCACCACATCGGGGTGAACGACGGCGGCCCGGCGACGGGCCGCGGCCACCCCTTCGGCCGTCGCGACGACGGTGAAGCCCATCCTCGGCGAGGTCGCGGGCCACCGCGTCACGCCAGATCGGATGGTCATCGACCACCATCACCGTCGGGGTATTGTCAGCTCCCATTCCGTCCCACATCCCGGCCCGGTATTCAGCTTAGCGCTGCCACCCAGCCAATTCATCCGTCCCACAATCGATTTCGCGACACCGACTCGGCCTTCGCCGATCGCCTTCTCCAGGCGGCCGTTGGCGATGCCGACGCCGTCGTCGCGGATGCTGACGGTTACCGCCTTGCCGAGATCTTCGAGCAGCACATACGCGTGGGCGTCGGGCCCCGCGTGCGACGCGACGTTGTCCAATGCGTTGGCCGCCGCGGCAAACAACTCGTCGGCGACGTTGGCGTCCAGCAGCACCGGGTCGGCGGGCACGCTCACCGATACCCGGTCCGAAGCCCTGCGCCGCAGCAGTGCGCCGATATCGGTCAGCGCACCGGCTTTGGTGTCGCCAGAACTGATGAGACGTCGAAGCGCGCGTTCTTGCTCACCGGCAAGTTCAGCCAGTTCCGCTGTCTCACCGCCGATTTCGCGACCACGGCGCGACACAAGCGCCAGCACTTGCATCGCGCCGTCATGCACCTGACGGGACAACCGCTCACGTTCCTCCAGCGAGGCCGCCAGCCGGGCGGCCTGTTCGAGTTCGGCGTGGGCACGCCGCGCGGTCTGTGCGGCCATGCCGACCGCCAGCCCCACCGCGAGTTCGATGACGATCGTGGCGTTGCGACCGACGTCGATGCTGACATAGCCCTTGACGGCGGCGCTGGCGGCGACCACCGTCAACCCGCTGAGCATCCCGGCGATCGGACCCCACAGGATCGCCGCGGAAATCGTTGCGTTGGTGGCCCACAGCGTCGTCGGCCAGGACTGGTTGTCGAGCACCCACTGGTTGGACGCGATCACCTCGGTGGTCAACATCAGCGCCACCACCACCGCGATCTCGGCCAGCACCCACCAGGCCGTCGGCCGAACCCCTGCAGGTAGGCGACAGCGCATGCCGCGCTCCACCCGATCAGCACGGCGAACAGCAGCCATCCGATCGCGGGCCGCTCGAGGTCGGCGTTGACGGCGATCTGAAATCCCAGCGCATAGATGCAACTCAGCAGCCGGAACACCTGCGCCGCCCGCCACAGCGGCGTGGCCGGGTCCGGCTCGCCGCACTACAGCACCTTGGACAGAAAGGCCTGTGTCCGTTCGTGTTTCGGGTTGGCCAGCACCTCGCGCGGGGGTCCGCTCTCCACGACGACGCCCTCGTCCATGAACACCAGCTGGTTGGCGACCTCCCGGGCGAACCCCATCTCGTGGGTGACCACCACCATCGTCATACCTTCGGCGGCAAGCTTTTTCATCACCCCGAGAACCTCACCGACCAGCTCCGGGTCCAGCGCCGAGGTGGGTTCGTCGAACAACATCAGTTTCGGGCTCATCGCCAGAGCGCGCGCGATTGCGACGCGCTGCTGCTGGCCGCCGGACAGCTGCGCGGGATAGGCGTCGGCCTTCTCCGACAGGCCGACCTGCTTGAGCAGATCCTTGCCCCGTTCCACCGCCTCTTGCTTCTTGACGCCCTTGACGTGGATCGGTGCCTCGATGATGTTCTCCAGCGCCGTGCGATGCGGGAACAGGTTGAAGTGCTGAAACACCATGCCGATGTCGCGTCGCTGCTTGGCGGCGTCACGGGGCGACATCTCGTGCAGCTTGGTGCCCTTGTCGCGGTAGCCGATCAACTCGCCGTCGACATACAGCCGGCCCGCATTGACCTGCTCGAGATGGTTGATGCAGCGCAGGAACGTCGACTTGCCCGAGCCGGACGGGCCGACCATCACCAACACCTCGCCCTTGCCGACCTCCAGCGTGATGCCCTTCAGAACGTGCAGGGCGCCGAAGCTCTTGCAGACCTGTTCGGCCTTCACCATCGGGGTCATGGATGTGGGGCTCCCGTCTCTCCCATTTGCGCCTTGGCCAATGCCTCAAGTTGCTTCGTGGTCAGTTTGCGCGACGCGCCGCGGGAGAAATAGCGCTCCAGGTAGAACTGGCCCACCATCAGGATGCTGGTGACAACGAGGTACCAGGTCGCCGCCACCAACAGCAGCGGTACCGGCGCGAAATCCGCGCGGCGATTTCGCGAGAGGTGATGCCGAATAGGTCCAATGTGAAGGGCACGCGCGGTGACCAGCGACGTGGTCTTCAGCATGCTGATGACCTCGTTGCCGGTCGGCGGGATGATCACCCGCATCGCCTGCGGGAGCACGGTGCGCCACATCGTCATCCCCCACGACATGCCCAGCGCCGTCGATGCTTCCGATTGGCCCTCGGGCACGGAACTGATTCCGGCGCGGATGATCTCGGCCATGTAGGCGGCCTCATTGAGCGCCAGCCCGAGTATCGCGAGTATGAAGGGGATGGACATGGCCTGCAGGTTGAGATGGAAGAACGACGGGCCGAACGGCACGCCGAGCTGGATGGTGCTGTAGATCGACGGGAGCAGACCCCAGAAGACCAGCTGGACATACACCGGGGTGCCGCGGAAAATCCACAAATACACCCAGGACACCGCATCGGAACACCGGGTTGGGTGACAACCGCATGACCGCGAGAACCACGCCGAGCGCGATCGCCAGCACCATCGAATAGACGGTCAGCTGCAAGGTGTTGACGAGACCGATCCGCAACACCCGCTCGTCGAACAGGTACTCCCTGTAGACCGTCCACCGATACGCATCGTTCGTCGCCGCGCCGTAAAGGAACAGCACGACAAGGATGACGATGACGACCGCCGCCACCCACCGCCACGGATGACGCAGCGGAACGGCATCGATGGCGGCTGGACTTTCGGATGGCGACGCGTCGACAATAGTCATTTTGGGGCCTCCAGGACTAGTTGATCGCGCCGTTGATCACCGGCTTGTCGATCATCCCGGCTTCGACACCCCACTGCTTGGCGATCTCTTCGTACTTGCCGTTCTCGATCAGATGCTCGAGGGCCTGCTTGAGCGACTCCGCCAGCGGCGAGCCCTTCTTCACCGGCCAGCCGTAGGGCGCGGCGTCGGCGATTTCGCCCGCGGCCTCCAGCTTGCCGTTGCTCTGCTTGATCGCGTAGGAGGTGACCGGTGAGTCCGCCGACATGGCGTCGGCCTGGCCGAGCACCACAGCGTTGGTCGCCGCGTCCTGCCCGTCGAACGGAATGATCTCGATCGGCGGCTTGCCCGCGTCGGTGCACGCCTTGCTCTTGGCCGGCAGTTCCTCGGTCTCCTCGGTCGTGGTGGCCTGCACGGCGACCTTCTTCCCGCAGGCGTTGTTCGGATCAACCGGAGTGCCCGGCCGCTGCGCCCACAGGATGCCGGCGTTGAAGTAGGTGACGAAGTCGACCGACTTCTCGCGCTCCTTGGTATCGGTGAACGACGACATGCCGACGTTGAAGGTGCCGCCCTCGATGGAAGGGATGATCTTGGCGAAGTCCGATTCGCGGTACTCCGCCGTCAGGCCCAGGGTCGCGGCGATCGCGTTCATCAGGTCGACGTCGAACCCGACGATCTTGCCGCTGGGATCCTTGAACTCGTTGGGCGCGTAGGGAATGTTCACGCCGACAACCAGCTTTCCGGTCGACTTGATCTCCTCGGGCACGGTGTTCGCGATCTCATCGACCTTGTCGCCCGCCGCCGCGGTCGGCTGTCCCTCGCCTGAGTCTGTGCCGCTCGCGCATCCCGACAAGGCCAGCGCGCACGTCGCAGCAAGTACGGCCGCGATACGCCACAATTTCCCTCGACGGTCTTGACACTCACCTAACACGATTGCCCCTACTTTCTGCTTCGTGGACCCGGCGCATGACTGCCGGTAACGGAACACTAGGCCAGCGTGAGCGCTGTGGCAGAGGAACTAAAAGCCATGTCGCCAATTAGCGCTGTGCGGGGAGTTATCTGGCAGTCGGCAAACCACCGTACAAGGTTGGGCCCGGCGACGGTTGCAGCCGCCCCGGGGCGATGGCCGAACCTAATCTAGGAGAGAGATTCGACATGCAAGAGAGTACTGGACGATTACGACGACCGAACAGTTCAGACGCCTTCGCCGATATCGTCGCGGGACTAGATGAGCAACTGCCCTGCGGCAGCGTGTACCCCCTGTGACAGAGAAGCGGTGTGGTGGGGAGATGTTCACGGCTGCGAACACGCAGCCATCTGCACCCATCACATGATGCGGTGGGTGGAGGATTCATCGCGCAAGATCGCCACGCACGGATACGTGCGCTGTGTCGTATGCGATGGTCGTTTCAGCACGGTCGAACAACTCGGCGCGTTCCGGCCGCTGTGACTAGGGGCACCGTAATGCGATACCGCATTGTCGTTGAGGAAATGTTCGCCCTGTTCGACGGCGGCCGCAGACTCCGCCGCATCGCCGCCGTCACCAACGGGGAAACCATCTCGTCGGCGTACGAGCACTCCGACGGCACATGGTCCGTCGCAGCCGGCCAACTGGTTGAGGATTCGACCGGGATTCTCGATCCGCGGCCGTTGGTGGCGGACAGCGAACAACTGCCCGCCGGTGGGTTGAGCTGATCGCACGGCTCTATCTCATGGTGGGCGGAACCGGATAACACCATCCAGCGTCTGACGTAAGTTCGGCCCGCTGCCCTAGATCCCCACGGGTGGCGGGCCGACTGACGTGCATGGAAATGTCCCCGTCTGGACCTAGTATCCGCCCTATGACCGGACCGCCCGCCAGCACGCGTCGGACAACGGCTATGGACCTCACGAACTTCGACTGGCCGTACTGGCTGCAGGTATCAGAGGACGAAGACAGCCCATGGAAGTTGGTGCAGGAGCGGGCACGTTGTGAGATGCACCCCTCAAGGCTGCCGCCAGAGGAAGTCGCTGCCCTTGGCAAGGGGGCACGGTTCCTGCCTCAAACGGTGACTGTGACGTTCGCCGATGGCGACATACGGATCCTCAACCCAAATGACACTGTCGAGTACGGCGTGGCGTGACTGACGTCGCGGAGCTTCCAGAAAAAACGTGCTCGGTGAACTGGTGCAGACGACGGCCGGGAAGTGGATCACGCACCCGCCAACGCGTTGCCCGAACGGGCACACCCTCGGACCCGGCGAGGTGCTCGTAGGTCACCAGGCTTGCCTCGGGCATGGCGGTGGGCACACAACCTGGACCTGCCGCACATGCGATCAGACCGTGTACGGGCCGCCGCTCAACACCCACTGCACGACGCTTGAAGGGCCTGCAACTGTTCGTTGTCGACCAGCCGCGACTAGCTCCCGGGAAGTCGCTCGCCCCGCAGTCGCTGCCGAGAGTTAGTCCCACTCAAATCTTGGCTCGGTCTTTTCAGGGTGCTCCTGGGTGCTGTCGCCGAGACCGTTGGCAGCTTCGATTAACGTGGCGAGCGCATTGATCTGTTTGTAGAGGTCTAGGTAGTTCAAGCCGGACTTCCAATGCGTACACACTGCCTTCGCGACACGGATCTTGTCCGGTATCCAGGTTGACTTCTCATCATCTAGGCGTAGCGCGTTGGAGTACTTATCTACGTTCTTGATGAATGTCTTGTCGGGGTACAGGTCGCTCAGCAGCTTTGTAAGCACTTCGCGAGGTATGTAGCTCTCGATGTATCGACCCTCTGTGACCCACGCAAATCCAGGCTCCGAGCCTTCGTCGATTTCCTTCCGGACGCGTGTCTTGGTTTTATTGATCCACTTGTGTGGCGGACGCCTTATCGCTGTCCATGACTACGGCGAGGTGCCGGTTCAGCCTTCTCAACTTGATGAACTCGGTGATGTCAGGATCGTCTGCACTCAAGTGATTAAGCAGTCGACCACCATAAAACATGATCGAATAATGGATGCCTTCTCGCAGATCCGGATTCATCAGATATAACCAGTAAGATATGTAAGTACGGTCGGACGGTCCTCAACCCAAATTACACAATTTGTCTGGAGCAAGTCGCTAGGACGATATCCAAGGTCGTAACAAATCTCGCTCAGCTCTGCCGGCTTCCCAGCAAGCGTGATCGTCGTTCCACTGTCGGTGTACTTAGCGTGAAATACGGAAGCGAGTGCGGAGTCGAGTAGATGCGCGGAGTGCGTGGCGACGATGTACTGATTGTGGGTCTCCTCGTTGAGGTACCGAAGTAACTTCCGCTGCAGCAATGGGTGTAAGTGGACTTCAGGTTCCTCGATACACACGACTGTGTTGCGTTCTAGTGTCGCAAACGCCGCGAGCATTACCACCTGAGCAATACCGGTGCCCAGATTGGCTAATGGGAGTAGTAAGTCTCCCCGCCATACGTTGAGACCTGTAGCAGGATAGGGGACCTCGAGTCTCGCGGTCGGGTCGTCTGTGACCGACTGGAGGAACCGATTTATGGCCGCGAACCGCTCACGGTCTTCATTGCGGCCTACATCTGGGTTCTGCAGTCTCGCCAGCCGGTCGACCAGTGTCGTTTCACCAATCGTGTCTTCAATGCGTCGTGATGCTTCGACGAATTGCACCTTTGGAAATTTCAGCAGCTTACGTAACATCCGCAAGAATTCAATGGCATTTCGCCGGTAGTCATCGCTATACGGTCGACCGCTGTTCTGCAGGAAGCCAGCTAGCTTGGTCTTAGACTGGTCGAGTTCAGTCGACTGCTTATAGATCGACTGATCCCTATTGTTGGGCGACGGGTTAGTGAATCGCATCCAAACACGTCCGTCTCCATTGATATCGAACCCCGGGTCCGCCAATATCCGACGAGCAGCCTCAATGACCGGACTGTTCGTGAGGTTCTCAGCTTCGCAAAACTCACTGTGAACCGATGCCTGATCGCCAAGACACACAATCAACTCGAACGGCGGCGGCCCAGGTACTTGTGGGACATCCAAGCCCCCAGTGCCATTCCCCACCAGGTCTTCCATCTGTTGGACGACACGAAGCACGTTCGACTTACCACTGTTGTTCTGCCCCGCGATGAGATTCACCTTCGTCAGCGGATACAACCTCTGTGGCTCGCCGTAGAAGCTTCGGAATCCCGTGAAGCCGAAACCGGATAGGTCATCCACGCCCACATTCCAACAGATGACGTGATTGGATGTGAGGCTTACTGGCCCTCCCAGCGTCGATGTGCCCGGTATGACTTCATCCGGCATGCATCTGAACACCAACGCCGCCGACGGCCCGACCGTGCCTCGCGAACCGGTTTTCCGCACCAACCGCACGGGATCTCCGGCGCTCCGCAGTACCTACACCACCAACTCACCAGCCCAAACCTCCATTAATCCAACCGATTTCGACGTGCGGTACGAAAGTCCTGGGAACCGTACGGACCAAACTTTGCAGTGCCGACCGTGCGGGCTTGGACCCCGGCGCAGCCCTCTCCACCCCGTCCCGGCGTCGGCTCGTCGCGGTCAGTGCCCGGGTCGGGAAGGCATCGGGGTGCCCCAACCCGGCGCGGTCGGTGCTGTGGCTCGGGTTCCGCCTGAGTCTGGGAATCTCGACTGGTTCAGCTCCTGTCGGTGTGTCTTTAGGTCATGGTGAACGTTGGGGAAATGACGATCTGGCCTTGTGCGGCCAGGGTTGTCGACTCAATCGACGCGTAGTCCACTCCATTAGCTGCGCCGGTCGTGACCGCCGAAGCCAGGATCGCGTGAGAGTACGCGCCTGCGGCGAGATCCACCGTGACGGCTGAGCCAGTGATTGTGCTGGCCGATGCTGAGGCCCAGGTGGTCTGCTTACGCGCGTAGGCGGGGGAGCCGCCGGTAGCTTCGTTGGCGGGGGTTGTGGTGGTGCCGGGGCTGGCGGTGGCTACACCGATCCACATCCCCATAGTGCCGTATTTGGTGGCGAGTGCATTGCGGGTCGCCTCAAGGGCAACTGCCATGCTGTTTTCCTATCGTTTCTCTGCGCATCACGCGCCATGTTGCCTCTCGATTGATTGGGGTTCGGCCGGGAGCACTGGGCGCGAGACGGGTTCGCCCGTGCTCACCCGGCCGGGATGTTCAGCGCGCACGCAAGGAGTAACCCACGCGCTGAACGGCTTTCGGCTTAGGTGCCGGGCTCGAGGTCGAACGAGCCAACCCAGTTGGGGCGGACGATGTTCCAGCCGATACGCCACGTGGCGCGCAGCGCAACGCTGTCCGAGTTGAAATACTGATGTTCGGACGTGGCGACGCTGACCGGGCCGACAGCGGAGACGACGGCGTTGCGGTCGAGGACGACACCGGAGAATGGGCCGACGAACCGGTTCACGATGACCGGTAGGCCGAGCAGCATCCGTTGCGCGTCGGAAGTGCCTGCACCCAACAGACTCTGGTTGCTGTCGGTGCTGTCGGTCTTGATTTTGCGGATGGCGGCCCAACCCAGCGGGTCAAGGACGACATGCGACGGCATCGCGCCGTTGGACTCCAGGGTCGCAATCAGGTCCACGAGCGTGTCCAGGCCGTTGGCGACGACGACGCTGCCCGCTTCCACTGTTCCTGCGATGTTCGCGAGTCCGACCGGGTTCGACACGCTGGTGACGTAATCGGAGTCGGCCTTTTTGATGAGGGCACGCGAAACGCTCTGGGAGAGCTGGGTTGCGGTCTGCTCTTGGCGGTACTGCTCATTGGAGATTTTGATGAGTTGCGCGATTTTCTTGGTCTGGACCTCGACTTCGGCAAGCGCGGGGTCGGACTCGTTGATGGTCGCGGCCTCGGCGGCGTAGTCGGCTTCGGCGTCATCAACGTAGGCGCATCTCACGACGGGCTGGTCGCCTTCAATCGCGCCGGCGATGGTGCTGGTTTGCATTATCAATGCGGTGTCGACGACTTCGTTGGCGGCGAAAAATTGTTCGTCGGGCCGCCACGCGAAGGCGGATGTCGTGGTAGTTCTAGCGGTCATTGGGGGTTCTCACTGTCAAGTTCAAGCGCGCAGCAATAGGCGCGCACAACGGATTTGGGTGAGTCTCTCCGGCCGTGCCCGATGGGCTTTAGTTGCCGGGCCCCAATGGGGTGACGGTGCGCGGCGGGCCGATGGCTCTACCGCGCACCGTTCATTCTACCCGCTGCGAGGACGAAACGCGTCCTCGAAACTGTTGCCCCGTGGGGCGCCCCCGATCTTCCCGTCGCTGGTGACAGTCGACGCCGGAGGCGCGGCCGGTACACCCTTGCGCCAGTGCCTATGCGATTCGAGTAGCGCCTTCGCTGTGGCGTCGACCTTGGCCGCGTCGATGTTCCCGTCTTCGTCGAGCAGGTCAGTTATCTCGGCTCCGTCGCGCCAGAAGTCCGCGCCATCTGCCAAATGCTGGGATGCGATGCGTTCCACTTCGCGACGTTGCATCGTTTCGAGTTTCGCTGTTGTGTCGCGTAACCGTTCGCGGAGCTTGGAGTTCTCACGGCCCTTGGCCGCCGCGACGGGGTTATCCACCTCGTCGCCGGGCTGCGAATCGGGTGCGGTGTCGCCTGTTGCCGTATCCGATGGATCTGCAACTTTAGAAGCAGCAGATCCATCCAGGCCTTCGGGAGATCCAGACTGGATCTGGATCTCCGTAATCGGTTCAGTCATTGTCGCTGTTCGCCTTTTCGTTGGTGCCGCCGTCGTAGCTTGCGTAGTTGTTGGCGACATCGCGCCATACTTGGATGCATTCCGGGGACCGATACAGGGTTGGGTTGCCGTCGAAAAACAGTTGCGTCATCCCGTACAGCATCAGGTCGAGCCGGTCGGCGGCCTTCGCCTCGGCAACGATCTCGGTGTAGCCGACGGCATCACCGGTCGCTACATGCGCGAGAAATGCTGCGGCGCGGCGCATATCCTGAGGCTGCAATTCAATTTTCTTGGTGGACATAATTGTTCATTTCTCCTTGTCTCATGGGTTTAACAGGTCAGCGATGGCGTGCGCCAACGCCAGGGCGGACTGATGGTCCAGGACGCCCAGGTTTTCGATGTGGACGCCGTCGGTGTGACGGGTCACGGCTGGGGTGCGGCCGGTGCGGCACCGCTCACACAAGCCCGTGGTGCTGCGGGTCGGCTTGGCTTGGCAGCCGCGACACTGCCGCCGTTTCCTCTGGCGGCTCACGCTGCCGCCTTCGTGTGCTTCCGAACAACCTTCCCGGCCACAACACCGACGGGTCTCTTACTGCGCGGCAGCGACTCAAACCACGTTCGACACTGCGACAGCACCGGGCAGGTCTGGCAGTGACCGATGGTGTACTCAACAACCTCAGGGTGCTCGGTTTCGTCCCATAGTTCCCATCGGCCAGCGCAGCGGCCGGACGGCAGCGTAGGGACACCGGACAAGGCCTCCGACAGTGATTCCCACGTGGCGCTCAAGCTGGCTGTCCGACTTCGTGGGTGACTGCCGTGAGAAGGGTTCTGGCGATGCATGGGACGCGGCGTACGCGGCCGTCTGGGCGTGTGCACCAGGAGTTGACCGAGGCTCCGCAGTTGGGGCAGGGTCGGTTGAGTTCGGCGTCTGCGTACGCCTCAGCGACGATGTGGATGGCCATTACTGCGCCTTGCCGTTGATGTAGTCGCGCATGCCGAAGATCTGGATGCAGTGGTTGAGGTTGTCGTCTCGTATCCAGCGGTCGAGCGCTGTGCCGCAGGCTTTGTGTGGTGGGTTGGGTTGGCCGGTGGTGTGTCCGAAGATGATTCGGCCGCAGACGTCGCAGGTCTCATATAGCGGCAGCTGCATGGCGGGGTATCGCACTAGCTGGCTTTCTTGAGCGCGGCGAGTTCTTCGTCGGTGGCTGGGTGTCGCGTTCCGTCGTGGTGGCATACCGCAGGCTGAGAGCCCGGGGTGCCGTCACTTAGGATGATGAGTCCGGTGTCGCGGCACCAGTTGCACCCCCATGACGGTTGCGGATCAAGATGATGATGTAGATCTGCACTACCTTGATCGAGCCCTGCAAACAGCCCCGATAGGAACCGCTCGGGATGGCGCTCTTTCCAGCGGTTCCTGGCCTTCCAGACAATCGTGCAGTCTCGGCAGGACTTCCATGGCCCGTGTGGCTGGTGTTCATCGCAGAACTCGGGTGGTTCGGGGTCGTGGGGTTCGTCGACGATCTCGGCGTAGAAGATGTTCTTCTCCTCGAGAAGATGTTCTTGAGAGAGAGCGTGATCGGGGACGGCTGGAAGGGTGTCCATGACCGTGGACACCGTTGGCGCGCCTCTCTCTCCCGAAGGAATACCCGAAGAGATAACCGAAGGGGTGCACTCTGCTGCCCCCACTAAAGTGCCTCCGCTGCACCCACTTAACGGCTCTGCTGCACCCACTAAATGGTGAGTCGGTGCTCCGTTAGTAGGTGCACTGCTGCCCCCACTAACGGCGTTATGCACAGGCATGAGCAACCGGTACTCGTGAGTTTTGCGGCTGCCCCGTGAACGCGGCGCCGCCTTCGAAACGACCCACAACCCTTGCTGGATGGCGGCGGCCCGAGCTCGCTTAACCGTGTCTGGGGACACGCCCAGTTCCTCGACCACGGTGTCATTGGCACGCCAGGCGTTGCATCCCTCTGGATTGGCCGTAGCGCCGATGTGAGCGATCACGAGACGTTGCGCCACTGGGATGGCCTTAGAGCGCCTCACGGCGTCCTGCCACAGCATCTTGGAGAAACCCATCAGGCCACCGCCTTCAGGTGTCGATGGCATACGGGGCCAGCGCAACGTGACATGGAAAGAGGTGCGAACAACGGGCGTCCACAACGCTTGCAGCGCGTATCATTCGGAGCATCGGTGGTGTTATGAAGGGGCCGGCTCTGTGGCGGGGCCGGTCTTTTCCTATCCGGCATTACCCATCACCGCCGTCAAGGGCGGCGATACGGGCGTCTACAGCCGTCTTACGTGAGCGTTTTTTCGCGCTCAGGAACGCCAACCTGGCGTAGTAGGCGCGGCGCAGCGATCCTGCCCGGACGGGGTCACCGTCAGCTTGGTGGAGGAACTTGTCCTCAAGCGCCTGACGTGCCTTAGCAGTTCGCGCTGAGCGGTCAGTCGTCCGCGCCCATGATTCGTGGGCGGCGATTTGAGATCGGAGCGACCGTAGCTCCGGAGTGAGTTCGGGCATGGCCAGCCGTCCCCCTTCGGGTAACGGCTCGCAGCCCAATCAATGGCGAGCGTTATGCGGATTCCGCATGGCCTTCCAACAGCAGACATGCGCCTGCACATGGACTAGTACAGTGTAGGGGTGCGTTGTGCTTAAAGTCGATTCCGACACGCACGGCTACTTAAAGACCAATCCTCCGCTTGCGTTCTTGCCGCCTTTGAAGTGCTGAACGAACGCCTCGCGTTCTTCCTGCTTGTCCTTAATCAGGCAGAACCAAGCCAGGTCGGTGCCGTGGACGATATGTCCTGGACCCCCACGTCTTGCCGCAAATCCGAATCGCTGGTCGGCGTTCAATGGCAAGATAGCGCGGCCACGTATTGCGTCCACCGTGGGAGCGTTGTGGACCAGGACCACCGGGCCGTAGTTCGTGCGGAAAACCTCAGCAAGCAACTCACCGGTGTCTCGTTCGTACAGCGCAGCAAGCCGAAACCTCGTTCGACTCTTCGGCTTCACCAGCAATGCATCAACACCGGCGATGATCGCCACTGCATTTTCCTCAAACGTCTGCTGGCTCATACTGAAATCCGCAACCAATTGGGCGCCAGCGATCTCGTCCACAGACGGGCTCGGAAGGTGGTGGCTCACAGCTCTCCCAGCCCGAGCCGGTCGAACTCGGCGGACGCCAGTTCTTCGGCGGCGGTCTTGACGTAGCGGTCAATCATTTTCCTTGACGCCCAACCGGATTGGGCCATCAATCCGGTTTCCGACCCTCCGCGCGACAGCCACCGAACAGCGGCAGTGTGCCGGGTCCGGTGGACGTGGAAGTTGGAGACCCCGGCCTCGGCGGCGCGCTTCTTCAGTGAATCCGTCATGCCCTCGTACGACAGACGGCGTTGCCTGGTGGTGCTGATCCACAGCGGCCCCGCTGGCGGATTCCCGGCCGCACGGCGGGCTCTCACGTACCGGTCGATCGCTGCGGCGGTCGACGCGGAGAACCGGACGTTGCGTCCCTTGGCGCCCTTGCCGCGACGCACCAGCAGAGTGCACGTTTGAAGGTCGCAGTCGGCGACGTCGAGGTCCAGGCACTCGGAGGCCCGTAGTCCGGTCTCGGTGAGCAGCAGCAGCATCGCGTAGTCGCGCTTGTCGCGGAACGTCGGCCCCTTGGACGCCTTGAGCATCCGTCGAACTTCGTCCTCCGTGAGATCGGGGACGGCTTTGTCGTCGAGTTTCGGCGCCCGAATGGCCACGATTCCGTCCGCGTTGAAGCCCTCCTCGGCGGCCAGCCATCGGGCGAACAGCTTCAGGGCTTGCAGCCTCAGTCGCGCCGTGGCGGGTTCGGTGTGGGCGATGGACGCCATGAACCCGCGCACGCCATCCTTGGTCAGCACCAGGGGAAGTTGCTGGCTGTCGCAGAAAGCCAGATAGCCGACGACACCACTTCGGTATGCCTTGAGGGTGGATGCGGATTTGCGCTCACCACGCAGCGTGATTAACCACGACGCGAGAAGGGATTCCAGGTCCAGCAAATCATCCGCCACGCAGTTATCTTACTGCGGGCCGCTGTGCTCGTGTGTTATCTTGCAGTTTACCGGCGATTCCGCAGGTCAACGCAATATCCAAATTGGGGCGTGACTGCCGGTAACGGAACAGTAGTAGGGATCTACCGAAGTAGCAGGAGAACGAAAGGGCTAATCACTCCCAAAGCTTCGGGCAATAGGTGGGTACGGCGCCGTTGACGAAGTTCTCTGTTTCCGTCTGGGTCCACCCCTGCGCGTACTGAAGCTTGTAGCCGGCGAGCCAGTTCGGATTGCCCTGCCTCGTCTGGGCGACGCAGAAATTCTTGGCAACGCGGATCACCTCGGTCCGGTTCTTGTACGGGACGCCCTTCTTATCCAGGTAATCAATGAAGATCTGATCCTTCTCCGCATCCGCGTGCGCGGGGGCGACGGACACGGCTGCGCCCGCTGCCATCAGAAGAACCGCAATTGCGGCACTGACGGTGCGCCGAATCGCCGTCGATGTCATGGTTGCTCCTCGTTTGCCCCAGACGGTTACCACACTGTGCTCAGATGGGACGGGTGACTAGATATCGTAGCGAACATAGGACGCGTTACAGAGAATCGACCCCGGTTCTGTCGATAGCACTATTTGCGCAGACGTAACGCGCTCCTTTGCTCGACCCTGTCGCCCATAGGAATTCCCGAATATCTATAGCCCATTGTGACAAACTGCGGCCATGGAAAGCCCAACACCTCCGAGCCTGTTGCAACACCTGTGGAAATCCACGCTTCTGTCCGGGATTCTCGCGGTCGTCCTCGGCATTTTGGTGCTGACCTGGCCGGGCATCACGATAGTGATTGCCGCCATCTTCTTCGGCGCCTATTTGTTGATCACCGGCATCGCGCAGGTGATATTCGCGTTCAGCCTGCACGTCTCGGCGGGCGGGCGGGTGCTGCTCTTCGTCAGCGGGGCCGCCGCGCTGATCCTGGCCGTCCTCTGTTTCCGCAGCCTCGAGGAATCGATCCTGCTGCTGGCCATCTGGATCGGTGTGGGCTTCATCTTCCGCGGTGTGGCAACGGCGGTGTCGGCGATCAGTGACCCGACGTTGCCCGGCCGCGGCTGGGAGATCTTCATCGGCGTGATCAGCCTGGTGGCCGGCATCGTCATGCTGGCGTCGCCGTTCGAGTCCATCGCCACGTTGACCGTCGTCGTCGGGATCTGGCTGATCGTCCTCGGCGTTTTCGAGGTGGTATCCGCGTTCGGCATCCGTAAAGCCAGCAGGGACCGCGAGGCCGACAAGCCGCCGGCCGAGACCCCTGCGACGACACCGACCGAGTAGGTTCCTACGTTTCGACGGTTCGGGCCCAAAGCCCCTAGCGCTATTACCGAGATTTACTACTACAATCTGTCGTAGATCGGAACTAGGCCTGGGAGTGGCGCATGGATGCCCTGGACGTCTCGCGGTGGCAGTTCGGAATCACCACCGTCTACCACTTCATCTTCGTCCCGCTGACCATCGGTCTGGCTCCGATCATCGCGGGCATGCAGACCGCGTGGTTCATCACCGGCAACACCGCGTGGTACCGGCTGACGAAGTTCTTCGGCAAGCTGTTCCTGATCAATTTCGCGATCGGCGTCGCGACCGGCGTCGTTCAGGAGTTTCAGTTCGGGATGAACTGGAGCGAATACTCGCGGTTCGTCGGTGACATCTTCGGCGCCCCCTTGGCGTTCGAGGGGTTGATCGCGTTCTTCTTCGAGTCGACGTTCATCGGGCTGTGGATCTTTGGCTGGAGCAGGCTGCCGCGGCTGGTGCATCTGGCGTGCATCTGGATCGTCGCGTTCGCCGTCAACGCCTCCGCGTACTTCATCATCGCGGCGAACTCCTTCATGCAGCACCCCGTCGGCGCCCAGTTCAATCCGGAGACCAGCCGGGCCGAGCTGATCGACTTCGGCGCGCTGCTGACCAACAACACCGCGATCTGGGCGTTCCTGCACGCGATCACCGGCGCATTGTTGACCGCCGGAGCTTTCGTCGCCGGTATCAGCGCGTGGCTGATGGTCCGGGCACTTCGAAAGGCCGACGAACCCGAGGCGGCCGAGGACGCCCGGACGATGTATCGGCCTGCGGCCATCGTCGGCAGCCTCGTCGCCCTGGCGGCGTCAGTTGCGCTGTTCTTCACCGGCGACATTCAGGCCAAGCTGATGTTCGTTCAGCAGCCGATGAAGATGGCGTCGGCAGAGTCCTTGTGCCACACCGAAACCAATCCCAGTTTCTCGATCCTGACCGTCGGCACGCAAAACAACTGCGACAGCGTGACCCGGGTCATCGATGTGCCCTACGTGCTGCCCTATCTCGCCGAGGGCAAGTTCACCGGCGTCACGCTGGAGGGCGTGACGGACCTGCAGCAGCAGTACCAGGAGAAGTTCGGCCCGGGAGACTACCGGCCGAACCTGTTCGTCACCTACTGGGCTTTCCGGGCGATGATCGGATTGCTGCTGATCCCAGTCGCATTCGCGCTTGCCACGCTGTGGCTCACCCGCCGCGGCCGGATGCCGGACCGCCGCTGGTTCGGCTGGTTCGCCCTGGCCACCATTCCCACGCCGTTCCTTGCCAACTCGGCCGGATGGGTGTTCACCGAGATGGGCAGGCAGCCGTGGGTGGTGGTGCCCAACCCGGACGGGGACCAACTGGTGCGAATGACCGTGCAGCAGGGGGTATCCGACCACGCCGCGGGGATGGTCTTCTTCTCGCTCGGGGTCTTCGGGCTCCTATACGGGGGGCTGGCCGTCGTGTGGTTCTGGCTGCTGCGGCGCTACGTCGTCGAGGGGCCACTGGAACACGATTCCGAACCCACCCCGCCCACGCCGCCAAGCGATGACGACGTGGCGCCGTTGTCCTTCGCCTACTAGCCGACAACCGAGAGAGACGTGATTGTTGTGGGACTCCAAGAACTTTGGTTCCTGATCATCGCCGCGCTGTTCCTCGGGTTCCTGATCCTCGAGGGCTTCGACTTCGGGGTCGGCATGCTGATGGCGCCGTTCGGTCTGGTCGGCGAAGGCGACTCCGAGCAGCACCGCCGTGCCGCACTGAACACCATCGGCCCCGTGTGGGACGCCAACGAGGTGTGGCTGATCACCGCAGGCGCAGCGATGTTCGCGGCCTTTCCCAACTGGTATGCGACGGTGTTCTCGGCGCTGTACCTGCCGCTGCTGGCGATCCTGTTCGGCATGATCCTGCGGATCGTCGGCATCGAATGGCGGGGCAAGATCGACGATCCGAAATGGCGGGCGTGGGCCGACGCGGGCATCGCGCTCGGATCGTGGCTGCCCGCGATCCTGTGGGGTGTGGCATTCGCGATCCTTGTTCGCGGCCTGCCGATCGACGCCGATCACCGCGTCCACCTGTCGATCGGCGACGTGCTGAACGCCTACACGCTGCTCGGCGGCCTGGCGACCGCGTCGTTGTTCGCCTTCTACGGCGCGGTTTTCGTCGCACTCAAGACAGCCGGACCGGTGCGCTCCGACGCATTCCGCTTCGCGAAGTGGCTGTCGCTGCCGGTGATCGTGCTGGCGGGTGGTTTCGGGCTGTGGACGCAACTGGTGTACGGCAAGAACTGGACCTGGCTGGCGCTGGGAGTCGCCGTCGTTGCGCTGTTGACCGCGGTCGCGCTGATGTGGGCGGGGCGTCGCGAAGGCGTGGCCTTCGTCGGCATGGTCGTGGTCGTCGCCGCAGTGGTGGTGCTGCTGTTCGGTTCGATGTATCCAAACCTGTTGCCGTCCACGCTCAACCCGGAGTGGAGCGTGACGATCTACAACGGCTCGTCGACGCCGTACACGCTGGCGATCATGTCGTGGGCGTCGCTGACCCTACTGCCGCTGGTGCTCATGTATCAGGGGTGGACGTATTGGGTGTTCCGGAAGCGGATCACCGCCGACGCGATACCCGCCTCCATTGGCCTGGCGAGGCGGCAATCCTGAGCACGAACACGCGCGGCCCCGTCGACCCGCGGCTATGGCGCGCATCGACGGCGATGCGCCGCTTCCTGATGGCCACCACGGTCTGTGGCGTGCTGATCGCCGGCGCCACGATCGCGGCGGCCGTCGTGCTGGCCCACATCGTCGCCGGCGTGATCACGGCTCAACGCGAGCCTCGACACGATTGCGGTGCCGCTGGCGATTCTGGTGGCGCTGTGGGGCATTCGCGCACTGGTCCAATGGCAGCAGGGCCGATTGGCCCAGCGCGGCGCCAGTGGCGTCATCGCGGATCTGTCCGGCAAGGTACTGGAGGCGACGACCTCGTTGTCGCCACGGCAGCTGGCCGAGCACCGTGACGAGGCCGCCGCGGTGATCACCCGTGGCCTCGACGGGCTTCGGCAGTACTTCACCACCTACCTGCCCGCGCTCTTTCTGGCGGCGATCCTGACGCCCGCCACCGCGGCGGTCATCGCGGTGTACGACGTGGAGTCGGCCGTGATCGTCTTGATCGCATTGCCGCTCATCCCGATCTTCATGGTGCTGATCGGCCTGGCGACCCGTGACCGCTCCGCGGCGGCGCTTACGGCGATGACCACACTGCAGGCCCGGCTCCTGGACCTTGTCGCGGGCCTGCCCACCCTGCGGGCGCTCGGGCGCGTCGACGGTTCGGTGGAGCGGATCGCTGAACTCGGTGCGGCGCATCGCCGTTCCGCCATGGCGACGTTGCGGATCGCATTCCTTTCGGCGCTCGTCATGGAGCTGCTGGCCACTCTCGGCGTCGCGCTGGTCGCGGTGAGCGTCGGATTGCGGCTGGTGTACGGGGAGATGACGCTGACGGCGGGCCTGACGGCCCTGCTGCTGGCTCCCGAGGTGTTCTGGCCGATGCGCCGCGTCGGGGTGGCGTTCCACGCCGCGCAGGACGGAAAGACCGCCGCCGAAGCGGCCTTCGCGCTCATCGAGAAGCTGCCCGCCGCGCCCACCGGAACGCGAACCGCGCGGGCGGCAGGCGCGAGGATCCACATCGACGCGCTAGACACCGACGTCGAGCCCGGTCGAGTGACGGTGCTGACCGGACCCAACGGCGCAGGAAAGAGCACGCTGCTGCAGGCCATCCTCGGACTCGACGCGCCGACATCGGGCCGTGTGCTCGTCGACGGTGTCGACGTCGCCGAACTCGACCGGCCGCAGTGGTGGGCTCAGGTCGCCTGGCTGCCCCACCGGCCGATGCTGATTCCCGGCACCGTCCACGACAACCTCGAACTGTTCGGCCCGCTGGCCGACCTCGAACACGCTTGCCGCGCTGCGTGTTTCGACACCGTGCTCGCCGACCTCCCCGAAGGGCTGCAAACCCGACTAGGCCGCGGAGGGGTCGGCCTATCGCTCGGGCAGCGGCAGCGGCTCGGCCTGGCCCGCGTCTTCGGGTCATCCGCGCCGCTGCTGCTGCTCGACGAGCCCACCGCTCACCTCGACGCGGCGACCGAAGACCGCGTGCTGCGCGCGATCGCCGACCGTGCGGCGTCGGGCGCAACGGTCGTCGTTGTCGGGCACCGCGATCCGGTGCTGGCCATCGGTGATCGGGTGCTGACGATGGGGAGCCTTGTCGATGTTTGACGTTGCTTCGCCCCCGGCTGCCCCGGTTGCTGCTGGCCATCGGGCTCGGGTGTGCTCTCACTGGGCAGCGCCCTTGCGCTGGCCGGGGTTTCGGCCTGGCTCATCACCAGGGCCTGGCAGATGCCGCCGGTGCTGCATCTGACGGTCGCGGTGGTGATGGTCCGCGCGCTGGCGATATCCCGCGGCGTGCTGGGCTACTGCGAGCGGCTGGCCTCGCACGACACCGCGCTGCGGGCGGCAGCAAGCGTCCGGGAGCAGCTCTATGCCCGGCTGGCACAGGGTCCCGTCGACGCGATTCTGCGACGCCACAGCGGCGACCTGGTGGCCCGCGTCGGCAGTAACGTCGACGAGCTCGCCGATGTGCTGGTGCGCGCCGTTGTGCCGATCTCGGTGGCGGCCGTGCTTGGCGCTCACCGCCACCGTGGTCATCGCGGTCATCTCCCCCGCGGCCGCCGCGGTGCTTGCCGTCTGCCTGCTGATCGCCGGGGTGGCGGCGCCGTGGCTGGGTGCCCGCGCCGCCGTCGCCGCAGAACATGTTGCGGTGCATCATCATTCGCAGCGTGACACGGCGGCAATGCTCGCTCTGGAGCATGCGTCCGGAACTGCGGGTCGGCGGTCGTCTGGTGGACGTTATCGCCGAAGCCGAGCACCAACAACGGGATTGGGGACGGGCGATCGACCGGGCGGCGGCCCCCGCGGCCTTGGCGTCTGCCGCTCCGACCGCCGCGATCGGCGCCAGCGTGCTCGGTGCCGTCGTCGCCGGCGTCGCATTGGCCTCGTCCGTGGCACCGACCACGCTTGCGATCCTGATGTTGCTGCCGCTGTCAGCCTTTGAGGCGACGACTGCACTGCCCGCCGCCGCAGTCGCAGCTTGCGCGCTCCCGCATCGCCGCCCGCCGGCTGCTGGAGCTCACCGAATTCGGCGGCGATGACTCGCGCCGGCCATCCGTACCGGAGCTTCACCTCGAACCCGGTGCCCGGCTTGCCGTCACGGGTCCCAGCGGCGCCGGCAAGACGACGCTGCTCATGGCGATGGGTGAAAACCCCTCAGAGGCAATATTTCTCGCCGAGGATGCGCACCTGTTCGCCACGACCGTGCGGGACAACCTCTTGGTGGTCCGCGGCGACGCGACCGACGAGGAGATGCGAAATGCCCTGCAGCGAGTCGGCCTTGACGGGTGGCTGGATGGCCTGCCGCACGGGCTGTCCACCGTGCTCGTCGGCGGCGCGGCGGCCGTATCGGCCGGGCAACGCAGGCGGTTGCTGCTGGCGCGGGCGTTGCTCTCCAAAGCGCCGACGGTGCTGCTCGACGAGCCGACCGAACACCTCGACGCCTCCGACGGCCGGCAGATCCTGACCGAACTGCTCACCCCCGACGGGCTTTTCCCCGCCGAACGCACCGTCGTCGTCGCCACCCACCACCTGCCCGACCACATTCGCTGTCCCCGACTCAACCTCGCGCTCAGCGAGTAACCTCACCGGCATGAGCGAACCGGATAGGCCGCAGACGCCGCCGCCCCCGTCGCAGCCGCCTCAATATCCCCAATACGGCGCGTATCCCGGCAGCTATCCACCACCGCCCCCGCCGCCCTACGCCGGGTACACGCCGCCGACGACGGCACCCAAGAACGGGCTCGGCATCGCGGCGTTGGTGACCGCGATCATCGGGTTGGTGACCGTCTTCGGAGGCATCATCCTCGGTGTCGTCGCGGTGATTCTCGGCTTCCTCGGGTGGGGCCGGGCCAAGCGCGGCGAGGCCACCAACGGCGGCGTCGCGATCGCCGGCATCGTCCTCGGATTCCTCGGCATAGTCGGTGTCGATCGCCGTGATCGCCTTGGCGGTGTGGGGATTCAGTGAGATGGGCGGCACCGACTACGTCGACTGCATGTCCAGGGCGGGCTCCGACCAGCAGGCTCAACAGGAGTGTGCCGACCGGTTCCTCGACCGCGTCGAGAGCGAGTTCTCCGTCACGCTCACGCCGACGCCGACGCCCTAACCCTTGGCCGGGAAGTACTTGACGATCCCTTCCTGCACCACCGTGGCCAACAGTTGACCGGACCGGTCGAAGAAATGGCCGGTGCCAAGGCCACGCGAATCCGCCGCCACCGGTGAGGAAGTCGAGTACAGCACCCACTCGTCGAACCGCACCGGGCGGTGAAACCAGACCGAGTGGTTCGTCGTGACCGCGAAGATCCGGTCGAAGCCCCACGACAGACCGTGCGTGGTGATGATCGAGTCGAGCACGGTGGTGTCCGACGAGTACACCAGCGCCGCGGCGTGCAGCACCGGATCGTCGGGCATCGTGCCCTGCGCCTTCATCCAGACCCGGTTGTAGTCGAGCCGCTCACCCTTGTCGCGCATCACCCAGGCCGGGTCGTTGGTGTAGCGCCAGTCGATCGGCCGCAGCGCGTTGACGAAGTGGGGGACGACCTCTTCGTATCCGCGCAGCAGGTCGTCGACGGGCGGCACGGACAGCGGATCATCCAGGTGCGGCGGTTCCACGCCGTGCTCGAGCCCGCGCCCGCCGGACAGGTACGACACCATCGCGGTGGTCAGCAGCTGCCGTCCTGCATCACGTCGACGCGGCGGTTGGCGAAGCGGCGCTCGTCGCGCAGCCGGACGGTGTGGAACTCGAGATCCTTCTCCGGGTCGCCGCCGGCGATGAAGTGCACCGACAACGCGCTCGGCGGCAGGTCGTGCTCCAGGCGTGCGGCTGGCCGCGACGAACAACTGCGCCATCATCTGCCCACCGAACGTGCGCACCGGGTTCTTGCTCGGGTGCGAGCCGACGAAGAGGTCGTCGTCGATGGGGTTGAGGTCGAGAATCGCCAGCAGCTCGTTCGAAGTCTGCCGTTGACAAGGGCCCCTATCGTCGCTAGACGTCGTCCTCCCCGATCCGGTGCACATGGATCAGGTTCGTGGAGCCTACTGTGCCCGGCGGAGCGCCGGCGACGATGACCACGAGGTCGCCGCGCTTGTAGCGGCCGAGTTCGAGCAGTGACTTGTCGACCTGGCGGATCATGCCGTCGGTGGTCTCGATGTGGGGAACGATGAACGTCTCGGTGCCCCAGGTCAGCGCCAGCTGGCTGCGCACCTCGGGCAACGACGTGAACGCGAGCAGCGGCAGCGGCGTGTGCAGCCGGGCCAGCCGGCGCACGGTGTCGCCCGACTGCGTGTAGGCCACCAGCGCCTTGGCGTCCAGCCGCTCGCCGATGTCACGCGCGGCGTAGGAGATGACGCCGCGCTTGGTGCGGGGCACGTGGGTCAGCGGCGGCACCACCACGGAGGTTTCCTCGACCGCGCAGATGATGCGGGCCATGGTCTTGACCGCTTCCAGCGGGTACTTGCCCACCGACGTCTCGCCCGGAGAGCATCACGGCGTCGGCGCCGTCGAGGACCGCGTTGGCGACATCGGAGGCCTCGGCCCGGGTTGGCCGGGAATTCTCGATCATCGACTCCAGCATCTGGGTGGCGACGATGACGGGTTTGGCGTTCTCCCTTGCCATTTGGATGGCACGCTTCTGCACCAGCGGCACCGCTTCGAGCGGCAGCTCGACGCCGAGATCGCCGCGCGCGACCATGATCGCGTCGAACGCCAGCACGATCGCCTCGAGGTTGTCGATGGCCTCAGGCTTTTCGAGCTTGGCGATGACGGGCACTCGCCGGCCGAGGCGGTCCATCACCTCGTGGACGAGTTCGATGTCGGCGGGTGAGCGGACGAACGACAACGCAATCAGGTCGACACCGAGCCGCAGCGCGAACTCCAGGTCCTCGACGTCCTTCTGCGACATCGCCGGCACCGAGACGTTCATGCCGGGCAGCGACATGCCCTTGTTGTTGCTGACCGGCCCACCCTCGGTGACGGTGCAGACGACGTCGTTGCCGTCGATGTGCTCGATCACCAGGCCGACGTTGCCGTCGTCGACCAGCAGCCGGTCGCCGGGCTGGGCGTCCTTGGCGAGTTGCTTGTAGGTGGTCGATACCCGGTCATGGGTGCCGTCGTAGTCGTCGACGGTGATCCGCACCGTTTCGCCGTTGGCCCAGTAGGTCGGGCCCTCGGCGAACCGGCCCAGCCGGATCTTGGGGCCTTGCAGGTCGGCGAGGATGCCGACGGCGCGCCCGGTCGTATCGGAGGCGGCGCGAACGCGCTTGTAGTTGGCCTCGTGGTCGCTGTAGTCGCCGTGGCTGAAGTTGAGCCGCGCGACGTCCATCCCTGCCTCGACCAGGGCCCTGACGGCCTCGTCAGTGGCGGTGGCCGGGCCCAAGGTACAGACGATCTTTCCGCGTCTAGTCACGGCATCTGAGCATAGTCGTGAATCGGTTCAGACGACGGCCAGAGGTAGGGCGCCCGGCTTGACCGGCTCGGGCAGATCGGACTCGCCCATCAGGTACTCGTCGACGGCGTGCGCCGCGCTGCGGCCCTCGGCGATGGCCCAGACGATCAGCGATGCACCGCGGTGCGCGTCACCGCAGACAAACACCCCGGGTGCGTCGGTCTGCCAATCCGATCCGCACGGCAACGCCCCGCGGCGGTTGAGTTCCAGACCCAGGGAGTCCAGCAGCGGCATGTGCTCGACGCCGTCGAACCCGATGGCCAGCAGGGCCAATTCACAGGGAATCTCCAGCGACTCCCCGACCGGGGAGATGTGCCGCCGGCCGTCGGCGTCACGTTCGACCCGGACCTCGGCGATCTCCATCGGCCCGCACGTTGCCGTTCTCGTCGCCGAGAAATCGCTGCACCGCGACTTCGTATCGGCGGTGGCCGCCTTCGGCGTGGGCGGGCGACAGGCGGGTCCGCAGCACCAGCGGCCACATGGGCCACGGTGACCGGGACTCGTCGCGGTCTTCGGGCGGCTCGGGGTTGTAGTCGAGTTGCGTCACCGACTTCGCGCCCTGGCGGTGCGCGGTGCCCAGGCAGTCGGCGCCGGTGTCGCCGCCGCCGATGATCACGACATGCTTGTCCTTCGCGGACAGCGGGCTCGGCCCGTCGCCCTCGCACTCCTTGTTGGCGGGCACCAGGTGCTCCATGGCCAGGTGCACGCCGTTGAGGTGACGGCCCTCGACGTCGTTGTCCCTGGCCCGCAGTGCGCCCACGGCCAGCACCACGGCGTCGTACTGCGCCCGCAACTGTTCGACGGTGAGATCGACACCGACCTCGGTCTCGGTGACGAAACGTGTTCCCTCCGCACGCATTTGGGCCAGGCGCTGGTTCAGCGTCGACTTCTCCAGTTTGTACTCGGGTATGCCGTAGCGCATCAGCCCGCCGATCCGGTCGTCACGCTCGTAGACGGTGACGTCATGGCCGGCGCGGGTGAGTTGTTGTGCCGCAGCCAGTCCGGCGGGCCCGGAGCCGACGACGGCGACCTTCTTGCCGGTCGCAATGGCCGCGGGCTGAGGCTCGACGATGCCGTACATCCAGGCGTGGTCGGCGATCGTCTGCTCGATGCGCTTGATCGTCACGCTGCCACCGGTCTGCTCCTCGCCGATGGACAGCACGCAGGCGGTTTCGCACGGTGCCGGGCACAGCCTCCCGGTGAACTCCGGGAAGTTGTTGGTGGCGTGCAGGCGATCGCTTGCGGCATCCCAGCGGCCTCGCCGCACCAGGTCGTTCCACTCCGGGATCAGGTTGCCCAGCGGACAACCCGCGGTTCCGGAGTGGCAGAACGGTATTCCGCAGTCCATGCAGCGGCCGGCCTGCTGGGAGACCTCGCCGGCGCGCTCGTGCGGGTCCTGCTGTTCGTAGACCTCACGCCAGTCGCCGACGCGTTCGTCGACCGGCCGCTTGGGCGCCTCGACCTTGGGTATCCGCAGGAATCCGGTGGGATCAGCCACGGCTGGCCTCCATGATCGCGGTGTCGACGTCACGGCCCTCACGTTTGGCCACCAGCGTCGCCTCGAGGACGCGTTGGTAGTCGCGGGGCATGATCTTGGTGAATTGCGCGCTGCGCCTGGGCCAGTCGGACAACAGCGAGGTGGCAAGCGTGCTGCCGGTGTAGGCGACGTGCCTGGCGATGACATCGCGCAGCCAGGTCAAGTCTTCGGGCTCCAGCCGCTGCAGCTCCACCATTTCGGAGTTGACCCTCCTCGGGTCGAGGCCGAGAACGAAGGCGATGCCGCCGGACATGCCTGCCGCCATGTTGCGCCCCGTCTTACCCATCACCACTACCCGGCCGCCGGTCATGTATTCGCAGGCATGGTCGCCGACGCCCTCGACGACGGCCAGCGCACCGGAGTTGCGGGCGCAGAAGCGTTCTCCGGCCCGGCCCCGTAGGTAGACCTCGCCCGCCGTGGCCCCGTAGAGCAGGGTGTTGCCGGCTATCACGTTGTCCTCCGCGAGGAACAGCACGTCGTCCTGGGGTTTGACGATGACACGTCCACCCGAAAGCCCCTTGCCGACATAGTCGTTGGCGTCGCCGATGAGTTCCAGGGTGATGCCGGGCGGCAAGAACGCGCCGATGGACTGGCCCGCGGATCCGGTGAGCGTGACGTGGATGGTGTCGTCCGGCAGCCCATTGGCGCCGTAGCGGCGCGTCACCTCGGAGCCGAGCAGGGTGCCGACGGTGCGGTTGACGTTGCGAACCGGCAGTTCGAGCCTGACGGGATGGGCGTCCTCGAGGGCGCCCTCGGCCAGCTGGATCAGGGTGCGGTCCAACGCCTGATCGAGACCGTGATCCTGGCCGCGGATGCGCCGGCGCTGCGTCCCTTCGGGGATCGCGAAGATCGGGGTCAGGTCCAGCCCCTTGCTCTTCCAGTGGGCGATGCCCGTGGCGGTGTCGAGCACCTCGGCGTGCCCGACGGCCTCGTCGATGCTGCGGAACCCGAGTTCGGCCAGATACTTTCGGATGTCCTCGGCGATGAACCGGAAGAAGTTCTCGACGAACTCCGGTTTGCCGTTGAACCGTGCGCGCAGCTCGGGGTTTTGGGTGGCCACGCCGACGGGGCAGGTGTCGAGGTGACAGACCCGCATCATGATGCAGCCGGATACCACCAGCGGCGCGGTGGCGAAGCCGAACTCCTCGGCGCCCAGCAGCGCGGCCACGATGACGTCACGCGCGGTGCGCATGCCGCCGTCGCATTGCACGGTGATGCGATCCCTCAACCCGTTGAGCACGAGGGTCTGCTGGGTGTCGGCGAGGCCGATCTCCCATGGCGCGCCGGCGTGTTTCAGGCTGGTGAGTGGCGCCGCGCCGGTGCCGCCGTCGTAGCCGGAGATGAGCACCACGTCGGCGTGCGCCTTGGACACTCCCGCCGCGACGGTGCCGACACCCACGGAGCTGACGAGCTTGACGTGGATCCGGGCGTCCTCGTTGGCGTTCTTGAGGTCGTGGATGAGTTGGGCCAGGTCTTCGATCGAGTAGATGTCGTGGTGCGGTGGTGGGCTTATCAGTCCCACGCCGGGCGTGGAGTGCCGGGTCTTGGCGATGTTCGGGTACACCTTGTAGCCCGGAAGCTGGCCGCCCTCACCGGGTTTGGCGCCTTGGGCCATCTTGATCTGGATGTCGGACGCATTGACCAGGTAGTCGCTGGTGACGCCGAAGCGCCCGGAGGCGACTTGCTTGACGGCGCTGCGCCGTTTCGGGTCGTAAAGCCGGTCGGTGTCCTCGCCGCCCTCACCGGAGTTGGACCGCCCGCCGAGGTTGTTCATGGCGATGGCCATGGTCTCGTGGGCCTCGGCGGAGATGGAGCCGTAACTCATTGCGCCGGTGTTGAACCGGGTGACGATGGAGTCGACGGGTTCCACGTCTTCCAGCGGCACCGGTGGTCGTAGGCCCTTCTTGAGTTCGAACAGGCCCCTCAGCGTGCCGCCTTCTCTGGAGAGCCGGTCCACCTCCTCGGAGTACTGGCTGAAGATGTCGTGACGGCCCGTGCGGGTCGAATGCTGCAGGAGGAACACCACTTCGGGGGTGAACAGGTGCAGCTCGCCCTCACGCCGGAAGGCGTACTCGCCGCCGACTTCGAGCCGGCGGTGCACCCGTTCGGTGGGGTTCTCCGGGTACGCGCGGCGGTGCCGCAGCTTGACCTCCTCGGCGATGACGTCAAGCCCGGCCCCGCCGAGTTGGGTTGGCGTGCCGGTGAAGTACTCGTCGATGACGTCACGGTCGATGCCGACGGCCTCGAATGCCTGCGCCCCGGTGTAGGAGCCGACGGTCGAGATGCCCATCTTGCTCATCACCTTGACCACGCCCTTGCTGAGCGCCTTGAGGTAATTGCGCATCGCGGCGGCGGGCTCGATGCCGGTGAGTTCGCCTTCGCGGATGAGGTCGTCGATGGACTCGAAGGCCAGATACGGGTTGACCGCGGCCGCACCGAAGCCGATGAGCATCGCGATGTGATGCACTTCGCGGGCGTCGCCGGTCTCGACGACCATTGCGACGGTGGTGCGCTGTTTGGTGCGGACCAGGTGGTGGTGCACGGCGGAGACGGCAAGCAGCGACGGGATCGGCGCCTTGGTGTGGTCGGAGTCGCGGTCCGAGATGACCAGTGTGCGTGCGCCTTTCGCGATGGCGTCACTGGCCCTCAGCCTGAGCTCCTCGAGTGCGTCGGCAAGGCCTTCGCCGCCGCGTTCGACGTCGTACAGAGCCCGCAGGACGGCGGTCTTGAGGCCGGGGTGTTCGCCGTCGTCGTTGATGTGCACGATCTTGTTGAGCTCGTCGTTGTCGAGCACCGGCCAGCGCAGCACGATCTGGCGGCAGGACGCCGCCGTCGGCTCGAGGAGGTTCTGCTCGGGGCCCATCACGCGGGCCATGGACGTGACGACTTCTTCGCGGATGGCGTCAAGGGGCGGGTTGGTCACCTGGGCGAAGAGTTCGACGAAGTAGTCGTAGAGCAGCCGGGACCGTTGGGACAGCACGGCGGTCGGGGTGTCGGTGCCCATCGAGCCCAACGGCTCTGTGCCGGAGGCCGCCATCGGGGTGAGCAGGATGCGCAGGTCTTCTTCGGTGTAGCCGAACGAGATCTGCCTGCTCACAACGGATTCGTGGTTGGGCTGGACGCGGACGCGGTCGGGCAGGGTCTTCAGGTCCAGCAGGCCGGCGTGCAGCCATTCGCCGTAAGGCTCTTGCTTGGCAAGGGATTCCTTGACCTCGTCGTCGGACACGATGCGGCCCGCGGCGGTGTCGATGAGGAATATCTTGCCGGGCTGCAGCCGGCCCTTGGCGACGATCTCGGCGGACGGCACGTCGAGCACGCCGCTTTCACTGGCCAGAATGACGCGGTCGTCGATGGTGCGCCACCAGCGCCCTGGCCGTAATCCGTTGCGGTCCAACACCGCTCCGACCAGGGTGCCGTCGGTGAACGTTACGCAGGCGGGGCCGTCCCAAGGTTCCATCAGGGAGGCCTGGAACTGCCAGAAGGCGCGCTCGGCGGGGTCCATGGTGGGGTTGTTCTCCCACGCCTCGGGGATCATCATCAGCACGGCGTGCGGCAGGGTGCGACCACCGAGGTGCAGGAGTTCGAGCACCTCGTCGAAGGAGGCGGAGTCGGAGGCCTCCGGTGTGCAGATCGGCGAGAGGCGGGACAGGTCGCCGGGGATTTGCGCACTGGCCAGCATCGCCTCGCGGGCGTGCATGCGGTTGCGGTTGCCGCGCACGGTGTTGATCTCGCCGTTGTGGGCGACGAAACGGAACGGGTGGGCCAGCGGCCAGGACGGGAATGTGTTGGTGGAGAAGCGGCTGTGCACGATCGCGATGGCGCTGCGGCAACGTTCGTCGCGCAGATCCGGAAAGTATTGGGGCAGTTGCATTGTGGTGAGCATGCCCTTATAGACCATGGTCCGGCTGGACAGCGACGGGAAGTAGACGCCGTTGCGTTCGGCGCGCTTGCGCAGCGGGTAGACCCGCCGGTCGAGGTCGATGCCGCCGGTTCGGTCGGGTGCGGCGACGAACAGTTGGGCCATGTGGGGCATGCAGCTGCGCGCCGTCGCGCCGACTTCGGCGCCGTCAGGGTCGACTGGCACCTCGCGCCAGCCAAGGACCTCCAGGCCCTCCTCTTGTGCGATGGCTTCGACGTGGTTGCGCGCGTCGGCACGGGCAACAGGGTCCTGCGGCAGGAAGCAGGTGCCGGCGGCGAAGGTGTTGGCGCCGTCGGCGGTCGGCTCGGGGAGCTCGAAACCGGCGACCTCGCGCAGGAGCTCGACGGGGAGCTGGATCAGGATGCCCGCGCCGTCACCGCTGTTGGGTTCGGCACCCGCGGCGCCGCGGTGTTCGAGGTGTTCCAGAGCGATCAGCCCGTCGACGACGATGGCGTGCGAGCGACGGCCCCGGATGTCGGTGACCATGGCGACGCCGCACGAGTCCGCCTCGTTGTCGGGGTCGTACAAGCCCTGTGGTTCGGGCAACGCCGAAAACAGCATTGGTAGCCACCTCCGCAGTCCGGGAAAGTCTGGCCCGGGACTGCACCGGCCCGAAGGTCGAGTGTATCAGCGCAGCAACGGAGCTACCCGGTAAGAAGCGTCGGGACCAGCGGGAACCCGGGCAGATTGCGGACCACCGTCCAGGCGAAGACAGCGACGACGATGACGACGATCGCGGGTTTGGTCATCAACGTTCGGCCGAGACGCCAGCGCACCAGCAGCCAGGCCGCGAGCAGGGGCAGCCCGACGAGGAGGAAGACGTTGTCGACGACGGCGGCGGCGAAGTCGCCGTGCAACACGTCGTGCGTCATCCTCAGGCCACCGCAGGCGGGACAGTTCCATCCGGTCAGCGCCTTGAAGGGGCAGGCGGGGAACACAAACCCCGGACTGTGGGGGTCGCCGAGTCCGACGTAGGCCAGGCCGCCCGCCAGTACAGCGCCCGTGCCGAGCGTGCCGTACAGCCGTCCCCGGCTGAGGGTGGCGCTAGGTGCCATCGCGAAGAGGACGCCCCTCGGGTGTCGCGGACCTTGTCGGTGAGGATGAGAACGGCATCGACGATTCCCCAGATGACGGCGCCGATGAAGCACGTGACGATTCCGACGATGAGCTGTGCGACCCCCAGCCCGGTCTGGCCGAGATAGATCCGGCCGATGCCGACGATCCCGAACAATCCCAGCAGCTGCAGCAGTCCGGCGACGACCTTGGACTTGTCGGACAAGCGGTTCACCCGTGAGCGGATGGCGTCCGTAGGGCGCGGCCGGATCGGTGTAGGCCGGCGGGTACTGGCCGGGCGGAGGCGGATATGACGGTGGATATCCCGGCGGTTGCGGGGGCGGTGGAGGCGGGGTTCCGTGCTCGCTGCCACCGAACTGCGGCTCAGTCATGGCTCCCAGCATGCCAGAACTGCGGTGTACCCAGTAAGTAAGGAAAACCCGCCTGTTCTATACGGGTTGTCCGGTGATCAGGCGAAGTGTGTCGATCAGCCCGTTGACGGGTATCGACGGGTCGATCGAACGGAGCAGACCGAGCCCGGCACCGAGGGCGAGCATCGTGGTTGCGGCTTCGCGGCCGGGCATCTTGAGGTCGGGGTTGTCCGCGGATTCCACACCGGCGCTGAGCATTTGGAGGATGTTGTCGAGGCCGGCGGCAAGGTCGGCGCGGAGTTTCTCGTCGCGACGCGCGTGCACGGCGAACTCGACTTCCAGCGATGTCCATCCCGGATCGCCGATGACCCGATCGGCCCAGGCGCGCAGGGCCTCGATGCGCGACGGCGTGTCCGGACGGGCGATGATCTCGAGGACCTCGCCGAGTCGTTCGGCCCGGATCTCGTCGAGCACAGCCGTGCAGAGCTCGTCTTTGTTCCGGAAGTTCGAGTACACCGCGCCCTTGGAGTAGCCGGCGGCGTCGGCGACCTTCTCCAGCGAGGTCGGGTGGTAGCCGTCCTCGAAGAACAGGCGTTTTGCGGTCGTGACGAGCTGCGCCCTGGTCTGCGCCTGGCTTTGCGCGCGGGTCATTCGGGCCATTCGGGCATCCTAGCCCATTGACATACCATGAGTCTCCGAATACCGTCGGTTTCTGAAATGACTAGACGTGACCCCAAGATCGTCATCATCGGCGCCGGGATTGCCGGTATCGCGACCGCGGTGACCTTGCAACGTGCGGGATTTCGTGACTTCACGATCCTGGAGAAGGGCGCGGATGTCGGCGGTGTGTGGCACTGGAACCGCTATCCGGGCCTGACGTGCGACGTGCCATCGCAGCTGTATCAGTTCTCGTTCGCGCCGAAACCGGACTGGACGGGCATCTTCGCGCCGGGCGAGGAAATCCAGCGCTACCTGCGCGACGTCGTCGACCAGTTCGGCCTCTCTGAGCATCTGCGCTTGAATGCCACGGTCGTGTCGGCGGTCTTTACGGGACGTGCGTGGCGGGTCGAGACCGCGGACGGCGCCGTGTTGGAGGCGGACTTCGTGATCGCCGCGACGGGGGTGCTGCATCACCCGTATACGCCGGCGATCCCCGGGCTGGACACCTTCGAGGGCGACGTGGTGCACACCGCGCGCTGGGATGACGACATTGCGACCGATGGCCGGCGCATCGCAGTCATCGGAGCGGGATCCACTGGCGTGCAGATCATTTCGGCATTGCAAGGCGATGCCGAGCGGATCTGGCACCTCGTGCGGACACCGCAGTGGGTGATGTGGGCACCGATGGGACTGCCGCAGCCCGCTCTGTTCGGTAAGGCGTTGCGTCGGCTGCCGAGTTTGCACCGTCGGCTGTACAACGCGCTGCTGTGGGGGTCGGGGATCCTTGCCGACATCACCACCCGACCGAGTTGGCGTCGCCGCCTGGTGCAGGCGTACGCGAGATGGTCACTGCGCGTTCAGGTCCGCGACCCCGAGTTGCGGGAGCGGCTCACCCCGGACTACCAGCCGCTGTGCAAACGCCAGGTCGTGTCGGGCTCGTATTACCGCGCGCTGCGTGCACCCAACGCCGAATTGGTCACGGAGGCGATCGAGCAGATCACGCCGCGCGGCATCCGGATGGCCGACGGACGCGATATCGATGCCGATCTGTTGGTGTTCGCCACGGGATTTCAGGCGCACAACTACATGCGGCCGATGAACCTGCGCGGGCGCGACGGCGTGTCGATCGATGACGTCTGGGCGAAAGGCCCACGGGCATACCGCATGACGGCGATCCCGGGATTCCCGAACTTCTTCACGGTGCTTGGTCCCAACTCGCCGACCGGTTCGATCTCGCTGCAGTATTCCGCGGAGCTGACCGCCCGCTACATCACGCATTGGCTGCGGCGATTCCGCGACGGCGAGATCGACACCGTCGAAGTCACCGAGGAAGCAACCACGCAATTCAACGACGATGTCGCCGCAGCGCTGGGCCCGACGGTGTGGAATACCGGTTGCAACTCTTGGTATCTCACCGACGAAGGCACCGTCGACTTGTGGCCCTACGACCGCAAGACCATGACAAGCTGCTTGCCGAACCTGACGACCGCGACTATCACGTCGTCAGGGCCGATGACGGCCAGCTAGAACGGTGGGGGTTTGTTGCGTTCGGCGACGTATTCGTCGTTGAGTCGGCGTTCGGCTTCGATGGCGCGTTGTCGGTTTTCGGCGCGGGTGTGTCGGCGTTTGGGCATCATCGCGCCGCGCTCGGCGCTGGGTTCGACGACGGGTTCCTGTCCGGGTGGCCACAATTCGCCGGTCGGCGCGCACAGGGCCGGGAACAGCAGCATGCTGCCGGGGTGGGTGGTGTAGGTGTGTCCGGTTGGGGCAGTGAGGATCAGCGTGCCGTCGGGCAGTTGACGCTCACGCCAACCACCCTGCCCGACATAGAACGTTTTCAGCAAATGATGAAAACGGCAGTAGCACTTCATGTTTGACGCATGAGTCGGCCCGACCGGGTAGGGCACGGTGTGGTCGAGGTCGCAATGATATGCAGGTTTATCGCAGCCCGGCCATCGACACGTCAAGTCACGGCAACGCACAAAATCCGATAGTGCCCGCGAGGGGGTGTAGCGGGGTTCGGGTGGGGCGTCGATGCCGGGATGGCGCACCTGGCGGATCGTGGCCCGCTCCAACACCCCGCCCAGCAATGGTGCGGGCAGCACCCCGCCACCGATGACGAACGCCGGCGGCGCCGGGCACGACGGCGCCGGGCAGGGCGTCACCGGTGCGCCGACCTTCAGATTCGACCCGTTGATGACCGGGAGCGCGATGCCGGGCTGGCACTGGGCCAACGGAACGATCAGCGGCGTCCGCGGCCGGGTCGGCCGCGGCCCGATACCGGTCGCGCGATGACGGGTCCGCACTGCGAGTCGGCGCGATCGGCGGCGCCGGGGCGGGCCGCAACGCCGCGGGCACATCTGTGTGGCCGGCGCGGCGGCTCAGCGTCCTCGGGCGCGGCCGGCTCACCGGCTTCGACGGGCGTGCACCGGCTCGGCGCGGGCTGACACTCGGCTGGTTCAACCGGCTCGCCGACCGGTCGACCGTCGGCAGACTCGCGCGGGATCGGCAGGCTCGTCGGGGTCTCGGGGTCGGCTGGCGGTGGTGAGCTGTCGGGTGTGGGCCCTTCGGTCTGGGCGGCGGTGAGGGTGTCGGGGTCGGCGACCACATGCACCACGGCGTTCTTGCGGGTGCGGGGCGTCCGGCGGCGGGGCAGTCCGCCTGCCCGCAGGCGCAGGCCAGTTCGGTGCGGGCGGCCAGCGCGGTCAGGGCATCGCTGCGCCGCTCGGGCAGGGTGCGCGGATCGGCCTCACACACACTGCGGACCATCTCCTCGACCCGCGCCTCGATGAACGCCGCGTCCGGGCCGTACAGGCGGGCGTACATGCTGGTGATGCCGGCCGGGTCGGCTCGGGGAGCCGAACTCCACCGTGCGCTGCGGACACCGCGGCCCGGGCACGGCGCAACGCGGCGGGGTCGTGGCGCTCGACCAGCGCGTCGATGGCGTCTTCGGTTTTGGTGATCGACAACGCCCCCCACCGGCGCACCCGGTCCGCCAACTCGGCATCGACGGCGGCCATCGCCTCGGCGTCGGTGATCAGTGCGGTGCGATACACGATCGCGCGCACCAACAGGTCACTGATCAACCCGGCCTCAAACAGCGCGGCCACCTGCGGGTAGCCGCTCGCGCAGGGCGAGCCCGCGGTGGGTTTGGGCCAGCGCCAACCCGCGCGCCGACATTGAGCGCGGCGGCCAACTCCGCCGACAACGCGGCTTCGGGGTCGATCCACCAGCCGTCGCGTTCGTCGTCGGGCAACCCGGTGCGGCGGGTGAAGATCTCGGCCAGCACCGCCAGCTTGCGCGCACACGCGGCGTTCTCGGCCCGCGACCAGCCCGCCGCGGCATCGACCAACCCGGCGGCATCCAGCGCCGCCAGGTCGGCGATCTCGGGCAACACACCATCGAACATGTGATCGAAGCTAGGCGAGATCACCGACCGGGCCGGTGACGCGAGAACGCCCCGAGAACCCAACCTGTGGATGAAAACGCAACTGGGGATAACCCGGGCCGGAGCCGGCCACTACGCCGCCCGATGTCAGTGCCCCGTGGTACGGGCCGCCTTTCCGACGATCCGTAGCAAGTGGTGTCAGCGTGCGCGTTGACCGCGCAACCATCGACGCAGGCGTCCGCCGGATTCCTCGGCGCTGTCGGGCACCGGCACCTCGTCGACGTCGGCGGCCTCAGGTTGCGGCTCGGACTCGAGAACCTCGGCCTCAGGTTCTTCCTCGGCCGCCTCGGCTTCATCGATCACCGCTTCGGCTTCGTCGGCCGCCTCCTTGTCGGAAGGCTCAGCTTCCGCATCCTCCACGGCGGCTTCGGCGTCCTCGGTCTCTTGTTCCTCTGTCTCGTCTTCGGTCTCAAGATCCTCGGGCTCAGCCGCGTCGTCGACCGGAGCAGTCGGTTCGGCAGCTGCCTCCGCAGGCTCTTCAGTCTCGGCCTCGGGAGCCTGATCTTCGTCGGCCGGTGAATCGGTCACCTCGGCAGCAACGCCCTCCGCTTCCCCGGCGGCATCTACGGCTGCTTCGTGCGCCTCGGGCGCCGCCTCCTCCGCCTCAACGGCCCCCTCGCCCTCCACGTCGCCGACACCGCCACGGGCTCGGCCTCTTCTTCAGAAGGTTCCTCCAAGGCATCCCCAGCGGTGGCCGCTGCAGCCGCTGATTCGGGCTCGCCAGGCTCAGATTCATCGGACTCCGATTCCGGCTCAGCCTCCTCAGTTTCGTCGGCGGCCTCTACCACTTCCTCATGTTCCTCGGGAGCTGCCGCCTGGACCTCGACCGTCTCGTCGCCCTCAACGGCCTCCACATCGCCTACAAGCTCGCCGTCCGCGGTCTCAGGCTCCGGTTCCTCGGCGGCCGACTCGGGCTCCGCTTCAGTGACCTCCGCGGCAACGCCTTCGGCTTCCTCTGCAGCTTCCACAGCGGCTTCATGCGCGTCGGGTACGGCTTCCTGAGCCTCAATAGCTTCCTCGCCCTCGACGGCACCCACACCGCCAACGGGCTCGGCCACTTCATCAGAAGCCCCGGACTCGGCATCCCCGCCAGCGGATTCGGCCTCCGCTGTCCCGGGCTCGTCGGCCTCAGATTCCTCGGACGTCGCCGCCTCTTGCGCCTCTACCGTCTCGTCGCCGTCAACAGCACCCACACCGCCTACAGGTTCGGCCTCTTCGTCAGAAGGCTCGCCCTCGACGGCGGCCTCGGACTCTGCCTCCGGTTCGTCCTCGCCTTCCGCGGCGAACTCCTCCGCTTCGGCAACATTGTCGGCGGGCACGCCGGCCACATCAGCGCCGATTTCCTCCGCGTCATCCTCACCGGTTTCTTCGGCCTGCTCGGCCGCTTCCTTGGCCTCAGCGAATTCCACGGCCTCCGCGATGTCCTCCGACGGGGCCTCTTCGACGTCTTCTGCAAGCGCCTCCGCTTCGGCCGCCGCCTCGGACCCGGGTTCGGGCTCTTCCTCGGCGACCGCGGCGAACTCCTCCGCCGCGGCGAATTCCTCGTCTTCGGGGATGTCCGCGGTGAGTTGCTCGGCCTCGACGGCAGCTTCGGTTACCGGTTCATCCGCGACAGCTTCTTCGTCGCCGGCCGCCTCTTCGTCACCCGCTGCCCTGGCGTCTTCGTCCTCGGCCTCGCCTGCGACCTTGGCCGCCGCGACCACACCCGTCGTTGCCGCCGCGACGCCCGTCAGCTCCTTGACGAAGTCCTCGACGGCGGTGTCCTCTTCCTCCTCAACATCCCTCGGCTTGCCCTTGAGCGACGCCGGATCTTCCCGGCCCTTGGGCGCGACCATGATGTAGACCACTGCGCCGATGAACGCGAACGTCGCCGTGAACGAATTGATCCGAATGCCGGCGATATGCGTGGCCGCGTCGCTGCGCATCAACTCGATCCAGAACCGGCCGACGCAGTAGCCCGCCACATACATCGCGAACAGTCGACCGTGACCGATCTTGAACCGGCGGTCGATGACGATCAACGCCGCGAAAATCAATAGGTTCCACAGCAATTCGTACAGGAAAGTCGGATGCACCACATACAGCAGCTCGCCCGTCGACACGCCGTTCAACGTGTCGGGAACACCATTGACTTCCCGCTCATAGATCTCTAGGCCCCACGGCAATGTCGTCGGTCGCCCGTACAGCTCTTGGTTGAAGTAATTCCCCAGCCGCCCGATCGCCTGCGCCAGAACGATTCCGGGCGCGACAGCATCACCGAAGGCCGGTAACGGTATGCCCTCGCGACGGCACCCGATCCACGCCCCGACACCGCCGAGCGCGACCGCGCCCCAGATACCAAGGCCGCCTTCCCAGATCCGGAACGCGGCCACCAAACCGGCCCCGTCGTCACCGAAGTACGTTCGCCAGTCGGTGATGACGTGGTACAGCCGCCCACCGACCAGACCGAACGGCATCGCCCACCAGAAGATGTTGTAGATGACCCCCGGTTCGCCGCCCCGCTCGACCCATCGCTTCTCACCGATCCACAGCGCCGCCAACATGCCCGGCGACGATGCACAGCGCGTAAGCGCGCAGGGGTACGGGGCCGAGATGCCACACGCCCTGCGACGGGCTTGGAAAGGAGGCCAGAAGCGTCGTCGTCACGCAGTAATCCTCTGCCGCACACCGTCGGCGAGTTCCTCGGTCAGCGACCGCACGGCACCGATACCCTCCTTCAACGCCGACACCAACGCCGAGCCCACGATCACCCCGTCAGCGTAGGCGCCGATCTGCGCCGCCTGCTCGCGCGACCGCACACCCAACCCGACGCCGACCGGGATGTCAGACACCGCCTTTACCCGGCCAACCAACTCGGGCGCGGCCACCGACACCACATCACGGGCACCGGTTACGCCCATTATGGATGCGGCATAGACAAATCCGCGCGATGCCTGAACCGTCGTCGCCAACCGCTCCGGCGTCGACGACGGCGCCACCAAGAATATTCGGTCCAAGTTGTGCGCATCAGACACCGATAGCCACTCGTCGGCTTCATCAGGAATCAGGTCCGGCGTGATCAACCCGAGCCCGCCCGCGGAAGCCAGGTCCCGGGCGAACGCGTCGATGCCCCTGCGCAGCACCGGGTTCCAGTACGTCATCACCACGGCCCGCCCCCCGGCGTTGCTGATCGCCTCGACGGCCGCCAGCGTGTCACGCACCCTCACCCCGCCGCGCAGCGCCGCCTCGGTGGCCGCCGCAATCGTCGGGCCGTCCATACCGGGATCCGAGTACGCGATGCCGACTTCAACCAGGTCGCAACCCGACTCGACCAACGCCGTCATCGCCGAGATCGACGTCGGTACGTCGGGAAAACCCGTCGGCAGGTAACCGATCAACGCCGAGCGTCCCTCTGATCGGCACGTATCGAACAACGCCGCCAGTCGACTCATGACGCCCCATCCAGCAGCCCGAACCACTTCGCCGCCGTCTCCACGTCCTTGTCGCCACGCCCCGACAAGTTCACCACGATTATCGACCCGCGGCCGAGTTCGGCACCCAACTTCAATGCGCCCGCCACGGCGTGCGCCGACTCGATCGCCGGAATGATGCCTTCGGTGCGGCACAACAACGCGAACGCGTCCATCGCCTCGGCATCGGTGATCGGCTGGTAGTCGGCGCGGCCGGTGTCCTTCAGGAACGCGTGCTCGGGACCGACACCGGGATAGTCCAAACCTGCTGAGATCGAATGCGATTCGATGGTCTGTCCGTCGTCGTCCTGCAAAAGGTAGGAGAACGATCCCTGAAACGCCCCCGGCGACCCGCCGGTGAAAGTTGCTGCGTGGCGACCGGTTTCGACGCCGTCGCCCGCCGCCTCATAGCCCACCAGCCGCACGCCCGGATCGTCGATGAATGCGTGGAAGATGCCGATGGCGTTCGACCCGCCGCCAACACATGCCGTCACTGCGTCCGGCAACCGGCCGGCCTGATCGACGATCTGCACCCGCGTTTCAAGGCCGATCACCCGCTGGAAGTCACGCACCATCGTCGGGAACGGGTGCGGGCCTGCCGCGGTGCCGAAGCAGTAATACGTGTTGTCCGCGTTGGTGACCCAGTCCCGGAACGCCTCGTTGATCGCGTCCTTCAAGGTCTGCGAGCCGGACTCGACCGACACCACCTCGGCGCCCAGCAGCCGCATCCGCGCCACGTTCAACGCCTGCCGAGCCGTGTCGACCGCGCCCATGTAGACGACACATTCAAGGCCCAGCAGCGCGCACGCCGTCGCCGTCGCCACCCCGTGCTGACCTGCGCCGGTCTCGGCAATCACCCGGCCCTTGCCCATCTGCCGCGCCAGCAGCGCCTGGCCCAACACGTTGTTGATCTTGTGAGATCCGGTGTGGTTGAGGTCTTCTCGCTTCAGGAAGATGCGCGCATCGCCGGCATGCTCCGAAAGACGCTCCGCCTCATACAAAGGGGAAGGTCGCCCGCTGTAATGCCGCTGCAGCCGGTCCAGTTCGTCGAGATACGTCTGATCGCCACGCGCCTTCTCATAGGCGGCCGTGACCTCTTCGATGACCGCCATCAAGGCTTCCGCCACGAATCGTCCGCCGTACACACCGAAATGGCCCCGTACGTCGGGATCGTGCGTGGAGGGTTCGGCAACTGCCGCGCTGGACCGCGGCAACTCCGGGCCGGCGAGATCGGCCACTTTTCAGCGTGCGGGTTTCGGGCACGACGGATGCGTGCCTGCGGTGACCAAATCGGCAACGGCGCCGCGGGGATCGCCACTGGTGACCAGCCCCTCACCGACGAGAACCGCGTCGGCGCCAGCACCGGCATAGGCGAGCAGATCGGCGGTGCCGCGAATCCCGGACTCGGCGATCCGGATGACACCGCTCGGCAGCCCAGGGGCGATGCGCGCGAAGCAATCCCGATCGACGTCCAGCGTCTTGAGGTCACGCGCGTTCACACCGATGACCTTCGCACCTGCCTGAAGCGCGCTGTTCGCTTCCTCTTCGGTGTGCACCTCGACCAGCGCCGTCATTCCCAGCGACTCGGTGCGATCCAGCATCGACTCCAACGCCTGTTGTTCCAGTGCGGCGACGATCAGCAGCAGCATGTCGGCGCCGTGGGCGCGGGCTTCGTGGATCTGATACGGCCTAACGATGAAGTCCTTGCGCAACACGGGAATTGACACTGCTGCGCGCACCGCGTCCAAGTCCTCGAGCGACCCGTTGAAGCGCCGCTGCTCGGTCAGCACGCTGATGATGCGTGCGCCGCCATCCTCATATGCCTTGGCCAGTTTCGCCGGATCGGAGATCGACGCCAATTCACCGCGGGACGGGCTGGCGCGCTTTACTTCGGCGATCACACCAATGCCGGGTTCGCGCAATGCGGCCATCACGTTCAGCGGCGGCGGAGCTTCCTTCGCCATTTCCTTGATCTCGGCGAGCGAAACGACGGCCTCACGAGCGGCAACGTCGGCGCGAACTCCCTCGATGATGGAGTCGAGCACGGTTGCCGAACTCATAGGTGTCGAATCCCTTCTAGTACCGCAGCTTGACCTTCAACGAAGGGTAACCGCCACCACACCACGATCTATCACCGGCCCTTGTTGTCACCGTTGGTCGGGTCGCGCCCCTCGTCGAGCGCATCCCAAAGCGAACGCTCCGACATCGCAGTGCCTGGTTGGTCGGTCTGCGGCACCGCACGTCGCGCATAGCGGGCCGCGTCCGGGCGCGCCCTGGCCGCCGCGCGCATGAGCAGCACCGCACCGATGAGCGTCCCCACCGCAGCGACCAACGTGATCACCGCACCTCCGTAGTGCCGTTGCGTACCGACCAGGTCGGCGACGGGCACCTCGGCGAGGTGGGCGGCGCGCACGGCAACGTCGCGGACGACCCACAGGCTGATCGCCAGGTACGCCGTGCCCGCGCTCGCCACCGCCACCAACACGGCCAGCAGACGCAGCGGCCAACCGCGGACGGCCAGCGCGGCGATGGCCGCGGCCAGCAACAGGACCGCCAACGGCACCAGCGCCGTCGACCAGGACCCACCGGACAGCGCCGCAGTCTTGGGCTGGCCCAGCCCGTCGAACGAATTCACCTCGACCCACGTCATCCGCGACGCCGCCCACAGCGCCGCCGCGGCCAGCACCAGCAGGAGTTGCGCCAGACGAATCACGGCTCGGTCAACGTTTCCGCGGCGGCGATAGCGTTGAGCACCGCGCGGGCCTTGTTCGCCGCCTCGGTGTACTCGTAGGGCCCGTTGGAATCGGCCACGACTCCCCCGCCGGCCTGCACGTATGCCGTGCCGTTGCGCATCAGCGCGGTGCGGATGGCGATCGCGAAGTCGGCGTTGCCCGCGAAGTCGAGATAGCCCAGCACGCCGCCATACAGGCCGCGGCGGGTCTTCTCGACCTCCTCGATCAGCTCCATCGCCCGCACTTTCGGCGCGCCGGACAACGTGCCCGCCGGGAAGCAGGCCGTCACCGCGTCCAGTGCGGTCTTTCCGTCGGCGAGCAGGCCGTGCACGGTCGACACGATGTGCATGACGTGGCTGTAGCGCTCGATGTGGCTGTAGTCCTCGACGTGCACCGTGCCCGGCTGGCAGACCCGGCCCAGGTCGTTGCGGCCCAGGTCGACCAGCATCAGGTGCTCGGCGCGTTCCTTTTCGTCGGCCAGCAGCTCCTTTTCCAGCAGCACGTCTTCTTCCTCGGTCTGCCCACGCCAGCGCGTTCCGGCGATCGGGTGCGTCGACGCCCGACCGTCCTTGACCGTCACCAACGCCTCGGGGCTTGAGCCGACGATCGAAAAGTCCAGTCCCCCAGCAGCATTGGGCACGTTGAGCAGATACATGTACGGGCTGGGGTTGGACACCCGCAGCATCCGGTATACGTCTAGGGGGTCGGCGTCGGTGTCCATCTCGAACCGTTGCGACGGCACCACCTGGAACGCCTCACCGGCTTCGATGTCGCGCACCAGCTTCTCGACGATCGCCGAGTATTCCTCCACGGTGCGCTGCGAGCGGTGCAACGGCTCGGGCCGGCTGAAGGTCGCCACCGTCGACGGCAGATGCTCGCTCAAAGCGGCGGTCATCACGTCCAGCCGCTTCACGGCGTCGTCGTAGGCCCAGTCCACGCGTTCGTCGGTACCGTTCCAATTCACCGCGTTGGCGATCAGGGTGATGGTGCCCTCGTGGTGGTCGACCGCGGCGATGTCGGTGGCCAGCAGCAGCAGCATGTCCGGCAGTCCCAGGTCGTCCACCGCCAGCGACGGCAGCCGTTCCAGCCGTCGCACCATGTCGTAGGCGAAGAACCCGACCAGGCCCGACGACAGCGGCGGCAGGCCCGGCAGTGGCTCGGTCTTGAGCAGTTCCAGGGTCGCCCGCACCGCCTGCAGGGGGTCGCCACCGCTCGGCGCGTCCTGCGGTGTCGTGCCCAGCCACACCGCCTCGCCGTCGCGCACCGTCAGCGCCGACGGCGCGCCAGCACCGATGAACGACCACCGCGACCACGAGCGGCCGTTCTCGGCCGACTCCAGCAAGAACGTCCCTGGCCGATTGGCCGCCAGCTTGCGGTATGCCGACAGCGGGGTCTCACTGTCAGCGAGCACCTTGCGGGTCACCGGCACGACGCGGTGCTCGGCGGCCAGCGCCCGGAAGTCCTCGCGCGATGTGGTGATTGCGAGGTTGGCGGTCGATGGCACCGCCTAATCCTCCCAGACACACGCGAGCGGCCCGGACGAGGCGGGTGTCAACGGGCTGGTCAGCATGACCGGCGCCTGCGCCATGAACCGTGGAGTGCGCCCCCGATGCATGTCGGCGGCGTGCGCCGTGAACGGGTGGACGATGTACACGTCGCCGGGCTGACCCGTCGCGTGGCCCACTGGGCGCCCGGAACTCGCCTGGTCGACCACTCGGCCCATGTCTTCGAGTGTCAGCGGGTCCGCGCCGAGCACGCGAGCGACGTCGCGGTGGGAACCCACCCGGATGCGCGTCGGCGCGTCGTCCACACCGACCTCCGAGAGCAGAGTGAGCACGAGCACGGTGTGGGGCCGACCGGTGACCGCCCAGGATCCGTCGGGCTGCGGGGTGTTGGCGTCGATGTGCCAACCCCGGTCGTCGGCGGGCGGCGAGACCGGGAATCGGACCGGGATGTTGCCGAGCGCGCCGCGCGGTAGCCATCCGCCGGTCCCGCAGACCACGTCCAGCGCCGCCGTCAGTCGAGGACTTCGGGCCAGCTCACCGAAGGGGCCCTCGCCTGTCATGTCGGACGTCCACATCACGGCCGCCGACCACTGGCTCGGATCGTCGGGCGTCAGGCCCAGGCGCTGCCACAGCGCGGCCCGCGCGGCGTCGGCCACTTCTCGTGGTGCGGCTTGTTCGACCTTGACGTAACCGGCGGACATGAACGCCTCGAGATTCACCATTGAGGCGAGCCTGGCACATGGAGAAGACACGGCGCCAACGATTTTCGCGTAGCGTAATCGGTCATGAAACGTGGTGACCAGGTAGCGGAGTTCGAACTACCGGACCAGACGGGCACGCCGCGCAGCCTGACCGGCCTGCTCGCCGATGGCCCGATCGTGCTGTTCTTCTACCCCGCGGCGATGACACCGGGCTGCACGAAGGAGGCCTGCCACTTCCGTGATCTCGCGTCGGAGTTCGCCGCTGTCGGCGCCAGCCGTGTCGGCATCAGCGCCGATCCCGTTGAGAAGCAGGCGAAGTTCGCCGACCAGCAGAACTTCGACTATCCCCTGCTGTCGGACACCGAGGGCACGGTCGCCACGCAGTTCGGCGTCAAGCGTGGGCTGCTGGGCAAGTTTATGCCGGTCAAGCGGACAACGTTCGTGATCGACACCGACCGCACGGTGCTCGACGTGATCGCGAGCGAGTTCAGCATGGACACGCATGCCGACAAGGCACTCGAGGTGCTGCGGCAGCGGCAGTCCGCCTAGTCCTGCTTCAAGTGGTCGCCGAACCAGGCGGCGGCGAGCGCGGCCACCCGTTCCAGTGCGCCGGGTTCTTCGAATAGGTGTGTGGCGCCGGGGATTACCTCGATGTGGTGCGGCGCCGAGAGCTCCCGGCTGGCCACCTGGTTCGCCTCGTGGATCTTCGGATCTCGGCCTCCGACGATCATCAGCGTCGGCGCCTCCACGTCGTGCAGGGCGTCGCCAGCGAGATCGGGGCGACCACCGCGGGACACGACGGCCCGCACCGATTGGTCTCCGGCGGCGGCGATCAGCGCGGCGGCCGCGCCGGTGCTGGCGCCGAATAGTCCGACGGGAAGGCCCCGGACGGCCTCGTGTTCGCGCATTCGGTCGAGCGCGGACAACACGCGATCGGCGAGTAGACCGATGTCGAACCGGAATTCGCGAGTCCGTAGATCGGTCTGTTCTTCTTCTGCGGTGAGCAGGTCGAGAAGCAGCGTGGCGAAGCCGTCGTCTCTGAGTGCTCGTGCCACCAGCCGATTGCGTGGGCTGAAGCGGGAACTGCCGGTTCCGTGCGCGAAGACGACAAGCCCGGCGGCGTTCGTCGGGACCTCGAGGTCGCCGAGTAGTTCCTTGCCGCCCGATCCGACGGCGACGGGAAGGGACATATCAAGAGGATTACCGACATCGTGGGGCTCAAACCCACGCCGATTTCTGCAGCAGGGCTGTAGCTGGGTGCCGACTCACGACCCTGATGTAGAAATCGGCGAAGTTGTCTACTCGTCGGGCCCCAGTAGCAGGTCGGCATCGAAGCAGCTGTGGTCGCCGGTGTGGCAGGCCGCGCCCTCCTGGTCGACCTCCAGCAGCACCGTATCCCCGTCGCAGTCCAGGCGTACCGAGTGCACGTACTGGGTGTGGCCAGACGTCTCGCCCTTCACCCAGTGCTGTTGACGAGAACGCGAGTAGTAGGTGCCCTTACGGGTTTCCAGCGTGCGCGCCAGTGCGAGGTCATCCATCCACGCCACCATCAGCACCTGCCCAGTGCCGCGCTCCTGCACGACGGCGGTGACCAACCCGTTGGCGTCGCGTTTGAGTCGCGACGCGATGCCCGCGTCCAATGCGCTCATCGCACCACGATCCCTTCTGCCGCCAATGCCGCCTTGACCTCGCGAATGGTCAGCTCCCGGAAGTGGAACACGCTGGCGGCCAGCACGGCGTCGGCACCTGCAACAACGGCGGGCGCGAAATGTTCCACCGTCCCGGCACCGCCACTGGCGATCACCGGCACGGTGACCGCACCGCGCACCGCCTTGATCATCGGCAGGTCGAAGCCGGCCTTGGTGCCGTCGAAGTCCATGGAGTTGAGCAGTATCTCGCCGACGCCGAGTTCAGCGCCGCGCGCCGCCCATTCGATGGCGTCGATGCCGGTGCCGCGCCGCCCGCCGTGCGTGGTGACCTCCCAGCCCGACGGCGTCGGCTCCTGGCCCTGCGGGACGGTGCGGGCGTCGACCGACAGCACGATGCACTGCGACCCGAACTGGCGCGACAATTCGGCCAGCAGTTCGGGGCGGGCGATCGCGGCGGTGTTGACGGCGACCTTGTCGGCGCCGGCGCGCAGCAGTACGTCGACGTCGGCCACCGATCGCACGCCACCGCCGACGGTCAGCGGGATGAACACCTGCTCGGCGGTGTGCTTGACCACCTCGAGCATGGTGGCGCGGCCCGACGAGGACGCGGTGACGTCGAGGAACGTCAGCTCGTCGGCGCCCTCGGCGTCGTAGGCCGCGGCAAGCTCGACGGGATCGCCTGCGTCGCGCAGGTTTTCGAAGTTGACGCCCTTGACCACCCGGCCGTCGTCGACGTCCAGGCAGGGAATGATGCGAACCGCGATCATCCATCAGTAGTCCCCGGGTTCTCCGACAGAATGCAAAACCTCGAGGATCTCCTCATGTACACCGGGCAGTCCGACGACTGCCGACGGGGAGGTCACCGTCCAGTCGTTGCCTGCCAGGTCGGTGACGATGCCCCCGGCGGCGCGTACCAGCGCGACCCCGGCCGCGTGGTCCCACGCGTTGTCCGCTGAAGCTGATTGCGCCACCGAGGATCTCGGCGGCGGTGTACGCGAGGTCGATGCCGGTGGAGCCGTGCATCCTCATCCGGGAGCACTTGCGGCTCAGGTTCTCGATCACCGCCAGCCGGTAACGCCCCGGCACACGGCCACGCGAGTCGACGTTGAAGGTGCCGACCCCGACGATGGAGTCGGCCAACTTTGCGGGCTTCAGCGGAGGTAGCTCGACGCCATTGCTGCGCAGGGGCTTTCCGACGACGGCGGTGAATCGCTCCCCGGTGAAGGGCACCCACGTCAGACCCGCCACCGGTTCGCCGTCGCGCACCAGGCCGAGCAGGATCGCGGCCATCGGCGAGCCGGCGGCGTAGTTGAACGTGCCGTCGATCGGGTCGAGCACCCACACCAGCGGCGAATCGACGTCGGCGCCGCCGAATTCCTCGCCGTGCACTTCTATTCCGGTCTTGTCGTCAGCGCCTCGACGACCTGGCGTTCGATGGCGAGGTCGACCTCGGTGGCGAAGTCGTTGCCCTTCTTCTGCACGGCGGATTCGGCGCGGTGCCCCTCGATGAACGGGGTGGCCGCTTCGTCGAGAATGGCGGCGGCCTCAGCGACCAGGGCGTCGAGGTCGGCCGTGTCGAGCGCCATGCTACTGCCCCACCGCGGCCAGCGCCTCTGGCAGCGTGAATCGCCCTGCGTACAACGCCTTTCCGACGATCGCGCCTTCGACCCCGCGATCGGTGAGGGTGGCGATGGCCCGCAGGTCATCGAGGCTCGACACGCCGCCGGACGCGATCACCGGGGCGTCGGTGCGTTCGGTGACCTTCGACAGCAGCTCGAGGTTGGGCCCGTTCAGCGTGCCGTCCTTGGTGACGTCGGTGACGACGAAGCGTGAACAGCCTTGTTGGTCAAGGCGTTCCAGCACCTCCCACAGATCACCGCCGTCGGTTTCCCAGCCGCGGCCGCGGAGTCGGTGTTCACCGTCGACGATCTTCACGTCCAGACCGACGGCCACCTTCTCGCCGTGTTCGGCGATTGCCTGTGCGCACCACTGCGGGTTCTCCAGCGCCGCGGTGCCCAGGTTGACCCGGGCGCAGCCGGTGGCCAGCGCGGCGGTCAGCGACTCGTCGTCGCGGATGCCGCCGGACAGTTCGACCGCGACGTCGAGCTTGCCGACGACCTCGGCCAGCAGCTCGCGGTTGCTGCCCCGGCCGAACGCGGCGTCCAGGTCGACGAGGTGGATCCACTCGGCGCCGTCGCGCTGCCAGGTCATGGCCGCGTCCAGCGCGGAGCCGTATTCGGTTTCGCTGCCGGCCTGCCCCTGCACCAGGCGCACCGCGCGGCCCTCGACGACGTCGACGGCGGGAAGAAGTATCAACGTTCACGGCGGTCAACCTAGCGCCCCGACCCAGTTCGCCAGCAACGTGGCTCCGGCGTCGCCGCTCTTCTCCGGGTGGAACTGGGTGGCGGCCAGCGCGCCGTCCTCGACGGCGGCGAGGAACGGCACGTGGTGGGTGGCCCACGTCAACAGCGCGTCGGGATTGCCCTCCCACTGCTGTGCGGCATACGAGTGCACGAAGTAGAACCGGGTGTCGGGGTCCAGGCCCTCGAACAGCGCGCTGCCCGCCGGCGCGTCGACGACGTTCCAGCCCATGTGCGGGATCACCGGCGCGTCCAACCGGATGACGGCGCCAGGCCATTGGCCGCAGCCTGTGGTCTCCACACCGAATTCGACGCCGCGGGCGAACAGGATCTGCATGCCGACGCACACCCCGAGCACCGGCCGGCCCGCCGCGACCCGGTCGGCGATGATCTTGTCGCCGCCGATCTTGCGCAGGCCGGTCATGCAGGCCTCGAACGCGCCGACGCCGGGCACCATCAGCCCGTCGGCATTCATCGCCGCGTCAGCGTCGGCGGTCACCTCGACGTCGGCGCCAACACGCTGCAGCGCGCGCTGCGCCGACCGCAGATTGCCCGAGCCGTAGTCGAGGACGACGACTTTCCTTGTCACAGCGTGCCTTTGGTGGACGGCACACCGGTGACCCGCGGGTCGTACTCGACGGCCTGGCGCAGCGCACGGGCCACCGCCTTGTACTGCGCCTCGGTGATGTGGTGCGGATCGCGCCCGTAGAGCGTGCGCACGTGCAGCGCGATGCGCGCGTTCATGGCGAGCGTCTCGAACACGTGCCGGTTGATGACCGTGTGGTACGGCACCTCGGATCCGGCGATCGTGGTGTGCAGCAGGTGTTCCGGTTCGCCGGTGTGCACGCAGTACGGCCGGCCGGAGACGTCGACGGCGGCGTGCGCGAGCGTCTCGTCCATCGGGATCCACGCGTCGCCGAACCGGCGGATCCCCTTCTTGTCGCCGAGTGCCTGCCCGAGCGCCTGGCCGAGCACGATCGCGGTGTCCTCGACGGTGTGGTGGCCCTCGATCTCGACGTCGCCCTTGGCGCGCACGGTCAGGTCGAAGCTGGCGTGGCTGCCGAGCGAGGTGAGCATGTGGTCGTAGAACGGCACGCCGGTGTCGACGTCGACGACGCCGGTGCCGTCGAGGTCGAGCTCGACGACGATGTCGGATTCCTTGGTCTTGCGCTCGATTCGTGCGCGACGTGGTTCGGTCACGGTGCTCCTATTCGGTGCGCTGGCTGGCCAGCAGCGCGTCGTTCTCCTCGGCCAGGCCGGTGGTGGCGCGCAGGAATCCGGGGATGCCGACGTCGCGGATCAGGACGCCGGCGTCGAGGTAGCGCTGCCAGGTCGCGGGCGCGTCGGCGAACTCGCCGAACAGCACGAAGTTCGCGTCGCTGGCGATCACGCGGAAACCCATGCGCGGTCAGCGCTTCTGTGACGCGCTCGCGTTCGGCGATCAGCTTGGCGACGCTGCCCAGCGTGTCGTCGGCGTGGCGCAGCGCGGCGCGGGCGGCGGCCTGGGTGACCGACGACAGGTGGTACGGCAGCCGAACCAGCAGCATCGCGTCGATCACCGCGGGCGCGGCGATCAGATAGCCGAGCCGGCCGCCGGCGAATGCGAACGCCTTGCTCATGGTGCGGGTGACGACGAGCTTGGCCGGGTACTCGTCGATCAGCCTGACCGCGCTCGGCTGCGACGAGAACTCGCCGTAGGCCTCGTCGAGGATCAGCATTCCGGCGTTGCCAACGGCCTCGAGCAGCCGGCGCAGCTCGTCGAGCGAAACGCTTTGGCCCGAAGGGTTATTGGGGCTGGCGACGAACACGATGTCGGGCTTGTGCTCCTTGATCGCGGCACCGCGACGTCGGCGTCGAGGCTGAAGTCGTCGGCGCGGTTGGCCACCAGCCATCGGTCTGGGTGCCGTCGGAGATGATCGGGTGCATCGAGTACGAGGGAACGAAGCCGATGGCGCTGCGGCCGGGCCCGCCGAACGCCTGCAGCAGCTGCTGCAGGATCTCGTTGGAACCGTTGGCGGCCCAGAGGTTTTCGACGTCGACGTGGGTGCCGGTCTGCGCGGTGAGGTACGCGGCCAGGTCGGTGCGCAGCGCCACCGCGTCGCGGTCGGGATAGCGGTGCAGATCGCCCGCGACCGCGTGGACCGAGGCCGTCACGTCGTCGACGAGCGCCTTCGTGGGCGGATGCGGGTTCTCGTTGGTGTTGAGCCGCACCGGGACGTCCAATTGCGGTGCGCCGTAAGGCGATTTGCCGCGCAGGTCGTCACGCAGCGGCAGGTCGGCCAGCGTGATCCGCTTACCGACAGTCACTTCTCGAACCTCCGCCGCACCGCTTCGCCGTGCGCGGGCAGGTTCTCGGCCTGGGCCAGCGTGATGACGTAGCCGGACACGTCCTTGAGCGCGGCCTCGTCGTAGTCGACGACGTGGATGCCGCGCAGGAAGGTCTGCACCGACAGGCCGCTGGAGTGGCGGGCACAGCCGGCGGTGGGCAGCACGTGGTTGGAGCCTGCGCAGTAGTCGCCGAGACTGACCGGCGCAGTAGGGTCCGACGAAAATCGCACCGGCCGAACGGATTCGGCGTGCCACGTCGCGGGCGTCGACGGTCTGGATCTCGAGGTGCTCGGCGGCGTAGGCGTTGACGGTGCGGATTCCCGCGTCGAGGTCGTCGACGAGCACGGTCGCCGACTGCTTGCCCGACAGCGCCGCCGTCACCCGCTCGCGGTGCACGGTGGTCTCGATCTGGTTGGCGAGTTCGCGGTCGGTGGCGTCGGCGAGCGCCACGCTCGGGGTGACGAGGACGCTTGCCGCCATCTCGTCGTGCTCGGCCTGGCTGATCAGATCCGCGGCGACGTGCGCGGGATCGGCGGTGTGGTCGGCGAGGATCGCGATCTCGGTGGGGCCCGCCTCGGCGTCGATGCCGACCTGCGAGCGGCAGATCCGCTTGGCGGCGGTGACGTAGATGTTGCCGGGGCCGGTGATCATGTCGACGGGCGCCAGCTCGGAGCCGTCGGTGTCGGTGCCGCCGTAGGCGAGCAGCGCGATGGACTGCGCACCGCCGACGGCCCAGACCTCGGTCACGCCGAGCAGCGCCGCCGCGGCCAGGATGGTCGGGTGCGGCAGGCCGCCGAAGTCGGCCTGCGGAGGGCTCGCGATCACCAGCGATTCGACACCCGCGGTCTGTGCCGGCACCACGTTCATCACCACGCTGGACGGGTAGACGGCGTTGCCGCCCGGCACGTAGAGGCCGACCCGCTCGACGGGCACCCAGCGTTCGGTGACCGTCGCGCCCGGCGCCAGCGTCGTCGTGGTGTCGGTGCGGCGCTGGTCGGCGTGCACGGCGCGGGCCCGCTCGATGGCCACCTCGAGCGCGGCGCGGACATCGTCGTCCAGCTCGGCCAGGGCGCGCTCGAGGCGGTCGGGAGGCACTCGAACCTGGCGTGGGCCGCACGCCGTCGAAGGATTCGCCGTACTCCAGCGCAGCCTCGGCACCCCGTTCGGCGACCGCGTCGACGATCGGGCGCACCTTGGGCACCACCGCCTCGACGTCGACTCCGCCACGCGGCAGCGCGGCGCGCAACTGGGCGGCGGACAGCGTCGCGCCCCGCAGGTCGATGCGCGCGATGGGCCGTGGCGTTACATTCACGCTGACCATTTCCCAGAGCAGCACAAATCGGTATTGGAGGCGTCATGCGCGCGAAAGATCACCCCAACAACGCACCCGGTGTGCCGATGATCTTCCCGCCGGCAGTGGAGCGTCTGCAGGTCAAGTATTTCAACCCGATGATCAAACCGATTGCGCGTTTCCTGCCAGGGATGGCGACCATCAAACACCGCGGTCGTAAGTCCGGTAAGGCCTACGAAACGATCGTGACCGCGTACCGCAAGGGCAACCTGGTGGCGATCGCGCTGGGCCATGGGAAAACGGACTGGGTGAAGAACGTGCTGGCCGCCGGCGAGGCCGACCTGCACTTCATCCGGCGCGACGTGCACCTGGTAAACCCCCGCATTGTGCCCGCCGGAGGCGAGGCAGAAGGACTGCCGTTGATGGCTCGGCTGCAGGCGAACAAGGTCGGGACCTTCGTCGCCGATATCGCTTGACCGTTTTGACACACTGAGCCCATGGCGTGGGAAGTCTGGCTGACGTTGTTCGGTGCGGTGATCGCGATCAGCGTGTCGCCGGGAGCGGGAGCCATCCAGTCGATGGCCACCGGTATCACCCACGGAGTCAAGCGCGGCTACTGGAGCATCCTCGGCCTGGAAATCGGGCTGATGCTGCAGCTCGCGCTGGTCGCCATCGGCCTGGGCGCGGCCGTGGCCAACTCGATCCTGGCGTTCAACATCATCAAGTGGATGGGCGTGGCGTACCTGGTCTATCTGGCGGTGAAGCAATGGCGCACCGCGAAGGTTGACCTGCGCGAGCAGGTCGGCAAGGCGATGGACGGCGGCCGAGTGGCGCTGCTGGTGCGCGGCTTCCTGGTCAATGCAACCAATCCCAAGGGCTTGGTCTTCTTCCTCGCGGTGCTGCCGCAGTTCGTCGTGCCGACGGCGCCGCTGCTGCCGCAGTACACCGCGATCGGCGTCACGCTGGTGGCGGTCGACCTCGTCGTGATGGGCCTCTACACGGGCCTGTCCGTGCGGCTGCTCAAGTGGCTCAACACGCCGCGCCAGCAGACGATCCTCAACCGGGTGTTCTCCGGGCTGTTCGCGACGGCCGCCGTGGTGCTGTCGCTGGTGCGCCGCGGCCCTGCTACCGCGTAGGCAGGATGATCGCCGACGGGTGTGCCGGGTCGTGGTAGACCTCCTGGTCGGCGGCCCGGAGGGTGGTGGCGGTGGCGTGTGGTTCGCCGGTGCCGGGGTTGCGGGCATAGCGCGGGAAAGCGCCGCTGGAGACCTGGACCCGGATGCGGTGGCCGCGCTTGAAGCGGTACGCGGTCGGCCACAACTGCACCGTGGCGCAGGCGATCTCGTCGGCGCCGGTCAGGCTGACGAGGCCGTCGCAGACGTTGTACGAGCGGCCGCGCGGGTCGACGTCGCAGAGCCGGACGAAGACGTCGGCGTAGCGGCAGGCTGGACCGGAACCAGATCTCGGCGCTGACCTCGCCGATGACCTCGACGTCGCGGTCCAGCACGGCCGTGGTGTAGGTGAGCACGTCCGGCCGGGCCTCCAGCGCGGTGTTGTCGACGCGACCGGCTGCCGCGGAAGCGCATCCGCACGCCGCCGACCGCGGGCGTGGGGTCGGCCGGGTCGTAGCGGTATCGGTCGGGCGCCGAGTCCGCGGGCGGCTCGGTCGACAGCGCACCGTCGGGCTGGAGGTGGAAGCGCTGGGGCGCATAGCCGGTCGGCGGCCAGGAGTCGAAGTCGCGCCAAGCCTCCTCGCCCATCACGTACAGCCGCACCGGTGCGCGCTCGGGTGGCTGCTCGCCGCGGGCGTGGGCGAGCCCGAACTCGAGCGCCTCCCGGTGACCAGCGGCGTCCATGGTCGTGTGCGTCCACGGCCCGACCGTCAGCCGCGCCGGCCGCCCCGCCTCCTGCAGGATCTGGAAGTCGCGCAGCTGGCCGGGCAGGAAGATGTCGTACCAGCCGCCGATCGAGCTGACCGGCACGGTCACCGCGGCCACCCGGTGCCGGTGGTCGATGCCGGCCCACCGCGGGCGATTCGGCGTCGTGGGCGAGGATGTCCTGGATATAGCCGAAGCGGTGCCCGATGGCGGCCACATCGGCGTCGACGCAGCGGAAGCGTGAACATCGCGCGGGCGTGTCTTGCGGCCTGGATCGAGCTGCCGCAGCAACGCGCCGCGGCGCTCCTGGCCGTCGGTCATGACGCCCCAGCCGAACGGCGTCTCCAGCGAGATGCCGTCCTTGCGCAGGAACTCCAGCGTCAACGCGGACTCGGTGACCTGCGGGATCATCGCCTTGACCTGCGGCGGCAGCCGGTCGGCGACCGCCCACTGCACGTAGCCCAGGTAGCTTGCGCCGACCAGCACGATCGAGTCGCCGAACCACGGCTGCTTCACCACCCAGTCGAGCGTGGCCAGACCGTCGTCGCGCTCGCTGTCGCATCGGGTCGAACGTCCCGCCCGAGCCGAACGTGCCGCGGGTGCTCTGCGATCAGCACCTGGAACCCGCGTTCGGCCAGCGGCCTGGCCATGGTCAAGCCGAACAGCCCCCGCCGGCCGTACGGCGAGCGGATCAACGCGGTCGGCAACCCGTCGCCGCCGTCCTGCGGCGCCCACCGGTCCGCCAGCAATTCGACGCCGTCGGGCATCGGCACCCGAAGGTCCCGTTGGACGACCAGATCCCGCGTCGTCGGCGGCGCAAGCTTCAGCAGGCGTTGGAGGAGATGACTGGTGAAGTTCACGCGCTCCACGTTAAGCGCGCCGCAACACCGGCTACTTACACAGCTCTGTCACCGTGGCGTTTGCGGCCTCCGCATCCCGTAGCCGCGCGGCTTGATCGGGGTCGGTGTTCTGCGCGCCCGCCGTCGCCGCGGCACCGATGTCCATCAGGTTGTTGGCGAAGTTGCGGACCGCTTCGGCGAGATCCGCGGGCGCTGCGGGGTCGATTTTGGCCAACAGATACTGCCCGCCGTCGTACAACGCGACCCGGGAATTGGCCGCTACGGCCATCGATCCGGTGACGTCTTCGGGGCCGCCGGCGGGCTGCAGATTCGTGTTGAGCGAAACGCCGCGCCGCACCAGGTCCATTGCGGTGCATACCTTGGCCTTGGCTTCCGCGCGCGCAGTATCGCTGTACGAAGGCTTGGAATCCTCCGACCGATACCACGTCCATCCCGCCAAGGCGAGCGCCGCGACAGCGAGGACTAGCGCGATGTACGTCAACGCACCGGCCCGACGTGGCGAGTCTGTGTCCCGCATGGGCAGATGGTAGCGGCTAAACGTCCAGGCCAATGTCCAACACGCGCACCGAGTGGGTGAGCGCACCGACGGCCAGATAGTCCACGCCGGTCCCGGCATACTCCGCCGCGGTGTCCAACGATAACCCACCCGACGACTCGAGTTTCGTTGCAGGCGCACGCGAATCCCGACGCTGCACGGCAATCTGCGTCTGCCACACCGGAAAGTTGTCCAGCAGAACGAGTTCCACGTCCGCGTCGAGCACCTCATCGAGCTGCTCGAGCGAATCGACCTCGACCTCGCATGCCAAATCCGGTGCGGCTCTGCGGACCTCACGCAATGCTGCGAGCACCGAACCAGCTGCGGCCACGTGATTGTCCTTGATCAGCGCAGCATCGCCCAGACCCATCCGGTGATTGACGCCGCCACCGACCCGCACCGCGTACTTCTGCAGCACCCGCAGGCCCGGCAGCGTCTTGCGGGTGTCTCGGATCTTGGCCTTCGTGCCATCGACCGCCTCGACCCAGGCTGCGGTCGTCGTCGCGATGCCTGACAGGTGGCACACCAGGTTGAGCATGGTCCGCTCGGCGGTCAGCAGCCCCTGCGTCGGCGCCTCGACGATCAACACGGCGGCCCCAGCCTCCAGCCGTGCACCGTCGTCGACGCGATGCTTGAGCCGATAGCCGTCGGGGCCGAGCACCTCGTCGAGCACCAACAGCGCGACGTCCAGGCCCGCGATGACGCCGGGCTCCCGGGCGACCATCGAAGCGGTCGTCGTCGCGTCGGCAGGGACCGTCGCAAGCGTGGTGACGTCGGGCCCGTAGCGCAGATCCTCTTCCAGGCCACGCGCAATCACCCTGCGAGCTTCGGTGAGCTCGTCGGCGCTCAGCTGCATCAGCAGCAGGCCACGGCCGGCACGAGGCTGCGTGCCAGCGCGGGCTCGGTGTCGGGAAAGTCCGAACGGTGGTGGCAGCCACGCGATTCGGTGCGCGCCAGGGCCGCGGCCGCGACAGCCCCAGCGGCCGCAGTCAGGGCGACGTCCTCGAAGTCCGTCCGGGAGTTCAGGTCTCGCGGAGTCGCCGCCTCCAGAACCTGTACCAGTCGCCGCAGGCCATCGCCGTCGCGGACCACGGACGCATCGCGTGCCATCGCCTTCTGGAGTTCTGCACGCGGCAGGGCGCGACGCACCGACGGCTCGGGCATCACCGCATGGCCGGCCCCGGCGTCGACGGCATGGTCGGCCGCCGCCTTGCCGGCCCGGCCGCCGACGACCAGTCCCTCGAGCAGGCTGTTGGACGCCAACCGGTTCGCGCCGTGCATGCCGGTGCGAGCCACCTCACCCGCCGCGAACAGGCCGGCGAGTTCGGTACGGCCGTACACATCGGTGACGACTCCGCCGCAGCTGTAATGCGCACCCGGCACCACCGGAATGGGCTCACGGGTCGGGTCAATGCCCGCCGCCCGGCACGCCGCGGTGACCGTCGGGAACCGCCGCTTGAAGCCGGCGATGCCGCGCGCGTCGAGGTACACACAGGAATCACCGGTTGCCGCCAGCCGCGCGTCGATGGCCGCTGCCACCACGTCCCGCGGCGCCAGGTCACCCATCGGATGAACGCCCGCCGTTATCGAATTTCCTTGCGAGTCAACAAGAATTGCGCCCTCACCGCGAACGGCCTCGGTGATCAGCGGGCGACGCCCACCGGCGTGGCCGTCGAACAACATGGTCGGATGGAACTGGATGAACTCGAGATCACTGACGGGCAGCCCGGCCCACATCGCCAGCGCTACACCGTCGCCGGTGGACCCCTCGGGGTTCGTGGTGGCCGCGTACAGGTGGCCCAGCCCCCCGGTGGCCAGGATCACCGACGGCGCGTGCACCACACCCAGGCCGTCGTCGTTGAGCACGAGCACACCGGTGACCGCTTCGCCGTCATGCAACAGCTCGAGCGCGACGTGGCCACGCCGGATGTCCAGCTGCGCCGCCGCCCGGTCGAGTGCGCGCTGCACCTCCGCGCCGGTCGCGTCGCCGCCGGCATGGATGATGCGGCGCCGTGAATGCCCGCCCTCGCGGGTGAGCGCCCACTGTCCCGGTGCCGATTCGTCGAAATGAGCGCCGTCGTCGACCAATTCGGCGACGGCGCGGTATCCATCGGCCACGATCGACCGCACGGCATCCGGGTCGCAGAGCCCCGCGCCCGCGGCCAGCGTGTCGGCGACGTGCGCATCCACCGAGTCGTCGGTTTCGGGAAGGACGACGGCGATGCCGCCCTGCGCGTAGAACGTCGCGGTTTCAGAGGCCTTGCTCAACACGACCACATTGCGGCCGCGGCGGTGCGCCGCCAAAGCCGCTACCAGGCCGGCGACCCCGGTGCCGATAACTACGACATCGGCCCGCTCATGCCAGGTCATTCGCCGCCGCCAGGCTGGCCGATCTCGATCATGCGCTGCACACTGGCACGGGCCAGTCGAGCGGTGTCGCGATCAACGTCGACTTCGTCGGCGCCCTCAACCAGGCAGCGCAACAGCGCGGCCGGCGTGATCATCTTCATGAACTTGCACGACGCCCGGTCGTTGACGGCACGGAAGTCGACTTCCGGTGCGGCACGGCGCAATTGGTGCAGCATGCCGACCTCGGTGGCGACCAGCACCTGACGCGCGTGCGTTTCGCGGGCCGCGTCGAGCATGCCGCCGGTGGACAGGATCTTGACCCGGTCCTCGGGAAATGCGCCCTCGCCGGCCAGATACAGGGCCGAAGTGGCGCAACCACATTCGGGGTGGACGTACAGCTCGGCGTCGGGATGGGTGCGGGCCTGGTCTGCAAGCTCGTCACCGTTGATGCCGGCGTGCACGTGGCATTCGCCGGCCCACACGTGCAGGTTCTTGCGGCCGGTGACCCGCCGGACGTGGGCGCCGAGGAACTGGTCGGGGCAGAACAGCACCTCGCGGTCCTCGGGGATCGAGGCCACCACCTCGACCGCGTTCGACGACGTGCAGCAGATGTCGGTCTCGGCCTTCACCGCCGCGGTGGTGTTGACGTAGGAGACGACGACCGCGCCGGGATGCTCGGCCTTCCAGTCGCGCAGCTCGTCGGCGGTGATCGAGTCGGCCAGCGAGCAGCCGGCGCGCTGGTCGGGGATCAGCACCGTCTTTTCCGGGCTGAGGATCTTGGCCGTCTCCGCCATGAAGTGCACGCCGCAGAACACGATGGTGTCCTCGGGCACCTGGGCAGCGATGCGGGACAGCGCCAGCGAGTCGCCGACGTGGTCGGCGACGTCCTGGATGGCCGGCAGCTGGTAGTTGTGCGCCAGGATCGTGGCGTTGCGTTTCTTGGCCAGCCGACGCACCTCGGCGGCCCATCGGGCATCGCCGTCAACGCCGGAGTATCCGGCCGGACCGTCCTTGATCCGAGCCGCAAGATCGTCCGTGAGCATACGGTCGAGAACCGTCACGGCCGCCTCCTCAATCCCGTCGGAGGTTTTCGACTTATAATCGAAAACATGGCCCATCGTAGCACCGCACACGAGGTGCTCGCCGTCGTGTTTCAGGTACGCGGCTCCTACTCGAGAATCCCGGAAACCCGGCCTTAACGTGCTGTTATGGCAGCGTGCACGCGAACCGGAGCGCGGAAAATGGTCATTGCCGGGCGGGCGCCTGCGGGACGACGAGGATCTGATCAGCTCGGTCCGGCGCCAGCTCGCCGAGAAAGTCGACCTCCGTGAACTTGCTCACCTCGAACAGCTGGCCGCGTTCTCCGATCCCGACCGGGTTCCGGGTGACCGCACCATCGCGTCGACGTTCCTCGGGCTGGTGCCCTCCCCCGCCACACCGGAACTGCCCCCGGACACTCGCTGGCATCCGGTCAGCGACTTGCCGCCGATGGCGTTCGACCACGGCCCCATGGTGGAGCACGCCCGCACCCGGCTTGGCGCCAAGATGTCCTACACGAACATCGGATTCGCTTTGGCGCCAACGGAATTCGCGTTGTCGATGCTGAGGGACATCTACAGCGCAGCGCTGGGCTATCAGGTCGACGCGACCAACCTGCAGCGCGTGCTGGAGCGACGCAACGTCATCACCCGCACCGGCACCACCGCGCGCTCGGGCCGCAGCGGCGGGCGTCCGGCCGCACTGTTCCGCTTCACCGACTCCCGGTACCGGGTGACCGACGAATTCGCAGCATTCCGGCCACCAGGGTGAGTCGGGCTGGCTTCTTAGGGCTCTCTTAAGGTAAGAATGTCCGGATGACTTTGGGCAGCGTGGCCGGAACAGCGGGTGCCGAGTGGATCGCGCGACCGGTTCACGAGGATCTGCAGCGCGGTATCCGTCCGCAGCTGCCCACCGATGACCCGTTCTACGACCCGCCGCCCGGTTTCCAGCACGCGGCCCCCGGGACCGTCCTGCGCAGCCGCGACGTCGAGGTGGCCTTCCTCGGGTTGATCCCGCAGAAGTTCACCGCCACCCAGCTGCTGTACCGCACCACCGACATGAACGGCGAGGCGGAGGCCACCGCGACGACGGTGATCGCGCCGGCCGAGCGGGCGCAAGAGGATGTGGTTCCTCTAGTTTCTTATCAGTGCGCGATCGACGCCGTGACGTCGCGCTGCTTCCCGTCGTATGCGCTGCGCCGATGGGCGATGGCGCCGGGCGCTATCGCGCAATTCGAGTTCCTCCTCATCGCTGCCGTACTGGCCGAGGGCTGGGCGGTGTCGGTGCCCGACCATGAAGGACCCCGCGGCACATGGGGCACGCCGTATGGCCCGGCTACCGCATTCTCGACGGGCTGCGCGCCGCGCTGAGCTCCGAAGAACTCGGCCTGTCCGCCGACAGCGCCGATCGGGTTGTGGGGCTACTCCGGCGGCGGCCTGGCCTCGCGCGTGGGCCGCCGAGATGAGCGGCTCGTACGCCCCCGAACTCAACATCGTCGGCGCCGTCCTCGGATCGCCGGTCGCGGACCTGGGCCATGCGTTCCGCCGCCTCAACGGCAGCTTCTACTCCGGGCTGCCCGCGATGGTGGTGGCCGCGCTGTCGCACGTGTATCCCGAACTCGACCGCATCATCCAGAAGCACGCCACCGACGAGGGCAAGGCGATGCTGCTGCGGGTGGAGAACATGACCACCGCGCACGCCGTGCTGCGGCTGATCGGCATGGACATGGACAACCTGGTGGACCGGCCGCTCAACGAGATCCTCGACATGCCCGAGGTGAGGCACGTCTTCGACAGCATCAAGCTGGGCACCGCAGTGCCGACACCGCCGGTGCTGATCGTGCAGGCGGTGCACGACCGCATCGTCTCCGTCGGCGACATCGACGAACTCACCCACATCTACAAGTCGGGCGGGGCGTCGGTGACCTACCACCGGGACATGTTCAGCGAGCACATGCTGCTGCACCCGCTCTCGGCGCCGATGACGCTGCGCTGGCTGACCGACCGGATCAACGGCAAGCCGCTGAGCGAGCACATGGTCCGGACGAAGTGGCCGACGCTACTGAACCCGATGACCTACGTCGGCATGGCGCGACTGGTCAAGATTGCCGCCAAAGTTATGACGGGGCAGACGGTAGAGCGTTCTCCGTTGTGACGGACGGGCCCAGCACCGGCGCTTCGACCGGCGGCCAGGCGCCCAGGTCGTCGCGCGCCGTCGACACCGCCAGCAGCGCGTAGACCAAAGCCGCGATCGCGACGGGAAACAGCACCGTCGCGGCGATCAGCAACGGCGAGTGACCGAAGAACACCGCGGGCGCTTCGACGACGTAATGCACGCGGTGCTCGGGCGATATGGGTGCGGCGTCGACGTCGATGGTGCCGTACCGCCAGTGCACCAGCAGCGCGCCGACGCCTGCGGCCGCCCCCGCCGCCGTCGCCATCCCAATTGTCAACGCCGCGACCATCACCGGGCCGCGGTGGGCACGCCACTGCCACACCAGCACCGCCGCCACCACGGCGACCACGCCCACCATGCCAACGACCAGGAACGCGGCAATGAAGAAGTGGTCGGCCTCGTTGCCCAGGTAGGCGCGGATTCGCTCACCGTCGCGGGTCAGCGCGACCACCCCGTGAATGGGCGGTGCCAGCCACGCCCACAGTGCCCCGACCAATGCACCTGCCGCCGCGAGGCCGACGACCACGATCACGGCGGCACGATTGCGCGAAATACGCGGCGGGGCAATACCATTCACCGCTCGTCAAGATCCTTCGAGTCGAGCTCCCCGTGACGGGAGCACCTGGCAGACCATCCGTCGGGACGCACCTGCACCACCATCCGTCGGCCGCACTCCGCGCAGAACCGTGGCGGTTCCAGGCCGAGTTGGGCCGCAGTCGGCGTGGCGCCGCCGGCGGGTTCGCCAGTGTAGACGTTGAACTTGGCCATCGCCTTGGCTTACAGGCTGGCGTTGAGCGCCTTGATCGGCATCTGCAGCTCGTCGAGCAGTTCCAGGTCGGTCTCCGCGGGACGGCCCAGCGTCGTGAGGTAGTTGCCGACGATGACGGCGTTGATGCCGCCGAGGATGCCCTTCTTGGCGCCCAGGTCGCCGAGGGTGATCTCCCGGCCGCCCGCGAACCGCAGCATCGTGCGCGGCAGCGCGAGCCGGAACGCGGCCACCGCTTTCAGAGCTTCCGACGCGGGCAGCACGTCGAGATCGCCGAACGGCGTGCCCGGCCGCGGGTTGAGGAAGTTCAGCGGCACCTCGTGCGGATCGAGCTCGGCGAGGTTGGCGGCGAATTCCGCGCGCTGCTCCAGCGTCTCGCCCATGCCGAGGATGCCGCCGCAGCACACCTCCATGCCGGCCTCGCGGATCATCGACAGCGTGTCCCAGCGCTCTTCCCAGGTGTGGGTGGTGACGACGTTGGTGAAGAACGACCGCGCAGTCTCCAGGTTGTGGTTGTAGCGGTGCACGCCCATCGCGGACAGCCGGTCGACCTGCTCCTGGGTCAGCATGCCCAGCGAGCAGGCGATCTGGATGTCGACCTCGTTGCGGATCGCCTCGATGCCCGCGGCCACCTGGGCGAGCAGACGCTCGTCGGGCCCGCGCACCGCGGCGACGATGCAGAACTCTGTCGCGCCGGTCTTGGCGGTCTGCTTGGCGGCCTCCACCAGGCTCGGGACGTCCAACCACGCGCTGCGCACGGGCGACGCGAAAAGCCCTGACTGCGAACAGAAGTGGCAGTCCTCCGGGCAGCCGCCGGTCTTGAGGCTGATGATCCCCTCAACCTCGACGTCGGGCCCGCACCACGCCATCCGCACCTCGTGCGCCAGCGCCAGCAGTTCATCGAGGCGGTCGTCGGGGAGCTGCAGCACCTGCAGCGTCTGCTCCTGGTCGAGGCCCTCGCCGCGCTCCAGTACCTGCTCGCGCGCCTGGACCAGAATGTCGCTCACCGCGAATAGCCTCCCGTGACTTGAACAGCGTTCAGGTTAGGGTACTGGGGTGCAGCTCCACAAACGGGACGTGGTCGACGCGGCGACGATGCTGCTGGACAGCTATGGGATGGCCGACCTGACGATGCGCCGGCTGGCCCGCGAACTCGCTGTCTCCCCCGGCGCGCTGTACTGGCACTTCGCCAACAAGCAGCAGCTGCTCGGCGCCGTCGCCGACCGCATCCTGGCATCGGTCAACGAGGTGCCCGGCGGCTGGCGCGACCGCGTGTCCGGGGTCTGCGGGCAGCTGCGGGATGCATTGCTGTCGCACACCGACGGCGCCGAGCTGGTCTCCGCCAGTTTCGCGGCCGGGCAGTCAGCGGAGATGGCGCGGGTTCTTGCCCATTTGGCCGACGCCGCCGCCGACGCGGGCGTCGACTCCGCGCACGCCGAATTGGCCGCCCGCACGGTCGTGTACTACGTGCTGGGGTTCACGGCCGACGAGCAGTCACGCCTGCAATGGGACGCAGCAGGCGCCGAGCTGCCGGACGGCCAGTCGGTGCTCACCGAAGATCCGAGCGCGCGGTTCGCGTTCGGGCTGCGCCTACTGGTCGACGGCATCGCGGCCCACAGCGCGTCACTGCATGCCGTTGGTGATGACCGCGTCCAGAGCGGCGACTGACGCCGCATCCCCCGCGATGTCCACACTTCCGCCGCGGGTCCACGCCCACAGCGCGAGGTCGACGACCGGCGCGGTGACCGTGGCCGTCGGCTTCCCGGCCGTTGCCCGTACCGCCCGGGGGTTGCCGGAGGCTGTGCCCACCTCCACCAGCCACTGCTGATCGGCATCGGACGCGACGAACTCGACGACGGCGCGGGCCTCGTAGCCCGCCGCGTCTGGCGGCCAGCCCCACATCACGTCCACAGCGTGGTCGACGGCACCGGCCGCCACGTCGGCGCCGATCGGGCCGACCGGCAGGCCCGCAGCCAGCTCCGCGTCGACCCGGTGCATCGTCGCCTCGTAGGTCTGCATCCGTCGGGTGAAGCCAACGGTCTGATCTGACGGCCACCACGACCAGCGCGGCTCGGCGTCGTCAAGCCGATCGAGGTGCTCCAGCAGCGCGGCCGTCGCCGTCTCACGCAATGCCAGCAGGTCGGCCCTGCCGGTGGGACGTGCGGGCTTGGACTGCTCGACGGCCCCAATGTCGGCCTCGGTGCGGACATTTCGCGACAGCACACCGGCCCAGAAGTAGTGCACCTCGGTCAAGTGCCACAGCAGGTCGGACGCAGTCCACTCCGGGCAGGTCGGGCACCGGCCGTCGGGCGCGGTTGTTGCGAGGACGTCTGCGAACCGCTGGGCTTCGGTGCGAATGATCGCGATCCGGTCCATGCGCCCCAGCTTGTCAGAGGTTCCGACTAACGTCGCGGACATGATCACCGTCGACGACGTGCGACGCATCACCTCGACGCTGCCCAGGTCGTACGAGGTCGTGGTGCGCGACCAGATCAAGTTCCGGGTGGGCCAGATCGTCTACGTCGCGTTTTCCCGCGACGAGACGGTAATGGGTGTCGCCTTCCCCAAAGAAGAACGCGCCGCGATGGTGGCCGCCCAGCCTGACAAGTTCATGCTGCCTCGCGAATCGGACATGAGATACAACTGGATCGACGTCCGGCTTGACGCGATCGACCTCGACGAACTGCGCGAGCTCGTCGTCGACGGTTGGCGCATGTGCGTGCCGAAGAAGGTGTCGGCACAAATCAACTGATCGGAACCTCACGCTTGGATTCGCCAACCCAGCGACGCAGACCGATCACCTTGCCCTCGATCTCCGACGGCTTACCGGCGATCCGCGCCGCCCGGCCCAACTGGTTCGGCATGACTCGACGCGCCACCGTGACGTGCGCGGTCCACTGGCCCGGCAGCGCGTTGGCCATCGGCCCGGGCTGCAGGTGCGGCAGGCATAGCCGATGCACCTCGGCATGCAGATCCAATAGCTGGGTCGTCGGCACCACCAGCCGCGACAGCACCGCCTTGGCTCGGCCGAACACCAGTGGCGCGCCGATCCTGCACGCGAACGGAAACCGGTCCACCAGCGGGCTCAGCAGCGCGTCCACGGCGGGGTCGATCCGCTCGGCCACCGTCAGCGTCGCATGTGGCCGACTCGCCGGCGCCTGACTCGGTATACCGGCTTCGCGCAGCCCGTCCCAGATGTGCCGGATCGCCGCCTCGGTGTCGGCGTCGAAGACGATCTCAACCGAATGGACCATCAGACCAGACTCTCGACCCAATCCGCGTCGAACGCGGTCGCGCTCATCGACTCGAACTCAGCGGCGCCCACCGAACCCGCGCCTGCCGGCACCACGGCCCGCACCGGAGCCAGTTCGCCCAGCGCCACGCGGTTGCCCGACTCCGCCGCTCCCGGCTCACGCGGCCACGCGCCGATCACGAGCCCAGCGCACGGAATAACATGCGAGGCAAGCGCTTCCAACGTCAACGCTGTGTGGTTCAACGTCCCCAACCCGGGCGCCACCACCACCAGCACCGGCGCGGCCAGGTCCGACGCGAGGTCGCGCAGCGTCACCCCGCCCTGCCCCACCTCGACCAGCAGGCCGCCCGCACCCTCGACCAGGGTCAGCCGCTTCGGCGCGTCGACGTCACGCACCCACGCCACAAGCTCGGCCCGCGTCGGGAGCGGCAGGCCGGCACGTTGAGCGGCCGCAACGGGCGCCAACGGCTCGGGAAACCTTGCCAGTCCGTGCAATTCGGCGACACCGGACAGCCTGCCGACATCGGCGAGGTCGTCGTCACGAGGGCTGCCGGTCTGCACGGGCTTACACACTGCAACATCGATCCCGGCGAGGCGGGCATGACACGCCAGCGCCGCGGTGGCCACCGTCTTGCCGACGCCGGTGTCTGTGCCCGTGACGACGAGAACGCTCACGAGCGCGCCGTCGCCAGCACTTCCGTCAAAACCTCACGCGCCAAACGCATTTCGTCATCGGACAACGACGCCCGCGCGGTCAGGCGTAACCGCGACGTGCCTGCGGGCACGGTCGGCGGTCGGAAACAGCCGACCCGGACGCCGCGGTCCAGACACGCCACCGCTGCACCGAAAGCCACCTCCGGCTCGCCCAGTATCACCGACACCACCGCCGAATCCGGGAGCTCGGCCCCGCATATCTCGGCGAGTGCCGACGCGTGACGCAGCACCGCCTGTGCCCGCCACGGCTCGGCGATCAACACCCGCAACGCGGCCCACGCCGCACCGACCGCCGCCGGCGCCAAACCGGTGTCGAAGATGAACGGTCGCGCGGCGTCGATGAGGTGGTCGCGCACCGCCGCCGGCCCCAGCACCACGCCGCCCTGACTGCCCAGCGCCTTGGACAGCGTCGTCGTCATGACCACGTCGGGTGCACCGGCCAGGCCGACCTCGTGCAGCAGGCCGCGCCCGCCGGTCCCCCGGACCCCGAGCCCGTGCGCCTCGTCGACGATCAGCAGCGCGCCGTGCCGCCGGCACACCTCATGCACTGAACGCAATGGCGCCAGCACGCCGTCGGCGGAGAACACCGAATCGGTCACCACGACGGCGCGCTCCTCGTCGCGAGTGGCCAGCGCGGCTTCAACGGCGGGGACGTCGCGGTGCGGCGTCACGACGACGCGGGCCCGCGACAGCCGGCAGGCGTCCACAAGCGACGCGTGGGTCAGCGCGTCCGACACCAGCAGGGAGCCGGCGCCGGACAGCGCGACCACCGCGCCGAGATTGGCGGTGTAGCCCGACGAGAAGACGAGTGCCGACTCGGCGCCGACGAACTCCGCCAGTGCGGTTTCGAAGCCTTCGTGCAGTTCGGTGTTGCCGGTGACCAGCCGTGACCCGGTCGACCCGGCGCCCCAGGTGCGCAGCGCTGCCACACCGCCGTCGATCACGTCGGGGTGCTGCGACAGGCCGAGGTAGTCGTTGGACGCCAGGTCCAGGTCGGTGCCGACGGGCGAGCGGGTGCGCAGGGACCGCCGCAGGCCCGCGGCGCGCCGCTGCTGCTCGACGTCGTCGAGCCAGGCCAGCGGCGAGAGACCTGCGCGCGTCATCGATGCTCCTCTGCGGACTTGAACAGCGTTCAGGTTAGCGCACGGGCCACCGCGACCATCGCCGAGCAGATCTGCTCGAGCTCCTGCGGTGTGCAGATGTATGGCGGCATCACATAGACGAGGTTGCGGAACGGGCGCAGCCACACGCTGTGCTCCAACGCAACCGGCGTCGCCACCCGCAGGTCGACCGGCCTCTGCATCTCGATCACCCCGATCGCCCCGAGCACCCGCACATCCGCGACACCCGGTAGCGCCGCGGCGGGCGCTAGGCCTGACCGCAGACCTGCCTCGATCGCGCGCACGGACGACTGCCAGTCCCCTTCGAGCAGCAACTCGACCGACGCCACTCCCACCGCGCACGCCAGCGCGTTGGCCATGAACGTCGGGCCGTGCATCAACGCGCCGGGCTGGTGCGTGCTGATGGTGTGCGCGATCTCGCGGGTGCACAGCGTCGCGGCCAGCGTGATGTACCCACCCGTCAACGCCTTGCCGACGCACATGATGTCCGGGCTGATCCCGACATGGTCGGCGGCGAACAGCTCGCCGGTGCGGCCGAAGCCCGTCGCGATCTCGTCGAAGATCAGCAGGACGTCATGGCGGTCGCAGATCGCGCGCAGGTCCGTCAGATAACGCGAATCGTGAAACCGCATGCCGCCCGCGCCTTGCACCACCGGTTCGACGATCACGGCGGCCAGTTCGTCGGCGTGCTCGGCGAGCTGCTTTTCGAACACCTCGCTGTAGGCGGGGTCGTACTCGGCAGGCACCTGCGGCGCGAACTCCTGATGCGCCAGGACGTCGCTCCACAGCGAGTGCATGCCGCCGTCGGGGTCGCACACGCTCATCGGGGTGAAGGTGTCGCCGTGGTAGCCGCCTCGCCAGGTCATCAGCCGGTGCTTGGCGCGGCGGCCGATGCTGCGCCAGTACTGCAGCGCCATCTTGACGGCCACCTCGACCGAGACCGAGCCCGAGTCGGAGAAGAAGACCGTGTCCAGCCCGGCCGGCGTGATGTCGACCAGCAGCTGCGCCAGCCGGGCCGCCGGTTCGTGGGTGAGCCCGCCGAACATGACGTGGTTCATGGTGGCCATCTGCTGGGCGATGGCCGCGTCCAGCACCGGGTGACCGTGCCCGTGGATCGCCGTCCACCACGACGCCATCGCGTCGAGCACCTCGACCGGATGGCCGTCGCGCATCACGGTCAGCCACGCGCCGCGGGCGCCGACCGCCACCACGGGAGACAGTGCCTCGGCCCCGATGGTGCTGTAAGGATGCCAGACGTGCGCGGCGTCGATCGCACTGATCTCGGCAGGCGTCAACGAGGGCACCTTGGGTAGATTATCCGTCGACCATGATGACCCTCGCCCCTCCCCGGCCGGCGCCGCCCACCGACCGGGGCCCCGCCCCGCGCGCCGTCAAACCTTCCAAGGCTGCGCGCACCTCGGTTTTCTACCGCCACGATCTCGACGGGCTACGCGGCATCGCCATCGCTCTCGTCGCGGTGTTCCACGTGTGGTTTGGCCGCGTTTCCGGTGGCGTCGACGTTTTCCTGGCGTTGTCGGGCTTCTTCTTCGGCGGTCGCCTTCTGCGCACCGCGCTGACGCCGGGAGCCTCCCTGTGGCCCGTTCCGGAAGTCACCCGACTGATCCGCCGGCTGTTGCCGGCCCTGGTGGTCGTGCTCGCGGCGTCCGCGGTGCTGACCATCCTGATCCAGCCGGAGACGCGCTGGGAGGCGTTTGCCGACCAGAGTCTCGCAAGCCTCGGATACTTCCAGAACTGGGAACTTGCCAACACCGCTTCGGACTATCTGCGCGCCGGCGAGGCGGTCAGCCCGCTGCAGCACATCTGGTCGATGTCGGTACAGGGGCAGTTCTACATCGCCTTCCTGGCGCTGATCTTCTTGTTCACCTTGCTATTCCGTCGCGTGTTCTCAAAGCACATGCGGGCAGCGTTCGTCATCCTGCTCGGCTCGCTGACCATCGCATCGTTCGTCTACGCGATCTTCGCTCACAACGCCGATCAGGCGACCGCCTACTACAACAGCTTCGCCCGGGCGTGGGAGTTGTTGCTGGGTGCGCTGATCGGCGCCCTGGTTCCCTACGTCCGCTGGCCGATGTGGCTGCGCACGACGGTGGCGGTGGTGTCGCTGGCCGCGATCCTGGCGTGCGGTGCGCTGATCGACGGCGTCAAGGAGTTCCCCGGACCGTGGGCGCTGGTACCCGTCGGCGCCACCGTGCTGTTCATCCTGTCGGCCGCGAACCGGCGGGCCGATCCGCAGAGCGGCGGTCGGCTGCCCGCCCCGAACCGGCTGCTGGCGACCGCGCCGTTCGTGTCGCTCGGGGCGATGGCGTACTCGCTGTACCTGTGGCACTGGCCGCTGTTGATCTTCTGGCTGTCCTACACGGGGCATTCGCGGGCCAATTTCATCGAGGGCGCCGGGGTACTGGCGGTCTCCGGCGTGCTGGCCTGGCTGACGACCAAGTACATCGAGGATCCGCTGCGCTACAGAGCCGCTCACCCGGTTCACATCGTCCCGCTGCGGATCCGCTGGCGTCGCCCGACGATGGTGCTCGGCTCGGTGGTCGCGCTGCTGGGGGTGGCGCTGACGGCGACATCGTTCACCTGGCGCGAGCATGTCACCGTCGAACGTTCGAATGGCAAAGAGCTGTCGGGGCTTTCGTCGCGCGACTACCCCGGCGCCCGCGCGCTTCTCAACAAGGCGAAGGTACCCAAGCTGCCGATGCGCCCGACCGTTCTCGAGGCCAAGAAGGACCTGCCCGAAACCACCGACGACGGCTGTATCAGCGACTTCGACAACGCCGGCGTGATCAACTGCACCTACGGCGACAAATCGGCCACCCGCACCATCGCGCTGGCCGGCGGCTCTCATGCGGAGCATTGGGTCACCGCGCTGGACCTGCTGGGCCGCATGCACCACTTCAAGGTGGTCACCTACCTGAAGATGGGCTGCCCGCTGACCACAGAGGAAATGCCGCTGGTGATGGGCGACAACCGCCCCTATCCGAAGTGCCGCGAGTGGAACAAGCGGGTGATGCCCAAGCTCATCGCCGACCACCCGGACTTCCTGTTCACCACCGCCACCCGGCCGTGGAACATCAAACGGGGCGACGTGATGCCGGGCACCTACATCGGCATCTGGCGGACCCTGTCGGACAACAACATTCCGATTCTGGCGATGCGCGACACCCCCTGGCTGGTGCGCAACGGCGAACCATACTTCCCGGCCGACTGCCTGGCCGACGGCGGTGACGCGATCTCCTGCGGGATCAAGCGATCCGACGTACTGTCGGATCACAACCCCACACTGGATTTCGTCGCGCAGTTCCCGCTGCTGAAACCGCTCGACATGAGCGATGCAGTGTGCCGCAAAGACATCTGCCGCGCAGTCGAGGGAAATATCTTGCTGTATCACGACTCTCACCACATCTCCACTACCTATATGCGCACCATGACCACCGAGCTCGGACGTCAGATCGCCGCCGCCACCGGCTGGTGGGTTGACTGATGTCGCCGGCTGAGCCGGACTCCCGTAGGCGGGGAGGACGAGAGGTATCGGTACCCACCGTCTGGCCGGGCACCAGTTATCCCCTTGGCGCCACTTACGACGGGGCGGGCACCAACTTCTCGCTGTTTTCCGAGGTCGCCGAGCGGGTGGAACTGTGCCTGATCGCCAAGGACGGCAGCGAGGAGCGGATCAACCTCGATGAGGTCGACGGCTACGTCTGGCACTGCTACCTGCCCACCATCACCCCCGGCCAGCGCTACGGCTTCCGCGTCCACGGGCCATGGGACCCGGCGCGCCGGGCATCGCTGCGACGCGAGCAAGCTGCTGCTCGATCCGTACGGCAAGTCCTTCCACGGCGACTTCGAGTTCAGCCAGGCGCTGTTCTCCTACGACCTGAACGCCGACGACCTCGCGTCCGGGGGCATCCCGCCGCGGGTCGACTCGCTCGGCCACACCATGACCAGCGTGGTGATCAATCCCTTCTTCCAATGGGCGTCCGACCGCTCCCCGCGCACGCCCTACCACGAGACGGTCATCTACGAGGCCCACGTCAAGGGCATGACGCAGACCCATCCGGGCATACCCGAGGAGCTCCGTGGCACCTACGCCGGCCTGGGGCATCCGGTGATCATCGAGCACCTCAAGTCGATCAACGTCACGGCGATCGAGTTGATGCCGGTGCACCAGTTCCTGCATGACCACCGGCTGCTCGACCTCGGGCTGCGAAACTACTGGGGCTACAACACTTTCGGCTTCTTCGCGCCGCACTATCAGTACGCCGCGACCCGGCACGCCGGCGGAGCCGTCGCCGAGTTCAAAACCATGGTCCGGTCCTTCCATGAGGCCGGAATCGAGGTGATCCTCGACGTGGTCTACAACCACACGGCTGAGGGCAACCACCTCGGCCCGACCATCAACTTCCGCGGCATCGACAACGCCGGCTACTACCGGCTGCTCGACGGTGACCTGCGGCTGTACAAGGACTTCACCGGCACCGGCAACAGCCTCAACGCGCGCCACCCGCACACCCTGCAGCTGATCATGGACTCGCTGCGGTACTGGGTGACCGAAATGCACGTCGACGGGTTCCGCTTCGATCTGGCGGCGACATTGGCCCGGGAATTCTACGAGGTCGACAGGCTGTCGGCATTTTTCGACCTGGTGCAGCAGGACCCGGTGGTCAGCCAGGTCAAGCTGATCGCGGAGCCGTGGGACGTCGGCGAGGGCGGCTACCAGGTCGGCAACTTCCCCGGTTTGTGGACCGAATGGAATGGCAAGTATCGCGACACCGTGCGCGACTATTGGCGGGGCGAGCCCGCGACCCTTGGCGAGTTCGCCTCCCGACTGACCGGATCGTCTGATCTCTACGAGGACACCGGACGCCGGCCGAGTGCCAGCATCAACTTCGTCACCTGTCACGACGGCTTCACGATGAACGACCTGGTGTCCTACAACGAGAAGCACAATGAGGCCAACGGCGAGGACAACCGTGACGGCGAAAGCCACAACCGGTCGTGGAACTGCGGCGTCGAGGGACCGACCGACGATCCGGACATCCTGGCGCTGCGCGGCAAGCAGATGCGCAACATCATGGGCACGCTGATGCTCTCGCAGGGCACCCCGATGATCTCGCACGGCGACGAGATCGGACGCACCCAGCGGGGCAACAACAATGTCTACTGCCAGGACTCCGAGTTGTCCTGGATGGACTGGTCGCTGTGCGAGAAGAATGCCGACCTCCTCGAGTTCACCCGCAAGGTCACCAAGCTGCGTCGCGACCACCCGGTCTTCCGCAGGCGCCGGTTCTTCGAGGGCAAGCCGATCCGCACCGGCGATCAGGTCCGTGACATCGCGTGGCTGACCCCGGCGGGCAAGGAGATGACGCTCGAGGACTGGGGCACGGGGCTGGGCAAGTGCGTCGCTGTGTTCCTGAACGGCGAAGCGATCTCGGCCCCGAACGAGCGGGGCGAACGCGTCGCCGACGACTCGTTCCTGCTGTGCTTCAACGCCCACGACCAGCCGCAGGACTTCGTCACGCCGAAGGGTGGATACGGCAAGGAGTGGACCGCGACACTGGACACGTCCGACTCCACCGGCTCGACAGAGCTGGTGGTCACTGCAGGCAAGAAGATCTCGTTGCAGGCACGGTCGCTGCTGGTGTTGCGTAAGACGGCGTGAGGCACCGAGTGGCCCACGCCCGAGGGCGGACGGCGACCGGGGATCGACAGCCGTATGCGTTCGGCTGCAGATGCGCGGCGACTGCTTCACCTTCGCCGACGCCGAGGAACTGCTCCCCTACCTTGCCGAGCTCGGGGTGTCGCATCTGTACCTGTCGCCGATTCTGACGGCGGCGCAGGGTTCGACCCACGGCTACGACGTCACCGATCCGACGACGGTGTCGGCAGTTTTGGGCGGTCCGGAGGGTCTGGCTCGGTTATCCAAGGCGGCGCGCGCCCGCGGCATGGGCCTGATCGTGGACATCGTGCCCAACCACCTCGGCGTCGAGAATCCCGAACAGAACAAGTGGTGGTGGGACGTGTTGACGCGCGGCCGTGAATCGCCGTATGCGCCGTTCTTTGACATCGACTGGGAGTTGGATCCGCAGGGCCGAATCGTATTGCCGGTCTTGGGTTCCGACGGCGATCCCGCGCCTTCGGGCTATCCGCGCGACGGGCATTACAAGGCGATCGGATGGCGCAACGGGATCTGCGGGTACCGCCGGTTCTTTTCGATCACGTCGCTGGCGGGGCTTCGGCAGGAGGATCGCGCGGTGTTCGACGCCACGCACGTCGAAGTGAAGCGCTGGTTCGACGAGGGTCTGGTAGACGGGATACGCATCGACCATCCCGACGGATTGTCCAATCCCGCCGGCTATCTGGAATGGCTGCGTGAACTCGTGGGACCGCAGGCGTGGATCGTCATCGAGAAGATCCTTGCCGTCGACGAGCCGCTCGATCCCACGCTGCCCGTCGCGGGCACCACCGGGTACGACGCGCTGCGCGAAATCGGCGGCGTCTTCATCGATCCCGCCGGCGCCCAGGCGCTGACCGCGTTGTTCGAGTCGAGTGGCGTCTCCTACGCCGCGATGCCGGAGTTGGCCCGTCGGCTCAAGGCCGACGCGGTCACGAACACGCTGGGCAGCGAACTGGCCCGGCTCTGCCGCGTCATCGGCAGCGACGACGCGCGACTGCCTGACGCGGTCGCCGCACTCATCAGTCACATCCCGGTGTACCGGTTCGACTATCCATCATTGTCGGCCGTGCTGCCGATGGCTATCGCCGAAACTGCCTCGGAGAGACCAGAACTAGCCGGACCATTGGCTATCGTCGCCGTGGCGCTGACCACAGGTTCCGAGGCGATTGTGCGATTCAACCAGCTGTGCGGCGCGGCCACCGCGAAGTCGATGGAGGACTGCCTGTTCTACCGCGACGCCCGGCTGGTGTCGCTCAATGAGGTCGGCGGTGAGCCGCAGCACTTCGGTGTGAGCGTGGCGGAGTTCCACCAGCGCGCCTCGACGCGGGCACGATTGTGGCCGCACGCGATGGTCTCGCTGTCAACCCATGACACCAAGCGCGGCGAGGATGTGCGCGCCAGAATCGGGGTGCTGTCCCAGGTGCCGTCGGTGTGGGCTGAGCTGGTGGCCAAGTGGACGGTGGCCGCCCAACCGCCGGACGCAGCGACGGGACTCTTCCTGCTGCAGAACATGTTCGGTGTCTGGCCGTCCGATGGAGCGGTGACCGACGAACTGCGCGGCCGGCTCCATGCGTACGCCGAGAAGGCGATCCGTGAGGCGGCGGTGCATACCTCGTGGAACGACCCGGACGACGAGTTCGAAGCCGCGGTGCACTCCTGGATCGACGCCGTGATCGACGGCCCGATAGCAACCGAGCTGGCCGGACTCGTGGCCCGGCTCGATGAGCACGCTCACAGCGATGCGCTCGGCCAGAAGTTGTTGGCGCTGACGGCACCTGGGGTGCCGGATGTGTATCAGGGCACGGAGTTGTGGGAGGACAGTCTCGTCGATCCGGACAACCGTCGACCGGTGGACTACCAAGCTTGTCGGCAGGCGTTGAGCGGGTTGGACCATCCGAAGATTCGGGTGGTGGCGGCCGCGTTGCGGCTGCGGCGACAGCGTCCGGACACCTTCGTCGACGGCGGCTACACACCGGTGTTGGCCGACGGCGCGGCCGCAGACCACGTGGTGGCGTTTCTGCGCGGCGACGACGTGCTGACCGCGGTCACGCGGCACTCCGTCCGACTGGCTGAAACCGGTTGGGGTGACACCACTTTGGCATTGCCAGATGGCGTCTGGACCGACACCATCGGTGGCGGTCGATTCAGCGACAGCGTGCCGGCCGCCGAGTTGTTCATGGACCTTCCGGTGGCGCTACTGGAACGCGTCGATGACTGAGTTCGAGGTGTGGGCCCCGCGGCCCGAGCGGGTGCGTCTCGACGTCGACGGCAGGCTGCACCCGATGAGCAAGACCGACGACGGCTGGTGGCGCACTGACGTCGACGCGCATCCGGGTGCTCGCTACGGCTTCGTGCTGGACGATGACGACAAGGTGCTGCCGGATCCGCGTTCGCCGCGCCAGCCCGACGGTGTGCACGAGCGGTCGCAGATGTGGCGGCCCGCGCCCGATACCTGGACCGACGCCGACTGGCCGGGCCGGTCGATAGAAGGCCGGGTGATCTACGAGTTGCACGTCGGCACGTTCACGCCGGACGGCACGTTCGACTCGGCGGTCGAGAAGCTGGACTACCTGGTGGATTTGGGTGTCGAGTTCGTCGAGCTGATGCCCGTCAACGCGTTCGGCGGCACCCACGGCTGGGGGTACGACGGCGTGCTGTGGTACGCCGTGCACGAACCGTACGGTGGGCCCGACGGGCTGATCCGGCTCGTCAACGCCTGCCATCGGCGTGGCCTGGGCGTGCTGATCGATGCGGTGTTCAATCACCTTGGCCCATCGGGAAACTACCTGCCCAGGTTTGGGCCGTATCTGTCGTCGGGCAGCAACCCGTGGGGTGAGTCGATCAACATCGCCGATGCGGACGCCGACGAGGTGCGCCGCTACATCCTCGACTGTGCGTTGCGATGGATGCGCGACTTCCACGCCGACGGTCTGCGGCTCGACGCCGTGCACGCTTTGGTGGACACCACGGCGATTCACATTCTCGAGGAACTCGCCGCCAAAACCGATGCTTTGGCCGAGGAATTGGGCCGACCGCTGTCGCTGATCGCCGAGAGTGATCTCAACGATCCACGGCTGATCACGCCGCGCGAGCGCGGCGGATACGGGATGACCGCGCAGTGGGACGACGACATTCACCACGCCATCCACGCTGCGGTGTCGGGTGAACGGCAGGGCTACTACGGGGATTTCGGCTCGCTGGAGTCGTTGGCACAAACGTTGAAGAACGGCTATTTCCACGCCGGTACGTACTCGTCGTTCCGGCACCGGCGGCACGGTCGTCCGCTCGACACCGCGACCATTCCTGCGACGCGACTGCTGGCGTACACACTGACGCACGACCAGGTGGGTAACCGTGCGGTGGGCGACCGGCCGTCGCAGAACCTGACGTTCGGCCAGCTGGCCGTGAAGGCTGCGCTGGCACTCGGGTCACCGTATACGGCAATGCTTTTCATGGGTGAAGAGTGGGGGTCGTCGTCGCCGTTTCAATTCTTCAGCAGCCATCCCGAGCCGGAGCTGGCCAGAGCGACGGCGGAGGGACGCAGGCGAGAGTTCGCCGAACACGGCTGGGATGCCGACATGATTCCTGACCCGCAGGATCCCGAAACGTTCCTTCGGTCGAAACTCAATTGGGACGAGATCGACGACGGCGAGCATGGGCGGTTGCGTCGGGTCTACCAACAACTGATCACGTTGCGGCGCACCGAACCTGACATGGCAGACCCGTGGCTGGATCACCTGCGCGTCGACTACGACGAGAACGAGCGGTGGATCATCATGTACCGCGCCTCGCTTGCCATCGCGTGCAATCTGGGCACCGACGTGGTGGACGTGCCGGTCACCGGCGAGGTCGTCCTCGCATGGGAAGAGCCCGTCGTAGGTGCGGAAACCACCCAGCTGCAAGCGCGCTCGTTTGTGATCTTGCGGTCCTAGACAAACGGTCGTTCCGCTACCCGCCCCTGCAACACGACGAGATCTTGGCCTCGATGTCACTGACCAGCTCGGGCAAGTGGTCGTTGAGATAGAAGTGATGCCCGGGGAACACCCGAACACTGAACTCCGCCGTCGTGCGCTGCGACCACGGCAGTACCTTCTCGTAGGTGGCGACTTCGTCGTCATCGCCCAAAAACGCGAAGATGGGGCACGACACCGTCGCGTCGGGTGGACAGTCGTAGTTCGCGATTGCCCTCAGCCCTCGCAGCGTGGGCAGGATCTTCGCCGCGAACTCCTCGTTCTCAAGGAACTCTGGATTCACGCCGGTCATCTCGCTCACCGCAGTGAGCAGGCCGCGATCGGATTCCGGAATGTAGTCGTAGCCGATACGGCCGGGTGCGGCACAGGCGGACACGAACAAAGCAGCGATAGGGCTTCCTGCCGCCTCGAACCGCCGGGCGACTTCAAAGGACAGCAACCCGCCCATGCTGTGGCCGAAGAAAGCGGTCTCTCCGTCGGACCGATCCGGCGGTGACAGCAACTGGCAGACCCGGTCGGCGAGGTCCGGGATGCTCGTGAAAGACGCGAGGTCGTGAGTCCCGCGCTGACCCGGGTATTGGACCGCAATGCGTTTGACGTCGCTGGAGAACGCGTTGGCGAAGGGGACGTAATACTGCGTCGATCCACCGGCATGCGGGAAGATGTACAGCTTCGGCTTACGACCAGTCACGCGGCATCCCTAGAGCAAGTAGCGATACGCCGGCGAGCCGGGCTCCAGCTCCTCGACGTGAATGTCGGAGGCTCGGATGCGCGCCAGCAGGCCTTCCAGGTCGGCGGCAGAACTCAGTTCGATGCCGACCAGTGCCTCCCCCGTTTCCCGGTTGTTGCGCTTTACGTATTCGAACAAGGTGATGTCGTCGTTCGGGCCGAGCACCTCGTCGAGGAATCGACGCAGCGCACCGGGTTCTTGAGGGAAGTCGACGAGGAAGTAGTGCTTGAGCCCGAGGTGGACGAGCGAGCGTTCCAGCACCTCGTTGTACCGCGAGACGTCGTTGTTGCCGCCCGAAATCAGGCACACCACAGTCGATCCCGGCTCGATGCCGGCTTCCATCAGAGCGGCCACCGACAGCGCACCGGCGGGTTCGGCGATGATCCCCTCGTTTTGGTAGAGGTCGAGCATCGCCGTACAGACCGCGCCCTCGTCGACGGTGGTGATCGAGACCATGTCCCCCGCCGCGGACAACACCGCATAGGGCAGCGCCCCGGCCCGCGCTACGGCTGCACCGTCGACGAACTGGTCGACGTGCTCCAGCGTCACGGGCTCTCCGTTCGCGAGCGCGGCGACCATCGCGGCGGCGCCGGCAGGCTCCACACCCAGGACCGACGTCTGGGACGTGCGTTCGGCGAGGTAGGTGGTGACGCCGCTGATGCAGCCCCCACCGCCGACCGGGACAATCACGAGATCGGGCTCGACGTCGAGTTGGTCGAGCATTTCGACGGCGATCGTGCCTTGGCCCGCCATCGTGCGCAGGTCGTCGTAGGGCGGCACCAGCGTCGCCCCCGTCCGCGCGACGTCATCGAGTGCCGCGGCGGCGGCCACGTCGTAGGTCTTGCCGCCCACGATGAGCTCGATGAAATCACCGCCGTGATAGCGGATGCGGTCACGCTTCTGCTTGGGAGTCTTGGCCGGCACGTATACGCGGCCGTGGATGCCCATCGACCGGCACGCCATGGCGAAGCCCTGCGCATGATTGCCCGCCGACGAGCACACCACCCCGGCGGCGATCTCCTCTTTGGACAGCTGCATCAGCAGGTTGTGCGCACCGCGCAGCTTGTACGACCGCACGGCCTGCAGGTCTTCGCGCTTCAGGTAGACGGTCGCGCCGGTGGCCTCCGAGAGGCGCTCACAGAACTGCAGCGGGGTGCGCGCAACCACGCCGGAAATTCGCTGAGCGGCCTCATCGATGTCGGACGCGGACAGCGGCGACGTGCGACGGCTCTGGCTCAGTTCAGCGGACACCGGTCAATGGTGCCACCAACCTGCGGTTTTCAGAAAACCGGGGTCAGCACGAAGACAGGAATATGCCGGTCGGTCTTCTTCTGGTACTCGGCATAGTCGGGCCACACTGCGACCGCGCGCTCCCACCAGACCGCCTTCTCGTCGCCGAACACCTCGCGTGCGTCGTAATCCGCGGTGATCGGGCCATCCTGCACTTCGACGCGCGGGTTCTTCTTGACGTTGTGGTACCAGACCGGATTCTTCGGCGCACCGCCCAACGACGCCACGATGGCATATTCGCCGTCGTGTTCGACCCGCATCAGCGGGGTCTTGCGGAGCTTGCCTGACTTCGCCCCGATCGTGGTCAGCAGTATGACCGGCTTGCCCTGCAACTCGGTGCCCTCGGTCCCGCCCGATTCCATATATTTCTCGGCCTGCTCACGGGACCAGTCCAGTGCGCTTGGTTCGTATTCTCCGGTTAATGGCATGTCGCCAGCGTAGGCCGCCTCGGAAGTCACCACCCTGATCCCCTGTTTCGGTTGCCCGAAAACTCGCTTGCGAGTTATCGTCAATTCGTGACCGTGCACGACGAAGTCAGCATCGCCGGGGTTCCCTGGCCGGTGTACAAGCTGCTCGCGCTCGCGGTCGGTCTCATTGTCTTGGTGATCGTCGCCGTCGCGACCACCAGCGCGGCGCCGTCCGTGCTGGCCGCCGCGGCCGCCGGCACCGTGGTGTGGCTGGGCCTCGGCGCGTTCCACTCGCGCAGCAGCTAGCCCAGGCGCAGGCGCCTGGTCACTTGGTCGACTTGACCACCTGGATCAGATTGAACTGCCAGCGCTCGATGATCTGGAAACCGTGATCGCGGATGATCTGGTAGGCGGGCGTGGAAGCCAGCCGCGGTCCAGTTGACAGTCCTGGGCCGCGCTCGTGATTCGGCACCGTGGCGTCCCGTTCCGAGATGGTCCACACCGCCTGGCACGTATCGAGCCGGTGAGCCCACGACGAGATGGGCACTCGCGATTCGTACAGCGTGTTGCCGTCGACGGCAGCGCGCAATCGACCGGGGTCCCGTAGTTGTGCATAGGCCTGCGGGCGCGCCGATGTGAGCGGCTCGACCGCACGCGCGGTGTCATCGATGTTGAGGCAATCACCCGGCTTGGCTTCGCTGCTGACGAGATCGGCGACGTCGCTGTAGTCCATGCCGAATTTGGAATGGGGGCCCCGCTGGGCAAGGTAGTTCGGCGCTGCCGCAGCCACGAGAACTACCACGAGCACCGCGATTTGCCTTGGTCTTCGTCCGACGACCACGACACTGAGCCCGATCAAGAACGCCAGTGCCGGTGCGGTGAAGGCGAGGTAATGCGGTTGGTAGATCGGCTCCCGGACGACCGAGTACAGCACCAGAATGAGCGTTGGGACGGCTACCCACGCCACGGCCATCACGACCAACTGCCGGGCGCCTTGGCCGGCGACCTCGGCAGCACTGCGCCGCTTGCGCACGGCAATGATCGCTATCACCGCCACCGCCACGATGAACGGTGCGACCAGACCCCAGGCCACCAGCATGGCGTGCACCACCTCGGGCGTGACCTGTTGGTCGATCTTGGGGTCCGCAACACGATCGCTGCTCGAATACACGGCGGGAAAGTACTGGTCGCCGACGATCTGGCCGAGTGTTCCCGGGCCGACCGGCCAGATCCAATCGACTTGGGAGCGCTGCATCTGAGTGAAGACGAGGAAGGGCGCGGCCACGGCGGTGGCCGAACCAACGGCGACTGCCCACGCGGCCCACGTTCGGCGGGAACGGGTCAGGCCGACCACAACAACGATGTGCGCGCACACAATCAGCAGGAGAAATACGTTCAACACCGTCCCCACGAACAGCGCGAGCGCATACCAAACCCACAGCTGTACGCGATTGCTCCGGGCCGCGGCAACACACAGCACGGTCAACCACACGGCGACGGCCATCGACAGTGCATAGGAACGCGCTTCGACACCTGCCCACGTGGTCCGCGGCAATACGGCGAACACAATGCCCGCTGTCACTGCCACCGACCGGGTCGACAGCCGCCGACCAAGCGTGACGACGCCGCCGGCAGCGATCCCAATCGCGATTGCACTGGGCACCCGCGACCAGAACTCGGTCGCGGGAAACAACGCAAACCAGACGTGCATGAGGAGGTAGTACAGACCGTGGACGGCGTCGACGGTGGTGAGGAGGCTCCACAACTGGGAGAGCGAGCGCGTCGACGCCGAAATGGTTGCGGCCTCGTCCTCCCAAAACGACGGCCGCCCGGCACCCGCAATGCTGATCAGTAACGCGAACATGCCGACGATCGCCGCGTCCATTCGTTGAGCACGCAGCGTCGGAGTCGTGTTCGCTTCTGCGTCGACACCAATGGCGGAGTTCAGGCGCTATCCCCGTTCGACAGTGACAGCACCGTAGCAATTTGACTCGGCGCCGGCAGGGCTCCGCGCGCCGCTAGTCCTCCAGCAGTCGGCGCAGGGTTTCCAAGTCGGCGGCCACAGCGGCCGCGTCGGCGTCGAAATCTGCGTCTGTCATCCCGGCCCGTCGCCGCACGGTGAAGAGCACTTCGCAGCGAGCCTCGCCGACCCCGCCGGGGATGACCCGCAACGGGTTGTACACCGCTTCGCCCGACGGCAACGTCACGATGTGATCGAGTACGCCGAACTCGTTGGCCGGGGAGAACTCGACGGTCACCTCACCCATCGGCGAATCGGCCACCCAGCCTTCGGCGGTCTGCCGTAGTCCGCCCTCGGCAAGTCCCGCGGCCCACCGCCGCCATTCATGCGGATCGGAAGCGAACTCGTACACCGCCTCGGGCGCGGCCTCTATCCAAGTACTGACGTGTCGCGATTCCATGACTCCATGGTGGCGCACACACTTGGGTGATGGACGTTTCACCACCACAGCAGCACCACATCCCCTCGTGGCTGAGGCGGGGTGATCCGGAAAGCGTGTATCCGGCGCTCGTCGCGGTGCTGGCGGCCATGGCGTTACAAGTCGCGATCCCGCGGAGCTACACGCTGGTACCGCGTTGGCCGCTGCTGGTGTTGGAGGGCCTGCTGCTGCTGGCCCTGTTGGCGATCAATCCGCTGGTCATGACGCGTCGAACCCGGTTTGGCAGGTACGCCACCTGGGTACTGCTGGCGGCCATCACGGTCGACAACACGCTGTCCGCTGTCCTGCTCGACATCCGCATCCTCACCGGTGACGTGAGCAACGACGCGGCGGTGCTGCTCGGTAGCGGCGCAGCGATATTCGTCACGAACATCATCGTGTTCGGCATCTGGTACTGGGAGCTCGACCGCGGCGGCCCGTTCGCACGGCACTTCGGAGAGCGGCCCTACCCCGACTTCATGTTCCCGCAGATGACGACTCCCCATGTGGCCAAACCGGATTGGCGACCCACGTTCGTCGACTATCTGTACGTCAGCGTCACCAACGTGATGGCGTTCTCGCCGACCGACACCATGCCGCTGGCCCGCTGGGCCAAGATGATGATGACCGTGCAGGCGATGGTGGCGTTGTCCACCGCAGGCCTCGTAATCGCAAGGGCGGTGAATGTTTTGGGCTGAGCGTGCGACGATGTGGCCATGCCTCGATTCCGTGCGGCCAGAACAACGTGACCCGGATCATTCATCTGCTGGCGCTGCTGGCCGTCAACGCCGTCCCTGCGGCCGGTTGGTTTGTCGGAGATTGGACGGCCGGCACAACGCTGGCCGTCTACTGGTTCGAGAACGTCGCGCTGTGCCTATTTGTCGCGGCCCGAATCGTGTTCCATCAGCGGTGGAGCCCACGCCGCGGACATTTCAGGTACCGGGCGCCGACATCAGACCGGCGCGGCGCACCAAGCTCCTTCATCCAGGGATTCCTCGTCACAAGTCTCGCCTTCTCCGCGGCACACGGTGTGTTCCTCGGCATCCTGCTGTTCGTGCTTGGCCACAACGGCCGCAGCGATTTCGCGCACATCGACTGGCGCAGTATGGGAATAGGCTGCCTGCAGGTGCTCATCATTCTGGCCATCGACTTCGCGGTGGATCTGCCCGGGCTGCGCGGGTGGCCGTTCTGGCAGATCGAGCGGTCGGCGAATCGAAGCCTCGGTCGAGTTGTCGTCGTGCACCTCACGCTCGTGCTCGGCTTGTTCGGCGCCGCCATGACCGACATCTCCGCGCTTTTCGGAGTCTTTGTTGTCCTCAAGACCCTGAGCCAGCTGAGCATGGCTCTGCCACAGTGGGAGCCGGCCACGCCACCCAATTGGCTGAGCCGCGTGATGAATCGCTTGCCCAGTGTGCACCCGGGACAAAGATTCGAGGACCAGTGGGCTAAAGACCGTGCCGACGAAGCCGAACGGCGGGACAGCAACGAACAACCGTGGACCGGTGTACGACGCTAGACGACCACCGCCGGCCTGTAATCGCAAGGGCGGTGAACGATTTGGGCTAATCGTTCAGCCGGCTGACAGGAGTACGTTCGTGGCCATGGTGATCATTGCCACCGAACTGACACCAATCGAACAGACCGCATTTCTTACCGAGTACGCCAGAGCGCTCGACAGCCGGTGGCCCCGGCCGATCCTCGGTGACAGTTTGGCCGACGAGGTCGTCGGCAACATCGACTACGACTTCGCGGGGCTTGGCGTACAGACCAGCGTGGTGTGCCAGACGGCTTTGCGCGCCAAGATGCTCGACGACCGAGTGCGCGCCTTCGTCGCGGACCATCCGGATGCCGTGGTGGTGGACCTGGGCGCCGGCCTGGACAGCGGTTTCTACCGGGTCGGCCCGCCGCCGTCGGCGGACTGGTACAGCGTTGACCTGCCTGGCATCCTCGCTCTGCGAGAGCGAGTGCTGCCGGCAGACGAGAACTCGCATTCGGTCCCGGCATCGCTGGCCGACCAACACTGGCCGGACACCATCCCGGACGACCGCCCGACCATACTCATCGCCGATGGGCTGTTCGCCTTCCTCTCCGAACCGGTCATCGTCGGCATCTTCCACCGGATCACCGAGCACTTTCGCTCCGGCGAGCTGGCGTTCAACGACTACGGTCGTATCGGATGGATCAGCCGCGTCGCAATCAAGCTCGCCCCGCAGAAGATGTTCAAAGACGTCGGAAGCCAGTGGGGCTACGCAGGTTTCAAGGACGCGCACCACCCGGAAACGTGGAACCCACGGATGACGCTCGCCGAGGAGGCCAGCCTGGCCCATGCGCCCGAGGTCGATCTGTTCCCCGGCTGGGTGCGGGTCGCGACCAAGCTGGCCGGCAAAAGCAAGACCGGTGCCCGGAAGGCAAGAATCCTGCGTTACCGGTTCTGAGGCGGTTCGAACAACGCGTTTAACTCGCCGAAGGGCGCAGCCGCCGCCAAGCCGGCGAACGAACCCGTATCGGCCAGCTGCCGTGCAGCGGAAAGGAATCCACCCCACGCGACCCGCGACAACGCGGACCCGACGCTGATGCGCCGAACGCCCAGCTCGGCCAGATCTCGCACGGTCAGCCCGGTATCGGAGGACATCAACACGTTGAGGGGCAACGGCCGGACCGCGTCGACCAACGCCGCGATGTCCTCGCGGGTGCGTACCCCCGGCGCATACAACACATCGGCGCCCGCGTCGGCGAAGGCCCGCAGTCGGGTGATGGCCTCGGTCAGCGGGGCGGGATGGCCGTACAGGAAGCATTCCGCACGTGCGGTCAGCAGCACGTCGGCACCTGACTGGTCGATCGCGGACCGCGCGGCGCGGATCCTGTCCACCGCCTCCGGCAACGGCAAAAGCGGGTTCGCGCCGTTACCTATGGCGTCCTCGACGGACAGGCCCGCCACTCCAGTGTCGACGCAGCGCGCGACGTTGGCCGCCAACGCCTGGAAATCGTCGGCGTAGCCGGCTTGGAAGTCGGCGTTGACCGGTACATCGACCGCGTCGACGATCTTGGCGATATTGCCAAGGACAGTTTCGATGCTGAGCGCGTCCGGCGTGTCGGGCAGACCACTCGAAAAGGCGAAGCCCGCGCTGGTGGTCGCCAATGCCGGAAAGCCCATGGCCGCCAAGGCGATCGCCGTTCCCCGATCCCACGGATTCGGGATCACGAAGCAGCCCTGCTCGTGCAGCCTGCGGAAACGAGCGCGGTGGTCATCCGCTGACACAGACATGGACATCAGCTTAGGGAGCGTGACCGACAGCCCCGGTTGCCCGTGTCGGATGCCGAACGCGCGGTCAAACATGGTTGGGTAGACATCTAACCAGGATTGATGCGTTGATGCGATATCATCAAGCCGTGCGAACGACGCTGGATATCGATGACGACGTTGTCGCCGCGGCTCGCGAACTCGCGGCCAGCGAGCGACGGTCACTAGGTGCGATCATCTCCGAGCTGGCGCGACGCGGCCTCACGCCTGCCCGCGTCGAAGCCGACAACGGGCTGCCAGTGATTCGTGTTCCGGCCGGCACACCGCCCATCACGCCCGAAATGGTTCGACGCGCACTCGACGAAGACTGACCCGGCAGTGGCGCTGCTCGACGTCAACGCGCTCGTTGCGCTGGCATGGGACTCACACATTCACCATGCCCGCATGCGTGAGTGGTTTGCCATCAACGCGTCTGCGGGCTGGGCGACCTGCCCCATCACCGAGAGCGGCTTTATCCGTGTATCGACTAACCCGAAGGTGCTTCCGAGCCCGATCGGGATTGCCGACGCGCGTCGCGTCCTCGCGGCCCTGCGGGCTGCGCAGGGCCACCGCTTCCTGGTCGATGACGTCTCCTTTGTTGACGACGACGTACCGAGGATCGCCGGTTATCGGCAGGTGACCGATGCGCACCTCCTGACGATCGCCCGCCGTCACGGGGTCCGCCTAGTCACGTTCGACACTGCCATCGCCGCCCTCGCACAAGGGCAGGATGTGGAGACCCTGACCGCGCTCTGAGCGCATGCCAGCTTAGGCACCCAGACAGCCGGGTCCCAGGAGCGCCTTGAGGTCACCCATCAACGCCGACGACGGAGTCACCCGCAGCGACGAGTCCAGTTCCAGCGTCGTGATCCGCTCGCCGCTGATCAGCCTCAAATGCACCTGCGAGGTGCCCGGGTGCCTGGCCAGCACCTGTTTCAGCGCAGTGACCTTGTCGACGGTGCATTGCCGGGTCGGCAGGCTCACCGCCACGGGACGATCGACTTGGGCGTGCGAGAAGTCCGGCACCACAAGCTCATTGGCGATCAATGAAATCCGGTCGTCGCGGATAGCCACCTTGGCACCGACCAGCACGACGGCGTCGTCGGCGATCTCGGCACCGAACGTGGAATAGGTCTGCGGGAAGAACAGCACCTCGATGCCGCCGGTGAGGTCTTCCAATTGCGCTGAGGCCCACGGTAACCCGTTCTTGTTCACCCGGCGGTTCACCGAAGCCAGGATCCCGCCGACACGCACCTGCGTCTCGTTGGCGACGTCGCCGTCGAGGATCGCCGGAATCTGCGTGTCGACCTGCGCGGTCAGCAGGTGTGCAATGCCGTTGAGCGGATGCCCGGACACGTACAGGCCGAGCATCTCACGCTCGAGAGCCAGCTTGTGCTTGTCGTCCCACTCCTCGTCGGGAATCTTGATGGTGAACACCGCATCGGTGGCCGTGTCGGCGCCGCCGAACAGGTCGAACTGTCCCATCGCCTCGGCCTTCTTGGTGCCCAGCACCGAGTCGACGGCGTCGGTGTGTACCAGGAACAGGCCCTTGCGCGGGTGGCCAAGCGAGTCGAACGCGCCCGCCTTGATCAGCGACTCGGTGACCTTCTTGTTGCAGGCGCCGATCTCGATCTTGTTGAGGTAGTCGGAGAAGTCGATGAACTTGCCCTTGTCGATACGGGTCTTGATCAGCGACGCAACGACATTCGCCCCGACATTGCGCACCGCGCCCAGCCCGTAACGGATGTCCTCCCCGACGGAGGCGAAGTTGAGCCCCGACTCGTTCACGTCGGGCGGCAGCACGGTGATGCCCAGCTTGCGGCAATCGGCGAGGTAGACCGCCGCCTTGTCCTTGTCGTCGCCCACCGACGTCAAGAGCCCAGCCATGTATTCGGCCGGATAATTCGCCTTCAGGTACGCGGTCCAATACGACACCAGGCCGTAGCCCGCGGCGTGCGACTTGTTGAACGCGTAGTCGGCGAACGGCAGGACCGTGTCCCACAGCGCCTTGATGGCGGCGGCCGAGAACCCGTTGGCCTTCATGCCTTCGGAGAAGCCCTCGTACTCCTTCTCGAGCACCTCACGTTTCTTCTTGCCCATGGCTTTTCGCAGAATGTCTGCTCGGGCCAATGAGTAACCGGCGACCTTCTGCGCGATGCGCATGATCTGCTCTTGGTAGACGATCAGGCCGTGGGTCTCGGCGAGGATGTCTTGGAGCGGCTCGGCGAGCTCCGGGTGAATCGGCTTGATGGCCTGCCGGCCGTTCTTCCGGTCGGCGTAGTCGTTGTGGGCATTCATGCCCATCGGGCCGGGCCGGTACAGCGCAATGACCGCGACGACGTCGCCGAAATCGGTGGGCTGCATGCGTCGCAGCAGGTCGCGCATCGGCCCGCCGTCGAGCTGGAACACACCTAGCGTCTCGCCGCGGCCGAGCAGCTCGTACGTGGCCTTGTCGTCGAGGGGCAGCGAGTCGAGGTCGAGGTCAATTCCCCTGTTGGCCTTGATGTTCTCCAGCGCGTCGCCGATGATCGTCAGGTTGCGCAGGCCCAGGAAGTCCATCTTCAACAGGCCGATGTCTTCACATGACGGGTAGTCCCAGCCGGTGATGATGGCGCCGTCCTGCGGTCGCTTCCACAGTGGGATGGCGTCGGTCAGCGGCTCGCTGCTCATGATCACCGCGCAGGCGTGGACGCCGGCGTTGCGGATCAGTCCCTCGAGGCCGCGGGCCGTTTCGTAGATGGTGCGCACGTCGGGGTCGGTGTCGATCAGGCCGCGCACCTCGGCGGCCTCCTTGTAGCGCTCGTGCTCCGGGTTGGTGATTCCCGACAGCGGGATGTCTTTCGCCATGACCGGCGGTGGCAGCGCCTTGGCGATCCTGTCGGCGATGGCAAAACCGGGCTGGCCGTAGTGGATGCGCGCCGAATCCTTCAGCGCGGCCTTGGTTTTGATGGTGCCGAAGGTGATGACCTGAGCGACGCGGTCGTGGCCCCACTTGTCGGCGGCGTAACGCACCATCTCACCGCGGCGACGGTCGTCGAAGTCGATGTCGATGTCGGGCATCGAGGCGCGCTCGGGGTTGAGGAACCGCTCGAACAGCAGCCCGTGCTCGATGGGGTCGATGTCGGTGATGCGCAGCGCATAGGCGACCAGCGAGCCCGCCGCAGATCCACGGCCCGGGCCCACCCGGATGCCGACGGAGCGCGCGTAGTTGACGAGGTCGGCGACGATGAGGAAGTACGACGGATAGCCCTTGCCGCAGATGACCTCGATCTCGTAGGCCGCCCGCTCGACGTACTCGGGTGGCACGCCGCCGGGAAGCGCCGTGCCAGCCCCGCGTCCACCTCGTGCCGCAGCCACGACGCCTGGTCGTGCCCTTCGGGGACGGGGAAGATCGGCATCCGGTCGCGGGTTTCCCACACCTCGGCGTACGACTGCACGCGCTCGGCGATGAGCAGGGTGGAGTCGCACGCGCCGGGGATCTCGCCGTCCCAGATCGCGCGCATCTCGGCGGCCGACTTGAGGTAGTAACCGTCGCCGTCGAACTTGAAGCGGTTGGGGTCCGACAGCGTCTTGCCGGTCTGCACGCACAGCAGCGCCTCGTGGTTGTGCGCGGCGTCGCGGGTGACGTAGTGGCAGTCGTTGGTGGCCAGCGGCGGGATGTCGAGCTTGCGGCCGATCTCGAGCAGCCCGTCGCGCACCCGGCGTTCGATGTCCAGGCCGTGGTCCATCAGCTCGAGGAAGTAGTTGTCGGGCCCGAAGATCTCCCGCCACTTCGCGGCCGATTCGAGCGCCTCGCGGTCATGGCCCAGCCGCAGCCGGGTCTGCACCTCACCCGACGGGCAGCCAGTGGTGGCGATGATGCCCGCGGCGTGCTCGGCGATGAGCTCGGCGTCCATGCGCGACCACTTGCCGAGTTGACCCTCGAACGAGGCCAGCGACGAGAGCTTGAAGAGGTTGCGCAGCCCCGTCGCGTTCTCGGCGACCATGGTCAGGTGGGTATAGGACCCGCTGCCCGAGACGTCGTCGCCCTTCTGGCTCGGGTCGCCCCACAGGATGCGCTTGGTGTCGAACCGCGACGCGGGTGCGATGTAGGCCTCCACGCCGATGATCGGCTTGATGCCCGCTTCGGTCGCGCTGTTGTAGAACTCGCTGGCGCCGAACATGTTTCCGTGATCGGTCATCCCGATCGCCGGCATGTCCAGCCGCTGCGCCTCGGCCAGCATCGGCGTGATCTTCGCGGCACCGTCCAGCATCGAGTACTCGGTGTGATTGTGAAGGTGCACGAAGGAACTCATAGGCACGCCAGTCTAAGGCGGCCCACCGACACTTCTCGGCGTGTCGCGATGCGTGTCTCTGCCGACGGGCCGACCGAGTCGAGCAACCAGGCACACCCGCTCGGCGCACGTGAACCCCGCGACCGCACAACAGCGAGCCAGATCCCTCGCCGGAATGCTACAGCACGCTATTGCCGGATCGCTCGCGAGGAATCGGTGATTTCCCTACACCATGGGCCGGCCGACGGTCAGGCGCCGGCGACTGCCGCGGGGGCGTGTGGGTCATGGTGAGCGACCGGATGCCGACGGGACCGTCCAGCAAGCCGCTCACAAGGAAGCGCTCGAAGTTGCTTGGCAATCTCGAAGTACCTCGTCGGCCATTGTGCACGAAGCCGGCGGAGAAACCTCCGCGCCCGGTCTCGGCCGTGCGCCACGCGACCCGGTCGCCGCCCAGTCGGCACAGGCCGGGCGCTGTTGCTCCATGAGCAAACGCTATGGCATAGCTCCAGCGGGTCAACACGGTGTCGCGCAAATGCCGCAAAAGGTACTCGGCCACCCCGGGGTCGGCGGTCAGTTCGATGGCGCGGCGATACGCCTCGGCGGCATCGGCGGCCCGCCCGGCTTCGGCTAGCAGGTGGGCACGCGTCGTCCATGCCGGCTGAAATCGTTCGATCGCCGGGTCGGTGATCGCATTGAGGGCCCGCAGCCCGGCGTCCGGCCCGTCGACCTCGCCGTCGACCGCGGCCGAGGCGACCGCCGCACCCAGCGACGGCGCCACGCGCAGCAGCGCCCGATGCAGCTTTTGCAACGCGTGTGGTCGACGCCGCCCTGCGCCAAGCGGGCGCAGTGCGCCGACTGGATCGCCGCCTCGTACTGGAAGCGGCCGGGCCGGCCGACTCGTGGGCGCGGCGCAGCAGGTACTCGCCGCGCGCGATCAGCGCCGTGTCCCAGCGTGAGGTGTCCTGCTCGTCAAGCGGGATGAATGCGCCGTCGGCGGTGCGCCTCGCCGGCCGACGCGCCTCCGAGAGACACACCAGCGCGGCCAGCGCGAGCACTTCCGGCTCGTCGGGCAGCAGTTCGGTCAGCACCAACGCCAAGTGAAGGGCCTCCGCCGACAGCGATTCGATGGGCGCGCCATGCGGCGTGAGCTGCCAGTCGATCGCATAGGCGCCGTAGACGGCTTCCAGGACTGCGGGCAGCCGCTCGGCGAGGTCGTCGCGTTCGGGCAGCACGAACGGGATGCCGGCGTCGCGGATGCGTTTCTTGGCCCGCACCAGTCGCTGCGCCATGGTGGCCGGTTCGACCGCGAACGCCTCCGCGATGGCCGCGGCCTCGACACCGAGCACAACCTGCAGCATCAGCGGCGTGCGGATGCCGGGGCGATGGCGGGTGGCGCATACCAGCATGAGCTCCAGCCGCCGGTCGGGGATGGCGGGCATGTCTCTTGAAGGTCGTTGGCGCGTTGCCGAATTCGTCCAGCGGAACGGTCCCCCGATAGGCCGACGACTTCCACATGTCGCGCAGTCGATTGCGTGCCACGGTGAGGATCCAACCCTCGGGGTTGGCCGGTATGCCGTCGTCCGGCCACCGGCCAGGGCACGTTCCAGCGCGTCGGCCAGCGCATCCTCGGCCGCGGCGATGTCGCGGGTGGCGCCGCGAGCACGGCGAGCAGCCGACCGTAGGAATCGCGGACGAGCTCGGCCACCCGGCTGAGATCGTCGCGAGTCATCTAGGGGCGTGTACCATCCGCGGTCGGCCGCGTATGTCCTTGCCACCGGGCGGATTTCGACCGAGCCCCAGCCGTTGGCGGGGTTGCGTTGTGCCCATTTCAGCGCCTCGTCGAGGTTGTCGACCTCGATGACGAAGATGCCGCCGAGCTTCTCCTTGGTGTCGGCGAACGGTCCGTCCTGAACCTCGGGTGTGCCGTTGCGGGCGGTCACGGTCGTGGTGGCGACGACGGGCTCGAGCACCTCGGTGTCGATCAGCACCCCTGCGGCGGTCAGGTCGTCGGCGTAGGCCTTGAAGGCCTCCATGGCGGGTGCCATGTCCTCCTCGGTCAGGCCGACCTCGCTAGCTTCCTGGTAGTGCATCAACAGGCAATACCGCATGACGTCGTCCTTTCTGACTCGATGGTGTCACCGGTATGACGATTCAGCGGCGCGCCGATCGACACGGCCCCGCCGCACTGCGTCAAGCGTGAACACCAGCAGCGCGAGCCAGATCAACGCGAAGCCCAGCCACCGCGCGGCCGGCATGGGCTCATGGCCGACGACCACGCCCCACGCCAGCTGCACGCCGGAGTCAGATAGAACAGCAGGCCCAGCGTCACCAACGGCAGCCGCTGCGCCGCCGCGGCGAAAAGCAGCAGCGGGATCGCCGTCAGCAGACCGGCCAGGATCATCAGCACGAGGTGGCCGGCACCGTGGTTCACGAAGTGGCCGTGGCCGATGATCTGCAGAACGACGATGAAGCCGAAAGCAAGCGGCAGTGCAATCAGTGTCTCGACTGCGACGCTGACCCGAGGGTCGGTCTTCACGACCTTCTTGACCACGCCATAGAGCGAACGAAACTCAGCGCGAGCCCGATGTAGGGCGGCTCGCCCACCTCCACGGTCAGCACCAGCACCGCGACCACCGCGAGGGCCAGCGCAACCAACTGCCCGCGGCCGAGCCGCTCGCGGAAGACGAGCACGCCCAGTGCGACGGTTACCAACGGGTTGATGAAGTAGCCCAGCGCGGCGTCGACCACGTGACCGTCGTTGCCGCGAAGATGTAGACACCCAGTTGACCGAGATCAACACCGACGCCCCCGTGAGTTGCAGCCACGTGCGTCCGTGAGTACGCAGGTCGCCGAGCCGGCGCGCCACGGCGACACATGACGAAGCACGAAGCTCCACACGATCCGGTGCGCGAGCACCTCGAACCCCGCGGGCAGCAGCAACGGGAAGAACCCCGGGCACAGACCCCACCAGGCAAAGGCGCCAATGCCGAACAGCAGCCGGACCGGCGCGGTCGTCGGTCACAGTTCGTGGTGGCGCAACACGTCGAGCGCGTGCTGAAGATCGGCCGGGTATGGGCTGGTGATCTCCATCCGCCGCCCGTCGGCGGGATGCGCAAAGGCCAGCGACCTCGCATGCAGCCATTGGCGTTCCAGGCCAAGCTTTTTCGCCAGGGTCGGATCGGCCCCGTAGGTCAGGTCGCCGCAGCACGGGATGGTGCAGCGCCGCGAAATGCACCCGAATCTGGTGTGTGCGGCCGGTTTCCAAATCGATGTCAAGCAGGCTGGCAGCACGAATGCCTCGACCGTGTCGTAGTGGGTGATGCTGTGCCTGCCGTTTTCGGTGACGGCGAACTTCCAGTCGTTTCTTCGATGGCGGCCGATGGGCGCGTCGATGGTGCCACTGGACGGGTCGGGATGGCCTTGCACCAGTGCGTGGTAACGCTTTTCGACCGTGCGCTGTTTGAACGCCCGCTTCAGCAGCGTGTAGGCCCGTTCGGAGAGCGCGACCACCATGACTCCGGAAGTACCGACATCGAGTCGGTGCACAATGCCTTGCCGCTCATGGATTCCGGATGTGCTGATGCGGAAACCGGCCGCCGCCAGGCCACCGAACACGGACGGCCCGTTCCATCCGACCGTGGCCTGTGCGGCGACGCCGGGCGGCTTGTCGACTGCAACGATGTCGTCGTCGGAGTACAGGATGACATGCCCTCGATCTCGACGGGCGTATTCTCCACCGGCGCAGGCGCTTCCGGCAGCCGCACCTCCAGCCAGGCCCCCGCGGTGAGCTTGTCCGACTTTCCTGCGCGGGAGCCGTCGAGGTCGACGCCGCCGTCCTCGGCCAGCGCCGCGGCCGCGGTCCGCGACAGCCCGAGCAGCCGCGCCAACCCCGCGTCGACACGCATACCTGCCAGCCCTTCGGGGACCGGCATCGATCGCGTCGTCACTCTGACGAGTCGGCCTTGCGGCGGCCGACCGTATCGAAGTCAAATCCGAACAGCGACAACGCAACCAGAAGGATCGCCCCGCCGACGACCGATGGGTCGGCCACATTGAACACCGGCCACCATCCGATGGACAGGAAATCCACGACGTGGCCCTGCAGTGGCCCCGGCGAGCGGAAGAACCGGTCGACAAGGTTGCCCATCGCGCCGCCCAGGATCATGCCGAGGCCGATCGCCCACCACGGTGAGACCAGCCGCCGGCCCATCCAGATGATGCCGATCACCACACCGGTCGCGATCAGCGTGAGGACCCACGTGTAGCCGGTCGCCATCGAGAACGCGGCGCCGGAGTTGCGGACCAGCGTCCAGGTGACCGTGTCACCGATGATCGACACCGGCTGACCCGGGGTCAGCAGCCTGACTGCGAGCACCTTGGTGACGATGTCGAGCGTCAACACCACACCGGCGACGGCGAACAGCAAGCGCACCGGCGGCGTGGCGCAGGCTGCGGCCGGCTGCGCGTCGGTCACCGGCTCGGCCGATCCCGCTGATTCTTCAGTCACTCCCCCATCATCCCAAAGCGGGAATGCGGAATGATTCCCCCATGGGCCTCGTCGTCGTCACCACCGGCGGCACCATCGCCACCAGCACCGATGACGAGGAGTGAAGCGTCCCAGCCGCAGGGGAGCCGACCTGATCCCGGGCTGGATGTTGAGCTCGTCGACCTGATGGCGGTGGACAGCTCGGAATTGACCCCAGGCGACTGGGACCTCATCCGCTTCTACGGTACCTCGGATGCGGACGGCATGGTGGTCACCCACGGTACCGACACGATGGAGGAAACGGCGCTGTGGCTGGAGCTGACCTACGACGGCGCGACGCCCGTCGTGCTCACCGGTGCGCAGCGCAGCGCCGATGCCCCCGACGCCGACGGACCGCGCAAACCTGCGCGACGCGCTCACGGTGGCGGCCAGTGCGGCGACGCGCGTGACCTCGGTGTGCTCGTGGCCTTTGCCGGGACGGTGTGGCAGCCGCTGGAACTCCAGAAGGCCGCCACCGGCGACCGGCAGTGGCTGGACCGGCACGACGGTTGGCTCGGTCAACGACGGCAGGTTCACGTTGCGAGGGGGCCAGCGACGTGATCGGCGTCAAATTCGCTGACGTGTCGCGCCGCGGGTGGACATCGTTGCGGTGTATCCGGGAAGTGACGCGGTGGTGATGGACGCGTGTGTTGCGGCCGGTGCACGGGCCATCGTCCTGGAGGCGCTGGGCTTGGGCAATGCCCCCTGCTGCGGTGATCGACGGCGTGCGCCGACTATGCCGAGACGGCGTCACGGTAGCGGTGTCGACGCGAGTGCCCGGTGGGCGGGTCAGTCCCGCGTATGGCCCCGGCCGCGAGTTGGTGGACGCCGGCGCGGTGGTGGTGCCTACGGCTGGGGCCGCCGCAGGCCCGGGTGTTGTTGATGGCGGCGCTGGCGAGCGGCTCAGCCGTCGAGGACGTCCTCGCTCGCTGGGGCTGAGCGGGCCGCCAGGTCGCTGACGTAATCGGGCCAGTCCAGGCTGTCGACGGGGTTGGCGCGGGCGAGTCCGGCGGTGGTCGTCAGCAAATGTGCGGGCCTGACCCGGCCCCGTTGCTGCGCGTTTCGAACCGTACCGTCATCACGCCGTGGCCAGCGCCCTGGATCCAGCCGTGCCCGTATTCGGTGTGCGCGACGTCATCGCCGATGCGCCATGCCGGTGGCGTGGCGGCGGCGTCGGTCAGGCGTGGGGGGCAGCCGGGTGTCCGATGACACGTCTTCGGCGGCCAGCTCGAGGTCAGGGAACAGCGACTCCTGACGGACGTCGGTCAAGTCCCGAAAAGCCAACGCCGACAAGGCGAATCGGGCCGATCTCGACCGGGTCGAGCAGCAGCCGGCGGGCCATGGCGATGAGCGTGGCCGCGTCAGTGGTGGCATATGGCAGCGTCGCGGATCGCGTCAGGATGCTCATGTCGGACTTCTTCAGCTTCACGGTCACGGTGCGCGCGCCGCGGCCGTCCTTCTCGAGACGCGCGTGCGCGTGCTCGCCGATCGGGCCGGCGGCCTCACGCAGCTGGTCCAGGGTGGTCAGATCTGCGGGGAAGGTGGATTCGGCGCTGATCTGTTTGGCAGGCGCGTTCTCGGCGACGGGACGGTCGTCGATGCCTTGGGCCAGCCGGTGCAGCGCGGGGCCGACGGTCGCGCCGAGGATGTTGGCGACTTCGGCGTCGGACAGGGCCGCGAGTTGGGCCGATGGTGTCGATGCCGAGACGGTGCAGCTTCTCGTCGGCGACCGGACCGATGCCCCACAGTCGCCGCACCGGCAGGCCGTCGAGCAGCACGCGTTCTTCGTCGCGCCGCACCACCCGGATGCCGTCGGGTTTCGCCAAGCCGAGGGCGATTTTGGCGATCTGCTTGCCCGATCCGGCGCCGACGGAGGCGACCAGGCCCGTCTGTTCTACGGATGCTGGCCCGCAACGTCTCGCAGAACGCCTCGACGCCCGGCAAGGCGCGCCTGCGAGTTCGGCCGGTTCGCCGAACGCCTCGTCGAACGACAGCTGCTCCAGCACGGGCACCAGGGTGCGAACGGTCTCGAATACCCGGCGGCTGGCCACGCCGTAGACCACTCCGCGCGGCGGCAACACCACGGCTGGCCGCGCCGATCAGCCGGCGGGCCTGGTGCATGGGCATCGCCGATCGCGCGCCGTAAACGCGGGCCTCGTAGCCGGCCCTCCGGGCGACCACGCCGCGGCCACCGAGCCCGCCGACCAGGACCGGG
>CAVXVJ010000016.1:0-133924 GCA_963765155.1 uncultured Actinomycetota bacterium
CAACTCAGGGCCGCTGTCGGATGAGATCAGCACGGCCATCAACGACAACGATCTGTCGGTCGCCGCGGTGCGCTCGGGCAACCGCAACTTCGAGGGCCGCATCAACCCCGACTGAAGATGAATACCTCGCGTCGCCTCCGCTGGTGATCGCCTACGCGCTGGCCGGGACCATGGACTTCGACTTCGAGTCCGATTGCCTGGGCACCGACACCGACGGCAACGACGTCTACCTGCGCGACATCTGGCCGACGCAGAAAGACATCACCGACACCATCGCCTCGGCGATCAACACCGAGATGTTCAGCAAAAACTACGCTGACGTGTTCAAGGGCGACGAGCGGTGGCGTAACCTGCCCACCCCGTCCGGCAACACCTTCGAGTGGGACGACAAGTCGACGTATGTGCGCAAGCCGCCGTACTTCGACGGGATGCCACGCCGAGCCCGAGCCGGTCACCGACATCACCGGCGCCCGAGTGCTTGCGCTGCTGGGCGACTCGGTCACCACCGATCACATCTCCCCGGCGGGCAGCATCAAGGCCGGGACCCCGGCCGCGCAGTACCTCGACGCGCACGGCGTCGCCCGCAAGGACTACAACTCCTACGGCTCGCGGCGCGGCAACCACGAGGTGATGATCCGCGGCACGTTCGCCAACATCCGGCTGCGGAACCAGCTGCTCGACGACGTGTCCGGCGGCTACACCCGCGACTTCACCCAGGGCGGCGAGCAGGCGTTCATCTATGACGCCGCGCAGAACTACGCGCGCCGGAACATTCCGCTGGTCGTACTGGGCGGCAAGGAGTACGGCTCGGGTTCCTCGCGGGACTGGGCGGCCAAGGGCACCAGCCTGCTGGGCGTGCGCGCGGTCATCACCGAGTCCTTCGACGCATCCACCGCTCCAACCTGATCGGCATGGGCGTCATCCCGCTGCAGTTCCCCGAAGGCGAATCGGCGGCGAGCCTCAAGCTCGACGGCACCGAGACCTTCGACATCACCGGCATCGACGGCGCTCAACAACGGCAAAACGCCGAAGACCGTGCACGTCACCGCCACCAAAGAAGACGGCGACACAAGATCGAATTCGACGCCGTCGTCCGCATCGACACCCCCGGCGAGGCGGACTACTACCGCAACGGCGGCATCCTGCAATACGTGCTCCGCAACATGTTGAAGCCGTAGAGGCACCTCATGCCCCGGGTGACGGATGACCATCTGGCGGCGCGCCGCCGCCAGATCCTCGACGGCGCCCGGCGGTGCTTCGCCGAATACGGCTACGACAAGGCCACCGTGCGGCGGCTCGAGCAGACGATCGGGCTGTCGCGCGGCGCGATCTTCCATCACTTCCGGGACAAGGACACGCTGTTCTTCGAGCTGGCCCGCGAGGACGCCGAGCGGATGGCCGACGTCGCGTCGCGCGAGGGACTCGATCCAGGTGATGCGCGACATGCTGGCGGCGCCCGAGCAGTTCGACTGGCTGGCGACCCGGCTGGAGATCGCGCGCAAGCTGCGCAACGACCCGGCGTTCCACCGCGGCTGGTCCGAGCGTTCCGCGGAATTTTCCGCCGCAACAAACGCGCGCCTGCGACGCCAGAAGCAGGCCGGGCGACTACGCGACGATGTGCCAAGCGCAGTGCTGCAAACGTACCTGGATCTGGTGCTCGACGGTCTGGTGGCGCGTCTGGCTTCCGGCGACGATCCCGAAAAGCTCAGTGCCGTACTGGACCTCGTCGAGGCCTCGCTGCGACAGCAGTAGAGTTAACGCCGCCTCGCGGTGGTCGGGCCGCCCCGGCTGCGCATCGTCGTACCGGATTCGCGCAGCATGCTGTGGATCGAACCGTATGAGCGCCCGGTGTTGGCGACCAATGTGCGGATGCTGGCGCCCCCCTCGTAAGCGCTCCGCAACTCGTTGACCAATTGGTCCCGGGACTTGTTCAGTTTCTTCATCGACGTCTCCCCGCGAATTTGATGCCCCGACGCATACGCCAGCATACCCAGCGTAAGAACCATTCACACTCACAGTGGGCGGAAACGATTCGCAAATCGGATCAGGCGAGTTCGATGAGATCCCGATAGTCCGTCGGACCAGAAGTCCTCGGTGCCGTCGGGCAGCAGCACCACTCGCTGCGGGTCGAGCGCCTCGGCCGCCCCGGGGTCGTGAGTCACCAACACCACGGCGCCGATGTAGCTGCGCAGTGCATCGAGAACCTGCTCGCGCGACGCGGGGTCGAGGTTGTTGGTCGGCTCGTCGAGCAGCAACACGTTCGCCGTCGACGCGACGAGGCCGGCCAGCGCAAGCCGCGTCTTCTCGCCACCGGACAGCGTGCCTGCGGGCTGCTCGAGCTGCGGCGCCGCTGAACATGAACGCGCCCAACAGCCCCCGCAGCTCCTGCTCGCCGGTGTCGGGCGCCGCGTGGCGGATGTTCTCCCACACCGTCGCCGCGTCATCGAGCGTGTCGTGCTCCTGGGCGAAGTACCCGATCTTCAGACCGTGACCGGGCTCGAGCCCCCCTGCGTCGGGCGTCTCGACGCCCGGCCAGCAGCCGCAGCAGCGTGGTCTTGCCCGCACCGTTGAGGCCCAGTACCACGACGCGCGAACCCCGGTCGATGGCCAGGTCGACGCCGGTGAACACCTCGAGCGATCCGTAGTTCTTGGTCAATCCCTTGGCCACCAACGGCGTCCGGCCGCACGGCGCGGGCGTTGGGAACTTGATCCTGGCGACCTTGTCGGCGACCCGTTCCTCGTCGAGCGCGGCCATCATCCGGTCGGCGCGGCGCAACATGTTCTGCGCGGCAACGGCTTTGGTGGCCTTGGCGCCCATCTTGGCGGCCTGGGTGCGCAGCGCTGCGGCCTTGCGTTCGGCGTTGGCGCGTTCGCGGCGGCGACGCTGTTCGTCGGTCGCGCGGGCGTCGAGGTACTTCTGCCAGCCCATGTTGTAGACGTCGACCTCGCCGCGCACGGCGTCGAGGAACCACACCCGGTTGACGACGTCGGCGAGCAGGTCGACGTTGTGGCTGATGACGACGAGGCCGCCGGTGTGGCCGCGCAGGAACTCGCGCAGCCAGCCCAGCGAGTCGGCGTCGAGGTGGTTGGTGGGCTCGTCGAGCAAAGGGTGGTGGCCGAGCCGGCGCCGGTGTCGGACGCGGCGAACAGGATGCGCGACAGTTCCACGCGGCGGCGCTGCCCGCCGGACAGCGTGTGCAGCGGTTGGGTCAGAACACGTTCGGCCAGGCCGAGACTCGCGCAGATGCGGCCGGCTTCGCTCTCGGCGGCGTACCCGCCGAGCGCGGCGAACCGCTCTTCGAGCTGACCGTAGTTCCGTATCGCCTTGTCGCGGGCGGCATCGTCGGCCACCTCGGCCATCAGGGCCTGCTGCTTCTCCAGGTCGGCAAGCAGCGTGTCGAGCCCGCGGGCGGACAGCACCCGGTCGCGGGCCAGGATGTCGAGGTTTCCCTCTTTGGGATCCTGTGGCAGGTAACCGATTTCGCCGGCTGCGCGCGATGGTGCCGGCGTACGGCTCTCCCTCGCCCGCGAGGATGCGCATGGTGGTGGTCTTGCCGGCGCCGTTGCGGCCGACGAGTCCGATGCGGTCGCCGGGCTGCACCCGCAGCGCGGCACCGTCGGTGGACAGCAGCGTGCGCGCGCCGGCGCGGACCTCGAGGTCCGTTGCGGTGATCACGCTGCTGTCCTCTGCTCGTACTTGTCGTCGGTGAAGACCGGGGCCCGTTTCTCGGCGCGCGCCGCTACCGCTTCTTCGAAGTTGGCGGTGAGCAGACGCACGAAGAGTTGGCCCAGGCCCTCGGCCTGCATGTGCCCCTCCAGGCTAGCGGCGTCCATTCCAGTCCACAGTGTGCGCTTGGTCAACTCGATTCCCGGCCGGGAGAACGCCGCGATCCCCTCAGCCATCTGGTAGCACACCTCCAGCAGGTCCTCGCCCGGCACGGCGCGCGACACCAGGCCGATGCGTTCGGCCTCCTGCGCGTCGACGTCGCGGCCGGTGAGCATCAGCTCGAAGGCCCGTGACGATCCGATGGCGCGTGGCAGCAGGTAGGACAGCCCCAGCTCGCTGGCGGTCAGGCCGTTGTTGATGCCGGCCGCGCGGAAATAAGCCCCGGTCGCGGCCACCCGGATGTCGCAGGCCAGCGCCAGGCACAGGCCCCCGCCGATCGCGGCACCGTTGACCGCGGCGATGACCGGCTGGTGCATCGCCGCAGCCCGAGGATGACGTCGTCGAGCACCTGCATGGAGCGCAGCGCGTAGGTCGGCCGGGTCAGTCCGTCGACGTTCGGCACCGATCCGGCGGATTTGTGGTCGGCGCCCGACGAGAAACCGCGCCCGGCGCCTGTGAGCACAATCACCCGCACCGAGTTGTCATAGGTCAGCTCGTCGAGGACCTTCTTCAGCGGCACCATGACGTCGAACGCCATGGAGTTCATCCGTTCGGGCCGGTTCAGCGTCACCAGCGCGACGTTCGGGCGCGGGCGATCGACGAGGACGAAGTCCGTTTGCTCGTTGGCCGAGTGCTGGGTCACGGAGTGCACGCTATCGCGTGCTCCGTGCGCTAGTCCTTCTGGCCGTTGTTCTGCGCAGCGATGGCGGCGTCGATGTCGAACTCCTTGACCTCGCTGGATCAGGTCTTCGAGGGCCGCCGGCGGCAGGGCGCCGGCCTGGTTGAACACCAGCTTGCCCTTCTTGAACGCCATCAGCGTCGGGATGGAGCGGATGTCGGCGGCGGTCGCCAGCTCCTGTTCGGCCTCAGTGTCGACCTTCGCGTACACGACGTCGGGATGTATCTCCGACGACGCGGCGAACGTCGGGGCGAACGCTTTGCATGGCCCGCACCACGACGCCCAGAAGTCCACCAGCACGATCTCGTTGTCGGTGATGGTCTCGTTGAACTGCTCGGCGGTGAGGTCTTGGGTAGCCACGATGTTCCTAACATTCGGATTTGGCTGTCTGTTCCCACCTTATGGGCGGCACAAACCGGCCAACACGGTTCAGCGGAAGTTCTTGAACGCGTCCAACAGGCGGTTGCGGAAGGCGGGGTCCAGCTCGTCGTCGCTGATCTTGCCGACCGTGCGGACGGTTTCGCGGAATTGCTGCACATAGTTCGCGCAGCCCTCGCAGTCGGCGAGGTGGGCCTCGAACGCGCGCGCGGGTCTCGGGTTCGAGGGCGTCATCGAGGTAGGCGGTCACCAACTCGACCAGTTCGTTGCAGTCCATCGATCCAGTACTCATGTTGTCTCCGCCAAATAGTCTTCCAGGACCTGTCGGACGGCGGCCCGTCCACGGTGCAGCAGCACGCGCTGGTTCGCCATGCTGATGTCGAGCAGTTCACACACCTCGCTCGAGTCGAAGCCGAGCATGTCGCGCAGGGTGACGACCATCCGTTGGCGTTCAGGAAGCTTGTCGAGTTCCCGGCGCGCGATCGCGACGAGCTCGTTACCCAGCACGGAGCCCTCGGGGGTGTCGGGGAACGGTGAGGGGGTCTCGTCGGGCAGCCAGTGCCCGGGGTAGGGGTCGTCGCTGCCCCGGAACCGCGCCGGGTCGACGGTGCCGCCGCTGTACGCAGCGATCGCCGCGTCCGCGTCGCGGCGCTCACGCACCCCACGAGCCTTGGCGATGTTGATCATCACGGTGAAAAGCCAAGTGCGCAGCGAAGATCGGCCTTCGAACTTGTCGATCCCCTTGAGCAAAGCAATCCAGGTCTCCTGCACCACTTCCTCGGCGATTTCGCGGTTGGGCACATAGCCGCGGGCCACCCGCAGCATCGACGGGGTGTGCTTGTCGACCAGTTGGGCGAAGACGGCTTCATCGCCGTCGCGAAGCGCGGCGATGAGCGTCGACTCGTCCACGGTTGCGATCATCGCAGTTCTCGGCGGCCGCGCTCGAAGAAGTCGGCGATCCGCGACGTGAGCGCGTCCACGTCGTGCGCCGGGTCCAGTGGGTAGAGCGCGCCGAACGGCGCATTCCAGAACGGGCCGGCTGGCTTGGCCCGCGGGCTGACGTAGGCGTACGGCGTGCGGTGGGCGTCGTCGCCGGCGGAGACGCCGTAGATCACCTCGTTGTCGGTGGCAGCGACATCGAAATGTTCCGGCCACAGCACCGGATGGCATTCGGGCAGAACATGTTTGAGCGCGTGCCCGCCTGCGTAGTGGCTTCTGTGAATCCACTCTGTCGCCCCCACGTCGAGGTCAAGGACTGTGTCGGACGGCAGCGGGTCCTCGAGGTCGTAGACACCTTCGGGCGGGCCGAAGTCCACACCGGCCGCCTCAACGATGAGGCTGACCGGGCCTGCCAGCGGTGCGCCGCCGCCCCGCCAGACCAGTTCGGTGCCGTGTACCGCAAGAGGCAACGTGACGCCGGTGAAGCCGTCCGGGCGCACAGCCAGCCGAACGGTGCCCGACGCCCGGTATTGAGGACCGGCGATCAGGCTTTCCGCGACACCACGCAGTTGGCGGCGGGTATCGAAGTAAACGTCGCCGAACTCGGCGGCCATCGTGGCTCCTCTCCGGACGTCCTTAGTTGTCAGTGTCGCGTTCCCGCCCATCCGTTACACGGCGTTATCCACAACCGTTTCGACTCTCGACGGACGTACCCGATCGGCGGACTTTAAGGTAGTGGCGTGGCGACTTTGGAGGACCTTGAAGCGCGAATAGCGGCCGTGGAAGCATCACAGGCCGACTACCGGGCCGTGCTGGCCGCCGTCAATGCGCTGGGCGCCAACCAGCGCGAGCATTCCCTTCGTCTGGTCACTGTCGAATCGAAACTGGACACCGTCGAATCGGAGCTGCGCACAGTCAAATCGGACGTGGCCACCGTCAAAACGGAGTTGGCCGATTTTCGGACGGAGACCCGAGCCACGCTCCGCTCGGTCGATGAGCAACTCACTGAGATCAAGGATCTGATTGTCGGTCGCAGCGACAACTAGCGGACGTGACATCGATCCAGCGACTTCTCGAACCAATGGTCGGCGTACGGCTCGTCGTTGAACGGGGCGACTTCGCGATAGCCGGAGCTGCGGTACATGTGGAGCGCCTCGGTGAGCACGTCCTTGGTCTCCAGCCGCATCAGGCGAACACCGTGGGAGCGGGCACTGTGCTCCAACTCGGCGAGCAGCCGGCGGCCAAGGCCGAGTCCGCGCACATTGGGCGCTACCCACATCCGCTTCACCAGGCCGACGTCGTCGGGATAGAAGATCAGCGCACCGCAGCCCGACGGGCTCGCCGTGCAGGTAGGCGACGAGCAGAAGTCCTGCGGGAGGGGTCATTTCGGCGTCGGCGACGGGACTGACCGTGGGGTCGTAACCGTCGGGGAAGCGCACCGTTAGTTCGCAGTAGTAGGTCTGCAGGCAGAATCTGGCGTCGGGGTGGCGGGGGTCGCATTCGCGCACCTCGACCGTCGAGGCGATCAAGAGCCGTTCCACCTCGGTCATCGCGCTGACAAGGCGGTCCCGCTGGCGGCCGTTGAGCGGCTGGAGGATCGCCGCGGCGGCATCGTCGGAGCGTCGGTCGAGCGCGGCGAGTTCGCGGCGTCCGGCGTCGGTGAGCTGCGCGGTACGAACCCGGCCATCCGTCGTGCTCGGTTCGATGGTGATCAGCCCGTCCGCCTCCAGCGCCCGCAGCAGCCGGCTGACGTATCCGGAGTCGAGGTCGAGTCGTGCCCTCAGCGATCGGATGTCGCAGCCGTCGGTCCCGATTTCCCAGAGCAGCCGATTTTGGCCAAGCGAGCGGTGGCTGGCCAGGAAGTTCTCGTTGAGCACGCCGATCCGCTGCGTGACGGTGCGGTTGAACCGCCGGACCTGCGCGACCATCTCCGCGGTCATTTATCTGACTTTAGTCAGAGAATTGCGGCACCGAAAGACCACTTTTAGCTACGGTTGCGTAGCTACGTGTCCGTAGCTAGCTTGGCCGGCGTGCGACGGACCCGCGACGACCTGATCGCCGACTGCCGGTCGGCCGTGCTGTCTGAAGTCAGGGCAACCGGCATCGGTGGGCTGACGGTCGAAGGGGTGGCGCGCCGAGCTTCGGTGGCCAAGACCTCGATCTACCGGCACTGGCGGACCGCAGAGGATCTACTCCTCGATGCACTGGGCGAGTCGTTTCCGATCGAGGTGCAGTCGCCGGAAGGGGGAACCTGCGGGCCGACCTCCTGCGCTCGCTCGATCAACTCACCGCGTGGCTGGCCGGGCCGACGGCGCCGGTGGTGGCGGCGATACTCGGCGAGCGACGGCGCCGGCCCGAGCTTGTCGATGCGCTCTACCGGCGGGTGTTCGATGCGCACGGCGGCCGGTTCACCCGCACGGTTCTCGAGCACTACGCCGCCCTCGGCGACATCGATCCGGCTGTGATCACCCCGGTTGTCAGCGACATCGGCGAGGGGTTGGTGATCAAACACCAGATCGACACAGGGGAACTTCCCACCGAGGACTACCGCGCGGCGATCGTCGACCAGGCGATCTTGCCTGCGCTCGGACTGTCCCATCTTGCGAAAGGAGCCACATGACAATCCCGGTCCTGGTTGATTGGCAGACCATTACCGGCGTATCGCGCACCACGCTGACGACGCACCTGTGGACCGCACCGCCGCTGCGGCGAGGCTCCCCCATTCACGACAAGGCTTTCCGGGCCCTGCGTGACCTGCGTGCGGATTTGGTGCGGTTTCTGCCGTGGTTCTCCCATCCGCGGGTCTCGGTGCCGGAGCTGTATCCGCCGAACGAGACCGAAACCGTCTGGGATTTCGAGCTTCTCGATCCGTTCGTGGCTTCATCGGGCCGGATGGAACGCGAAAACTGCTGGTAATCAACAAGACTGCCGATCCCGTCGAGGTTACCCTGGAGACGGACGCCGACGTAACCACCATCGGTAGCTACGCCACGTCTGTGATACCGCGTGCCATGTCCGCGGAGCGGTCGGCGTTGGCCAGCAGCTGAGCCCGCCGTTTCGGCCACCAGAACAGCTCGAGCGCCAGCAGCACCAGGTAGACGCCCGACGCGACGGCATTGCCCCATGAGCCGAACGCCGCGTCCCACACCGCTGTCCCGACGGCCACGACGAGAACGAGGGGCACCAACCATCGAAATGGTCGCCCCTGTTCGGCCGCGGCACGCATTCCCGTGCTGTAGTCGATGACAGCCGGGGCGAGTCGCGCGTCAGCGATGCGTTCGCCTCGTCTTGCGGTGCGGGCAACGGTCACGCGTTCCTCACCGGTGAGATCCGTTGCGCCCGGCCAAAAGCGCGACATTCGACGATGCATCCAGATGCCGTAGATCACACCAGTGATGACGACCGTGATGATGCCGCCGAGCAGGAATCCGGAATCGATCCACGCCAGGGCGCCCAGGCCGATGCCGAGGCCGGCACCGACCGTCAGCGCCCGACGAACGGAACCGCCACGCCATACCAAAGCTGGCACCGTGACCACTGCCCGATTCTCTCGTCAGTTGCCGATCGCTGGTGGGCAATCGACGTGGCCGGATTCATCTACCTATCCACAGCCTCGCGCATATGCGCAGGAGCCAACTCTCCATTGCCCTTAAGCTGAAGGTATGGCGACGCTGGAAGATCTCGAGGCGCGGGTCACGGCTCTGGAGGCATCACAGGCTGACTACCGCGCCGTACTTGCAGCCGTCAATGCACTGGGTGCCAACCAGCGGGAACACTCAATTCGTCTGGACGAGCTAAAAACCGAGGTCGCCGACGGCTTCCGCGTGGTGGACGCTCAATTCCGCGTCGTGGACGCGCGATTCCGCTCAATCGACGAGCATCTCGCCGAGATTAAGGATCTGGTAATCGGGCGGCACGACGGCTAACTCCGCCATTCCGACAGGCTGGCCTAATGTGATGACGTGGCGCCATTGGAAGCCTCGCAGGCCGACTACCGCGCCGTACTCGCGGCGGTCAACGCGCTCGGCGCCAACCAGCGGGAACACTCAATTCGTCTGGACGAGCTAAAAACCGAGGTCGCCGAGCGCTTCCGCGTGGTGGACGCGCGATTCCACTCCGTCGATGAGCAACTCGCCGAGATCAAGGATCTGATCATCGGCCGCCGCAACGGCCCGCTCTAAACGGTGAAGCCGAGGGCCCGCAGCTGTTCACGGCCGTCCTCGGTGATCTTGTCCGGGCCCCACGGCGGATTCCACACCCAGTTGATCTTGATTTCGTTGACCAGCCCGGCACCGACCAATGCGGTGCGCGACTGATCCTCGATCACATCGGTCAGCGGGCAGGCCGCCGACGTCAGCGTCATGTCGATCAGCGCGACGGGGCCGCCGTCGCCCTTCTCCACGTTCAGCCCGTAGACCAGGCCGAGGTCGACGACGTTGATCCCGAGTTCCGGGTCGACGACGTCGCGCATCGCCTCTTCGAGGTCGGCAAGCAGCTCGTCGTTAGGCACAGCTGTGTCGCTCATCGCTTATCTCCTCACTGGCTTGCGCCAACGCGTCCTTGAAAGCCATCCAGCCCAGCAGCGCACATTTCACGCGCGCCGGGTATTTCGCGACACCCGCGAATGCGATGCCGTCGCCAATCACATCTTCGTCCCCCTCGATGGTGCCGCGCGAGGAAATCATCTCGCTGAACGCCGCGACCGTCTTGAGTGCATCCCCCACGCTCTGGCCGATGACCTGATCGGTGAGCACCGACGTCGACGCCTGGCTGATCGAGCACCCCTGGCCGTCGTAGGAGACGTCGGTCACGCTCTCACCGTCGTCGGACAGCGCTACCCGCAGCCTGACCTCATCGCCGCACGTCGGATTGACCTGAAAGGACTCTCCGTCGTACGGCTCGCGCAGGCCGCGGTGGTGTGGGTGCTTGTAGTGATCGAGGATCACTTCCTGATAGAGCTGGTCCAGGCGCACGGTCAATCCCTGCCGAAGAAGTCGACGGCCCGCCGCACGCCGGCCACCAGTCGGTCCACTTCGTCGAGCGTGTTGTAGACGGCGAACGACGCTCGCGCGGTCGCCGCGATGCCGAACCGGCGGTGCAGCGGCCACGCGCAGTGGTGCCCGACGCGCACCGCCACACCCTCGTCGTCGAGGACCTGACCGACGTCGTGGGCGTGCACGCCGTCGAGGACGAACGCCACTGGCGAGCCGCGGTTCTCCAGCGACGTCGGCCCGATGATCCGCACGCCGTCGATGCCCGACAGCCCGTCGAGCGCGGCGGCCACCAGCTCGGCCTCGTGGCGCTCCACTGCCGCCATGCCGATAGCCTGCAGATACCTGGCGGCGGCGGCCAGCCCGACTACCTGCGACGTCATCGGCGTGCCCGCCTCGAACCGTTGCGGCGCGGGCGCGTAGGTGGTGGCCTCCATCGTGACGGTCTCGATCATCGAGCCGCCGGTGATGAACGGCGGCATCGCATTCAGCAGCTCGCGCCGGCCGTACAGCACGCCAATGCCGTTGGGGCCCAGCATCTTATGTCCGGAGAACGCCGCGAAGTCGACGTCCAGCGCATGGAAGTCGACCGGCTGATGCGGCACCGACTGGCAGGCGTCGAGCAGCGTCAGCGCACCGACCGCGTTGGCCCGGGCCACCAGCTCCGCGACCGGGCCGACCGCGCCCGTGACGTTCGAATGGTGGCTGAACGCAACCACTTTCACGCGTTCGTCGAGTTGCAGCGAGTCCAGATCGATGCGGCCGTCGTCGGTGACGCCGTACCACCTCAGCGTCGCCCCGGTGCGACGAGCGAGCTCCTGCCACGGGATCAGGTTGGCGTGGTGTTCGAGTTCGGTGGTGACGATGACGTCGCCAGGGCCGACGGCGCGGTCGAATCGGCTGTCGCCCAGCACATAGGAGACCAGGTTGATCGCCTCGGTGGCGTTCTTGGTGAACACCAGTTCGTCGGGCGTCGGCACCGACGAACGCCGCGATGTCCGCGCGGCCCTGCTCGTAGGCGTCGGTGGACTCCTCCATCAACTGGTGCGCACCGCGGTGCACCGCGCCGTTGGACGTCAGCAGGAATTCGCGTTCGGCGTCAAGCACCTGCAGCGGACGCTGCGAGGTGGCACCGGAATCCAGGTACGCCAGCTGGTTTCCGCCGCGCATCACCCGCTTCAGGATCGGGAAGTCCGCCCGGATCGTGGCGTCCAGATCCAGACGTCGTGCGCGGCGGTCATGTCAGGCTCCTGGGAGCCGCCTGGGTGAAGCGCTCGTAGCCATTCGCGTCGAGCTCGTCGGCCAACTCGGGACCACCCGACTCGACGATACGACCGCCGACGAACACGTGCACGAACTGCGGCTGGATGTAGCGCAGGATGCGGGTGTAGTGCGTGATCAGCAGCAATCCGCCGTGCGCGCTCTCGGCGTAGCGGTTGACGCCGTCGCTGACCACCCGCAGCGCGTCGACATCGAGACCGGAGTCGGTCTCGTCGAGAATCGCGATCTTGGGCTTGAGCAGTTCGAGCTGAAGGATCTCGTGCCGCTTCTTCTCACCGCCGGAAAAGCCTTCGTTGACACTGCGTTCGGAGAACGACGGGTCGATGTCGAGGCCCGTCATCGCGCCCTTGACCTCTTTGACCCAGTGCCGCAGCTTCGGCGCCTCGCCGCGTACGGCGGTGGCGGCGGTGCGCAGGAAGTTCGACATCGACACCCCGGGCACCTCGATGGGGTACTGCATCGCCAGGAACAGTCCGGCACGTGCGCGCTCGTCGATGCTCATCTCGAGGACGTCCTGCGCCGTCCAGCGTGATCGAGCCCGACGTCACCGTGTACTTCGGATGGCCGGCGACGGCGTACGACAGCGTCGACTTGCCCGATCCGTTGGGGCCCATCAGCGCGTGCGTCTCCCCCGACTTCACGGTGAGGTTGACGCCCTTGAGGATCGGGATATCGGTACCGTCTTCAGCGGAGACGACGCTGACGTGCAGATCCTTGATTTCCAGTGTGGTCATGAGTGGCTGTCCTTGATTCCGTTATCTCTAGTTCGTGTTCGATGGCATCGGTGAGGCGTTCACGCACCGCGGGCACAGCGATCTTCTGGATCAGCTCGCCGAAGAAGCCGCGGACGACGAGGCGACGGGCCTGGTCCTCGGGGATGCCACGGGCCTGCAGGTAGAACAGCTGCTCGTCGTCGAATCGTCCGGTGGCGCTGGCGTGTCCGGCGCCGACGATCTCGCCGGTCTCGATCTCCAGGTTGGGTACCGAGTCGGCGCGGGCACCGTCGGTGAGCACCAGGTTGCGGTTGGTTTCGAATGTGTCGGTGCCTGTTGCGGCGGCACGGATCAGCACGTCGCCGACCCACACCGTGTGCGCGTCGGGCTGCGACGAATCCGGATCGCCTTGCAGTGCGCCCTTGTACGTCACGTGCGAGCGACAGTTGGGCTGTGCGTGGTCGACGAGCAGACGCGATTCGAAGTGCTGGCCGTCGTCGGCGAAGTACAGGCCGAGCAGCTCGGCGTCGCCGCCGGGCGCGCAGAACCGGGTCCGCGCGGTCAACCGCACGACATCGCCGCCGAGTGTGACGGCGACGTGGCGCAGCACCGCGTCCTTGCCCAGCGAGGCGTGATGGCTGCTGACGTGTACTGCGTCGTCGGCCCAGTCGGCGATCGACGACCACCGTCAGCCGGGCGGCGTCGCCGACGACGAATTCGATGTTGTCGGCGTAGGTTCCGCTGCCGCGCTGGTCGATGACCACGACGGCCTCGGCCAGCTCGCCGACCCGCACCTGCAGATGCCCGTAGGCCGTCGCGCCCTCACCGGGGCCGGTGATCACGATCTCGATCGGCTCGCCGAGCTGGGTGTCCTTGCCAACCGTGACGATCGTCGCGCTGTTGAACGACGAAAACGCCTGGGCGGCAACTCGGTCCGCGGGCACGCCGCCCTGCCCGAGTCGATCGTCGCCGCGACGCACGGTTTCCACCGTCACGCCGGGCTGCTCGGTCACGTCGATGTGCGCGCTGCCGGTCGCGGCAGCGGAGCCGTCGTGCAGGCCGCGCAGCCGCCGCAACGGGGTGAACCGCCAGATCTCGTCGCGGCCGTGCGGCACCTCGAAGGCGTCGACATCGAACGACGTGAAGATCTCGCCCTTGGTCCTGCCTTCCAGAGTCGTGGTCAGGTCCTGTGCCACTATCCGACCGCGCCTTCCATCTGCAGCTCGATCAGCCGGTTGAGCTCCAGCGCGTACTCCATCGGCAGTTCCTTGGCGATCGGCTCGACGAAGCCGCGCACCACCATCGCCATCGCCTCGTCCTCGGTCAGCCCGCGGCTCATCAGGTAGAACAGCTGATCCGCACTGACCTTGGACACGGTGGCCTCGTGGCCCATCGTGACGTCGTCCTCGCGGATGTCGACGTACGGGTAGGTGTCGCTGCGGCTGATCGTATCGACAAGCAGCGCATCGCATTTCACGCTCGAGCGCGAACCGTGCGCGCCCTTGTTGACCTGAACCAGGCCGCGGTAGGACGCGCGTCCACCGCCGCGGGCCACCGACTTGGACACGATGTTGCTCGACGTGTTCGGCGCCAGGTGCAGCATCTTCGCGCCGGTGTCCTGGTGCTGGCCCTCGCCGGCGAACGCCACCGAGAGCACCTCACCCTTGGCGTGCTCGCCGGTCATCCACACGGCCGGGTACTTCATCGTGACCTTCGACCCGATGTTGCCGTCGACCCACTCCATGGTCGCGCCTGCCTCGGCGCGGGCCCGCTTGGTGACGAGGTTGTAGACGTTGTTCGACCAGTTCTGGATCGTCGTGTAACGGCAACGGCCACCGGGCTTCACGATGATCTCGACCACCGCCGAGTGCAGCGAGTCGCTCTTGTAGATCGGCGCGGTACAGCCCTCGACGTAGTGCACGTACGCGCCCTCGTCGACGATGATCAGCGTGCGCTCGAACTGGCCCATGTTCTCGGTGTTGATGCGGAAGTAGGCCTGCAGCGGAATGTCGACGTGCACGCCCTTCGGCACGTAGATGAACGAACCGCCCGACCACACCGCGGTATTGAGCGCCGAGAACTTGTTGTCCCCGGCCGGGATCACGGTGCCGAAGTACTGCTTGAACATCTCAGGGTGCTCACGCAGCGCGGTGTCGGTGTCCAGGAAGATAACGCCGAGCGCCTCCAGGTCCTCGCGGATGGAGTGGTAGACGACCTCTGACTCGTACTGCGCGGCGACGCCCGACACCAGGCGCTGCTTCTCCGCTTCGGGGATGCCGAGCTTGTCGTAGGTGTTCTTGATGTCGGCGGGCAGGTCGTCCCAGGTGGCTGCCTGCTTCTCGCTGGAGCGCACGAAGTACTTGATGTTGTCGAAGTGGATGCCCTCGAGGTTGGAGCCCCAGTTCGGCATCGGCTTCTTGTCGAACGTCCGCAGCGCGCGCAGCCGGCTCGCCAGCATCCACTCCGGCTCGCTCTTCTTCGCCGAGATGTCGCGCACCACCGCCTCGGACAGCCCGCGCTGCGCGCTGGCGCCCGCGACGTCGGAGTCCACCCAGCCATAGCCGTACCGGCCCAGCGAGGCGATGGCCTCGTCCTGGCTGAGCGGTTCGCCTAGCTTGTGAACCTCGGGGGTGGTCGTCATGTCGACGCTCCTTGTGTGGTCGTGGTGGCTTCGACGCGGGCTGTGCGCCGAAGTGATTGTTGGCTTCTCAGGTGTCAGCGGGACGTGGGTGGTGCACGCGCAGTCGCCGTTGACGATCGTCGCCAGCCGCTGCACGTGGGTGCCCAGAATCTCGGCGAACGCCTCCCGCTCGGTCTCGCACAGTTCGGGGAACTCCTCTGCGACGTGTGACACCGGGCAGTGGTGCTGGCACAGCTGGATGCCGTGGATCGGCCCGCTCACCGGCGTGGTGGTGGTCGCATAACCGGCCTTCGTCAGCGCCGTCGGCAACCCTGTCGGCCGTTGGCTTCAACGTCGCCGGGCCCGCTCTGTTACTCCCGACAGGATGCTGTCGATACGGCGCCGCGCGAACGTACGCACCGCGTCTTCGCCGCCGATCTCCCGTAGCTGGCGCATCGCGGCGACGGCGAGATCGTCGTAGGTGTGCCCGAGCTTGGCGCGGCCCGCGGCGGTCAGCCGGTATCGCTTGGCGGGCCGGCCCCGTCCGCTGTGCTGCCAGGCAGCCGCGGCGGAGGACTGCGCGTCACCGGCGTCCATCAGCGCATCGAGATGCCGGCGCACGCCCGCGGCGGAGATGCCGAGCCGCTCACCGATCTGGCCCGCGGTGATCGGGCCCTCTTCCATCAGTAATTGCACGATCGCGCCGCGGGTGTGACCATCGGAAACCGGCACGACCTGCGTGGTCGCGCCGGAGCTCTCCGAACGGAATTTCACAACACCATTGTGACGGAATTCGGATACCCGGTAAAGCAAGGGCACCCTAACGGTGACGGGCGCCCCATCGTCGACGGTTACGCTGCAACGATGGCCGCCCGCCTTCGGTCCCTCAGCTCGTCGATTGCCCGCTGGCATGGCGATGAGCGGACCGTCGGCTCTCCGCTGAACGACGCCGAACTGGTCGCGATGCACCGAACGCGCCTGTTCGGGGCCACCGGCACGGTGTTGATGGCGATCGGCGCTCTCGGCGCAGGCGCGCGCCCGGTCGTGCAGGATCCGACCTTCGGCGTGCGACTGCTCAACCTGCCGTCGCGCATCCAGACCGTATCGCTGACGATGACCACCACCGGCGCCGTGATGATGGCGCTGGCCTGGCTGATGCTGGGCCGTTTCGCGTTGGGCAGCAGGCGAATGTCGCGCAGCCAACTGGACCGCACGCTGCTGTTGTGGGCTCTGCCACTGCTGGCGGCTCCGCCTATGTACAGCAGGGACGTCTACTCCTACCTGGCCCAGAGCGAGATCTCGATCAACGGCCTGAACCCCTACAGGGTCGGGCCGGCGACGGGCCTGGGCCTCGACCATGTCTTCACGTTGTCGGTGCCGAACATGTGGCGTGAGACCCCGGCTCCGTATGGGCCGCTTTTCTTGTGGATAGGGCAGGGCATTTCGACCTTGACCGGTGAGAACATCGTCGCCGCCGTGCTCTGCCACCGGCTGGTGGTGCTGCTCGGGGTGGGCCTTATCGTCTGGGCGACACCGCGCCTGGCCCGGCGCTGCGGCGTCGCCGAGGTCAGCGCGCTGTGGCTGGGCGCCGCCAATCCGCTGCTGATCATGCATTTGGTCGCGGGCATCCACAACGAGGCGCTGATGCTGGGCCTGATGCTGGCCGGGACGGAGTTCGCACTACGCGGTGTCGACGCGACACAACCGTTGCTCCCCCGCCCGCTGGCCTGGCCACGTGGCCGCGAGCAGTGGGCACGTTGGTATCCGATGGCCATGCTGGTGCTCGGCACCGTGCTGATCACCTTGTCGTCGCAGGTGAAGCTGCCGTCGTTGCTGGCGCTGGGCTTCGTGGCGATGGCGCTGGCCTATCGCTGGGGCAGCACATTCAAGGCCTTCTTGGTGGCCGGCGGATCGCTCACCGCCGTGTCGCTGGCAGTGATGGCGGTGATCGGCTGGGCCAGCGGCCTCGGGTTCGGCTGGGTCTTCACGCTCGGCACCGCGAACGTCGTCCGCAGCTGGATGTCATTGCCGACACTCCTGGCGCTGGGGACGGGACAGGTCGGCATTCTGCTCGGCTTGGGTGATCACACGACCGCCGTGCTGGGGCTTACCCGTGCGATCGGCGTGTTGATCATCGCGATCCTGGTGACGTGGCTGCTGCTGGCGGTATTTCGCGGACGGCTACACCCGGTCGGCGGACTGGGCGTCGCGATGGGTGCCACCGTCCTGCTGTTCCCCGTCGTGCAACCGTGGTACGTGCTGTGGGCCATCATCCCCCTCGCCGCCTGGGCCACCCGGCCGCGGTTCCGCACGCTGGCGATCACCGTGACGCTCGTCGTCGGGATTTTCGGCCCGACCGCCAACGGCGACCGATTCACGTTGTTCCAGATACTGCTGGCGGTCGTCGCGAGCACCGTGATTGTGCTGGTGCTCATCGCCCTGACCTACAACCGGCTGCCCTGGCGCAAACCGCCCGACACAGATGAGCCACCGACGCCACCGCTCGTCGAGCCGTCAATACCGCCGACTCAGGCCGCGAAGCCCGACGCCTACGCTGAATCCCCGTGACGTCGGCCTCATCCGTCCCCGTGCGCCTGCGCGGGGTCAGCAAGCGGTACGGGTCGACGACGGCTGTGTCGAACCTCGATCTCGACGTACAGGCCGCCGAGGTGCTTGCGCTGCTCGGCCCCAACGGTGCGGGCAAGACCACGACGGTGGAGATGTGCGAGGGCTTCATCAAGCCCGACGCGGGCGACATCGAGATCCTCGGCCTGGATCCGTTCGCCGACAATGCGCAGGTGCGTGAGCGCATCGGAGTGATGCTGCAGGGCGGCGGCGCGTATCCCGCGGCACGGGCCGGCGAGATGCTCAATCTTGTTGCCGCATATGCAGCTAACCCCCTCGACCCGCAGTGGCTTCTCGACACCCTCGGTTTGACCGACTCGGCACGCACGACTTACCGGCGGCTCTCCGGCGGACAGCAGCAGCGGCTCGCGCTGGCATGCGCTGTGGTCGGCCGCCCCGAATTGGTCTTCCTCGACGAGCCGACGGCCGGCATGGACGCGCACGCGCGAATCGTGGTGTGGGAGTTGATCAATGGCCTGCGCCGCGACGGAGTAACGGTCGTGCTGACCACCCATCAGTTGACCGAGGCCGAGGAACTTGCCGACCACATCGTCATCATCGATCACGGCGTCGCGGTCGCGACCGGCACGCCGGCCGAACTGATGCGCAGCGGCGCGGAGAACCAGCTGCGGTTCCGCGCGCCGCGCAAGCTCGACCTGACACTGTTGGTGTCGGCGCTGCCGGAAAGCTACAAGGCCACCGAAACGTCGCCGGGCGAGTACCTTGTCGAGGGCCACATCGACCCGCAGGTGCTGGCCACCGTGACGGCATGGTGCGCGCGGCTCAACGTGCTGGCCACCGATATGCGGGTGGAGCAGCGCAGCCTGGAAGACGTGTTCCTCGAGTTGACGGGCCGGGAGCTGCGCGGATGACCGTGAATCGTTTTGCGCCGGGGACGTTTACGCCCGACCCTCGGCCCGCCACCGTGCCGAAGATGTTGACCGCGCAGTTCGGCCTGGAACTCAAGCTGCTGCTGCGCAACGGCGAACAGCTGCTGTTGACCATGTTCATCCCGATCACGCTGCTTGTCGGATTGACGCTGCTGCCGTTGGGTTCGTTCGGCTCCGACCGCGCCGGTACGTTCGCGCCGGCCATCATGGCGCTGGCGGTGATCTCGACAGCGTTCACCGGTCAGGCCATCGCAGTGGCATTCGACCGTCGCTACGGCGCGCTGAAACGCCTTGGCGCGACGGCACTTCCGGTGTGGGGCATCATCGCGGGCAAGTCGCTTGCCGTTGTCGCAGTCGTGTTTCTTCAGTCAATCATATTGGGCGCCATCGGCATTGCGCTGGGCTGGCGGCCGCACATCCTGGGCCTGGCGCTGGGTGCGGCGATCATCGCACTGGGCACCGCGGGATTCGCCGCTCTCGGCCTGCTGCTGGGCGGCACACTGCGCGCCGAGATCGTCCTCGCGGTTGCCAACCTGCTGTGGTTCGTTTTCGCCGGCCTCGGTGCGCTGACGCTGGAGGGCGACATGGTGCCGCCTGGTATCCAGTTGGTGGCGCGACTGACGCCATCGGGCGCACTGACCGAGGCGTTGTCGCAGGCGATGACGCTATCGGTGGACTGGTTCGGGCTGGCCGTGCTCGCGGTGTGGGGTGGCGTCGCCGCGCTGTGCGCCCTGCGCTGGTTCCGGTTCACCTGAGTTTCAGCATCACGCCCGCTACTACGGGCTGTAGTTGCGGCTGCTCTACCATCGGATCGTGCAACGCGTCTTCCTGCGGCTGGTCGATCTGCTGCCGATGCCGAGCCTGCGGGTCCAGCGCATCATCGCGTTTCTGGTCATCCTGACCCAGGGCGGCATCGCGGTCACCGGCGCGATTGTCCGCGTCACCGCCTCCGGCCTGGGCTGCCCGACGTGGCCGCAGTGCTTCCCCGGCAGCTTCACCCCTGTTCCGGTCGCCGAGGTGCCCGTCGTGCACCAGGTGGTCGAGTTCGGCAACCGGATGATCACCTTCCTCGTGGTGCTGACGGCCGCGCTCGCGGTGCTGGCCGTCACGCGCGCCCGTCGCCGCCGCGAGGTGCTGATCTACGCGTGGCTGATGCCGGCGTCGACGGTGGTGCAGGCCGTCGATCGGTGGCATCACCGTGCTGACCGGGCTGCTGTGGTGGACGGTCGCGATCCACCTGCTGGCGTCGATGACGATGGTGTGGCTGTCGGTGCTGCTGTACGTCAAGGTCGGTGAGCCCGACGACGGTGTACCGACGCGGCGGGTACCAAAACCGTTGCGCCAGTTGACTCTTCTCAGCGCCGTGGCGCTGGCCGCCGTGCTGGTGACCGGGACGCTGGTGACCGGCGCCGGACCGCATGCCGGCGACAAGAGCGTCGACAGGACCGTGCCGAGGCTGCAGGTGGAGATCACCACGCTGGTGCACATGCACTCCTCGCTGCTGATCGCCTACCTGTCGCTGCTCGTCGCCTTGGCCTTCGCACTGATGTCCGTGCGGGCGCCGCGGCCCGTCATGCTCCGGCTCGGAGTGCTGCTCGCGCTCGTATGTGCGCAGGGGCTCGTCGGCACCGTGCAGTTCTACACGGGTGTGCCCGCCGCGCTGGTGGCCATCCACGTCGCCGGCGCCGCCGCCTGCACCGCGGCCACGGCCGCGCTATGGGCGTCGATGCGAGAGCGGGCCAAGACCGAGACGCTCGAGGGCAGTCTCAACGCCTAACGCGAACTCGCGCTGCTGCCGACCGCGCGTCGTGGCGTCCAGCTGCCGCCAACCCAGCGACGGCTCGACGAGTTCGAGCTCCAGCACCTGCACATCCCCGGGGCCGCCGAGCACGTCGACGCGGGCATACAAGAATTCGTCGACGCCGATGCCCAGATGGGCGGCCGCGGCGGCCAGCGCCGCATGACCGACATCCCACAGTTCGAAGTCGGGCTCGGCCGGGGTCAGCGACTCCTCCGCATACGTGCCGGACTCGTCGAAAATGGGCTTTTGACCGGGTGGAGGCAGAATCGGTCCCTTGGTGAACGCGTGCGACTGCTCGCCGTGCAGGAAGACCAGCGCGGTCTCGCCTTCTTCCACCCGCGCGTCGTAGGGCTGCACCAGCACCGTGCGGCCCTGGTCCTGCAGCACCGTCGGCGTGCTCGCGTGCCGCGTCGGCATCGGTAAAGCGCAGGGCACCAACTGATCCGGCGCCGACGGTCGGCTTCACGACGACCTCACCGGCGGGCAGACGCACCCGCTCGCCGGGCCCGAAGAACCGGCTCGGCACCGTCGGCACGCCAGCCTCGGCGAGATCGGCGAGGTAGCGCTTGTCGGTGTTCCACGCCACCACCGACGGCGCGTTGAGCAGATGGGGCACGCGGGAAGTCCAGTCCAGGAACTCGTCGAGCCGGTCGATGTAGTCCCACGTCGCCCGCAGGATCACCAGGTCCGCCTCCAGCGCGGCCGGGTCGTCCCAGGACAGCCACCGTGCGTGCAGCCCACGCTTGCGCAGCGCGGCGACCAGGTCGGCGTCGTCGCCATCACCCTCCGGCAACGCCGGGCAACCGGCCAGCACGATGCGGGGATGGAACACGTCGGGCCGGGCTAGCTTCACGCTGGAAGGATAGTCACCATGCACGCCATTGAAGTCGCCGAGACCGGCGGACCCGAAGTCCTGACCTACGTCGAGAAGGCCCTGCCCTCCCCCGGCCCCGGCGAGGTGCTGATCAAGGCCGAAGCGATCGGCGTGAACTTCCTCGACACCTACTTCCGATCCGGGCAGTATCCGCGCGAGGCGCCGTTCATCGTCGGCAATGAGGTATGCGGGACGGTCGAGGCCGTCGGCGACGACGTCGCCGCGCTCAAGGTCGGCGACCGCGTCGTGACCGCACAAGCCGCCGGCGCGTACGCCGAATACAGCGTCGCCCCAGCCGATTTCGTCGCGTATGTGCCCGAGGGGGTGAGTCCCGACGCGGCGGCCGCCGCCCTGCTCAAGGGGATGACCGCGCACTACCTCATCAAGTCGTTGTATCCGGTCCAGCAGGGCGACGCCGTTCTGGTGCACGCGGGCGCCGGCGGCGTCGGCCTCATCCTCACCCAGTGGGCCACCAGCCTGGCAGCGCGGGTGATCACCACCGTGTCGACGCCCGAAAAGGGCAAGCTGTCGCGCAAGGCGGGCGCCGTGGAGGTGCTCGACTATCCGGAGGATCCCGAGGAGTTCGGCGCCAAGATCAAGGAGCGCACCGACGGCGGCGTCGCGGTGGTTTACGACGGGGTGGGCGCGGCGACGTTCGAGGCCAGCCTGGCCAGCCTGGCGGTCCGCGGCACACTGGCGCTGTTCGGCGCGTCCAGCGGGCCCGTGCCACCGTTCGACCCGCAGCGGCTCAACGCCGCCGGGTCACTGTTCCTGACCCGGCCGACGCTGGCGCACTACACCCGCACGGCGGACGAGTTCGCGTGGCGTGCAGGCGAATTGCTCAACGCGATCGCCGACGGGACGATCACTGTCACGGTCAGCGAGCGCTATCGGCTACAGGACGCCGAGCAGGCCCACCGCGACCTCGAGGGCCGCAAGACCGTCGGCTCGGTGGTGTTAGTGCCCTAGCAGCGTGGGCAGCGCCAGCGCGGAATCCACCGCCAACGCGCAGAACACCACGGCCAGGTAATTGTTGGACTGCAGGAACAGCCGCAGCGGCTTGACCGGCTCGCCGCGGCGCACGCCCGCGTACAGCTGGTGGGCCATCACCAGGAACCACGCGCCGGCCAGCAGCGCGACCGCCATGTACAGCCAGCCGGTCGTCAGCGCCAGCGCCAGCGTGGCCGCCACCGTCAGCCAGGTGTAGACCAGGATCTGCTTGGTGACCTGCCGCTCGGTGGCCACCGCGGGCAGCATCGGCACGCCGGCCGCGCGATAGTCGTCCTTGTAGCGCATGGCCAGCGCCCAGGTGTGCGGCGGCGTCCAGAAGAAGATGATCGCGAACATCACCAGCGCGGGCCACTGAATGGTTCCGGTGACCGCGGACCAGCCGATCATCACCGGCATGCAGCCGGCCGCCCCTCCCCAGACCACGTTCTGCGAGGTGCGGCGCTTCAGCAGCAGCGTGTAGACGAGCACATAGAACGCGATCGTCGCGCCCGCCAGATGCGCCGACAGCAGATTCGTCGTCCACCACAACCAGAAGAACGACGCCACCGAGAGCGTCAGCCCGAACACCAGCGCATGACTTCGCGGCACCGTGGCCCGGGCCAACGGACGGCGCTCGGTGCGCTTCATCATCTTGTCGATGTCGGCGTCGGCGACGCAGTTCAGGGTGTTGGCACCCGCCGCCGCCAGCAGTCCGCCGACCAGCGTATTGAGAATCAGCAGCGGATCGACCGTGCCGCGGTGGGCCAGCAGCATCGCCGGAATCGTCGTGACCAGCAGAAGCTCGATCACCCGCGGCTTGGTCAATGAGATGTAGCCGAGGAGCCTGGTGCGCATTCGGTTCGGCGCCCCATCGATCAGGTGGCCTTCGCGAATCCTCACGCAGGTAACTCCTCAAAATGGCAGCAGCGCCCGGCTTCTACTACAGACGATGGTAGACCGCGCCTGAACGGCGGCCTAATCGTCCCCACGCGGCCTGCACCAGCGCACGATCGCGCACTAGGGTGGGTAAGCGGATTGCCGAGATCAAGGAGTGCGCCCTGTGACCACGCTCGAAGACATTTCTTCGCTCACCCGCCCGAATCACCCGGACGACTGGACCGAGTTGGATTCGGCCGCGGTCGACACCGTCCGAGTGCTGGCGGCGGACGCTGTGCAGAAGGTCGGCAACGGCCATCCCGGCACGGCGATGAGCCTGGCGCCCCTGGCGTACACGCTGTTTCAGCGGCAAATGCGCCACGACCCCAGCGACACGCACTGGCTCGGCCGCGACCGCTTCGTGTTGTCCGCGGGACACAGCAGCCTGACGCTGTACATCCAGCTGTACCTCGGCGGCTTCGGACTCGAACTGGGCGACATCGAATCGCTGCGGACCTGGAAGTCCAAGACACCGGGGCATCCGGAGTTCCGGCACACCCCCGGCGTGGAGATCACCACCGGCCCACTGGGCCAGGGCCTGGCCTCGGCGGTCGGGATGGCGATGGCGTCACGCTACGAGCGCGGCCTGTTCGACCCCGACGCCGCGCCCGGCACCAGCCCGTTCGACCACTACATCTACGTGATCGCCTCCGACGGCGACATGGAAGAGGGCGTGACGAGCGAGGCCTCGTCGCTGGCAGGCACCCAGCAGCTCGGCAATCTCATTGTGTTCTACGACAGCAATCAGATCTCGATCGAGGACGACACCAATATCGCGCTGTCTGAGGACACCCCCGCCCGCTACCGGGCCTACGGGTGGCACGTGCAGGAGGTCGAGGGCGGCGAGAACGTCGTCGGCATCGAGGAAGCGATCGCCGAAGCGAAAAAAGTCACCGACAAGCCGTCCTTCATCGCGATCCGCACGATCATCGGCTATCCGGCGCCGAACCTGATGAACACCGGCAAGGCGCACGGCGCCGCGCTGGGCGACGAGGAAGTCGCCGAGGTCAAGAAGATCCTCGGCTTCGACCCGGACAAGACGTTCGAGGTGCGCGACGAGGTCATCGAGCACACCCGCAACCTGGTCGCCCGCGGCAAGGAAGCGCATGAAGCATGGCAGGGCGAGTTCGACGCGTGGGCGCAGCGCGAACCCGATCGCAAGGCGCTACTGGACAGGCTGACCGCCCACGAGCTGCCCGACGGCTGGGATGCCGACCTGCCCTATTGGGAGCCGGGCTCCAAGGCGCTGGCGACGCGCGCCGCGTTCGGCCAGGTGCTCAACGCCGTCGCGCCGAAGCTGCCCGAATTGTGGGGTGGCTCAGCGGATTTGGCGGGCAGTAACAACACGACGATCAAGGGCGTGCCATCCTTTGGCCCGCCGTCGATTTCGACGAAAGAGTTCACGGCGGACTGGTACGGCCGAGTGCTGCACTTCGGGGTCCGCGAGCATGCGATGGGGTCGATCCTGTCCGGCATCGTGCTGCACGGCCCGACGCGCGCCTTCGGCGGCACGTTCCTGCAGTTCTCGGACTACATGCGCGCGGCGGTGCGACTCGCCTCGTTGATGAACATCGACACCATTTATATCTGGACGCACGACTCCATCGGCCTCGGCGAGGACGGGCCAACGCACCAGCCGATCGAACACCTCGCGGCGCTGCGGGCGATCCCGAATCTGGCGGTGGTGCGACCCGGCGACCCGAACGAGACCGCCTACGCGTGGCGCACCATCATCGAGCGCGGCGCGAGCAGCGGTCCCGTCGGCTTCATCCTGACCCGCCAAGGCATTCCGGTGCTGGAGGGCACCAGTACCGAGGGCGTCGCCAGGGGCGGTTACGTGCTGGGCGGCGCGCCCGATGAGAACCCCGACGTGGTACTGATCGGCACCGGGTCCGAACTGCAACTGGCCGTGGCCGCGCAGAAGATATTGGCGGACAAGGGAATCACCGCGACGGTGGTGTCGATGCCGTGCGTCGAGTGGTTCGAATCCCAGCCGGTGGAGTACCGCGACAGCGTGCTGCCGCCCGCGGTGTCTGCACGAGTGGCCGTCGAGGCGGCGGTCGCGCAGAGTTGGTACAAGCTGGTCGGCGACACCGGCGAGATCGTATCGATCGAGCACTACGGCGAGTCCGCCGACGACAAGACGTTGTTCCGCGAGTTCGGTTTCACCCCCGAGGCAGTGGTGGCCGCCGCGGAGCGATCACTGGACAACTAAACCGAAAGGCAACTCCGATGACCCAGAACGCCAATCTCGCGGCACTGTCCGCGGCGGGTGTGTCCGTATGGCTGGACGACCTGTCCCGCGACCGATTGCAGACCGGCAACCTGCAGGAACTGATCGACACCAAAAGCGTTGTGGGAGTGACGACGAACCCGTCGATCTTCCAGGCCGCACTGTCCAAGGGCCACGCCTACGACGCGCAAGTCGCCGAACTCGCCGAACGCGGCGCCGACGTGGACGCCACCATCCGCACCGTCACCACCGACGATGTTCGTAACGCGTGCGACGTCCTGGCCAAGCAGTACGAGTTGTCCGGCGGCGTGGATGGACGGGTCTCGATCGAGGTCGACCCGCGGCTGGCACACGAGACCGACAAGACGATCCTGCAGGCCGTCGAGCTGTGGAAGATCGTCGACCGGCCCAACCTGCTGATCAAGATTCCCGCCACCCTGGCCGGCCTGCCTGCCATCACCGCCGTTATCGGCGAAGGCATTTCGGTGAACGTGACGCTGATCTTCTCGGTCGAACGCCACAAGGCGGTGATGGACGCCTACCTGGCGGGCCTGGAAGCCGCCAGGGCAGCCGGCCACGATCTGTCCAAGATCCATTCGGTTGCTTCGTTCTTCGTGTCCCGGGTGGACACCGAGATCGACAAGCGGCTCGAGAAGATCGGTTCTGATGAGGCGCTGGCGCTGCGTGGTCAGGCCGGAGTGGCCAACGCCCGGCTGGCCTATGCGGCCTACGAGGAGGTGTTCGTCGGAGGGGCCCGCTTCGAGGCGCTGGCGGCCGACGGGGCCCGCGTGCAGCGGCCGCTGTGGGCGTCGACCGGCGTCAAGAACCCCGACTACTCCGACACGCTGTACGTCACGGAGCTGATCGCCCCGAACACCGTGAACACCATGCCGGAGAAGACGATTGACGCGGTGGCCGATCACGGCGTCATCACCGGCGACACGGTGACCGGCAAGGCGGCGGAAGCCCAGGAAGTTTTCGACAAGCTGGCCGCGGTCGGCATCGACCTTCCGGACGTATTCAAGGTTCTCGAGGACGAGGGCGTGGAGAAATTCGAGAAGTCATGGCTTGAGCTTCTCGAGGCGACGCAGGGTCAGCTCGACGTCGCTAAGAAATGACCGCCGTCAACGACAGGGCCACCTCGACTGCCTGGCGTAACCCGCTGCGCGACAAGCGGGATAAGCGGATGCCGCGCATCCCGGGCCCGTGCGGAGTGGTCATCTTCGGTGTCACGGGCGATCTTGCCCGCAAGAAACTGATGCCGGCGATCTACGACCTGGCCAATCGCGGGCTGCTGCCCGCGAACTTCGCGTTGGTCGGCTTTGCCCGAAGGGACTGGGCCGACGAGGACTTCGGCAAGCTCGTCTGCGACGCCGTGAGGACGCACGCGCGCACACCGTATCGCCAGGAGGTCTGGGATCGGCTGGCCGAGGGAATTCGGTTCGTGAAGGGCACATTCGACGATGAGAAGGCCTTCGGCCGGCTCGCCGAGACACTGGAGAAGCTCGATGCCGAGCGGGGCACCGGCGGTAACCACGCGTTCTACCTGTCGATCCCGCCCAACGCCTTCCAGATGGTATGCGAGCAGTTGCAGAAGTCCGGGCTGGCCCGCCCGCAACAAGGCCGCTGGAGTCGGGTGGTCATCGAGAAGCCGTTCGGCCACGACCTGGACAGCGCGCGCGAACTGAACGCGGTGGTCAACAGCGTGTTCCCCGAGGAGTCGGTGTTCCGCATCGACCACTATTTGGGCAAGGAGACCGTCCAGAACATCCTTGCTCTGCGGTTCGCCAACGAGCTGTACGAGCCCGTCTGGAACAACAACTACGTCGATAGCGTGCAGATCACCATGGCCGAAGACATCGGCCTGGGCGGTCGGGGTGGCTACTACGACGGCGTCGGGGCGGCCCGCGACGTGATTCAGAATCACCTGATCCAGCTCATGGCGCTCACTGCCATGGAGGAGCCGGTCAGCTTCAGTCCGCATGAACTGCAGGCCGAGAAGATCAAGGTGCTCTCGGCGACCCAACCGATGCAGCCGCTGGACCAGACCACGGCGCGTGGTCAGTACACCGCCGGCTGGCAGGGCAGCGAGAAGGTGCCCGGGCTGCTCGAGGAAGAAGGCTTCTCGAAGGATTCCAAGACCGAGACGTTCGCCGCCATCACGCTCGAGGTCGACACTAGGCGCTGGGCCGGTGTGCCGTTCTTCCTGAGAACCGGAAAACGGCTGGGGCGCAGGGTGACCGAGATCGCGCTGGTGTTCAAGCGGGCCCCGCATCTGCCGTTCGACACGACGATGACCGAAGAACTCGGCAAGAACGCCTTGGTGATCCGGGTCCAGCCGGACGAGGGCATCACGCTGCGCTTCGGGTCGAAGGTCCCGGGCAGCCAGATGGAGGTCCGCGATGTCAACATGGACTTCTCCTACGGGTCGGCATTCGCCGAGGACTCACCCGAAGCGTACGAGCGGCTGATCCTCGACATGCTGCTCGGCGAACCGTCGTTGTTCCCGCTGAACACGGAAGTCGAATACTCCTGGGAGATACTCGATCCCGTTCTCGACCATTGGGCCGAGCACGGCAAGCCCGATCCCTATGAATCCGGCACGTGGGGGCCGGATTCGGCGTTCGAGATGATCCGTCGTATGGGCAGGGACTGGAGGCGGCCGTGATCGTCAATCTGCCCGGCGCCACCACCAATGACATCAACAAGAAGATCATCAGCCTTCGCGAAGAGGGCGGCGCGGTCACCATGGGCCGGGTGCTGACGCTCGTTATCGCCCCCGACAGCGAGGACATTCTCGAGGATTCTGTCGAAGCAGCCAACTTCGCCAGCCGTGAGCATCCCTGCCGGGTGATCGCGGTACTGGCGGGCGACCGCAATGCCGCGGAACCACGACTGGACGCCGAGATCCGAGTGGGCGCCGACGCAGGCGCCGGTGAAGTGGTGGTGTTGCGGCTTTTCGGTGAGCTCGCCGACCACGCCAGCAGCGTCGTGCTTCCGTTCCTGCTGCCCGACACCCCGGTGGTAGCCTGGTGGCCCGCAGGGGCGCCGGCGGTTCCCGCGCAGGATCCATTGGGCCAGTTAGCGATTCGTCGGATCACCGACGCTACCAACAGCAGCGACCCGTTGGCCGCGATCAAGGGCAGGCTGCAGGGCTATACGTCTGGCGACACCGACCTGGCGTGGAGCCGCATCACCTACTGGCGTGCTCTGCTGGCGACAGCGCTCGATCAGGCGCCGTTCGAGCCGGTCGACTCGGTGTTGGTGTCTGGTCTGAAGACCGAGCCCGCGCTCGACATCCTGGCGGGCTGGCTGGCCAGCCGCATCGACGGCCAGGTCCAGCGCGCAGTCGGTGAGCTGAAGGTCGAACTGCACCGGCTGAGCGAAACGGTGACGTTGAGCCGCCCGCAGACGGGCATCACCGCCACACTGAGCCGTACAAGCAGGCCCGAAGCGCTTATTCCGTTGGCGCGCAGGGAAGCCAAGGAATGCCTCGCCGAGGACCTGCGCCGGCTGGACGCCGATGAGATCTACCTCGAGGCGCTGAAGGGCATCGACAAAGTGCGGTACGTATGAGCACATCCGTGCACACCTATCCCGACACCGCGGCACTCGTGGCAGCGGCCGGTGAGCGTTTGGCGGAGGAGATCGTGTCGCTGATCGATTTCCGCGGCCGCGCTCAGATCGTCCTCACCGGCGGCGGCACCGGAATCGGCATCTTGTCGAAGCTCGCCGACAGTGACCGCATCGACTGGTCGAAGGTGCACCTGTTCTGGGGCGACGACCGCTATGTCCCCGAGGACGACGACGAACGCAATTACAAGCAGGCCCGCGAGGCGCTGTTGGACCGCGTCGGCATCCCGGCGGCCAACGTGCACGCGATGCCGGCCAGCGACGGCGAGTTCGGCGACGACCTGGACGCCGCCGCGCTGGCTTACGAGCATGTGCTGGCGGCCAACGCCGAACCCGGCGAGCCCACACCGTACTTCGACGTGCATCTGCTGGGCATGGGCGGTGAAGGGCACATCAACTCGCTGTTCCCCCACACCGCCGCCGTTCGCGAGACAAGCCGCATGGTCGTCGGCGTCGCGGACTCCCCCAAACCGCCACCGCGACGAATCACGTTGACGTTGCCCGCGATTCAGCGTTCGCGTGAGGTGTGGCTCGTCGTGTCGGGCACCGCCAAGGCCGACGCGGTGGCCGCCGCGGTCGGCGGCGCAGATCCGGTAGACGTGCCCGCCGCGGGCGCGGTGGGACGCGATGCGACGGTGTGGCTGCTCGACGAGGACGCGGCGTCGAAGCTGTAGGCCAGGTCACGCCGAGAGTCGGACATATGACGGATTTCGGCGCCGAAATTCCGTCACATTCCCTACTCTCGCGGATGTCGGCTTCCGAAATCGTCGCTCCGGTCGGTCTTCGCGTCGGCATACCCCGCGGCGTAGTCCGCGATGCGGCGGAGCACGTCACCGCTGGTGGGTGACCGGGCGTCGTTCTGGCATTGGGTGCGTTGCACGCTTGTCAGACGCCCAGTCCGCTCCGGTGGTTCCCTCGTATGGTCATAATTACGGTCATGGTTGACAAGGGCGTCAGGTCCGGTGCGCGCAGTGGCCGGGAGCGTATCCAGAAATTGGCGCAGGCCGCACTGAACGCCGACGTCACGGTGGATCAGGTCGACGCCATCCTGGCCGGGTTGAGCGAAACGTTGACCGACCTGGACAAGTCCACTGCGGACTTGGACGCAACCCTGGAGCGGTTCAATGACACAATCTCCAGCATCAACGAGCTGGCACCGCGCCTCATTGCCGTCGTCGATCGCATGGAAGGCATCGTCGCCCGCGTCGAGCGCATCGTCGGAATTGGCGAATCCGTGATGTCGCCGCTGGCCGCTACCGAACAGGCCGTGCGCGGGGCGGTCAGCGCGGTGCGGCGGACCACCGGGCTGTAGTCCCTACCCGCTGTTGCGCAGCGCCGTGGCCAGACCGCTCATGGTCAGCAGGATGCCGCGCTGGACCAGCTCGTCGGTGTCGCCGGAGCGGTAGCGCCGCAACAGCTCCACTTGCAAATGGTTGAGCGGCTCCAGGTACGGGAAGCGGTTGAACACCGAGCGCGCCAGCGCCGGGTTGTCGGCCAGCAGGTCGTCGTGTCCGGTGATGAGCTTGTGCATCCGGATTGTGCGCGCGTGCTCGGTGGCGATCTTGTCGAACACCCGCCGCCGCAACGCCTCATCCTCGACCAGTTCGGAATAGCGCGCGGCCAGACCCAAATCCGACTTGGCCAGCACTTGCGCCATGTTCGACAGCACGGTGGCGAAGAACGGCCACCGCCGGTACAGGTCCCGCAGCACCTCCAGCCGGCCGTCGCCTTCGCCGATCCACTCCTCGAACGCCGCTCCCGTCCCGTACCAGCCGGGCAGCATGACCCGCGACTGGCTCCACGCAAGCACCCACGGAATCGCGCGCAGGTCGGAGATCGACGTCGTTGGTTTTCGCGATGTCGGTCTGCTGCCGATGTTGAGCGCGCCGATCTCGCTCACCGGCGTGGACCCCTTGAAGTACTCCACGAAACCCGGTGTCTGATGGACTAATTCGCTGTAGGCGCGCTGTGCGCGGCCAGCCAGGTCGTCTAACACCTCATACGCCGGGCCCGCGGCATCGCCCAGGCCCTCGACGTCCAGCAACGTGGCCTCCAGCGTTGCGGCCAAGAGCGTCTCGAGATTGCGGTGCGCGATCCGTGGTTCGGCGTACTTGGCGGCGATCACCTCACCCTGCTCGGTGATGCGCAGCGAACCGTTCACCGCGCCGGGCGGCTGCGCGAGAATCGCGTCATAGCTGGGGCCACCTCCACGGCCGACCGTGCCACCGCGACCGTGGAAGAGCCGCAACCGGATTCCAGTCTTTCGTGCCGACTCCACCAGGTCGAGCTCCGCACGGTAGAGCGCCCAGTTGGCCGCCAGATACCCGCCGTCCTTGTTGGAGTCGGAGTAGCCCAGCATCACTTCCTGGCTGTCACCGTGGGCAGTCACCATGCGGCGATACAGCGGAAGTTCCAGCACTGCTTCCAGAATCGACGAACCGCGCTGCAGGTCGTCGATCGTCTCGAACAGCGGCACGATCCCCACCGGGCAGTACGGCTCGGACGCCGACGCGTCCAGCAGGCCTACCTCCTTCAATAGGATTGCTGCCTCGAGCATGTCGGAAACCGATTGGCACATCGAGATGATGTAGTTCGGCACCGCCTGCGGGCCGAATACGTTGACAGCCCGCGCGGCCGCCGCGCAGATGTCAAGCTCCTTGCGCGCCAGTTCCGACAGTTCGGCGCCGTGAGTGGTGAGCGGTCTGCGGATTCCGAGTTCGGCCGCCAACAGCTCGACGCGGTCCAGCTCCGTCAACGACCGATAGTCCGGATGCACACCGGCCCATGCCAACAGCTCGGCGACGACCTCCTCGTGCACGTCGGAATTCTGTCGCATGTCCAGGCCGCAGAGGTGAAACCCGAAGACGCGCACGGCTTCCCGCAGCCGGGCCAGGCGATCGTCGGCCAGTACTGCGCTGCCGTTCGCGCGCAATGACCAATCGACGACGTCGAGGTCGGCCAGCAGCTCGGCCGGGGTTTGATAGCGCGCCAGCCCGAGGTCGAGTTCGTGTTCGGGCTGCTGATCGAGGATCTCGGTTGCCGTCGCCGTCAGTCGCCCGTGGATGACGCGCAAGGCACGGCGGTACGGTTCGTCGGCGCGGGCGGGTTCGTGGCACTGGTCGGCCAATGCCGCCAACTCCTCGCTGACCTTGACCAACCGGGCCGACATCGACAGTTCCTCTTCCAGCGCAGTGATTTCGGCGAAGTAGTGCTCCATCGCCGTGTAGGAGGCGCTGCCGGTAGCGAGACGAACGACGTCTGCGGTGACATTGGGGTTGCCGTCGCGGTCGCCGCCGATCCAGGATCCGGGTCTCAGGATCGGCTGGTCCAACACCGGCGCATCGGGCCAGCGGGCGCTCAGCGCGTTGCGCACCTCGGCGTTGACCTTCGGGATGACTTCGAAGAACGCCGCCGGGTAGTACCTGAGTCCGGTTTCGATCTCATCCTGAATCTTCAACCGCGACAAGCGGATCAACGCGGTCTGCCACAACGTGAGGATATGGCGGCGCAACTCGCGCTCGATGTCGCGACCGTCGTCGGTTGAGGTGTGGCCGTGCAGGCGCAGGCGCATGAGCTCGGTGATGCGATGTTGGGCGTCGAACACGGTCCGGCGCCGGGTCTCGGTGGGGTGTGCGGTGATCACCGGTGACACCAGCGCCCCGGCGAGCGCATCGGCCACGGTCGCCGAATCCAGTTCTGCCGACTCGAGTTTCAGGTAGGTGGCGGCCAGGCTGCTGTCCTGCGGCGGCTCGCCGGCCGCCTCGTGCACGGCGCGACGCCGCTCTCGATGGATGTCCTCGGCGACGTTGGCCAGCAAGCGCGAAATGGCTGAACGCGCGGATGACGGGGATCGCGTGGTGGATGTCGATGCCGTCGAACATGCCTGCCAGCTCGGTGCGATCGATCTCGGAGCGACGCACCCGAAACGACTCCACCCGGGCCCGCTCGACGAGGTCGAAGACCTCCTCGCCGTTCTGCTCGCGGACAGTGTCGCCGAGGATCGTGCCGAGCAGACGAATGTCTTCGCGCATCGGCTCGGTCGCCTCGCGGCCGACCTGGGTGCGTCGCACCGCGCCGATCGGTGCCAGCGCGGTGTCGGACCCTTCAGCCATGTGCCAAGTATCGACGCAGCCCGAACAGCCCGCACGACGAGTCCACACCGCCCCCACGATTTCGCCAGATAGCAAATTATAGCCGCTTAGCCTTGATATGCCTCACGATGGAGCGCATGCTATGACATAGCAAAACACAAGGTTAGGGAACATTAAGTCCGATACGGAGATCGGACAAGCAGGCTACCCCGTAAGGGCGAGAACAGATCATGAACGCCAGCACTGTAAAGCGTTTGCGCAAGTTCCTACTCGCTACCCTAAACGCGGTGATGATGACTGTCGGCGGTGCCGCGCTCGGATTTTCAGCGGTCGCCAGCGCCCAACCCAGCGGCTCGTCCTGGGATATCGAGGCATACAACGACTGCCTGAAGACATCTAGAAACACATACCAATGTTGCGTCGCGTCCGGCGGTATCCCCAGACCGGGGAAAACCTGCACTAGCCCGCTGGACGACAACCGGAACCCGGGGACCCCTGGACGACCTGCCAGTCGTCGGCAAATTGCCGGGTCTGGGCGGCGTGCTTTAGCTGTATTTGATCTGCAGCGCGACGCCGATGATGGAGACAAGCCAGATGCCGGTGACGAACAGCGTCAACCGGTCGAGGTTCTTCTCGACCACCGTGGAGCCGGACAGACTGGACTGAACGCCGCCGCCGAACAGGGTGGACAGGCCGCCACCCTTGGCGCGATGCAGGAGCACCAGGAGCACGACCAGCACACTGGTCACGATCAGGATTATCTGCAGGGCCAATTCCATGGCCGCCAGACTACAGGCCGCGCGGACCGCTCAGGGAAGCGGCCCACCAGCGGCGATGGCAGAAAGCGTGGCGAACTGCTCGCCGTCCAGCGACGCCCCGCCGACCAGCGCGCCGTCCACATCCTCCTGCGCGACGATCTCGCCGACGTTCTTGGCGTTCACCGAACCGCCGTACAGCACCCGCACTCCGGCGGCGAGCTGCGGCGTCGCCAGCTTGCCGAGTTCGTCGCGGATGGCCTTGCACACCTCCTGCGCGTCGGCCGCGCTGGCCACCCGGCCGGTGCCGATCGCCCAGACCGGCTCGTAGGCGATGACGGCCTGGCCGATCTGCTCGGCCGACAGCCCGGCCAGCGAGCCCCGCAGCATCTGGACGTTGTGCTCGACGTGGTTGCCGGCCTCGCGCACCTCGAGTTGCTCGCCGATACAGATGATCGGAATGAGCCCGTGCTTGAACGCAGCCGCCGACTTGGCGGCGACCAGTGCATCGTCCTCATGGTGATAGGTGCGGCGCTCGGAATGACCGACGACGACGTACGTGCAGCCCAGCTTGGCCAGCAGCGCGCCGCTGATGTCGCCGGTGTAGGCCCCGGAGTCGTGCTGCGAGAGATCCTGAGCGCCGTACGTCAGCCGCAGCTTGTCGCCGTCGACCAGGGTCTGCACGCTGCGCAGGTCGGTGAACGGCGGAAGCACCGCGACGTCGACCTTGTCGAAGTACTTGTCCGGCAGCGAGAAGGCGATCTTCTGCACCAGCGCGATCGCTTCGAAGTGGTTGAGGTTCATCTTCCAGTTGCCCGCGATCAGCGGCTTACGGGTCACGATTCCAGTACCTCCAGGCCGGGCAGTGTCTTGCCCTCAAGGTATTCCAGCGACGCCCCGCCCCCGGTGGAAATGTGCGAGAAGCCGTCCTCGGGCAGGCCGAGCTGGCGCACGGCCGCCGCGGAATCGCCACCGCCGACGACGCTGAACGCGCCCTTGCCGGTCGCCCCGATGATCGCCTCGGCGACGCCTTTGGTGCCCGCGGCGAACGCGGGGAACTCGAACACGCCCATCGGGCCGTTCCAGAAGATCGTTTTCGCGTTGGACAGCAGGGTGGTGAACCGCTCCACCGAGCCCGGCCCGATGTCGAGGCCCATCTTGTCCTCGGGAATTCGGTTGGACGCGACGATCTCCGACGGCGAATCGGCTTTGAACTCATCAGCGACGACGATGTCGACCGGCACGTGGATGACGTCGCCGTAGTCTTCCAGCAGCTTTCGGCAGGTGTCGATCATGCCCTCTTCAAGCAGTGACGTGCCCACCGAAACACCTTGCGACGCAAGGAAGGTGAAGCACATACCGCCCCCGATGACGAGGCTGTCGGCCTTCTCCGCGAGCGACTCGATGACCGCCAGCTTGTCCGACACCTTCGAGCCGCCGAGCACTACGGCGTACGGCCGCTCGGTCGAACTGGTCAGCTGCTCGAGCACCTTGATCTCGGCGGCCACCAGCGTGCCCGCGAAATGCGGCAGCAGCGTGGCGACGTCGTACACCGACGCCTGCTTGCGGTGCACCACGCCGAAGCCGTCGGACACGAAAGCCCCGTCATCGCCCGACCAATTCGACCAACTGCTTGGCCAAGGCCACGCCGCTCGGCGTCGTCCTTGCTGGTCTCCCGCGGGTCGAAGCGGATGTTCTCCAGCAGCAGGATGTCGCCGTCGGTCAGTCCCTCGGCACGGGCCAGCGCGTCGGAGCCGACGACGTCACCGGCCAGTTGGACGTGACGACCGAGCTTGTCCCCCAGCGCTTTCGCGACCGGCGCCAGCGAGAACTTCGGGTCGCGGACCGCCCTTGGGCCGGCCGAGGTGCGCGGTGACGACGACCTTCGCACCGGCGTCGGAGAGCGCCTTGAGCGTGGGCACCGACGCGATGATCCGGCCGGGGTCGGTGATGTCGCCGTCGTCGAGCGGGACGTTCAGGTCCGAGCGCACCAGCACGCCGCGACCCGAAACTCCTTGCTCAAGAAGGTCTTCCAGAGTCGGAACGGCCACGGCTACAGCGACTTGCCAACCAGCGCGACCAGGTCGACGAGGCGGTTGGAGTAGCCCCACTCGTTGTCGTACCAGGAAACCACCTTGGCCTGGTTGTCGATCACCTTGGTCAGGCCCGAGTCGAACAGCGAGCTGTGCGGGTCGGTGACGATGTCGGACGACACGATCGGCGCGTCGTAGTACTTCAGGATGCCCTTGAGCGGGCCTTCCGCGGCGGCCTTGAACGCGGCGTTGATCTCCTCGACGGTGGCGGACTTGGAAAGCTCGGCGGTCAGGTCGGTGACCGATCCCGTTGGGATCGGCACGCGCAGGGCGTAGCCGTCGAGCTTGCCCTTCAACTCCGGCATCACCAGGCCGATCGCCTTGGCCGCACCAGTGGAGGTGGGCACGATGTTCAGTGCGGCCGCGCGGGCGCGACGCAGGTCCTTGTGCGGACCGTCCTGCAGGTTCTGGTCCTGGGTGTAGGCGTGGATCGTGGTCATCAGGCCCTTGACGATGCCGAACTCGTCATTGAGGACCTTGGCCAGCGGGCCGAGGCAGTTCGTCGTGCACGACGCGTTGGAGATGATGTTCTGGCTGCCGTCGTACTTGTCGTCGTTGACGCCCAGCACGATGGTGATGTCCTCGTCGGTGGCCGGCGCGGAGATGATCACCTTCTTGGCGCCCGCATCCAGGTGGCCTTTGGCCTTGGCGGCGTTGGTGAAGATGCCGGTGGACTCGACCACCACGTCGACGCCCAGGTCACCCCAGGGAAGGGCGGCTGGTCCCTCTTTGACCTCGAGCGACTTGATCTTGGTGTTGCCGATGACGATGGTGTCGTCGCCCTCGAGGCTGATCTCCTCGGGGAAGCGGCCCAGGATCGAGTCGAACTTGAGCAGATGGGCAAGGCTCGCGTTGTCGGTGAGGTCGTTGACGGCCACCACCTCGATGTCGGTGCTCTTGCCCTCGGCTTTCTGGGTCGCCAGTGCCCGGTAGAAGTTGCGTCCGATGCGGCCGAAGCCGTTCACGCCTACTCGGATGGTCACTTCGTCTCTCCCTCAGTCGCGGATGAACTGCTCGCGCGCCAGCCTAGTGGACCGCGAGGTTCTGATCCGCTGCAGTGTGCCGTCGTCTTCCAGCTCGGCCTGCGCGACTATTTGCTCACGATTGTTGCGTTGCGGTGAGCCCGGCCGTGAGGACGTCGACGAGCTCCGCCAACGCCGCATCGTTGATCGTTTCGTCGACCACAAAGATGCTGAAGAAGAGTGCGCCGCCGAGCAACCGGTGCACGGTGTCGACGTTCGGCATCCGCGGCAGCTCTTTGCGACGCACGGCCCGGGCGAGGATCGCTTCGATTTCGGCGAGTTCGCTCGCCACGAACATGCTCCGCAGCCGGGCCGACACTTCGGGCGAGCGGTTGATTTCGGCAATGACGTGAGGAGCGACCTCGCGCGCGGCGGGTGAGGACATGTCCGAACGGATCCGACGGCCCAGGGCGAGCAGATCGCCGCGCAGCGACCCCGTGTCGGCGGGCACCTGGACGTCAGCACCGTGCACCGTCGCGGCAAACAGCAGTTCGGCCTTCGACTTGAATCTGCGGTATATCGCGGCCTTGGACGTGGCTGCCCTGGCGGCCGTCGCGTCCATGGTGACCTGCGCGTATCCGACTTCGGCGAGAAGCTCCCTGGCAGCGGCCGCGATCGCCGCGTCGATCCCGACATCGCGCGGCCGCCCGAGGCCTTGACCCGTCGTCGTCACGGTGCCAATATACAAGACCAGAGTATCGAAACTAGAGTCTCGTTATTCGAGGTCGCTATGAGAACGATCGTGATGACCGGCGGTACGTCCGGCTTCGGCGCCATCACCTCCGGGCGGATCGCCGACGCGCCCGATACCCGACTGCTGCTCGGCGCTCGCGGCGCCGCACCCGACAGGATCGAATCACTGCCCCTCGACCTGGCGACGTTGGCCAGCGTGCGGTCCTTCGCCGCGTCGGTGATCGAGCGGCTCGGCGGCACCGAAATAGACGCTCTGGTGTTCAATGCGGGGACGCTCAACCCGGACGTCGACGGTCGCACGGCCGACGGTTTCGAGACCACGTTCGCCGTCAACCACCTCGCGCACTATCTGCTCGTGCGGCTGTTGCTCGGCAGTCTGGCCCGCGGTGCCACCGTCATCCTGACGACGAGCGGCACGCATGATCCTGCGCAGGGCGCCGGCTTCCCGGTACCACTGCACGCGGACGCGCGCCTGCTCGCCCATCCCGAATGCGTTGTCTCCCAGGATCGCAAGCCGGGCGTCGCCGCCCGCCGCGCCTATACGGCGTCGAAGTTGTGCAACGTGTTGACCGCCAGGGCACTGGCCGCCGTTCCAGAAGCGCGGGTGCGAGAGATCACTGGCATCGCCTACTGTCCCGGGCAGACACCGGGCACCGGCCTCGTCCGGAACATGCCATTGCCGCTGCGCGCCGCGTGGCGGGTGTTCGGCGGCCCGCTGCGAATGGCGGTGCCGCAGTTCAACAGTCGCGAAGCGGCGGGGCGAGCGCTGGCCGACCTCGCCCTCGGCGTCGTCCGTCCACCCGTCGGCAACTACTACGCCGCGCTGCGCCGCGGCGAGCTCACCTGGCGCGAGCCGTCCGAATTGGCGCGTCGCGACGACGTCATGTGCGCGATGTGGCGCGACAGCGCGAAGTTGGTAGGCCTTGATATTGAGTAGCGCAATAGGAAACCGGAATGCCGTCGCCAGGGGTAGCGGTGGCGAGCATTGCGAGGGAACCTGTAGGAGTAGCACACAGATCTGGAAGAGGTCCCGACATGGACGAACCATCGACGTGCGGCCAGGGCTTGGCGAGTCAGTCAGTTCTTCCCGACAAGCTCGGCGAGTTGCTCGCCGCGTTAGCGCGGATTCTCGAAGCACACATGCGAGCACTCGACCCCGCCGACCATGACGCGAGAATGGAACTCGACGCCTACGCGGCGTTGGTGACGGCCTACCGAGACGTCGCCGACCGGTTATCAGGCATCGCCGTCCAAATGGCCGACTATCGAAGTCTGCCCATTGCGGCGCACGACGAAGCGGCGATGTCAGACACGGTGGCTCATAGAGCCTTTGAGAACTATGTCCGGCTCGAACAGGAACTCGCCTCCTTGCTGCAACAGCACGTGCAGGAGCACCGGGAGATGCTGCGCAGATGTCAGGCATTTGACGCCGATTTCTGCACGAGGGTCGTGGATCCGACGTCAACAACAGCCCTGGCGCAGAAATCGGCGCGGGGCCGTCGTGCAATCGCGAAAAGTCAGGCGTCTTCGAGCAGATCCGGCGTGACGGCCGACTCCGTGTCGGGGATGCCTTCTTGCTTGGCCTTGCGGTCGGCCATCGACAGCAACCGCCTAATGCGGCCCGCCACAGCGTCTTTCGTCATCGGCGGGTCGGCCAGCCGGCCCAGCTCCTCCAGCGAGGCCTGCCGATGCTCCACGCGCAGCTTGCCCGCCGCGGCCAGATGGTCGGGAACGGTGTCGCCGAGGATATGCAGCGCCCGCTCCACCCGGGCCGCCGCGGCCACCGCTGCCCGCGCCGAGCGCCGCAGATTCGCGTCGTCGAAGTTCGCCAGCCGATTGGCCGTCGCACGTACTTCGCGACGCATCCGGCGCTCTTCCCACGTCAGCCTGGTGTCCTGCGCGCCCATCCGCGTCAGCAACGCGCCGATGGCTTCGCCGTCGCGCACCACCACGCGGTCGGCGCCCCGCACCTCGCGGGCCTTCGCGCTGACCCCCAGCCGCCGCGCCGCACCCACCAAAGCCAACGCCGCTTCCGGCCCCGGGCAGCTCACCTCCAGCGCCGACGACCGGCCCGGCTCAGTAAGTGATCCATGCGCCAAAAACGCTCCCCGCCAAGCGGCTTCGGCGTCGGCAACACTTCCACCGACCACCTGTGCTGGCAGACCCCGCACCGGCCGACCGCGTAGATCGAGCAGGCCCGTCTGGCGCGCCAGCGCCTCCCCGTCCTTGGCCACCCGGACCACATAGCGCGTGCTCTTGCGGATACCGCTCGCCGACAGCACATGCACGACGGCGTTGTAGCCGTACAGGTCGTAGATGTCCTTGCGCAGCCGCCGGGCGATGATCCCCAGGTCGACCTCGGCCTCGACCACCACCCGCCCGGACACGATGTGCAGTCCCCCGGCGAAGCGCAGCAACGACGCCACCTCGGCGCGGCGAGCGCTCACCGAATTGACGGCCAACCGGCTGAGCTCGTCCTTGACCTCGGCTGTCATCGCCACGGGTCGTCACCTCTCGGTCCATTCACTGTCGGCGTGGGCACAGTCGGCTCCGCAATGTTGGCGGTCGGAGCCATCCCACGTACACGTACGCCCTCAAGAGCCGCGGCCAACCTCGCCGGGTCATGTAAAGGTGTACCAGGTCTGGACACGTCAGCAAACTCAACTCGGGCATCGAGGATGTTCGCGGTGCGGCGCAACTGCTCACGCTCGCGCTCGCTGGGCACCCGGGTCGCGTCGACGATGATGTCGTGAACGGTGAACTCCGGCGCGTGCTGGGACAGCACGTGGATATGCCGCTCGACGGAGAACCCCGCCGTCTCCCCCGGCTCTGCCACCAGGTTCAGCACCAGCGCCCGCCGGGCCTGCGGTGGACTGCAGCGCCGCGGCCAGCTGCGGCACCAAGACATGTGGGATCACGCTCGTGAACCACGACCCCGGCCCCAGCACCACCAGGTCGGCGGCCATGATCGCGTCCACCGCCTGCCGGGTGGCCGGCGGGTCACCCGGTAGCAGCCGCACCCGGCGCACCTTGCCCACGGTCGTGGCGATCGCCACCTGGCCGCGGATCACCCGACTCATCCGCGGATCGGCCTCCAGGCCCGCCACGTCGGCCTCGATGCCCAGCGCGATCGGGCACATCGGCAACACCCGGCCCTTGACCCCGAGGATGCGGCCCAGCTCATCGAGCGCCGCCACCGGATCGGCCAGCACCTCGTTGAGGCCGGCCAGCATCAAGTTCCCGATCGGGTGGCCGGCAAGCGCGCCGTTTCCGCCGAACCGGTGCTGGAAGATGGTTGCCCACAGCCTGCCATGTGGACTGTCAGATGCCAACGCCGCCAACGCCATTCGCAAGTCGCCCGGCGGCACGACGTCCAACTCGCTGCGCAGCCGGCCCGAGGACCCGCCGTCGTCGGCGACGGTGACCACTGCGGTGACGTGCGGGGTGAGCCGGCGCGCCGCCGACAACGTGGCGTAGAGCCCGTGTCCGCCGCCGAGCGCGACGATCCGCGGACTCATTCGCGCCCCAAATCCCGGTGCAGCACTCGCACCGTGAGCTCGTCACCGCCCTGAAGACGCGCGGCCAACGCTTCGGCCATTGCAACGCTGCGGTGCTTGCCGCCGGTGCAGCCGATGGCAACGGTCATGTAGCGCTTTCCTTCCCGGCGATATCCCTCGATGACGACGTCCAGCAGTTGATGGTAGGTATCCAGGAACTCCACGGCGCCCGGCTGACCCAGCACGTAATCGCGCACCGCCGGGTGCTGACCTGTGTGCGGCCGCAGCTCGTCCACCCAATGCGGGTTGGGCAGGAACCGCACGTCCATCACCGTGTCGGCATCCATCGGCAGCCCGTACTTGTACCCGAACGACTCTACGGTGACGTTGGTGTGCGCGACGGCCTCACCGCCGAAGGCCCGTTCGATGCTCTCCCGCAGCGCCGGCACCGACAACGTCGACGTGTCGATCACCAGGTCCGCCCCCGCCCGCACCGGCGCCAGCATCGCCCGTTCCGCGGCAATTCCTTCTGCCAGAGTCTGATTGCCCTGCAGCGGATGGCTGCGGCGGTTCTGCTCGTAGCGGCGCACCAGGATGTCGTCGGAGGCCTCCAGGAACAGCACCCGCGGTGTGATGTTGCGGGTGGCCAGATCGCTGCGCACCCAATCCAGATCACCGGTGAAACCACGCGATCGCACGTCCATCACCACGGCCAGCTGGGTGATGCGCGAGCCGGCCGCCAGCCCCAGTTCGACCATCCGGGCGATCAGTTCGGGCGGCAGGTTGTCGGCGACATACCAGCCGAGGTCCTCGAGCACCTTCGCCGCGGTGCCCCGGCCGGCACCGGAGAGCCCGGTCACCAGGACAACGTCGATGCCCGCTTCGGCATCTTCACGGTTTCCGGCTGGCCGGCGGACGCGTCACTACCCGTGCCCTCGCGCAGTCCCTCATGCATGTGTTCAGTCATCCCGATGCCCTGGTTTGATCATTGCCGATTACCGGGGCGGGCGCTTCGGAATCGGGCGGGACGCCGAGCGCCTCCAGCACCGCCCTGGCCGTTGCGACGCCGATGCCGGGTACCGCGATGATCTCCTCGACGCTGGCCTCCTTCAACCGGGCAACCGACCCGAAATGCGTGACCAGCGCCTTGCGGCGGTGCTCGCCGAGCCCGCGCACCGAGTCCAGCGCCGACGCGGTCATTCGCTTGGACCGCTTGCTGCGGTGGTAGGTGATCGCAAACCGGTGTGCCTCGTCACGCACCCGCTGCAGCAGATAGAGCCCTTCGCTGTTGCGCGGCATGATGATGGGGTCCGGTTCCGACGGCACCCACACCTCCTCCAGCCGCTTGGCCAACCCGATAACAGCCACGTCCGCGACCCCCAGCTCGTCGAGCGCCGCCTGCGCCGCGTTGACCTGCGGGGCGCCGCCGTCCACCACGAAAAGATTCGGCGGATAGGCGAACTTGCGCGACTTTCCTTCCGGCGCAAGCTCAGTGGGGTGCTGGATGTCATGCAGGTGTCGGTGGAACCGCCGCCGCGTCACCTCCGCGATCGACGCCACATCGTCGGAACGACCTTCACCGGCCGCGTCCCTGATCGCGTAATGCCGGTAATCCGACTTGCGCGGAAGCCCGTCCTCGAACACCACCAGCGACGCGACCACATCGGTGCCCATCACGTGGCTGATGTCGACGCACTCGATGCGCAGCGGCGCGTCGGCCAGGCCGAGCGCGTCCTGAATGCTTTGCAGCGCCTCGGATCTCGCATTGAAGTCGCCGGCGCGCTTGAGCTTGTGCTGGGCCAAAGCGTCCTGCGCGTTGCGTTGCACCGTTTCGGCCAGCGCCCGCTTATCGCCACGCCGCGGCACCCGCAGGGACACCCGCGCGCCGCGCAGCGCGGACAACCAGGTCTCCAACTCGTCGGCGTTGTCCGGCAGGCACGGGACCAGCACCTGGCGCGGCACCGGGTTCATCGCCTCGTCGGCGGCGCCGCCCAGCTCGGCCTGATCGCCGTAGAACTGGGTCAGGAACTGTTCGACCAACCGTTCCTGACTGGATTCTCCTGGCTCCCCGGACTTTTCGACGATCCAGCCCCGCTGGCCGCGCACCCGCCCACCGCGGACATGGAACACCTGCACGGCCGCTTCCAGTTCGTCGTCGGCGAACGCCACCACATCGGCGTCGGTGCCGTCGCCGAACACCACGGTCTGTTTCTCCAGCGCCCGTTTGAGGGCGGAGATGTTGTCCCGCAGCCGCGCCGCCCGCTCGAAGTCGAGCTGCTCGGCGGCCTCATTCATCTGCTGTTCCATGTCGCGGGCCAGCCGGTCCGTCTTGCCCGCCAGGAAGTCGCAGAAGTCGAGCACGATCCGCCGATGCTCTTCGGCGGAGACCCGTTCGATGCACGGCGCCGAGCACTTGTCGATGTATCCGAGCAGGCACGGACGGCCGATTTGCCTGTGCCGCTTGAACACTCCGGCCGAGCACGTGCGCGCGGGGAAAACCCGGGTGAGCAGGTCGAGGGTCTCGCGAATGGCCCAGGCATGGGAGTACGGGCCGAAGTAGCGGACGCCCTTGCGGCGAGCGCCGCGGTAGACCATCAGCCGCGGGTATTCCTCGTTGAGCGTGACGGCCAGGACCGGGTAGGACTTGTCGTCGCGGTAGCGGATGTTGAACCGCGGGTCGAACTCCTTGATCCAGTTGTATTCCAGCTGCAACGCCTCGACTTCGGTGTTCACCACCGTCCACTCGACGCTGCCTGCGGTCATCACCATCTGGCGGGTGCGCGGCGCCAGGCCGGAGATGTCGGCGAAGTACGACGTCAGGCGGCTGCGCAGACTCTTGGCCTTGCCGACGTAGATCACGCGGCCGTGCGGATCCCGGAACCGGTAGACGCCCGGCTCGACGGGAATCGATCCCGGGGCAGGCCGGTACGTCGCTGGATCGGGCACGGTCTCCAGGTTAGTTCCGGTGGGGCTGGGCCCACGCCCGCAGGGCAGGGGAGAGCGCAGCGACCCGGGGAAAAACCTCGCATTCGGACGCCCCCGATGAACTACCGTCGGAGAATGCGGTCTCCGACGCTGACTAAGGTAATGGCCCCGCTGGCCGGGGTCGTATTGGTACTGGCCGGATGTGGCGCCGAGGAGAGTCCTGCACCGCCCGCCGCGGCGGGCCCCTGCGAGATCGTCGAAAACGGCACACCAGCTCCGAAGACGCCGGCGGCGCCCTCTCCGGCGGCCACGACCGAGCGGAACATCGCCATCAACCCCGAGGTCGCCACCGGCTACCGCAAAGACATGACGGCGGTACGGACCACCAGCTACTCGGTGGTGACGGCCAACCCCCTGGCTACCCAGGCGGCCTGCGAAGTGCTGCGCGACGGGGGAACCGCCGCCGACGCGCTCGTCACCGCACAGGCGGTCCTCGGCCTAGTCGAGCCGCAGGCCTCCGGCATCGGCGGCGGCGGGTTCCTGCTGTACTACGACGCCGCGGCCGGCTCTGTGCAGGCCTACGACGGACGCGAGGTCGCCCCCGCCGCGGCCACGGAGAACTATCTGCGGTGGATCTCCGACGCCGACCGCACCGAGCCCAAACCCGACGCCAGGGCATCCGGCCGCTCCATCGGCGTGCCCGGCATCCTGCGGCTCCTGCAGGACGCGCACGCCGAGCACGGCAAGACGGCGTGGCGTGACCTGTTCAACCCCGCGGTCACGATGGCCGACGGGGGCTTCGACATCAGCGCGCGGCTGGCCGCCGCGATCGCCGACGCCGCACCGCAGCTGAAGGTCGACCCGAACGCGTCGGCCTACTTCCTCAATCCCGACGGCACGCCCAAGACGGCGGGCACCAAGCTGACCAATCCCGCGTACTCAAAGACGTTGGGCGTCATCGCATCCGACCCGCAATCGTTCTACACCGGTGATATCGCCCGCGACATCGTCGAGACCGCCACATCCGGGTCGGCCGGCCGCACCCCCAGCCTGATGACACTCGACGACCTGGCCCGCTACACGACGAAGAAGCGCGAGGCGCTGTGCACGCCCTACCGCGGGCGCGAGATCTGCGGCATGCCGCCGCCGTCGTCCGGAGGAATTGCGGTGGCCGCCACGCTCGGCGTGCTCGAGCACTTCCCCATGGGCGACCACAAACCGACGGACGTCGACCTCAACGGCGGCCGGCCCACGGTGATGGGTGTCCACCTCATCTCCGAGGCCGAGCGGCTGGCCTACGCCGACCGCGACAAGTACGTCGCAGACACCGATTTCGTGCCGCTGCCGGGCGGCTCTCCCAACACGCTGCTGAACGCTGATTACCTCGCCGGGCGGGCGAGGCTGATCTCCGAGCAGCACACCATGGGCACCGCGAAGCCGGGTGAGTTCGGTCTGCCGACGGCGCCGGTGCCGCCGACCCCCGAGCACGGCACCAGCCAGATCAGTGTCGTCGACGCACAGGGCAACGCCGCCGCGCTGACTACCACGGTCGAGTCGGCGTTCGGGTCGTTCCACATGGTGGACGGATTCATCCTCAACAACCAGCTGACCGACTTCGCCGCCGAACCCACCGGGCCCGACGCGATGCCGGTGCCCAACCGTGTCGAACCCGGAAAACGGCCGCGCAGCACGATGGCCCCCACGCTGGTGTTCGACAAGTCAGGGCCGGAGCGCGGCCCGCTTTACGCGGTGCTGGGCTCCCCCGGCGGGTCTGTGATCATCCAGTTCGTCGTGAAAACCGTTGTCGGAATGCTGGATTGGGGCCTCGACCCGCAGCAGGCGGTGTCCGCGGTGGACTTCGGTGCCGCGAACACGCCCAAGACCAACGTCGGCGGTGAACATCCCGTCATCGACACGTCCGACAACGGCGACCACGACCCCCTCGTGCAAGGCCTGCGTCAACTCGGTCACCAGGTCGACCTGGCCGACCAGTCCAGCGGACTGTCGGCGATCGCGCGTAACCAACCCGGCTGGATAGGCGGCGCGGACCCCCGCCGCGAGGGGCTGGTGATGGGCGACACCCGGTGACGACGGTGACGGCCCGCGTGGCCCGGCTGACCGAGTCGGACTGGCAGGTGTTCGCGGGCGTGCGCCTGCGTGCGCTCACCGACTCGCTCGGCGCCAACGACCCGCAGTACCAACATGAATCCACCTTCACCGCCGCGCAGTGGCGTCGCCGGCTACGAGACCATGCACAGTTCGCGGCGCTGATCGGCAACCGCCCGGTCGGGCTGATCGGCGCGCAGCACGAGAACGCCGAGACCGTATACCTGTACTCACTGTGGTTGGACCCTGCCGCCCGCGGTCGCGGACTGGCCCGCCCCCTGGTCGCCACGGCGGTGGACTGGGCCCGCAACTGCCGGGCGCGCACCGTCACACTGCGGGTGGCGCTCGACAATGCGGTGGCCCGCGGCGTCTATGAAAGCCTAGGATTCACCGTCGGTGCGCCTGAAACCACCAGTCCGCGAGGCGAAGTGGCGATGTCGCTGCGGCTGGTTACCGCTTAGGCGGCAAATTGTATGGGGTAACGATCTGGACTGGCGTGGGTCGCGCAGGCTCTGCTGGAAGCGCTCCGTTGGCCTGCAGGATCAGCAGCATCGCTTTGTGGGCATCCGCACACAAATCGTTGTGCATGACTGCTGAAATCCGGCCGGCACGCAGTAATCGACAATTATCGGCATCGAGGTCGTGGGCGACGAACACCCGACAGGGCCGCCCGAGCCGCTCGAACGCGGCGAGCGTCGCCGTATTGCCACCGCCGACCGAATACACGGCCTGCACCATCGGGTTCTGTTCAAGCGCCCGCAGTAGGTCGTCATTGATCGAGTCGAGGCCGTCGGTGTCGGAGACGGTGACGATGTGGCAGCCTGATCCGCGCAGCCCCGCGCGGAAGCCCATCTCGCGTTCACCCTCACCACGGAACTCGTTGCGGCTCAAGGTGACCAGTACGTCCGACGGCGTCGGGCCGAGCCACTGCCGGACGAGGTAGGCGGCCGTCACACCTGCGGCGCGATTGTCGATCCCCACATAGGCGCAGCGGCCACTGTTCGGCACATCAGTTGTGTATGTCACAACCGGCACGCCGGATTCACTCAGCGCATCGATCGCCTCGGCCACCATCGGTTCGTCCTGGGCCTTCAAGACCACACCATGGCTGGCACGGATCCGGCCCAGTGTTTCGACCATCTGCGAAGCGGGACCCTTCTCCCACAGATGAAACCGCGCCCGCAGCACGGCCGGCGCAAAAGTGGGCAGCTCGTTCTCGACGGCGGCGCGAAACGCATCGGAGAATCGCCGCGGAGTCTGCATAACGACATCGATGAGGTAGCGCCGACCGTTGAGGCGCAGTTGCGTGCGTTGCTTGTCCAGATCGGCGATGGCTCGCATCACCTCGGCGCGGGTGCCCTCGCGGACGCCGGCGCGGCGATTGAGCACGCGATCAACCGTGGCCTTACTCAGCCCAGACTGCTGGGCGATTTCTCGGATCTTGTAGCGATGCGCCATCCGCCTCTACTCATCTTCTCGTTGACGATGTGACGCCGACGCGTTCGCTGGGAGACGCGAGCGTGGTCGTCTCGCAGCTCGACGACGGCTCCTATGCCGTTCGGCGTTGAAGCCAAGTCTGACCGCTTCGCATCGCTCTTCGCAGGCGATTGGCAACATGATTGACCTCAAATTGACCTCAACAGGAAGGGCATATGGCTGTTGACCTGCGGTTATCCATTTTCCCTTTTGACCTGCAGTCCTAATGTCCAGACATTCTGTTGACTTTCGAATGTGATCTGGATTTCATCAATAGCTGCAAGTGGTGTGCGTCACTGGAAGCGGAAGGCCACCCGGGAAGTGCAAACGAGTATCCGTTGCTCGTAAGCATCCGGCTGACCAACCTCTCCGCTGACACACATGATCTCCGTCATCTCTACAGGTGACGGAGATCGCCCTCATCTCGATTTCGCACGACAAAGGGGTAGCGATGTCTTCTTCAACCACACGACCGGATGCGATTCCGCTTCCACCGCTGACCGACTGGCCGCACCACAAGCGGATCGGCCTCATCTCGGTCGTGGCCTGCCTCGGTGGCCTGCTGTTCGGCTATGACACCGGTGTGGCCAACGGCGCTGAGGGTCCGATGGCCACGGAACTCGGGCTCTCCACCTTCACCGAAGGAGTCCATGCATGACTGCACATGCGGCCTCGGCGGCCGAAGCCGAGCTTCCACGTCTTTCCGACGGTCCGCACCGGAAGCGGATCGGCCTCATCTCGATCGTCGCCTGCCTCGGTGGCCTGCTGTTCGGATACGACACCGGCGTGTCCAACGGTGCCGAAGGTCCGATGTCCCACGAACTCGGGCTGTCCCTCCTCGAGGACGGCATCGTCATCAGCTCGCTAGTGTTCGCGGCCGCGGTCGGCGCCCTCATCTGCGGCCGGATCTCCGATGCGATCGGCCGGAAGAAGATGATCGTCATCCTCGCGATGATGTTCTTCTTCGGCGTGCTGTTCGTCGTCTTCGCGCCCGGCTTCGAGATGCTGGTTGTCGGCCGGATCGTCATCGGGCTCGCGGTCGGCGGCGCCTCGACGGTGGTGCCGGTGTACCTCGCGGAGCTGGCACCGTTCGAGATTCGCGGATCGATCACCGGCCGCAACGAGCTGGCGATCGTCGTCGGGCAGTTCACGGCCTTCGTCATCAATGCGATCCTCGGCGCCACGCTCGGGCACGTCGAGGGCGTGTGGCGGATCATGTTCGGCATATGCGCGCTGCCCGCGGTCGCCTTGTTCTTCGGCATGCTGCGGATGCCCGAGTCGCCGCGCTGGCTCGTCGAGAAGGGCCGCTATGACGAGGCGCTCGCCGTCCTCAAGACGGTGCGCTCCGAGGACCGGGCCCTCGCAGAGTTCGCTCAGGTGGAGCACATCGCCGAGGAGGAGAAGGAAAACAACCGGCTCAGCTTCAAGGAGATCCTGTCGAACAAGTGGCTGCGGCGGATCGTGTTCGTCGGTATCGGTGTTGCCGTGACGCAGCAGCTCACTGGCATCAACTCGATCATGTACTACGGCACGCGCGTGCTCGAGCAGTCGGGCTTCACCACGACGGCGGCCATGATAGCCAACACCGTCTTCGGTCTCGCGGCCGTCATCGGGGGCATAATCGCGCTGCGCAACATGGACCGGCTGGACCGCCGCAAGACGTTCTTCATCGGCCTGTTCCTGACCACGACCTGCCACTGCCTCGTCGGTGTTGCCGGGATGGTGCTCCCGGAGGGGAACTCCGCTCGGCCGTACGTGATCGCGGTGCTGGTGACCGCGTTCGTGTTGTCGATGCAGTCCTTCCTCAACGTCGCCGTCTGGGTGTGGCTGGCCGAGATCTTCCCGCTTCAGATCCGCGGCCTGGCCATCGGCATCGCGGTGTTCTTCGGCTGGTTCGTCAACGGGATACTCGCGCTGTACGTCCCCACCCTGCTGAACATGTTGGGACTGGGAACCTTCTTCCTTTTCGCGGTCATCGGCGTCATCATGCTCGGCTTCCTCTGGCACGAAGTGCCCGAGACCCGAGGCCGCTCCCTCGAATCTCTGGAAGAGACACTCCTGAACGGAGAGATCTACAAACACTGCCCCGACGCGTGCCCTTCGCCCGGAGTCCTCGATGACTCTTGCGGCCGTCGGGCACGCAGGACACCCGGGTGGGCACACTGGGGCCTCGCCACTGAGGGACGCGCCCCACGACCGCCCACTAGAGGGCCGTCGTCCGATATCAGCAGCTACACATGAAAGGTCCGCACTATGACGATTGTCGTCGGATATCCCACCAACAGGCGGGCCAGGGCCGTGCTCAGCCTGGCCGGCATGCTCGCCCGCTCCAAGGACGACGACATGGTGGTCTGCACCGCTATCAGGGATCCGCGGGTGCCAGGTATCGCCCGGGAGGATCCCGAGTTCCGCTCCTACGTCGATGAGTTGGCCGATGCCGCGCTGGTGCAGGCCCGCGCGGACGTACCGAAAGACGTGAGGGTGCAGTTCGCCAGGATCGACGCCCGGTCAATTGCCACCGGGTTGATCCAGGCCGCCGAAGAATACGACGCCAGCGTCATCGTGGTCGGCTCGGCTATGGGGCGCATCGAGCACGTCACTGTCAGCAGCATCGCCGACCGGCTGCTGCACAGCTCGCCCATCCCGGTCGCCGTCGCCACCCGCGGTTTCCGGGCCATGGGCGGCAAGGTCAACCGGGTGACCCTGGCCTTCACCGGCGGTGAGCACGGCCGCGTACAGGTGGCCGCGGCCGAGGCGCTGGCAGCTCAGTTCGGCGCGGGACTGCGGCTGGCCTCGTTCGCGGTCCACCTGTCGCCGCCGGAAGCATTGCGGGTGCACATAAAGGGTCCCTCGGCGCTGGAGATGTGGGCGAAGGTCATCCGTAGCGAGGCCGCAATGGCCGTGCAGGCCGATGCCGCCACGGCCCACCGTGATCCGGAGATCGTCATCGGACAGGGCGACGACTGGGGGGATGCCCTCGACGACATCGACTGGGCCCCCGGCGATCTGCTGGTGGTCGGTTCCAGCGAAGCCGGGCCGCTGGCACGGGTGTTCCTCGGATCGCGGGCGTCCAAGATAATCCGGCACACCCCGGTCCCGGTCATCGCCCTCCCCCGCGCGGCCGCCACCGAGCTGGCCGAAGAGTGACGCAGGTGGCGCCGTTGCACCTGTGCAGCGGCGCCACTCTCGCCGAGCTGCGACCGCTCGTCACCGGGCGATCTGACTCGCAGTCGCAGCCTTGGTGAAAAGCCCTGTCGCGCTGGAACCGTGGCTCTGGTTTCTTCACCACAGCGATGACACTACATCGAGCTCGTCAACAGATACGAAAAAGGAGACATGTCATCTTCATCGCCTGGCTGCTCGCCAGCCCGCCGCCTCCGATCACCAAGGCAGAGATGGACGCACACCGAAAGGAGCTCGAACTCGATGGGTACCTCCGGTGGGCTTCACCTTTAACCGGCCATGTACAAGGTTGGCACACGTCAGCGCAGCGCATCGGCGGGCGCGGCTGCACCGATCGTCCGCAACGCCGAGGCCTGGGGTTGGCAGATGTCGGCCCGCTGCCGCGGAACAGACCCCTCGATGTTCTTTCACCCCGACGGGGAACGTGGGCGCAAACGCCGCCACCGACAACAAAACGCCAAGCGATTTTGTGCCCAATGCCCGGTCGTCATGGACTGCCTCGAATACTCGCTGCGGTTCCGGGAGCCGTATGGCATCTGGGGTGGCATTACCGAAGACGAGCGACACAAGATTCTCGAGCACACGATCGCCAGTGCTCGTAACAGAAGATCATCAACCGACCAGGAGTCCCCGGATGATTAAGCGCAACAATCAGTTTCAGCAGCCAGCAACGCCGGCGCTATCTAATCGACACGTTCGTCTACCTCTGGGCCGCCGCGTCGCCGGCGAGGCCTGGACAGTGTTGAGCCACTGCCGCACCTACCGGTATCGGCTTGTGCGCGTGTGGGACCCGCACATGCCGCGACTGGGCGTCGTCGGGCACAGCTGGTCGGCCACCAACGAATGGCGCAGCGATCGCACAGTGCGCCGGTGCATCGGATTCGCGCGAGCGTGGGGATACGGCGGCATCGACATCGGCAATCTGTTCGGCCTTCAGGCCGCAGACCCCAGGAAACTGGCTGTGGTTGCCGACCCCGTCGGCCCGGACAATGACGCGCACCTGGCGGCGATGTGCACCGACAACGACCTCATCGTGCTGGCCTGGGGGGCCCATGCGTGTCCAGACCGCGCACGCGCGGTCGCACACATGTTGTGGCGTCTCAGCGAGGACTGCGGTGGATCGTTGGCGGTGCTGGGCTGGACGGAGCGCGGCCAGCCGCGCCATCCGCAGTATGTGCCAAAGGATGTGACGCCCGAATGCGTGACACTGGGCGCCGAGGGCTACGGGCTACATGAGGCCGAGGAACCCCGATGGCAGCGGCTGCTGGCGGGGCCAGCATGACGGCGATCAGGGGACAACATGTCCTAGCCGAAGTAGCTGACACGATGGAAATGCGGTTCGGACGGCCATATTTGGCGTTCGCGGTGCGCCGTGGCCGCCGACAGCGGCGCAGCCCCGATCCCCACCCGGGCAGTGCCGGTTCCGGCGCGTAAGAGAGCTTCGGTGATGTCGGAAGCCAAGCTGGCGTGGGCATTGGCCGATGCTGTTTCGGTCTGCTTCACCGCCAACGACCAGCTCGCCATCTATACCACGTTGGGCGCAGGCGAAACCTACTCAGCGATCGAGCTGATGCTCGACATCGCGGTGCGCAAGCGATATCCGTTGCCCGCCAACCTCGTCAGCACATTGGTGGTGTGGCTGGACTGCTATATCGGTAACGAGCACGAAGCAACGACACGCAGGCTGCTCAACTGCGTTGAACCACAGGCACCCCCAACCATCGCGCCATCCCCATGGCGCAAGTCACGCAATCCGTCCATCCCGCTCGGCGCGCCTGATCACCGCGCCACCGGCCACGTTGAGCCCGAAGGAGCACCATGAGCAATCTGTCGGCGATCACCAGACGCCATCGCGTTGTCAATATCGGGTCCGGTTTCGGTGGCCTGAGGGCGGCCCCAGGCTTTGAAGCGCGCGGATGTCGATATCACGTTGATATCGCGGACGACCACTCACCTTTTCCAGCCGCTGCTTTATCAAGTGGCGACGGGAATTCTGTCCGCGGGCGAAATCGCGCCGATCACCCGACAGATTTTGCAGCGGTCGCCTGGTTCATCACATTCCTGGGCCATGGCCGCAGCCAGATGGCCATTACGAGCCAGATGATCTACGCCAGGCAGGCAGGCCATGGACGGCTACAGAATCAGTATGAGGAATCAAATTGGTGGCGATCTTGACGACCATTTGCACGCCAAAGACGTTGTCGTAGTCCAGTATTCACAGGAGGAACTGACCCAATGACACTCGTGCGGATCGACGTCATCGAGGGCAGAAGAAGTCCGGTGCAGTTAGAGATCCTGGCCGACACCGTCCACTCGACGATCGTCGAGGTGTTCGGTGCCGCTGTGACCGAGCGTTATCAGATCATCACCGAGCATCGACCGGGCCGGATCATCACCTTCGACTCCGGTCTTGGCGAAGGCCGCAGCGACGATGTGGTCGTCATCCAGATCGTTCAATCCGGGCGAACACGAACGCAAAAACGTGCCCTCTACCGCGAACTGACCGAACGCCTGCACGACCGACTCTCACTGCGCGAAGACGACCTCATCGTGACCATCATCGAAAACACGCACGCCGACTGGTCATTCACTGACGACACGGAACCGAGACGGGAACCTGTGACGATGACACCCTACGGTCCACGCCGGCGCCCACCTGCCGAATCTCCCGACGGATCAACACAACTCAACGCGACCGATATTGCCGCAATGAAGAAACTCGAAGCAGAGTGGCGAGACTTCGGCGGACCATCGCCACTTGACATCTTCGTCGAATTCGGCATTACCGCCGAAGAGTTCTACCGACGACTCTACGGACAGGACACTAAAATGAAGACCCGCTGGACACGCGTCTTGCCGGCGGTGCCGGTCGCCGCAGTGCTGGGTGTGGCCGCCTACGACCTCGCTCAGAAGAAGCACGCGCTGCTGCGCAACTTTCCCGTCGTTGGACACCTGCGCTACCTCCTCGAATCGATCGGTCCGGAGTTGCGCCAGTACATCATCAGCGGCAACGACGAGGAACGACCGTTCAGCCGCAATCAGCGCCGATGGGTCTACGCATCGTCGAAGCTGCAGAACAACTATTTCGGCTTCGGCAGCGATAGCGACATGGAGTACCGGCAAGGCTATCCGGTGGTCAAACACCGGACCTTCGCCAAGATCGCACCCCATGCCGGTGTCATGGCGAGCGAGAACGCTGTTATCCCGTGCGCGAAGATCCTCGGCGGTCCACGCAAGCGCGCCAAGGCATTCCGGCCCAACTCGGTGGTCAACATCTCCGGAATGAGTTTCGGCGCGCTATCCGGCGCCGGCCATCGAGGCGCTCAACCGCGGCGCCGCCACGGCCGGGTGCCTGCACAACACCGGCGAAGGCGGACTTTCACCCACCACCTCACGGCGCAGACGTCATCTTCCAGATCGGCACCGGCTACTTCGGCTGCCGCGACAACGCCGGACGGTTCGACATCGGCAGACTCAAGGACACCGTCGCCGCCGGCCCGGTCAAAGCCATCGAGATCAAGCTGAGCCAGGGCGCCAAACCCGGCCTGGGCGGGCTGCTGCCGGCGGAAAAGGTCACCCCCGAGATCGCCGCAATACGAGGCATCCCGGTCGGTGCCGACTGCGCCAGCCCATCGCGGCACACCGCCTTCACCAATGTCGACCAGATGCTCGACTGGATCGAAATGGTCGCCGCAGAAACCGGTCTGCCCGTCGGCATCAAGTCAGCAGTCGGAAACCTCGAGTTCTGGCACGACCTCGCCGGCGCCATGGCCAGCGGCGAACGCGGTGTCGACTTCATCACCATCGACGGCGGCGAAGGCGGCACCGGCGCGGCCCCGCTCATTTTCAGCGAGTCCGTGGCCCTGCCTTTTCGGCTCGGCTTCGCCCGCATCTATGCCATCTTCGCCAGCGCCGGCGTCGCCGACGCGGGTCGTGTTCAACGGCTCGGGCAAGCTCGGCCTGCCCGACAACGCCATCGTCGCCTTCGCGCTGGGCGGCGACATGGTCAGCGTCGGGCGCGAAGCCATGCTCGCCATCGGCTGCATCCAGGCCCAGCGCTGCCACACCGGCGAATGCCCCACCGGCATCGCCACCCAACACCGCTGGCTATCCCACGGCCTCGACCCTGCCGTCAAAAGCGTGCGCGCCGCGAACTACATCCGCTCGCTACGCCGCGACCTACTCAAAGTCTCCGAAGCCTGCGGCGTTTCGCACCCCAGCCTCATCAGCGTCGACGACCTCGACATCCTCGACGGACAAGAATCCGCCACCCCGCTGCGTGCCATCTACGGATACCGAATCGCGTGGGAAGAACCATCCCAATCCAACCAGCACGACATCGACGAGCTCATGGCCCAGGCGAACCGGGACTCCCCCGATCTCGTCCCAGGGGTCGATCCATCGTGATCCCGCCCCTGCGACCATGAGGCGCAGCGTCGGCGATCGACCGCTCAGGACAAGTCGCGGAACGCCAGGGCGAAACCGGCGACGGCGATCACCGCGGCGACGGCGTAGCCGAGGATCGACCACCAACCAATGTGCATGTAGGCGGTGACGGCGACGATCGCCATGGCGAGAAAGACCATCGCCATGCCGTACAGCGGCGGCCTGGCGGCGTAGCGGTTGCGAGTCATCGAATCACCTCTCTGCGAAGGGCTTCCGCGACCTGCGGCTGTCCTTGACATGGCTATATGGAGTTGACGGCGAGGTCGCCGACGTCGGGGTTGGCGTCGAGGGAGAGGTTGGCCAGGCGCTCCGGAGCCAGGATATGCCGCAACTGCTCCTCGGACAGGTAGCCACGCTCGAGAGCAATGTCGGCGACACTGCGATTGGACGCCAGCGCCTCCCTGGCGATCTCGGAGGCGTTGGCGTACCCGAGATAGGGGTTGAGAGCGGTGGCAAGCCCGATCGAGTCATGGACGTGTTCGGCCATTATCGCGACGTTCGGAGTGATCCCCTGGACGCAGCGGGTGGCGAGCACCTTGAAGGCCGCGGTGAGCTGTCCGACACTGTCGAACAGCGAGCGCGCGATGATCGGCTCGAATGCATTGAGCTGCAACTGGCCCGCTTCGGCGGCCATGGTGATCGTCAGGTCGTTGCCGATCACGGCGTAGCAGACCTGGGTGACCACCTCGGGGATGACCGGGTTGACCTTCCCCGGCATGATGCTCGAACCCGCTTGCACCGCGGGCAGATTGATCTCAGACAGCCCGGCGCGGGGGCCCGACGACAACAGCCTCAGATCGTTGCAGATCTTCGACAGCTTGATCGCGATCCGTTTGAGAACGCCGGACACGTGCACGAACGCGCCGGTGTCCTGGGTCGCCTCGATGAGGTTGACCGACGTGGTCAGCGGGCGGCCGGTGATCGCACGCAGGTGTTCGCACACCGCGTCGACGTAGCCGGGCGGTGCGTTGAGCCGGGTGCCGATCGCGGTGGCGCCCAGGTTGATCTCATGCAGCAGCGCCGTCGACTCGGCCAGGCGTTGGCGGTCTTCGCCGAGAGTGACTGTGTAGCCGAGCATCTCCTGACCGAGCGTCATCGGCACCGCGTCCTGCAGTTGCGTACGGCCCATCTTCACGATCCGCGCGAACTCGACCGCCTTCTCGTCGAACGCCGCGATCAGTTCACCCATCGCGGCGTCCAGCCCGTCGCACGCGGTGATGGTGGCCAGCCGCAGCGCGGTCGGATACACGTCGTTGGTGGACTGGCCCATGTTGACGTGATCGGCCGGATGCAGGTGCTGGTACTCGCCGGGGCGGTGGCCCATGATCTCCAGCGCGCGGTTGCAGATGACCTCGTTGGCGTTCATGTTGGTCGACGTTCCCGCCCCGCCCTGGATGACGTCGACGACGAACTGGTCGGCGAGTTGACCCGCGCGGATCTCCTCGCACGCCGCGTCGATGGCTTCAGCCGCAGCGGTGTCGAGCAGATCCAGGTCCGCATTGGCTCGTGCGGCCGCTTGCTTCACCGCGGCCAGGGCCGCGATCAGGTCGGCGTACCGCCCGATGGTGGTGCCGGTGATCGGAAAGTTCTCGACCGCCCGAGCGGTATGCACTCCCCAATACGCCTGCGCGGGAATCTCTTTGGCGCCCAGCAGGTCATGTTCGGTTCGCGTGTTCACGTGCTCCCTATCGATCGTCGGGGTCGACGGGCCTGTTGGCGACAACGGGGAACTCGCCGGTGTAACCCATTCGCTCGCGAGCCACCGACAGCACTCGGCCGCGCACCAGGTACCAACCGCCGATCAGCATCGGCACGAGGACGACGATGGTGCCGATGGTCCAGGTGCCGATCGGCGCATCGAACGCCATCAGCACCAGCACGCCGACCAGGAACACCAGGGTGGCGTATCCGCTGTACGGGGTGAGCGGCATCCGGAAACTGGGGGCGCCGCATATGCCGGCATTGGTCATCTTGAACAGCTTCAGTTGGCAAGCCACGATCGTTGCCCAGGACGCGATGATGCCCAAAGCGGCCATGTTGAGCACGATTTCGAAGGCCTCACCCGGCACGAAAGCGTTGAGCCCGACGCCGAACAAGCAGATGAAGCAGGTCAGCAGGATCCCGCCGTAGGGCACACCCTGCTTCGACATGCGTGCGGTGAACTTGGGGGCGCTGCCGTTCATCGCCATCGACCGCAGGATGCGGCCGGTCGAATACAGCCCGGCGTTCAGGCTGGAGAACGCGGCGGTGAGGACCACGATGTTCATCACGTCGCCGGCGCCGTCGAACCCGATCTTGGAGAAGAACGTGACGAACGGGCTCTCTCCGCCCTTGTACGCGGTGTAGGGCAGCAGCAGCGCCAGCAGAACGACCGACCCGACGTAGAAGATCGCGATGCGGGCGACCACGGAGTTGATCGCGCGGGGCATGATCTTCTCCGGCTCAGCCGTCTCGCCCGCCGCCGTACCCACCAATTCGACTGCGGCATAGGCGAACACGACGCCCGATGTGACGATCAGCAGCGGCAGGACGCCGGTCGGGAACAATCCGCCGGTGTCGGCCCAGATGCTCAACCCGGTGTTCTGGCCGTCGACCTTGTAGCGCCCGGCGAGGAAGATCGTCCCGACGACCAGGAAGGTCATCAGGGCGAGCACCTTGATCAACGCGGCCCAGAATTCCATCTCGCCGAACCACTTCACCGAGACCATGTTCACCGACAGCACCAACACCAACGCGACAAGCGCAAGGAGCCATTGGGGAATGACGTTGAACGCCCCCCAGAAGTGCATATAGGTGGCGATCGCGGTGACGTCGACGATCGCCGTCATCGCCCAGTTCAGGAAGTACATCCAGCCGACGACGAAAGCCGCCTTCTCGCCGAAGAACTCACGCGCATACGACACGAACGAACCCGATGACGGACGGTGAAGGACCAGCTCGCCCAGCGCCCGCAGGATGAGGAACACGAAGATGCCGCAGACGCCGTAGACCAGGAACAGGCCGGGCCCGGCCGACGCGAGCCGACCGCCGGCGCCGAGGAAGAGTCCCGTGCCGATGGCGCCGCCGATCGCGATCATCTGCAGCTGTCGGGGCTTGAGGCCCTTGTGATAGCCCTCGTCTTCCAGGGTGAGCAGATCGGTTGCGACCTTGGGCGGGGTCGGATCGGACGTGCTGGGCAGCGTCGCCATCGAGTTCCTATCGTCGTTCTACGAAGCGGACTGGCTGCCTGGCTGTCAGACAGCTTCAGCGAGTGTGGCACTCGTCACGATAGGAGTCAAGACCGGATTGCGTCACCCGCCGGGCGGCGGGCCGTGACCTCGGGAAAGTGACTTCAGGAAAGGTGGCGGAGATGCCGGCGAGTTTGGTGACGGCGAGTTCGACCTTGTCGAGGTGCTGGCGCATGCTGTCGCTGGCGTCGGCGAAGTCACCGGAGGTGATCGCCTCGAGGATCTTGCTGTGTTCGACATTGGACGCCGCGCGGCGCTCGGCGATGCTCGCGTTGAGCATGCGGGATTGCTCGGTCAGCGCGTCGCGAATGGCGGCGACGACGGTGGCGAAGACCTCGTTTCCCGAGGCCTGGGCGATCCCGAGGTGGAATTGGCTGTCCAGCTGCACCCATCGCGCAGGGTCGGTTTCGGCCTGCATTTCGTCGTTGATCCGGGTGAGGTCGGCCAACTGGTTGTCGGTCCGTCGGCGGGCGGCCCAGCCGGCGGCGGGCACCTCGATGTAGGGGCGGGCCTCGATGAGGTCGCGGGCGGAGAACTTGCCGTAGCGCGGCGACGACGGATGGGACGAGACGACGACCGTGCCCGATCCGGTCTTGGTCGAGGTCAGCCCCAAGGTCTGGCATGAGCGCAGCGCTTCGCGGATGACCGACCGGCTGACGCCGTAGCGCTCGGCGAGGGCGGCTTCGGGGGGCAGCTTGAACCCGACCGGCAGGTCGCCGTTTTCGATGGCCGCGCACAGATCCTCGAACACCGATTCGGCGGCGTTGCGTCGCAGAATGATGCCGGGACGATCTGTCCAGCTATCAGGCAGGTTCACATTTACAACAGTGCCTGCGAGTCATCCGCGACTGTCAACAAGGCGCACCGGTATCGCGAAATCAGCACCGGCGACCGGGCACGGGTCACCGAGGCCGACGACGTCGGCGAAGGCGCGCACTGACTGACGGTGGTCGGCACCGCTGCCGAGGAGGGCGGCGAGCATGATCCGCGCCTGTCCGGCGCGCAGCCATGGCGAGACGATAGCGCCGGCCCGGATCAGGTCGTGGCCGCCGCCGTGCGCCGCCGTAGATCGGTTCGACGACACCGTCGGGCACGCGGCTGGTGACGACGACGGCGATGTCATTGGCGATGCAGTCCTGGACTGCGGCAAGGATATTCGGGTTGGCGTTGCCGGATCCCATAGCGTCGAGGACGATGCCGCGCGCCCGGCGGCGACGCTGGCGTCGATCTGGGTGCGGTCGACGCCGGGATACAGCGCGAGGATGTCGACGCGGGTCTGGGCGACGTCGGGATGCCAGGGAGGGTCGCGCGAGGGCCGTCGCCGGCGGGCAGGTAGTGACCGAAGCCGTCGAGCCGGTGGTGTGGACCTTACGGGTTCCGCGTGCCGGCAGAATCCGATCGCCGAAGACCACGAGCACGCCGCGGCCGCGGACGTCGGCGCGGCGCGCGGTCGCGACGGCGGCCTTGATGTTGTGCGGACCATCGGGATCGGGATGGTCGGCGGGACGCTGGGCGCCGGTGAGAACGACCGGGCGCGGAATCGTATGGAACAAGGTCGAGGAACGATCGCAGTCTCCTCGAGGGTGTCGGTCCCGTGCAGCACCACCACACCCTCGACGCGAGCGTCGGCGAGGGCCTCGTCGACCGCCGCGCGGATGGTGGCCATTCGGGGCAGCGACATCGTCGACGAATCCACGGCCATGACGCGGCGCACCACCACGTCCGAATCGACGAAGGAACTGACCGGCATCCCGTCCATGGTCGACGGCGATACGGTCACCGGGTCCGCGCACGCTGGCGATCGTGCCTCCGGTGGTCAGCACGACAACTGACATGGGGCCTCCTCGAAACGCCGGTGCGAACTCCGCCGCCTGTATACCACAATTGGTCAGGCTGTCAGACAGATTGCTGCGTACGGCGTCAGCGTGAGTTGATATCGGGCCGGTAGCGCACCAGCAGGTCCCGCACGCGGTCCATCGCGTCGACCGCGCGGTCCTTGTCGACGGCCTGGATCGCCATCACCGGGACGTACTCGTCGTCGGGCAGGTCCACCCGGCCCAGCGCGCCCCGCGCGGGAACGACACGCCGACAACATCGGACCACGGAATCAGCTTGTACCCGAACAGGTTCCGCACCGCCACACCGGAGGCGCCGACCCGCAGCCGTGGCCGGGCGAACAACAGCACCACGGCCGGCGATGACGACACCGAGCAAGTGCGATCGCCACCTGGTCGGCGGTCTGGAAGATCGACGCCGGTGGACGAATCTTCAGCAGCGCACCGACAGCGACATGCGGCCGCCAGAACAACGCAGCGCGCGCCATAGGCGAAATACGGTGTCAGATGGGGCCGTATCTCGAGATCCCAGTGCCGTCGCTCATGACTCGCAGGTCGCGCAGCGTCAGCGCGGTGGACAGCGCCGCCGCGGCCGCCTGCGCGCCCTTGTCCTCGGCCGAGTCGGGCAGCCCCGCCCGATCCAGCGCCTGCTGTTCGTTGTTGGTGGTGAGCACGCCGTTGGCCACCGGGGTCGACGAATCCAGCGACACCCTCGTCAGGCCCTGGGTCACCGCGTCGCACACGTAGTCGAAATGCGGTGTCTCGCCGCGGATCACCACGCCCAACGCCACGACGGCGTCGTGAGTGGCGGCCAATGCCTGTGCCACGACCGGGATTTCGATCGCGCCCAGCACGCGCACCACGGTCGGATTGTCGATGCCGCGCATCGGCGGCCACCTTGCGGGCGCCGTCGAGCAGCGCATCGCAGATCTTGTCGTGCCAGGTGCTCGCCACGATGGCCAGCGTCAGCTCCGACGCGTCAAGATGTGGCAGATCGGGAACCCCTGCGCCTCCGCTCAATTCAGGGCCCCGCCGCTCATAGGGCTCCGCCGAATTCGCCGGGCACGGCTTCGTCGTAGTCGTCCAGGCCGATCAGGTCGTGGCCCATCCGGTCGCGCTTGGTCATCAGGTAGCGGATGTTCTCGGCGTTGGCGCGCACCGGCAGCGGCACGCGCTCGATGATGTGCAGCCCGTAGCCGTCCAGGCCGACCCGCTTGGCGGGGTTGTTGGTCAGCAGCCGCATCGACCGCACGCCGAGGTCGACGAGGATCTGCGCGCCGATGCCGTAGTCGCGGGCGTCGGCCGGCAGGCCGAGTTTGAGGTTGGCGTCGACGGTGTCGTCGCCCGCGTCCTGCAGCTGATAGGCCTGCAGCTTGTGCATCAGGCCGATGCCGCGGCCCTCGTGGCCGCGCATGTACAGCACGACGCCGCGGCCCTCGCGGGCCACCATCGCCATCGCGGCGTCCAGCTGCGGGCCGCAGTCGCAGCGCCGCGAGCCGAACACGTCACCGGTGAGGCACTCGGAGTGCACGCGCACCAGCACGTCGTGTCCGTCGCCGTGCGGCCCCGCGATGTCGCCGCGGACCAGCGCGACGTGCTCGACGTCGTCGTAGATGCTGGTGTAGCCGACCGCCCGGAACTCACCGTGGCGGGTCGGGATGCGGGCCTCGGCGATGCGCTCGATGTGCTTTTCGTGCTTGCGCCGCCACTCGATCAGGTCGGCGATCGAAATCAGCGCCAAGTCGTGGTCGTCGGCGAAAACCCGCAGCTCATCGGTCTGCGCCATCGCGCCTTCGTCCTTTTGGCTGACGATCTCGCAGATGGCGCCCGCGGGCTGCAGGCCGGCCAGCCGGGCCAGGTCGACGGCGGCCTCGGTGTGGCCGGGGCGGCGCAGCACGCCGCCGTCCTTGGCGCGCAGCGGCACCACGTGGCCGGGCTTGGTGAAATCGTCGGCGACGCTGGACGGGTCGGAGAGCAGCCGCATCGTGGTCGCCCGGTCGGAAGCCGAAATACCGGTTCCCACACCGTTTTTCGCGTCGACGGTAACCGTGTAGGCGGTGCCGTGCTTGTCCTGGTTGACCGCGTACATCGGCAGCAGTCCGAGCCGGTCGCAGATCGCGCCGTCCAGGGGCACGCACAGGTAACCGGAGGTGTAGCGCACCATGAACGCGACGAGTTCTGGAGTGGCCTTCTCGGCGGCGAAGATGAGGTCGCCCTCGTTCTCGCGGTCCTCATCGTCGATGACGACGACGGCCTTCCCCGCGGCGATATCGGCGACCGCCCGCTCGACGGAGTCCAGCCTCGTCATCACCTCAGTATGAACCACCCGCGCTCAGGGATTATTGCCGCTCTCACTCAGCGGTCTGGCTCATCAGCCGTTCGACGTATTTCGCGATGATGTCGACCTCGAGGTTGACGTGCGTGCCGACCTCCGCGCTGCCCAGGGTGGTGAGCTCCAACGTCGTCGGGATCAGCGACACCTCAAACCAGTCGTGACCTAGGCCGGAGACCGTGAGAGACACCCCGTCGACAGTGATCGAACCCTTCTCGACGACGTAGCGGGACAGCGCCGTCGGCAGCGCGATCCGCACCACTTCCCAGTGTTCGGATCGGTGTGCGCGCAATCACATGACCGGTGCCGTCGACATGGCCCTGCACGATGTGCCCGCCGAGCCGGCTGTTGACCGCGGCCGCGCGTTCCAGGTTGACCTGGCTGCCCACGCCGACGCCGCGCAGGCTCGACCGGTTGAGCGTTTCGCCCATCACGTCGGCGCTGAAAACGCCCTCGGGCTGTACGTCGACCACGGTCAGGCACACCCCATTCACCGCGATGGAGTCGCCGTGCCCGGCGTCGGCGGTGACGACGGGACCGCGGATGACCAACCGGGCCGAGTCGCCGAGGATCTTCCTTGCCGACGACTTCGCCCAATTCTTCGACGATTCCGGTGAACACGCCGCCAGACTATCCAGGTGGCGGCTTCTCGCCGATCCAGGCACGCGTCACGCCGCACCCTCTACGATGCAGTCATGCAGACGCGCCTCTTTGCGATCTTCGCCGCCCTCTTCGCCGCCATCGCCCTCATCGCCGGGTGCTCCTCGTCGTCCGAGGACTCGGGCAAGGAACTGCCGGACGCCGCCACACTGCTGCAGGAGTCCAGCGAGACCACCAAGAGCCAGACGAGCGTGCACCTGAAGCTGACGGTGCAGGGCGAGATCAAGGAACTGCCCATCGAGACCCTCGAGGGCGATCTGACCAACGCGCCTGCGGTCGCCGCACAGGGCAAGGCCAACCTGCTCTTCCTGGGCCAGAAGCTGGACGACATCAGTTTCGTCGTTGCCGAGGGCAACCTGTTCGCGACGCTCACGTCCGGCAGCGCCGTACCAGGACTTCGGGCCCGCCGCCGACATCTACGACGTGTCGGCGATCCTCAACCCCGACACCGGGCTGGGCAACGTGCTGGCCGAACTTCACCGATCCCAAGGCCGACGGCCGCGAGACCATCAACGGCGTCGAGGCCGTCCGCGTCACCGGCAACGTCAGCGCCGACGCGGTCAACAAGATCGCTCCGCAGATCGGCGCCACCGGGCCCGTTCCCGGCACCGCGTGGATTCGCCGAGGACGGCAACCACGAACTGGTGCAGGCCAAGCTGGAGCCGAGCCCCGGCAACAGCATCACGATGACGACGATCGGAGTGGGGTAAGCCGGTGACCGTCACCAAGCCTGCGGTGTGATGCCGGCTTCCCAAGCCACCGAGCAGAGCGGCGACCAGCCGCAGAATCGCGATCAGCGCAGGCAGCCTTGCGGTAGTGCTTGGCGCGCTGGACACCTACGTCGTCGTCACGATCATGGTCGACATCATGAGCGACGTCGGCATCGCGATCAACAAGATCCAGCAGGTCACGCCGATCATCACCGGGTATTTGCTCGGCTATATCGCGGCCATGCCGCTATTGGGCCGTGCCTCCGACCGGTTCGGCCGCAAGCTGCTGTTGCAGGTCAGCCTGGCCGGCTTCGCGGTGGGGTCGGTGATCACCGCGCTGTCCAGCGACCTCACCATGTTGGTCATCGGGCGCATCGTGCAGGGCACCGCCAGCGGCGCGCTGCTGCCCGTCACGCTGGCGCTGGCCGCCGACCTGTGGGCGGCGCGCAACAGAGCGGCCGTACTCGGCGGCGTCGGCGCCGCCCAGGAGCTGGGCAGCGTTCTCGGCCCGATGTACGGCATCCTGCTGGTCTGGCTGTTCAACCACTGGCAGTCCGTGTTCTGGGTCAACGTCCCGCTCGCCGTGATCGCGATGGTGATGGTCCATTTCAGCCTGCCTGCCAAGGTGAAGACCGACCAGCCGGAGAAGGTCGACGTGGTCGGCGGCGTACTGCTGGCCATCGCGCTGGGCCTGGCCGTGGTGGGCCTGTACAACCCGGAGCCGGACGGCAAACAGGTGCTGCCCAGCTGGGGCCTGCCGGTGCTGATCGGCGCCCTGGTCGCGGCCGTGGCGTTCTTCGTCTGGGAGAAGGTCGCCAAGACGCGGCTGCTCGAACCCGCGGGCGTGCACTTCCGGCCGTTCCTGGCGGCGCTGGGGGCGTCGCTGTGCGCGGGCGCGGCCCTGATGGTGACGTTGGTCAACGTCGAACTCTTCGGCCAGGGCGTGCTGGGCCAGGACCAGAACCAGGCCGCCTTCCTGCTGCTGCGCTTCTTGATCGCGCTGCCCATCGGCGCGCTGATCGGCGGCTGGCTGGCCACCAAGATCGGCGACCGCATCGTGACGTTCATCGGGATGATGATCGCCGCGGGTGGCTACTGGCTGATCTCCATGTGGCCCGTCGACCTCCTCGCCGCGAAGCACGACCTGGGCTTTATCAGCCTGCCCATGCTGGACACCGACCTCGCGATCGCCGGCTTCGGCCTCGGCCTGGTGATCGGCCCGCTGACGTCGGCCTCGCTGCGGGTGGTCCCGGCAGCTCAGCACGGAATCGCGTCGGCCGCGGTGGTGGTGGCCCGGATGATCGGCATGCTGGTCGGCATCGCCTCGCTGAGTGCGTGGGGTCTGTACCGGTTCAACCAGTACCTGCAGGAGCGGTTGGCCGCGCTACCCCCACCAACCGCCGACACCCCGGGCGGCGTGCTGATCGCCCAGGGCGCGCGCTTGAGGACGGCAACCGTCGAGGCCTACACGATGCAGTACGGCGAAATCTTCGGGATCACCGCGATCGTCTGCGTCGTGGGCGCGCTGCTCGGGCTGCTGATCAGCGCCAGGCATGAGCACGCCGACGAGCCGGCAGCCGGCGTCGAGGCAGACGAGACGCCGACGCAGCTGATCGACGCGCCGACGCAGGCGTTCAACGCGCCCGCCGGTGCGACCTCGACGCGGGGCGCCGACGAAACGGTGCGGATCCAGCGTCAGCAGCCACCGCCCGGCCGCCACCGGTCGGAGTAGCGGCGCGTCAGCAGCGCTCGAGGCCCCTGCCCATCAGCTGCGGCTCGGCGGCCGTTGTCGGCTCCTCGGCGGTAAGCCCTCGGACTGCGTCCCACACGAACGCCTTGAGGCTTGTCAGATCGATCGGGCGTATCGGGAGCCAGTCCCGCAATGCAGTCACGCTCATCGTCCTTTTCTCGTGCTCACCAGCGCGCAACTCGTCGGTGAAAGCGCGATCTCTGGTACGAGTGTACCGATGCAATGGCCCTGATTGGCTCCCCGCCGCGCCGGGTACGCGTGGCAGAGGCCACAACTCGAGGGGAGAGAATTCATGACAACGACACTGAATGGCAAGAAGATTGCGTTCCTCGTCGCCCCCGAGGGCGCCGAGCAGGTCGAGCTCACCGAACCCTGGAAAGCAGTCGAGCAAGCCGGCGGCACACCCGAGTTGGTGTCCACCGAAGTCGGCAAGATACAGGCGTTCAACCATCTGACGCCGGCCGACACCTTCGAGGCGGACAAGTCCGCCGACAGCGTTTCGGCGTCCGACTACTCCGCGCTGGTGCTGCCCGGCGGGGTGGCAAACCCCGACTTCCTGCGCACGAACTCGGCGGCCGTCTCGTTCGTAAAGGGCTTCTTCGACGCCGGCAAGCCGGTCGCGGTGATCTGCCACGGGCCGTGGACACTCATCGAGGCCGACGTCGTGCGCGGCCGGATGATGACCTCGTGGCCGAGCGTGAAGACCGACCTCGTCAACGCCGGCGCCAATTGGGTCGACGACGAGGTGGTCGAATGCTCGCGCGGGCCAAACACGTTGGTGTCCAGCCGCAAGCCCGACGACCTGCCGGCGTTCTGCAACACGCTGGTTGGCGCGTTTTCGAACTGATAGACGTAGCGTAAATCAATCTCGCCGAAACTACGGTTTCTGACGGGTTTTCGGCGATTTCTGTCAGAAACCGTAGTGTCGGCGCGCTCGCAGGCAGCCCGGGATCAGGCTGAGCAGCAGGTCCGGGCCGATGGGCTCGATGCCGTCGAACCGCCAGCGCTGGGCATGGGCGATGGACAGCACACCGACGTCGTCGACCGCAGCGATGGGCCCCCCCAACAGAATTGGCGCGACGTAGGCCAGAATCCTGTCGATCACCCCGGCCCGCAGGAAAGCCCCGGCCAGCGTCGGCCCGCCCTCCAGCAGCACGTCGGTGCGGTCGGACAGCGCCTTGATCACCTCGTGGGGGTCGCGGGTGCGGATCACCATCGTCCGCGAGTCGTCGTTCAAAACTCTTGCTTCAGACGATATTTCGCGTTCCCCGACGACGACGCGCAGTGGCTGGCGCTCGGCCAGGCTGCCATCTGGCAGTCGCGCGGTCAGTACGGGATCGTCGACAAAGACGGTGCCCGTGCCGACGATGATCGCGTCGGCGGCGGCACGGCGGCGATGGACGTCGGCCCTCGCGGCCTCACTGGTGATCCATTGGCTGCTGCCGTCGGCGGCGGCGCTGCGCCCGTCGACACTGGTGGCGAATTTCCAAGTCACGTGGGGCATTCCGGTGCGTTGCTTGTGCAGCCACTCCCGCAGCGGCCCACCGGCGACAGCGTCCGTGAGCACCCCGGCCTCGACTTTGACGCCGGATTCGACGAGTCGCGACGCCCCACCGGCGGCTTCCGGGTTCGGGTCGGCCACGGCATACGCGACCGTCGAAACCTTCGACGCGAGAAGGGCATCCACGCACGGCGGCGTCCGGCCGTGGTGGTTGCACGGCTCCAGGGTCACGACCGCCGTGCCGCCGACCGCCCTCTCCCCCGCCCGCCGTAACGCCAGTACCTCGGCGTGCGGTCCGCCGGGCGGTTCGGTCGCGCCGACGCCTGCGATCTCACCGTCGCGGTCGAGGATGACCGCGCCCACCGGCGGATTGGGATACGTGCTGCCCTTGACCCGCTCGGATTGTTCGACGGCCAGCCGCATCGCTGCGTCGAGGTTCATAACCGCAGGTGCTTGGACGCGGCGGCCGCCTGGCGGCGCAACGAGTCCACCGCTGCTGCAGGGTCTTCCGCGCTGTACACCGCCGAGCCTGCGACGAAGCAGTCCACCCCGGCCTCGGCGGCCTCTTCGATGGTGACGTCGTTGATGCCACCGTCGATTTCGACGACGATGGTCAGCTCGCCGGAGTCGACGAGCCGTCGCACGATGCCGACCTTCGCGAGCACCTCAGGGATGAACTTCTGTCCGCCGAAGCCGGGCTCCACCGACATGATCAGCATCGTGTCGAACTCGGGCAGGATCTCCAGGTAGGGCTCGATCGGGGTGCCGGGCTTGACGGACAGGCCGGCCTTGGCGCCCGCAGCGCGGATGTCGCGGGCCACGCCGACCGGGTTGTCGGTGGCCTCCGCGTGGAAAGTGACGTTGTAGGCGCCCGCCTCGGCGTACGGCGGGGCCCAGCGTTCGGGGTTCTCGATCATCAGATGGCAGTCCATCGGAATGTCGGTTCTCTTGAGCAACGACTCGACGACTCCCAGCCCGAACGTGAGGTTGGGCACGAAATGGTTGTCCATCACGTCGACGTGTAACCAGTCGGCACCGGTCACCGCCGCGGCTTCGTCGCCGAGTTCGGCGAAGTCGGCGGCCAGAATCGACGGCGCGATCAGCGGCTTCGGCATGTGCGTCACCCTACTTTGAGGACTTTGAGGGCAGCCGCGAACATCGCATCGGTGCCGTGCCGGTGCGGCCAAAGCTGCACGTACGGGCCGTCGCCGAGACCGTCGACGGGTTCGAACAGCGGCCGGGTGTCCAGTGCCGTCACCGGCTGACGGCGCAGCGCGTCGGCGACCACGCCGACGGTCTCGGCCAGGTGCGGCGAGCAGGTGGCGTACAGCACCACGCCACCCGGGCGGGTCAGCCGGATCGCCGACGCCAGCAGCTCACGCTGGAGCTTGGCCAGGGCGGGGACGTCGCCGGGTTGGCGACGCCAGCGGGCCTCGGGCCGGCGCCGCAGCGCGCCGAGCCCGGTGCAGGGCGCGTCGACGAGCACGCGGTCGAATCCCGGTTCGATGCCCGGGTCGCGGCCGTCGACCCGCAATATCTCGACCGGCAGGCCGCGGGTGTTCTGCTCGACCATGTCGGCGCGCCGCGGGTTGGGTTCGATGGCGGTGACCCGCGCATGCGGCCCGAGGGCGGCCAGCAGCGCGGTCTTGCCGCCCGGCCCGGAGCACAGGTCCAGCCAGCGGCCGGTGTCGGGCCCGTCCAGTTCGGCCAGGGTCAGCGCCCGGGCCACCAGCTGGCTGCCCTCGTCCTGGACCAGCGCCGCACCGTCGCGCACCGCCCCCAGCCGCCCGGGGTCCCCGCCGGCCAGGTACACCGCGTACGGCGAATAGCGGCCGACGGTGCCGCCGTCCACCTGCTCAGCCAGCTGCTGGGCGGTCAGTACGCCGGGACGGGCGGCCAGATGCACCAGCGGTCGCTCGTCGTCACTGGCAAGCAAGGCGTCGAGCTGTCCCGCGTCCGCACCGAGCGCGTCGGCGAACGCCTGGGCGACCCAGCGCGGGTGGGCATGGGTGAACGCCATGTGCCCGACCGGGTCGGCGTCGGCGGGTGGGGCCAGCTCGTCGACCCAGGACTGCTCGTTGCGCCCGGCGATGGTGCGCAGCACACCGTTCACGAAACCGGCTCGCGCCGAATCGAATTCGATACCTGCCTGCTCGACGGTGGTGGACACGGCCGCGTGGTGTTCGACGCGGGTGCGCAGCAGTTGGTAGGTGCCGAGCCGAAGCAGGTCGAGCAGGACCGGGTCGATGTGGTCGGTCGGGCGGCCCGCGGCGTGGCCGATGACGGCGTCGAGCAGGCCGCGGGTCCGGCAGGTGCCGTAGGTCAACTCGGTGGCGAAAGCGGCGTCGCGGCCGGTGATTCCGCGTTGGCGCAGCATTGCGGGCAGCGCCAGGTTGGCGTAGGCGTCTTGCTCCGACACCGCGCGCAGCACGTCGAACGCCGCGCGGCGGGCCGGGTCGAGCGGCTTGCGGCGCGGCGGACGTTTGTTGCGCGGCCTGGTCATTGAGCCCGCACATCGTCATCGAGATGCGCGCCGCGTGCCCAGTCGGCGGCGTTCATCGACTTCTTGCCAGGCGGCTGGATCTGGCCGAGCAGGACCGGCTGCGATCCGGTGCCGATGTGCACGCTCTTGCGGTCGATGCGAATCTCGCCGGGTGCCAGGCTGTTTGGCGCGGCATCGTCACAGTGCGACGGGGCCGAGCTTGACGCGCAGGTCGCCGATCATCGTCCACGCTCCGGGGTTGGGAGTGACCGCGCGGATACGCCGGTCGACGACGTGGGCCGGCAGGTCCCAGCGCACCCGCGCCTCCTCGACGGTGATCTTCGGCGCGATGCTGACACCGTCGGCGGCTTGGGGCACCGGGGTCAGCGAACCGTCGGCGACGCCGTCCAGCGTCGTCTCCAGCAGCGCCGCACCCGAAAGCGAAAGACGCTCAAGGAGATCGCCTGCGGTGTCGGTCGGGCGGATCGTCTCGGTGACCACCCCGTAGATCGGGCCCGAATCGAGCGCGGGTTCGATCTGGAACGTCGTCGCACCCGTCACAGTGTCGCCCGCCGCGATCGCCGCCTGCACGGGGGCCGCGCCGCGCCAGGCGGGCAGCAGCGAGAAGTGCAGGTTGACCCAGCCGTGCCGGGGCACGGCCAGCAGCCGAGCGGACAGCAGCGCACCATAGGCGACGACGGCGCAGCACTCCGGTGCCAGCTCCGTCAGCTCGGCGACGAACTCGTCGGAGTTGGGCCGCGGCGGGCGCAGCACCGGTATGTCGTGTTCGAGGGCGAGCCGGGCCACCGGCGACGGCGACGGTTTGGCCGTCTGCCCGCCGCCGCGTCCGGACGGGTCAGCACCGCGACCACGTCGTGGCGCGGCGATTCGATGAACCGGCGCAACGACGGTAAGGCGGGCTCCGGGGTGCCGGCGAAGACGATGCGCACCGCGACAGTCTAGAAGCGCCATCGGACCGCACAGGTTTGCATGGTTAGATCCCGACGTGAATCGACGATCGTTCGCGGCCGCTGTGGCCGTCAGCGGCGCCGCAGCCGTGCTGAGCGCGCGGCCCGCGCAGGCGGCTCCACCCCCGTCAGAGCCGTTGGCGCGTGCCCGCAATGTGGTGTTGTTGCACGGCGCCTATGCAGACGGCTCGTGCTGGTCCGACGTCATCCCGCATCTGCAGGCACGAGGGCTCACCGTGGCTTCGGTACAGAATCCGCTGCGGACACTCGCGGAGGACTGCGAGTTCGCGCGCCGCACCCTCGCCTTGATGGACGGCCCGACAGTCCTTGTCGCACATTCGTATTCGGGCATGATCGCGACCGAAATCGGTGTCGACCCCAAGGTGACAGCCCTGGTTTACATTGCAGCGCGCGGCCCCGACGCCGGCGAGGATTACACGGCGCTGGCCGCTCAGTATCCGACACCGCCGGCGAGCGCAGGACTGGTGAAGGCTCCAGACGGATATGCACAGCTGTCCGAAGAGGCGTTCCTGAACGACTTCGCCCAGGATGTCGATCCTGTCCGGGCCAGGATGCTGTACGCGGTCCAAGGCCGGGTATCAAGCGAACTCTTCACCGGCCGCACGACCCAGGCGGCTTGGAGGGACAAGCCCACCTTCTACGCCGTCTCCAAGAACGATCGCACCATAAACCCTGAGCTTGAACGGTTCATGGCAGAACGGATGAACGCCTCGACGATCGAACTCGATGCAAGCCATCTGTCGATCGTGTCAAGGGCCAAGGAGGTCGCCGACCTCATCATCCAGGCTGCGGGCGCGTGACTAGCGCGGCGTCTGGTAGTACTCGCGCTCCTCCACCCCGGTCAGCGGCGCGACGAACATCCACGGGATGGTGCTGATCAGCCGGTTCAGCGTGGCCGCCGCGTCGTTGTAGTACTGGCGCGCGAAGGCCAGCTTGTTCTCGGTGTCGGCGAGATTGTCCTGCAGGTTCAGGAAGTTGTTCGACGAGTTGAGTTGCGGGTAGCTCTGGCCCAGCGCCAGCAGCGGCGCGAGCGCACCGTCGAGCTCCTTCTCGGCGGCGCTGCGCTGCGCCACCGACTTCCCCGCCGTCGCCGAGGTCAGCGCCGCGCGGGCATCGGTGACGTGGTCGAGGATGCCCTTCTCGTGGGTGGCGAACGTCTGCACCGTGTGCACCAGGCTGGGGATCAGCGACGCGCGACGGGTCAGCTCCACGTCGATGCCACGACAGCGCCTCGGCGACACGTACGTCGGCCGAGCGGATCTTGTTGTAGCCCATCACAAATCCGATCAGCACCAGAACCGCGATCACCAGCACCACGATCAGCAGGAATCTCACCATGAGCCGCCACCTCCTCCTCCGCCGCCGCCTCCGCCGCCCCCGCTGGAGCCACCGCCACCGCCACTGCTGCCAGACGATGACGACTGCGATGCGGTGTAGGCGCCGATCGACGACGACAACGCCGATTCGAAGCTGTCAAAACTCTGCCCGCCCGAACTGCCGACGACTCCCCAGCTGGTGGGCGATGACGAGTCGTACCAAACTGGTTGCGGCGCAGGGCTGCCCGTCGTGGTCTCGTATTTCTTCGCCCACAGCGCCGCCGCGCCGGCGGCCACCGCGAACGGAACGTAGGCGGTGTAGAGGTCCTTGCGCGCCCCGAAATCGAAGCGCGTCTCTGCCGAGTCGGTGGTCAACATGCGGTGGAATCCGCCAGCCCGTGACCACAGTTCACGTCCTGGGGGCGTGCGCCGGCTGCCGACACCCTGGCCCCACGACGGCGCGGAGAACAGGAAGAACGCCGCGAACGGCAGGGCGCTGGCGGTGACCGGGAACCCCCAGCGGAAGATTCCGAAGAACATCAGGATGAAGGCGATCGCGTTGGCGGTGCGGACCCACAGCTCCCTGCTGCGCTTGACCATCAGGCCGTTGTCGTACGCCCATTTCGTCACCGCTGCGGACATGTCGGTCTTGGCCTTGTTGAGCTTCTTGCCCGCAGTCACGGTGTGTTTGGCTTCGAACTCGGCACCCGGGTTCATCACCTTGAGCGCCGACCCGACGGCGACGCTGACCGGGTCGACGTCCGCCCATGCGCCGCGGTTCGCCTTGCCGCGGACGTTCCAGTGCTTGTCACTGACCTGTCTGAGGTCGACCAGCCCGCGCTCGGCGAGATAGAACAGCGTTGCGGTGAGCCCGTTGCGGGGAACCGACTCGGTGCGGATGTACTCGGTCTGCACCGGCCCGAGTCCAGGCGGCGGCGCGTATTGCAGCGGTAACCCCGGCGACGGTTCGACGGTGCTGCGGTACCACAGGAACGCGCCAAGCCCGAACGCGACGGTGAGTCCGGCGATCCACATGACGCCGGTGATCGACTGGCCCAGAATGCGGTCCCAGGTGTACGGCCACGGCAGGCTGACTTGCGGCGGGGTGGGCACGTCGACACCGGCGCGAACCGTGACAGGCGTGTGCGGCTGCAGGTTGAACGCCCACAGGTCCACCCTGTTTCCGGTGATGGTCAGGTCGCTGCAGGCTACCCCGATGCCGTATCCGACCGAGCACTGCGCGCTGGGGACCTCGCCAGGCAAGGTGATGGAGATGTCGGCCCGTTCGATCTCGTTGTTCCACGCCTGCGGGATGACGTTCCACAGGAACACCGACGGCGTCGCGGCGGGCTGACCGGTTGATTCGGCGAACTGCCTGTCCGCGCCGGCGCTACCGGGGTCGAGGACACCGGGGATGCTGTAGCGGATCTCGAAGACGTGGGTTCCCGGGTCGAGGTACTGATCCGGATTGCCGATCTTGGCGACCCGGAACCGCTCCCCCTGTTCCCACAGCATCTGATACGGCGCCGGCTCGCCGTCGAGCAGGATCGACGTGATCTCCGGCTTCTGCCGCAGCCGCGGATTGTTCGGGTTGGCGACGTCCCAGTACCGGAAGATGCCGTGCCGCCCGCCGGGGAATTCGGCGGTGATTGTCTCCACCGCGTCGAGTTGCCCGTCGCTGCCGATGACGAAGTCCGCCTTGTAATTGCTGAACACGACGGGGTCGGAGACGTTGGACGCCTCGGCCCCACCCCGGAACACCAGCGGCCACAGCACGCCAAAGGCGATGAGCGCCAACGGGATCAGCAGCTTGAACAGCCGTCCCATGCCCACCTCCTTCGGACGTTGTGCGTGGTGTCCCGCATCACCCTATGTGCAATGGGTCGATTTGCACACGAACTGGCTCCTGGTCGTGGCGCGCACTGAGGACGCCGGTGGCCCGCCGCAGGGCCGCGGCGAGCGCCAGCCCTCCGTCGCGGGGCACCCGCACGAGCATCCGGCTCACCGGGCTGTCGGCCGGGGTTCCCGGCGGCCGGCGGGCACCGGACGGCAGCTCGACAGGGCCCAGCAGGTCGGCGGCGTCAGGCAGTTGCGCGGTTTCGAGCAGGGCGTTGACCGCCGCCGATCCGCCGTCGACGGCAGCGATGTGCACGGCAGGCGGCAAGCCGACCTCGGTGCGGGAGTCGAGCTCGGCTTCGGCGTGGCCCACGGGGTCCCAGCGGATCAGCGCCTGCACGGTGGGGATGGACGACTCGGCGACGATCGCGACCACGCCGCCGTCGCCGCGGCTGCGCACCAGGGCAGTGGCGGCCATCCAGCGTCGCAGCGCATCCTCGGCGGCGCGCAGGTCCTGGCGGCCGAGCAGGGCCCACCCGTCGAGCAGCAGGGCCGCGCCGTAGCCACCGTCGGCCACGGGCTCCGCGCCCGGCGTCGCGACGACCACCGCGGGCTGCGCCGGCACGGCCGCGACCATCGCGTCTCCGCCGGAGGTGATGACCGTCGTGCCGGGAAACGCCCGGCCGAGTTCCTCCGCCGTGCGCCGCGCACCGACGACGACCGCGCGCACCGCGTCGGAACCGCAACGCGCGCAACGCAACGAGGGCTCCTCCCGGCCGCACCAACGGCACACCGCGCCGGCGGCGTCGCGGTCGGGCAATGACAGCGGCCCCGTGCAGTGCCGGCACCGCGCGATGGTCCGGCACCGGGCACACGCCAGCGCCGGAACGTAGCCACGCCGCGGCACCTGCACGAGCACCGGCCGACCATCGTGCAGCGCGGTCCTCGCGGCCTGCAGCGCCATCGACGGCAGACGTGCAGTACGCGCGGCGGGGTCACGTTCCTGCGCGTACCCGCTGTCCTCGAGCGCGACGACGCGCGGCGAGCGGGTCCGGACAACGGGGCGCGGCGCCACCAGGTCGTGCGCCCAGCGGCTGCGCACCAACGCCTGGGCCTCCGCGGTGCGGGCATAGCCACCGATCAGGGCCGCGCAGCGCAGTTGGTGCGCGCGCAGCATCGCCACTTCGCGGGCGTGCGGGTAGGGCGCACGCGGCTCGGCGAGGGTGTCGTCACCGTCGTCCCACACCATCACCAGGCCGAGGTCGGCAACGGGCGCGAAAACGGCGCTGCGGGTACCGATCACCAGTCGGGCGCCGCCGCGCAGCGCGGACAGCCAGCGGCGGTAGCGCTGCGCGGGGCCCAGGCCCGCCGACAGGGCGGCCACCCGCGATTCGTCGACGAGGTTTATGGCGGCGTCGGTGAGTGCGTCGACGTCGCGCTGGTCACCGACGATGGCCAGCACACCGCGGCCGGAGTCCACCGCGACCGCCGCGGCCTCGGCGAGGCGGTCGGTCCAGCGTTCGCCGGGCAGCGCCTGCCATACCGCGCGGGCGGCGCGGCCGTCGCGCAGGGCGGCCAGGAACTGCTCACCGCGGCCGTATTCGGCCCACGCCGCCGGGTCCACGGGTTTGACGGTGACGGGCGCCAGTTCCGGGGGGGTCTGTTTTTCGACGTTGGCATGCCGCGGCGGCACCGCCAGCCGCAGCACGTCGGCCCGGGTGCCGGCATAGCGCGCGGCGACCGCGTCCACCAGGCGGCGCACATCGGCGGTGAGCACCCGCTCGGCGGACACCACGCGCTCCAGCCAGCCGAGCTTTCCGACATGGTCTGTGTCCGAACGTCTTTCGAGAATAAACGCGTCGACCAGGCGGCCGTGGAAGCGCACTCGCGCCCGGACTCCGGGCTGCGCGTCGTCGGACTGCTCGGCGGACACCAGGTAGTCGAAGTCGCGGTCCAGGTGGGGCACCGACAGCATCGGCAGGACACGCGCGATGGGCTCGTGCTCAGCCTGCTGCCGGGTGGTGGTCACATCGAAGGTGTAGCAGACGGCACAGACGCGGTTTGCCGGTGTGCGTACCGTGTCCCCATGTCCGTTGCTGAGAGAAACCGGCCGTCGACGCCGTCTTGCTGAAGGTACTGGAGGCCGTTCCGTTCCAGTTGACAACGGACGGGGGCGTCGAGGCGTCACGGCAGCGGTTCCGTGACCTGCCCCGCCGGGAGGTTCATCCCGAGGTGCGCAGCGAGGACCGCACCATCGACGGGCCGGTCGGGCCGATCCCGATCCGGGTGTACCGGCCACCGGTCGACGGCGCGACACTCTGCCGGTCGTGGTGTTCCTGCATGGCGGCGGATGGTCGGTCGGCGACCTCGACACCTATGACGGGGAGGCACGCGCACCACGCCGTCGGGGCGGGTGCGGTCGTGGTGTCGGTGGATTACCGGCTTGCGCCCGAGCACCCCTACCCCGCCGCAGTCGAAGATGCTTGGGCCGCAACGCAATGGGTGGCCGAACATGCCGGGGAGCTGGGCGCCGACCCGGACCGGCTTGCCGTTGCGGGCGACTCGGCGGGCGGCAACCTGGCGGCGGTGGTGTCGCAGCTGGCCCGCGACGCCGGCGGGCCGCCGATCCGGCTTCAGCTGCTGTGGTATCCGGCGACGACGTGGGACGCCTCGCTGCCGTCGTTCACCGAGAACGCGGATGCGCCGGTTCTCGGCGGCGGTGCGGTCAAGGGATTTTCCCGGTGGTATGCCGGTGATCTGGATCTGTCCGACATGCCCGCGACGCTGGCACCGGCCCGGGCGAAGGATCTGGCAGGACTGCCGCCGGCCTACATCGCCGTCGCGGGCCACGACCCGCTGCGTGACGACGGCGCCCGCTACGCGGAACTGCTTGACCGCGGCCGGCGTGCCCGTCGAACTGCACAACGCCGAAACCCTGATCCACGGCTACCTGGGCTACGTCGGCGTCGTGCCGGCCGCGACCGAAGCGACGGAGCGCGGACTGGCGGCGCTGAAGGCCGCGCTGCATCGCGGATGACCGAACGGGAGGTCGTTGACGCTCGCACAGTGGCCCAATGGGAAGACTGGTTGGAGCGCAATCACGATGCGGCGTCGGAAGTTTGGCTTCGCCTGTTCAACAAGAATGCGCCGGAACCGGGCATCTCGTATGGCGAGGCGGTCGAGATCGCGCTGTGCTTCGGCTGGATCGACAGCATGGCGCGTCGATACGACGAGGTGTCGCGCATTCAGCGATTCAGCCCGCGCAAGCCGCGCAGTCCGTGGTCGGCGTCCAATGTCGAACGGGTGCAACGCCTCATCGAGGCCGGACGGATGCGCGAGGCCGGGTTGCGTGAGGTCGAGGCCGCCAAGAAGGAGGGGCGGTGGCCCGGCAGTTGACCACTATTCGAAGTGCCGAGCTGTCAGCGACAGTGTCGCTACGAGGCCGGCAGTCCCCATATGTCACCCAGGCGGACCGGTTACTGGCCGCGAATAGCCACTCGGCGGCACACCGTGCCAACGTTTGAACGCATGACAGAACGTCGAGGTATCGGTGTAGCCCAACCGCTTTGACACTTCCTCCACGGTGAGGCCGACATTGCACAGCAGGTCGACCGCCAGTGTGGAACGCGCCTCGTTCAGCAGCGAACGAAACGACGTACCCTCCTCGGCGAGCTGACGGCGCAGCGTGCGCGGGTGCACATCGAGTTCGGCGGCAACCTCGGGCAGGCTCGGAAAGCCGCCGGAGTTGCGAAACAGCTTGGACGCGCACCACGGCCGTGATACCGCGACGCCGCTCGTTGCGCTGCATCAGCACATCGCACTGGGCCATGCACAACTCGAGCGTGTGCGGATCGGCCTGCGGCCAACGGCTCGTCGAACATGGCGCGCGGAAAGTACAACCGAGTGTGTGCGCGCTCAAATGCGATGTTGTCGACGGGAACCAGCGTCAACAGTGGACTCAGCACATCCTCGTCGAGCGACACTTCGGCGGTGACCTTGTCCGCATAGCGCTCGACGACCTCGTATGCGAAGGCTCCGACCGTGGAGACGATGGCGGCGAGGTCACGCTCGATGAAGAACCGGCGCACGTCTGCGGGCAAGTGGTCGACGTTGAGTTCGAGCATGCAGTCCTGCGCGCCGTCGAAGAGCTTGAGGTCGATATGGAGCGTCGTGAGCGAGAAGTAGCGCATATCGATGTCGAACATCTCCCGCAACGTTGCACACGACATCGCTGCGAAACCCAACAGCCCGGCATGGGTGAGCTTGAATCGGCTACCCACGTCGACACCGACGCCGACATCGTCGGGCAACCGGGCCAGCAGCCTGCGCACCGCAATGATTTCGTCCCACGCGGTGACCACCGCCTCGGGTTCGTCCAGGTCGTCGGGCGCGACCCGGTCCCGGTCAGCACGTCGGCCGTCGGCACCCCGCGCTCGTTCGCGACCTCGCATAACAGCTTGGTCGCATAGATCGGGTGCCGCAGGTCGGGCGACCACGTCGTAGTAGCCATACCGGTGTCCCAAACTCCCAACTCTCTGTCCGATAGTCCCATTCCGGAGGCGGGCTGTCACCCATACCGTTGACTCATGGCGGCACCAGCGGCCCGATTCTCGACGTTGACGATGTCGCGCGAGGCGATCACGATCGGGTTCGACGCGAGCGAGGGCTTCCTCGGCCGGACACGCGGACACGACATCGCCCGATTCCGCTGCGCCGGAAGGCGATTCGTCTCGATCAGCGCACCCCGACTATGTCGACCACGTGATGCACAGGGCCCGGCTGAAATACGTCAAGTCCAACGACTACGAACCGATCCGGGCGGCCGCGGGTACCAACCTGCTGACCGACGAGGGCGATTCGTGGGCGGCGCACAGGACCACCCTGAATCCCACGTTCGCGCGGCGGCACCTCAACGAGATCGTCGACCTGATGATCGACCCGATCGAACGCGTCACCGCCGGACTGCCGGCCGAGCAGGAATTCGACATCCACGCGACGATGGTCGAGGCGACGCTGCGGGTGGTCGCGAACGCCCTGTTCAGCCAGGATTTCGGCCCGCTGGTGCACAGCATGAAGGACCTCACCACCCGCGGTCTGCGGCGCACGGAACGCCTGGGCAGGATCGGTCTGCTGGGACTGATGCCGCGGCCGGTCTACGACACGTTGAGCTGGTGCACCTTCTCGGGTGTGCCGCTGCCGCCACCGCTACGCGAGGGCCAGAAGATCGCGCTGGCGCTGGACGCGGCCGTCAATGCTGTGCTCGACGAACGGATCGCCCATCCGACCGAGTCCGTCGACCTGCTCAACGTGTTGTTCAATGCCGACAACGGAACCTGGCCGCGTAAGCGGATCCGCGACGAGGCGTTGACATTCATGCTCGCCGGCCACGAGACGACGGCCAACGCGATGTCGTGGTTCTGGTATCTGATGTCGCAACACCCCGAGGCGCGCGATCGCCTGCTCGCCGAGGTCGACGGTGTGCTCGGCGGCCGCCGCCCCACGGCCGCGGACCTGATGCGCCTGCCGTGGGCCACGGCATGCCTGCAGGAGTCGCAGCGGTATTACTCCGCGGTGTGGCTCATCGCTCGTGAGGCGATCGAGGACGACGTCATCGACGGGCACCACATCCGTCCGGGCACGACGGTGCTGATTCCGATCCATCACATCCACCACGACGAGCGCTGGTGGCCGGACCCCGAAGTGTTTGACCCGACGCGTTTCTTGGGCGACGCGGGTAAGGGCCGGCCGCGGTCCGCGTATCTGCCGTTCGGCGGTGGGCGGCGGGTCTGCATCGGGCAGAGTTTCGCGTTGATGGAGATGGTGTTGATGGCGGCGATCATGAGTCAGCAGTTCACATTCGACGTGCTGGCTGAGTATCCGGTAGAACTCGAAGCGACGCTGACGCTGCGGCCCAAGCACGGCGTGCACGTCATCGCACGCAGACGGGAAACAATATGACAGCGCCCGACTACGACACCGTCATCGTCGGCGCCGGCTTCTCCGGCATCGGCACCGCGATCAAGCTCGACAAGTCCGGGATGGGCAACTACCTGGTGCTCGAGGCCGGCGACGAGCCAGGCGGCACCTGGTACTGGAACACGTATCCCGGTATCGCCGTTGATATTCCGTCGTTCTCCTACCAGTTCTCGTTCGAGCAGAGCCCGAAGTGGTCGCGCACCTACGCGCCCGGGCACGAGCTGAAGGCGTATGCCGAGCACTGCGTCGACAAGTACCGGCTACGACCCAAGATCCGGTTCAACACGAAGGTGCTCGACCGCAGATGTTCGACGACGACGAGAGCCTATGGCGCATCCGCACCGACCCCGGTGGTCTGCTCACCGCGCGCTTCCTGGTCAACGCCAGCGGCGTGTTGACCGTGCCGAAGCTGCCCGATATCGACGGGGTCGACAGCTTCGCCGGCGTCACCATGCACACCGCGCGCTGGGACCACAGTCAGGACCTGACCGGCAAGCGCGTCGCGATCATCGGCACCGGAGCATCCGCGGTCCAGGTCATTCCCGAAATCGCGCCGATCGTCAAGCACCTCACCGTCTTTCAGCGCACACCGATCTGGTGCTTCCCCAAGTTCGACGTGCCGCTTTCACCCACGTCGCGGCGGGCGATGCGGATTCCAGGCGGCAGGACCGCGCAGCGGCTGCTGAGTCAGGCCTATGTCGAGTTGACGTTCGCCCTGCCGGCGCAGTACTTCACGGTCAACCCCATGGCCAAGAACATGTCGACGGTCGGCAAGGCGTATCTGCGCAAGCAAGTCGAAGACCCGGTGGTGCGCGACAAGCTGACTCCCCGCTACGCCGTCGGGTGCAAACGGCCGGGCTTCCACAACACCTACCTCGTCCACGTTCAACCGCGACAACGTGGAGTTGGTGACCGAGCCGATCGACAAGATCACCGGATCCGGAGTGGCGACTACCGACGGCGAAACCCACGACGTCGACGTGCTCATCCTCGCGACCGGTTTCCGGGTGCTCGACGTCGACGCCCTGACCTTCGAGATCACCGGCGCAGGCGGCCGATCGCTGGCCGAGTTCTGGGAACAGCACCGGATGCAGGCCTATGAGGGCGTCAGCGTGCCCGGCTTCCCGAACTTCTTCACCGTGTGCGGCCCGTACGGGTACGTCGGCTCGTCGTTCTTCGCACTCATCGAGATGCAGAGCCACCACATCGTCCGGTGCCTGAAGCAGGCCGGCGCCGTCACGCCCGCCGCGTCGAGGTCAAACAGGAGGCCAACGACCGCTATTTCGCGGAGATGATGCGCAAGCGGCACCGCCAGATCTTCTGGCAGGACAGCTGCAAGCTGGCCAACAGCTACTACTTCGACAAGAACGGCGACGTGCCGCTGCGGCCTGCCAGCACGTTCGAGGCGTACTGGCGCAGCCGCCGCTTCCCGCTCGGGATTACGCGTTCACTAGGTAGCGCGAACTGACGAGAATGCCTGCACCCGAGCGTGGATCGTGCGATAACTGCGTCCGCTCGCCGAGGAACTAGACCGTCGCCTTGAGGTCGTCGACCTTGTTGAGCTGCTCCCACGGCAGCTCGATGTCGGTGCGGCCGAAGTGGCCGTACGCCGCGGTCTGCGCGTAGATCGGGCGCAGCAGGTCCAGGTCGCGGATGATCGCGCCGGGCCGCAGGTCGAAGACGGCGGTGATGGCCTTCTCGATGCGGGCCGGGTCGACGGTCTCGCTGCCGAAGGTCTCCACGAACAGGCCGACCGGGGCCGCCTTGCCGATCGCGTAGGCGACCTGCACCTCGACGCGCTCGGCCAGGCCGGCAGCGACCACGTTCTTGGCCACCCAGCGCATCGCGTACGCCGCGGACCGGTCCACCTTGGACGGATCCTTGCCCGAGAACGCCCCGCCGCCGTGACGGGCCCATCCGCCATAGGTGTCGACGATGATCTTGCGGCCGGTCAGGCCGGCGTCGCCCATCGGGCCGCCCAGCACGAACTTGCCTGTCGGGTTGACCAGCAGCCGGTAGTCGGAGGTGTCCAGGCTCTCGTGGGCCAGGTCGCTCAGGACGGTGTTGACGACCTTCTCGCGGATGTCGGGGGTGAGCGTGGCTTCCAGGTCGATGCCGTCGGCGTGCTGGGTCGACAGCACGACGGTGTCGAGCCGCACCGGGGTCCGGCCGTCGTACTGGATGGTGACCTGCGTCTTGCCGTCGGGCCGCAGGTAGTCCAGCACGCCGTTCTTGCGGACCTCGGTCAGCCGGCGGGCCAGCCGGTGCGCGAGCGCGATCGGCAGCGGCATCAGCTCGGGGGTGTCCTCGATGGCGTAGCCGAACATCAGGCCCTGGTCACCGGCGCCCTGCAGGTCCAGCGGGTCGGCCTCGCCCTCGACGCGCGTCTCGTAGGCGGTGTCGACACCCTGCGCGATGTCGGGCGACTGCGCGCCGATCGCGATGTTGACGCCGCACGACGCGCCGTCGAAGCCCTTGGCCGACGAGTCGTAGCCGATCTCGAGGATGCGGTCGCGCACGATCTTGGGGATGTCCGCGTACGCGCGACGTGGTGACCTCGCCGGCGACGTGCACCTGGCCGGTGGTCACAAGCGTCTCCACCGCGACACGTGAACGCGGGTCCTGGGCGAGCATCGCGTCGAGCACCGAGTCGCTGATGGCGTCGCAGATCTTGTCGGGGTGGCCCTCGGTTACCGACTCACTGGTAAACAGCCGAGCTTTGCTCACGGTGGTGATCCCTTTCCGAAACTTAGTCAGTCGAATTATATCTCTGTCCCTGCTCGCACCAAAGCGCATGCCCCGGCCGCGCGCAAGGATTACGCGCACCCCGGATGCGTCGTTCGATTACCCGCTGCTGTGGTGCAGGAAGTCCGCGATCGCATCCACGATACGGCTGGCCATCAGAGTTTTCGAACCGTGCTCCAACGCGGACTCCGTGCCGTCGGCCGCGAGCAGCCAACCGTCGTTGTTGTCCACTTCGAACGCCCGATTCTCACCGACTGCATTAACGACGAGCAAATCGCAGCCCTTGCGCTGCAGTTTGGCCCGGGCGTGGAAGAGCACATCGCCGTTGGCGTCGCCGGTTTCGGCAGCGAACCCGACAATCGCGCGCATGTTGGGCAGCTGGCCGTCGGTGCGGGCGCGCACGGTCCCGGCCAGCACGTCGTCGGTGCGGGCGAGCTCGATCGCGGTCGGTTCCGACGCGCCCTTCTTGATCTTGCTCGTGGCGAGGCTGGCCGGCCGGAAATCGGCGACCGCGGCAGCCATCACCAGCACATGCGCGTCGGGCGCGTGCTTGGAGACGGCGTCTTTGAGTTGCGCGGCGGAGCCGATGTGCACGACGTCGACACCGGCCGGGTCAATCAGGCCCACAGTGTTACCCGCGATGAGCGTGACGTCCGCGCCGCGCTGGGCCATCACCCGGGCCATCGCGTAGCCCTGCTTGCCGGAGCTGCGGTTGCCGATGAACCTGACCGGATCGATCGGCTCGCGGGTGCCACCCGCGGTCACCAGCACCTTCACCCCGGCCAGGTCGTACGGCAGCGCGTCGCCACGGTCCAGCAGCAGCTGCGCCAGCGTGGTGATCTCCTCGGCTTCGGGCAATCGGCCCGCGCCGGTGTCGGCGCCCGTCAGACGGCCGGACGCAGGCTCGAGAACGATTGCGCCCCTTCGTCTTAGCGTCGCGACGTTGTCGACGGTCGCCGGGTGGAACCACATCTCGGTGTGCATGGCCGGCGCAAACAGCACGGGACATCGCGCGGTCAGCAGGGTCGCGGTCAGCAAGTCGTCGGCGCGGCCCGAAACGGCACGCGCGAGCAGGTCCGCGGTGGCCGGGGCGACGACGACGAGGTCGGCTTCCTGGCCGATCCGCACGTGCGGCACCTCATGGACGTCGTTCCAGACGCCGGTGTGGACCGGATGGCCGGACAGTGCTTCGAAGGTGGCGGCGCCGATGAACCGCAGCGCGGACTCGGTCGGGACGACCCGCACGGAGTGGCCGGCCTCGGTGAGCTGACGGACCACGGTCGCCGCCTTGTAGGCGGCGATGCCACCGGCGACGCCGACGATGATCCGCTTGCGTTCGCTCACCGGGAGCCCTGGCTACTCGCCCTCGGTGTGCTCGAGCAGGTCGGAGTGAATCTCGCGAAGCGCGATCGACAGCGGCTTCTCCTGCAGACCGGGCTCGACCAGCGGGCCGACATACTCGAGGATGCCGTCGCCGAGCTGGTTGTAGTAGTCGTTGATCTGCCTGGCGCGCTTGGCGGCATAGATCACCAGCGCATACTTGCTCGACGCGCGATCGAGCAACTCGTCGATGGGCGGGTTGGTGATGCCCAACGGCGTGTCGTAGGCGCCGGCGGCGGACGTGTCGATGTCGTCCACAGCGACCAGCTGCGCGTCGGCGTGCGGGGTGCTCACGTAGAAATTCTCCCTGAAAATTGAGTGGCGCTCGGGAACCCCACGCCGTGTGCGGCGCACAAGCTATCGGGGGGCCACCAGCAAGGATACCAATTCAGCGCAGGCAGACTCCAATTGGCTGTTCACGACGACCTCGTCGAAGTCGTCTTGAGCGGCCAGTTCTGCCTTGGCGGTTTCCAGACGGCGGCGCATCACCTCGGGTGTCTCGGTGCCACGCCCCGTCAGGCGGGCCTCCAGATCCTCCCAGCTGGGAGGGGCGAGGAAGACGGTGATGACCTCCGGCATGGCCTTCTTGACGGCCTGCGCTCCGGCCAGATCGACCTCGATGAGCACCGGATGCCCGGCCTTCGTCGCCTCACGGATGGGGGCGGCTGGGGTGCCGGATCGGTGCAGGCCACCGTGGATTTCCGCCCACTCCAGCAGTTCGCCGTCAGCGATGAGCTGCTGGAACCGGTCGGGCGTCACGAACGAATAATCGACGCCGTCCACCTCGCCAGGACGGGGTGCCCTGGTGGTGACGGAGACGCTGAAGTGCAGGTCGGCGACCCGTTCCCGCAGGCAGCGGACGACGGTCGACTTACCGACGGCAGACGGGCCGGACAGCACCACGACCGGAGCCTTTGGCTTGCCCGGCCCTCCGCCTTCGCTCATCGACCTCCCTTTACGAGAAGTCGAACTTCTCCAGCAGCGCCTTCCGCTGACGGTCGCCCAGGCCACGCAGCCGGCGGGTCGGGGCGATCTCGAGTTCGGTCATGATCTCCTGCGCCTTGACCTTGCCGACCTTCGGCAGGGCCTCCAGCAGCGCGGAAACCTTCATCTTGCCCAAGACCTCATCGGTCTCGGCATCCTTGAGCACCTGCTTGAGGTTGGTGCCGCCGCGCTTGAGCCGGTCTTTGAGCTCGGCACGTGCTCGACGTGCGGCAGCAGCCTTCTCCAACGCTGCCGCGCGCTGTTCGTCGGTCAACTGGGGAAGGGCCACGGGTTCCTCCGTCTCATCACCATCATTGTTTTATCTCGGCTGGGGCTTAAACCAGCCAGCGACGACGACCGTACCCACGCAATCTGACGAAAGCGAACCCCACCCCCTGGTTGCGGGCTCAAAAGCCCAGCGTGTAGTGCGGTCAGTCGGCGGCCTCCGCAGCGCTTCAAATGACCAAAAAGACGCTCGTGCCGCGCGTGATTCGACGGAAATTCCTGCATATCAAGGGTTTTCGGGTTCGGCAGCGACGGTCGGGGTCCAGCACGGGTTCCTGACCGCTGGGCCGGGGCCCCTTGCGTCGCGGCATTTAGAAAATTTTGCCTGGTCACAGCATTTCGGGCGTGTCGCGGGCAGGTAACGCGGGCGTGGGCCGACCTGTCGGTTGACAGGCGCCTGGCAGTCCGACGACAGATCCCGGACAGTTTGACTGCCTAACTTCGGGCCTCGTCGGGGTGATCGGCCCTTTTGGGCCCGAGAGGACACGCAAAATGAATGCAAAACGTCTCGCCGGCGCCTCGGTGATAGCCGCCGGACTCGCGATTTCCGCCTTGACCGCTGGTCTGGGCACCGCGGCCGCCGAACCCCCGCTGTGCAACCCGCAGTGGTGCGGGCCGGGCGACCACCGCGGAGGGCCTGGCGACCACCCAGGAGGCCCGCCAGGCGGTTGGGACCGCGGCCCTGGTGGTCCAGGAGGTCCAGGCGATCGCGGCCCGTCACCGTGGGACCACAACCCCGGCTGGGGGCCGCCGCCCCCTGACCTGGCCTGGCGCGGCATCGACCAGGGCAGATTCGACCACCAGCCGTTCGCCTACAACGGCGCCTGGGTGACGCCGATCTTCAATCCCGATTTCAACAACTGGGGCTTCTGGTTCTTCGGGATCTGGATCCCGCTGTAGAACTTCGTCGGCGCCGCGACCCGGTACGTTCGTCACTCATGTCTCGTTGGGCCGTTGGCGTGCTTGCGCTGTGTGTTGCCGGCATGGTGTCGAGCGTGGCCACGCCGGCATGGGCCTGTGGTTGCGGCGCGTACATCCCCAACCAGGCCGGTGCGACCGTCACCGATGAACGCGCACTGATCGCATGGGATGGCGACACCGAGGACATCCTGATGTCGTTCAACGTCAGCGGGAGTTCGAACAAGGCCGCCTGGGTGATGCCGGTGCCTTCGGCGGCCGACGTGTCACTCGGCGACTCCGAGGCGTTCACGGAACTGGGCCGGCTCACCGCTCCGCGTGTTGAGTACCGCGACTCGTGGTGGCCGACGTTCAGCTGGCTGTCCCCGGATGGGTCACTGGACACGGCGGGCGCGCGACCCGGGGCCGGCGTCAACGTGCTCGGTCGGCAGCGAATCGGCCCCTTCGACGTCGCCCGGTTGGCCGCCAACGATCCGAGTGAGCTGGCGAAATGGCTGGCGGACAACGGATTTCCGCACCCGGATGGGCTGGACAAGAACCTCGCACCGTACGTCGCGGACCGCTGGGAGATCGTCGCGATCCAACTCGTTCCCGCCGACCACGGTGCGACTCTGACCGGCGACCTCCAGCCACTACGGCTATCGTTCGAGTCCGATACGGTCGTGTATCCGATGCGCCTGTCCCGCTCGGCGACCACGCCGCAGACTGTCGACCTGTATGTGCTGGCCGACCATCGGATGGACCCCAAATCCGTGCCGGTGCCGGGCCGTAATCCATCGCTGGAGTTCGCCGGGCACCTCGAGGGTGCCGACGTCTCCCCCGCGCTGGCTTCCTTTATCGGCGAGGGCGCGTTCCTGACGCGGTGGAACGACATCATCGGCGAGCCGGCATTGATCAACGGGGACTACGTGTTTGAACAGGCGGCGTCGGACACCACCTACCAGCAAGTCATCTATCGCACGCGCGACCGCGGCGACATCACCGGGCTGATCCTGCTGGCGGTGCTTGGGTTTGGCGTCGTGGTCGGCGTTGTCCTGCTGATGCGGCGAAAGCCGTCGAACGTGAGCTTGTGTACGAAGAATCACCGAAATCTCGTACATACTTCAGCGGCGGCCTACAGGTAGGCCACCGCGTCACGGAATTGCTCGGCGGCGGCGCGCACGGCGGCGACGTCTGGTCCGGCGCGCAGGATCTCGCGTGACACAGCGGGCAGCAACTGGCCCGGCTCCGCCCCGCCGAGGCCGCGCAGCGCTTCGGGGCGGCCGCCCTGGGCGCCGACCCCGGGCACCAGGACCGGGCCCCCGAGGGCACTGACGTCGGGCGGGTCGGCCAGGGTCGCGCCGACGACGACGCCGACAGACCCCGGCTCGGGCTGCGCGGCGCGGTTCACGGCGGTGGCGGCGTCGACGATCGACTGCGCGACCGTCTGCCCGCCGGCGTCGGCGCACTGGACCGTCGCGCCCTCCGGATTGGACGTGGCGGCCAGGACGAACACACCGCGGCCGTGCGCGGTGGCGGTGTCGATCAGCGGCTGCAACGACCCGAATCCCAGGTAGGGCGAGACGGTCACGGCGTCTGCGGCCAGCGGAGAGTCACCGACCCACGCGTCGGCGTAGGCGGCCATGGTCGAGCCGATGTCGCCACGCTTGGCGTCGGCGAGCACCAGCACACCCGCTGAGCGCAGCGAGCTGATCGTGCGTTCCAGCACCGCGTACCCAGCGGCGCCGTACGCCTCGAAGAACGCCACCTGCGGTTTGACGACTGCGAAATCGGCGAACGCCGTTATGCACACGTCGCAGAACCTGCTTAGGCCGTCGACGTCGACGGTCAGCTCCCACGCACGCAGCAGCTCGGGATGCGGGTCGATACCGGGACACAGCGGCCCGCGCCGGGACACCGCGTCGGCCAGGCGCCGACCGAATCCGTTCACCTAGCGCTCCAGCGCACTATGCAATTCCTGCAGCGACATAACGCCGATGGCGCCGCGAATGCCCGCCTCGATGCCCTGCACAGCCGCCGACGCTCCCTGCACCGTGGTGACGCAGGGGATGTTCATTGCGACTGCGGCCGAACGGATCTCGTAGCCGTCGATACGGGGGCCGGAGTTGCCGTATGGGGTGTTGATCACCATGTCGACCTCGCCGGCCCTGATGAGGTCGACTGCTGACGACGCGGGCCGGCCCTCGCCCGGGTGCTCGAAGTGCTTGCGCACCTCGTCACACGGAATGCCGTTGCGCCGCAACATCTCTGCAGTGCCCTCGGTGGCAAGCACCCGGAAGCCCAAGTCCGCCAGCCGCTTCACCGGGAACACCAACGAGCGCTTGTCTCGGTTGGCCACGGAGACGAACACCGTGCCCTCGGCGGGCAGCGATCCGTAGGCGGCGGTCTGGCTCTTGGCGAATGCGCTGCCGAAGTCGTGGTCGATGCCCATCACCTCGCCGGTCGACTTCATCTCCGGACCCAGCAGCGAGTCGATCTGCGCGCCATCGGCCTTGCGGAACCGGTTGAACGGCAGCACGGCTTCCTTGACGGCGACCGGCGCGTTGCGCGGGGTGGTGGCGCCGTCCCCGGTGCGCACCAGCACGCCTTCTTCGCGAAGCTGGGCGATGGTGGCGCCCAACATGATTCGTGCGCACGCCTTGGCCAGCGGCACGGCGGTGGCCTTCGAGACGAAGGGCACGGTGCGGCTGGCCCGAGGATTGGCCTCGAGTACGTAGAGCACATCGTCCTTGAGCGCGTACTGCACGTTGAGCAGCCCGACCACGCCGATGCCGTGTGCGATGGCCTCGGTGGCGCGTCGCACATTGTCGATGTCGCTGCGGCCAAGGGTGACCGGCGGCAACGCGCACGCGGAGTCGCCGGAGTGGATGCCGGCCTCCTCGATGTGCTCCATGATCCCGCCGATGTAGACCTCGCTGCCGTCGCACAGCGCGTCGACGTCGATCTCGATGGCGTCCTCGAGGAACCGGTCGACGAGCACCGGATGCTCGGGCGAAAGCTGTGTGGCCCTGGTGATGTAGCCCTCCAGCGTCGCGTCGTCGTAGACGATCTCCATGCCGCGCCCGCCGAGCACATAGGAGGGCCGCACCAGGACCGGGTAGCCGATGTCGGCGGCGATCCGGCGGGCCTGCTCGAAGCTGGTGGCCATGCCGAATCGCGGTGCCGGGAGTCCCGCGGCTCGCAGCACCTCGCCGAACGCACCACGGTCCTCGGCCAGGTCGATGGCCTTGGGGCTGGTGCCGACGATCGGCACGCCCGCTTTCTCGAGCCGGTCAGCCAGGCCCAGCGGGGTCTGCCCGCCCAGCTGCACGATGACGCCGACGACGCCGGGACCACCGGCACCGGATTGCTGTTCCGCGTAATAGATTTCGAGGACGTCCTCGAAGGTCAAGGGTTCGAAGTAGAGCCGGTCGGCGGTGTCGTAGTCGGTGGACACCGTCTCGGGGTTGCAGTTGACCATCACCGTCTCGAACCCAGCCTGAGTCAACGTGGTCGCCGCGTGCACGCAGCTGTAGTCGAACTCGATGCCCTGGCCGATGCGATTCGGGCCCGAACCGAGGATGAGCACCTTCGGCCGGTCGGCCTGCGGGGCGACCTCGGTCTCGGCGGCGGGATCCAGTTCGTAGCTGCTGTAGTGATAGGGCGTCTTGGCCTCGAATTCGGCAGCGCAGGTGTCGACGGTCTTGAACACCGGGTGGATCCCCAGCCGCTGCCGCAGCGCACGCACGCCGACCTCGCCGGCCAATTCCGGTCGCAGCGCGGCGATCTGGCGGTCGGAGAGGCCGTGGTACTTGCCGCGGCGCAGGAGGTGTTCGTCGAGCACGGGTGCATCCAGGAGTTCCGAGCGCAGCGTCACCAGTCCGGCGATCTGCTCGACGAACCACGGGTCGACGCCCGACGCCTCGGACACTTGCTCGACGCTGGCTCCGAGGCGCAGCGCCAGCTCCATGTCGTAGAGCCGCCCGTCGGTGGGCGTCTTGAGGCCTTCCAACAGCTCACCCAGGCCGGCGTCCGGGTCGGGGGCCGTCCAGAACCCGGCGCGACCGGTCTCCAGCGAGCGCATCACCTTGCCGAGCGCCTCGATGAAGTTGCGGCCCAACGACATTGCCTCGCCGACGGATTTCATCGTGGTCGTCAGGGTGTCGTCGGCGCCGGGGAACTTCTCGAAGGCGAACCGGGGTGCCTTGACCACGACGTAGTCCAGCGTGGGCTCGAAACAGGCGGGCGTTTCCTTGGTGATGTCGTTGAGGATCTCGTCGAGCGTGTAGCCGATCGCCAGCTTGGCGGCGATCTTGGCGATCGGGAAGCCGGTGGCCTTGGATGCCAGGGCGCTTGACCGTGAGACCCGCGGGTTCATTTCGATGACGATGAGGCGGCCGTCTTTCGGGTTGACGGCGAATTGGATGTTGCAGCCGCCGGTGTCGACGCCCACCTCGCGCAGGATGGCGATGCCGAGATCGCGCATCTTCTGGTATTCGCGGTCGGTCAGCGTCATCGCCGGGGCGACGGTGACGGAGTCGCCGGTATGCACGCCCATCGGGTCGACGTTCTCGATCGAGCACACCACCACCACGTTGTCGTGGCCGTCGCGCATCAGCTCGAGCTCGAATTCCTTCCAGCCGAAGATGGATTCCTCGATCAGCACGTTGGCGCTCGGCGACGAGGCAAGACCGTGGCCGGCGATCCGTTCGACATCGTCCACCGAATACGCCATGCCGGAGCCGAGGCCGCCCATCGTGAAGGATGGCCGCACCACCACCGGCAGGCCGAGCTCCTCGACCGTCTCGTGGACCTCGTCCATGGTGAAACACACACGCGAGCGGGCGGATTCGCCGCCGACCTTGGCGACGATGTCCTTGAATCGCTGCCGGTCTTCGCCGCGCTGGATGGCCTCGAAGTCGGCGCCGATCAATTCCACGCCGTAGCGGTCCAGCGCGCCGTTCTCGTACAACGCGACGGCCGTGTTGAGTGCGGTCTGCCCGCCAAGCGTGGCCAGCAGTGCGTCAATCTTGTTGCCGCGCTCGGCCTGTTGGGCGATGACGCGCTCAACGAATGCCGGCGTGATCGGTTCGACGTAGGTGTGGTCGGCGAACTCCGGATCGGTCATGATCGTCGCCGGGTTGGAGTTGACCAGGCTCACCTGCAGACCCTCGGCGCGCAGCACCCGGCAGGCCTGCGTGCCGGAGTAATCGAATTCGCAGGCCTGGCCGATGACGATCGGCCCGGAGCCGATCACCAGCACGTGGTTGATGTCAGTCCGCCGCGGCATTAGCTGTCCTCCTCACCGCGTGGGCCACGCGCAGCTGGGGACGACCGTGTCTGTACACGACACGCCGTGCAAATCTGTACAAAAGTGGTCGTCGCCCTGCTTGCGCGTGGGCCCACGCGGGAGCAAGCATCAGCGCCGCGCCCCTGCCATCAGGTCGACGAACTGGTCGAATAGGTACTCTGCATCGTGCGGACCGGCCGCGGCCTCCGGGTGGTACTGCACCGAAAAGGCTCTCCCGTCAACAAGTTTGATGCCCTCCACGACGCCGTCGTTGGCGCAGGTGTGGCTGACCACCGCGGGTCCGAACGGGGTATCGAACCGCTCGCCCGCCTCACCCTCGAGTGCGAATCCATGGTTCTGCGCCGTGACTGCGACGCGACCGGTGGCGTGGTCGATCACCGGCACATTGATGCCGCGGTGCCCGAACACCATCTTGTAAGTCGAGCGTCCCAGCGCCCGGCCCAGGATCTGGTTCCCGAAACAGATGCCGAACAGCGGGATCCCGGCGCCGATGACCTCGCGGGTGACGCCGACGATGTGGTCGGCGGTGGCCGGGTCGCCGGGCCCGTTGGACAGGAACACCCCGTCCGGTTTCAACTCGGCGATCTGCTCGAACGCCACCGTCGACGGCAACACGTGGCTGCGGATACCGCGGCGGGCGAAGTTGCGCGGGGTGTTGGTCTTGATGCCCAGATCGATCGCCGCGACGGTGAAGCGTTGCGGCCCATCGGGTTCCACTACATACGTGGCATCGGTGCTGACCTCGCCGGCCAGGTTGGCCCCGAGCATCGACGGCTGGCTGCGTACCCGAGCCAGCAGCTCGTCGGCGTCGGCGAGGGCGTCTGCGCTGAACACTCCGGCCTTCATCGACCCACGGGTCCGCAGGTGGCGCACGACCGCGCGGGTGTCGATGCCCGCGATCCCGACGATGCCCTGGCGCACCAGTTCGTCGTCCAGGGTTCCCGTCGCCCGCCAGTTCGACGCGCGCGGCGACGGGTCGCGCACCGCGTAACCGGCGACCCAGATCTTGTCACCGCGACTCTCGGCGTCCTCGTGATTCCAGCCGGTGTTGCCGATCTGCGGTGCGGTGGCCACCACGATCTGCCCGTGGTAGCTCGGGTCGGTCAGTGTCTCCTGATATCCCGACATTCCGGTGGAGAACACCGCCTCACCGAGCGTCTGCCCGACGGCCCCGAACGTGGTGCCGGTGAACATCCGCCCGTCCTCGAGGACAAGCACCGCCTTAGTCATGCCGCTCACGCAGCCCCCTGTAGCCAGCGGTCGTAGTCCGCGCGGTTGTCGGCCCGAAAGCCGGTGTCGATCTCGGTTCCCGACGGCAGCCGCCACCTGATCGCCAGGATGCCCTCGTGCGTCATCGCCTTGCCCGCGATGCCTTTCTCCGTGCGAATCGCTTCGATCGCGTCGTCGGGTATCCAGATCGGGCCGGCGCCGGTGCGCTGCAACATGATTCCTTCGGGATAGCGGGTCAGCACGGCCTTGGCGCGGTAGCCGAGGTCTCCGGCGGCGATGCGGTCCAGCCAGCTGGGCGCCAGTGTGCTGCCGACATAGAGACCCTTGGTCGCGGGGATCAGCGCCGGGCCCACGGTATCCGGCAGCGGCGGGAGCGTGCCGATCAATTGCGCCTGCCGTTGCGCACGGCGCAGCCAGCCGCGCATCATCTGCCGGATCAGGAACCCGATCAGCACCGCGAACACCGCGGCCATGATCAGCGACGTGACGAGCGTGCCGGTGTTCATACCGGGCACTTCCCGTCGCGCGCGGTCACCTTGCCGCGCAGCACAGTCAGCGTGACGGCCGCGGGCAGTTCCATGGATTCGTAGGGCGTGTTGTCCGAGCGGCTGGCCAGTGCGTTGCCCTCGACCGTCCACGTGGCGTCGGGGTCGACGACCGTCAGGTTGGCCGGCTCGCCGATCTCGAGAGGGCGGCCCTGGTCCGGCAATCCGACTATGCGGGCGGGGTTTTCGCTCATCACCCGCGCCACGTCGCGCCACCCCAGCAGCCCGGGCCGCACCATCGTCTCGACCACCACCGACAGCGCGGTCTGCAGCCCGAGCATGCCCGGGCGGGCGTTGGCGAATTCGCACATCTTCTCGTGTTCGGCATGCGGCGCGTGGTCGGTGGCCACGCATTCGATGACTCCTTCGGCCAACGCTTGGCGCAGCGCCTCGGTATCCGCGACCTCACGAAGCGGCGGGGTGACCCGGTTGCGGCCGTCGTAGCTCGCCAGCCGTCGGTCGTCGAGCATGAGGTGGTGCGGCGTCACCTCTGCGGTGATCGAAATGCCCTGCGATTTAGCCCATTTGATGATCTCGACGGTGCCGGCGGTGGAGGCGTGACAGATGTGAACCCGCGCTCCGGCATCGCGGGCCAGAAGCGCGTCGCGGGCGACGATGGATTCCTCGGCGGCCCGGGGCCAGCCGGCCAGTCCGAGCAGAGCGGCGTTGGGGCCCTCGTGCGCGACTGCGCCTGCGGTGAGACGGGGCTCCTCGGCGTGCTGGGCGATGAGCACACCCAAACCGGTGGCGTACTCCAGCGCCCGGCGCATCAGGAGCGGATCGTGTACGCAAATGCCGTCGTCGGAGAACATCCGCACCTGCCCGGCGCCGGCGTTCATCATGCCCATCTCGGTGAGCTGGGTGCCGGCCAGGCCCATGGTGACCGCGCCGACGGGATGGACGTCGACCAGGCCGACCTGCTGGCCCCGGTGCCAGACGTGGTCGGTGACGACGGGGCTGTCGGCGACGGGGTTGGTGTTGGCCATCGCGAACACCGCAGTAAAGCCGCCCAAAGCTGCTGCGGCCGAGCCGGTTTCGATGTCCTCGGCGTATTCGCGGCCCGGCTCGCGCAGATGAGTGTGCAGGTCGACGAAGCCGGGCAGCATGACCTGGTCGGTGGCATCGACGGCGTCGGCGCCTTCGGGGATGTCGAGACCCGCACCGATGTCGGCGATCTGGCCGTCAGACACCAGCACGTCGACCCGGTCGCCCTCGCCGTACAGCCGGACCCCTCGAATCAATAGGCTCATGCGCTGATCGCCTCCCGCTCCGCACCCACCAGCAGGTGGAACAGCACCGCCATCCGAACGTGCACGCCGTTGGAAACCTGTTGCAGTACAGCTGATTGCGTCGAGTCTGCGACCGAGTACGCGATTTCCATGCCGCGCACCATGGGGCCGGGGTGCAGGACCACCGCCGCGCCGGGCAGCATGGCCTGGCGCTTCTCCGAGAGCCCGTAGAGCACCGAGTACTCGCGTGCCGACGGGAAGAACCCGCCGTTCATCCGCTCGGCCTGCACGCGCAGCATCAGCACCGCGTCGGCGATCGGCAGTTCGGCGTCGAGGTCATGCGAGACGCTCACCGGCCAGTCGGCAACCCCAACCGGAAGCAGCGTGGGCGGGGCGACGAGAACGACCTCGGCGCCCAGCGTGTCGAGCAGCATCACGTTGGAGCGGGCCACCCGGCTGTGCAGGACGTCGCCGACGATCACCACCCGCTTGCCTTCGATGCTGCCCAGCCGCTGCCGGATGGTCAGCGCGTCGAGCAGCGCCTGGGTGGGGTGTTCGTGCGTGCCGTCACCGGCGTTGATCACGGTGGGGCCGCCGTCCTCGGTCGCGGTCCACTCGGCGAGCTGCTGGGCAGCCCCGGATGCGGGATGCCGGATGATCAGCGCGTCCGCGCCGGCCGCGCGCAGCGTCAACGCGGTGTCGCGCAGCGATTCCCCTTTTGCCACAGAGGATCCGGACGCGCTGACATTGATGACGTCGGCGCTCATCCACTTGCCGGCCACCTCGAAGGACACCCGGGTGCGGGTGGAGTTCTCGTAGAACATCGTGATGATGGTGCGGCCGCGCAGCGTCGGCAGCTTCTTGACCTCGCGGCCCAGCAGCGCCTGGCTGAACTTGTCGGCGTCATCGAGAATGGCCAGCGCCTCATCGCGGGACAGGTCGGCGGCCGAGAGCAGGTGCTTCATCGTGGCGGCCCTCCGAGAGGTGCGATGGATATCCCGTCGTGACCATCGTCCTCAGCGAGACATACCTTGACGTTCTCGCTGCGCGACGTCGGCACGTTCTTGCCGACGTAGTCGGCACGCAGCGGCAGTTCACGGTGACCGCGGTCGACGAGGACCGCGAGCTGCACGGCGCGGGGCCGGCCGATGTCGCGCAGCGCATCCAGCGCGGAGCGCACGGACCGACCGGTATAGAGGACGTCGTCGACGAGGATGACCAGCGCGCCGTCGATGCCGCCCTCGGGAATAGAGGTGTCCTCCAGCGGTCGAGGCGGCTTGGTGTCGAGGTCGTCGCGGTAGAGCGTGATGTCCAGCGCACCGTGCGCAACCGCGACGCCAGAGAATTCCTTGATCTTGTCGGCCAGGCGCGTGGCCAGCGTGACGCCCCTGGTGGGGATGCCAAGGAGGATGACATTGGGAGGACCTGCAGGGTCGTCCAATGCGGTCTTTTCGATGATCTGATGGGCGATGCGGGAGATCGTTCGGCCGACGTCCGCGGCGGACATCAATTCCCGGTCGGTGCCTGTCGAGCCCATGAAGTGACTCTGACCTCCTTCTCCGCCTCTCGGGACGGATCGTTAAAGGATGTCGAAACTGCGGGGAGCTTAACAGAGCCTGGCAGCTGCAGGCCAAGCGCCGCTAAAAGCACCGACTGTTCGCCAGTTCTCGCGTAACTTGATTTTCGACGGGACCCCGGGGGTGCGACGTGGGTAATGGAACGACGACCACGCTGTTGCCCAACCCCGATTTCACCTGCACCCCTACCGACTGCAAATTCGTGGCCGGCATCCGGCCGTACCGCCAGACGACGTTTCGCCTCGAACCCCAAACGGTGGGCACCAAGTTCATCATGCACAACTACGGCCACGGCGGTGCCGGCATCACGATGTGCTGGGGCTGTGCCGTCGAGGTGCGCGAACTGGTCCGCCAGCACACCGGCGGCACGCCGCGGCCCGTGGCGGTGCTCGGCGCCGGCGTGATGGGCTTGACCGCAGCCACCCTGCTGGTGGAAGCGGGCTATTCCGTCGGCGTTTACGCGTCTTCGCTGCTCTCGACCACCTCGGATATCGCTGGCGGCCAATGGCAACCGTCGTTTGTCGAGCGTGAGCCCACGGCGGCAGCCAAACACCGCTTCGAGAACATTCTGCGGACATCGTTCGCGATGCATCGTGATCGGATCGGCCAGGGATACGGCGTTTCCAAGCGGATCAACTATTCGAAACACGGAAGCGGCACAAGTTTTGACAAGGTGCCCCATGACGTCATCCCGCCGCCGACGCCGTATGCACACCTGCCCTTCGCGCACCTCAATGTGCCAGGGTTCGGGTACCACACGCTGCTGGTCGAGCCGCCGATCTTCCTGAAGAAAATGCGCGATAACCTCAGCACTGCGGGTGTTCCGTTCACACAGAAGGAGTTTCATTCGCCGAGCGACGTCGCCCAATTGGGGGAGCCGGTCGTCGTCAACTGCACCGGAATGGGCTCGAAGGAGATTTTCGGTGACAACCGCCTCGTGCCGATCAAGGGTCACCTGGTGTTGCTCAAACCACAACTCAACCTGCAGTACCTGTACAGCTCCGACCATACGTATGTGTTCCCTCGCGAGGACCATGTCGTAGTCGGCGGCAGCACGGAGAACGGCGTCTCAGATCCCACCGTGGACCCGGCGATCTGTAAGCAGATTCTCCAGTTGGCCAAGGACGTGTTCGCCGGCGAGACCATCCTGCCCTTCGCGCCGGAGCCCTGGATGCTGCCCCTCCTCGGCGACGGATACCGGTGACCGATGCCCAACGTCGCCGACTACATCATCAAGCGCCTGAGTCAGCACGGCGTGGAGGCGCTGTTCGGCGTCCCGGCGGTGTTCTGTGCGTCGGTCTTCGACGCCGCCGCACGCGCGCCGAACTTCCGCACGGTGGTGACCAACAGCGACCTGGAGGCCGGCTACGCAGCCGACGGATACGCGCGCACACGCGGGTTGTCGGCGGTGGCGGTGTCACACGGACCAGGCACGCTGAGCATCGTCAACGCGATCGCCGCGGCCTACATCGAGCGCAGCCCCGTCGTGATCATCAACGGCGGCCCGTCGCAGAAGAACATCGATGACCAGAACACGACGGGCGTGCTGTTCTCGCATTCGATGGGACGCCCACATACCGATCTCGACGTGTTCCGCAACGTCACCGTCTTGTGCGAGCGCGAAACGAATCTCAACAACGTCCCTGCGTTCGTCGACAATGCGATCAGGACGGCGCTCGTGCGCAAGCACCCGGTCTACATCGAATTTCCGAAGGCGCTGTTCGAAGCGTCGTGCCCACAACCAGTCGGCGCCATCGACGTCACCGTGCCCGCGGGTGACGCGGACACCGTCGCCACGTCGATCCTTGAGAAGCTGGCGACGACAACGAATCCCGTGGTCATCGTCGGCGAAGAAGTCGCAGCGGAATCGTGTCGCCGCCCAGGTGCAGACGGTGTTGGACCGGCTGCAGGTCAAGTGGGCCACCACATTTGTCGGTAAATCGGTGCTCTCCGAACACCATTCGCGTTTCATCGGCGGCTTCAACGGTGACAAGGCGCCGACCACACTGAAGAATGCGATCCAGCAGGCGGGATTGATCGTTGCGCTGGGAGCGGTATTCGGTTCGGGGCACGCGAATTTGATGATTCCGAAGGCAACCCAGACGATCCGCGTGTTGGACGGCGCGGCCGTCATCCCAGGCCAGGCGCCGCGACCCGTGGGGTTGCCGGCATTGGTGGCCGCGCTGGAGAGCCAGTCCGTCGGCGCGGCACCGATCAGCTACGCCGGCGAGCCCGCGCCGGTCGCCGATCCGCCGACCGCGGCAACTCCCGAGTTGAGCTATCAGCAGGTGTTCGACGTGGTCGCCGAGCCGGTCTTCCTCGACTCCTCGTTCACGGTAATCCCCGACACCTTTCTCGGCATCTACCCGGCGGCGCGGATGAAGCTGCCCGCGGCGGACATGTTCATTTGCGACGGGATATGGGCGTCGATCGGTCATTCGGTGGGCGCCGCGGTGGGAGTGTGGGGTCCCGGTGGCAAACGGCCGCTGGTGCTCATCGGCGACGGCGGCTTCCAGATGGTTGGCCAAGCGGTGTCGACAATGGTTCGCTACCAACATAATTCGATCGTCGTCATCGTCGACAACAGCCTGTACGGGATCGAGCAGTTCCTGCTCGGGCCGAGCTTCTACACCAATCCGTCGCAGCCGCCGTTGGCCTACAACGTGCTGCCGGATTGGAACTTCGACGCGTTCGCGAAGGCGCTCGGCGTCACCCAGGCGGTCACCGTGAACACGGCCACCGGGCTGCGGTCTGCACTTTCGGCGGCCAAGGCACACACGACCGGACCGTCGGTGATTCGCGCGCTGGTCGGAACCCGGTCCCTGCCGGCGGGCATCTAGCTGGTTAGCTGGCTGTCGTGAAACTCGACGGCAACCAGGCCTCCGTGCGCGAGGCGATCGACGCCGGTCTGCTGGCCGGCGCCGTCACGCTGGCCTGGCGGGCCGGTGAGGTTCTGCAGGTCAACGCGCTGGGCTACCGCGACGTCGACGCTCGGCAGCCGATGCAGAGGGACACGGTGTTCCGCATCGCGTCGATGACCAAACCGGTCACCGTCGCCGCCGCCATGTCGTTGGTCGAAGAGGGCAAGCTGGCGCTGAGTGATCGGGTGGCGAAATGGCTCCCGGAACTCGTCCGACATGCGTGTGCTGGCCGATCCGCTGGGTCCGTTGGACAAGACGGTGCCCGCCCGCCGGCCGATCACGGTCGACGACCTGATGACGCATCGCAGCGGTTTGGCGTACGCATTCTCGGTGCCGGATCCGCTCGGACGCGCGTACGGGAAGATCTCGGCGCGCCAGGACCAGGATCACTGGCTGTCCGAGGTGGCCAAGCTGCCGCTGGCACATCAGCCGGGTGAACGGCTCACCTACAGCCATGCCACTGACGTGCTCGGCATCGTGTTGTCGCGGATCGAGGGCAAGTCGCTGGCCGACGTCCTGGCCGAGCGGATCTTCGGCCCACTTGCCATGTCCGACACGGGCTTTTCCGTCAGCCCCGACGGGCGGCGACGCGCCGCGACGATGTACAAGCTCGACCGCGACAACGTGTTGCAGCATGACGTGATGGGCCCGCCGCCGATCGCGTCCCCGCCGCTGTGTATGGGCGGATCGGGCCTCTGGTCGACGGCCGACGACTATCTGAAATTCGCGCGGATGCTGCTGGCCGGCGGAACGCTGGACGGCGTTCGGGTGCTGTCGGAGGATTCGGTGCGGCTGATGCGCACAGACCGGCTGACCGACGAGCAGAAGCGGTATCCCTTTCTGGGAATGCCGTTTTGGGTGGGCCGCGGGTTCGGGTTGAACCTGTCGGTGGTGACCGATCCGTCCAAGTCGCGGCAGTTGTTCGGGCCCGGCGGGCTGGGCACGTTCAGTTGGCCGGGCGCGTACGGGACGTGGTGGCAGGCCGATCCGGCGGCCGACCTGATCCTGATCTACCTGATTCAGAACCACCCTGATCTGACGGTCGACGCCGCCGCCATCGCCGGCAACACGTCATTGGCCAAACTGCAAAGCGCGCAACCGAAGTTCGTCCGAAGGACGTACCAGGCGCTCGAGTTGTAGCCATCTTGACGCTGCGCTCTGGGCGATACGTCTCTGTAGAGCGTCAGCAATTGCTGACGACCGCGAGAGGTTAGTGCCCGGGTCTCGCGAGTCAATACCTCGCGCGCAGTATCGGCACTCGGCCAGGACTGTTGCTGCGGTGCCGCCCTCGCAGCGACATTGTCGCTGGCTGCGCCGAGCTTTCACGGACGTCACCCCATCACAATCCCTCGTACGCCGTCGGGTCAGACGGGCGGGGGCTCTATCCGTTCGATCGTGGTGACTCGGTCGATGGATCGATCGAAGGAAGCGACCTTCCCAACCGCGGTGCTTTCTGCGCAAGCGACGAGGTATGCCTCCGCGAAGTCGAGTCGGTCCGTCTCGTAGACCTCGATCGCACGTAGGAGCAGAGCGGGGTCTACACAGAGAATTGAGTCAAAGGCGACGAGGGACCGCATGGACTCGGCAATTTCATTGCGGTGTGCTTCGTAGAACGACTCGAGCACGTATACCGTCTCAGCGACAACGAGGTCGGTCAGCAGGATCTCGCGTTCGGTCCGCAAGTAGGCGGTCGTGCGTGCCGACATGCCCGGTGGGTCGCCAGTGAGGTGGCTTACCAACACGTTCGTGTAGACGAACGCGGTCAATGCCTACCCGCGGCGCGATCCGACCTCGTCCGGCGGATCACCTCATCCCACGCGACGTTGTGCTTCGCCGCCGGGCACTGAGATTGCCGCGGCGAGATCGAGGAAGTCCGGTGTGCGGGCAAGCACAGCTCGCCGGCCCTCGACTCGGAAGACGACCACGTCGCCCTCCTTGAAGCCAAGCGCATCTCGGACTGCCTTGGGGATGCTCACCTGCCCTTTCGACGTCACCCTTGCCGCAGCATCCATCACCGCTCCTTACTCATCCACTGAAGTAAGAATACGGGCGCCTCACCGGCGGCCTGAAGCTTTACGCTGTCGGCCATGACGCAGCCGACCGTCTTGATCAGCGGCGCCGGAATCGCCGGACCGTCGCTCGCCTACTGGCTGACCCGCAACGGATACCGCGTGATCGTCGTGGAGATTGCGCCCGGGATCCGCCCCGGCGGCCAGACTGTCGACCTACGCGGCGCCGGCGGCGACGTCGTCGAGCGAATGGGACTGATCGACCAGATGCGCGAACGCGCCATGGAACAGCAAGGCGCCGCGTGGGTGCGGTCCGACGGCAGCCGCCGCGCCGAGATGCCAGTCACGGCGTTCGGCGGCAACGGATTGGTCTCCAAACTGGAGATTCTGCGCGGGGATCTGGTCGACGTGCTCTACCAAGCCACTAAGGACGAGACCGAATACCGATTCACCGCCAGCATTTCGGATCTGAATCAGGACGACGACGGCGTCGACGTGACCCTTGCCGACGGGACACGGCTGCGGGCCGATCTCGTTGTCGGCGCTGACGGCCCGCATTCGGCGGTGCGCCGCCTGGTCTTTGGGCCCGAGGAGCAGTTCGTCAAACCGCTCGGCGGCTACAACGCGTGGTTTTCCGCGCCCGACGGCGTCGGTCTGGACGGATGGTTTCTGCTGTATCAGGCTCCCGGCGGGCTCAACGCATCCATGCGTCCGTCGCATGATCCGGCAGTTGCCAAGGCCAGCTTGGCATTTCAATCCGAGCCGATCTCCTATGACCGGCGAAACCTGGACGAGCAGCGCCAGATTCTGATCGAGCGGTTCGCCGGCGCGGGATGGCACTGTGACGAACTGCTCGCCGCGGCGCAGCTGGCCGACGATTTCTATTTCGACGCGTTCGCGCAGGTGCACATGCCGTCGTGGTCGTCGGGTCGAGTCACCCTCGTCGGCGACGCGGGATACTGCGCGTCACCGCTCAGCGGCATGGGCACCAGCCTGGCGCTGGTCGGCGCCTACATCCTGGCTGGGGAACTCGGGCCCGCGGATTCGCTTGACGCGCAGCGGATTCGAGCCACACTGCAGCAATACGACACCAAGATGCGGCCGTATGTCGACACGTGCCAGGATCTACCCAACACGATCGACCGCTACGCGCCGAAGAAAGCCTCCGACATCACAATGAACGCGCTGGCGATGACGTGGATGCAGCGCTGGCCGTTGCGGCCCATCGCGGCCAGGCTGTGGTTCAAGACAGCGGACGCAATCGCCCTACCGGACTACTCAGCCTCTCCCACATAGGCCATCGGCGAGTTTGCCAATCGTCACCGCGCAAACGCCGGCGTAGGCCCCCTCGGATCGGGCGTTTCGTTCACCCGATTCAGGGCAACACCCATCGGCGTGCGGGTAGGGACCTTGGTCCCATTGCGTCAAGGCGAACGTCCCTATCGGTGCGACCGACGAGTGAGTGATCCTCAGACTGTGCTTGCCGACTCGACGGGCCAGACCTGACCGTATGAATGATGAGCGGAGATCGATGACAGGCGACGCAGTTGATTCAAGAAATGTACCTTACGATGTTGGGCCACAGTCTTTTTGGCTGAACCGTGTACCTGGCGACCGTCAGGTGGTTATCTGATGGATGTGTATACGGCGACCACGCCGGACACCGGCGCTCGACGAGGTCTGAACCTGGCACTGGCCACCTGGGTCTCCGCCATCAACTTCTGGGCCTGGAACATGATCGGCCCGCTGTCCACCACCTACGCCGGCGATATGTCGCTGAGCAGCACCGAGGCGTCGATGCTGGTGGCCACGCCGATCCTGGTCGGAGCGATCGGCCGGGTCGTGGTCGGCGCGCTCACCGACCGGTACGGCGGTCGCGTCATGTTCATCGCCATATCGCTGGCATCGATCGTGCCGGTGCTGGCCGTGGGCGCCGCAGGATCCGCGGGCTCCTATCCACTGCTGGTGGCGTTCGGGTTCTTCCTGGGCATCGCGGGCACCATCTTCGCCGTCGGCATCCCGTTCGCCAACAACTGGTACGAACCATCACGACGGGGCTTTGCGACGGGCGTTTTCGGCATGGGCATGGTCGGCACCGCGATGTCGGCATTCTTCACTCCGCGTTTCGTTGCGTTGGTTCGGGCTGTTCACCACCCACGTCGTCGTCGCGGTCGCGCTGGCCGCGACCGCCGTGCTGTGCATCCTGGTGATGCGCAACTCGCCGCAATTCCAGCCGAACACCGACCCGGTGCGTGCCGAAACTCAAGGCAGCCGCAAAACTCCCGGTGACGTGGGAGATGTCGTTCCTGTACGCGGTGGTGTTCGGCGGGTTCGTGGCGTTCAGCAACTACCTGCCCACCTACATCAAGACGATCTACGGGTTCTCCCCCGTCGACGCGGGCGCCCGCACCGCCGGGTTCGCGCTCGCCGCGGTGCTGGCCCGCCCGGTCGGCGGCATTCTGTCCGACCGGATCTCGCCGAAGTACGTGGTGCTCACATCCTTCGCCGGCACCGCCTTGATGGCGTTCATCGCCGTCTTCCAGCCGCCGCCGGACGTGTGGTCGGCGGCGACGTTCATCACGCTGGCCATCTTCCTGGGCATCGGCACCGGCGGCGTGTTCGCCTGGGTGGCCCGCCGCGCGCCAGCCAAGTCGGTCGGCTCGGTGACCGGAATCGTCGCCGCCGCAGGCGGATTGGGCGGCTACTTCCCGCCGCTCGTGATGGGCGCAACCTACAACTCGGTCGACAACAACTACACCATCGGCCTGCTCCTGCTGGTCGCCACCGCGCTGCTCGCCCTCGGCTACACGGCGCTGCGACTGCATGCGCACGAACCGGACCGCGCCAAGGCCGACAAGGAGTCCCCACCGTGACGATCACCCCCCGAGTCGGCGGCCCTGTCGAGGAACTGCTCGGGCGCAGCGGCCGCTTCTTCACCCCCGGCGAGTTCTCCGACGACCTGCGCACCGTCACACGCCGCGGCGGTCGACAGGGTGACGTGTTCTACCGCGACCGCTGGAGCCACGACAAGGTGGTGCGCTCCACCCACGGGGTGAACTGCACCGGGTCGTGCTCGTGGAAGATCTACGTCAAGGACGGCATCATCACCTGGGAGACCCAGGAGACCGACTATCCCTCGGTCGGCCCGGACCGGCCGGAGTACGAGCCCCGCGGCTGCCCGCGCGGCGCGGCGTTCTCCTGGTACACGTACTCGCCGACGCGGGTGCGTTACCCGTACGCCCGTGGCGTGCTGGTCGAGATGTACCGCGAAGCCAAGGCCCGCCTCGGTGACCCGGTGCTGGCATGGGCGGACATCCAGGCCGACCCCGATCGTCGCCGCCGCTACCACCGGGCGCGCGGCAAGGGCGGGCTGGTGCGGGTGACGTGGGCGGAGGCGACGGAGATGATCGCCGCCGCGCACGTGCACACCATCAAGACCTACGGCCCGGACCGCCTCGCCGGATTCTCGCCCATTCCGGCCATGTCGATGGTCAGCCATGCCGCGGGGTCGCGGTTCGTGGAACTGCTCGGCGGGGCGATGACGTCGTTCTACGACTGGTACGCCGACCTGCCGGTGGCCTCGCCGCAGGTGTTCGGCGATCAGACCGATGTGCCGGAGTCCGGGGACTGGTGGGACGCGTCGTATCTGATGATGTGGGGCTCCAACGTTCCGGTCACCCGCACCCCCGACGCGCACTGGATGGCCGAGGTGCGCTACCGCGGCACCAAGGTCGTCACCGTCAGTCCCGACTATGCCGACAACACCAAGTTCGCCGACGAGTGGATGCCGTGCGCTGCGGGCACCGACGGCGCGCTGGCCATGGCGATGGGTCACGTGATCCTATCGGAATGCTTTGTGCGTCAGCGCATCCCGTTCTTTGTCGACTACGTGCGGCGCTTCACCGACCTGCCGTTCCTTGTCAAGCTCGAGCAACGCGGCGACGCGCTGGTACCCGGAAAGAACTTGACGGCAGCCGATCTGGGACACGACGTCGAGAATGCCGCATTCAAACCGGTTCTCCTCAACGGCGCCACCGACGAGGTCACCGTGCCCCACGGGTCGCTGGGGTTCCGCTACGGCGACGACGGTGTGGGCAAGTGGAATCTGGATCTGGGTGATGTGCCCCCGGCGCTGACGGTGGCGCCGCGGGACGGCGCCGCCGGCGAGACCGCGCTGATCCAGTTGCCGCGGTTCGACACCATCGACGGGCATGGCGAAACCCTGGCCCGAGGAGTTCCCGTGCGGCGGGTGGGCGAGCATCTGGTGTGCACGGTGTTCGATCTGATGCTCGCCCAGTACGGTGTCGCGCGGCCCGGCCTGCCGGGTGACTGGCCCACCGGCTACGACGACCCCAGCCAGCCGTACACGCCGGCCTGGCAGGAGCCGATCACCGGAGTGTCTGCGGCGCAAGCGATCCGGGTCGCCAAGGAGTTCGCCCGCAACGCCGAGGACTCCGGCGGCCGGTCGATGATCATCATGGGCGCCGGGATCTGCCAATGGTTCCACGGCGACGCCACCTACCGTGCCGTGCTCGCGCTGCTGCTGCTCACCGGGTCGATGGGCCGCAACGGCGGCGGCTGGGCGCACTACGTCGGCCAGGAGAAGTGCCGCCCGGTGACCGGGTGGGCGACGATGGCGATGGCCACCGACTGGTCGCGGCCGCCGCGGCAGATGGCCGGGACCTCCTATTGGTACGCGCACACCGACCAGTGGCGCTACGACGGCTACCGCGCCGATGCGCTCGCCAGCCCATTGGGCCGCGGCCGGTTCGCCGGTAAGCACACCATGGACGTGCTGGCCTCCGCCGTGGCGATGGGCTGGACCCCGTTCTATCCACAGTTCGACCGGTCCAGTCTCGACGTCGCCGAGGAAGCGCGCAACGCCGGCAGGGAGATCCCTGACGTACGTCGCAGAGCAACTCGCGTCGGGCAACCTCAAACTCGCCGTCACCGACCCCGGCAATCCGGCGAACTGGCCGCGGGTGCTCAACGTGTGGCGGGCCAACCTGCTCGGCTCGTCGAGCAAGGGCAATGAGTACTTCCTGCGCCACCTACTCGGCACCGACTCGAACCTGCAGGCGTCCCTCACGCCAGAAGCACTGCGGCCCAACGACATCACGTGGCGCGACGACGTTCCCGAGGGCAAGCTCGACTTGCTGATGTCGATCGACTTCCGGATGACGTCGACGACGCTGCTCTCCGACGTGGTGCTGCCCGCGGCCACCTGGTACGAGAAGGCCGACCTGTCCAGCACCGACATGCACCCCTACGTCCACGCGTTCAGCCCGGCCATCGACCCGCCGTGGGAAACACGGTCGGACTATGAGGCTTTCGGTGCGATCGCCCGAGCTTTCAGCGGGCTCGCGAAGACCCACCTGGGCACGCGCACGGACGTCGTGGTGGGCGCCCTGCAGCACGACACGCCCGGCGCCATGGCGTATCCCGGTGGCAGTGAACATGATTGGCGTGTCACCGGCGAGGTGCCGGTTCCGGGCAAGACGATGGGCCCGGTGGCGGTGATCGAACGGGATTACGCCACGATCGCCGATAAGTGGGCCACGCTGGGCCCGCTGGTCGATTCGCTCGGCGTCACCACCAAGGGCATCACCACCCATCCCACCAAGGAGGTCGACGAGCTGGCCGCCAAGTTCGGCGTGATGGATTCCGGCGCGGCGCAAGGTCGCCCGGCAATCACCTCGGCCGAGCGGATGGCCGATGTGATCCTGTCACTGTCAGGGACATCCAACGGGCGACTGGCCGTCGAGGGCTTCCGGGAGTTGGGCAAGCGCACCGGCCGCAGCCTCGTGCACCTCGCCGAGGGCAGCGAGGAACGCCGCATCACCTATGCCGACACCCAGGCCCGCCCGGTCCCCGTGATCACCAGCCCGGAATGGTCCGGCAGCGAGACCGGAGGACGCCGCTACGCGCCGTTCACCGTGAACATCGAGGAGCTCAAGCCTTTCCATACGCTCACCGGGCGGATGCACTTCTACGTCGACCACGACTGGCTGGAGGAACTCGGCGAGCAGTTGCCCACCTACCGGCCTCCGTTGGACATGGCACGGCTGTTCGGCGAGCCGGCCCTCGGTACCGAAGGGGTCGGGCTGACGGTGCGGTATCTGACCCCGCACTCGAAGTGGTCGATCCACTCCGAGTATCAGGACAACCTGTTGATGCTGTCGCTGTCGCGGGGCGGCCCGACGATGTGGATGAGCCCGGCCGACGCGGCGAAAATCGCAGTGCACGACAACGATTGGGTCGAATCCGTCAACCGCAACGGTGTGCTGGTGTGCCGGGCGATCGTGTCGCACCGGATGCCCGATGGCGTGGTGTTCGTGTACCACGCCCAGGAGCGCACGATCGACGTGCCGCTCACCGAGACCACCGGCAAGCGTGGCGGTATCCACAATTCGCTGACCCGACTGCTGATCAAGCCCAGCCACCTGGCGGGCGGCTACGCGCAGAACGCGTTCGCGTTCAACTATCTCGGCCCGACCGGAAACCAACGCGACGAGGTGACGGTGGTCCGCCGCCGCAGCCAGGAGGTGACCTACTCATGAAGGTCATGGCACAGATGGCGATGGTGATGAACCTCGACAAGTGCATCGGCTGCCACACCTGCTCGGTGACCTGCAAGCAGGCCTGGACCAACCGGGCCGGCACCGAGTACGTGTGGTTCAACAACGTCGAAACCCGTCCCGGACAAGGCTATCCGCGCACCTATGAGGACCAGGAACGCTGGCGCGGTGGCTGGATTCGCGACCGTAAGGGGCGGCTGCGGCTGCGCGACGGCGGCAGGCTCAACAAGCTGCTGCGGATCTTTTCCAACCCGAAGCTGCCCAGCATCGACGACTACTACGAGCCGTGGACCTACGACTACGAGAACCTCACCACTGCGCCGCTGGGCGAGCATATGCCGGTGGCGCCGCCGCGCAGCCTCATCAGCGGCAAACCGATGAAGGTGTCGTGGTCGGCGAACTGGGATGACAGCCTTGCCGGGTCGCCGGAGATCCTTCCCGGTGACCCGATCCTGCAAGAAGGTCAGCGAGCAGGTCCGCCTCGAGCTCGAACAGACCTTCATGTTCTACCTGCCGCGGATCTGCGAGCACTGCCTGAACCCGTCCTGTGTGGCGTCGTGCCCGTCGGGCGCGATGTACAAGCGCAGCGAGGACGGCATCGTGCTGGTCGACCAGGACCGCTGCCGCGGCTGGCGGATGTGCGTGTCCGGCTGCCCGTACAAGAAGGTGTACTTCAACCACAAGACCGGCAAGGCCGAGAAGTGCACGCTGTGCTACCCGCGCATCGAGGTCGGCCTGCCCACCGTGTGTTCCGAGACATGTGTCGGCCGGCTGCGCTACCTGGGCCTCGTGCTCTACGACGTCGACCGCGTGCTGGAGGCGGCGTCGGTGGAGAACGACACCGATCTGTACGAGGCGCAGCGTCAGATCCTGCTCGACCCAACGGATCCGGAGGTCATCGCCGGCGCCCGGGCGGAGGGCATCTCCGACGAGTGGATCGAGGCCGCGCAACGCTCGCCGGTCTACGCGCTGATCAACACCTACCGGGTCGCGCTTCCCCTGCATCCGGAGTTCCGCACCATGCCGATGGTCTGGTACATCCCGCCGCTGTCGCCGGTGGTCGACGCGGTCAGCCGGGATGGGCATGACGGCGAGGAGCTGGGCAACCTGTTCGGCGCGCTGGAGTCGCTGCGCATCCCGATCCAGTACCTCGCCGAGTTGTTCACCGCCGGTGACACCGCCGTCGTCGAGAGCGTGCTGCGGCGGCTGGCCGCGATGCGCTCCTACATGCGCGATGTCAACCTGGGCCGGCGAAACCCAGCCGCACATCCCGGAGTCGGTGGGGATGACCGAGGAGCAGATCTACGAGATGTACCGGCTGCTCGCGCTGGCGAAATACGAAGAGCGGTACGTGATCCCGACCGCGTACGCCGCCGAGGGCCGCCAACTCGAGGAGACCGGCTGCTCGTTGTCGTTCGACGGCGGGCCCGGGATGTACGAGTCGGGGCCGTTCGGTGAGGCCAGCGGCGGCCCGGTCCCGGTGGCGGTGGAGACCTTCCACGCGCTGCGACAGCGGCAGACCGACGAGGGGATGGCCGCCAACGCCGATCACCCGTCGCGGGTGAACCTGCTCAACTGGGACGGCCGGGGCGTGCCGTCGGGCATGTTCCCCTCCGGGGGGCCGCAGTGAAGCTCAAGATCCGCACACGGCCGGACACGTTGCAGCACAGGCTGGTGTGGCAGTGCGCGTCGCTGCTGCTGTCCTACCCGAGATCAAGACCGGCTCGATACGGTCGACGAACTGCTTGCCCACCTCGAGGGTGCTACCGCAGATCTGTTGGGCCGCACCGCCACTGCGCTGAAGGCCAGCGATCCGATGCGCGCAGCAGCGGTCTACGTCGACACCTTCGACCTTCGGCGGTGCGCCACGATGTACCTGACGTACTGGACCGCGGGCGACACCCGCAACCGCGGCAATGCGATGCTCGAATTCGCCAAGGCGTACAAGGATGCCGGCGTCGAGCCACCATGCAAAGAAGCCCCGGATTTCCTGCCGGTGGTACTGGAGTTCGCGGCCACCGTCGACCCCGACGCCGGGCGCCGGCTACTCACCGAGCACCGGGTACCCATCGACGTACTGCGTGAGGCCCTGACGGAGATGGAGTCCCCGTATGCGCACGCCGTCGCCGCGGTGTGCGAGACGCTGCCGGCGCCCACCGACCGGGATGTGCAACGGGCGCGGCACCTGGCACAGGCGGGTCCGCCTGCTGAAGCCGTTGGGCTGCAACCCTTCACATTGACGGTGCCGCCCAGGCGGGCAGAAGGAGGCCGCTGAGATGCTCGGTGAGATCTTCTGGAACACGGCGCCCTACGTGACGCTGGCAATCGTCATCGTCGGAACCTGGTGGCGGTACCGGTACGACAAGTTCGGGTGGACCACCCGCTCATCGCAACTCTACGAATCACGGTTGCTGCGGATCGGCAGCCCGATGTTCCACTTCGGCATTCTCGTCGTCATCGTCGGCCACGTCATCGGCCTGGTGATACCGGAGTCGTGGACGCACGCGATCGGGTTGAGCGAGCACGCCTACCACGTGCAGGCGGTGCTGCTCGGCACGATCGCCGGGCATCAGCACGCTGGCCGGCGCCGCGCTGCTGATCTACCGAAGGCGCACCCGCGGACCGGTGTTCATGGCCACCACCGTCAACGACAAGATCATGTACGTGGTGTTGGTGCTGGCCATCGTCCTCGGCTTGTACGCGACCGCGCTGGGCTCGGGCGTCGTCGGCGAGGCCTACAACTACCGCGAGAGCGTGTCGGTGTGGTTCCGCTCCATCTGGGTGCTGCAGCCGCGCGGTGATCTGATGGCCGAGGCGCCGCTGTACTACCAGCTGCATGTGCTGATCGCGCTGGTGCTGTTCGCGCTGTGGCCGTTCAGCCGATTGGTGCACGCGTTCAGTGCGCCGATCGCCTATCTGTTCCGGCCCTACATCGTGTACCGCAGCCGTGACGCGGCGGCCAAGGACGAATTGGTGGGGTCGCACCCGCGGCGCCGGGGGTGGTGACAGTCACCCTTTACGATCCTCGGTGTGACGGAGGACGAGCTGCGGCCCGGTCATGTCAAGATGTGGATGATCAGCTCGTCATTCCACACCGACGATGAGTCCGCGGCGGCCTTCTCGGTCCAGCGCGGTCGTCGACGGCAGGCCGTGCTGGGCAGGACGGACCTCGTCGGCGACGAGCCTCGCCTGCTGATCGACTTCAACAAAGGGGCACCGTTGTTTTCCGTCGGCGGCCAACCGGTGGGTGAGCGCCGCAAGGGCAGAGTCTCGTTGTTCGGGGAGCAGTACCGGCTGCGTCGCCGCGGGTTCCGTCCGCTGGGTTTGCGCTTCGACGCAACCTGGAACGATCGCGTTGTGCTCCGCGTGCGCCAACAGTGGAAACCCAACGCGACCGTGCGGATCTTCACGACCCACAGTGCCGCCGACCTCGACCCGATCGTCACACTGGGCTTGATCGTGGTAGAGGCGCGGCCCGACCGGATGAGTATCCTCGGCGAACTCACCGGAGGGTGAGAGCTCGCCTCGCGTCGCTGCCCGCAGGCGTCGGTGCATCGACGTGGCGATCCTGGCGGCCTGCAACTTCGCACGTTCGGCGACCGGCCCCTGGTACATTTCGTCGACCGTAGCCTCCCACAGCGTGAGCCAGCGGCCGAAGTGGTTGGCGCCCAACGGATGCCGATCATTGAGCTGCCGATGGACCACGAAGGCGTTGCCACGGTAGAGGCCCGGCGCGGAACAGGACGGTTTCCCAGAAGTCGCACATCACCGGAAGATGCGACTCGAGCCCTTCTCCCGTAGCTCGCTGAACGGTTCCTCGAGGGGATCGTCGGCGAACACCCGCCCGTAGAAGCGCCGCAGCAACACCTCCACGTCGGCGCCGTTGGCCAGATCGCGCCATCGTCTCCCCTAGTTTTCACAAACGACGTTGTATAAACTCTAGCCCATGACATCCGCGATTGGGAAGCCGTCCTCCGAGGAAGCCGGCGGTCGCCGGGAAGACGTGCTGGCCGCATTGAGGGGTGCGGCCAGCGCGATGAGCATTGCCGACATCGCGAATCAGCTTGAGGTGCATCCCAATACCGTCCGATTCCACCTGGACACGCTGGTAACCGACGGTCGCGCCGAGCGCGTCGAACCGGATCACAAGCGGCCGGGCCGTCCGCCGCTGATGTTCCGCGCGGTCCGCGGGATGGACCCCGGCGGGCCTCGGCACTACCGGTTGCTCGCCGAGATTCTCACGTCGAGCCTTGCCGGCGACCGCAACGCCGGCGCCAAGGCACTCGAGGCCGGCCGCGCATGGGCCACCCGGCTGACGCGCCCGACTCGCAAGGCACCGGGCAAGCGCGAGTCGGTCAATCGGCTGATCGCGCTCCTTGACGACCTCGGGTTTGCACCGCAGCGACGAGAATCCGACGGCCGGCACCAAGTTGGGTTGCGCCATTGCCCGTTCCTCGAACTGGCCGAGGACAAGTCCCCTGTCGTCTGCCCGATCCATCTGGGGCTCATGCAGGGCGCGTTGGAGGCGTGGCGGGCGCCCGTCACGGTTGACCGGTTGGAGGCCTTCGTCGAACCGGACCTGTGTGTGGCGCACATCGCGCCGGCGGCGTCATGAGCGCCGGCCCGGCGGTCGCCGTCGCTCTGACCTTCGTCTGGCTCGGCATGGTGCTCGCCATCTCGTTTCTCGAAGCGCCGCTGAAGTTCCGCGCGCCCGGCGTCACCCTGCAGATCGGACTTGGCATCGGCCGGTTGGTCTTCCGTGCGCTCAACACCGTCGAAGTGCTTCTTGCCGTCGGCATCGTCATCGCGCTGGCATTGGGGCGTCCACCGGTGAGCATCGTCGTGGCGTTCGCGGTTGTCGTCGTCGCGCTGGTCGCGCAATTGCTGGGGGTGCGACCGCGGTTGACGCGCCGCTCCGATGCGGTGTTGGCCGGGCAGAATGCGCCTCGCTCCCGCGCCCATTACGCCTACGTTGGGCTCGAGGTGATCAAGGTCGTCGCCTTGGCCGTGGGCGGAATTCTCTTGCTATCCAGCTGAACAGGAAAGCAAGAAACCCGTTGCAATCCGTCGGCGCTTGCCCAATTCGTGACGCAGGCCGTCGGGCTAACCGATGATGGACGTGTGGCTGAGCAACATAAAGTTTCCGTTGTCGGAATGGGCAGCGTCGGCACCGCGATCGCGTACGCGTGCCTGATCCGCGGTTCGGCCGGAGCGTTGGCGCTGTATGACGTGAACGCGACCAAGGTGCGGGCCGAAGTGCTCGACTTGAATCACGGCAGCCAGTTCGTCCCGCCCTGCCCCGTCAACGGCTCCGATGACATTACGGTCACCGCGGATTCGGCGATCGTGATCGTGGCAGCCGGCGCCAAACAGGACCCCGGCCAGAGTCGACTCGACCTGGCCGCCACCAATGTCGCGATCGCGCGGGCGCTGACACCGCAGTTGCTCGAGCAGTCGCCGGACGCGATCGTCGTATTCGTCACCAACCCCGTCGACGTAGTCACCTACGCCGCCGTCAAGTCAGTAGACGCTGCGCCGGGGCGGATCTTCGGGTCGGGCACCGTGCTGGACTCCAGCCGGTTCCGCTACCTAATCGCGCAGCGAGCCGGCCTGGCGGTGGGTAACGTGCACGGCGTCATCGTCGGCGAGCACGGAGATTCCGAAATACCGCTGTGGTCAATGGTTTCCGTCGGCGGCGTCCCGGCCACTCAATTCCAAACAGATGGCGTGCAGGTCTTCGACGAGGCTACGCGCACCGAGATCTCAGCCAGCGTGGTCAACGCGGCGTACGAGATCATCGCAGGCAAGGGCGCGACCAATCTCGCGATCGGACTGTCCACCGCCCGCATCATCGAGGCCGTTCTCCGTGACCAGCACGCGGTGCTGCCGGTGTCGACGGTGCAGCATGGGGCCTACGACATCACTGATGTGGCGTTGTCGCTGCCGACCGTCGTGTGCGCTTCCGGCGCCGGACAGATAATGCAGGCGCCGCTGTCGGCAGACGAATTGCAGGGACTGCAGGCGTCTGCGCAAACGCTCACGGGCGTCCAGCGGTCGCTCGGCCTGTAGCCGACACGGTTGAGCCGAAGGGACCTATTCCTCCCAACCACGATCACCTGGCAACCCTTGAGTTCCGCCCCAAGGAGTTCGTCGACACCCAAGCGCGGCATCGGGCCCGCCGCGACACAGACGACACTTGACGTGGTCAACGCGGCCCGCCGCGGCGTATAGCAAAAGACCATTTGGCCGCGCGAGTAGTGACTTTCGTCACTACTCGTGCCGACGCGGTGCAATGACCATGAAGGCGTGACTGACGCGCCTGACCTTCGCGAAGTCGGATCGGCCGCTCCGACTCGTCAGCACAAGGAACCCCTGGCGACACCCGATCCGCGTGCCCCGTGTCGAAAAGCCCCGCGCCGAAGGGCGCTTGTATCTCCCCAACGGCCGACGCCTCGGCTACGCCGAGTACGGCGACCCCGCCGGCGCGGTGGTGCTGTGGTGCCACGGCACACCCGGCGGACGGCGCCAGTTTCCTGTGCTGGGCCGGCGTGCGGCCGAAAGGCTCGGGCTCCGCGTGGTACTCATCGAGCGACCCGGGTCGGGCCTGTCGGATCCGCACCCCTACGACTGTGTGGCCGACTGGGCCGGCGACGTCGCTCTTGCGGCGGACGCCCTCGGCGCCGAGCGGTTCGGCGTCATCGGACTCTCCGGCGGCGGACCCTACGCGCTGTGCTGTGGCGCGGCGCCGCCGCTCGACGGCCGGGTCGCGGCGGTAGGGGTGCTGGGCGGCGTGGTTCCGTCGGTCGGCCCCGACGCCACTGCCACCGGCGCGATCGACCTGGCTCGGCGTCTCGCCCCGATACTGTCATGCTTCCGCCAGCCGTTAGCGGCGCTGGTGACCGGACTAGTGGTGCCGATAATCCCATTCGGGCACTACGCGTACCGGGGCTACTCGAGCATTAGCCCCGCGGGGGATCAGAGGGTATTCGCCAACGGCGAGATGGAGGCTATGTTCCTCGATGACCTCACCCTCGTCGTCAAGGGCCGCGGCCAAGCTTTCGTGGACGACATCCGTCTGTTCGCGCGCGATTGGGGCTTCCGGCTGGCCGACGTGAAGGTGCCCGTGCGGTGGTGGCACGGCGACGCCGACCCCATCGTTCCCCTTGGCGGCGCGGAGGCGGCGACCGCGCACATACCCGACGCCGAACTCACGATTCGGCCGAGGAGAGCCACCTCGGCGGTTTCGCCACGGCGGACGAGGTCCTCGGCTTCATCCACTCGCACCTCTAAGGCTAAGGAGATTCGGATGGGACTCACCGTGGCGGTCACCGGGCCGACCGGCGAGATAGGGATATCCGCGGTGAAGGCACTGGAGCGAAACCCGTTGGTGGACCACATCATCGGGATGGCCCGCCGGCCGTTCGACCCCGACTCGCACGGGTGGACGAAGACGACGTACCGGCGTGGCGACATCCTCGATCGCGAGGCTGTCGACGCGCTGGTCTCCGATGCTGACGTGGTGGTCCACCTGGCGTTCATCATCATGGGATCCCGCGAGGAGAGTCGACGGATCAACCTGGCGGGTACGCGCAATGTCTTCGAGGCGACGGTGGCCGCCGGGCGTCCGAAGCGTCTGGTCTACACCTCCTCGGTCGCCGCCTACGGCTACCACTCGGACAACCCGGTCCCGCTGACCGAGGACGTGCCGCCGCGCGGCTCGCCCGAGCATTACTACTCCGAACAGAAGGCGCTGTGCGAAGCGGCTTTGGCTGAGATCACCGCAGGCTCGTCGCTGGAGGTGTTCGTGCTGCGCCCGTGCATCGTCGCGGGGCCGCAGGCCCCCGCACTCGACGATGCGATGCCGTGGCATTGGCTGCCGGGGATGCGGGCGGCGACGCGTGCCGTGCCGCTACTCAAACCACTCGTCCCCGATCCGGGGATTCCACTGCAGTTGGTGCACCACGACGACGTCGCCGCGGCGATCGCGTTGGCCGCGACGGCATCGGCACCGGCCGGCCCGTACAACATCGCGGGCGACGGCGTGGTGTCGACGTCCGAGGTGGTCGCCGCGCTGGGTGGACGCCCGGTGCGCGTGCCGCAATTGGCTGCTGCGGCCGCGTCGGCCGTCGTAGCGCAACTGCCATTCGCTCCGTCGGCGCTCGAGTGGCTACATGTTGTGAGGACGTCGGTCGTGATGGACACCAGCAAAGCCAAGTCGGTGCTCGGCTGGACACCGGAATACACCTCCGCGGAAACACTCGAGGCGCTCGCCGCCGTGGTCTAGGACGCAGGCATATCCCGTCACGAGTGGGCATACCCTGAACACATCGATGTGCTGACCAGTTTTCGGCTTCGGTCGCAAACCCGAAGCGACGAAGGAGAATCGATGATCGAGGTACTACCGGACATGCCGGAGGGAGTGACCGGCATCCGCGTGTCGGGCCGCCTGCGCGGTGACGACCTGCGCGAGTTCAAGCCGGCCATGGAGGAACTCCTGAAAAGCGGCGAGATCAGAATCGTCGAGGTCGTGGGGCCAGACTATGAGGGCTTCGGGCCCGGAGGCCTGATCGAGGATTTGAAGCTGGGCTTCGGTGCCTTGATCCAGCATCATTCGGCGTTCAAGCGAATTGCGATCGTGTCCGACAAGGACTGGGTCGCCCACGCGCTGCACGCCTTCGCCTGGATGGTCCCCGGCGAGCTCTCCCTGTTCGGGCTCGACGAGCTCGATCGGGCCAAGGAGTGGGCAGCCGGCTGACTCTCTGGCTCTGCGCTTAACGCTGGGCCAGCACGCAGCAGCCGACGACGCCGGCGGTGCCGACCACGCCCCCGCGGTAAGGGATTCAGCGCTGATCCGTGACCGGCCACTTCATCGGACGTAAGGAATGTCATCTGTGGATCTTCCGCGTAGCTTCACCATCCGCGAGAGCAGCCATCGCATCCACAACCCGTTCACCGACGACAAGCTGGCCGCCCTGGGGCAGGCGCTGAACTTGGCGCCCGGGACACGCGCTCTCGACCTCGCGAGCGGTTCGGGCGAGATGCTGTGCACCTGGGCACGCGACCACCAGATCACCGGGACCGGGGTGGACATCAGCACCGAGTTCACCGCAGGAGCCCACGCCCGCGCGGCCGAACTGGGAGTCGCCGACCGGGTGGTCTTCATCCACGGCGATGCATCCGGCCACGTCGCGGACGATCCCGTCGACCTCGCCGCATGCATCGGCGCCACCTGGATCGGCGAGGGTGTGGCCGGCACGGTCGAGCTGCTGCAGCGCAGCCTCCGCTCCGATGGCGTGATGCTGATCGGAGAGCCGTACTGGCGCCTCGAACCCCCGGACCAGCGCACCGTCGAAGCCTGCCACGCGAGCACCAAAGACGACTTCCGATTGCTTCCGGAGCTGATCGAGCAGTTCGGTGAACTGGGTTACGACGTCGTCGAAATGGTGCTCGCCGATCAGGACAGCTGGGACCGATACCGGGCGGCGCAGTGGCTCAACATCCGCCGGTGGCTCGACCGCAACCCCGATGACGAGCTTGCCCTCGACATGCGAGCCGAGCTCTCCGCAGATCCCGCCCGCTATGCCCGGTACGAGCGTGAATACCTCGGTTGGGGGGTCTTCGCACTGATGCAGCGATGAAGGCGCCTCACCAGGTGCCGTACGCCTGACTGTTGGCCTCGCGCACCGCTCCGACATAGTCGGCGCGCTGCCTGCGTTTCCTGGTCCTCGGGCACGGCAAGCAGTCCGCGGAGTTCGTCGAGGGTCGCAAAACCCTTGCGGCGCATCCAGTCCCGCAGTCCATCGAGCACGACGCTGGCGTGATCGGGCCCGTGACGCAGCAGCGCCGAGGCGGACTGGACGACATCGGCGCCCGCGAGCAGGTACTTGATCACCTCGGTGGCGCCCTCGACCCCGGTGCTGGCGGCCAGCGAGGCGCGCACCCGGCCGTGCAACAGCGCGATCCACGTCATCGGCAACCGCATGTCCGCGGCCGTGGAAAGTGTCACGCCCGGTGCCGTTCGCAGGGTCTCGCAGTCAATGTCGGGTTGCAGAAATCGGTTGAACAGCACCACACCGTCAGCGCCCGCCTCATCGAGTCGCTGCACCATCTCGGCGGTCGAGCTGAAGAACGGGCTGAGCTTGACCGCCACGGGTATCGTCACCGCGCTCTTGACCCGGTCCAGCACGTCGAGATGGCGTTGCTCAACTTCGCGTCCGTCGATGTGCGGGCTGCCGGGCAGGTAGTAGATGTTCAGCTCGATCGCCGCTGCGCCTGCGTCCTGCATCGAGTGTGCGTACCGCGCCCAGCCGCCGGGCGTGATGCCGTTCACGCTGCCGATCACCGGGATGTCGACGGCGGCCGCGGCCCGTTCGAGAAGCCGCAGATGCCGAGTGGCTCCGTGCTCGCGATGCACCGAGGCCGGAAAGTATGTCAGGGACTCCGCATACGATTCGTTGCCCTGGGCGGCCAACATGGCGTTCTGCTGCGCTTCCCGGCGAATCTCCTCCTCGAAGAGCGAGAACAGCACAACCGCGCCGACGCCGACGTCGGCGAGGTGTCGGACGCCGTCGACCGTGCGGCTCAGTGGGGACGCCGCCGCCAGTAGCGGATTCCGCAACGTCAGGCCGAGATAGCGGGTGCTCAGGTCCATCAGCGCTCCTTTCTGCCGTCGGACGGGAAGTGCTGTGGACCCTGGGAAGCCATCTCCTCGTAGGTTTTCCAACGCTGGTCGACAGCCTCCTGCGCCAGCGCCAGCAGGCGCTCCGCCTCATCGGGCTCGGAGTTGGCCAGGCTGCGGTAGCGCAGCTCCCGGTACAGGTAGTCGGTGAGCGGGATCCTCGGACGGTGGGAGTCCAACAGGAACGGCGCCTTTCCGGTGGCTCGGACCACGGGGTCGTAGCGCACCAGCGGCCAATGCCCACTCGCCACGGCGCGGTATTGCTGGTCCAGACCGTGCCGCATGTCGATGCCATGTGCGATGCAGTGGCTGTACGCGATGACGATAGACGGCCCGTCGTACGCCTCCGCTTCGCGGAAAGCCTGCAGCGTTTGTTGCGGGTCCGCACCCATGGCGACCCGTGCCACATAGACGTTGCCATACGCAATCGCTTGGAGCGCAAGGTCTTTCTTCGGCACAGCTTTGCCCGCCGCTGCGAACTTGGCGACCGCGCCCAGCGGCGTGGCCTTCGACATCTGTCCCCCGGTGTTGGAGTACACCTCGGTGTCGAGCACCAGGACGTTGACGTTGCGGCCGCTGGCCAGGATGTGGTCGAGCCCGCCTGCGCCGATGTCGTAGGCCCAGCCGTCCCCGCCAACGATCCACACGCTGCGCCGAACGAGATGTTCCAGCACACTTCGCAGCTCGTCGGCGACCGCCGGTTCCAGCCGGTCGACACGGGCCTCGAGTTCGGCTACGCGCTCGCGCTGCGCGTGCAGTTCTGATTCCCGCACCTGTGGTGCGGCAAGGATGTCGTCGACCAAGTCGGCGCCGAGGGCATCGCGGTGCTCGGCGAGGAGTCTTTGGGCCTGTGCCATATGCGTGTCGGCGGCGAGCCGAAATCCGAGGCCGAATTCGGCGTTGTCCTCGAACAGCGAGTTCGACCATGCCGGGCCACGCCCGTCAGCGTTGGTGGTCCACGGCGTGGTCGGCAGGTTCCCGCCGTAGATCGACGAGCAGCCGGTCGCATTCGCGATCATCAACCGATCGCCGAACAATTGCGACAACAGTTTGAGGTATGGAGTCTCGCCGCAGCCGGCACACGCTCCGGAGAATTCGAACAGCGGCTCGAGAAACTGCGTGCCGCGAACTGTTCCGAAATCCACTCGGGATCGGTTGGCGACCGGCAGGGATTCGAAGAACGCGATGTTTTCTCGCCCGGTCGGCACCAGCGGTTCACGCGGCGCGAGGTTGATGGCCTTGGTGATCGGGGTTCCCGGGGCGACCGCCGGACAGGCTTCGACGCACAGCCCGCAGCCGGTGCAGTCCTCGACGTAGACCTGCAGCGTGTACCGCGTATCTGGGACACCTACCCCGTTCAGCGGCGCTGATTCGAACGTTTCGGGCGCTTGATCCAATTGCCCACGGTCATAGAGCTTGGTGCGAATGACGCTGTGCGGGCAGACGAAACCGCAGTTGCCGCATTGGATGCACGTATCGGGATCCCAGACGGCGACGAGTTCGGAGATGTTGCGCTTCTCGTAGGCGGCGGTGCCGCTCGGGTAGGTGCCGTCGACCGGCAGTGCGCCGACCGGTAGTGCATCGCCGCGTCCGGCGATCATCTCGGCCGTGACGGTGCGGACGAACTCCGGGGCGGTGCCGGGGATGAGCGGTGGCGGTTCGTACGTGGCGCTGACCCGGTCGGGCACCTCTATTCGATGCAGTCCCTCGACTGCACGGTCGACGGCTTCCAGCTCCTTGGCAACCAATTCGGCTCCGCGGTCGCCATAGGTCTTGGCGACGGCGTCCTTGATTCGGGCGGTCGCCTCTTGCTGAGGCAGAACGCCGGAGATCGCGAAAAAGCAAGTCTGCAGAACGACATTGATGCGCCCGGCGAGGCCGACGTCTCGGGCGATCCGGTTCGCGTCGACCGCATACAGCTCGATGCGTTTGTCGATGATCTGCTGCTGGACGGTTTGGGCAGCGCATCCCAGACCGCGTCGGGCCGATGGCGACAGTTGAGCAGCAGCGTCGCGCCCTGTGCGGCGCGGCCGAGTACGTCGACCTTCTCCAGGAACCGGAACTGGTGACAGCCGACGAAGTCGGCCCGCGTCACCAGATAGGGGGCATGAATCGGCTCAGGTCCGAACCGGAGGTGCGAAACGGTCTGTGACCCAGATTTTTTCGAGTCGTAGACGAAGTAGCCCTGCGCGTAGAGGTTCCCCTCGGCGCCGAGGATCTTGATGGTGTTCTTGTTGGCGCCGACGGTGCCGTCCGAGCCGAGGCCGAAGAAGACCGCGCGCATCGTGTCGCGCGACTCGATGTCGAAATCCGGATCGTAGGCGACGCTCGAGCCGGAGACATCGTCGTCGATGCCGACGGTGAAGTGCATCCGAGGCCGCTCGCGCGCGAGTTCGTCGAACACTCCGGCCACCATCGCCGGCGTGAATTCCTTCGACGACAGACCGTAGCGCCCGCCGCACACCCGCGGCAACGTTGCCCGCTCGCCGTTGGCTGTAGGCCGCCGTCAGCGCGGCAACCACGTCGAGATACAGCGGCTCCCCGGCGGATCCGGGTTCCTTCGTGCGGTCCAGCACGCCAATGGTGCGGACGGTCGACGGCAAGGCGGCCAGCAGTGCGTCGGAGGGGAATGGCCGGTACAGCCGCACCTGCACCATTCCGACTCGTTGGCCTTGCGCATTGAGCGCGGCCACGGTCTGAGCAGCGGTCTGCGCGCCGGAGCCCATCAAGATCAACACCCGTTCGGCCTCCGGGTGGCCCACGTAGTCGACGATGTGCATCTGCCTGCCCGTGCGCCTGCCGAGTTCGGCCATCAGGTCCTCGACCACGCCGGGCACGTTGGCGTAGAACGGATTCACCGTCTCGCGCGCCTGGAAATAGGTGTCCGGGTTCTGCGCCGTGCCGCGAATGAACGGCCGCTCCGGCGACAGCGCCCGGCCGCGGTGCTCACGGATCAGCTGTTCGGGTACCAGAGAGCGAAGGTCGTCGTCGCTCAGCGTCTCGATCGTGTTGAGCTCGTGAGAGGTACGGAATCCGTCGAAGAAGTGGATGAACGGCACCCGGGTGCGAAGCGTCGCCGCCTGGGCCACCAGGGCCAGATCGTGGGCCTCCTGCACCGACGCCGACGCGAGAAGAGCAAATCCGGTCTGCCGCACGGCCATAACGTCCTGGTGATCACCGAAGATGGAAAGTCCTTGCGCCGCGATAGATCTAGCCGCAACGTGGATCACCGCCGACGTGAGTTCGCCGGCGATCTTGTACATGTTCGGGATCATCAGCAGCAGGCCCTGCGACGAGGTGAACGTTGTCGCCAGCGCTCCAGCCTGAAGCGCCCCGTGCAATGCGCCGGCGGCACCGCCCTCGCTCTGCATCTCCACCACTGTCGGCACAGTGCCGAACACGTTGGGGCGCTGTCGGCTTGACCACTCGTCGGCCAGCTCTGCCATCGGCGATGACGGGGTGATCGGATAGATGCAGCACACCTCGTTGAGTCGGTAGGCGACCGAAACGGTCGCCTCGTTGCCGTCGACGGTGGCCCGCGTCATCCCGGCTCCCTGATCATCTCGATCGCGTGCACTGGGCACTGCTCGAAGCATGCGGCACAGCCGGTGCACCTGTCGTAGTCGAACTCATAGCCGTGGTGACCGGTCGGGACCTTGAGGACGGCGTCCTCGGGGCAGGCACCGAAGCAGCCGTCACATTCGAAGCAGTTGCCGCAGGACAGGCATCGGCTTGCCTCGAATGTCGCGGCGTCGGCCGACAGTCCACCCACGACCTCGTCGAATCCGGCGAGCCGCTTTTCGGGCGCGAGTTCGGGCTGCGCGCGGCGGGTCGCGTCGCCGAAGTACCACAGGTGCAGCTGGTCGAACCCAGCTGTCGGATGTTTGGGCGGCCGCGCACCAGAAGCGCCGCGCAGCCATGCGTCGATGTAGTGCGCCGCTTTCTTGCCATGACCGACGCCGACGGTGACCGTGCGCTCGGCGGGCACCATATCGCCGCCTGCGAACACGCCGGGGCAGCCGGTCATCAAGGACGAAGAGACCTGGACACAACCGTCGTCGTCGAACTCCACGCCGGGAAGTGACCGCATGAACGCCGACTCTGTCTTCTGCCCCAGCGCCATGATCACGGTATCGGCGGCCAGTGTTTCGAATCGGCCGGTAGGCCGGGGGCGCCCCGCTTCGTCGAGTTCCATGACTTCAACCTGCAGGTCGGGGCGGTCGAACGCGGTGATTGTGCGTAACCAGTGGATTTGGACACCCTCGCGCTCGGCCTCCTGCGCGTCCTCCTCGTGTGCGGCCATCTCGGCGCGGGTGCGGCGGTAGATGATCACGGTGTCGTCGGCACCGAGGCGCCGCGCGACCCGAGCCGCGTCCATAGCGGTGTCGCCTGCGCCGTACACGGCGACATGGCGGCCGATATCGGGCGGTTTGCCCGACGCGACGTCGCGCAGGAAGGAGACCGCGTCCAACAGAGAGCCGGCATCTTGCGACGGGATATGCACGCGCTTCGCCAAGTGCGCGCCGACTGCGACGAATACGGCGTCGAATTGGCCCTGTTGCCGTTCGGCATCGAGGTCTTCGACCCGATGCCCGCAGGTCAGCTGCACGCCCATCTCGGCGATGCGTCGCACTTCTGCGTCCAGCACGTCGCGCGGGAGTCGGTAGTTCGGGATGCCGTAGCGCATCATGCCGCCGGGCTCACCACCGGCGTCGCGAACCTCAACTCGGTGGCCCATTCGGCTCAGGTGGTAGGCGGCCGACAGCCCGCTCGGGCCCGCGCCGACGACAAGCACCCGCTTGCCGGTCGATTGCGGCGGATGTTCGAACGTCCACCCGTGCTCGCGAGCCGAGTCGCCGAGAAATCGCTCGACGGCATGAATCGACACCGCAGTATCGAGATGCGCTCGGTTGCAGACGGATTCGCACGGGTGATAGCACACCCGGCCGTGAATAGCGGCGAAAGGATTATCGGCCACCAGTTGACGCCAGGCCTGCTCGTGGCGTCCGGCGCGCGCGTGGCCCAGCCAGGCTTGGATGTTTTCGCCCGCCGGGCAGCCGGCGTTGCACGGCGGCAGCAGGTCGACGTACACGGGACGCCGATCCCGGACCGGACCCGCCCGCGCCTCTCCGTGCAGCAGATCCGGCAGGGCCGTGATGTCGCTGTTCGGTCCGGCCCGCTCAGCACCCCTGCGTTCGTCGGCCATTTCCCTCCCGATCCACTGCGTCGTCCGGACGCCTTATCGACAATTGTGGCCGTAAAGGGGACAGCCGTCGATTAACCGAAGACACTCGAAAAAGGGAGGAAAGTCCCTAACTGTCGAAGGAATCTGCAAGTGATGCTTGATTCGTACCGGACGACACCACCACCTCGAAAGGGAAGCGCATGAGCGACGACGTCCTGGAGGTCATCTCCTGGGATCCCGAGGATCATCCCGACGTCCCCGGGTTGGCGCACGGCATAACCCGTTATGGCGGCCACTCGTTCGACGTCGCGCTTTCCGTCGTTCCCCGTGACGTCGATTCGTTGGAAGCGCTGGAAAAAGTGTTCGCGAAGCTCCGTGAGGTTTTTGTCACCGAGAAGCCTGACGTCGAACACTTCAGCGTCGACTTGAGGGTCACGTCGGCCACCCCGATTCCCCGGCCATAGACGATTCGCAACGAGTGCGTCGATGACGTTGGGACCAACGCTCTGGATACGCATGCGAAAATGGAGGTTCAGACCATGGTCGATGGCGACGTGATCAAGGGTGCGGTGGAGCTGGCTGTGCGAGCTCCTTCGCTGCACAACAGTCAACCCTGGCGGTGGGTGGCGGATGGCGACGTTGTCGAGTTGCACGCCGATCCAACCCGGATTGGTCGATCGACCGACAGCACCGGCCGCGAAGTGCTGATCAGCTGCGGCGCGGTGCTCGATCACCTTCGCGTGGCGATGGCGGCCGCCGGCTGGGAGGCGGTTATCGACCGCTTCCCGAACCCGAACAACCTCGACCACTTGGCAACACTTGAATTCCGTCCGATGGATTTCGTCACCGATGCCCATCGAGCCCGCGCAGAGGCGATCCGGCATCGCCGGACGGATCGCCTACCCTTCGCGGCACCACCGCAGTGGGACTCGTTCGAGCCCGTGCTGCGCGAAACACTCAGCGCCGGCGTCGCCGACCTTGACGTCATTCCCGACGATTCGCGACCACTGCTGGCTGACGCGTCGCGGCTCACCGCGGACTTGCGCCGCTACGACTCGTCGTACCATGCCGAACTTCAATGGTGGACAACGCATTCCGACTCGTCGCAGGGCATTCCGGAAGCTGCGCTGGCATCCGAGACCGAGGCCCAACGCGTCGATGTCGCCCGCGACTTCCCGACAAGCGAGCAGGGCGAACGGCGGGCCCTTGTGGGCCGCGACCATTCGAGGATTCTCGTGCTGTCCACCTATGACGACAGCAGGGCGAACGCTTTGGGTTGCGGCGAAGCGCTATCGACAGTGTTGCTCGAGTGCACGATGCGGTCGCTGGCCACGTGCATCTTGACTCACATGATCGAGCGCCACGCCAGCCGCGAAATTGTCCGCCGTCTTACCGGCAGGTACGCAGAACCCCAGCTGTTGATCCGGGTCGGCGCCGTACCGGCAACCGATTCACCCCCGCTGCCCACACCGCGGCGGCCAGTGTCCGAAGTGCTGGAGATTCGTCGGTAGAACGATGGCCGAGTTCATGCGCAGCAGCGATACGTTCTCCTGGTCGATGGAGAGCGATCCCAACCTGCGGTCAACCATCGTCACACTGATGCTTCTCGATCGGTCGCCGGACTGGGGTCAGATCGTCGAGCGGTTCGATCAGCTGTGCCGGACGTTGCCGATGTTCCGGCAAAAGGTCGTGCCGTCGCCCGTACTCGCCCCACCACGCTGGGAACTCGATCCCGACTTTGATCTGAGCTTCCACATGCGGCGGGTGACCGCGCCTGCGCCCGGCACCGTCGACACCGTGTTGGAGATGGCCCGGCTCGCGGCGATGGCGGACTTCGATCGCGCGCGGCCGCTGTGGGAGGTCACCCTGATCGACGGACTGGCCGACGGCGGCGCCGCGCTGCTGTGCAAGTTGCATCACGCGCTAACCGACGGGGTCGGCGGGGTCCAGATAGGGATGACCCTGTTCGGCCTCAGCGATGTGGTGGAACACGGGCCAGCCGGCGCCGCCTAAGCCGACCGCGCCGCTGGGCGGCTTCCGAGACGCGCTGCGATACGAAGCCGGGCTGGCCGGCGCGGCGTTTACAGGCGTACTGCGGGCCGCGCCGACGCTGATCGCCAACGGTGTGCGTCGACCGGTGACCGCCGTCGCGGATGCCGGCGCGACGGCGGCGTCTGTATACCGCACTGTGCGTCCCATCAGCGCCCCCGGTTCGCCACTCATGCGCGACCGCAAGCTAATTCGTCGCCTCGGCATTCACGACGTCTCGAAGGCGAGGCTGCGGGCGGCTGGCCACGTCGCAGGAGGCTCATTGAACGATGCATTCGTCGCCGCGGTGACCGGAGGACTGCGGCGCTATCACGACAAGCACGGAGTGGCGGTCGGCGATCTACACATGACGATGCCGATCAGCATCCGAACCGCTGCCGACGCGATGGGCGGTAACCGGGTCACGTTGATGCGGTTCGACGTGCCCGTGGCGACTGCGGACCCTGCGCAGCGGATCCGCATCATCCACGAGCGGGCTGCCAAGATGCGCAAGGAAAAGTCGCTGCCGTACACCCAAGTCATCGCGGGCGCCCTCAATTTGATGCCGCGTTGGTATGTCGGTGCGGTACTGCGAAATATCGACTTCGTCGCCAGCGACGTGCCGGGCATCCCCGTGCCGGTTTCCCTCGGGGGCGCCAGTGTTCGTATGCAGTACGCGTTCTCCCCGACGATCGGCGCTGGGTTGAACGTCACATTGCTGTCCTACGTCGACACCTGCGCCCTCGGCATCAACGTCGATACCGGTGCGATTCCCGACTTCGAGGTCTTCTACGACTGTCTCGTCGACGGTTTCGACGAAGTGCTCGCCCTCGCCGATGAGGTGAGTTCCGATACAGAGAAGGGACAACCATGAACACTCCGAACTACGTTCGCTTCTTCGAGGAGTTCGGCATCGAGGACGTTCCCCTCGTCGGCGGGAAGAACGCTTCGCTCGGCGAGATGTACCGCAAGCTGTCCGACCAGGGGGTGCTCGTACCGAACGGCTTCGCCACCACCGCCGACGCCTACCGGCACACGCTCGAGGCGGCGGGGGCCTGGCAGCGGCTGCGCACCGCGCTTGACGGGCTCGATCCAGATGATGTCACCGACTTGAGACGCCGCGGCAAGCGAGCCCGTGAAATCGTCTATGGCGCAGGCTTGCCCGACGACGTCGCCGAGCAGGTGATCGCCGGCTACCGCCGATTGCAGCAGGAGTACGGCGAAGACGTCAGCCTGGCGGTTCGCAGCTCGGCGACCGCAGAGGATCTGCCGACGGCCAGCTTCGCCGGCCAGCAGGACACCTACCTCAACATCCACGGTGACGAGACCCTGCTCGACGCCTGCAGCCGATGCTTCGCAAGCCTGTTCACCGACAGGGCAATCCACTACCGCATCGACCAAGGCTTCGACCATTTCAAGATCGCACTGTCGATCTGCGTGATGAAGATGGTGCGCTCGGACCTCGCGTCGTCGGGCGTGATGTTCTCCCTCGACACCGAGTCGGGCTTCCGAGACGCCGTGTTCATCACCGGCGCCTACGGCCTCGGCGAGAACGTGGTACAGGGCGCGGTCGACCCAGACGAGTTCTACGTCCACAAGCCCACTTTCGCCGCGGGCCACCGCGCCGTGCTGCGGCGACTGCTCGGCGACAAGGCGGTGAAGATGGTCTTCGTCGAGGGCACGACGAAGGAACCGACCCGCAACGTCCCCACGCCCAAGGCGGACCGGGAGCACTTCTGCCTCGGCGACGACGACGTCCTCGAGCTGGCCGACTACGCCGATCACGATCGAGCGCCACTACGGCCAGGCCGATGGACATGGAGTGGGCGAAGGACGGCATCGACGGGCGAGCTCTACGTGGTCCAGGCCCGGCCGGAGACGGTCGCCTCCCAGCGCACGGCCACCACGCTGGACACTTACCGCTTCAAGGCTCGGGCGAGGTGCTGGTCGAGGGCCGGTCGGTCGGCGAGAAGATCGCATCCGGGCCGGCTCGCCGGATCGACAACGTGAGCCACTCCACGAATTCCAGCCGGGCGAGGTGCTCGTCGCCGACATCACCACACCGGACTGGGAACCGGTGATGAAGACCGCGGCTGCGCTCGTCACCAACCGCGGTGGCCGCACCTGCCACGCCGCGATCATCGCCCGCGAACTCGGGATCCCTGCGGTGGTCGGCACCGGAGACGGGACCACCGACGTCGTCAGCGGCCAGACTGTCACCGTTTCCTGCGCCGAGGGTGACACCGGGCGCGTGTACCAGGGCGAAGTCCCGTTTACCGTCGAGCACACCGAAGTGGCCGAGCTCGCGAGGCCGGCCACCGAGATCATGATCAACCTCGGCAATCCCGACCTGGCGTTCAAGACGTCGATTTCTGCCCAACGACGGCGTCGGCCTGGCCCGCATGGAGTTCATCATCAGCGAGTCGATCAAGGTGCCACCCGCTCGCGCTGCTCCACCCCGACAAGGTCAGCGACCCAGCGGCCCGCGCACAGCTGGCACGTCTGATCCGCGGCTACCCCGACGGGGCGAGCTTCTTCGTGCAGCGGCTCTCGGAGGGAATCGGCACCATCGCCGCTGCTTTCTGGCCCAAGCCGGTGGTGGTGCGGATGTCGGACTTCAAACCGAACGAGTACGCCAGCCTCGTCGGCGGCGCAGACTTCGAATTGCAGGAAAGCAACCCGATGATCGGTTTCCGTGGCGCCTCCCGTTACGCCCATCCCGCATACGCCGAAGGGTTCGCGCTCGAGTGCAAGGCGATGAAGCGGGTGCGCGAGGAGATGGGACTGACCAACGTCGTCCTGATGCTGCCGTTCGTACGTCGCGTGGCCGAGGCGGAGCAGGTGCTCGATCGCGATGGCCGAACTCGGCCTGCGACGGGGCGAGAACGGCTTGAAGATCTACGCGATGTGCGAGATCCCGAACAACGTCTTGCTGATCGACAGGTTTTCCAAGCACTTCGACGGGTTCTCGATCGGCTCGAACGACCTGACTCAGCTCACCCTAGGCGTCGATCGGGACAGCGAGATCGTCGCATTCGATTTCGACGAGCGCGACGAGGGTGTGAAGGAAATGATCCGGTTGGCGGTGGACGGCTGCCGCCGAAACGGCATCCACTCCGGTCTATGCGGGCAGGCGCCCTCCGATTACCCGGACATGGCCGAGTTCCTTGTCGAGATCGGCATCGACTCGATGAGCCTCAACCCGGACACGGTGCTCAAGACCACCAAACTGGTGCTGGATCTCGAGCGCAGGCTGGGACGTGCCCCGCGACCGGCGCAAACCCGCTGAGCCGGCTTCCATTGCAAGACGAATGGCTCCTGGGCCCGGGACTTCGGTCCCTACCGCCGACTTCTGCCAAATGGTCGGATCAAGTTGCCCGGCGGCCACCTTGGCATCGCCGGCCTGTAGGGCCTTGACCAAGACCCAGGAAATGAGGGTGATGCTCGATGAGACCGCGAGGCGGGCCCGCGGCCAGCGGACCACCGATCGTCACGTTGACGATGAACCCGGCGCTCGACATCACCACTGATGCGCCGCTGGTGCGCCCCACCGACAAGATCCGCTGCGGTGACGTGCGCTACGACGCGGGTGGCGGGGGCATCAACGTGGCGCACATCGCCCATGTCTTGGGGGCGTCGGTCTCGGCGGTATTTCCCGCGGGAGGCGCGACGGGCGATGTGCTCGCCGATCTTCTCGGCGCCGAGGGTGTTCCGTTCCGCCGAGTCAAGATCTCGGACTCCACGCGAGAGCTTCACCGTCGATGAGATCAGAACCGGCCTGCAATACCGATTTGTGCTCCCCGGCGCGCGACTGACGTTCGTTGAGCAGATGCAATGCCTCGAGGAACTCCGTCTGGCAGCCGCGTCAGCCACGTTCGTCGTGGCGAGCGGCAGCCTCCCGCCGGGGGTGCCAGGGACTTCTATCAGCAGGTCGCCGACATCTGCCATGATCTCGGCGCGAAGCTGATCCTGGACACATCCGGCGAGGGCTTGCAACGGGTCAGTTCGGCGTGTTTCTCCTCAAGGTCAGTGTGCGGGAACTACGTGAATGCGTCGGGCGTGAGCTCGCCACCGAATCGGAACAGCTCCGGGCAGCTCACGAACTCATCGACTCCGGCCGCGCCGAAATTGTCGTGGTCTCGCTGGGCGCCGACGGGGCGCTGCTTGCCACATCGACAGACAGTCAACGGTTTTCGGCGATTCCGATGCGCGCGGTCAGCGGCGTCGGCGCCGGCGACGCGATGGTGGCTGCAATCACCGTGGGGTTGAGCCGAGGGTGGTCGGCCAGCAGGTCGGTACGGTTCGGAATCGCTACCGGCGCCGCCATATTGATGACACCCGGCACGGCCCCGTGCACCAGGGCCGACGCAGAGCGGCTGTTCGAGGTGGCGGCGATGCCGGTCGACGTCGACGTGGCCTGCACGGTCGGTTCTGGCAAGGGGCGTGGGTTGTGAAGATGTCGGTGACGATAGATCCGCGTCTGCACGACGCGGTCATTTTCGACCTCGACGGAGTGGTCGCGCGCGGGTTGGACGATGTGGTGACCGTGTTCGAGTCGACGCGTCGCTCTGGTGCGCAAGCTGGCCGAAGCCGGTGTCGCGACTGCGGTCTACACATTGAGCCGCGAGTGCGAGCACCTTCTGCGCGCCGCCGGCATCGGTGAGCTCTTTGCGGTCCGCGTCGACGGTGTAGTCGCCGATGAACTGGGGCTGCCGGACCAGCCCGACCCCGCCGTACTGCTGGAAGCCACCCGCAGACTGGGTGCGGTGCCGGAGCGATCCGTGGTCATCGAGGACGGCGAGGCCGGCGTCGACGCCGGCCGCAAGGCGGGGTTCGCCCTCGTCATCGGTGTCGACCGGACCGGGCGGCGCGACGAGCACCGTCGCCGCGACGCCGATGTCGTCGTCGGCGATCTGGCTGATGTCGCGGTCCGCACAGGCGACAAACCCATGTCGTCGCTGCCTAACGCCCTCGACTCCTATGGTCAGTTGATCGGCGTCACGACGGCCCGACAACCGTTCGTGTGTCTGGACTTCGACGGCACCCTGTCCGAAATCGTCTCGGATCCCGATGCCGCCACGCTTGTCGACGGTGCTGCCGAGGCACTGGCGAACCTGGCGGCGCAGTGCCCGGTCGCCATTTTGAGCGGCCGCGACCTTGCAGATATCCGTGACCGTATCGGCATACCCGGGATCTGGTACGCGGGCAGCCACGGCTTCGAGATGACCGGCCCCGACGGCAGCCACCACCACAACGACGCGGCAGCCGACGCGGTGCCCGTCCTGGAATGCGCTGCGGCCGAACTGCGCGAGGCGTTGAAGGACATCGGCGGCGCACCGTCGAGCACAAGCGCTTCGCCGTGGCCGTGCATTACCGCAACGCCGCGCCCGAGCGCGCCGGCGAGATCATCGCGCTGACCCGCCGGCACGGAAAACAACACCGCCTGCGGGTGACCGGCGGCCGAAAAGTGGTCGAGCTGCGACCCGACATCGACTGGGATAAGGGCACCGCGATGGCGTGGATCCGTGACCGCGTCCAACAGGCCGGTCGCGTGCTGCCGATCTTCATCGGTGACGACCTGACCGACGAAGACGCCTTCGATGCGATTCGGTTCAACGGCGTCGGTGTGGTGGTGCGCCATGACGAGGATCGCGGCCGTCCGACCGCCGCGCAGTTCACGCTCAATAATCCGGCCGAGGTATGCGAATTCCTGCGACGCGGCGCGAACTGGCTGGCGTACGAGCACGAAACCTCTAACGACGCTTGGGCATTCACATACGACGGTTACGACCCCCACGACGAAAAGCTCCGCGAGGCGTTGTGCACGGTCGGGAACGGCTACTTCGCCACCCGTGGCGCCGCACCGGAATCCAAGCCCGGTCAGGTCCATTACCCGGCCACCTATGCCGCCGGTGTGTACAACCGTCTCGAGGACGACATCGACGGCAGGCGGACCGACAACGAGAGCCTTGTCAACCTTCCCAACTGGCTCCCGTTGACCTTCCGCATCGGCGGCGGTGACTGGTTCGACATCGACACCGTCACGTTGCTGTCCTATCGACAGACCCTCGACCTTCGCGGTGGGGTGCTGACTCGGCAGCTGCGGTTCCGCGACGAGGCCGGGCGAACTACGTCGTTGAAGCAAGAGCGGTTCGTCGCGATGCATATGGCTCATGTCGCGGCCCTGGAGACGACCATCGTCGCCGAAGACTGGTCCGAAACGATCGAGATCCGTTCGACGCTGGACGGCAATGTCCGCAACAGCGGAGTGGAGCGTTATCGAGACTTGGCGAGCATCCACTTGGAGTCGCTGAATAAACGTGTGCTGTCCGAGAATTCGGTGCTGTTATCCGTTCGCACTACGCAGTCGCAGATCCCGGTGGCACTGGCGGCGCGCACCACCGTGTGGCGCGGCGACACCCGGTGCCAGCCACATATCGACTCGTCGACAAGGAATCCGAGATCGGTCATGAGATATCGCACCGACCTGGCGGCCGGCGAATCGCTGACGGTCGAGAAGGTCGCCACCCTTGTCACCGGGCGCGACGTCGCCACGTCGGAACCCGGCGCCGCTGCCGAGCGCAGGCTCGACCACCAGGGCCGGATCGCCGAGATACGCGATGCGCACATCCTCACGTGGGCCCATCTCTGGGAGCGTCTGTCCATCGAATTCGAAGACCACGCAGACGAACTGCGGATCCTGCGACTGCACTTGCTCCATCTGCTGCAGACGGTGTCGTACAACAGCGCCGACTTGGATATCGGGGTGCCCGCTCGCGGGCTGCACGGTGAGGCGTACCGCGGCCATATCTTCTGGGACGAGCTGTTTATCTTCCCGGTGCTGAATCTCGGCTGCCGACGATCACGCGGTCGCTGCTGCGATACCGGTACCGCAGGCTGATCAGGCGCGTCGCGCGCAAAGCTGGCGGGCTACGCCGGCGCGATGTTCCCTTGGCAATCCGGCAGCGACGGACGCGAGGAAAGCCCGGAGCTACATCTGAATCCGCGCTCCGGGCGGTGGAACCCCGACCCCAGCCACCGAGCGCACCACATCGGTATCGCCGTCGCCTACAACGTGTGGCAGTACTACCAGGCCACCGGGGACCTGGCGTACCTGATCGACTACGGCGCCGAGATGCTGGCGGAGATAGCCCGATTCTGGGCGAGCAGGGTGACATACAACAGCGAGCACGACCGTTTTCACATCCTCGGTGTCATCGGGCCAGACGAGTTCCATGCCGGCTACCCCGACAGGCCCTACGAAGGCATCGACAACAATGCATACACGAACGTGATGGCCGTGTGGGTGATCCTGCGCGCCATCGACGCACTCGAATTGATGCCACTGCCCAACCGACTCGACCTTCGCGAAAGGCTCGGGCTGACGCGACGAGGAACTGGCGCGCTGGGATCACGTCAGCCGACGCATGTTCGTCCCGTTTCACGACGGCGTGATCAGCCAGTTCGAACACTATGACAAGTTGGCAGAACTTGATTGGGACGGCTACCGGGAGCGGTACGGCAACATACAGCGCCTCGACCGCATCCTGGAAGCCGAGAAGGACGACGTCAACAAGTACAGGGCATCGAAGCAGGCCGACGCGTTAATGCTGCTCTACCTCTTGTCATCTGATGAGTTGCGCGAATTGCTCAAACGCCTCGAGTTACGCCTTCCAACCAGACCCAGATCCCGCAGATGGTCGATTACTACATGGCCCGAACGTCACACGGGTCGACGCTGAGTGGTGTCGTGCACGCGTGGGTGCTCGCTCGTGCCAACCGCGATCGTGCGATGGAGTTCTTCCAGGAGGTGCTCAAGTCCGACGTGGCCGACATTCAAGGTCGGCACCACCTCGGAGGGCATCCACCTTGCCGCGATGGCGGCAGCGTCGACCTCGTGCAGCGGTGCTTCAGCGGGCTGGAAATCCGGGACGATCGGATTGTCTTGTCTCCGCATTGGCCGGAATCACTT
>CAVXVJ010000017.1:0-209364 GCA_963765155.1 uncultured Actinomycetota bacterium
GGTCACGCCGCCGCGGCGGCGCGGCTGCATGTGGCGCCGTCGGCGATCAGTCAGCGGCTCCAGGTTTTGGAGCAGCGGGTGGGTCAGGTGCTGGTGGTGCGGGAAAAGCCCTGTACGGCAACGGCGGCCGGGGATCCCGCGGTTGCGGCTGGCCGCACAGACCGTGTGGCTCGAGGCCGAAGCGCTGGCCGAGATGGGCGGCGGAGACGGGGCGTCACCGCGAATTGCGGTGGCAATCAATGCCGATTCGATGGCGACGTGGTTCACCGGCGTGTTCGGCGCGCTGGATGATGTGTTGTTCGATATCCGCACCGAGGATCCGCGACCATCGGCGCGGCTGTTGCGCGAGGGGGGTGGTGATGGCGGCGGTGACGAGGGAGCGCGCGCCGGCGCCGGGTTGTCGGGTGCATCCGTTGGGCGGGATGCGTTATGTGCCGGTGGCAAGCCCGTCCTACGTCGAGCGGTATCTACCCTTCGGGTTCACCGCACATGCGGTGGTCGGAGCGCCGTCGCTAGCGTGGAATCGCGACGACGCCTTGCAAGACATGCTGGTGCGCATGCTCTTCCGTCGCGATATCGCCAGGCGTGTGCACTTTGTGCCAACTGCAGAAGGGTTCGGCGGCGCCGTAAAAGGGGGTTCGTATGGGGCATGTATCCCGAAGCAATTGACGGCTCCGTCGGTGAGGGGCGGCTCGTTCGTTCGGATCGCCGATGTGCATCTTGATGTGCCGCTGTATTGGCAGTGTTGGAAGTTGGATAACCCGATGGTCAAAAAGATCACCGACGCGGTAAGTTTGGCCGCCGTCGACCTGCGCCCGTGCCAGTCGCTGGGCCACCCGGCCGCCATCATCACGGTAAGTGATTGATCGATGGCGGCGATCAGCGTGGACGAGTGGACGAATTGGTGAATGAGTAACGCTAATGATCTTTCAGGAGCATTAGCATTCCTAATGACGACCGGTGACACAATTGGTCATTATCGGAACACACACACCGGCGGGGTTCGAGAGCCGCACCGATGGCCCAGCGCCAGGGGCTTTGGATAGTGCACTGCTAGGCGGCCCGCCTCAGCGCGTCGGCACCTTCGAGTACCGCTACGACACCGACACCTGGACGTGGTCGGACACGGTCGCAAAGATGCATGGCTACGAACCAGACGAGGTGCAACCGACCACTGAACTTGTCTTGAGCCACAAGCACCCCGACGATCTCGCTCATGTGAAAGCACTGCTCAAACAGTCATCCGCACCGTTCAGCAGTCGGCACCGCATACGAACCACCACCGGAGAAACCCGCAGAGTCGTCGTTGTCGGCGTTGCCGTCACCGACCCTTCCGGACGGACCGTCGCGACCCGTGGGTTCTATGTAGATATCACCGAAGCGTTCCACGCCGACCTCCAGCAGGGGGTCGGTGACGAATTGCAGGTGATCGTCGCTCACCGGGAAGTAATTGAACAGGCCAAAGGCATGCTGATGGCGGTTTACGCCGTCAGCGCCGAGGCAGCGTTCAGCATCCTCAAGTGGCGATCCCAGGAACTCAACGTCAAACTTCACGACGTCGCCGCCAAGTTAGTCGCCGACCTGCCGTCCTTATTGCAGAGCAATCTCACGGCTCGCACACCGGTCGACCACTACCTGATGACGTTGACAGCCGACGACATCTAACAACATCGTCGATAGCAGGTGCGCCACAGAGGAATTGGCTCCGGGGGCTCGCCGGCCACGCGGACTGGGGCGAGCGTGTGGCCGTGGACAGGGACCGCCGAGGCCTCGACGGCGCCGGTTACTCCTCGGGCACACAAAAGGAGAGCGCCGCCGGCACTACAGTCGCCTGCAACCGCTTGCTGGAACCCCGCTCCCCACCGTCGAGCTCGTACGCGAGCGGCTCGGCGAACTTGACGTCGATCACCCGACCCTGCGTCATCTCGACGAACGGCGAGCGCTCCGAGCGGCCCGCGGCCGCGCGCCCGAGGGTACGGCCCCACTGCAGGGCGCCCTGGGCGGTGACGACCCCGACGTCGAGGTAGCCGTCGTCGGGCCGGGCGTCGTCGAAAGCGCGGATGCCGCCGGTGATGGTGCCGACGTTGCCGAACAGGACGCAGGTTGCCGGCCCGTCGAACCATTTCCGCCCGTCGACGCGGATCTTCGTCGGCACCGGCTCGTCCCGCACGTGGCGCAGCCCGGTCAACACGTACGCGAGCCGCCCGGCCCGGTCCTTAAACCCGCGATCGGCGTCATTGATCAGCTGGGCGTCGAACACGGTCCTCACGAACGACTTTCGGTGCTCGGGTACCTTGCAACCGGAGATTTCGTCGAGGCCACCTTCGAGAACTGGGAGTCGGAGTTTCTGCAGATGGGCATGTACGTCGTCTTGACTGCCTTCCTCTACCAGAGGGGCTCGTCGAAATCGAAGCCGATCGATCGAGAAGCGCCGCAAGACGAAGATCCGAGGGATGTCACTCCGAAGGTCGGGACACCTTGGCCGGTACGCAAGGGCGGCATTGTGCTCGTCCTGTATGAGCACTCCCTCGCGATCGCGTTCTTTGTGTTGTTCTTCGCCTCGATGGCGCTGCACGCCATTGGTGGAGTGAAGGCTTTCAACGAGGAGCAGCTCCAACACGGTCAGTCCGCCATCTCGGTGTGGCGCTATCTGACGACTTCTCAGTTCTGGTTCGAGTCGATGCAGAACTGGCAGAGCGAATTCATCGCGGTAGCAGCGATAGTGGGGCTATCGATCTTTCTGCGGCAGAGAGGCTCCGCGGAATCAAAGCCGGTTGCCGAAGCGCACCGACATACCGGCGCTTAAGCATGGCCATGGCGTGCTCGATAGTCAGTAAACAAACTCAACGTCAGGCGGTCACAGCGAGGTCTGGTTCACGAACTTGGCCGCGCAATGTGCGAAGCGCTTGAGCGAGTAGACGCGAGACGTGCATCTGCGAACAGCCGATGCGTTCCGCTATTTGGGATTGCGTCAAATTCTCGAAGAATCGCAGCATCAGGACGGTTCGCTGGCGGTCAGGCAAAGCAGCGATGTGGGGACGTACCGTTTCAACGTCGATCACCGTATCCAGGTTGGGGTCGACGTCGCCGAGAGTCTCACCGAGCGGGTGGTATTCGTCGTCCGGTTCGGCCTGCACGTCGGTAGAGCGTGTGGAGTAGCTGCTGCCGGCGATCACCGCTTCGACCACTAATTCATGGTCGATGCCAAGATGATCCGCGATCTCGGAGGCCGTCGGCGCGCGACCGAGCTGTTGAGATAGCTCCTCACGGGCCTGAACCAGTTGTCTCTGAAGGTCTTTCAGGCGGCGGGGAACTTTGACCGCCCAGCCGTGATCGCGGAAGTGGCGGCGTACCTCGCCCATCATGGTCGGCACGGCGAATGACAAGAACTCCGCGCCGTTGTCAACATCGAAGCGGTTGACCGCATTGACCAAACCGACTCGTGCAGCCTGCACGAGATCATCAAGTGGTTCGCCGCGGTTACTGAATCGACGTGCGATGTGATCGGCAATCGGCAACGACCGCTCAACAATCGCTTCGCGCTGACGGCGGAAAGCGACCGACCCCTCGTCGAGCGACTGGAGATGACGGAACATGTCCGTCACATCTGAATACTCTGAATGCTGCCCAGACACCCCGAAAGCCCCTATCCGTTCCGCTGTCAACGTGATCACGCGGCTCGGAGCTGAACCTGCGGAAGGCCTGTACCCCGTCGATGACCTGCCGAAACATCTGACCAGCAAGCCGTCAGTCGGGGTGGCCCGTTGTTCTCCGGTTGCGCGCGGCTGATGCGCGCACGCGCTGGTGTGCGGTGAGCAGTAGCCGGTCGAAGGTGCAGCGCGGTGGCACGTCCTCGTAGAACTCCATTGCTCGGAAGTCGGCAAACAGTTGTTCGGCCAGAGCGCGGAGCTTGACGTTGGCTTCCTACGACCGCCACTTCAGCAAGTCGAACGCGGCGTCAGGGTCAATCCGATAGTGACCAGCAACAAGATTCCCTTGACCTGTTCAATAACGGCTCGATTCTCCGCGATTTCCGCGACCGCCTCGGTGATGCTGTCTTCACGCGCTTCGCCTGTGGGAGTGACGTCGATGTAGAAACCTTGGGTGCCGATCACTTCGCCGGTGCTGTCGTGTAGGCGGTCACCGATGACGACGACCTCGCGTGTCGCGCCCTGGACTGTGAGGATGCGGTGACGGGTGCTGAACGGGCTTATGGGTGCGTCGGATGTCCTCAAGCGTGGTCACAACATGCTAAGTCTCGGGTGCAGCCATCCTTGTGGAGTGACCCCCCCCTCCCCCTGCCGCTGCGGTCGGAATCGGCTGTCGCCGCGGTGTGGCTCGTCGTACACACTGTCTTCACGGTGCGTTACGCCCGGCTGCATTACCTAAATGGTTCGAGCGGAATCGATTTCAACCAAGACGAGCAGCCGACACACGGAGATTTCGCCTACCCCGCATTCATTATCGGCATGCCATATCAAGTGTCCGACACCGATTTGAAAACCCGCACCATCCGGGGCACCGCGTTGCGCCAGGCCCTGTTGTCGTTCGTGCTGGGGGCGGTGATCCTTGCGACTACGATCAACCTGGTCGCGGGGCTAAGCAGCGCCAGTAGCTGACTGCGGATCTCGGCCGACATCATCGCCAACCGGTCGGCTGACATCGTGATGCGGCCGGGCACGCTTTCACTGACCGTGAAAACGTTGCTGTACCCAACGCCTGTATTGATTGCGCGTCGACAGTTTGGGTATCTCTGCAGCGTGCGGGCCTTTCCGCATCTGGCAGCGGAGTCCCCTCATGGTCAGTTGGCTGGATCGCTTACAGCGGCGAAGCCGCAGCGCCGGTTTCCTCATCGCGGTCATCTACAAGTACGTAGATGATCAAGGCAGCTACCTTGCCGCGCTGATCACCTATTACGCATTCGTGTCGCTGTTTCCCGCCTTGCTGCTGTTGACCACCGTATTGGGCGTGGTGCTGGTGGGCCACCCAGGGCTGCAGGAGCAGATTGTGCAGTCGGCGGTCGCCCAATTCCCCGTTATTGGTGACCAACTCGGTCAGCCCCAAGGTCTGAGCGGTGGGGCGTTCGGGGTGGTCGTCGGCATCGCCGGGGCGCTGTATGGAGGTCTCGGCGTTGGCCAGGCGGTACAGAACGCCATGGACACGTTGTGGGCGGTGCCGCGCAACGACCGGCCGGATCCCATCCGGGCGCGTATCCGAAGTTTTCTGTTGCTCCTCGTCCTCGGCTCCGCGCTCATCGCCACCACGGTCCTGGCGGCGATCGGTCGCGCATCGGAATCGTTCGGGATAGTCGGCAAAGCGGGCATTGTGGTGCTGTCGGTGCTGATCAATGCGGGCGTGTGTCTGGTCGCTTTCCGGGTCGCTACGGCCCGGGACCTCACCTACCGTCAGGTGGCACCCGGTGCACTGGCGGCAGCGATCATCTGGCAGCTGCTGCAGTGGTTCGGCGCGATCTACGTAGCGCAGGTGGTCAAGTCGTCGAGCGCCACCAACAGCGTGTTTGCTCTGGTGCTCGGTTTGTTGGCCTTCCTGTATCTGATCGCCACGACATTGCTGCTGTGCGCCGAAGCCAACGTGGTGGCGGCCGATCGCCTCCACCCGCGTGCCCTGCTGACTCCCTTCACCGACAATGTCGAATTGACCCGTGCTGACCGCAAGACCTATACCGGGCAGGCCAAAGCTCAACGCGCTAAAGGATTCCAGCGCATCGACGTCACCTTCGATGACCGTGGCGCGAAAGAAAGACACCAACCGTGACTGCACGTCACGGCGAAGCGTATCGAGGCTGATGCGCATACCGTCAAGGACACGCGAAGTACCTCGGCGTAAGCAGGGCCACTTTGTACCGGTATATGGACGCCGAACGGACTGCCCAACCTCGCTACTGGATCGAAACTAGTTGGTCCACTGAGTCTTTGGGCAGGTCGCCATCGGAAGTGGCGGTGACAGTCATGTTGTTCAGGTTGATGGCACCTTTGTGGTTGTCCAGGAAGGCGGTGTCGGCGGCGTCGCATCCCGTGGCGATCCGTACCAGCGTCTGCCGTGGCGCCGGGCACGTCGCATCGACCACCCGCCAAGCCCCGTCGACGAACGCCTCGGCCACTGCGTGGGAGTCCATCGGCGACAGACCCGGCGCGTAGACCGCTACTAGGCGTACCGGCACGTTGACCGCCCGCAGCAGTGCGAGAACCAGGTGGGCGTAGTCGCGGCACACACCGTTACCGGCGAGCAGGGTGTCTACCGCCCCGTCGATCGGGTCACTGGATCCGGGCACATAGATCAGCCGAGTGCCGACCCATAACGACACGTTCTCCAACAGAGTCGTTGAGTCTGCGTAATCACCGAATTCTGTTGCGGCGAAACCGTAGAACTTGTCGGCCTCGGCGTAGCGGCTGGGCGACAGGTACATCGTCAAGTCGTACTCAGTGACCGGCGCAGGATCGGTCTTACCGACGATCGTGGCGGTGTAACTGACGTGGAGATTGCCCGCTGGGGCCTGGAACTTGTGGATGCGGTTGCCATGCAAACCGCTGACCTCCAACGCCTCGATCGGCTCGCCGTTCAACGCGAACAACAACGACTCGGAGAGTTCTGCCCCCGCTGTGGGGCTACTGCGATCTGGAACTCCAATGTCGTGGCCGCGTTGATATCCACATCGAGATCTGCACTCACTTGTCGCTTCAACATGCTGATACTGTCCGCCGATCCATAGTGGGTGTTTGGCGACCGGCGCGATTCTGCCAGCGCAACATCGGTTCCTGACGCGAAGGGCGTCGACACCCACACAGCCGCACATCCCCAGCCGTCAGCTGTTGTTGACGCGATCGGAACGGCGCTTCTGCTTCTCGATGTTGGCCAGCTCCTCGACCCGGTCGGCCTGCGCGCGCTTGCTTGCCGCTTCGCTGCGTTTCGCTTGAGCGTCGTCGAGCTTGGACTCGGCGGCTTTGGTGGCCCGCTGCTCGGCCGCTCCGATTTTTGCCTCTTCCTGGCGCTTGACTGTCTCGGCTGTTTTCTTGCGCTGAGCCGCTGCTTCGTCGGCCTGCTTCTTGGCGGCAACGGTGCGCTTCTCGGCCGCCTCGTCCGCCGCGCGTTTGCGCTGCTCGGCATTGGTGCGCGCTTCAACCGCTCGTCGCTTTGTCGCGTCGCGCGCCTCATTGATATCCGTCACCACTTCATCGTGCGTGGCCTCCAGTTCGGCGTCAGCCTGCTCTCGGTTCCGGGTGGCGGTCGCGTCAAGCTGGGCGGCCTTGCTGAGCGCGTGACTGCGCTCGACGAGCGCTGCCCCACGCTTCTCGAGCTGCGGATCACCCAGGAGCTTGCCGACGGTCGCGTCGAGCGCTCCAAAGGAACGTTCATATAACAGCCGTGCCGGCCCTTCTGAACGCAGCCGAGCCACCACCTGATCTTCGATCAGCTGAAGCGGTAACCGGGCGATCTGATACTGAAAACGCAATACCGCAAACGGGATTTCGGCGATCTTCATCAAAACTCCTATATCTCTGGCCGGCGCTCAGGGCAGGTCGGCTTCGTCGGACAATTTGTCGGCCTGCCGCCTGATGCGGTCGGCCTCTGCCTGGGCCGCGCTAGCCGCCCGCACCGAGCTCTGACGTTCTGCCGCGGCATCGACGGCTCCCTCCGCTGCGGCGCTGATCTCCTCGCGCTCCTCGGCTTTCGCCAGCTGTACCTCGCGCTGCGCGTCGAGCTCGGCCCGCGTCTCCGCTCGGGCAGCGTCCTGTCGGGCAGCCTGCTCAGCCGCGCGCTTCTGAGCGGACTGCTGCTCTCGCACCGAGTTCTCCACGGCTGCTGTCTCGGCGTTCACCGCAATCCGCGCTTGGGCGCCGTCGACCCGGGCGTCTGTGCTTCGGCACGGGCCTGCGCCGCCTCGGCATCGGCAACGGCCTCGACGCTGTTCGCCTCCTTGCGTTGCTGGGCCTGGGTCTGCTCGAGCTGTCCCTCGGCGGTCAGCGAGTCGTTGCCGGTCACCGCGCCGACGATTTCCTTCGCCTTTCCCTTGATCGAGTCGATCAAGCCTTTACGTGCCTGTTCGGCCTTTTCGTGCTTAGACATCTAAGCCTCCTATTGACATCAGTCGACGCTCCGCAAAGCGTTCGATGGGTTTCGGTGCGGGATTCTTCAGAGCGCCCCATTGACGCCGACCCACCCGCCTGCATTCACTTGGTTATCGCGCCGTTGGTCGCGATCTCGACCTCTGCGGTCGCCTGAATGAGAGCTAACAGCTCCTTGTCCAAACCAGGAGCGAACTCTTCGCGCCGTTCCGGCGCGATGGTCATCGGGAACCCTTCGGGCATGACGGCGGTGCTCAGCTCGGTGCCGTCGTTCGACGGTGATGCACCTTGGTAGAGCTTCGCCGCCTGGCTCTGGTCGTCGGCGCTGAAGGTGTACTGGATGCTCTGCAGGCCCATGTCGAGGAGCTTCTTGACCTCGGGGAACTGCTCGGCATTCGTCTTCGGGATCGGCAGCGCCGCCCCCCAGTTCACCCCAAGGCTCTCCAACGCTTTCGCGAACGCGTTCTCATGAGCCTGATCGCGAACGATCAAATAGGCGATCGTGGAACGGGCCGTCTTGTTGTCGGTCATCTCATAGATCCGACACTTCTGCAGCCGTCCGGTCGACTCCAACATGAGGTTGTACAACAGGTCGAGCACCAGGTTCCCGCTGTTGTAGACGTAAGACCCCAGCCAGGGGTTGCCGGCCGCATCGACCGGAAGCGCCCCTTGGGCCCCGACGAGATAGTGGTGAATGTTGCTGGTGTCCAACGCGATTTTCAGCGGCGTCGCGCCCTTGGCGCCCGGCTTGTCGACCGGGTCGGTCTTCCTGCCCTTGTATTCGGGGGAGCCGTCGAGCAGGCGCGAGATGGTCGTCCCGATCAATTCCACATGGCTGATCTCTTCGGTGCCGACGCCCTGCAGTAGATCCTTATATGGCTTGGATGTCGCGTCGCCCCGAAAGTTAATGCTCTGGAACAGGTACTGCATCATCGTCCGCATTTCACCGAACTGGCCACCGAGGCCTTCCTGCAATGCGTTGGCAGCGGCGGGATCCGGCTCGTCGACGACGATCTCGTTGATGAGCTGCTGGGTGTGCAAGTACATGGATTCTCCTTAGATGGCTTGGCTTGTCCGCGTGCCGGCAACCGGCATGCTGTCGTCGTTTCGACCGCTAGCGGACTGGGTCGTTTGGTGTGCCGTTCTGTGTCCTGCCACCGGTGCCCACGGGTTGGCCGGTGTCATCGCGCCTACGGCCCAGCGCGGCACCGAGGGCGATCATCGCGACCGCGAGCCCCAGGTGCAGCCAGTTGTCCGCGTCGTTGACGGGAACGAAGTTGGCCGAACTGTCGTGATCTATGACAAGGCCATAGATGAAGAGCACCAGATACACGATGCCCCCACCGATGAGGTACGAGCGGGCACTGTTGAACGTGCGGGCCAGTGCAATCCCGGCGACACCGAATGCCAGGTGCACCAGGTTGTGCAACACCGACACGTTGAAGATTCCGAGAAGTGCGGCATCGGAGTGATGCCCGGCGAAGGTGAGTTGGTCATAGCTCGTCGTGATGCCCGGAACGAAACCGAGTACGCCGACGGCCAAAAACACTGCGCCAACTGCAAGGGCAGCTTTCTGGACTGGCGTTCTAAATTTGGACGTGGGTCCAGGCGTGCGGGCAGGATGAGATGCGGTCATGAGATGGCCTCCAGTAGTGGGTCACCGACGGTGCTCCACGGTGCTGGAAGCGAACGGCTCAACAGTGATACCCGTGCGGTCGCCATGCAAACGTCGGTGCACGGAGCCGGTTTTCCATCGACGACCTGGTCACAAAACGGTTTCCCGGTACCCCGCTCGGGTAGTCGATGCTGGGTCAGGGGTTCGAGTCCCCTTAGCTCCACTTAGAGAAACCCGTTCTGACCTCGCGACCATTCTGGGGCCGTTGTAATCGGCGGAGTGACATCCACGGACCTGTTTGGGGACCTTGTTCCCGCGTGGCCACGTCCGCTGAGGTTGGTCAATCGCTTACGTTCTGGCCGGCGGCTGTGGGTCACTCAGGGCGGGATCTAAGGATCGTTCCGGCCCTGAGTGCATGCTCCACACTGACCATCAGCGGTGCCCGCGGTGATGAAACCGCAGAGCGCCGTCATAGCCATACCCGAAGAATGGATACTGCTGCTGAGCGGCGTCCAGCGCCGCGATACCCGGCTCACTATTGATCTGCACGTTGCCAGGCGTCTGGCACTGCGTCGAACTACCCGTATACGTGCAGGCCGCTGGCGCGGCTGCGGTGCTTGCGTTGGCGATTGCGGAGAAGCCCAAGGCGGCACCGCCGATCATGCCAGCGGCAGCGATGGGGGCTGCAACGAAGCGGATGATGTTACGAGACATGGTTGCGTTCATTTTTGAGTTTTCCTTTGCGAGTGGGTGTTTGGCTTGTCCGTTCTGCGTGAACTTGTTACAGCACCGAAGTTACGGATCCGCCCTCACCGCGTCGCGGTTGTGCTCACAACCCGCGTAACGGGCGATCTTCGCCTTTAGCGCATTGTGACTCCGATCGCATCCTAAAGCTGTGGGAGCAGACGTCCTCGCCACATCCGCATCGCGTCAGCGCGGAGGGCGGTTGGGCGGCTTGTCGACGGCAACGAACTCCTGTTCGGGTCGTCCGGTCGTGCCGTAGCGGAGCTGGATTTTGATCTCGCCGGAATTGGCCAGCGTCGACAGATATCGTTGCGCGGTGGCCCGCGACACACCGATCTCCGCGGATAGCTCAGCCGACGACATCGGCTGACCGGATGCGCGAAGCGCCTGCAGCACAAGCTGCTTGGTAGGGGAGGCCACGGCGGTGGGAGACGGCGTCGCGGCGATGCGGGGGCGGAGCGCGTCTAATGCCGTATCCACCTCGTTGCTACCGAGATTGGTTCCGGCGAGGATCTTGCGGTAGCGCGCATAGCCCGACAGGCGGGCAACGAGATCCGTGGGGGCGAACGGCTTGACGAGGTAGCTCAATGCTCCTGCGGCTATCGCGGCGCGGATGGTTGCGGCGTCCGTAGCTGCGCTCAAAACCATGCTGTCGCAGCGTAATTCGCGGACGAAGTCGATCCCCGACCCGTCAGGCAGATAGACGTCGACCAGAGCCAGGTCGACGGGTTCTGCCTTGCGGGCCGCGGCGAGCGTCGTCGCGGTGGTTGTCACGGTGAATCCGGGTAGCGCATTGACGATACCCGCGTGCATGTTGGCGACTCGGAAGTCGTCGTCGACCACGAGCACGGTCAGTTCTGTGCCACCCATTGGGCTTCCTCCTCCACCATCACGCCCGGCAGTCGGGCGATGAACTCTGCGCCGCACAGCTCCGCACCCGGATTGCTCGGGCTCGACAGCCGGATGTCTCCACCCAGCGCACGGCTGATCTGTCGCGACAGGGCCATTCCGATTCCGCGACCGCCTGGAATCCCGGATTCCGGCTTCGTCGATTTGCCTTCGGTGAACACGTGCTCGACAAAGTCGGGCGCAATGCCGTCCCCAGTGTCGGCCACCGTGATGTGCAGTGTCGAACCATCTTGCAGCAGCTCGACTTCCACCACCTTGGTCTCGTTCGCGCCCGTGCGGGCTGCATAGATGGCGTTGTCCATCAGATTGCCCAGTACGGTTGTCACGTCGACGGGCAGCGCGAGTCGGCCTGGCACCCAGGTGTTCTCGCCGATCGTCAGCGTCACCCCCGCTTCGCGGGCGGAGGCAGCCTTCGCCGCCAGGAATGCCTGCAGGAACGCATCGCGAATGGTGTCGATCCCGGGCAGCGCCGATCCGAGCGGGCCCGATCCCAACAACTCCTCGACGTACTGCGCTGCCTCGTCGACGTGACCACTGTGTAAGAGGCCGTTGAGCAGATGCAGTCGGTTGGCGAACTCGTGGCGCTGGGCCCGCAGCACCGTGCTCATCAGCTGCACCGCGTCGAGTTGGCGGGTCAGGGATTCCACATCGGTGCGATCGCGCGCGACCAGGACGGTGCCCAGTTCGCGGCCCTCACGGGCCACGTGTCGCGCCGACACCACCACGATCCGATCGCCGACCGTGGCGAGCGTCGGCGTCGGATCCGCCGACCTGAACACCTCGAGCACACGCGGCGTCAATCCGATAGCATCCACCGGCCTGCCCGGTTCGTTGGTGACCTCAAGCAGGCGGCACGCCTCGTCGTTGACGAACGTTGTCTTCCAGGCGGTGTCGACGGCCAGCACGCCCTCGTCGATCCCGTGCAGGACCGCGGCTTGGCCGCGTATCAACTCGGCCATTTCGGAGGGCTGCAGGCCCATCGTCAAGCCCCGCCACCGTCGGGCCAGAAGCACCGAGCCGATGATGCCGATGAGCAGCGCCACGCCGACAAGCACCGCCGCCGTCCGCACGTCGGTCCACAACTGGCGGTGAACCGCGGCTGTCGAGATGCCGATGCTGACCTCGCCAACCACTCGGTTCGAATTCGGCGCGAACACAGGTACTTTCGCGCGCACCGACGATCCGAGCGTGCCGGTCTCCCTCGTCACCACCTCGTGGCCGGCGAGCGCCTCTGAAGGATCGGTGCTGACATGTTTACCGAGCTCGGCCGGGTTCGGATGGGAGAGCCTGATGCCCTGATTGTTGGCAATCACCACGAATAACACGCCGGTGTGCTGCTGGATCTCGGTCGCCAGTGTCTGCAGCTGCCCCTTCCTCAACTGGTCGGTGAGTGCCGGGCCCGGTGTCAACGGGACAACGTCGTAGCGCGCGACGTCGGCACGGACCGCGGGAGCGAAGGCGATCGACCGCGCCATGTCCAACGACCGGGTTTCGTATTGGGCGGCAAGGCGCTGGTGACTCATGAACGCAAGCAACCCGCCCGCGATCCCCAGGGTGAGCGTCACCACGGCGACTTGCAACAACAGCACCTGGGTAGCGAGCCGCACATCTACGTGCAGCCGTCTCGCCATGGACCGAGCGTACGCGGCTTCCTGAGCAGAATGCGCAAAACTCGGCGAAGTCGTCATCTCTTACTCCCACGCGGGCATGCATTCGTCATCACTGCGCAAAACGCTACGGAGCTCCGCCGCCGTTGGCTCGATTGTGCGCACAAGCCGCGCAATGGACGTTTTGGTGACTTTTGCGCATTCTGCTCACCACGCTATCGATGCGCCGAATGTTGCTGCGGGAGAGCGTCTTTAGCTCAGTCTGAGCCTTGAGCACAATGCGCAGAAGTTCAATATCGCCGCTTGCGCGGCTTGTGCGTACAAGCGTGTCACCGTCTCTGTCGGACCGTAGCTTCGGGGGCGTCAGAGCGTCGGGAAACTTTCCCGACACGTTACCTACCGAGGAGTCCGCCATGTCGGTTGCGCACGATGCGGGTCTGGCGCCCGCCGCGTTTCGTCGGACGGCATCAGCTGGCGACGGCTGCGTTGAGCGGACGGTGACGACGAAAGACGGCGTCCGCCTGGCGGTGTCCGACTACGGCTCTGACCGAGCCGACGCGCCGACAGTCGTTCTGCTGCATGGCCTTCTACTCTCGCAAGAGAGCTGGGAAACACAAGTGCGCCAACTGCGGCGTCGGTACGGCAGCAGAATTCGCATCATCACCTACGACCATCGCGGCCACGGTCGGTCATCCGGCTCACCGATGCCCACATACGAAATCGCGCAACTCGCAGCCGATCTCGCGGAGGTTCTGACTGCCTTGCAGATCACGGGTCCGCTGACGCTGGCTGGTCACTCGATGGGCGGCATGACGGCGATGGCGTATTTCGGCCGCCCGGCGTCGAAGCGTCCTGTGGAACCTCAGGGCCTCGTCCTGGTTGGCACTGCCGCAGGCGGCCTCGCCGCGCGGGGCATCGGTCGACTGCTGGCAACGCCCGCGACGGGAGTGCTGTTCGAACTCGTTCACCGCATGCCGCAACGAGCGACGGATAAGGCTGTCCAGGCGCTCATCCGGCCGCTTGGCGAAGCGTTGAGCAGATTCTCCAGCGATGGCGCCGCAGTCGCGGCGGTCGCGGCGACCGCCCTCCGCACAACGTCGTTGACAACGGTGGCCGGCTTCCTGCCGAGCCTGAAGCGCTACGACGTGTATCAAGCGCTTGAGTCGATCTCCGCCAAAACGTTCGTTGTCAGCGGAGGGGCCGACATCCTGACTCCGGCATCTCACTCGCGCGACCTTGCCGCCGCCATCCCGGGTGCCGTGCATTTGCACCACCCCTCTGCCGGTCACATGTTGCTTCAAGAAGCCGCCGACTGCGTGAGCAATGCGATCAGTCGGGCGATGGGGATGCGCCGCGGATCCCGCGGTCGCGCGAACGTGCGCAAGTCCCGGAACCGTTCCTCCGCAGCGCAACTCGCAGTCGTAGTGTCCTGATTTCGCCCGTCAGCAATATGCGCAAAACGCGGAGATCGTTGCTTGTAGTGAGTAGTGAGCACAAGCGAGAAGTACTGGGACACAAGCCATAACGTATTCGGTAGTGATCGTCAACCAGTACAAACCGGAGCAAACGCCATGAAAGCCTTGAAGAGTCTGTTGGTTGGGGCAGCCGCCTGTGCAGCCGTCGCCGCGGCCCCGGCTGTCGTCTCACTGCCCAGGAGTGACGCGGACCCGGATTCCGCCAACAGCGACGCCACCGCGAACCTCAAGACGATGACGTTGCACGGTGACCGCGTCGCGTATCGCGATGAGGGCACCGGCGAGGTCTTGTTGCTGGTGCACGGCATGGGCGGCAGCTCCAATACGTGGAGCGGCGTAATACCGCTGCTGGCCAAGAAGTATCGCGTTATCGCACCGGACCTGCTCGGCCATGGGGAATCCGACAAGCCGCGCGGCGATTACTCGGTGGGCGCCTTCGCCGTCTTGCTTCGCGATCTACTCGACGCGCTCGACGTCCCCCGAGTCACCGTCATCGGTCACTCACTCGGTGGCGGGATCGCCATGCAATTCGCACACCAGCACCGCCAGTACTGCGAGCGGATCGTGCTCATCAGCAGCGGCGGGTTCGGCGACGACGTCGGGCGCGTGCTGCGTCTGCTGTCCCTGCCCGGATCCGAGCTCGTGTTGCCGGTGATCGCGTCGCGGCCTGCCGTCCTCGCCGGCAATGCGTTGCGGGCGCTGATGGGATCCTCCGATCGCTTCAAAGCGCGTCCGTCGCTGTCGAACCGGGACAACAGGCAGGCATTCCTGCGTACACTGCGCTCAGTTGTCGACTTCCGCGGTCAGGCGGTATGCGCCCTGAATCGCTTGGGCTTTCACGGGGTTCTGCCCGCACTGATCATCAGTGGTGACGAGGACCGGGTCATCCCCGTGGAGCATGCACGTGCAGCGCACCGAATGCTGCCGGACAGTCGGCTGCACATCATGTCGGGTGTGCACCATCATCCGCCGACGGAACGTCCCGAGACTGTGGCACGCCTGATCGACGATTTCGTTGCCACCACTGCCGAGGAGACGCCCGCCGCCGCTGCCTAGTCGCGCGTGGTTCAGTATGCCGCCAATGAATTCAGTAGTCCTTTGGCTGTCGGCCTGCTTATGGTGAGGCCACGAGTATGAAGCGATTCGAAATCCCAGCCGACTACGACCGCGAAACCATCGTGGTCTACCAGGCCTATCGGCCGGCGATCGCCGAGGCGGCGGTAGCGGCTCAGCGCTTCGTTAATCCGTTCTCGCTCAACAGAATGACGTGGATCAAACCGTCCACCCTGTGGATGATGCATCGCAGCGGCTGGGCGAGCACGCCCGGCCAAGAGCGGGTCGTGGCGGTGCGCATCACCCGCGCCGGTTGGGAGGAGGCGCTGTCGCAGGCGGTGCAGATCACGCCGGAGGCTCGGGTCTACGGCAGCCGCGAGGAGTGGCGGGAACGATTCGCTCATGCGGTCGTTCGCGTGCAGTGGGATCCGGAGTTCGTTGCGCGACGCCAAACTGGACCATCGCAGTATCCAAGTTGGCTTGTCCCGCGACATCATCGCTCGGTACGTCAACGACTGGACCGTCGAGATTCGCGACCTGACCACGCTGGCACACGTCGAAGGACCGGATGGTAGAGGCGGTCAATAGCTGAGGGGTCCTTGTTCTCCGGGCGGTCAAGCGATTCGCGTGCGATGAAGAGCGGTGAGCGCTCCGAAACGCACACTAATCGCTAGCAGCACAGAAGAAGGGCCGCCAATTGGCGGCCCTCCTGTAACTATTGCGACACAGCAGATCGGCTACCCGGCATCGGCATCGACCGCCTTACGCCCAGGCCCGGCTTTGCGTGACTTCGTCGGCCACCAGTTCGCCCGCCCGATCAGCGCGGCCAGTGCAGGCACCGTGATGGTGCGCACCACGAACGTGTCGATCAACAGGCCTGCGCCGATGATGAAACCGATCTGCAGCATCGTGGAGACACTGCCGAACATCAGGCCGAACATCGAGGCCGCGAAGATGATGCCGGCCGAGGTGATCACACCGCCGGTCGAATGGACGGCGCGAATGATCCCGGAGCGGATGCCATTGCGGGACTCCTCCCGGATGCGGCTGATCAACAACAGGTTGTAGTCAGCACCGACCGCGACCAACACGATGAAGGCAGTGGCGGGCACATTCCAGTAGATGTGCTGATGGAGCAGGAACTGGAAGAAGGCAACCCCTAGTCCCAACGCCGACAGGTACGAGATCACCACGGAGGCAATCAGATACAGCGGTGCAACGATCGCGCGGAGCAGGGCCACCAAGATGAGGAAGACAACCACCAGCGTCAAGACGATGATCAATCGAAGGTCATGGTCGTAGTAGTTGCGAATCGCGCTGTACATCGGGGTGGTACCGACCATCGATATCGTCGCATCGGACAGCGTCGTGTTCGGCTGTGCGCCTCGCGCCGTATCGAGGATCGTCTGCACCTGGTCCATGGCGTCCGTGCTGAACGGGTCGAACTTCGTCTCGACCATGTAGCGGGCGGAATGCCCGTCCGGCGAGATGAACACCTTCGCGGCGTTCTTGAAGTCGTTCGTCGTCAGAACCTGCGGCGGCACGTACATACCCGCCATCGACGGCGACGAGGCGTCGTGCTTGATCGACAGCAGCAGACCGGCCGCCTGGTTCAGGCCACCACCCATCTTCTTGGTTTGATCCACGAGCACCTGAACGCCTTGGGCCAGTTGCGCGCTGCCATTGGCCAACGCGTTGGCGCCCTGTTGCATCTGCGCGATCTTGGCCTGTGCGCCTTGGGGACTGTTGATCCCGGCGGACCGCATGCTGGCGCCTGCCGATTGCATCAGCGAGTCTCAGGCGCTGCACCGAGGACACCACGCTCTGCGCGGACGCCCCGGTTTGGCTGTAGCCCGATGATGCGAGTTGCTGCAGCTTGGCGCGGCCGTCGCTGCACACCGGATCGGCGTCGCACTGCGGGTTGTTGTTCAGTGCGTTCAGCATGGCAGACGCGGAGTTCGCGACCCCGTTCATCGCCTCCTGATTGCCGCCGGCGTTGTTCGCATAGGTGCGGATGGTGTTCAGCATTTGGGTCGTTTGTGGTCCGTCCAGCTGATTCTGCACCTGGCTGAGCGTCGCCGTCATCGCCGTCATGGACCGTCCGGCGCCATTCACCTGGTCACGAACCTGGGCGAGGCTGCTGGCCAACTGGTGCGCGCCACCGCTCAGCTTGTCGAGATCGCTTGACTTGTCCGAGATCTGCGACGACGCGTCTTCGAGCTTGGAGCCGACCTCACCCGCTTGATAGCTGACCTTGGTCTGCTCGATCGGCTGGCCCGTCGGACGGGTGACACCGCGGACCGCGGCGACGTTGGGCAGCTGAGCCACCCGCTGCGCCATCTGATCCATATCGGCCAGTGCCTGCGGATTCCTCAGGTCGTGCGGCGAGTGGATGTAGATGTATTCCGGCAGCAACGCACTCGTCGAGAAGTGGTCTGCCATTGCGGAATACCCCAGATTGCTCTCTGCGGATCCGGGCAATTGCATGCGGTCGTTGTACGTCGGGTTCATGAACAGTGCGCACGCCCCGAGCGCGACCAGTATGGTCAGGCTGACCACCAGATGTGCTTTGGGCCGCCGGACGATGTGGATCGCCGAGCGCTGCCACAGTCGATCGGTGAGCGGTCGCCGCGGTGCGATCCACCCGCGCCGGCCCGCCAGCACCAGAACGGCGGGCAACAGCGTCACAGCCGCGAGGAATGCCACCGCGATCGAAACTGCCAGCGCCGGGCCAACACTCGTAAACGCGGGGAGTTGGGTGAAGATCATGCCGAGGAACGTGACGGCCACCGTGGCCGCCGACGCGCCGATCACCTTGCCGATGGACGTGAGCGCTTTCTGCACAGCCGCGTCGGAGTCCATTCCGGACCGGATGTACTCGTGATAGCGGCTGATCAGGAAGACGGCGTAGTCCGTGCCGGCTCCGACGATCATCGCCGTCATCAACACGATCGTGAGAGCCGAAACGCTCATCCCGACCTCAGTCAGTGCGGACACCAAGCCCTTGGGACGCCGCGACTGAGATTCCGATGGTGATCAGTGGAAGCAACACGGTGACGGGACGCCGGTAGATCACCAGCAGGATGAGCAGCACCAGTGCGGCGGTGGCGATCTCGATCACGTGCATGTCGTGGGCGGTAACGATCGACAAGTCGCCGATGACCGCCGCCGATCCAGTCACGTGTGTGGTGAGGTCGGAGCCGGCGGTGGACTGTTTGACCATCTGGGTGATCTGTTGATACGCCGTGCGAGGACTCGGGGGAGCCGGGCGGCGCCTTCAGAGTCACCGCCATGTAGAAGGCCTGGTTGTCCTTGCTGACCATCAACTGTCGCAACGGGGGCGTGCTGACGAAATCCTGCACAACGGACACCTCGCTGGTGTCACTGCGCAGCTTGTCGGCCACCGCGCGGTAGGTGTTGTTGTCGGCCGGCGTCAGGCCATGCTCGTTGGTCATGACCACGACAAGAATGTTCTGCGCGGACTCGTGAAAGTCCTTGGCCATCTGGTTGGTGGCCGCCATCGCCTGCGGCGGTAGCGGCTGAATCGTTTGGTTCTCGACGACCTTCGTCAGCGCCGGAAAGGCCATGAACAGCACGACGACCAAGGCGATCCAAGCGGAGATGACCAGCCAGGGAGCGCGTGCCACGACGCGGCCCAACAGCGAAAAGCCGTCGAAGTTTTTCGCGGACTTGGTGGTGGCTTTCTTTAACACGGCGGGTCCTTCTTTGTGAGTTCGTCCTGCGGGCAGCGCTGAAATTACGGATGCGTCGCAGTCGTGGCGCGCTTGTGCGCACAACCCGCACAAGCGGCGATTCGTCGGCTTTTGCGCGTTCTGCTCACGCATATATCGCGCTGGTAAGAGGGTGAGCAGAATGCGCAGAACCGGGTGAATCGCTCACTTCGCGTCTAGCGAGCACAAGCGAGCCATTGCGCAGCCGGCGACCTACTTTCAGTCGCATCGAGCTAACGAGCTTCACCGAATAAAGGAGCGTAGAAATGGTCGCACTCGGCCCCATCCATTCATGGCAGCCGGCCCCCGGCACCGTTACCACGTGGACGGCTTCGCCGGCCGCGCGGGAAAGCGCCAGCAGGGCGAACCGGAGCGATCTGCCTCCTAGCTTTCAGCAGGCTCAGCACCTGCGCGGCGCCTTCTACGGGAAGGCGCTCGGCAGGCAGCTACCCCGGCTGATGGTGGTGGCGTGGGATATCCCCGGTGTGTGCGATATCGCGCTGATGACCGAGGCGATCAACACGCACCTGCGGCGCCACGACACGTATCACAGCACGTTCGAATTCGAGAATGGCAACATTTTCCGCCGCACGATCGACGATCCCAATGACATTGAATTCGTGCCGGTTTCGTTCGGCAGTATGGACCAAGACCAGATTCGCGAACACGCGCTGGCAATGACGGCGGACACCCTCGAATGGGACTGCTTCACCTTCGGCGTCATTCAGAGTGCTGACCACTTCACCGTCTACGCCAGTGTCGACCATCTGCACATCGACGGCATGTCGGCCGGGCTGATTTTCGTCGACATCCACCTCATGTATCAGAACCTGTCGCAGGGGCAGCCCGTCGCACTTCCCGCAGTCGGCGGCTACCGCGACTACACCGCCCGCCAGCGCGACAAGGTCGCCGGCATGACGCTGTCGTCGCCGGAGATCAAGGACTGGATCGACTTCGCCCAGAGCGCCGACGGCGACTGGCCGAGCTTCCCGCTGGAGCTGGGCGACACGTGGGCGAGCAACAAGGGCGACTTCGTCACCGTCGAGTTGTTGAACGAAGACGACACCGAGGCTTTTGACACCGCTTGCCGCGAGGCTGACGCGCGGTTTTCTGGCGGTGTCCTGGCGTGCGCGGCATTGGCCGAGCACCAACTCACCGGCAACACCACATATCACGGCTTCACCCCGTCGGATACGCGTGCGGCCGACATCGACACCATGAGCGTCGGATGGTTCGCCAGCCTGTTTCCCGTCACCGTGCCGATTGGCGACGGCGAGTTCGCCGAAATCGCTCGCGCAGCGCAGAACTCATTCAACGCGGGCAAGTATCTGGCCAACGTGCCGTTCGAGCGGGTTCTCGAACTGGCGCCGGTGGACCAACTCGGGATCAAGCTTCCTACCAAGCCGGGAATGATGGTGTCGTTCCTCGACTTCCGCAAGATTCCCGTCGCCGAATTGTGGGAGCAGACCAATTACGGGATCTACGGCGACAACCTGTCGCTCGGGGGGATCAACATGTGGATCAACCGGCACGTCGGAGGTACCACGGTGACGATCTCCTTCCCCGACAACCCGGTTGCGCGCAAGTCGGTGCACCGCTACATCGCCGCGCTGAGCAAGGCGTTCGCGGACGTCGCCAAGATCACCGCGGACTGGATCGAAGAGCTTGCGCACCATGCGAATTCCAGTGACTCGTGCGCCGTGTGCGCCGGGAGCCGGTGACGGAAATGACGAAGACGAAGGGAACCGAAGTAATGACGAACATTCTCGATCTGGCCGACCAGGCATTGTTTCTGGGCGAACGGGCAACCGGAGCCACCAGCGTGATTCAGTGCATCTGGGTCTATGACCGGGCGATCGATATCGACGGTCTGCGGCGCTTCCACCACCATCTTCAGCGGGGACGGCTGGCCCGTCGCATCGAACGGTCGCCGTTGCCATTCGGCCGCCATCGCTGGGTGAAGGGCAGCGACTCGTCCGATATCGAGTTCGCGCAAACACCCCGTCCGCGGGAAGAATTCGACGATTGGCTCACCGGCCAGGCCGACACGCCCCTCGACGCCGAACACGGCCCCGGATGGCACCTTGCGGTGGTGCCGTTCACCGACGGCGGGACCGGGGTGAGCCTGGTCGTCGCTCACGCCCTCATCGACGGAGTCGGACTGGCCATGGCGCTGGTCGAGGCGACCTCCGGCGTTGACGACGCGATTATGTGGCCTCCCGCGGGGTCACGTCGCCGCTGGCGTGCACTGCGACAGGACGCCCGACAGACCGCGCGCGACCTTCCTGCTGTCGGTCGCGCCGCGCGGGCAGCCATCCGGATGGCGCGGCGGCGTCGCGGTGATGCCAGCGTCCCGGCACGCGGATCGAAACGAATCGAAGGTCCCAATGAACGGATCGCTCTGCCGAGTGCGACAGCGTTTATCGATGCGAGCGAGTGGGATGCTCGCGCCCAGTCGCTCGGCGGCACCAGTAACGCGCTGCTTGCGGGTTTGGCCGCGGACGTCGCACAGCGGATGGGACGGGTAACCGTCGGGGACGGCGCCGTCATGCTGTCGATTCCGGTCAACGAGCGAACCGACGGCGACACGCGTGCCAACGCGGTGACGAACGTCGACGTCACAGTCGATCCCAGGAACGCGACGTCCGATCTGCGCGGGATCCGCGCTGCCATCAAGCAGGCGTTGATTCACCACAACGACGTCCCGGACGAGCGACTGGCACTGCTGCCGATCGTTCCCCTTGTGCCCAAGCGGCTGATGAGAAGGATGGTCAGCGTCGCCACCGGCAATGCCGCAAGCGTGGTGTCGTCCAACCTCGGTGACGTCCCCTCGGCGGTGACCCGGCCGGACGGCACCGACGCGGACTACTGCACGGCGCGGTCTGTCTACCCGGGGGTGACCCGGGCGACGATGCACCGCACGGGTGGGGTCCTAGGCTTCATTTCGGGACGAGTCAACGGCAAGGTTGGCATCTCGGTTCTGTCGTATCAGCCGGGCCACCCCAACTCGGATACCGAACTGCGGCAGACGCTTTCGAGCACATTTGCCGCCTTCTCGCTTAGCGCGACGATGCAATGGGAGGCTTCTGAGCTGGTCGCACACTGATCGCCGCAGTTCTTCACAATCCCCGCAGCAGTATTCACACAAACACAAGCCGTATCGCACGTCCCACGTGAAAGTCGTTGTACTGAGGAGGGGTCATGCGCCCCGGCTGTTTCGGGAAGGTGACGCGCAGTGTCGTCCGGAGCGCTCCGGCCATTCGCTCCCGCCGCGGTCAACGACAACAACTGCCAGGGTCGCCGTCGATAGCGGGCTTCTTGTTCGAGCCCGTGTCTGAGAAGGCGATCGCCCCGTCGTCGAGCAGCAGAGCGCCGATGCACTGGAACACTTCGGCTAGCTCCACTCAATAACGGCAGTTCAACCTGTATTTCCTCGCCACATCGACATTGCGGTCGTTGGATACATATACGCGAAGAGCTTGCGTCATCGCCTGCGAAGCGCGGGAGTTACCGCCAGCTCGCCCCTGGACTATTCCCAACGGACGGGGTATCCAGCCGATATGGATGGCATAGCAGCTGCCAGCGTGCACACCGTACTGGCCGATGCCGACGGCACTGCGTATCGGTCGTTGCGACAGCGACCGGTAACACGGACCGAGCGCTACGCGCTTGGCAAAAGTCTGCGTAAGCGGGTGCCGCGCAAGTCGCTAGCCGACTGGACGGCGCCTTCTGACCGTCCCGACCCTGTGGAACTCATCAACCTCAGTCACCAGGGGAGGGTCGACCGGCTGATCCCGATCCGGGTGGGTCGCATGGTCGACTCGCCGTACGGATTTCTGCGCGGAACCGCGGTGGTGATGGCCGAGGACGTCGCGCATCTGCCTGCAACGGGTATCACACCGGTGGTGTGCGGTGACTCGCACTTCGGCAACTTCGGGTTCTACGCATCTCCCGAGCGGGATCTGGTGATCGACCTCAACGATTTCGACGAGGCCCACCCAGGCTGCTGGGAGTGGGACCTGCGGCGGTTGGCCGCGAGTATCTGGGTCGCCGGGCGCCACAACGGGACGTCGGAAGACCACTGCGGCAACGCGGTTCGGTCCTGTGTGGCCTCGTATCGTCACGAATTGCGGCGGCTCGCCGACCTGCCGTTGTTCACAAGGTCTTTCGTTCGGCTCGATGTCGACAGGCTGGCAGCCGAGACGGCAGGCCCGCTCAACGAAGAGGTCGTGCGGTCGGCGAAGCGAGCGCGTCACCGCACAGGCGACCGGGCGCTGCCGCGCTTCACCCATGAGGTGGATGGCGAGCGGAAGATTGTCGAGGAACCACCCCTGATCACGCGGCTGCCCCCGCGTGAATCGGAGCTACTGGCGGAGGCACTCGACGAGTATCTCGAAACTCTGCCCTCGTACTGGCGACGTGTTCTCGGTGGCTACACGTTGGTCGATGTTGCACACAAGGTCGTCGGGGTGGGCAGTGTCGGCCTGCGCGCCTACGTGGCGCTGCTGGAGGGTTCATCGGAATCCGACGTTGTCTTCCTACAGCTCAAGCAAGCTCGCCGATCGGTGCTTGGGCGCTACGTGCACGGTGAATCGGCATGGCACGCGCATCAGGGGCAGCGGGTCGTGGAATACCAACAATCACTGCAGACGGTGAGCGACCCATTACTGGGGTGGACCACGATGGACGGCCGGCAATACTACGTGCGGCAGTTCCGAAACATGAAGGGACGCATACCTTTAGATGCGATCGATGCGGCCGCGCTGACTGACTACGCCGGAGTGGTGGGTCAGCTCCTCGCCAAAGGGCACGCCAGGACCAGCGGCGCCTCGATGATCGCCGGTTACATGGGGAGCTCCGACCGGGTGGACAAGGCATTGTGCAAATTTGCGCGGCGCTACGCCGATCAAACCGAAGCCGACCACGCCGCACTGGTCAGCGCCGTCGACCGCGGACTGCTGCCCGTCGAGCGCGGGGTTTAGGAAGATACTCCAGCGTCGCTTGGCCTGTCGCGCAGCGCCATGATCTCCGACACCGCGTCGACGAACGTCGTTTTGCCGACCCCGAACCCGCTGGGGATGACGATCTTCGTCGAGGCGGCGCCCCACCCCTCAGAGTGCTCGTAGGCCGTGCAGGGTCCTCTCTATCAGTTCACGTCGTTCGTCGATTGCCATCGAGTCACTGAGTGGGGCGTGCACCCGCAAATAACCCTGTGTCACCAGGTCGTCGACCAGGAACCGTGTCGCACCAAGCGGCAAGGACAGGCGAGCGGCGATCTCTGCGACCGAAGTGCTGTGCACGCACCACGTCAGAATCTGGCTCCGCACATCATTTCTCGGCCAGCGGGGCGGCTTCGATGTGGTGTTCAGCGCTTCGACCGGAGCCTCGAGTGGCAGTTCGACACCAGAATCGATACGGCCTGCCGTCAGTGCGTGTGGCCGGACCAGGCTCTGCTCGTCAGCGTGCTTCCCCCGGAAATGTGACGAACTATGCGGCGCCTTCTGGTTCTGCAAGAACCACAAAGTCCGGTCGGCGTGCACCGATGCGCGTACCTCGCTGGAGACGACCTTGAGCACGGTGCGGTCGGTGTCGATGACGAATGTGGTTCGTCTGACGGGCAGCAGCCGGGCGAGCAAGCCGCGGCGCCGAGTATGTCGGCCATGCCGGCCCGTCTCACGCGCCACGACGGATCTACGTAGCTTGGCGAACCTGCCTCGGCGGACCCCGAACAGCTCGGACACCACGCCGTCCTCGTCGGAGAGCAGCGGATAGTCGAACGAGCGCTGTTGAGCGAAGTGGGCCTGCTTGTCGACGGTGTCGGTGCTGATGCCGACCCGGTGGGCGCCGACCGCGGCGAATTCGCTACTCAGATCCCGAAAATGACAAGCCTGGGCTGTGCAGATCGGTGAGGACGCTATTGGGAAGAAGAACAGCACAACCGGCCCATCGGCAAGGAGCGCGGACAGTGTCCGAGGCCGACCGGTGTGATCGTACAGAGTGAAGTCAGGCGCCTTGTCGCCCGCGATCATCGGCAAAGACTAACGCGGGAGGCTCTGCGCGACGTACGACTCGGATAGTTTCGGTCACACCCGATAGGCGGCCTGCGGCCTTGCCACCCTTTGCCGGCGGTTAGGCCGACCGCCACGCTCCGCCGCAAGCATCCGACTCAGTTTTGACGCATACGATAATTATCGCCTATTTTGCTATGCCTGCGGCATCAGTGCGCCTATGCTGCGACGTCCCGCGTTTTCCGCTGTCGGAAGGGTTTGCCAACATGGTCGTTGTTCGATCCGTAACTGTTGCCGGACTCGCTCTTGGTGGTGCGGCATCTTGCCGATCATCCGACGCCGCAATGTCATCCCGGTAGGAATATGCGGTGCCTTCCCGCGATGTCGCCGGCGCACTTAACCTGTTCGTGCACAGATGCAGGTTCGTCGCTGGAAGGTGCTCGTCGCTGGCGCGCCCTGCCGGCGCTGTGCAGATGAATTGAGGCACGAACGTATGGCGACAGACATCATCGTCATCGGTGCTGGGCCGGCCGGTGTGGTCGCCGCGCGCCGTGCGGCAGACCTCGGCGCGAGGACAACGCTCATAACCCGTGACGAGTTCGGCGGCATGGCGGCCAACGACGGACCGGTTCCAGTGCGGACACTTGCCCAGGCAGCCCGCCTGCTGCGGGAAGCCCGCCAACTCAGTCAGTACGGGATCGTGACGAGCGATCCGGTCCTTGACTATCCTCGGTTGCTCGCGCGCGTGCGCGAAGTCGTCAGCGATGTGCGCACGCATTCGCTTCGGCCGGAATACCTGCAGAGCCTCGGCGTGACGGTGCACGAGAAGGCCGGTGCAGCGCGCTTCGTCGACTCGCACACCATCGAGACGCGAGCGGGACTGAAGTTGCAAGCCGACAAGTTCATCCTGTGCTGCGGTGGTACCAGCAGGCGACTCCCGGTCCCCGGCTTCGACTTGACCGCCACACACAGTGATGCCTGGGCGCTGACAACGGTCCCGTCGTCGATTCTTGTCATCGGCGGGGGTGCGACCGGGGCGCAGGTCGCCTCGATCTTCAACGCCTTTGGCTCGAAAGTTCAACTGTTCCAAAGCGACCCGCGGATCCTAACCAGTGAGGACGAAGACGTGGCCGCGGCGGTGGCCACCGCCTTCCGCGAATCGGGCATAGAGGTGCGCGAGGGCTTCGGTCGTATCGAATCGTTCGATGCGATCCCGGGCGGGGTTCGGATGAATTTCTCGAAGGACGGCAAACAAGACAGTGCTGAGGCTGCGCTCGTCGTCGTGGCGGTGGGGTGGGTGGCCGACCCCGAGGAATTGAATCTGGCGGCGGCGGGTGTTGAGACCAACGCGCGTGGATTTGTGGAGGTCGACTCCTTTCTACGAACCTCGGCACCCCACGTGTTCGCTGCCGGTGACATCACCGGGCGACTGATGTTGGTTCCGCAGGCGGCGCAGGACGGGTTTGTCGCGGCCACCAACGCCGCGGGCGGCATGACCGAAATGATCGGCAATCACGTGAGCCCCATCGGCAGCTTCACCGAGCCGGAATATGCACAGGTCGGCCTGACCGAGGCGAAGGCCCGCGAAGCGCACGATGTGGTCGTCGCCGTGATGCGTTTCGACGAAACCGCGCGCACCATCATCGACGGCCGAACCGGAGGCTTCTGCAAGCTGATCGCCGACCGCGAAAGTCGCGCGATCCTCGGTTGCCACGTCGTGGGCGAACGTGCGGTCGAGATCGTCCAGGTAGTGGCGATAGCCATCGCCGCACAGATGAAAGTCGATGACCTGGTGCGGGTTCCGCTGTCCTTTCCTACCTACGCGGGCATCCTTTTGCGCACCGCATATCGTGCGGCGGAACAACTCAATCTGGACGTCGGTTGGCAGGCGTACCAGCCGGGGGACTAGGCGATACATCGACAGACACGCGGCTCTGCCCGCCGAGGACCTGCGCAAGATCGGTGAGTCTTGCGTACAGGTCCTCCGGTGGTGCGAGCGGGTCGCGCCTCGCCGCAATCGAGGAGCAGTGGCGGTGTTGACGGCATCAACACTGTTCGATGTATCCGCAGGTCGCGTGGCGTCATTTCGCGTTGTTTCGCGTACTGAAATTCAGCGTGTCCGCAGCTCACACTGTTTGTGCCGGTCCCCTTAGCTCCACTCTTTCCGGCGCAGTTCAGATGCTGTTTTACGCATCTAGAGCTGCTCTTAAGCCGCCTACCGTGGCGACGAAAACGTCTAGCGCACAATGCGTTTCGTCTACCAGCCGCGGCATATGCACGTCGCGACTATCCCGCGTTGCGGGCCAGATCAATGGCGTACTGATTCACGAAGTTGCCCGCCGGCGGTTCACCGCGGTTGCATGATCCGTCGGATTCGCCGGGACGTTTGATCCACAGGTAGGCGTCGGCGTGCGGGCCCGAGGTTTCCGCGGTGGGTGGGGTGCCCAGCGCTCGGCCGCCGGGGTTGCACCAGTCGAGCGGCGAGTCGGGCGCTGGTCCGGCGCCGTTGCGTGACGTGTCGATCACGTAGTGCGAACCGTTCGTGAGCCCTGAAATCGCCTCGCCGTAACCGATTTCATCTTCGGTGGTGAAGAAGTTCGCGGTGTTGAGGCTGAAACCCCGCGCTTGGTCCACACCGGCCTGGTTGAGCCTGGCGGCCATTTCCTCGGCACTGTGCCAGCGCAAGTGGCCAGCGTCGATGTATACGGCTGCGGCCGGATTGCGGGTCAGCGTGTCGACGGCGTAGCGAATCAAGTCGAAGCGTTCCTGGCGCTGGTCGCCCGACAGGCAGTCCGCCATGGCGAGTGCATCCGGTTCGACGATGACCGCCGCCCGCGAACCGCCCAGATCGGCAGCGATGCCGTCAATCCACGCGCGGTAGTCCGCGCCTGTCGCGAACCCTCCCGCGGCGAAGCTGCCGCAGTCGCGGTGCGGGATTCCATACAGCGTCAGCACCGGGATGGCGCCGGCAGCCAGTGCGTCGCCGGTGTACTTCGCGACCGTGGCAGCGGAACCGCCCGGGACGATCCAGTACGCCTGCGGCGTGTTGGCGATGGCGGTCAATTCGGGGCTCGGCGGGTCGGCGCTCTGGGCGGCGCGCATGGCCGCCGACGTGGGATTGACGTAGAACGGCGCTCCGGCCAACGGGTTCGCCTCACTGGCCAGTTGCACTGCGGGACGGACCTGGGCCGGGTCGCCGGCAAGACTCATGCCAACAACGGCCGCAACCGTCAGGAAGGGGGCGATCCACCGAGCGACTGCACTACCAGCTGAGGACATCACTCCGAGGGAAAGTAGTGCCGTACTGCAGTAAGCGCCAATCACGGAAGATGACGGCGACGCCATCGGCGCCGCAGTGGCGATCGCTTCTTGCATACCCCGGGTTGCCAGTTCGTCGGCCAGTTCGTTGTCGGCGACACCCGCGTGCCCCTTCACCCAGAACCACTCGACCCGGTGCCGCGCGCAGGCCGCTTGGAGCCGCTGCCAGAGGTCGACGTTCTTCACCGGCTGCTTCGCGGCGGTCTTCCAGCCGTTGCGCTCCCAGCCGAGAACCCACTTCGTGATGCCGTTCCGGACATAGGTGCTGTCGGTGTAGAGGTGCACCACCACCGGTCGGGTGAGCGCCTCCAGCGCCATGATCGGCGCCGTCAGTTCCATCCGGTTGTTGCTGGTCTGGCCGGACTCGCCGCCGCACATCTCGCGGACGTGCTGACGTTGGCGCAGCACCGCCCCCCAGCCGCCGGGCCCCGGGTTGGGTCTGCACCCACCGTCGGTGTGGATGACCACGATGTCCTTGATGGACTCGTCCATGCGCTCAGTCCGCCCGTGCCTGCCGGAGCAGCCGCACTGCCTTCGGCCCGACGCCGTGAAGAGCGAGGAGGCCGTCGAGATCCGAAGGCAGGTCCGCGATGGCGCGGTAACCGGCGTCGAGGAGCGCGCCAGTCGCGGGCCGGCCGATCCGGACACCGTCGAAGACGGGGCCGCGATCCTCGGGGTCGACCATGCGCCGAGGATAGGCACTTCGTCGAGGGATTGGCTGCGCGACTCGCAAGGCGAGCGGCGATGATCTCGGGTCGGGCCTCCGTGCACGGGAGGCCGTTGGTGAACCACCATCCAGAAGCCCTAGGTCGGCAACACGCCGGGCGGGGTGATCGGCTTAGGACAGGGCGCGCGGGATGATGGGTGCGCTGATGAGCGCGGTGATGAATTGTTCGAAGTAGCTCTTGGACAGAGCGCCGACGCGCATGTCGGGAGGCCGAAGTCCCCCGGTGGACAGCACGCTCGCGGGTTGTCGCCGTCGCTGGATGACTGGCTGCCGGCCGGGCACCTGGCCCGGTTGATTGCCGAGTTGGTCGACAAGCATCTGGATCTCCTACCCATTCGGGCCGCATATACCAAGGCGCGCGCCGCGCCGCCTTTTGATCCGCGGCTGATGGTGCGAATCCTGTTGTACGGCTACGCCACAGGCGTGCACTCGTCGCGGGTGATCGAACGCAAGTGTGTCGATGACGTGGCTTTTCGGTGGTTGGCCGCCGGGGCGGCACCGGACTACCGGGCGATCGTCCGATTCCGTAAGCGGCACCGCTCTGCGCTCGGGTGCCTGTTTGTGGAGGCATTGGCATTGTGCCAGGCCGCGGGCCTGGTGCGGCTCGGCCGGGTCGCGCTGAGTGGGACGGAAACGGTTCTCGCCGGGAAGGTTTGGGCGCTGCTGGCCGACGCCGAATCGATCGATGAGGCCGAGGATGCGAGGTTGGGTGAAAAGCGCGTTCCGAAGACCGAGGCCGGATGGCGGACCGCTCCGAAGTCAAACTCGCAGCGCGCACTGGTCGGTGCGTTCTTGCTGGCGTTGACGTGCGGGGGTGGCTACGCCGTCGCGGTGCACAAGACCGTCACTCTCTCCGTCGATGGGTCACCGATGACGGTGTCGACGATGAAGTCGCGCGTGATTGACGTTGTGCGGGACAACGGCTTCGCCGTCGGCGAGCACGACGATCTCCATCCGGCCGCCAATCAGCCGGTCCGCGAGTCCGACACCATCGTGCTGCGACGCGGCCGGCCGCTGCAGGTGTCGGTGGACGGCCAGCAGAGCAGGCAGGTGTGGACGACGGCCTTGACGGTCGACGACGCTCTCAAGCAGCTGTCGATGAGCGACGCCGCGCCGGCCGCGGCGTCGCGCGCGAGCCGCAGTGCCGCTGGCCGGCATGGCGCTGCCGGTGGTCAGCCCGAAGAACGTGCACATCAACGACGGCGGTGTGAAGAGCGACCGGCGTTTGGCGGCGCTCAACGTCGGCCTGTTGCTGGCCGCGGCCGGCGCGCCGCTGCAGCAGGACGACAAAGTGGTGCCGCCGGCGTCGACGCCGGTCGACCGAGGGCATGCGGATCGCCGTCACCCGGATCCGGACGCAGAGGTGACCGCGCGCCTGCCGCTGGCGGCGTCGATGCGACGCATCGCGGACCCGGCGATGAACCAGAGCCGCCACGTCGTCGTCGACCCCGGCGCACCCGGCGCCCAGGACGTCACCTTCGCAGTGTCGATCGTCAACGGTGTCGAAACCGGCCGACGGCTTGTGGCTCACGACATCGTGACACCCGCCCGGCCGTTGGTGGTGCGGATCGGTGCCAAGCCGGGCACCCAGGTGCCGCCGGTGCGCAACGGCGCGACCTGGGACGCGCTGGCCGCCTGTGAGTCGAGCGGCAACTGGGCGATCAACACCGGCAACGGCTTCTACGGCGGCGTGCAGTTCGAGCCAGAACACCTGGAAGCGCCACGGTGGACTGCGTTACGCGCCGCGCGCCGACCTGGCCACCCGAGAAGAGCAGATCGCGATCGCCGAGGTCACTCAGGCAAAGCAGGGCTGGGGCGCCTGGCCGGTATGCAGCACCAGGCTGAGGGCGAAGTGATCGGTGATGGACTGCGGCCAGCTGCCCGATATCGTGGCCCCATGAGCAGCCAGCGAGTGGCCGGCGGAGTGGTGCACAAGCTGCCCGCAGACCTGCGGAAGGCGCTGATCGCCAACGACACGGCGCTGGCCGCCTGGAACGACATCACGCCCTTGGCGCGCAACGAGTTCATCTGCTGGGTCGAGGACGCCAAGCAAGACAAAACTCGGGAGCGCCGCATTCGCCGGACCCAAGAAGAACTGGAAGAGGGCATGCGCCGGCCGTGCTGCTGGCCGGGGTGCAAGCATCGCGAGCGCACCGGCAAGTAGCGCCGCTCAGTGCCCGTACGCCGGCGCGGCCTGCAGCTCCGGGGCGGCCGCGGCGAGCAGTGCGGCTCGGTCGCCGGTGAGCGGGGGATAGATGCGTTGACCGTTGATCATTCGCTTGGTGGCCTTGGCCGTTGCGCCGCTGCTGACGACCCGGCGCTCCCAGCCCTCCGTGTACACCGCGCCGGCCGGGCCGAGATCGAGAACGGTGACATACCAAGGGATTCGCAACGGCAGCATCGGCGCACCCTGCAAGTCGCTGATCACGTTGTAGCCCGCGTAGCGACCCATCGGCCGACCGTGCTGACACGACATCACGGATAGGTGTTCGTCGTCCATCCTCGCCGCTGCCACATCGCCGGCGGCGAACACACCGGTGACGCCCTCAACCCTCAGGTAGTCGTCGACGGGCAGCCGACCCAGCCGGTCGCATGGCACGCCGAACTGCGCGGTCGAGCGGGTTCGCCCGCATGCCCGCGCACCACACCACCGTCGCCGCCGGCAAACGTCCCCAGACGACAGCGCCACGCTTCGCTGGTCGACGGCGGTGACCCCCACGCCGGTCGATTGTCTCAATGTTGTTCTCGGCCAACGCGTTTTCGATGACCGGACGAGCCGACTCACCCATGTCCGAACCGACGTGCGGGTTGTGGTCGACGAGGATCACCCGCGGTGTGACGACCCAGTGCGTCCGACATCATCGTCGGCAGCTCACTGGCGGTCTCGATGCCGGTGAGGCCGGCGCCGACGACGACGGCGGTCGCGGTTGCCGGATCGGCCGCATGTTCGGCTAGACCGCGGATGTGCGCCTGCAGCCTCTTCGCGCCGTCGTAGGTGTCGACGTCGTAACCGAATTCGGCAAGCCCGGGAAGGTCTGGCTTGACCACCCTGCTGCCCACTGCCAACACGAGGCGGTCGTAGCCCAGCGTTGTGCCGTCGGCTGTGCTCACCGTCGCAGACAGCGGGTCGATTCCTGTGACGTCAGCGGTGATATGGCCGACGCCGGCCGGATCGAGCAGGTGCTGCAGCGGGATTCGGCACGCGCTGAGGTCGGCCTCATAGTTGCGGACCCGAATATCGTGAAACGGCTGCGAACTGATGACGGTGACGTCGACCGCGCCTGGGGGGACCCCGAGCTCGTCTAGCCGCCGGACCGCGCCGAGCGCGGCCCACAGTCCGGCGAACCCAGACCCGAGAACGAGCACACGTGAGGCAGGCGGCATCGCCATATCGTCACGCTCCGTCGGTTCACAGGCAAGAGGGCACACAGGGTGTTCCGTCGCCGTCAGCAAATGATGACGGCCTGCGCAAGGCCATATGGGAGGCGCTTCATCGGGCGCGCGCCGAGTCACCGCGGCGCCACCGTCGTCGGCTCCGTCGCGATGTCTGGCAGCTGTTCCTTGGGACGGCGGGTCGCCAGCACGCAACCCGCCATGATCAGCGCCAGCGCGGCGACGTTCCACAGCGTCAACGGCTCGTTCAGCACGATCACGCCGGCCGCCAGCGCCACCGCCGGGTTGATGTAGGTGAACACCAGCGCGCGCGCCGCGCCGACTTCGCGGATGAGTGCGAAGAACACGATGAACGCCAGCGCCGTGCAGATCACCGCCAGCCCGCCCAGCGCCACAAGCACTCGGGTGGACGGCATTTCGTCCGGCCACGTCGCCGCGGCCGGCGCCGCGTACACCAGCGCGGCGAATCCCAGGCACACCGCCGTCATCGGCAGCGTCGGCACGTCGGCCAGATAGCGCGCGGCGATCAACGGTGCGATGGCGTAACACACCGCCACCAACAGCACCTCGATGATCGGCCACGTGCTGCCGCCGATGTGCGGTCCGGCGAGCACCGCCACGCCCGGCGATGCCGACGGCCAGGCCGAGGATTCGTTTGTAACCGAGTCGCTCGCCGCCGGTGAAGCGGTCCAGCACCGCGGCGACGATGGGCGACGCGGCGATGAGCAGACCGGTCATCGAACTGGTCAGGTGGCGTTCGGCGTCCGACAGCAGCCACCACGCGGCGATGATCTCGAAGAACGCGAACCCCAACAGGGCCTTCCAGTGGTTCCGGATGATCGTCCCGTCTGACGCGACAACGCCAGCGGCAGCAGCACCGCCGCGCCGACGGCCGTCCCGCGGAAAACCAGCACCGGAACCGAGACGCCTTCGACCGCAATCTTGATCATCAGATAGGGGATGCCCCAGATGATGCTCATCGCGAGGAACAGGATCCATCCACGCGAGCTCACGTAACTAGCCTACGAAACGTGGACAAGCGAAATTCCCGGGTGGCCGCAGCCGTGGCAGCCGCAGGTATCGAGCCCAAGATCAGAATTCTCGACGCCGACGCCAAGACCGCGGTCGCGGCAGCCGAACAGCTCGGCTGCGAGGTCGGCGCGATCGCCAACAGCCTGGTCTTCGACTGCGACGGCGAACCGCTGCTGGTGATGGCCAGCGGCGCGCACCGCGTCGACACCGATCACCTGGCCCGCGTGCTCGATGCGACCGCGATCAGCAGGGCCAACCCCCAACTGGTCCGCGCCGCGACCGATCAGGTCATCGGGGGAGTGGCGCCGACCGGCCACCCCGGCAGGCTGCGAACCGTCGTCGACGAGACGCTGGCCCGGTATCCGGTTATCTGGACCGCGGCGGGCACCGCGGATTCGGTGATGCCGCTGAGGTACGACCAGCTGCTGGCGGTCACCGACGGTGTTGCCGTTCGGTGCGCTAAAGTCCTGCGCTACGGCTTCGTCAGCTCCGCGTACCGCGCGACGTGGTAGTCCGTGGAGCCGAACTCGTACTGGATCGCGGTCAGCCGCTTGAAGTAGTGGCCGATCGCCAGTTCCTCGGTCATGCCCATCCCGCCGTGCAATTGCACCGCCTGCTGGCCGACGAAGCGGGCGGCCCGGCCGATCGTCGCCTTGGCGGCCGAGACCGCTCGCGCACGAACGTCCGGCGCGGCCTCGAGGTTGAGCACCGCGAGATAGACCGCGGCGACGGCCTGCTCGAGCTCCATGTACATGTCCACCATGCGGTGCTGCAGCACCTGGAAGCTGCCGATCGGCTGCCCGAACTGCTGGCGCTGTTTGCAGTATTCGACGGTGTCGGCCAACACCTTTCGCATGCAGCCGACCGCTTCCGCACAGACCGCCGCCGCGCCTTCGTCGCGCGCCTGCGCCAAGCGACGGCCACGCCTGGCCTTCGTCGCCCAGCAGCACGTCGCCCGCAGCAACCGTCGAAGGTCGAGGTCGGCCGCGCGGCGATCGTCGACAGTGCGGTAGTGATGCGTCTCGATTGCCGACCCAGTCGGCGTCGACCGAGAGAACAGCGAGATCCCGCCCGCGGTGCGCGCGGTGACCAGCAGATGCGTCGCCAGCGGCGCGCTCATCGCGACGATCTTCGACCCTCGCAGCACCCACCCGTCGCCGTCGCGCTCGGCGGTCGTCGACACGTCCTGCCAGTGGTCGCCCGATCGCTGGCTCCGCCGCGGCCAGCGCGACGACCGCGGTGCCCTCGACGATCTTCTCCAGCAGCGCCGATCGCCGCCGGACCGCCTGCCCGGTGCAGCAGACCACCGGCCACCACGACGGTGTCGACGTACGGTTCCACCGCCAGCGCATGACCGAGCGCCTCGGCGATGACCATGATTTCGACTGGGCCGCCGCCGATTCCGCCGACGTCCTCGGGCAGCGCGGCACCCAGGATGCCGAGTTCGTCGGCGAAGCCACGCCAGATGTCGGGTTGCCAACCCGGCCCGGTCTTGGCCGCGGCGCGGCTCTTCTCGAGGTCGTATCTGCGTCGACAGGAACTTGCCCAGCCCGTCGCGCAGCAGTTCCTGTTCCTTGCTCAGATTGAAGTCCATCTACAGCCCCAAAGCCAGCCTTTGGCCAGAATGTTGCGCTGAATCTCATTGCTGCCGGCGTAGATCGAGCCGGCGCGGTCGTTGAAGTAGCGCAACGGCGCGACCGCCTGCCACTGCTCGCCGCTGACGTAGTCGTCCGGCGGCGGCTCGTACTCGGCCACCGGCCCGCCGGGACACGTCGCGTGCGGTTGGTACACCCGCCCGCGCGGTCCGGCGGCCTCCATCGCTAGTTCGGTGAGCGCCTGGCTCAACTCGGTCGCGATCACCTTGAGCATCGACGACGCCGCACCCGGATTACTGCCCGCCGGCGACCGCCGCCAGCACCCGGTATTCGAGGATCTCCAGAACCTCGGTGCGGATCCGGGCGTCGGCCAGCTTGCGCGCGAAGGCGGGGTCGTCGATCAGGCGGCCGCCTGCCGGGTCCGGGCTGATCGGCGGCGACGGTGGCGATCTCGTCGGCCATCACCTGCAGCGCCGGCGACGACGCGCCACCGCCGCGCTCGAACTCCAGCAGATACTTGGCGACCGTCCAGCCGTCGTCGATCTTGCCGAGCACGTTCGACTTGGGCACCCGCACCTCGTCGAAGAACACCTGGTTCTGGATCTCCTCGCCCGAGGTCATGACCAGCGGGCGGATCTGGATGCCCGGCGTCGACATGTCGATCAGCACGAACGTGATGCCCTGCTGCTTCTTCTGTGCCTTCGACGTGCGCACCAAGCGCGAACATCCAGTTCGCCTCGCCGGCGTGCGTCGTCCAGATCTTGCTGCCGGTGCACACCAGGTCGTCGCCGTCGTCGACCGCCGCCATCGACAGCGCCGCCAGATCCGAGCCGGCCTCGGGTTCGGAGTAGCCCTGGCAGAAGAACACCTCGCCGGTCAGGATGCGGGGCAGGAAGAACTCCTTCTGCGCGTCGGTGCCGAACGCGATCGATCGCGTGGGCGACCATCCGGATGCCCATCGGCGACAACGACGGCGCTCCCGCCAGTTGGGATTCCCGGCTGAAGATGTAGTGCTGCGTCAGGCTCCAGTCGCAGCCGCCGTAGCTCGACCGGCCAGGCCGGCGCCGCCCAGCCGCGTTCGTGCAGGATCCGCTGCCACTCCATGCTCGCCTCGTGATCGGCGTAGACGCTCGTCATGAGGCGGCCCGCCCGCCGCAGTTCCGGCGTCAGCTTGTCGTCCAGAAATCCGCGCACCTCGTCGCGGAATGCCACGTCGGCTGCCGACCACGCCAGGTCCATCGGATGTTCCCCTGTCTGCGGAAGGCTCCCAGAGAGTAAACCTAGTTAGTTAAGTGGGTCGCGGCAGGGTCGGTGCTCACCGCTCACACACGTGGCGCTGCGGAAAAGTGCACAGGTACCCGCCCCTTGGCGAGTAGCGACTCCATCGCATCGCAGGCAACCGGTCGCGACAGCAGGAAGCCCTGCGCGCGGTGACATCCGTGCCGTAGCAACGTCAGTGCGGCCGTCTCGGTCTCGACACCTTCGGCGACCAGTTGCAGTCCGAACGCCTCAGCCAGCGCGATGATCGCCCGCACGATCGCCAGGTCGCCCGGGTTGGAGCCCAGTTCGCGTACGAATCCCTTGTCGATCTTCAGCGTGTCGACCGGCAGCGACTTCAGGTGGGACAGCACGCTGTAGCCCGTCCCGAAGTCGTCGATGGCCACCTGCACGCCAACCTCTTTCAAACCGCGGAGTGTGATACGGGTCGTCTCGATGTCCTGTACGACGACGCTTTCGGTGATCTCCAGGCATACGGAAGCGCCGTCGAGGCCGAACTCGTCGATGATGCCCGCGACCGACTCCACGAAACCGTCGGTCACCAACTGGACCGGCGACACGTTGATACGCAGTACGGTGTCGAGCCCGACGCCGCGGGAGCGCCACCGCGCGAACTCGGCACAGGCCGTGCGCATCACCCAGCGCCCCAATTCGCCTGCCAGATTTATGGATTCGGCGACACCGATGAACGAATCGGGGGCAAGCAGTCCGCGGGTGGGGTGCTGCCAGCGGACCAGCGCCTCGGCCGCCAAGATCTCGCCGGTCCGCATGTCGACCTCGGGCAGGTAGTGCAAGAGCAGGGCGCCGTTTTCGATCACGCTCTGTAGATGAAGCTCGATGTCGTTGCGGAACTCACTCTTCAGGGACATGTCGTCCGAGAACACCGCCACCTTGTTGCCGCCCGAACTCTTGGCGGTCAGCACCGCCTGATCGGCGCGGCGAAGGAGGTCCGACGTGGCGTCGCGCCCTGGGGTGCCGAGTGCCACCCCGATGCTCGCCGTGCGGGTCAGCATCTCGCCGTCGATCGAGACCCGTTCCCGCAGTGCCGATTGCAGTCGATACGCCAATGCCTCTGCGGTCTCGGCGTCCATCGGCAATTCGGGCACGACGACGAACTCGTCGCCGCCGAGCCGGGCGATCAGGTTCGGGCCTTCGGCGCCGTCGCGCAGCCGTTCGGCAAGAACACGGATGAACCAGTCACCGGCGGTGTGGCCGAGGTAGTCGTTGATCGCCTTGAGCCGGTCGAGGTCGAAGAACAACGCCGAGACGGGCCCCGGTTGGCCCGCAGCGAGCCTCGCGTCGAGGTGTGCCAACAACGCACGACGGTTGTACAACCCCGTAAGGTCGTCGTGCTCGGCGAGGTAGCGGAGCTGTTCCTCGGCGAGCACGCGGGCCTGAAGTTGGGCGAACAACGAGGCGATTGCCTTGAGCGCGTTGAGCTCTGCGGGTAACCAGTCGCGGTCGCCGTACTTGACGAAGCCGAGCACTCCGGTCGTCACATCGCCTGACAGCAGCGGCACACAGGCCATCGAGATCGCGGGGATGTGGCGCGTCTCGTTGATTCTGCGTTGGTAGTCGTCGGTAGCCGGTTCCGGGCGGAAGACGGCCGGTTCCTTGAGGTGCTCGGCGAGTGCGAAGACGGGATCGGCGTCGGCGAAGTAGACGACGGCGAGCGGGTCGGGGTCCTGCATGTCGGCTCGTGGCGGCCAGTCAGCCACCAATGTCGTGGCGTGAATGTTGTGATCGTTGTGTCGAAGAAAACTGGCATCGACATTGAAGTGGGCGACGAGCTCACCCAGCACCTGCTGGCTCACCGCGGCCGAGGTAGCCGCGTTTACCGCCATCAATTTCGTGGCGACGGCGGTGACAACCAAATCCAGGCTGCGGGGCGCATTTTTCTCGGACATTTGATGTCAGGCTACTGGCAAACGCTGCCCTGGATGGCCCGTCGGCGGCTACGTACCGAGGGGCGCGGGGCGGCGATCCGGATTTCCCCGAGTCGGCGCTGTTCATCGGAAGCGACATCCGTCGGTGACAGCCGAGCTCACACGATGCTCCCGCTAAGGGACTCGATTGCTACTGGTTGGTCCAGATGGTGGGCGAGTGCGTTCATTTCCGCGAAAGTCTTCGTCACCTGCCTTGGCTTCGCGTGATAGGCGAAGGTGCGTCGGTCCCAGAACATCAGTTTGGTCTGATAGCGCTCATCGGGATAGGGCGTCGAGGGAATTTTCGATGCGACCACTCCGCCGGAGGAAGCCCAGCGAGCCAGGACGTGCGAAGCGGACGTGGCCAGGGCAAATTGGACATTCAACGGCACCATGGAATGCAGCGGCGCGCGGGCAAGCACATCAGTTATCGATTGATTCCGCTCCGGGTCGGGGGTGACCCACGCCGTTTTCACCTCTACAACGCCGAATGGCAGTCGATCCGTGATCATCTTCCGCACGGCAGGCAAGCCGGCTTGCCCTTCCCATTCCACAAGGGCATGAGAATCGTCGGCACAGGTGAGAGGGCCCTTCACCCGCACGCCGCCGATGACTCGTCCATTGGCATCCACGGTCGCCAAAAATATGGCAGTATCCGCACCGTCTTGGAAGGTGGACAGATCCAGCGCCCGCTCGACTCGATGCTTGTGATAGCTGCGCTCGGCACCCTGCACATACTCGTTCCACAGGCCAGGGTCGGCCGACGGGGTAGAAGCCACGACCGTGCATTCCGCGTCGGGATCCCACCATTCAAAGCCCCCGGAAGGACGGAAAATGGGCTCAGCTGTGTCATCCAGCTGTGAAACGGTCATCGTGGTCCCAATCGGTCGGGCAGCCGGGCCAACACAGGTCTCGCGGCTGACTGCCGGGTACGCGCATCCGGCCGGTATGCGCGTACGCAAAGATCAGTATCTCGCCGCTAGTCACTTAGATTCCAGCTAGCGGGCTAATCTTGTCCCGTGTTTCGCTAATTGGACTGGGTTTCCGCACGGCGCAAACACCGCAAATTCGCCCCATAGCAAATCTTGTGGTGTGGCATTACGCATATTGTGCGCAGCCTATTTCTTATTCACAGCCAGTTTTGGCGAACTTTACGGCTCCCGCTATGAATGGGGTTGACGCCGCCGTCCCGTTTTCCCTTGGCCATTCGCTGTGTATGCGGTGAGCCAGCAGAATTCGGTCATGGTGGCACCTTCGGCCCGCGTGGCTCGGCATGTGCGCAGATTTACCGACCGCACCGACCCGGAGGTGACACCCTGACGTAGTGGAGGACTCGTACCCGAAGGCGGGCGATGGGGGAGTACCGGTCAAGGACATCGGCAGGTTGTCTGCTGCGCTGCGACGACCGGCCGGGGCTGGTCGCGGCGGTCAGCGCCTTTCTGGCGGACGCCGGCGCGAACATCGTGTCGCTGGACCAGCACTCGACCGAGCAGTCCGGTGGCACCTTCATGCAGCGCACGATCTTTCACCTTCCGGGTCTGACGGCTGCCCGGGACGCGCTCGAACGTGATTTCGCCGAGCAGGTGGCCGCGAAGTTCGACATGGACTTCCGGCTCACCGAAGCGTCGAAACCGAAACGCGTCGCGATCATGGCGTCCAAGGAGGATCACTGCCTACTCGACCTGTTGTGGCGCAATCGACGCGGCGAGATCGACATGTCGGTTGTGATGGTGGTCTCGAACCATCCCGAACTCGCCGATCAGGTCCGGCCGTTCTCGGTGCCGTTCCTTCACGTGCCCGCGACGAAGGACACTCGGGCTGAAGCCGAGCGGCGCCAACTGGAGTCTGTTGCGCGGCAACGTCGATCTGGTGGTGCTGGCTCGATACATGCAGATCCTCACGCCGCAGTTCCTGGCCGAGGTCGGCTGTCCGATCATCAACATCCACCACTCGTTCCTGCCCGCATTCATCGGCGCCGCGCCGTATCGGCGAGCCAAGGAGCGCGGCGTCAAGCTCGTCGGCGCGACCGCCCACTACGTGACCGAGGACCTCGACGAGGGACCCGATCATCGAGCAGGACGTGGTGCGGGTGGATCACCGGCAGGACTGTCGAGGATCTGGCCCGCCTCGGCTCAGACGTGGAGCGCCTCGTTTTGTCGCGCGCGGTGCTGTGGCACTGTGAGGACCGGATCATCCGATACGGCAACCAGACAGTGATCTTCTAGAGGAGTGAGTAGTGAAAACGTTCAGTGGGTTCGATGAGTTGGTCGCGGCGCAAGGCAGCGAGCTCGGTCCGACGGAATGGCTGGAGGTCACCCAGGACCGCGTCAATGTGTTCGCCGACGCCACGGACGACCATCAGTGGATCCACGTCGACCCGGAGCGCGCGGCCAGTGGCCCGTTCGGCGGGACGATCGCACACGGCCTGCTGACGCTGTCGCTGCTGCCGCAATTCATGCAACAGCTCTTCACCGTCGATAACATCGCGATGGCAATCAACTACGGCTACAACAAGGTGCGCTTCATCACGCCGGTGAGGGTGGGCGCCAAGATCCGCGCGCGCGCGGAGATCACGAAGGTCGACAGCTCGAGGGCGCGGTGCAGGCGACGGTGACCACGACGGTCGAGATCGACGGGCTCGGAAAAGCCTGCCGCCGTGGCGGAGTCGATCGTCCGCTTCTCGGCTGAGCTGCTCGAGCGCCACTCGTGAGGCCGTCAGTACTGGGTCATTCCCTGGTCGATCGAGATCGCAGCGGCCGTAACGTTTTTCGATTCGTCGCTGGCCAGCCAGCACACCGCGTCGGCGATGTCCTCGGGCTCGGCGGCCCAAGTGGGCAGAAACGGCGTGATCGTATGAGCCAGTTGCGGATACGTCTCGATGGCTCGGCCGAGCGAGCCGATCATGTCGCCGCATCCCATGAGCGTGTTGACCGCTCCCGGATGCACGCTGTTGACGCGGATGGAGTGCCTGCCCAGTTCGGCGGCGAACGCGCGGGCCATCCCGGTGACGGCATGCTTGCTCGCGGTGTAGTGCACCATGAACGGCTGCATCTTGATCCCGGCGGCGGAGCTGATCAGGATGATCGATCCGCCGCGGCCGCCGTCGATGATCTTCTGCGCGCCGGCCATGACGGTGTTCCAGGTGCCGGTCACGTTGATGTCCATGACATCTCGGAAATCCTCGGGAGTGATGGCGTCCCACGTCTGGGGAGCCGAGACGCCGGCGTTGGCCACGATGATGTCGAGCCGGCCGAACTCGGCGACGCCGTTGTCGACGGTCTTCGCGCAGTCCGTCGACGTCGCGGACGTCGACGACCGAGGCCAGGATCCGGCGACCGGTGGCCTCGACCAGGTCTCACGGTCTCGGCGAGGTCATCGGGAGTCGCCGGATCGTAGGGAACGCACTGCTGGCAGCTTGCCCGCGATGTCGATGGCGATGATGTCGGCGCCCTCATTGGCCATCCGTACGGCGTGCGCACGGCCCTGGCCGCGTGCCGCTCCGGTGATGAACGCGACTTTGCCGGTGAGCGCCGCTCAACTTGTGCTCATTTCTGTGCCGCCTTAACGAGATTCGATCCGATGATGAGCCGCTGGATTTCGCTGGTGCCCTCGTACAGCCGCAGCAGCCGAACGTCGCGGTAGATGCGCTCGACGGGGACCTCCCGCATGTAGCCGCTGCCGCCGTGGATCTGCACGGCGAGATCGGCTACCTTGCCGACCATTTCGGTGCAGAACAGTTTCGCCGCCGAAGGCGCGATCCGGCGGTCCTCACCGGTGACCCAGAGCCGCGCGGTGTCGCGGACCAGCGCCCGTCCGGCGAGCACCCCGGTCTGCTGGTCGGCGAGCATCGCCTGCACCAGTTGGAAGTTCCCGATCGGTGTGCCGCCCTGCGTTGCGGTGGCGGCGTAGGCGACGGATTCGTCGAGGGCGCGCTGAGCCGTGCCGACCGCCAGCGCGGCGATGTGCACGCGGCCGCGCGCCAACGAGATCATCGCGGCCCGATAGCCGATGTCTTCGCTGCCGCCGACGAGCGCACCGGCGGGCACGCGGACGTCGTCGAAGCTGACGTCGGCGGTCCACGCGCCTTCCTGGCCCATCTTGGCGTCCTTGGCGCCGACCACGACGCCTGCGGCGTCGGCGGGCACCAGGAAGACCGCGATGCCCGCGCCTTCGTCGTCGGCGGGGCGGGTGCGGGCGAAGACGATGAACAGGTTGGCCGTCGGCGCATTGGTGATGAATCGCTTCTGCCCGTTGATGATCCAAGTTGCTGCGCCGTCGCGAACGGCTTTGGTGCGCAGCCCCGATGGATTCGAACCGGCACCCGGTTCGGTCAGCGCAAAGGATGCGACGACGTCGCCCGAAGCCATCGGCTCCAGCCACCGCGCCTTCTGCTCGTCGGTGCCGAACCCGACGAGCACCTGTCCGGCGATGCCGTTGTTGGTGCCGAACATCGACCGCAGTGCCAGCGAGGTGTAGCCCAACTCCATCGCCAACTCGACGTCTTGGGCCAGGTTCAGGCCCAAGCCCGCCCCACTCCTGCGGAATCGCGTAGCCGAACAGGCCCATCTTCTTGGCCTGCTCGCGCAGGTCGTCGGGCACCTTGTCGTCGGCCAGAATCTCCTGCTCACGCGGCACGACAGCGGTCCGGACGAAGTGGCGGGTCTGCGCCAGGATCTCCTGGAAATCGTCGTCGCTGACTTCGGCGTGGTGGTCATCGCGCTCCTCTTCGGCTTCCAGCGCGAGCAGACGGAGATGGCCACGATAAGCCGCTAGAAAGTGGCCTTCTATGTTCCCCAGCTTGCGCGGGGGCCCAGCTCGCGGGGGCAACGGTCGCAGCGATCATATATGAAATATGATGTTCGATTGAGTGGCCCCTGTCGGGGCCTGACCAGCGAAGAAGGGTGATCAGGTGTCATTGCTGACCGGTCAAACAGCCGTCGTCACCGGCGGCGCCCAGGGACTGGGGTACGCCATCGCGGAGCGGTTCATCGCCGAGGGTGCCCGCGTGGTGCTGGGCGATCTGGATCTCGGCGCGACGGAGGCGGCGGCCAAACAACTCGGCGGGGATCAGTCGCCGTGGCCGTGCGCTGCGACGTGACCAAGGCCGACGAGGTCGATGCGCTGGTCGCTGCCGCAGTGGAGCGGTTCGGCGGACTGGACATCATGGTCAACAACGCCGGGATCACCCGCGACGCGACGATGCGCAAGATGACCGAGGAGCAGTTCGATCAGGTCATCGCCGTGCACCTGAAGGGCACCTGGAACGGCACCAAGGCGGCCGCGGCGATCATGCGCGAGAACAAGCGCGGCGCCATCGTGAACATGTCGTCGATCTCGGGCAAGGTCGGTCTGGTCGGCCAGACGAATTACTCGGCGGCCAAGGCCGGCATCGTCGGTCTGACAAAGGCCGCCGCCAAGGAACTCGCCCACCTCGGTGTGCGGGTCAACGCGATCCAACCGGGACTGATCAGATCGGCGATGACCGAGGCGATGCCGCAACATATTTGGGACCAGAAGTTGGCTGAGGTGCCGATGGGCCGAGCCGGTGAGCCGGACGAGGTCGCCAAAGTCGCCTTGTTCCTCGCCAGCGATCTGTCGTCGTACATGACCGGAACCGTCCTCGAGGTCACCGGCGGGCGGCACATATGAACCAGTCGGTAGCCCGCCGAGATCAACGAAATAGCGAGATCTACTCGTACTTTTCCGCCCATTTGTCCGTTTCGGCGAAAGTTGTGAGCCATGCGTGATGCCGTGATCTGTGAACCGGTTCGGACGCCGATCGGCCGCTACGGCGGCATGTTCAAATCGCTGACCGCCGTCGACCTCGGTGTCGACCGCGCTGAAGGGACTTCTCGAGCGCACCGGAATCGACCCTGCGGCAGTGCAAGACGTCATCCTCGGCCACTGCTATCCCGCAGCGAGGCGCCGGCCATCGGGCGCGTGGTCGCATTGGACGCCGGGCTGCCGGTGACCGTTCCCGGTATGCAGGTGGACCGCCGGTGCGGGTCGGGGCTGCAAGCCGTCATTCAGGCGTGCCTGCAGGTTGGCAACGGCGACAACGACGTTGTGGTCGCCGGTGGCGCCGAGAGCATGAGCAATGTGGCGTTCTATTCGACCGATATGCGCTGGGGCGGGGCCCGTGGTGGTGTCAAGGTGCACGACGGCCTCGCTCGTGGCCGCACCACCGCCGGTGGCCGCAACTACCCGGTGCCGGGCGGGATGTTGGAGACCGCGGAGAACCTGCGCCGGCAGTACGGCATCTCGCGCCAGGAACAGGACGAGCTGGCGGTGACGTCCCATCAGCGGGCGGTGGCCGCACAGAAGGACGGCATCTTCGCCGAGGAGATCATTCCCGTTGCGGTACGGACCCGCCAGGGCGAGGAGCTGATCGACACCGACGAACACCCGCGTGCCGACACCTCGGTGGAGTCGCTGAGCAAGCTGAAACCGCTTCTGCTGACTGATGATCCCGAGGCGACGGTCACTGCGGGAATGCCAGCGGGCAGAACGATGCGGCCTCCATGTGCCTTGTGACGACGCCGGGGAAGGCCGACGAGCTGGGCCTCACGCCATTGGTCCGGCTGGTGTCGTGGGGTTCGGCCGGCGTGGCGCCGAACATCATGGGGATCGGCCCGGTGCCGGCGACGGAAGTCGCGCTGGCCAAGGCGGGGCTGCTGCTGTCCGACATCGACGTGATCGAACTCAACGAGGCGTTCGCCGCACAGGCACTGGCCGTGATGCGCGAGTGGAAGTTTCGGGCAGGCCGATCGTGATCGGACGAACGTGCACGGGTCGGGCATCTCGCTCGGCCACCCGGTCGGCGCGACAGGCGGGCGGATGCTCGCCACACTGGCGCGCGAGTTGAACCGGCGCGGCGCACGCTACGGGCTGGAGACCATGTGCATCGGCGGCGGGCAGGGACTGGCCGCCGTGTTCGAAAGGGTCGAGACATGAGCAGGCTCGCCCAAACGCTTGGTCTGACCGAGTTCCAGACCGAGATCATCGCGACGGTCCGCCAGTTCGTCGAGAAGGAAGTCATCCCGAACGCGCCGGAACTCGAGCGCACCGACACCTACCCCCAGGCCATCGTCGACCAGATGCGCGAGATGGGCCTGTTCGGCTTGATGATTCCCGAGGAGTCTACGGCGGGCTGGGCGAATCACTTCTCACCTACGCGCTGTGCGTCGAGGAGCTCGCCCGCGGCTGGATGAGCGTTTCCGGCGTGCTCAATACCCACTTCATCGTCGCGTACATGATCCGCCAGCACGGCACCGACGCGCAGAAGCAGCGCTTCCTGTCGCGGATGGCGACCGGCGAAGTGCGGGGGGCCTTCTCGATGTCCGAACCCGAACTCGGCTCTGACGTCGCCGCGATCCGCACCCGCGCCAAGCGCACCGCCGACGGGAACTACACGATCGACGGTCAGAAAATGTGGCTGACCAACGGCGGCAGCTCGACATTGATCGCCGCGCTCGTGCGCACCGACGAGGGTGCAGACAAGCCGCACCGCAACCTGACTGCGTTCCTCATCGAAAAGCCGGTCGGCTTCGGGGAAGTCGCGCCGGGACTGGTAATCCCGGGCAAGCTCGACAAGCTGGGCTACAAGGGAATCGACACCACCGAGCTGATATTCGACGGCTACTCGGCGCAGGCCGATGACATCCTGGGTGAGATGCCAGGCCACGGGTTCGTCCAGATGATGGACGGCATCGAGGTCGGCCGAGTCAACGTGTCGGCACGGGCGTGCGGTGTGGGCATCCGCGCGTTCGAGCTTGCCGTGCGGTATGCGCAGCAGCGGCACACCTTCGGCAAGCCGATCGCCGAGCATCAAGCGATCGCCTTCCAATTGGCCGAAATGGCAACCAAAGTGGAGGCGGCGCACCTGATGATGGTCAACGCCGCGCGGTTGAAGGATTCCGGCGAACGCAACGACGTCGCCGCGGGGATGGCCAAGTACCTGGCAAGCGAATTCTGCTCCGAGGTCACCCAGCAGAGCTTCCGGATCCACGGCGGATACGGCTATTCCAAGGAATACGAGATCGAACGCCTGATGCGCGACGCCCCGTTCCTGCTCATCGGTGAGGGCACGAGCGAGATCCAGAAGAACATCATCAGCAAGCGGCTGCTCGCGGACTATCGGATCTGACCAGTGACCGCACCGGATTTCGCCGCCCGGCCACAGCTCGCCGAGGACGTTGCCCGCTTCGTCCGGAGGCGCATCTTCGACGGCACGTACGCCGCGGGCCAGTACATTCGCCTGGACCAGTTGGCGGTCGAACTCGGTGTCAGTGTCACGCCGGTACGTGAAGCGCTGTTCGTCCTGAGTGCGGAAGGGCTGCTGTCTCAGCAGCCGCGGCGCGGCTTTGTGGTGGTGGAGGTGACGGGTCGAGATCTCACCGACGTGGCGAATGTGCAGGCCCACATCGGCGGGGAGCTGGCGGCTCGGGCCGCGGTAACCATCACCGACGAGCAGTTGCGAGAGCTGGAGAAGATCCAAACCGAACTGGAAGACGCCTACGCAAGCGATGACGATGACCGGGCCGTTCGGCTCAACCACGAGTTTCACAAGGCGATCAATGTCGCCGCCGACTCGCCCAAACTCGCCCAGCTGATGTCCCAGATCACCCGGTATGCACCAGAGTCGGTGTTCCCGACTGTCGCGGGCTGGCCGGACAAGTCGATCGCGCACCATCGGCGGGTGTTGGCCGCACTCGAAGCGCGTGACGAAAACGGGGCTCGCGCAGCGATGTCCGAACATCTCGCCGAGGGTGCGGCCCCGCTGATCGACCACCTCACGTCACGCGGCGTGGTCACCTGATCAGCAGGCCTGGCGCTGGTGGCTGCCCGGCGTGTGACCGAATGCGCGGCGGAAGACGTCAATGAACGCACTGGTAGAGGCCCAGCCGCAGCGGTGGGCAACCGTCGTCACAGCCACGTCGTCGGCAAGCATGCGCAGGGCGTGGTAGAGGCGTAGCTGGGTTCGCCATTGCGGGAAGGTCATTCCCAACTCGCGGCGGAACAGGCGGCTGAGGGTGCGTTCGCCGACGCCGGTGGCGGCGCCCAGAGACGCTAGCGTGCGCGGGTCGGCGGGGTTGCGGTGCAGGAGATCACAGACCGCCGTGAGGCGAGGGTCGGCAGGGGTGGGCAGCTGCACCGGCTGGTGCGGTGAGGCGCGCAGTTGGTCGAGGAGAACTGCGCGCACGCGCCGCCGCTCTGGAGTCTCGTCGTCCGGGCTGCGGGTGTAGCTGCGGATCAGTTCGCGCAGCAGTGGGCTGACCGCGAGGACTGTGGGAGTGTCCAGGCGGAGGGGGTTGGTGTAGCCGGGCAGGCCCAGTAGGTGCAGATCGACTCGGCCGAACGCGCGGTGGGCGTGGACGCATCCGGCGGGCACCCAGATGGCGCGGGTGCCGGGGGCGAACCATGTTCCGGCATCGGTGGTGACGGCCACGACGCCGGAGCCTGCGTAGATGATCTGGTGGTCGCCGTGGCTGTGCGCCTCGATGCTCTCGCCGGGCACGAGTATTCGGAGGCGCGTCGGCGCTATGGGGTCGTGGCGGATACCCGACATAAATAGGCAGTTTATCGGAAGCGCGCCAGCCGGCGGGTGACCAGGATTTCCCGTATGGCCCTGCGCTTGAGTCCTCGCATACGCGGACCAATCCCGCTGCTGGCGATTGGACATGGCTGCGTGGACGTCTACCAGGGTGCGGTCGCTGCGTTGGTCCCGTTCTTCGTCACCGAACGCGCCTACGCCTACGCTGCGGTCTCCGGCATCGTCCTTGCGGCATCCCTGCTGTCGTCCGTGGTGCAACCGCTATTCGGGGTGCTCACAGACAAGTGGGCGATGGGCTGGCTCATCCCGGCGAGCACCCTCATCGCTGGTGTCGGTCTTGCGATCGCGGGGCTCAGCGACAGCTATGTCGTGACCCTGGCGTCGGTGGCCGTCTCCGGGATCGGGGTCGCTGCTTACCACCCGGAGGCGGCTCGCGTGGCGTGGGCGGCCAGTCGCGGCGACCACACTGCGATGGGATGGTTCTCCCTCGGCGGCAATCTCGGTTTCGTGGCCGCGCCGCTGCTCGTCTACGTCGTCATCTCCGCGGGGGGTCTGCACGCCTCACCGCTGCTGGCAATTCCCGGCGTGGCCGGCGCGGTGCTGTATGTGATCACACTGCGCGCGTACACGGTAGCGGCAAAGCCAACTGGCGGTGCCGATGAGGTTGTAGTACAGAATGATTGGCGGTCGTTCGCGAAATTGTCCGGTGCGATCGTGTGCCGTTCGATCGTCTTCGTCGGCCTGAGTACGTTCGTTTCTCTGTATGTGAGCCAACGAACGGGCGGGGGCGCACTCGCGGGTACGGTCGCGTTGATCGTCCTGTATGCCGGCGGCGCAGTCGGCACCGTGGCGGGAGGGAAGCTCGCCACCCGCTTCGGCCGTATCCGCGTGATGCGGTGGTCCTACGCGCTGACCGTGCCTGCGGTGGCCGGCATCGTCTTCGCGCCCGGTCCGCTGCTCTGGCTGTTCGTCCTTCTCGTCTCGGCGGGGTTGTATGTGCCGTTCTCCCTGCACATCACGCTCGGGCAGGACTATCTGCCGCGCCGCATGGGCACCGCCAGCGGCGTGACGCTTGGCCTCACAATCAGTATCGGGAGCATCGCCAGCCCGTTTATCGGCGCCGTCGCCGATGCCACCACGTTGCAAGCGGCCCTTGCGCCGCTGATCGCATTGCCGGTCGTGGGCTCGATCCTGCTGCGGGGCCTTCGAGAGCCCGAATTCTGAAGTCCGGTGAACTGCGCGAACCCTTTCGCAATGGCGTGGCCTTCTTCGTCTGCTCGGCGAGAAGAGTGCGCAGGCGGCGGACGTCGACCTTGCCCGTGGTTCCGCGCGGAATATCCTCGTCGGAGTTGACCACCCGCCACACCGTCGGAACCTTGAAGGAGCTCAGTCGCTTTCGCGCCTCGGCGTGTAGGTGTTCAACGGTGGTGTCGGATACCACGACGGCGCCCACAGCCCCGGAGACCTCGGTGACGAATGCGTTCTCGACACAGTCGATGGTCCGCAGAGCCTGCTCGACCTCGCTGGGGTAGACGGTCGCGCCGCTGACCTTGAACATGTCGTCGGACCGGCCGTGGTAGAACATGAAACCGTCGTCGTCGAGATGACCGAGGTCACCGGTGGGGTAGTAGCCGTCGGGCGTGAACAGGTCTTCGCGGCTGCGCCCGCACATACCGCGCAAGGTGTGCGGTCCGCGGATCTGGATCATGCCGATCGTTCCGACGGGAACCGGTTGACCGGTGTCCGGGTCGACGATCCGGACCTCCATGCCTTCGAACGGCTTGCCGCAACTTCCCCACGCCGATCGTGGCATGTCGGTGTCTGCGGGATAGCCGCAGTAGGGGCCGAACGCCTCGGTCATCCCGAACAGCTTCGCCCGCGCTCCGGGTACCGCGCGCTGCTCGGGCGGCAGCAGTGCGTCAAGGCTTCCCGGCCGCAGTGAGGACAAATCGGCTCCGACAGAGGCGGATTGGCGGGCCAGGGCCTCGGCTTGGTCGGGCCAGCCGCGAAACAGCGTCACCCGTTCACGTTCCAGCAGCCGCAGCGTCGTTTCCGGCCGAGGGATCTGCTCGGTGACGAGCGTGGCGCCCGCCAGCAGCGCGGACAGCACGCCGCTGCCGAACCCGCCGACCCAGAAGAACGGCATCGGCAGGTACAGCCGCGTATCGGCGTCGATGCAGCGCTCCGCGAGGCCCGATCGCACGGCGGCCAGCGCGTTGCCATGTGAGTGGATCACGCCCTTCGGCGGCCCACTGCTCCCTGAAGTGAACATGATGGCGAGTGTGTCGCTGGGCGTGACGGTTTCGGCCATCGCGTCGACGAACACGCTGTCTTGAACGGGTGCCAGGCAGTCAGGTGTCCAAACCTCGCGCAGCGCCGGAAGGCCCTTCGGTTCGGGGCCAAGGTCGTCGAGGTAGCGGTGCCCACGGAACTCCTCCACGGTCACCAGGAACTGAACCGAGGCGACCCGCAGTTGCGTGACGAGTTCTGGTGCCTGCAACAGCGTGCTCAGGGGCACGAGCACCGCGCCGATGCGGGTCACCGCCACCGCGATCTGCACCCACTGCACACAATTCGGCATGATCAGCCCGACCCGGGCGCCCTTGCCGACACCCGCGTCGACGAGCGCGGCCGCCAACTCTCGGGTGCTCGAGTCGAGCTCGCTGTACTCGAGCCTCGTGACCGGGTCGATCACCATCTCTTTGGACCCGAGTGCAGTGGCCTGGGCTCTCACCAGCTGGTCGATGGTGTCATGCATCGAAAACCTTTGCCGAGAACTGGGTGGGGTCTACGCATGTTCGACGGAGTCGCGGAAGAAATCTCGGACTGCGCCGAGGTCGGGCTTGCCCGACGGTGTTCGCGGAATCTGTTCGACGATCACGATGTCGGTGGGAATCTCATAGCGCGCCAGTCGTGTTCGCAGGTAGTCCAGTAGCGTCTGCGGCATCGACGGCGTCGCGCAGTTCCACCATGGCGACGGGCGTCTCGCCCAGCCGTTCATCTGCACGGCCCACGACCGCTGCTCCCGCAACGGCGGGATGGCTCTCCAGTGCAGTCCGCACATCGTCGGGCATCACCTTGAAGCCGCCGCGGATGATCGCCTGGTCGGCGCGGCCCAGGATCCAGAGGAATCCGTCCGCGTCGATGCGGGCCATGTCGGTGGTGCGCATCCAGTCGGCGCCGGGGCCGAGCTGTCCCGGTTTGACCTCCAGCAGGCCGGCCTCGTCGGTAGCCAGCGGTGTGCCGTCTTCGTCGACCACGCGCAGCTGGGCGCCGAGGCTTGGCCCGTCCCACGCTGCCGCGCTTGTCGTGCCAGTACTTCTGGTAATCGGCCAGCGTCCAGCCCGCCACGCCACCGCCGAATTCCGTTGCCGCATAGGACGTCAGCACGGGGATGCCGAACTTCGCGGTGAACGCGTCGGCATCCTCGGCGGACAACGGCGCGGTGCCCGAGGTGACGGCGCGGATGCTTTCGAGGTCGTCGCGCGTCAAATCGGAGTGCAGCACCATGCGCAGCGCGGCGGGCACCAGCGACACCGCCGTCGGACGATGCCTGCGCACCGCGTCGGCCCACCGGTCCAGTTCGAAGCGCTCCAGCAGCACGAACGGTCTTGCCTCGCATGACGCACTGCAGCACCCGGAACACGCCGCCGATGTGCACCAGCGGAGCGTTGACGATCGCGACCCCGCGCCGCAGTTCCGTCGGGGGCGGTGATTGCTCAGGTCGCGGCCCGATGACGCTGCGGGCCAGCATGTCGTAGGTGAGGTCGATTCGCTTGGGCGGCCCGGTCGTTCCGCTGGTCAGCATCCGCACCGCGACGCCTGGCCGGCCGGCGCTGGCCGCGGCGGGCACCTGCGGTGCGGGTCCAGACTCGGAGATCGCGAACGGTGGTCGGTGCCGCGGCGTCACCATCGTCGACAGGTCGTCGGGCGTCGCCGATGACGAGCGGCAGGTTCAGCGACTCGATATCGGCGCTGATGCGGTCGTCGCCGCGTGACGGGTTGATGACGACGACGGTGCCGCCGCCCATCAGCACGCCGAGCAGGGCTGCCACATGGGCGGGTCGTGTTGCGCAGCAGGATCCCGACCTCAGGCTCGCGCGACACCGAGGGATCCGATGCGACGCGCCAGGTTCGGCGACCTGATCCCCACGTCGACCACCGGCCGTCGTATTCGATCGCCGGCGCCTCGGGCTGCAAGGTCCAGCACGTCGGCGATGCGCCGGCCGAGTGGATGGCTGGCATCACCGGATCCTCGGCGTGGCCTGCATCGCCGTCGGACCTGGGCGGCGAGTTCGGCCTGCCCGAGCGGATTTCCCAGCCGGGTGTAGATCAGGTTCTGTTCCATCGCCGCGCGGTAGGGCTTGTCCAGCGACTCCCAGATCGCCTTCACGGTGCCCTGGGTCGCCGACGGCGGTTTGGCGGCGATCGTCGTCGCGATCTCGTGAGCGCGCGCCCACAGCCGATCGCGGCGCGACCACCTCGGTCACCAGCCCGATCCGCAGCGCGGTGTCCGCGCTGACGCGTTCGTCGTTGCCCATCAACGCGATTCGCAGGGTGTCGCCAAGCCGACTCGGCGCATCAGGCCGATCGGTTCCAGCGCGCAGACCAGGCCTGCGCTGACGTGGGAGTCGAAGAACGTCGCGTCGTCGGAGCAGATCACCACATCGGATTCGTTGACGAAGTAGAACGCGCCCGCGGTGCACATGCCCTGCACCGCACACACGACGGGCTTCCACATCTTCTGCCACTTCGGGCTGAGGAGTCTCGCCGGGATCCTCGTGGTTCCACACGTTGTCGGGTTGCCCGTAGGGCGATCTTGATGTCCAGGCCGGCGGAGAACGCCCGGTCGCCCGCCGCGCGCAGCACGACGGCGTTCACCGAGTCGTCGAGTTTGACGATCCGCCACGCTTCGGCCATCTCCTCACACATGGTGCGGTTGAAGCGTTGAGGGCGTCCGGGCGGTTCAGTGTGATGGTGGCGACGTGGTCGACGGGGTCGACGTCGAGCAGGATCGTCTCGAAACTCATCGGCACTGCCAGTTCGGGGCGCGCTTCTCGACGAACGCCTTCGGGCCCTTCGAGCGCGTCCTGGGTGTGCAGACTCCGCTCGCGGAACGTCTCGGCGAGGATCTCGGCTTCGTTCAGCGGCAGGTCGAGGGTCTTGTGGATGGCCAGCCGGGTGCCCCGAACAGCCAGCGGCGCATTCGAGTTGACGATGTCGGCGATCTCGTGGGCGCGTTCGAGCAGGCGGTCGTGCTCGACGACCTCGCTGATCATGCCGAGTTCGTAGGCGCGCTCGCGCGCTCATCCGTTCGTGCTTGCCCATCAGCGACATTCGCAGCGCGATGTTGCGGGGCAGCACCCTCGCCAGCCGGACCATCTCGCGACCGGCCACCAGGCCGATGCTGACGTGCGGGATCGAAGAAGGTCGCCTTGTCGGAGGCGATGACGATGTCGCCGGTGGTGACCCAGTCCAGGCCTGCGCCACAGCAGATGCCGTTGATCGCGGCCAGAATGGGTTTGGCCATCCGGCGGAACGGCGGGGTGCCCTCCTGGGGGCCTCCCACTGGTCGTAGGTCGACAGGTACGGCCGCTCGTTGATCGACCTTGCCGTCTTCTGGGATCTGCTTCGACGTCCGCACCGGTGCAGAACGCGCGGCCCGTGCCGGTCACGATGATGATCCAGATGTTGTCGTCGTTCTCCGCCTCGTCGTAGGCGGTGCGCAGTTCGGTGATCATGTGGGGGCTCAGCGCGTTGAGCGCGTTGGGCCGGTTCAGCGTGATCGTGGCCTTGTGCCCGTCGACCTCGTACTTGATGTCCTCGAATGTGGAGGATGACATGGGTGTTCCTCTTGTCTGAGATCCGGTCTGGTCATCGGCCACCGAACTCCGGTGCGCGCTTTTCGCGGAAGGCCGCCAGACCCTCTTTGAAATCTTTTGTGCGGCAGGACAGCTCGAGGTTGAACAGCTCCTGGTTCATCGCCTGGGGCAGCGTCGCGTGCTGACCGTAGTGGATGGCCTGCTTGGCGAGGCCGATCGCCACGGTGGGGCCGGAGGCCAGCCGTGTCAGCAGTTCTGCGACGACGTCGTCGAGTTCGGACTCGTCCACGCAGCGGTGGATCAGACCCCAGTCCGCCGCGTCGGTTCCGGCTGACCTTCTCGCCGAGCAGCAGCATGCTCTTGGCCCGCGCCACGCCGACCAGCCGGGGCAGCAGCCACGTCGAACCCGAATCCGGGCTGAAGCCGCGGGCCAGGAACGGCTCCCAGAACACGGCGTCCGCGGCGGCGACGGTGAAGTCAGCGGCCAGCGCCAGATTGCAGCCCAGGCCGGCGGCCCAGCCACGCACGCTGCAGACCACGGGCAGGTGGATGCGTGTGGACCAGTTCGATGATGCGATGGGCGCCGTGGGGGATGCGGCGCACGAGATCGCCGGTGCGGGGCCGTTCCCCGCTGTTGGTGGCCACCCAGTCGACGCCGGCGCAGAAATCGGTCCCGCCGCCGCGGATGTGGATGGCGCGAAGCGAGTCGTCGGTCGCGGCGTCCGTCAGCGCGTCGACAAGCGCCTCGACCATCGGCTGGCTCAATGAGTTGCGCCGCGACGGCGCGGTCGAGCGTGACCCGCAGGACGCCGTCCTCGCCGCGACGTCGTCACCGTCCCGTCGCTCAGTCACCGTTGATTCCGCCGTTCCCTCGCTATACGGTTAGCCATACAGTATTGCTATCTTGTACAAGTTAGCAAGGAAAGCGCGCCAGCGGAACAGGTGGCATCGAAAGGGGACCATGGCCGAGGGCACACCCCGATTCGGTGAGCAACCGCTGCCGCAGACCGTCGCCGCCGCGGGCGCCTCCGTCGCCTGGCCGGACTGCTGCTGTCTCTGGAGCACGAACATCCGACCGTCGACGCGATGCTCGCGCAGTTCGCCGAATGGGAGCGGGAGCTCGGCGCGGCGGTCCCCGCCGATCCCACGCCGCGGATCGGGCCGGACGGCACCGAGGACTCAACGCGTGTACCTGGACCACGCCTTCGACATCGGCGCGTACAACCCGTGCTTCCCCGAGTACACCTTCGACCATCTCGACGCCGACACGCGCGTCGGGCCGCGTCACCTTCCCGTCGTGTTACGAGGGCCCGCCGGGACTGGTCAACGGCGGCTTCCTCGCCGTCTTCTTCGACTGCGTCACGCAACACCAGAGCTGCGCCTCGGGACGGACCGGCAAGACGCGGTCGCTGACGGTGACGTTCCGCCGGCCGACGCCGATCCTCACCGAGCTCGGCTTCGACGTCGCGCGGTCGGAAGCGCGACGGACAGTGTCACGTCGACGGCGCGGCTGCTGCTCGGCGACGAGGTGCTGTGCATCGGCGAATTCAGCACGGCGGCTTCGTCGCCGGACAAGCTGAGCGTGTTCCGAGTTCGGTCAGCGGCGGGTCAAGAGCCCGTGACCAGCGTGCAGCGCATTCGTCAGCCCCGGGTCGCCGAGATCGTCGCGTCGCGGCTGCGCGAGGACATCCTGTCCGGACGCATCAAGGAAGGCGACGTGCTGCCGTCGCAGGACAGCCTGCTCGCCGAGTTCGGCGTGAGCCCGCCCGCCCTGCGCGAGGCGATCCACATTCTGGAGACCGACGGGCTGATCTCCGTGCGGCGCGGAAACGTCGGCGGCGCGGTGGTGCATCCGCCGTCGGCCGAGCGCACCGCCCACATGATCAGCATGGTGCTGCAGACGCGTTCCGCGACACCCGCGGACGTCAGCGGCGCGCTGATGCACCTGGAGCCGATCTGCGCGGGGATGTGCGCCGCCCGTGAGGACCGGATGACCGAGGTCGTGCCGTATCTCGAGGCCGAGATCGAGACGCAGACAGAACAATTCGACGACCTGTCGCGATATGTGCCGAACGCCAGGCGGTTTCACGAAGCCATCGTGTCGCGGTGCGGCAACGAGCCGATGATCCTGCTGATCGGCTCGCTGGAGCTGATCTGGTCGGCGCACGAGTCGTCGGTGTGGAGCGACGAACGCGCGATCCGATGGAGCGCAAGACCATGCGGGCCGCCCTTCGCGATCATCAGCGGCTGCTGGACGCCATTCGGGACGGCAACGAGTCGCGCGCGGTGCGGCTGGCGCAGGACCACCTGGCCGCGGCCCGGCGCAACACGCTCGCCGTGGGCGCGGACAAAACCATTGAGGCGAAGTTGATTTCCAACGCCGAGCACTGAAGGACCACGATGACCGACGACCGACGACCGCGTGCTTTTCGACGTCGACCGCGACAAGCGGATCGCGACCATCACGCTGAACAACCCGAAGCAGCGCAACTCCTACGACGCGGCGATGCGCGAGACCGTCGCGCGCTACCTGGATCAGCGTCGCCGACGACGACGACCTGACGGTCGTGCTGCTGCGCGGCGCCGAGGGCGTGTTCAGCACCGGGGCGGACATGAACAACGCCTACGGCTGGTATGGCGATAAGGACGCAAGCCGCGAGGCCAAAGCAGCCGGCCCAGCCAGCGTCGGCGACTGACGGTGGACCGCAAGTCGTTCGGCTTCTACCACAACCTCATGGGCTTCCCGAAGGTCACGGTGGGGGAGATCAGCGGGTACGCGCTCGGCGGCGGCTTCGAGATGGCGTTGATGACCGACATCTCGGTGATCGCCCGCGACACCAAGATCGGCATGCCCGCCACCCGGTTCCTCGGGCCCGGCGCTGGGCAGCCTGCACATGTTCTTCCACCGCCTCGGCCCGGTGCTGGCCCGGCGAATGCTGCTGACCGGCGACATCATCGAGGCCGGCGCGATCGAGCACCTCGGCGTCTTCACCGACACCTGCGATGCCCGGCTCGGTGACGGCGCGGGCCCGGTACTGGGCGGAGAAGGCCGCGAAGATGCCGGCCGACGGCGTCGTCATCGCCAAGGAGGCGTTCCGCCTCGTCGAGCAGAGCCAGGCGTATCAGGGCGAGGAAGTGGCCAGCTACCTGTTCCACGCCTACGGGACGAACCTGCAGTTCGCGCCGGGTGAGTTCAACTTCGTCAAGACGCGGGCCCAGCACGGCACCAAGGAGGCGTTCCGGCTGCGCGACGAGCACTTCCACGTCCCCGAGCCGGAGTGACGGCCCTCACCTACTGGCAGCGATACAGTATCTGCTACTTTTGTAAAGTCGTTAACGCCGAACCCGAGGTCGAGAACATGCCCACACCCGTCATCGTCGGTGCCGCCAGGACAGCGATCGGCCGGTCCTTCAAGGGGACACTGGTCAATACGCCGCCCGAGACACTCATCACCACGGTGCTTCCCGAGGTCGTTCGCCGGTCCGGTATTGACCCGGCCGCGATCGACGACATCATCTTCGCCGAATCGCATTACGGCGGTGGCGATCTCGCCCGCTACGCGGCGGACGCCACGGGCATGCAGCATGTTCCCGGCCAGTCGGTGAACCGGCACTGCGCGGGCAGCCTGACCGCGATCGGCAACGCGGCCGCGCAGATCGGCTCCGGCATGGAGCGGGTGCTGATCGCCGGTGGCGTGCAGTCGCTGTCGATGACGCCGCTGACGAACTGGCGCATCCCCGGTCCCGAGCTGAAGTTCGAGGAGCGGTGGATGCCGCCGACGCATGTCGAGACGCCGGACGCGCCGACCAAGGACATGTCGATCACCGTCGGCTGGAACACCGCTTCAGGCCGTCGGCATCACCCGCGAGGAGATGGATGCCTGGGCGGCGCGGTCGCATCAGCGCGCCATCGCCGCGATCGACGCCGGCAAGTTCCTCGACGAGATCATCCCGCTGAAGGTGCAGCAGTTCGACGGATCGGTGGTCGACTTCAGCGTCGACGAACATCCGCGTCGCGACACCACCGTCGAGAAGCTGGCCGGCCTCAAGGTTCTGCATCCGGAGATCGAAGGATTCTCGATCACCGCGGGCAACAGCAGTGGGACCAACGACGCCGCCGCGGCAGTGGCACTCGTCGACAGTGACTATGCCGACGCCGAGAAGCTGACCAAGATGGCCACCGTGAAGGCTTGGGCGCGCTGCCGGTGTCGCCGCCGCGGGATACCGGGCTGGGCGCGGTGAAGGTGATCGGCAAGGTGCTGCGACCGGGCCGGGCTGAAGCCGTCGGATGTCACGCTGTGGGAGATCAACGAGGCCTTCGCGTCGGTGCCGATCGCGGCGTGCCGCGAGTACGGCCTCGACGAGGAGCTGGTGAACTTCTCCGGAAGCGGTTGCAGCCTCGGCCATCCCATTGCGGCGTCGGGCGCGCGGATGATCACCACTCTGGTCTACGAACTGCAGCGGCGCGGCGGCGGTATCGGTGTCGCCGCGATGTGCGCCGGCGGCGGCCAGGGCGGCGCCGTCGTCATCGAGGTCTGACGGTCAGTGATTTCGTGTGACTTATGCACGCTTTGCCGCTGAGCGTCTATAACGAACCGCACGCAGAATGATTGTGGTCTGCGCGCGCGGCAGCCTTGCTGCGCGGACGTGAGCGGTTGCCTTGCGTGCGGACTTGGCGGGCTTGCTTGCCCGCGTCGATCAGCCGGCCCGCGTGGTCGAGGATGCATTCGAGGCCGAACTCGAAGTTGTTCTCGTCGGCGGCGCCGATGTGATGACCCTTCTCGGTCACCTGCGCGAGCAGCGGAGTGGTCTCGGGATCGATGGTCATCGTTTCCTCGATGTCGCTCGGTCCCTCGTCGGCGGCGCGGTTCTTCTCCCGAAGCCGCTGCAGCACCACCGAACCGCGCACATGCACCGACACCGCCGAGTAGGTGTCGAACGCGTCCTCCGGGGAGAGGCCCGCCTCGACCAGGCTCTCGATCGCCTTCTCCACTTCCTGGACGCCAAGCCGCGCCGCCCGCGGGTGCAGCGCGGACCGGATGAGAATCAGATCGCACAGAATCGGGTTGCCCATGAACGTCTTTCGCATCGCGCGGGCGTGATTGCGCAGCGTCTCGCGCCAGTCCTTGGCCTCGACGTACGGCGTGGCGAAGACGTACTGGCGCAGGGCGCGGTCGGTCATCGCGTTGAGCAGGTCGTCCTTCTTCCGGAAGTACCAGTAGATGCTCGTGACGCCGACGCCGAGATGCTTGCCGAGCAACGGCATGGACAGGTTGTCGATGCCCACCTGCTCGGCGAGTTCGAAGGCGCCCTTGATGATGTCGTCGGGATTGATGGACCCCCGCTCGCGTCGCTGACGTTTCTCAGCGGTTGCTTGCCTTGCCACTACGGGCACCTCCATCAAAATCGTGCTGCACACGCAGCCCCCGCGCACGGGATAGGTGGACTGAATCTACCGGCAGCTGGCGTCTGAACTGCGTCTTCGCATGCGTGTCGCCGCTCGGCCGTTACTGTCAACCTTACCGGGAACCATCCGGTCGATGGTCCCCACCGCGTTCTCGCTCTTCTACTGTAAGACCTATAGTAAGCTTTCCGGCAAATTCAGGCGACCGGTGAAGGGTCATGGTATGGACCTCGGGCTGAAGGACGCTACCGCTGTCGTCGTCGGCGGCGGTCGCGGCATGGGATTGGCGGCCGCACGATGCCTGGCCGACGACGGTGCGCGGATCGCTCTCGTCGGCCGCACCCAGGCCGCCCTCGACAGTGCCGCGGAGGATCTGACGGAACGCGGAAGTCCCGATGCTTGGGGCTGGTCGCCGACACCACCGACGCCGAACAGGTCCAGCGAGTATTCGACGACCTGGGCCGGCGGTGGGACGGCGAGCTCAACGTGCTCATCAACGCGGTCGGGCCGAGCACCCAGGGCACGTTCGAAGATCTCACCGACGGCCAGTGGCGGGAAGCCTTCGACGACGGCGTGATGGGAATGGTGCACTGCGTGCGCTCGGCTCTGCCGCTGCTGCGAAAGGCGCAGTGGGCGCGCATCGTCAACTTCTCCGCGCATTCGACGCAACGGCAGACCGTCATCCTGCCTGCCTACACGGCCGCCAAGGCCGCCCTGACGAGCATCTCGAAGAACCTGTCGTTGCTGCTGGCCAAGGACGAAATCATGGTCAACGTCGTCTCGCCGGGCAGCATCGCCTCCGAGGCGCTGCGCGGCTGGGCCGAATCTGTCGGCGTCGACGGCAGCGACCCCTACGCGCTGATGGCCGCCATCGACAAGCACTTTGGGCATCCTGCGCATATGCCGCGGGCGGGGCTGCCCGAGGAGATCGGTCCCGTCGTCGCGTTTCTCGCGTCGCGCCGCAACTCGTATATGACCGGCGCCAACATCAACGTCGACGGCGGTAGCGACTTCACCTAGGGAGGCGCCATGGCCCGATGAGGCGCGCGCGCAGATCAGCGCTGCATATCAGCGGCTCGGGCTCGTCGACAGCTGAGCCGCGAACGGCTTGCGGAAGGCCACTACCGATAGGTGTACAGTATGTGAATACATCGAGCTCGAGCGCCATCAGGAGGTCTCCGGGTGAGCGTTCCCGACCGCGTCGCGGAACCCGCAGTGGACTCGCCATCCGGGAGCACCGACTGGTGCTGTACGAGGTCCGCGACAGCGGGGTCGCCGTTGCTGACCCTCAACCGGCCCGAGCGGATGAACGCGTGGGGCGGCGGTCTCGCCGCCGACGTTCTACTCGCGTCTCGACGACGGCCGAGGCCGATCCCGACATGCGGGCCATCGTGGTGACCGGCAAGCGGCCGCGCCTTCTGCGCGGGCGCGGACATGGGCGATCTGAACGTCGATCAGCGGTTCGACCGTCGAACACCGCGGGACGACAGACGTCAGCAAGCTTGTCGGCGAACGGCATCCGCACTTCGTGACGACACTTGCGCAAGCCCGTCATCGCCGCGATCAACGGCGGCTGCGCGGGGATGGGGCTGACGCTGGCGCTGATGTGCGACGTCCGGTTCGCCGCGGCAGGGAGCCAAATTCACCACGTCGTTCGCCCGGCGCGGGCTGATCGCCGAGTACGGGATCTCATGGATCCTGCCGCGTGTCGTCGGCTGGGGCGCCGCGCTCGACCTGCTGCTGAGCGGCCGGGTGTTCCTCGCCGACGAGGCGGCCGAACTCGGCCTGGTCAAGGAGGTCGTGCACGCCGGATGACTTCTGCCCCGGGCGATCGCCTACGCGGAGGACATCGCCACCAACTGCGCGCCCAGTTCGCTGGCGGTGATCAAGCAACAGGTGTACGCAGACACGATGCGCGATGTTTTCGACGCGAGCGCCGAAGCCGAGAAGCTGATGCACGAGTCGATGCTGCGGCCCGACTTCATCGAGGGCATCACGAGCTTCTTCGAGAAGCGTCCGCCCAACTTCCCGCCATTGAGCGATCCGGGAAAGGAATCGTAATGACTGACACGCGAGAAGCGAAGCGGATCGCGCAGAGAATTGACTACAAGGCGATCGACGTCGACAACCACTACTACGAGACGACCGACTCGTGCACTCGCCACCTGCCCAAGGAGTTCAAACGCCGTGGCGTGCAGATGGTCAGCGACGGCAAGCGCACCTTGGCCATGATGGGTGAGCGGGTCAACCACTTCATCCCGAATCCGACGTTCGATCCGATCATCGAGCCGGGCTGCCTGGACCTGTTGTTCCGCGGCGAGATTCCCGAGGGCGTCGACCCGGCGTCGCTGATGAAGGTCGACCGGTTGGCAGATCATCCCGAGTACCAGAACCGCGACGCCCGGGTGAAGATCCTGGACAAGCAGAACCTCGAGACCGTGTTCATGCTGCCGACGTTCGCCTGCGGCGTCGAGGAGGCACTCAAACACGACATCGAGGCGACGATGGCGACGGTGCACGCCTTCAACCTCTGGCTCGACGAGGATTGGGGATTCGACCGGCCCGACCACCGGATCATCTCGGCGCCGATCATCTCACTGGCCGACCCCGAAAAGGCCGTCGAGGAGGTCGAATTCGTGCTCGAGCGCCGGCGCCAAGATCGTGCTGCGTGCGGCCGGCGCCGGTACCCGGCGTGGTCAAGCCGCGCTCGCTCGGTGATCCGCTGCACGATCCGGTGTGGGCGCGGCTGGCCGAAGCCGGTGTCCCGGTGGGCTTCCACCTGTCCGACAGCGGCTACCTGGCGATCGCGGCGCTGTGGGGCGGCAAGGCCACCTTCGAGGGCTTCGGCAAGAAGGATCCACTCGACCAGATCCTGCTCGACGACCGGGCGATCCACGACACGATGGCCTCGATGATCGTGCACCAGGTGTTCACCCGTCATCCGAAGTTGAAGGTCGCCAGCATCGAGAACGGTTCGTACTTCGTCTACCGGTTGATCAAGCGACTGAAGAAGGCTGCCAACACCGCGCCGTACCACTTCAAAGAGGATCCGGTAGAGCAGCTGCGCAACAACGTCTGGATCGCGCCGTACTACGAGGACGACGTGAAGCTGCTCGCCGAAACCATCGGCGTGGACAAGATCCTGTTCGGCTCGGACTGGCCACACGGTGAAGGGCTTGCCGACCCGATGGCGTTCACCGCGGATATCCCCCAGTTCCCGGAGTTCAGCGCGGAAGACACCCGAAAAGTCATGCGCGACAACGCGTTGGATCTGCTGGGCGTCAAGGTGCACTCGGCCGCCTGATGGGCGAATGGACCATCGGGGCGGTGCTCGACGCCATCGCCGACGTCATTCCGGACCGGCCATGACGGTATGCGGGGACCGGCGAAGCACCTATGGTGAGACGGGGGAGCGAACGCGCCGGCTGGCGAACTTCCTGGCCGGCAACGGATTCGGCGCGCACCGTGAACGCGACGAGCTTAGAGCACTGGGAGTGCGGGCAGGACCGCGTCGCGCTGATCATGCACAACGATCTGTACCCCGACATGGTGATCGGATGTCTGAAGGCGCGCACAGTGCCTGTCAACGTCAACTACAACTACACGCCGCGCGAAATCGCCGAACTGCTGGAGTATCTGAAACCCCGGGCGGTCATCTATCACCGGTCGTTGGGCGCGAAGTTCGCCGACGTGCTGCCGACCGCCCAGCCGATCTGTTGATATCGGTCGACGACGGCAGCGACGTCGCGGACCTACCCGGGGCGGTCGACACTGGAAGCCGCGCTGGCACAAGGGGATAGCGAATCAGGACATCACACCCGTCGCCTGACGATCTGCTGATGGTGTGCACCGGCGGGACAACGGGTCGGCCCAAGGGGGTGATGTGGCGGCAGACCGACATCTACGTGTCGTCGATGGACGGTGCGCGACCACGAGTCCGTCGAGGAGATCCACGACAAGCGTCCGCCACGGTGGGCAGCTCGTGGTTCGCGGTGTCGCCGCTGATGCACGCCGCGGGCATGTGGACGGCATTTGCGGCGATTATCAACGGGATACCGGTGGTCATTTACGACAGGGACGAAGTTCGACCCGCGCTGCGGTGCTGGCAGACCGCGGAGCGCGAAAAGGTCGGCCTGATGACGATGGTCGGCGACGCATACGCGGCACCGCTGGTCGAGGAACTGCAGCGAGGTTCCTACGACCTGTCGTCGCTAATGCGATCGGAACCGGCGGCGCGGCGACGAACCCGAAATACCAACGCGCGCTGCTGGAATCCTTGCCACAGATCACGTTGATCAACGGCTACGGCTCATCGGAGACCGGCAACATGGGCTTCGGTCGACAGCCGGCGACGGGAACCAGACCGACACCTTCACGCTGCGCGAGGGCGGACTGGTGCTGTCCGAGGACTACATCGCGGTTCCTGGAACCCGGCGAGCAGCGAGGTCGGCTGGGTGGCCCGCGAAGGGCGGATCCCGCTGGGCTACTTCAACGATGCCGACGCCACCCGCAAGACCTTTCCCGAGGTTGAGGGACGAGCGTGCGTGATTTCGGACGACCGGGCTCAGCATCGAGCAAGGACGGCACGCTGCGGCTGTTCGGCCGCGACTCGCTGGTCGATCAACACCGGTGGGGAGAAGGTGTTCGTCGAGGAGGTCGAGGAAGTCCTGCGCGCGCATCCGGCGGTCGCCGACGCTTGGTGGTGGGACGGCCGAGTGAGCGCTGGGGTGAGGAACTCGTCGCCCTGGTGGCGCTGCGTGACAGATGTCGCGCACGACCAGCTCCACGCCCATTGCACGTCGCAGTTGGCCCGATTCAAGGCGCCCAAGGAGTTCATCTTCGTCGACCAGCGTCCGTCGGCTGGGCAACGGCAAACCCGACTATCGCTGGGCGAAAAGCCAAGCAGCAGAACGGGCAATGACATGACCCACAAGGCAATTGATTGCCTCGTCAACGTGCACTTCGGTGAAGACCGAGAAGCAGCCGACGTGGATGATGAAGGTGCGCGACGACTACTTCAAGGGCCCGGAGTCGATGTTCGCCCCGGTCGATCTGGCCGAGCTGCTCGACGAAATGGACGAACAGGGCGTCGCCAAGGCGATCCTGATGGACAACCTCGTCAAACCGTCGATCACTGCGCGCAAAGTTCGTCGAGGCCAAGCCGGATCGGTTCGCACTGGCGATGGGCGGCGTCAACCTGCTGCGGCCGATGCCGTCCCTGCGGGACCTCAGCGCCATCGTCAACGACCTTCCGGTGGCATATGCCGTTGTGGGACCGAGCTTTTGGGGCGACGGCCAGTATCCGCCGAGCGACGCGGTGTACTACCCGCTATACACCAAGTGCGCCGAATTGGAACTGCCGCTGTGCATCAACACCGGGCATTCCCGGTCCGCCGATTCCCGGTGAGGTGCAGAATCCCATCCATCTCGATCGGGTGTGCGTGCGTTTCCCCGAACTCAAGCTGTGCATGATCCACGGTGCCGATCCATGGTGGGACGTCGCGATCCGGCTGTTGATCAAGTACCAGAATCTTGCGCCTGATGACGTCGGCGTGGTCCCCAAGCGGCTGCCGGAGAGCCTGCTGCATTACATGCGAACCCGCGGACCCGACAAGGTGATCTATGCGTCGGACTGGCCGGTGTTGCGTATGCGCCGCGTCGTTCCCGAAGCGCTGGCGCTCGACCTGCCGGCAGACGTGCTGGACAACTACCTCTACAACAACGCGCACGAGTTCTTTTTCGGCGGCCGGGAAACAGGAGAACTGACGATGGATCGGCTACGAGCTACGCAGATTGGACTACAGCCTCACCGAGGACCACGAGGCCGTCCAGCAGGCGTACAAGCAGTTCTTCAAGACCCACTGCTCGATCGAGACCGTGCGCGCGGCCGAGGAGAGCGGGTTCGACAAGAGCCTGTGGGAGCGGCTGTGTGCGATGGGGGCGACGACGATGGCATTGCCGGAGTCCGTCGGCGGGGACGGGGCGACGCTCGTCGACCTGACGTTGGTGGCCGAGGAGATCGGCCGCGTCGCTGGCGCCCGTTCCGTGGATCGACCACGTCTGCGCCGCACGACTGCTGGCCCGGCTGGGTGCGCTTGACTCCGACGTCGTCAGCGGCACACAGATTGTCGCCATGGACCCGCAACACGACAGCGTGTCGGGGGTGAGGCTGATCCCGGTGGGGTCGATCGCCGACCACATCGTCGTGCGGGACGGTGACGATGTCGTACGCCTGACGTTCGATACCCGGCCGACGAAGGTCGACAACATCGGCAGGCTGCCGATGGCGTGGGTCGATCCGGCCGCGGCCGACAGTCGCACCGTCGTGGCCAGCGGATCGGAGGCACTTGCGGAATATCAGCGCGCACTGGACGAATGGCGGCTGTTGACCGGATGCGGCGCTGGTCGGTCTGGTCGAGGAGGCGATGAACATCGCTGCGGAGTTCGCCAAGACGCGCTACACGCTCGGCGTGCCCATCTCGACACTGCAGGCCATCTCTCACCCGCTGGCCAACATCGCCATTACCGTGCAGGGCGGGCGCAATCTCGCCCGTCGCGCCGCGTGGTTCCTCGACAACGAGCCGGAGGAGCGACGGGAACTGGCACCGTCGGTGTTCGTGTTCATGGCAGAGGAGGCGGCGAAGGCGGCGACCATGGCGGTGCATATCCAAGGCGGGCTTGGTGTTTCGGCAGAGGCCGCCGCAACTGCCTACTTGGTGCGTGCGCGAGGATGGGCGGTGGCCGGCGGCGATCCTGGCGCCAGCGCCAAGTACATCGCCGAGATCGTCGCTGCCCGCGAAACCGAAGGACGGAATTAGCGATGGATTTCTCACGAGTCACGCTGTCGGCGGAAGATCAGGCGTTTCAGGAAGAGGCGCGGGCGTTCCTGAAAACCCTTGTGACCGAGGAGGTCATACGCCGCGACCGCGAAACCGGTGACAACTTCGACGAGGGCGTGCACCTGGCGCTTGGGCGCCGCCGGCTACTTGGAGAAAGAGTGGATGCCGGAAGCCGACGGCGGCTTCAGCCGGGTGCGTCGGCGCATTTGGGAACTGGAGAAGCGGCGGGCCCACGTGCCGTGGGTGACCTGGGGGACCACGTCGATGGTCGCGCGGTCGGTGGCGTCGTTCGGATCGCAGGAGCTGAAAGACGAGGTGTTGCCGCGGGTCTTCAGCGGCCACGTCCGGCTGTGCCTTGGCTACACGGAACCCGAGGGCGGCTCTGACATTGCGACGTGCAAGACACGTGCGGTGCGTGACGGTGATGCGTGGGTCATCAACGGCTCGAAGATGTTCACCACCGGCGCACACAACTGCCAGTACGTCTTCCTGATCACCAACACCGACCCGGAGGCGCCAAAGCACAAGAGCCTCACCATGTTTCTCGTTCCGCTGGACACCCCAGGAATCGAGATCCAGGGCATCCGCACCATCGACGGCGACCGCACCAACATCGTCTATTACAGCGACGTCCGGGTCGACGACAAGTACCGGCTCGGAGACGTCAACGGCGGCTGGACGGTGCTGCGCGAGCCGCTCAATGTCGAGCACGGGGCTGTCTCGGCGGCGCCCGACGGCCTGCAGGACGTGTCGATCATGATGCACCAGGCAGGATTCATGGCCGATGCCGCCGACAAGGCCGCCGCCAATCGGTCGGGCACGGCGCGATCCGAGCGGGCGTCGCCTCGTCGATGACGGGGCGGTGGCGTACCGGTTGGGGCGCAGCGTGGCGCGGATGGAGGCTGCGCTGTCGGCGCCGAGCATCTTCGGCCGGGTGGCGCTGGCGCAGACGATGCGCGACATATCGCCGGATCTGATGGACATCCTGGGGGCGGCGTCGTCGCTCCCGATCGGCACCGATGGTGCCGCCGATGACGGTGCGGCCGAATATGTTTACCGCTTCGCGCCTCTTGTCGGCATCTACGGCGGGACGCTCGAGGTGTTCCGCAACATGATCGCGCAGTACGTCCTCGGGCTGGGCAAGCCCGCGTACGCGCCGCCGGTGGCCACAAAGGCGTCCTAGTCCTTCGCGAAGGCCAGCCGCGCCGTGACGACATTACAATCGAGCCAGCTATTGTAAACGCGTCAGTGTGTGCGTTCGAGGCCCGGTCTCAACGCCGCGATCGATCTGCGGAATGGAATGGCCATGAGCACGACGCCGCCGGCCGGCCGACGTCGGGCCCTGGTGATGGGCGCAAGCGGCTTCGTCGGATCCCACGTCACCCGCAAGCTCGTCGAGCATGGCGACGACGTGCGGGTATATCTCCGTAAGACCAGTTCGACGGTGGCGATCGACGACCTCGACGTCGAACTGCACTACGGCGACCTCAACGACGAGGACGCACTGCGCGCGGCGATGTCCGACCGCGACGTGGTGTTCTACTGCGTGGTCGACACCCGAGCCTGGCTGCGCGATCCCGCGCCGTTGTTCGAGACCAACGTCGAGAGCCTGCGTCGGGTACTCGACATCGCAACGGACGCCGACCTTCATCGGTTCGTGTTCTGCAGCACCATCGGAACCATCGCGCTCGGCAACGGTCGCGCGGCGACCGAAGATATGCCGTTCAACTGGCACGGCAAGGGCGGCCCGTATATCGAGTCCCGCCGTGAGGCAGAGGCCATGGTGCTGAACCATGCGAAAGCGGGGAGACTGCCCGCGGTCGCCCTGTGCGTGTCCAATCCCTACGGCCCGCGCGACTGGCAGCCAAGCCAAGGCCTGATGGTGCAGATGGCCGCGTTCGGGAAGATCCCCGTCTACGTCAAGGGCGTGGCCACCGAGGTCGTCGGCGTCGAAGACGTGGCGCAGGCATTTCTGCTTGCCGGTGAGCGAGGACGGATCGGCGAGCGCTACATCATCTCGGAGAGCTACATGTCGATGCGGGAGATGTTCGAGACGGCAGCCAATGCCGTCGGCGCCAAGCCGCCGCGGCTGGGCATTCCGCTCGCGCTACTGAAGGCGGTCGGCTTCGCTTTCAGCGTTGTCGGCCGGTTGACGGGGCGCGATGTTCCGATGAACATCACCGGGGTTCGGTTGCTGCACATGACCTCACCGGCGGACCACGGCAAGGCGACGCGGGAGCTCGGCTGGAATCCTCGTCCTGCCGCCGATTCGATACGACGCGCGGCGCAGTTCTACGTCGACCGAAAAGCGGGGGATACAACAGATGACGACAGAAGAGCTCGTGGAGATCGAGGCGATCAAGCAACTGAAGGCCCGCTACTGCCGGTACCTCGACACGAAGGACTGGGTGGCGTGGCGCGGCATCTTCACCGACGACTTCCTCAGCGACACCGCCGAGTCCGGCGGCAAGGTGATCGAAGGCGCCGACGAGTTCGTCGCATTCACCCGCAAGAGCCTGAGGAATCAAGCCACCGTGCATCAGGTGCATGCGCCGGAGATCGAGCTGACGTCAGCGACGACCGCTCGCGGCGTGTGGGCGCTGGAGGATGTGGTCAGGTTCGGGCCCGGCGTGAACCTGCGCGGGTACGGGCACTATCACGAGACCTACGAGAAGATCGATGGGCAGTGGCGCATCAAGAGCTCCAAGCTGACCCGGCTGAGGGTGGACATCTTCAACGGCGTTGTCGCCGTGTATATCTCCGACCGGATCAACAAGGTGCTGATGAAACTGGCGCGCCGGGCGGTGAAGTGACCCTAGGCCCGTGCCAGCGCCGGCGGCTTGACCGCCTCGGGGTCCGGGTTGGCAATCGGCAGGCCCATGATCGCCGGGCGTTGTCGCCCATGAAGTCATAGGTGCGGCGCTCGTCCATTCCTTCTGCGTACTTCCAGAAGCCCTTGGGTTCCGCGAGACCTTCGGGGTGCGGATAGTCAGAGCCCAAAAAGCACGCGGTCCCAGCCAACCGTGTTGACGACGTCGGCAACACAGCCCTCCCAGGACGGGCTCGCCCAGATGAACTGCCTCTCAGGTCGTCAGGATGGTGGCCGCGGCGGTACCGGGTGCGCCGTACAGCTGCGTGAAGCCGACCTTCGGCTCGCCGGGCACCTGGCGGTCGCCCGCCTCACCGCGCAGTTGCCGGACGATCTCGTGGATCTGCCGCAGTCCGGACGCGCCGATCGGCTCGCCGTTGGCGATCAGGCCGCCGTCGGTGTTGATCGGCAAGCGGCCTTGGATTTCCGTGGCGCCGTCGGCCAGCAGCTTCTCCTGCTCGCCGTCGGCGCAGAACCCGCACTCGGCCATGTGGATGATCTCCGCGCCGGCGTCGGTGTCCTGAAGCTGGATGACGTCGACGTCCTCCGGTGCGACACCGGCCTTTTCGAACGCCGCGCGCGCCGCGTAGACCGTCGGCGCGACGTCCTCCTCGACCGGCGCGAAGGTGGTGTTGACCTCGTAGGCGCCGTAGCGGCGGGTGCGGACCTCGACGGCGCGCAGGTACACCGGCTTCGACGTGTAGCGGTGCGCGATGTCGGCGCGGCACATGACGACGGCCGCCGCTCCCTCGTCGGGTGCGCAGAACATGTACTGGGTCAGCGGGTAGTTCAGCATCGCCGAGTTGAGGATGTCCTCCTCGGGAATCGGCTTGCGCCGAAACGCGTTCGGGTTCAGCGCGCCATTGCGGAAATTCTTGGCCGCCACCTTGGCGAGAGTTTCCTGCGAGATGCCGTGGTCGTGGAGGTAGCGGTTGGCCTTCATTCCGAAGAACTGCGTGGTCAGGTATTGGCCGTTCTCGGCGTACCAGCTCGGCATCCCCACCAGCGCGGGATCCTCGGTGAAGGCACCGCGGGGATGTTTGTCCAGACCGACGGCGATGCCGATGTCATAGTCGCCCAACCGGATTCCGTCGGCGCACGCCTTGGCGGCACTGGCCGCCGTGGCGCATGCATTGAACACGTTGGTGAACGGAATGCCGGACAGTCCCACCATGCCGACGATCGCGTCGGGGTTGGCCACCGTCCAGCTGCCGCCGGTGGCGGACTGGATGTCTTTCCACTCGACGCCGGCGTCGTCGACCGCGGCGAAGATGGCGTCGACACCCATCTCCATGGCGGACTTGCCTTCGAAGCGACCGAAGGGATGCAGGCCGACGCCGATGATGGCCACGTCGTTCGTCATGTGCGAGATCCTCTCTAGACCGGCTGGAAGGCGAATGTCACGATCTCGTTCCCGCCGTCATCGGTGGCGAACGGCACCATCGTCAGCTCGACCTCCATGCCGAACTCGAGCTTGGCCGGATCGTTTTCGGTCAGCCGGCCCTCAACGCGGATCACGTCATCGAGTTGAACGAGCCCCACGCCGAATGGCACGAAGTCCTTGCCCACAGGCCCCTTGTACGGCGGCCCTGGCGGGAAACCCTGCGTCGTCCATGTCACCAACGTGCCGCGCCGTGGCAGCACCTGCTCGGTCATCTCACCCTTGCTGCACTTCGGGCAGCGCTGCTGGGCGGGGAAGGCGGTGGCGCCGCAGTTGCCACATTGGCTGCCGATCAGCTGCGGATTGTCGTCAGGCCAGGTCGAGATGTCGGGCGCGAGGGCCTTCTGCATGTGGCGAACCTCCGTCATCGGGCAAAACCCTACAGCAACTGTAACTCTTACAGTATCTTAGTCAGCGTGGCACCCGTGATCGAGCACAAGCCCACGTTCTGCCGCATTTGCGAGCCGCTTTGCGGCATGGTGGCCACCGTCGAGGACGGTCGACTCGTGGCACTCCGGCCGGACAAGGAGCATCCGCTGTCGTCGGGCTTCGCCTGCCAGAAGGGCATCGCGTTCACCGAGGTGGTCAACGACCCCGACCGTGTCACTACTCCGCTGCGGCGCGGACCGAACGGCTTCGAGCCCGTCAGTTGGGACGGGGCGCTTGCCGACATCTCAGCCCGGCTGACCGAGATCCACCGCAGGCACGGGTCGGGTGCGATCGGTTGGTACATGGGCAACCCCGCCGCATTCAGCTACTCACACCTGTTCGGTGTGATGGCGTTCATCAAAGGGATCGGACGGCATTCGCACTACTTCACCGCATCGTCCCAAGACACCAGCAACAGGCTGGCGGCGAGCCAGTTCCTCTACGGCACACCGACATCGGTGCCGATACCCGACATGATGCGCACCGATCTGCTCGTCATGATGGGCGCCAATCCCGTTGTCTCTCACGGCAGCTTCTTGACCGTCCCGCGGATCAAAGATCGCATGCACGACATCGTCAAGCGTGGGGGAAGGGTCGTGGTCGTCGACCCGCGCAAGACCGAGACCGCCGAGCAGTTCGAGTGGTTGGGCATCGTTCCGGACAGCGACGCGTATTTCCTCCTGTCGCTGCTGCAGGTGATGTTCGCCGACGGTCTGGTCGACCGCGGCCTCGTCGAGTCCCAGGCCGACGGTCTGGACTGGCTTGCGCATCAATGCGCGCCGTTCACACCGGAAGACACCGCCGCACTCACGGGCATCGGGCCCGCGACGGTGCGCGCGTTGGCACATGATCTTGCGGCGACGGCTCGCGCCGCCGTCTACGGCCGCTTCGGCACCTGCGTGGGACAGAACGGCACACTGACCGCGTACCTGATCGACGCTGTCAACATCGTCGCCGGAAAGCTCGATGCGCCCGGCGGCAGTGTTTTCAGCACGCTCGGCATGCCGGGCAACAGATGGGGAATGAAAGCGATAGGTGCAAGTTCCCGGCGCGCCTACCGCCGAAAGCGTTCCCGCATCGGAGGTTTCCGGCCGGTGGCCGCCGCTGAACCGGCCGCGTTGATGGCCAAAGAGATCTCAACGCCTGGCAAGCGGCAGATCAAAGCGCTGTTCACCAGTGCGGGCAACCCGGTGCTCTCGGTACCCAACGGCGACGAGCTGGAGGCCGCGGTCGCCGGTCTGGACCTGATGGTCGGGCTGGACCTGTACGTCAACGAGACGACGGCATTGTGCGACTACGTCCTGCCCGTCACCACGATGTACGAGCGCGACGACTTCGCAGTGACGTTCCAGACGTTCCAGGCGACGCCGTTTCGGCAAGCCACCGAAGCGGTCGTCACGCCGCGGGGCCAGGTTCGAACTGAGTGGGAGATCATCGACGAGTTGGCGGCGCGGATGGCCGGCCGCACGCCGATGTTCGCCGTCATGGGCCTCGCCCGCAAGCTCGCTAACGCGTTCGGCAAGCCGCTCACCCCGCGTCCCGTCATCGACATGATGATCCGGATGTCGGACGGAGGAAACCGATTCGGTTTGCGCCGTGGGGGTTTGACATTCCGCCGGCTGACCGAGCAGCATCCCCACGGGGTGGTCGTCGCACCACATATCCGGACCGGCGTGCTGCGCGATGTGGTGGTCTACGGCCGGGGCCGGGGCCGGGTCCGACTGGCACACGATGACATCGCCACCGAGATCGCCAACCTGTCGCGGCGTAGCAATCCAGCGGACTTTCCGATGAGGCTGATCGGGATGCGGGAACCGCGCTCGGAGAACTCGTGGATGCACAACGCGCCGCTACTGATGCGCGGCGAGCGAATTCACCGCGCACTCATGCACTTCGACGATGCCGCGCAACGCCACATCGCCGACGGCGACACGGTCGCGGTCCGCTCGCCGTACGGCGAGATCGCGCTGCCCGTGTCGTTGACCGCCGACATCGTGCCCGGCACCATCGCTGTCCCGCACGGCTGGGGGCACAAGGGCACCGGCGGCTGGCAGCTGGCCAACCGCGCGGGCGGCGCCAACGTAAACCAGCTGACGTCCAGCGACCCGAAGGACGTCGAGGCGCTGGCCGGAATGTCGTGGCTGACCGGCGTACCCGTCGAGGTGTCTCAGCGATTTGTGTGCGTTCAGGCGCGGTGAGCGCGGTGAGCGCAACAAAATGCACACAAATCGCTACTAGGCGATGGCGCCGGAGTCCTTGAGCGCCTCGATGCGGTCCCAATCCAAGCCGAGTTCCATCAGCACGATCTCGGTGTGCTCGGACGCCTGCGGCGCCCGCGTGGTTTCGAGCGCCTCATGGTTGAACTGCATAGGACCCCGCACGACCTTGAACGGCTCTCCGCCGTCGGTGGCTTCGACCTCGACGATCATGTCGTTGGCGATCGCCTGCTCGTCGGCGCCAAGGTCGATAAGGCTCTGGAACGGCGCCCACTGACCCTTCATCGTCTTCAGATGCTGGCGCCAGTATTCGAACGGCTTGCTGCGGATCGCCTTCTTGATGAATTCGGCTGCCGCCTCGGCATTTTCAATGAGGGGCATCACGTCGCAGAAGCGGGGGTCGTCGGCGAGCTCAGGCAGTCCCAGATGCTCGAACGCGTCGCGGATGTAGCCCGTCGGGCTGACGATGCACAGGTTGATCGTGCCGCCGTCGGACGTCAGGTAGTTGGCCATGAAGGGGTTCACGCTCGGGCCATTGAATTCGGCATGAGCGAGCGCATCGTCTCGCCCGTCTCCATGCCCTGGGTGACGCTGGCGCCGGCCGCCCACCACGCCGTGCTCAGCAGCGACACGTCCAGCTCGACTGCCTCGCCGGTGCGCTCTCGATGAAAGAGCGCTGCAGAGATCCCGCCCGCGATGTTCATGCCGCCGATCGAGTCTCCGAACGCCGGAATGCCTTGTGACAGCGCGCCACCGATCTCCTCCGGCGTCAGCGCATGCCCCACGCCGCTGCGCGTCCAGAACGCGGTGCCGTCGATATCCTCCGACATCGCGCTCCGGACCCTTGTCTCCGTACGCACTGCCGCGCGCGTAGATGATGTTGGGGTTGACCGCGCGGATGTGTTCGACGTCGAACTTGTTCTTCTGGCGCTGGGCAGGCATGTAATTGGTCAGGAAGACGTCGGCGGTCTTCGCGATCTCATACAGCACCTCCTGGCCATCCGGCTTCGAGACGTCGATGCCCACACTTCGCTTACCGCGATTAGGATGCTCGATCAGCGGATGCCGGTCTGGGTTCAACTGGAAGCCGCCCATGTTGATGAAGCCGCGCTGCGTGTCACCGCGCACCGGGTGTTCCACCTTGATCACGTCTGCACCCCAGTCGGCGAGGATGGCGCCTGCCGCAGGGACGAACGTGAACTGTGCAACTTCGAGGACTCGTACGCCCTCCATCACCTTGATCAAGTTGCCCTCTCCCGACGGCTGACCCGTTGTTGTAATAACCTACTGTAATGTTTACAGTTGATCGTCCCGCATAGTCCGATTGTAGAGGTGCAGGTGAGCGACGTCGAAGAGCGGACCGAGACCAGCGTCGAGGTGGGCCGGCGGGCGGCGCAGCGGGCCGAGTCCCGAATGCTCATCGACGGTGAACTCGTGGCGGCCGTCTCCGGCGAAGAGTTCGACAACCTCAGCCCCGCCACCGGCCTGGTGCTCGGCAGCACTGCCGGCGCGCAGGCGCAGGACATGGAGCGGGCCATCGCGGCCGCGCGCCGGGCTTTCGACGTAACCGATTGGTCGACCAACCGTGCGCTGCGCAGACGATGCTTGGAGCAACTGCAGTCGGCGATCGAGGCCGAGAAGGAAGACCTGCGGGACGAACTCATCGCCGAGGTCGGTTGCCCGGCGATGACGACCCAAACGGCACAGCTCGACTGGCCGCTGGCAGACGCGCTGCGCTATCCCGCTCGGTTGGTCGACGACTTCGAGTGGGAGCGAACGCTCGATGGCGGTGGGTTGTTCGGCGAACGCAATGTGCGCACGGTCGTCAAGGAGCCGGTCGGCGTGGTCGCCGCGATCACCCCGTCCAACTTTCCCATCGAGGTCATCCTCAACAAGCTCGGTCCAGCACTGGCCACCGGCAACACCGTCGTGCTCAAGCCCGACCCGAATACCCCCTGGAATGCAACGCGGCTGGGCCGTTTGATCGCTGAGCACACCGACATCCCGGCCGGAGTGGTCAATGTCGTGCCGACTCCTTCCAACGAGTTGGCAGGAGTTCTGGGCACCGATCCGCGGGTCGACATGATCTCGTTCACCGGTTCAACGGCCGTCGGGAAGCTGCTGATGCGCCAAGGCGCCGACACCATGAAGCGGATGTTCCTCGAACTGGGCGGCAAGTCAGTGCCGATCGTGCTTGATGACGCCAACCCGGCTCGGATCGTCATGACGGCGGTCGGTGTCTGTGTGCATGCTGGACAGGCATGCGCGGCGACTACACGGCTTCTGGTCCACCGCTCGCTGTTCGACGAGGCCGTCGCCAACGTCACCGCCGCCTATCAGGCCGTGCCGGTCGGCGACCCGGCGCACGCGGAAACCCTTGTCGGACCGGTGATCAGCGCGGTGCAGAAGGACCGGGTGCTCAGCGCGATCGAGCAAGCACGCCGCGACGGTGCCGACATCACCGTCGGCGGAGGCCCTGTCGAGAACCTGCCCGATCACCTGGCCGGCGGCCACTACGTGGCGCCCACCGTGATCGTCGGCGTCGACAACAGCGCCGCGATCGCGCAGCAGGAGGTGTTCGGGCCGGTGCTGATCATGCTTGCGTTCGACGACGACGACGAAGCGGTGCGCATCGCCAATGACAGCGCCTACGGGCTGTCGGGAGCGGTCATGTCGGCGTCGACCGAACGCGGGATGAACATCGCCCGGCGCATCCGCACAGGCTCGTTCGGCGTCAACGGCGGAATGTTCTACGGGGCCGACGCGCCTTTTGGCGGCTACAAGAACAGCGGCGTCGGCAGGCAATGCGGCATCGAAGGTTTCCAGCAATACCTGGAGACAAAGACAATCGGATTACGGGTTCCCCGGCAGAGCTGACGCCCGAGCGGTCGCGGTCTTGGCCATCTGCGTCAGCCGGCGGCGTCGAACGTCACCGGAATCGCGGTCGGCGAACGGAACGGTTGGCCGTAGATGTGCGGGTCGTCGTCGGTGACGAGTTGGATGTTGGTCAGCCGGTCGAGCAGACGCTCGACGGCGACGCGCGTCTCCATTCGCGCGAGATGCAGTCCCATGCAGGTGTGTTCGCCTGCGGCGAAGGAAATGTGCGGCACGCGCTTACGGAAAATGTCGAACTCCTCGGACCGCTCCCAGCGCCGTTCGTCTCGGTTGGCCGAGCCGATGCACACGTCGATCACCGCGCCCTGGGGAAGGCTGACGCCCTCCAGCTCGGTTGCGTCGGTGGCGTATCGCTGAACTGTCGTCAGGGGTGTCTCGAACCGCAACCCTTCTTCGACGGCCGCAGGTATCAGCTCGTGATCGGCTTGCACCGCAGCGAACTGCTCGGGATGAGTCAGCAACAGATAGAGCAAGTTCCCTGATGAGCGGTACGTCGTTTCCAAACCCGCGGGCAGCAGCAGGCGAAGGAACGAATAGATGGCTTCGTCGCTGAGCTTTTCGCCGTCGATGTCTGCGGTGACCAGATCGCCGATGATGTCTTCGGTCGGGTTGGACCTGCGCAGCTCGATCTGTTGCAGGAAGTAGTCTTTCAGCGCTGCGGAAGCCTCGAACGCTTTCTTGTACTTAACGGTGTAACTGATCAGCTCGACGGCACGCTTGCGGAACCACGCCAGATCTTCCGCTGGCAGGCCCAGCAGCTTCGAGATGACGCGGGTGGGGAACTCGAAGGTGAAGTCGCGGACCAGATCGGCCTCACCGGTCTGGATGAACTCGTCGATCAGCCCGTTGACGACCGGACGCACGATCTCCGGCTCCCACCGCAGCAATGACTTCGACTTGAACGCCGCAGACACGAGATTGCGGTGTTCCCAATGCTTCTTGCCCTCCATCGCCAGGATGCTCGGGCCGATGAACAGACCGATCGTGCTGTCATAGATGTGCGAATTGAACACCTTGCCGTCACGAAAAACCCGGTTGACGGCGTCGAAGGACACTGCGGCATACAGGTGTTCGGGCATCATCGATTCGGGTGTCTTCGACCAATCCATGACGCTGCCCTTGAAGACACCGGATTCCCGCCGCTTCTTCGCGAAGTACGGATAGGGGTCCTGAAGAAGGTCGACCGGCTGGTCGACCGTGACGTCCTGCACGGGGCTTTCCACAGCTGCTCTCCAGCATCGTCGATCGGACAGGCATCCTGCGATAGGTACTGTAAATATTACAGTATATGCCTACGCCTACGACATGCTGGACTTTTACAACTGAATGGGCGGTCCCGAGGTCATCGAGCTGATGAAGCCGGCATCGACAAGAATGTCCTGGCCGTTGATCCATCGCGCCTCGCTGGAGCCCAGGAACGCGATCGCCGGTGCGACGTCGTCGACCGTGGCGCGCCGGCCGACCGTGGCGCGGCGCCGGCTCAAGCGTCGCCGCTGATCGCCTGCTCGCGCGCCCACCGGTAATCGGCTTTGCCGGCCGGGCTGCGCTCGATGACCGGCCGGAACACCACGGCCTTGGGCAGTTTGTACCGTGCGATCGAGTCGGCGGCATGGTCGATCAGTTCCTGCGCGCCGACGCTGGCGCCCTCGGCGAGGGCGACGATCGCGACGACCTCCTGCCCCCACCGCTCACTCGGCCGGCCCGATACCACCACGTCGGCCACCGCCGGATGCGAAGCTATCGCGGTCTCGACCTCCTCGACGAAGATCTTCTCGCCGCCGGAATTGATCGTCACCGAATCACGTCCGAGCAACTCGATGGAGCCGTCGGCGAGGTGGCGCGCGCGGTCGCCGGGCACCGAGTACCGCACACCGTCGATGACGGGGAAGGTGGCGGCGGTCTTGGCCTCGTCGCCCTTGTATCCCAGTGGGACATAACCGCGTTGGGCGAGCCAGCCCATGCCGTCGTGGCCCGGTTCCAGGATGGCGCTGAGGTCCTCGGACGCCACGAAGGTGTCCGGGCCCGCGTCGAACTTTCCGGTCGCCACCGCGCCCGAGGACGACATGTGGGTCATTTGCGCGCCGGTTTCCGAGGAGCCGACCCCGTCGACGACGATCAGGCCGGGCTTGACGTCGATGAGGCGTTGTTTGGCGGTCGGGGTCAGCAGCGCCCCGCCGTTGGCCACCACCGCCAGCGAGGACAGATCGGCCGTACCGCGTTCAATCGCCGCGGCCAATGGTCGCGCCATCGCGTCGCCGACGACCGTCACCGCCATGACCTTCTCACGTTCGATCGTGCGCACCACGTCGTCGGCGTCGAACCGGTCAGTGACGGTGGAGAACACCACCGACTGACCGGTGGTCATCGCAGTGAAGACGGCCCACTGCGCCGCGCCGTGCATCAGCGGAGGGAGGATCATCAGCCGGGATTCCGGTGCTTCCGCAACACGTTTGGCGATGTCCTCGTAGGAGGTGGCGAGCTCGCCGGTGTACAGGCTTCTGCCGCCGAACGACGTCATGAAGATGTCGTGCTGGCGCCACAACACGCCCTTCGGCATACCCGTTGTGCCACCGGTGTAGAGCACGTAGAGGTCGTCGGGTGACGGCTCGACCGGCGGCAGCTTTACCGGGCCCGACGCCACGATCGACTCGTAGTCCACGGCGCCGTGCACAAGATCGTTGCCCGAATCGTCGGCGATCTGGATCAGCACCCGCAGCTTGGGAAGTTGTCGAAGCACGTCGTTCACCCGAGGCGCGAACGCCGCGTGATAGATCAGCGCGGTCGCGCCAGAGTCGGCGAGCAGATAGTGCAACTCGTTCTTGACGTATCGATAGTTGACGTTGAACGGCGCGACCCGCGCCCGCCAGGAACCGAGCATCGCCTCGACGTACTCGGGTCCGTTGTAGGCATAGACGCCCAGCAGATCCTGGCCGACCTCGTGGCCTGCCAGTTCGGACCGCTCGGTCTTGCAGCCCAATCCGCGGGTATGTAGATACGCCGCGAGCCGGTTGGCCCGCTCGACGACCTGGGCGTACGTATAACGGCGGCGGCCTTGGATGATGAATTCCCGATCGCCGATGACCGCCGCGACAGTGTCGGCGGCGGCCGGGACCGTGAATTGCGTTGCGGAGTCGGACATCGAACCTCTCAAGACTGGTGGGGGAGCAGCTTGATCATCAGGCCGTTCGCCTCGGACAATACGGTGCCGTCAGAGTCCGTCATCGTAGCCGTGACGAACGCCTCGCGTCCGTCGAGGGAATCGATACGCCGGCGCGACACCAGTGCGATGGGTGTGATCTTGCGGTAGTCCACGTGTGGGTAGGCGGTGCGGCTGATGAGACGGACTGCGGCTGACACGATCGTGCCAAAGTGCCAGTCGAAAAACAGCAGTATCACGCCACCGTGCACGGCGTTGTTGACACCGACGTGGAACCAGGTGAAATGCCCCTGCATGGCTTGCGGGGGCGCCGTCATGCGCCCGCGCCAAAGGCGCTCCGGGCGTCATTGTGCCCTTGAATTTCTGCCAACCTACGGTAGCGTAGGTTACGCAGTCGTAGGTGCCGGACTGAAAGTCGGGAGGAGTCTCGATGACGACCATGCAAGTCGATTTACTCACTGAGCTGGAACCCGTGGTGGAGGACAACCTCAACCGCCACCTCGCGAAGGCGAAGCCCTGGAATCCGCACGATTACGTACCGTGGAGCCGCGGGCGTGACTTCGCCTTGTTGGGTGGTGAGGACTGGGCTCCGGAGGATTCCCACCTCGACGAGGTTTCCAAAGCAGCGATGATCGTGAACCTTCTGACCGAGGACAACCTGCCGTCCTACCATCGCGAAATCGCATTGCGGTTCGGGCCGGACGGCGCCTGGGGACAGTGGGTCGGTCAGTGGACGGCCGAAGAGGGTCGTCACAGTATTGCGATACGCGACTATCTCATCGTCACCCGCGGCGTCGATCCCGTAGCCCTCGAGCAGGGCCGTATGGTGCACACGGCGGCCGGTTACGACTCGGGCGACAAATCACTTCTAGAGGCGTTGGCATACGTGTCCTTCCAGGAACTGGCGACGCGGATCAGCCACCGCAACACCGGCCGGGCATCTGGATGTCCTGTCGCCGAACAACTTCTCACCCGAGTAGCGACCGACGAGAACCTGCACATGGTCTTCTATCGGAACCTGGTGGACGCTGCGTTTGATATTGCGCCGAACGCAACCATGCAGGCGATCGCTCGCGAAGTGATCAACTTCCAGATGCCCGGAAGCACCATGCCGGGCTTCGCGGAGAAAGCTCTGACAATCGCCAAGGCCGGGATCTACGACCTGCGTTCGCATTTGGATGATGTGGTGCGTCCGGTGTTGCGGTTCTGGAAAGTGTTCGAGCGTGACGATCTCGACGGTGAAGGAGAGCGCGCGCGCAATGATCTGGCGGCCTTTCTCGATCTGGTGGAGGCTAAGGCCTCACACTATGAGCGACGTCGCCAAGAACGACTGGCCGGCGCAGGCGCGCCGTAGTCGCGAATGAGCCGGGCGCGGACGTAAGCCATCTCTTCGGCCATGTCGTACGGGTACGCCTGCACGATCCATTGGTAAGCGATACCGAAGACAGCCCCGCCGAAGTCGTTGACCGCTCGCTCGACGTCGATGTCCGGCCGCACGGACCCGTCGACGATGCCGTTGCGCAGACCCGCCTCGACGGCATCTGCCCCCGACTTCAGCCACATCCGCATGCGCGGGCGCGCCTGCGAAGTCACCTTGACCGCCTCGAAAGTCAACACGAACATCGCCCGCAACAAGTCGCGGTCCTCGGCATAGAGCTGCTCGATGCGATCGAAGTGCGCGAGCGCTTGTTGTAGGCCGGTCGCGACGGGATCGAGAGCGGGGCTGAGTCTCTTCTCGTACTCGGTGACGAACAAGGTGTCGAGGATGGCGTCCTTACTGCCGTAACGGGCATGGACCATCGCCCGGCTGTATCCGGCACGTCGGCCGATTTCCGCGGCCGTCGTTGCCTCCCAGCCTTTTTCGGCGATCAGCTCCACCGCGGCCTCGAGCAGCCGACGACCCGATATCTCAAGGCGTTGGGGCTGGGTCAGCCCGCGGGTTGGCGAAGGCACCCTTGCATATTAGACGCTCGACAACTAACTTAGTTGCTCGGCGTCAAATTTCTTGGAAGGGTCGGCGATGACTTCAGCCACAGCGGAGGTTCCGTCCAATATCAACGGCGTAACACCGCAATGGCTGACCGCAGTGCTGGACGGCGCGATGGTTACCGATGTTCGTGCGGAACAGATCGCATTGGACAGCGGCTTCTCGTCACAGTTGTATCGAGTGCACCTGAACGGCGATGGCGTGCCGAACACCGTAATCGTCAAGCTGCCCGCCGAATCCGAGGCAGGCGAAGCAATGAGAATGCTCGGTGGCTACGCACGCGAGGTCGCGTTCTACCGACATGTCGCCGGCCGTGCACCCCTCGGCACCCCGCGCGTGTACGCCGCGTGCATGGCCGAGAACGCCGCGGATTTCGTTCTGGTGCTGGAGGATTTACAAGACTGGGACAACGTCGATCATCTCGCGGGTCTGTCGTTGGATCGGGCCCGCTGCTGTATCGCGCAGCTGGCCGGGTTGCATGCGTGGTCGATCGATCCGGTGAACGCTGGTGCGCTCAGGGAGTTTCCGAGTCTTGACATGCCGATGACGCGTGATCTGCTCCCTGCCGCGTTCGAACCGGCGTGGGCCATCTATTGTGAGAAGGCCAGCGCGCCGATTCCGGATGCTGTCGCACGGTATGCGCAGCGGTTCGCCGAGTTCGCCCCGCTGGCGATGGACGCACTGAGCGAGCGCCCGATGCTGATTCACGGTGACATCCGGGCCGACAACATGTTCTTCGCCGGCGGCCAGCTGAAGGTCGTCGACTTCCAGCTCGCCGCCAAGGGCGCCGGTGCGACCGATATCGGATATCTGGTCAGCCAGGGTCTGCCCACCGAGGTGCGGAGCGGTCAGGACCAGGTGATGGTTCGCGAGTACCTAGGCCAACTCGCCGAACTCGGCGTTACCGACTATTCCTTTGATGTGGCCTGGCGGCATTACCGTTTCGCGGTTGCCTATTTCGTGGTGCTGCCGTTGATGCCCTTGCTCGGCTGGGACTCTCTGCCGGAGCGCTCGCGCCAATTGTGCATGCAGTTGGTCGAGCGTGCGGTGGCCACTATCGATGAAACAGACGCCATGGAGGTATTCGAATGACCCGCACCGCAAGGGAAGTCGTCGAGCTCTACAACTTCGTGGTCTGGAACGAGCGCAACTTCGGGCTGGTCGAGGAGTTGTTCGCCGACACGGTGATTCGCCACGACGTCGAAGAGGTAACCACGCTGACCCATGACCAGGCGGTCCAACGTGTCAAGGATTCGTGGGCGATGTTCCACAAGTTGCGCTTCGACCTGAACGTCGTCGTCGCCGGTGACGACGGTGAACACGTCGCCATCGTCTATCAAATGACCGGGACCACAGTCGACGGGAACGACATGCCCATCGCCAGCATCGAGGTGTTCCACGTGGTAGATGGCCGGATCACCGAGGTTTACAACTGCGGCTACAAACAAGGGTTTTGGAAGTGAGAGAGCGCGTGCTCGACGAGCTCGGCTACTACCTGCTGGCCGGCGCGGGCGGCGAGGGGCCTGCGACGCTGATGGACGAGGCGCGTCGCGGCGAAGAGATGGGCTTCGGTACGGCGTTCATCTCCGAGCGGTGGAACGTCAAAGAGGCGTCCTCGCTCGTCGGAGCCGCATGCGCGGTTACCAATCGGATGCAGATCGCCACCGCCGCAACGAATCACAACACCCGCCATCCGCTGATCACCGGATCATGGGCGACGACCATGCATCGGCTCTCAGGTGGACGATTCACGTTGGGGATCGGGCGGGGAGTCGCGGCGATGTACGCGGCGTTCGGTGTTCCGGCGGTGACCACCGCGCAGATGGAAGACTTCGCCCAAGTCATGCGCCGACTCTGGCAAGGCGAGGTGATCTTCAACCACGACGGGCCTATCGGTAAGTATCAGGTGCTGTTCCTCGATCCGGACTTCAAGGAGGACATCCGGCTGGCCATCGTGGCGTTCGGTCCCAACACCCTTGCGTTGGGCGGACGGGCTTTCGACGACGTCATCCTGCACACCTACTTCACGCCCGAAACGCTGCAGCGGTGCGTCACGACGGTGAAGGACTCTGCGGAGAAGGCGGGTCGCGATCCCGACAGTGTGCGGGTGTGGTCGTGCTTCGCAACCGTCGGCGACCATCTGCCCGAACAGCTGCGGCTGAAGAAGACCGTCGCCCGGTTAGCGACATATCTGCAGGGCTACGGCGATCTCCTGGTCAGCACAAACGGCTGGGATCCTGCGGTGCTGCAACGCTTTCGGGAGGACTCCGTGGTGACGTCCATTCCGGGCGGCATCGACCACAAGGCCACACCGGAGCACATCGAGCACATCGCCGCCCTGATTCCCGACGAGTGGCTGGAGCCGTCGGCCACCGGCTCAGCACACCAGTGCGTCGACCGTATCCGCAAGGAATTCGACTACGGCGCCGACGCGGTGATCATGCACGGCGCGACGCCCGTTGAACTGGAGCCGATCGTCGACGCGTATCGCGCCAGCGAGTGATCTGTGTGCGTTGAGGAGCGCTCAGCGCAACAAAACGCACACAAATCGCTCGAAGTCAGGGCGTGATGACGGTGCGGGACACCGGCTCTGGTGCGGCTTGCCGACTGTAGATGCCGCGCTGTAGCGCGTGTAGCAAGGCGTCGCGCGTCTCGCGTGGATCGATGAGGTCATCGAAACCGAGGTGGCCCGCCGAGCGGAATGACGCCTCCACCTCAGCCTTTCGTAGCTTGGCTTCGATGTCTTCGTCGGCATGCGATGCGCGGCTCAGCGCGGCGGCGCTCATCGCGCCCATCGTCGCCCCCGGGTACGCGAACGTCGCACCCTGATTGTCGAACCCCAACAGCGACATCACCATCGAGCCGAACCCGTAGGCCTTCCGGAGCGTCACATGAAGCTTCAGGGTCGTAGCCGCGGTCTGGGCGGCGAACATTCGCGCTCCGCTGCGCAGCACGCCGGTTCGTTCGGAGCGGCTGCCGGGCAGCATCCCAGGATTGTCGGCGAGGAACACGATCGGCAGGTGAAACGAGTCGGCCACCGTGATGAAATGCGCTGCCTTATCGGCCGCGTCGGCGTCGATGGAGCCCGCGAGCACCTTCGGTTGATTGGCGACGACCGCGACGGGATGGCCGCCGAGATGTGCCAGCGCGCAGATGATGGCCTGCCCGAACTTCGGCTGCACCTCGAACCAGTCGGGCCGATCGAACACCACGTCGAGCACGGCTCGCATGTCGTAGACGCGGCGCCGGTCGCGGGTGACGACATCGAGCAACTCGGGCGTGGCGCGCGGAGCACAGGATTCGTCGGCAGACAGCGACGACGGATACGACCATGCGCTCGGCGGGAAATACGACAGATACCGCCGGATGTCGTCGAGGACCGCTGCGTCGTCTTCGGCGAGGTTGTGGATAACCCCGCTCGCGAGCGCGACTTCGGGACCACCGAGATCCTCCTTCGAAATGTCTTCTCCCGTCGACTCTTTCACGACGGGAGGACCTGCCGTGAAGATCGCGCCCTGGCGACTCATGATGGTCCAGTCGCACACCGGCGCGACGAGGGCGCCGTGCCCGGCCGACGGACCCAGCAGTCCCGCGACCATCGGTACCTTGCCGGAGCACTGTGCCTGCGCGAGCAGGTCGGTGGGTGTCCGCCCGTAATGCTCGCCGCTGGGGCGAAACCCGGCGCCTTCGAGGAGCATCACCAGCGGGATCTTGTCCCGCAGCGCCAACTCGGCAAGCCGATAGCGTTTGGCGTTGCCGCCCGGCCCGATGCTGCCGGCCAAGGTGGTGAAATCCTCCGCGCCGACCATCACCGGCGAGCCGTTGAGGTAACCGGACCCGGCGACGATTCCGTCGGCTGCGATCTCCCCGCCGACGAGCGTGCCGAACTCACGGAACGTGCCCTTGTCGAGAAGGTGCTCGAGGCGTGCGCGGGCGTCCAGCTTGCCCTTGCCGCGGTGCTTGGCCAGCCGCTCCGGCCCGCCCATCGCATGCGCGCGCTGACGCCGAAGATCAAGGTCTTCGAGCGTCTCCTTCCAATCCTGCTCGTTCGCCATTCGCAGTTCCCATCGTCGAAACGCGATCGTCCCACCGGCATGTTCACGTTGACCATACTGAATTGCTTACTGTAGCGTCCTTCTTATGGGTGACCGCGGCGGCCTCATGGTTGACGGGGCCGTTTCCAGCGAACTCGCCAATATCGCGCAGGCGGCGAGCGTGCTGGAGCGACGAGGCTACGACTGCTGCTGGACAGCCGAAATCAACCACGACCCGTTCCTGCCGTTGGTGCTGGCCGCCGAACACACCACACGGATCGAACTCGGCACGAGTATCGCGGTGGCGTTCGCGCGTAATCCGATGAGCGTCGCCAACATCGGGTGGGACCTGCAGGCGTATTCGAACGGACGCTTCATCCTGGGGCTGGGCTCGCAGATCAAGCCGCACATCGAGAAGCGCTTCAGCATGCCGTGGAGTCGGCCCGTGCCGCGGATGCGCGAGTTTGTCTTGGCGCTGCGTGAGATCTGGTCATGCTGGCAGTACGGCACCAAGCTGCACTTCGAAGGCGACTTCTACACGCACAAGTTGATGACGCCGATGTTCACGCCCGAGCCCCTGGCGCACCCGTTCCCGCAGGTGTTCATCGCCGCGGTCGGTGAAGCCATGACCGAGATGTGCGGCGAAGTCGCCGACGGCCTGCTCGCTCACGCGTTCACGACGAAGCGCTATTTCGAGGAAGTGACGACACCGGCGTTACTGCGCGGCATGGAGCGCTCCGGCCGCAAGCGGAGTGAATTCCAGCTGTCCGCTCCGGTTTTCGTGGTGACGGGAATCGACGACGCTGAGCTGGCCGCCGGCGCCGTGAGCACCCGCAAGCAGATCGCGTTCTACGGCTCGACTCCGGCCTACCGCAAGGTCTTGGACCTGCACGGCTGGGGCGACTTGCATACCGATCTGCATCGGCTGAGCCTGCAGGGGGAGTGGGATGCGATGGCCTCGCTCATAGACGACGAGGTCCTCGAGGCGTTTGCGGTCGTCGCACCCCTCGACGGGGTGGCAGCCAAGGTTCGGGAACGGTGCGACGGCGTGATCGACCGTGTCCTGGTGGGCTTTCCGTCGTCCGTCGAGGAGGCCACCGTGATGGCGCTGCTGCAAGAACTGCGCGCCCAGCCCACCGCGTCAGTGAGGAACCGCCCATGAGCGCACCGACAATCGACGATGCCGCGAAGGTGTTCGCCGACCCGAAGGCATATGCCGACGAGCCGAAACTTCATGCCGCACTTGCTCATCTGCGCGCCAACGCGCCAGTCTCGTGGGTAGAAGTTCCGGACTACCGGCCGTTCTGGGCGATCACCAAGCACACCGACGTGATGGCGATCGAGCGCGCCAACACGCTCTTCACCAACTCTCCGCGGCCGGTGCTGATGACGGCCGAGGCCGACGCGCATCAGGAGGCGCTCGGGATAAGCACCCTGATCCACATGGATGACCCGCGACATCGCGTGGTTCGGGCGATCGGCGCCGACTGGTTCCGGCCGAAAGCCATGCGGGCACTCAAGATTCGAGTTGACGAACTCGCCAAGCGATTCGTGGACAACATGGTCGCGGCCGGCACGGAATGTGATTTCGTCCAAGAGGTCGCGGTGAACTACCCGCTGTACGTGATCATGTCGCTCCTCGGGCTGCCGGAGTCAGACTTCCCCCGGATGCTCAAGTACACGCAGGAACTGTTCGGCAGTGACGACGCGGAATTCGCGCGAGGCGTCACCCCCGAGGAGAAGGGCGCCGCGCTGCTCGACATGTTCCAGTACTTCACCGCGTTGACAGCCTCGCGCCGCGAGAACCCCACCGAGGATCTGGCGTCAGCCATCGCCAACGCCAGAGTGGACGGCGAGCCGTTGTCCGACATTGACACCGTCTCGTACTACGTGATCATCGCCACCGCCGGGCACGACACGACGAGCGCGGTGATCTCCGGCGGTTTGCAAGCCTTGATCGAGAATCCCGATCAGCGAGAACGGCTGCGCGACAACATGAATCTGATGTCGCTGGCGACGGAGGAGATGATCCGGTGGGTGACACCGGTCAAGGAGTTCATGCGCACGGCGCGTGAGGACACCACGGTTCGCGGTGTCCCGATCACCGCGGGTGAATCGGTGCTGCTGTCGTACGCCTCGGCAAATCGGGACGAGGAGGTCTTCGACGACCCCTTCAGGTTCGACGTGGGCCGCGACCCCAACAAGCACAACGCGTTTGGCTACGGCGTGCACTTCTGCCTTGGAGCGGCGCTCGCCCGGATGGAGATCAACAGCTTCTTCGCCGAGCTGATTCCACGGCTGGAATCCATCGAATTAGCCGGCAGCCCCGAGCACATCGCGACGATCTTCGTCGGCGGGCTCAAGCACCTGCCGATCCGGTATTCGTTGAAGCGCTAGCAGCAGCGCGGGTTGGGATTCGACTCGATGGCGTCAACTCGCCTGCGCCAGTATTCCCGTTCGCTCATGAGCGGTTCGCCGGGGTGCTTGATCCGATGGCGCTCGACATAGCGGCGGTAATGGTTATCGCCCATCAATGAGCCCCAGTACCAACCGATCTGGCGCGCGATTGTGGCAAAGCGTCCCATTGCTTCTGCACCTCCTTCTCCACCTTGCTGGGAATCAGGCCCGAGGGGGCGAACAACCTCGATGCTACCGCCTCGTCCTCGGTCAGCGGCGTGCCGCCGCCACGTAGCAGCCGCATCACCATGATCAACCCGGCGCCGAACACGATGACCACCATCAGCGCGAACACGATCGACAGCGTGCCCTGTATGAAGGTGTTGCGGATGACCGCTTCCATCGCGTCGACGTTCTTTGCCGAGCCGAACGAGGTCTGACCGGCATCCAGCGCGTTCCGGTACTGGAAGTGCTGGGTCCAGAATCCGACCCTCGGGTCGCCGGAGAAGATCTTCTGCCACGACGCGGTCAGGGTCACGATGAGATCCCACAGCAGCGGAATACCCGGTATCCACATCCATTTCAGGTAGCCCTTCTTGACCACGACGACCGTCACGATGGTCAGGGCGATCGCGGCGAGCAGCTGGTTGGCGATACCGAACAGCGGGAACAGGGAGTTGATCCCGCCGAGCGGATCGGTGATACCCATCAGCAGGATGCTGCCCCACAACGCGACGACGGCCAGGCTGCATGCCCACACGCCCGGTCGCCAGCTTACGTCCTTCAGTTTGCGGAAAGGCCCACCGAGGTTGCTCAGCCCATCCGAGATCATGAACCTCGCCACCCGCGTGCCGGCATCGACGGTCGTCAGGATGAATAGTGCCTCGAACATGATTGCGAAGTGATACCAGAACGCCTTCAGGCCAGTACCGCCGAACACGCGGTGCAACACTTCCGACATGCCGATCGCCAGCGTCGGCGCGCCGCCGGTGCGCGAGATGATCGATTCCTCGCCGACGTCCCGGGCGGCCTGCTCGATCTGCTCAGCGGTGATCGGGTCGCCGGTGAGCGGCAGGTTGTTGACGTACTCGGCGGCCGTTGCCGCGGTGCTGCCGGTCTGGGCGGCGGGTGCGTTGAGCGTGAAGTACAGATGTTGGTTCAGGATCGCGGCGGTGGTGAGTGCAATGATGCCGACGAACGATTCGGTCAGCATCCCGCCGTAGCCGATCAGCCGCATCTGGCTTTCTTTCTCCAGCATTTTCGGCGTGGTGCCGGAGGCGATCAGGGAGTGGAAGCCGGACAACGCACCGCACGCGATCGTGATGAACAGGAACGGGAACAACGAGCCGGCGAACACCGGCCCCTGGCCGCTGCCGGCGAACTCGGAGACAGCGGGTGCCTGCATGACCGGGCGGGCGATCAGGATGCCGATCGCGAGCAGGGCGATGGTACCGACCTTCATGAACGTCGACAGGTAGTCGCGTGGCGCGAGCAGCAACCACACGGGCAGCACCGAGGCGGCGAAGCCGTAGACGATCAGGCACCACCCGATCGTCACCGCGGAAAGGCCGAACCATGAAGCACCCCAGGATGTTTCGGCTACCCAGCCGCCTGCGATGACGGCCAGCAGCAGCAGCGCGACGCCGATCGCAGACACCTCGGACACCCGTCCGGGCCGCAGGAAGCGCAGATAGACGCCCATGAAGAGCGCAATCGGGATCGTCATCGCGATCGAGAAGACACCCCACGGGCTCTCCGCGAGCGCCTGCACCACCACCAGCGCCAGCACCGCCAGCAGGATCGTCATAATGGTGATGATCCCGATGATGGCGGCCGCGCCGCCGACCGCGCCGAGTTCGTCGCGGACCATCTGCCCCAGCGACCGGCCCCGTCGTCGGCTGGAGATCCACAGCACGAGGTAGTCCTGCACACATCCGGCCAGACACGCGCCGATGATGATCCAGATGGTGCCGGGCAGATACCCCATCTGCATCGCCAATACCGGGCCGACCAGCGGTCCCGCTCCTGCGATCGCGGCGAAGTGATGGCCGAACAGCACCCGCCGGTCCGTCGGCATGTAGTCGGTGTCGTTCTCGAAGACCTCAGCCGGTGTCGCGTTGTCGTCGCGCGGGCGCACGATCTTCATCTCGATCAGCCGCGCGTAGAACCGGAATGCGACCACGTAGGTGCATATCGCGGCGAGGACGAACCAGACCGCGTTGACGGTCTCTCCGCGGAAGAACGCGATGATGGCCCACGAGACGGCGCCGATCACCGCGATGATCGCGAAGATGATCTTGTGCCGGGTGGTGATGGGCGATCGGTCGATGATCGCTACCGGTGGCAGGTCTTTCTCGGTGCGGATATAGGTGACGTCACCTTCGGTTTCCTCGAAGCGGTCAGGTGCGGCGGTGGGTGTAGCCACGGTCTCTCCCTCGTCGGCTCGACTGTGTCACGTGCCTTCGTCGATCCTTTCACCGGACAAATCGGTGTTGGGGCGATTCGGGGTATCGATTCGGGAAGTAGGGAGTTCGGCGGTCCCCGGCGATAGGGCTAGGGGTGAGGGCGTCGAGTTCGTGCTTGTGGTGGCCGCCGAGATGGTCGGGGCCGTGTTGGCGCATTAGATCGCAGTTGGCCGTCTAAATGTGTCGGTGGTGGCTGTTACGTTGCGGGCGAACGCGCATCGCGTTTCGGCGCGCGTATGCCCGCGGTGCGATCGGCGGGCGGATGGCGACGCGGCTGAAGGAGATCATCGCCGAGGTGATCGCTGAGACGGGGGACGGTTGATCGAGTTGCAGACCCTGCTCGCTCACGTGCGCTTGCTGGTTGGGGTGGATCCGCGGTTCGGGATTCACCGGTTGGTGAAGGCCAAGGGTCGCTGGTCGGGTCTGCTACGCCAGGAGTTCGGGTGGCTGCGGTCATGGTCGCCCACGGTGTGGACGAACTCGCACTTGGTGGCCTCCGTTAGTGGGGCGTCGTTGTCGGTGATCAAGCGCTATGTGGATAACCAGAAGAGCCGGTGAGCGATGCTGGCGGGTCGACGGTTTCGGGTCGAGTTGACCGACGCTCAGGCGTTGCTGGCGCAACAGACCGCTGACGCATGCCGGGCTGTGTACAACACTGGATTGGAGCAGCGCCGGGAATACCGCCGCCGTGGGGCGTGGATGAACTACGAACAGCAGGCCCACGAGTTGGTGGAAGCCAAGACTGAGCACGCGTGGCTAACCGAAGTACCGGGGCATTGCCTGCAGCAGGCGCTGATGGATCTCGACAAGGCTTGCCGCGAACGTGGCACCTTCGGCGTGCGGTGGCGTTCGGCGCGGCGGTGGTTGCCGTCCTTTCGGTTTCCGGAAGGCGCCAAAATGAAGGTGGAGAAGCTGAACCGGCGCACTTCTCGGGTGAAGCTGCCCAAGCTGGGGTGGGTGAAGTTCCGGTGCTCGCGCAGCCTGAAGGGAGAAACCATCCGCTCAGCCACTCTGACCCGGGAAGGAAAGCACTGGTTCGTGTCGTTCCTGGTAGACGACGGCGCGACGCCCCCGACCGAGCATGCCTGTCCGGGGACCGCGGTGGGGGTGGATCGGGGTGTGGTGGTTGCGGTGGCCACCAGCGCCGGTGACTTGCTGGATCAGGCGTTTAGCACCCCGGCGGAGAAGCGGCGCGCTGTGCGGTTGCAACGCAAACTCTCCCGCGCCGCCAAGGGCTCGGCCAACCGCGGCAAGACGCGTCAACGGCACGCGCGACTGCGGGCGAAAGAGGCGCGCAGGCGCCAGGATTTCTGCGTCAAGACCGCCCGGCAGCTGGCGGAGAACAACGCTGTGGTGGTGCTGGAGAAACTTCCGACAAAGAACATGACCCGGCGGGCGCAGCCTGTGGAGGACCCGAATAATCCTAGCCACTACCTCCCTAATGGGGCGGCGAGCAAGTCGGGTTTGAATAAAGCCATCTTGGCCAAAGGCTGGTATCGCTTCGAGATGGCCCTGAAGTCTGCCGCCCGTTACACCGGGACGCAGGTGGTGAAGGTTCCGGCAGCGTTGACGTCGCAACGCTGCTCGGCGTGTGGGCATGTGGACCCGAAATCCCGTGAGAGTCAAGCGGTTTTCCGGTGCACCCACTGCTCGCGTCCCGCCGAGCACGCGGATGTCAACGCAGCCAAGAACATTTTGGCCGCCGGGCTGTTGGCGGTGTCAGCCTGTGGAGACGACCCATAGCTTGCGGGCTACGGGGAATCCTCGAAGCAGGAACCAGCAGGAAACCGCGAGGAATTACTGCTCCAACTCACACCATGGGTTGGAATCCGACGGATTCATCCGTCCGGAGGACGTCAATCGGTTATGACCCATGCTCGTAGAAGGCGCGCACCGTGTCGATGGTGTCGGCCTCGGCCGGGCTTTTGTCGTCGCGGTAACGCAGCACGCGCGCGAATCGCAGCGCCATGCCGCCGGGGTAGCGCGTCGAGCCCTGCACACCGTCGAACGCGATCTCGACCACCTGCTCGGGCCGCAGCGTGACCACCCAGCCGTCGGTCGGCCCGTCGGCCAGTTCCATGAAACGGGTGGTCTGCCAGTCGAGCATCGCGTCCGTCATCCCCTTGAAAGTCTTTCCGAGCATGACGAATCCGCCCGTCGCGGGGTCTCGGGCGCCGAGGTGGATGTTGGACAGTTTGCCGGTGCGACGGCCCGAGCCCCACTCGACGCCGAGCACCACCAGGTCGAGCGTGTGCACGGGTTTGACCTTCAACCAGCCCGCGCCGCGGCGACCCGCCTCATACGGCGCCGTCAGCGATTTGGCCATCAAGCCCTCGTGACCGGCGGCCAGTGTGATGTCGAGGAACCGTTGCGCGGCCTCGGCATCGTCGGTGATGAGGCGGTCCACACGATGGGCTTTGGGCACGATCGCGTCCAGGACGGCGATCCGTTCGCTGGTGGGCCGATCGAGTAGGTCTTCGCCGTCGAGGTGCAGCAGGTCGAACACGAACACCGACAGCGGCTGTGCGGTGCGCGCGGCGGCAATATCGACTGACCGACCGAACCGCGACGCCGTCACCTGGAATCGGTGCGGGCGTCCGCCTTCTCGCAGCGATATGGCTTCTGCGTCGGCGATCAGCTCCGTGACCGGCAGCGCCAGCGTCGCCTCGACCACCTCCGGCAACCGTTGGGTGACGTCGTCGAGGCTGCGCGTGTAGATCGTCACGGCATCGCCCGCGCGGTGGATCTGAACCCGCGCGCCGTCCAGCTTGGCCTCGAAAACCGCTGTGCCGCCGAGACGTTCGAGTGCCTCGGTGACGCCGGTCGCGGTCTGCGCCAGCATCGGGCCTACCGGCTGGCCGACTTTGAGGGTGAACTGTTCGAGCGCCGCCTCGCCTCCGGTCAACGCCGCGGCCGCCACGGCTGGCAGTGCGCCGCCGAGCATGGCCGCGCGCCGCACCCCGGCGGCTGGGATGTCCGCGGCCTTGGCAACCGCGTCGGCCATCACCCCGATGAGCGCGCCCTGTCGTAACTCCCCGCTGAGGAGGTGGCGCAGGAAGGTCTGTTCGGGCTCGGTCGCCTGCGAGAACAGTGTCTTGACGAGTTCGGCGCGCCGAGCCTGCGAGCCTTTGCCGGCGACCGTGCCGATCTCGGTGAAGCTGGCGTCGACCTCCAGCACTGTCAGCGACGGCTCCGCGGCAGGGTCTGGCAACGAGCGCAGCGCCGCCCAGCCGACGCCGATCTGCCGTTGCGTCAGCTCACCGGACAGCCAGGACACCACGACGGCGACCAGCTTCGCGTCGCCCTCGGCGCCGGCATGGCGAAGCAGGTCGGCTATCCGCGCGATCTTGGCGAGCCGGGCCGACGTGGCGCCCACTTCGGCGGACGCGGCGGCGACGTCAACGAGCTGCACGGGCTCAGCCTCGCACGGGCGTCAGACATCTCCCAGTAGGTCGGTGAGCGCCGCCGCCTCGGTTCGCAGCATGGCTGCGCGTTCGTCATGTCCGCCGGCGCTGAACTCCCCGGCTGCTGACAGCCGCTCATCGATCTCGGCGCGCACCAGCTCGCGGATCTGGGTGTCGGACAGCTGGCGTCGCGCGACCTCAGCAGCGCCAAGGCCGACGACGCCGCCGGCGATCTTTCCGCTCGACGGTGCATCGAGGTGGGCGCCGTCGGGCGTTTCGGCGTTGTCGATCGCGCTCAGCGCCGACCGCAGCGCCGAGACTCGCGCGGTGTCGCGGTCCTTGCGGGCGGTGAGCAGCGCAGCGCGCAGCCTGGTGCGCCACTGGTCGGCGGGTTGGAAGGTCACGTCGCGCCAACTTAGTGGATGTCACCCGCGCGTGGGCCCACGCGAAGCTGGGGACGACCGGTTTTGTACACGCAAACACGGCGTGTCGACGTACAAACGCGGTCACTCGCGGGGATTACTTCACGGCGAATGAGACGGTGTGCCAGCCGGTGGCGCCGTCGGGGAGTACGTCAGCCAGCTCGGAGGTTTGGACGGCGCCGGTGTTGTCGGTAGCGCGTACGGCAATGGTGTGCAGCCCTGGCTCGGTGGCCTGCCATTCGAAGCTCCACAGCCGCCAGGTGTCGTTGGAGTAGCTCGCGCCCAGCTCGGCGGCCTGCCAGTCACCGTCGTCGATGCGGACCTCGACGGCGCGCACCCCACGGTTCTGCGCCCACGCGACGCCGCCGAACGTCACCGGCCCGCGGGCGACGTCCTGACCGCTGCGGGGCACGTCGATGCGGGACTGCGTCTTGATCGGCCCGCGCGGTGACCAGCCCAGCCGCGTCCAGTAGGCCTCGGCGCGATCGAATCGCGTCAGCTCGAGGTCGACGACCCACTTGGTGGCAGATACGTATCCGTAAAGGCCCGGCACCACTAGCCGGGCGGGGTAGCCGTGTTCGGTGGGCAGCGGCTGGCCGTTCATGCCGATCGCCAGCAGCGAATCCCGGTTGTCGGTGAGTACGTCCACGGGCGTGCCGGCGGTGAACCCGTCGATCGACATCGACAGCACCATGTCGGCATCCTCGTGAACACCCGCTTCGGCCAACAGATCTCGCACGCGATACCCCGTCCAGGAGGCGTTGCCGATGAGGTCTCCGCCAACCGGATTGGACACGCACGTCAGCGTCACCAGCTTCTCAACAGCCTCGAACCGCTCCAGATCCTCGAAGCGGTAGGTGATTTCGCGGTCGACCATGCCGTGGATCTTGAGCTGCCAATCGGACCGGCTCAGCTGTGGCACTGTCAGCGCGGTGTCGATCCGGTAGAAGTCGGCATTGCTGGTGACAAATGATGGCAGCGCAACGCCTTTCGGCTGCACGGCCGGCGGCACGGGCGGGGCGCCGACGTCGACCTGCGGCAGTGCGAACGCGTCGCGGTCGCCGGCGACCGACGATGTCAGGCGTGACAGGACGACGCCGCCCACGCCGCTGAGCGCGCCCGCGCCGAGGAACCCCAGTGTGACGAGCGAGAGCCGTCGGCCGCGATCGGGTGAGTCTCCAGCGGCGGTGTCCGGTTCTTCGGTGAAGCGTCCCGACGTGAGCAGCCGCAGCACCATGACCCCGCACGCGGTGCCCACCAGCGTCGGCACGATGTCCGCCGGCGTCGCACCGGCACGCGACAGCACCGCTGCACAACCGACGATCCCTGCGGCGACGATCGCGGCGCTGCCCACCGGGACACGGCGCGTCTCGAAAGACCCACCCACGGCGGCAATCACGGCGATGACCGCCAGCACCAGCACGGACAGCACCAGTTTGTCGGCCATGCCGAACGTCTGGATCGCCCACTCCTTGACCGGCCCCGGCGTCAGGTCGATGACCGTCGACCCGACCGCGGTACGGGCGTCGGCCTGGGGGCCGAAAGCAACTGCGAGCAACTGGGTCACGCCCAGCGCAACGGCCGCAGCCGCCACCCCAGCCAACGCTTTGGTCCCGCGCGACGTCATGGAGCCAACTTACCCGCGACGATCCACCCGAAAGGCTTACAGTAATCTGCCAAATTGTCACTGTCTTGAAAGGAAGCTTGATGGAGATCGAGGGCAAGAAGGCCGTCATCGTCGGTGGAGCGTCGGGCTTCGGGCGCGCTACCGCCGAGGCACTCGCCAAGCGTGGCGCCAGCGTCGCGGTGCTGGACCGGCCCAATAGCGACGGCCAGCAGGTCGCCGACGGCATCGGCGGCGCGTTCCATCCGGTCGACGTCATGGATTTCGCCGGCACCGAGCAGGTGCTGCAGCAGGCAGTCGACGGCCTCGGCGGGCTGCACATCGCGGTCACGACTGCCGGCGGTGGCTCGGCGATGCGCACGCTCACCAAGAACGGCCCGCACGACCTCGACATCTTCCGTCAGGTGCAGGATCTCAACACCGTCGGCACGTTCAACGTCAGCAGGCTGGCCGCCTTTCACATGAGCAAGAACGAGCCTGAGGACGACGAACGTGGCGTCATCATCAACACGTCGTCGATCGCGGCGTTCGAGGGCCAGATCGGCCAGATCGCCTACACCGCATCCAAGGCCGCGATCGCCGGCATGTGCCTGACGATGGCGCGCGACCTGGGCAGCCTGGGTATTCGCGTGCTGGCCATCGCTCCGAGCCTGTTCGCGACCGGGCTGACCGCCGGCATTCCCGACGACATGGCCGCCGCGCTGACCAAGGACGCGGCGTTCCCGCGTCGGCTGGGCCGGCCGGAGGAGTACGCGAAGCTCGCGGTCGCGATCGTGGAGAACGCGATGCTCAACGGCCAGTGCATCCGGCTGGACGCAGGCCAGCGCTTCGCCCCCAAGTAATCGCATAGGGTGGCCGGGTGGCGACCGTCGCGGACCGTGTCATCTCGGCCCTGGCGATCAGCGGCGTCCGCCGCGTCTACGGTCTGCCCGGTGACAGCCTCAACGGCTTCACCGACGCGCTCCGGCGCTCCGGCGAAATCACTTGGGAGCACGTCCGTCACGAGGAAACGGCGGCGTTCGCGGCGGCGGCCGACGCGGCGCTCACCGGCCAGCTCGCGGTCTGCGCAGGCAGTTGCGGGCCGGGCAACCTGCATCTGATCAACGGTCTGTTCGACGCGCAGCGCAGCCGTGTTCCGGTGCTGGCGATCGCGGCGCACATCCCGCGCACCGAGATCGGCTCTGACTACTTCCAGGAGACGCATCCGCAAGACCTGTTCCGCGAGTGCAGCGTCTACTGCGAACTCGTCAGCACTCCCGAGATGGCGCCGCGCATCCTCGAGATGGCGATGCGCGCGGCCATCGAGGAAAATGGGGTGGCCGTCGTCGTCATCCCCGCCGAGATCTTCCTGCAACGTGCGGAGTCGTCGGAATGGCAAGCGCGGCCTGTAGTTCCGACGCGCTCGCTGGTGTGCCCCGACGACGAGTCGTTGCGTGCGGCAGCCGCGATCCTCAACGACGCCCAGGCCGTCACGATCCTCGGTGGCGCAGGTGTGGCGGGGTCGCACGACGCCGTGATCCAGTTGGCCGGCACTTTGAACGCGCCGATCGTGCATGCGCTGCGCGGCAAGGAGTTCATCGAATACGACAACCCGTTCGACGTCGGCATGACCGGCCTGCTCGGCTTCGCATCGGGATTCAAGGCGATCAAGGAGGCCGACGCGCTGCTGATGCTGGGCACCGACTTCCCGTATCAGCAGTTCTATCCCGACAACGCGAAGGTGATCCAGGTCGACATCCGCGGCCGCCACCTGGGCCGTCGGACGCCGATTGAGCTCGGACTCGTCGGCACCGTCAAGGACACTGTTGCCGCGCTGCAGCCGATGCTGCGCCAGAAGGATTGGCGCGAGCACCTGGACCGCTCGCTTCGCCACTACCGCAAGACCCGCAAGACGATGGACGAATTGGCTGTCAACGACCGCGACCGCACCCCGATCCGCCCGGAATACGTTGCGGGACTTGCGAATCGGCTGGCAGCCGACGATGCGGTGTTCACCGTCGACGTCGGCTCGCCCGTCGTGTGGGCAGCCCGGTACGTTTCGATGAACGGCCGACGCCGGCTGCTCGGGTCGTTCAACCACGGCACCATGGCATGCGCGCTGCCGCACGCGATCGGCGCCCAGACCGCCTTCCGCAACCGCCAGGTGGTCGCCCTGGCCGGCGACGGCGGTTTGACGATGTTGTTCGGCGAGCTGATCACGCTGATCCAGAACCGGCTGCCGGTCAAGGTCATCGTCTTCAACAACTCGTCGCTGAACTTCGTCGAGCTCGAAATGAAGGCCGCCGGCATCGTCAACTTCGGCACCGACCTCGTCAACCCCAACTTCGCCGACGTCGCACAGGCAATGGGAATCTTCGGCCGTCGCGTCGAGCAACCCGTCGAGCTGGAACCGGCGCTGGTCGACGCGTTCGCACACGACGGACCCGCCGTCGTCGACGTGGTCACCGCGCGTCAGGAGCTGTCGATACCGCCGGCCATCACCGTCGAGCAGGCCAAGGGCTTCTCCCTGTACGCGATCCGGACCATCCTGGCCGGGCGGGCCGACGAGCTGCTCGACCTGGTCACCACCAACGTCGCGCGGCGCATCCTCGATTAGTCGCCACTTCCTGATCTTGACCGCTAGTGTTTGCTCATGCTTATCAAGGTGTGGTCAGCGGCTGCTGTCGTTTTGCTCTTGGCGGCCTGCGGCGGGCCGAAGCCGGAGGTGTCGGGTGCGAAGCAGGAAACCTCGCCGCCAGCCGCGAGCAACATCACCATCAAGGGTGACGCCTCGGCGCCGGTGAACAAGCTCGCCATGCAGGCCATCGCCGACCTCGAGCAGTACTGGGGCGAGCAGTACCCCACGCTCTACAACAGCGATTGGGAACCGATCAGCGGCGGCTATTTCGCCGTCACCGCCGACAGTGACGCGCCGCCGTGCACGACGGACCCCCAGGAGGTCCAAGGCAACGCGTTCTACTGCTCGACCGAAGACGTCGTCGCCTGGGACGCGCAAGAACTGTTTCCCGATCTGCAGTCGCGCTTCGGCGATTTCGTCATCCCGGTGGTGATGGCGCACGAATACGCCCACGCCGTGCAGGCTCGATCCAACTTCACCGCGCGGACGGTGACCAGTGAGTTGCAGGCCGACTGCTTCGCCGGCGCGTGGTCGAAACATGCTCAGGACGACGGCGTATTCGACGTCAACGCCGCGGATCTGGACCTCGCCCTGGCCGGCGTGCTGGATCTGCGCGACACGCCAGGGACGTCGAAGATCGATCCGGACGCGCACGGCAGCGGCTTCGACCGGGTCAGCGCCTTCCAGGATGGCTACGACAACGACCTGGAGAAGTGCAAGAACTACCGCGACGACGATCCCATGGTGCTCGAGTTGCCGTTCAGCAGCGAGGCGGACGCCGCGCAGGAGGGCAACGCACCGTACGACTCAATCGTCAACGGCGTCCCCTATGACATCGAGGACTACTGGACGCAGGTGTACCCAGTCGTGTCTAACGGGCTCCAGTGGCCACCGCTACGCAACATCGAGCCGTTCCATCCGGACCAGCCGCCGATGTGCGGGGACCAGTCCGCGCAGGGCTACGTGCTCTTCTATTGCGTGCCAGACGATTACGTCGGCTGGGACAACGCCATGGGCATGCCACGGGTGTACGACCAGGGCGGCGATTACGCGGTGGCGGCGCTGCTGGCCACCCAGTGGGGTTTAGCGGCCTTGACACGGCTGGGTGACGAATCGGACGAGAAGACCTCGACGCTGCGGGGGGACTGCCTGGCCGGTGCGTATACGGCGAGTGTGATCATCCACGACCGCCCCGAGACCAGCACCTATCACATCTCGCCCGGTGATCTCGACGAGGCGATCACGGCGCTGCTGGTGTTCCGCGGCGAGGGCGACGTCGAACGCCAGGGAGCGGGCTGGGCCCGGGTGAAGGCCTTCCGCGAGGGTGTCATGAATGGGGTGCGAGCGTGCCCGGAGTACCAGGCGTGACCTACTCGCGCGTCGAAACTGAACTTGTGCAGACAACGCGCGAGTGGGCACCTTCATAACTTCAGTTTCGGCGCAACGCCTTCACGCCGGACGCGGCACCGCGGACAGCAGCGACTGACCGATCCAGTTCGGGACGGCGCGCCGGACCTCGGTGGGGCCCGACACCGCGACGCTGCCGTCGAGCAGCGCGTGTGACCAGCCCAGGTCGCCGCGCCAGATCCGAGTGAGGGTGCGCAGGCTCGTCTCGACGCTGCCGGCCACGTCGTAGCCCGGATCGAAATCGCACACGTCGGCCTCGCCGTCCGACACCACCAGCCACCATCGCGCCGCTCTCGGTGCCACGTCGTCGAACCGGAAGGCCAGTGTGGTGCGCGACCGCGGCCATGCGTCGACCCGGATCGTCCGGCGCACGTCCCACATCAGCAGGTGCGGGTCGAGGTCCTCCTCGCCGAGTTCGCCGATCCAGCGCACACCCCAGGTGCCCAGCGCGTCGACCACCTCCGCCAGTTCCTTCCCGCAGTCGGTCAGTGAGTAGGTGGTGCGGCCGTCGATTTCGGCGCGCTCGACGACGCCGGCGCGGGTGAGTGACTTCAGACGTTTGGACAGCAGCGCCGGCGACATCTTCGGCACGCCGCGGCGCAGGTCGTTGAAGTGGCGGCTACCCAGCAGCAGTTCGCGGACGACGAGCAGGGTCCAGCGTTCGTCGAGTACCTCCATCGCCTTGGCCACCGGACAGAATTGGCCGTATCCGGACATTTGCGCACCTCCGAGCGTTAAGTGAGCAGTACAGATATAGAACCAGCGCCAGTACAGATCTGTAACTAGATCCGCGCGATCGGCGGCGAGACGATGTTTGCACACGACCCAGGAGGACAACGATCATGACTAACCCCACCGCCGCCGTCGACGTCAATGTAGTGGCGGCCAAACACCGAGCCATGTGGGCGTCAGGGGACTACGCGAAACTGGCCGCCGAACTGGTTTCTCCGCTCGGGCCCGTGCTGGTGCAAGCCACCGGCATAGCGAAGGGTGACCGAGTGCTGGACGTGGCCGCCGGAACCGGAAACGCATCGATTCCCGCCGCCGAGACTGGGGCCAGCGTCATCGCCAGCGACCTTTGCCCGGAGTTGTTGGAGCAGGGCAGTCGGCTGGCCGCAGAGCGCGGAGTCGAACTCGAATGGCGAGAGGCCAACGCCCACGAATTACCCTTCGGCGACGACGAATTCGACGTCGTGATGTCGTGCATCGGCGTGATGTTCGCGCCATTCCATCAGTTGGCAGCCGACGAGTTGATCCGGGTGTGCAAACCGGGCGGCAGGATCGGCTTGATCAGCTGGACACCCGAAGGCCACATCGGCAAGCTGTTCTCGGCGATGAAGCCGTACGCGCCCGCGCCACCGCCGGGTGCACAGCCACCGCCGTTGTGGGGGCAAGAGGATCATGTCCGTGGGCTGCTCGGCGACCGCATCACCGATGTGGTGACCGAGCGACGGATGCTGACCGTTGACCACTTCGCCAACGGCGCAGAGTTCCGCGACTATTTCAAGACGGTCTACGGTCCGACGATCTCGGTGTACCGCAACGTCGAGGGCGATCCAGAACGCGTGGCCGCCCTCGACGCGGACATCGCGCAGGTGGGTGACAGCGTCCTGAGCGGCTCGTCGGCCATGGAATGGGAGTATCTGCTGCTGACGGCGCGCAAGGCCTGACACCATGTCGGCATGCCCGACGACGCGCAGCAACTGCCGACCCTGAGCGACGATGACCGGGCAGCGGTGCAGCGCTGGGTGCGACAGCAGGGCCTCGGGTCTGAGCTCACCGATGTCGAGCCGCTGACCGGCGGCACGCAGAACATCGTGGTGCGGTTGCTCATCGATGGTCGCCGGATGGTGTTGCGGCGGCCGCCTCTTCACCCGCGGCCGACGAGTGACAAGACGATGCTGCGCGAGATCGCGGCGCTGCGCACGCTGGCGGGAACGCCGGTGCCGCACCCGGGTTTCATCGCCGGCTGCGACGACCTCGGCGTGCTCGGGGTGGTGTTCTATTTGATGGAGGAGGTCGACGGCTTCAACCCGGGCAGCGAGATGGACGAGGCCTACGTGCGCGATGCCGGCATGCGTCATCAAGTAGGGCTGTCCTATGCGGCCAGCCTGGCGCAACTCGGCAATGTCGCATGGGAGGGCAGCCCACTGGCAGAGCTCAAGCGCCCGGGATCCTTTCTGGAGCGCCAGGTTCCGCAGTTTCTACGACTGCTGGAGAGCTATCGGCACGACAAGTATTCGCCCGAATCGCTGGCCGTGACGGACCTGGCGGAGTGGCTGGAAGCCAACCGCCCGCCCGATAGCGAGCCGGGCATCATGCACGGCGATCCGCATCTGAACAACGTCATGCTCCGCCGCGACAAACCCGAGTTGGCTGCGTTCGTCGACTGGGAGATGTGCACGGTCGGCGACCCGCTGCTGGACCTGGGCTGGATGCTGATCTGCTGGCCGCTGGAAACCAGCACCATCACGGCCGGGGCGCAGTTGGCCGCGCTCGGCGGGTCTGGCGACGCGCCGCGAGCTGCTCGAGGCATACTTCGCGGCGGGTGGCCGCCAAACATCAAGGCTCGATTGGTATGTCGCGATGGCATGCTTCAAGCTGGGCATCGTGATCGAGGGCACGTGGTCGCGTTTTCTGGTCGGCCAGGCCAGTCGCGACGCCGGTGAGCGACTGCATTCCAACGCGCAGAACTTGATCGACCTCGGCACCCGAGTGGCCAAGGGCGACAGCCCATTTGACTTGGGCTAGGTGTAGGTGTCGTAACCGAGCTTGATCGCCAACGCCAGCCCGGCTGCGCCGATCGCGACCTTCAGCGGCCCGGCAGGCGCGCGGCGCACCACGATCGGGCCCAGTCGGGAACCGAGCAGGCATCCGGCGCCGAGAGCGACAACCGCCAGCCAGTTCACCGGTGCAAGAACTGCGAAAATGACTGCCGCAACGCCGTTTGCGACGCCAAGGATGACGTTCTTGCTCGCATTCGCATGCGCGAGCGTCGCACCGCCCGCACGCAACAGCAGCGCGAGCAGAAGCACACCGGCCGCCGCGCCGAAGTAGCCGCCATAGATCGAGATCAGGAAGATCGCCCCGGACTCGAGCAACACCGTGGCGGTGTGCCGTTGGTGGCTGGCGACTCTCGCGTACCGGTTATAAACAGGCGGCAACAGGATCGCGATCGACGCGACGCCCAGCAGGACCGGCACCGCACGCTCGAAACCCTCTGCCGGCGTGGTCAACAACAGCGCGGCGCCTGCCGCGCCACCGACCGCGGTCACGGGGGCGATGCGCTTGATCCAGCGACCCTGACCCTTCAACTCCGGCCGCGAACCCAACACCGACCCGATTCCGTTGAACACCAGTGCCACGGTGTTGGTCACGTTGGCGGCCACCGGCGGGAGGCCGACCAGCAGAAGTGCGGGATAGGTGGCCACCGATGCGAGGCCGGCGATGCTGCCGGTGAGGCCGCCGACGATCCCCGCGGCGGCTAGGAAGGCCGCATCCCACCACGTCACGGCTCCTGACTATGCCGGAACCAGTCCGCCCGACTCCCGTCAGCAGGCGTCGCTGTGCGAATCCACGGGTGGCGCCGGCGGATCGACGCGGCGGTGCGCCGTCAACAACAGCTGGTCGGCTTGCGCACGGACATCGCCCGGTACGCGCAGCTCGGCGGTGAAGTCGCGAATTATCTGCAGCGCGAGGTGGCGCAGCTTGGTGTTGGTCTCCTGTGATCGCCACACCAGGATGTCGAACGCCCGCTCGGCGGAGATGCCGTAGGTCATCATCAGGATTCCCTTGGCCTGCTCAATGCAGGCACGGTGCGCTGTGAAATCCGCGATGGCGGCGTCGACCGTCTCGCTGTAGTCGAAGTCCCTAATTTTCATCGCAACCCCCGGCTCCTCCCAACCGACGGATTTGGTAGTACGACTGTCCCACTGGCAAACGGCCGGGGACAGCCGGTAGACGAAGCAGTCTTGCCGGATTATCCGGAATACGAAGCAAAAGGGGTTTGCGCGCCCAGCAATCAAGGGTCTAGCATCGGCAATCGTGCCGAGGCGAATCGTAGTAGCAACCCGCAGCGGGGTCTGATCCAGACCGACCCCTCGCTGTGGGTCGAAGCTACTACGTCGGTCATTCCTCGAGACCAGAGAAGACCGGCACATGACATTTCAATCCGCTACCAGCGCAGCGCCGCTGTCGTTCGCGGTCCACATCGACGCACCGATGCCTCGCGGTCTGCGCAAGGAGGCCGACGCGATGTCCTGGGAAGCTTTCCTCGACGAGTACGCGCCCAGTTCTGGACCGCTCCGGCTGGGCAACTGGACATGCACTGACGCGAACCGTCCCGCCGCGTTGCTGGGTCCGCAGGCCCGCCACTACCAGGCGACCTTGGCGCTCGGGGACAGCATCAGCACGTCGTCCGCGGCCGCGTCCGGGCCCGTCGCTGCGCTGACGGCGATGCTCTTCGACCGCGGCATTCCGCTCGAGATGACCGACTTTCACCAGGTGCCCGCCGGCGAGCACACCGCGACATTCATTCGCGGGTCCGACGGCCTGCACTCCGAGTGGGCGATGGGGCTGTCCGACGACCCGACGCAGTCGGCGCTGCGCGCGGTGGTCGCCTGCGCTAACCGCCTGCTGACCGCCACCTGACACCGCCGAAACTGTATTCCAGCAGGCCGTTACTCGGAATTCTTCTGCTGGAATACCGTTTCGGCGCAAATCCGATTAGTGCAGCGGACGCAGCACGATCGGCATGCCATCCAGCGGCACCGGCATGCCGCCGTAGTCGTAGTGCGGCTTGTAATCGGGCCGCACCAGCTCCAAGCGGTAGCGGCGTAGTAGCCGGTGCATGACGGTCTTGACCTCGAGCTGGCCGAACACCATGCCGATGCACTTGTGCGCACCGCCGCCGAACGGAGCGAACGCGTAGCGATGCCGCTTGTGCTCGGCGCGCGGCTCGGAGAACCGGTCGGGATCGAACTTGTCGGGATCGGTCCACAGCTCGGGCAGCCGGTGGTTCATGCCCGGCCAGGTGCCGACGTTGGTACCGGCCGGGACGTAGTAGCCGAGCAGGTCGGTGTCGCGCACGGCCTGGCGGTAGTTGAACGGCAGCGGGGTCACCAACCGCAGCGACTCGTTCATCACCAGGTCCAGCGTCTCGAGCTTCTCCAGCGCCTCGATGTCCAGCGGCCCATCGCCGAGCCGCGCGGACTCGTCGCGGCAGCGCTCCTGCCATTCCGGGTGTGCCGCAAGGTGATACGCCATCGTCGTTGTGGTGGACGTCGACGTGTCATGGGCCGCCATCATCAGGAAGATCATGTGGTTGACGATGTCTTGGTCGGAAAAGCTGTTGCCGTCCTCGTCGGAGGTGTGGCACAGCACGGTGAGCATGTCCGTGCCCTCGGCCTTGCGGCGCTCCTTGACTCGCGCTTCGAAGTAGTCGTCGAGCACCTTGCGGGCCCGCAGCCCCCGCCACCACTTGAACGGCGGCACCGAGGTCCTGATGATGGCGCCCCCGGACCGGGTCGTGGTGGTGAATGCCCGATTGATCTTCGTCACCAGGTCGTGGTCGGTGCCGGGCTCGTGGCCCATGAACACCATCGAGGCGATGTCGAGCGTCAGCTCCTTCATCGTCGGGTGGAACAGGAAGCGTCCATCGTCGGTCGGCCAATCGGCGACGACGGAGGAGGCCACCTTGTCGATGTGCTCGACGTAGCCGGCCAACCGGCTGCGGGTGAATGCCTCCTGCATGATCCGGCGGTGGAACATGTGCTCTTCGAAGTCGAGCATCATCAGGCCGCGGTTGAAGAACGGGCCGATGACCGGGTGCCAGCCCTTCTGCGAATAGTCCTTGTTCTTGTTGGAGAAGATCGTCTGGGTGGCATCGGGCCCGAGCGCGATGATCGAGGGCAGGATCGGCGAGTCGGCGAACACCACCGGGCCCTGGGTCTTGTACAGGTGCAAGACGTAGTCGGGGCCGCCGCGGAATAGTTCGATGATGTGGCCGAGGATCGGCACGCCCGAATCGCCCATGACGGGCTTGAGGCCGCTGCCCGGCGGCGGCTCGGCGAGCGGGTGCTGCTTCCAGTCGACCGCCAGCAGCCGCTTCTCGATCAGCCCCATGCCCGGGATCGTGTTCATCGTCGGCGTCAACCGTCGCTTGGCCTGATCCAGCAAGTACTCCGGGGTGCTGATGCTCGCCATTGAACGCTCCTGAAGATGAAGGGCACTGTGGTCGATTTCACGCCTGACACCCATCCTGAAGGGCATACTTGACGCATGTCAAGTTTGGTCTGCGGCGCAGGACAGTGCGAAGGTCTACGGCGATGACCGCCCAACCGGCCCCGGAGGTTCGTCGCAGCCGCGGCGACCGGCAGCGCGACGCCATCGTCACCGCGGTTCGTGAGCTGCTCGAGGAGCGGTCGTTCGCGGATCTGTCGGTCAGCACCATCAGCGAGCGGGCTGGTGTCGCTCGGTCCGGTTTCTACTTCTACTTCGACTCGAAGTACGCGGTGCTTGCGGTGGTCCTGGCCGATGCAAGCGAACTGCTCGACGAGCTCACTCATCACTTCGCGCCTCGCGAGCCCGGCGAAACGCCTGGGGCGTTTGCGAAGCGGATGGTCGGCAGCGCTGCCGCCGTGTACGCGAACGATGATCCTGTGTTGTCGGCGTGTGCGGTCGCGCGCAACACCGACGCGCAGATCCGCGAGATGATGGACGACTTCTACGACAGCGTGATCGACAAGCTCGTCGCGCTCCTGGAACAAGACCCCGATGCTCGCCCGATTTCCGACGACCTGCCCGCGCTGGTGCGGACGCTGGCGGCGACGACGACGATGACGCTGACGCACGACAGCGCGTTCGTCGGCCGCGGTGGCGATCCCCATCGTGCGGTCGACGCCCTCGAGCGGCTCTGGGTATCTGCGATCTGGGGTCGTTCGGCCCTGGGCGACGGATAGGTATCGTCACCGCCATGGCGCAGGGGAGCGGCTTTTCCGGCAAACGTTGTTTTCTCACAGGAGCCGCCAGCGGCATCGGGCGCGCAACAGCGCTGAAGCTCGCCGGCGAGGGCGCCGAGCTGTACCTCACCGACCGCGACGCAGAAGGTTTGGAGAAAACCGTCGCCGACTCCCGCGCGCTGGGCGGCACGGTGGCCGAATATCGGGCGTTGGACATTTCCAACTACGACGACGTGGCTCGTTTCGCCGCAGACATCCACGCCAACCATCCCGCGATCGACGTGGTGATGAACATCGCCGGGGTGTCGGCCTGGGGCACGGTCGACCAACTCACGCACGAGCATTGGAAGTCGATGGTCGACATCAACCTGATGGGGCCGATCCACGTCATCGAGACCTTTGTCCCGCCGATGCTGGCCGCGGGTCGCGGCGGTCATCTGGTGAACGTCTCGTCGGCGGCTGGGCTGGTGGCGTTGCCGTGGCATGCCGCTTACAGCGCAAGCAAATACGGTCTGCGGGGTCTGTCTGAAGTGCTGCGTTTCGACCTGGCCCGGCACCGCATCGGCGTGTCGGTAGTGGTGCCCGGCGCAGTGAAAACCCCTCTCGTGCAAACGGTTCAGATCGCCGGGGTAGACCGTGAGGACCCCAACGTCAAGCGATGGACGGACCGCTTCGGCGGACACGCGGTTTCGCCGGAGCACGTCGCAGACGCGATCCTGCGTGGAGTGCGCCGCAACCGGTTCTTGATCTACACGTCGCCGGACATCCGGGCGCTCTATATGTTCAAGCGGGTTGCCTGGTGGCCCTATAGCGTCGCCATGCGTCAGGTCAACGTTCTGTTCAGCCGAGCCCTGCGGTCGGCATCTGGTGCTGGCGGAAACTGAGCTTATGCTCGAAGATCCGCCGAAATCTCGCACATAAGTTCAGATTCGGCGGTCAGTAACCGCCCTCCGGCGGGGCGAGTTCCAGTCGCACGCCGAGCAGCCGGATCGGCCGGTCGAGTTCGAACTGCCCGAGAAGCTCCAGTGCCGTCCGCGTGATGATCTCCGCATCGACGCTTGGCGACGGCAGCTTGCGGATCTTTGTCCGGGTATAGAACGTCTTTGTGCGCACCGTTACCGCGACGCGGGTGACCACGCGATGTTCCGCCACGATTTCGGTGAGGGTTTGTCGCGCGAGGTCGGTTACCGCGGAGTCGATTTCGCTGCGGTCGGTCAGGTCCTTGGGGAATGTGATCACATGGCTGCGTGAGCGCGGCACCCATGGCTCGGCGCTGACGTTCGTGTCGCCGCCGCCCTTGGCCAGCAGCAGTATCCACAGGCCAGTGGTCGGGCCGAAGGTCTGCGTGAGCAGGGTGGCATCCGTCGCGGCGAGGTCGGCGACGGTCGTGATGCCCATTCCCGCAAGCTTTTTCGCCGTCTTCGGGCCGACGCCCCACAGTGCGTCGACCTCACGGTCGCCCATCACCGCCATCCAGTTGTCGTCGGTGAGCTGATAGATGCCGGCCGGCTTGCCGAACCCGGTGGCGACCTTCGCGCGCTGCTTGTTGTCGCTGATGCCCACCGAACACGACAACTCCGTCTGACCGATGACCTCGCGGATCTGCTCGGCTAGCCGGACAGGGTTGTCGACGTCGGCTCCCAGGTACGCCTCGTCCCAACCCCACACCTCGACCGGGTGGCCGAGATCGCGCAGCAGGTTCATCACTTCCTCGGACGCCTCGTCGTAGGCATCGGTGTCCAGCGGCAGGAACGTCGCGTCGGGACACTTGCGGGCCGCGGTGCGCAGCGGCATGCCGGCATGCACGCCGAACTTGCGTGCCGGGTAGGACGCGCACGTGACGACCTTGCGGGGCTCGGTCGGGTCGCCGTTGCCGCCGACAATGATTGGCAGGCCTGCGAGTTCGGGACGGCGACGCACTTCGACCGCGGCTTGAAACTGATCCAGGTCGACGTGCAGGACCCAGCGTGGTGTCATGTGCCGCAGAGCTTGCGCGCCACACTTTCCCACGCGTCGCCGAGGCGTCTGAAGCGTCTGCCCGCGCTCGGTGAGTTGGTGGTGCACGTAGTCGGCGTCGAGCAGCGCGAGCAGCGAGGTGGCCTGCGCATCGAGGTCGCCGGTGGTGCCCGCGGACTCCAACAGCACACGAACGTGTCGGTGGTGCAGGGTCGCCGGGGCGTTGAACCGCATCTGCGGGTCACGGTTGGCATCGGACATCAAGTCGTAGTGGGTGACCGCGAACTCGAGCCGGTCTCGCCCGTAGGCGAGCAGCCGGTCGAGTGGCGGCGCGCCCGGCCCCAACGGAGGCGGCCCGAACATGAACGCCTGCTGCTCGGCCTTCTCGTCCTCGTCGAGCAGCACGATCATCAGGCCCGCCCGGCTGCCGAACCGGCGGAACAACGTGCCCTTGCCGACGCCGGCGGCCACGGCGATGTCGTCCGTGGTGACCGCGTCGGCGCCGCGCTCGGCTATCAGGCGCCGCGCAGCATCCAGAAGTAGCGTGCGGTTACGAGCGGCATCGCCTCGCTCCTGCGGCAGCTGATCCGTGACCGGCAGCGCGTGGAGCTCGGGGGTGGCGGCCATGTCTGCAGTTTAGTTCAGCCGGAATAAATCGGACCACGGTCCGGTTGAGCCGTGCAAGGATCGATCAGAACTACCGGAAGGGATTGTGGAACATGTCGGACGTCAACGTATTGGTGCTGCTGGGAAGCCTGCGCGCGGCATCGATCAACCGTCAGCTGGCCGAGCTTGCGGTCGAGAGCGCTCCGGTCGGAGTGAGCCTGCACCTGTTCGACCGGCTGGGGGAGTTGCCGTTCTACAACGAAGACATCGACAACGCGGATGCGCCCGAGTCGGTCACCGCGCTGCGTGCAGCCGCCGCCGAGGCGGACGCCGCCCTGGTCGTCACGCCGGAGTACAACGGCAGCGTTCCGGGTGTCCTCAAGAATGCGATCGATTGGCTGTCGCGGCCCTTCGGCGACGGTGCGTTGAACGGCAAGCCGGTCGCCGTCGTCGGCGCGGCGCATGGCCGGTACGGCGGGGTGTGGGCGCACGACGAGACTCGCAAGTCGTTCGGCGTCGCCGGGGCGCGCGTGGTCGAGGATTTGAAGCTGTCGGTGCAGACGACGGCATTCGACAGCAAGCATCCGCGGGAGAACGCCGAGGTCGCCGAGAACCTGCGCGACATCGTGGGCAAGCTCGCCGCCGAAGTGGGCTAGAGGCCACACCTGCCAGAGGCCGCCGGCCGGGTCCGATATGACCCGCCGGCGGCTTTGCTATTGCGTCACTGTGACGGTTGGCGTGGCGCCGCCTGTCGGACCCCGGTGGTAGACCTACATGTAGAGCGCGACGCATCCGCGATGTGACGTGCGACACGCCGACTGGGGACACAGCCAAGGCCTTACGACCAGGGAATTTCAAGAATGTCATTCAGAACATCTGGTATCCCTTCTGGATGTCGGCCACTAGGTGTAGTGTTTCGAACACCGACAGACCCCCACGGTTCTTGGACCTTCCAGGGTCGGCCGGAGCCCAGCCACCCGATCTCAGACACACCGGAACGCGGGCCCGGACGCCAGGAATTTTGAGGGAACGCGGGCCGCTGAACTACAGCGATATGCAGTAACGGACAGTTGCCAGTCGTTTCGCAGAGGAGCCGTACAGAAGATGACCGTCACCGTGTACACCAAGCCCGCATGCGTGCAGTGCAACGCCACCTACAAGGCGTTGGACAAGCAGGGCATCGCCTACGAGAAGGTCGACATCAGCCTGGACAGTGAGGCACGTGACTTCGTCATGGCGCTGGGCTATCTGCAGGCGCCCGTCGTGGTGGCCGGCAACGACCACTGGTCGGGGTTCCGGCCCGATCGCATCAAGGCGCTCGGCGCGGTCGCGGTCACGGCGTAACGGCATAAGGGGTATCTGGAGGACAGGAAGGAGATGACGATGAGCAATCTCGTGTACTTCTCCAGCGTGTCCGAAAACACCCACCGCTTCGTTCAGAAGCTGGGCCTGCCCGCCGTCCGGATCCCGCTGCACGGACGCATCGAGGTCGACGAGCCATATGTGCTGGTGCTGCCCACGTACGGCGGTGGCCACGCCACCCCGGACATCAACGACGGCGGCTATGTCCCCAAGCAGGTCATCGCCTTCCTCAACAACGAGCACAACCGGTCGTTGATCCGCGGCGTCATCGCCGCGGGCAACAACAACTTCGGTGCCGAGTTCGCCTACGCGGGTGAAGTGGTCTCCCGCAAGTGCGGCGTTCCGTATCTGTACCGCTTCGAACTGATGGGAACCCCGGACGACGTCGACGCCGTCCGCGCGGGCCTTGCCGACTTCTGGAAGGACAAGACGTGCCACCAACCGTCACAGCTGCAGAGCCTGTAGCCTCCGCCGCGCCCAACGCGCTGCCCGGCGAGACGGATTACCACGCGCTCAACGCGATGCTGAATCTGTACGACGCCGACGGCAAGATCCAGTTCGACAAGGACCGCGAAGCCGCGCACCAGTACTTCCGCGAGCACGTCAACCAGAACACCGTGTTCTTCCACGATGTGGACGAGAAGCTCGACTACCTGATCAAGGAGAACTACTACGAGCGTGAGGTGCTCGACCAGTACTCGCGCAACTTCGTCAAGACCCTGATCGACCGCGCGTATGCCAAGAAGTTCCGTTTCCCAACGTTTTTGGGTGCGTTCAAGTACTACACCTCGTACACGCTGAAGACTTTCGACGGCAAGCGGTACCTGGAGCGGTTCGAGGACCGGGTGGTCATGGTGGCGTTGACGCTGGCCGCCGGTGACACCATGCTGGCGGAGAAGCTCGTCGACGAGATCATCGACGGCCGCTTCCAGCCGGCCACCCCGACGTTCCTGAACTCGGGCAAGAAGCAGCGCGGTGAGCCAGTGAGTTGTTTCCCAGCCGGAACTCCGGTGGATACACCCGATGGTCCGAAGGCGATCGAGACGCTGCGGGCCGGTGACCGGGTGCTCTCGCACGACGGATCCTTCTCCGTCGTCGAGTCCGTCGTCGAGAACCCCAATGACCAAGCCCTGGTGTCGATCTCACACTTCGGGCACAAGGAGCCGATCTTGTGCACTCCCGAGCACCCCATCCTGGTGTGGACAAAGCGGGATGTGCAGACACTCATCGACGACGACGGTGCCGACCCGTTCAATGGATTCGTCTGGCTCGCTGCCAAGGACATCCAACCCGCGGACTTCATCGTCACGGCGGCGCCGCTGGAGGGGCGCGAGCGTCGTGTCTACGACCTGATGGAGTACGTCGGCTCGGGTGAGTACGAAGAGGTCGACGGACTCATCCGCAAGGTGAACGCGGACCTGAAGCACCGCAGTAAGCAGCGTCACCGTATCAAGTTCGTGTCGGTGAACCGCTACGTCGAAGAATCGTATGATCTCGGTCTGATTCTAGGCTGGTACATATCCGAAGGGCATGTGTCCAAGCGGTCGACAGACACGACCACGCCCAACGGCATTCACTTCACGCTCGGTACTCACGAACTCGAGTACCAGCAGGAGTTGGCTGCGGCCTTCAAGCGAGTGTTCGCGGCCGATCTCTCGGTCAACCAAAGCGTCTCGGACCAATCGGTGCGCATGATCTGCAACAGCAAGGTCGTGGCGTCGCTGTTCCTTTCCATGGTCGGCACGGGTTACCACAAGAAGCGGTTATCCCACGACGTTTTGACAGCTGACGACGAGTTCCAGCGTGGCCTATTGGCCGGTTTGTTCCGCGGGGACGGGTGCAGCACCACCGGTGGAATGATGCTCGACCTGGTCAACCCCGAACTGATCGATCAGGTACAGCTGCTTCTGCGGCGGCAGGGAATAGTGTCCCGAGTCCGCCAGTACGTCAACCAAGCACGCAACGTGACCGGGCAAGTGTTCGTGCCCGGGCTACCCGGCACCAACGAAGATTTCATCTTTGACGTCGGCAAGAACCTGCACAACTACGTCGGCGCGAAAGGTTCTTTGCGCACCACATACCAGGTCGTGCACGGGCGGCACGTGTATGGAATCCGCGAACTGAAGCATACGCAAGATGTTCCAGAGAAGGTGTACAACCTGCATGTCGAAGGCACGCATACGTACACAATTCGTGGCACGGTCGTACACAATTGTTTCCTGCTTCGCATCGAAGACAACATGGAGTCGATCGGACGCTCAATCAACTCGGCGCTGCAGCTGTCGAAGCGTGGCGGCGGAGTTGCATTGCTGCTGAGCAACATTCGCGAGCACGGCGCGCCGATCAAGAACATCGAGAACCAGAGCTCCGGCGTCATCCCGATCATGAAGCTGCTCGAGGATTCGTTCTCCTATGCCAATCAGCTTGGTGCGCGGCAGGGTGCCGGTGCGGTGTACCTGCACGCGCATCACCCGGACATCTACCGGTTCCTGGACACCAAGCGGGAGAACGCGGACGAGAAGATCCGCATCAAGACGCTATCGCTCGGTGTGGTGATCCCGGACATCACGTTCGAGCTGGCGAAGAAGAACGAGGACATGTACCTGTTCTCGCCGTACGACGTCGAGCGTGTCTACGGCCTGCCCTTCGCCGACATCTCGGTGACCGAGAAGTACTACGAGATGGTCGACGACGCGCGGATCCGCAAGACGAAGATCAAGGCGCGCGAGTTCTTCCAGACTTTGGCCGAGCTGCAATTCGAGTCCGGTTACCCGTACGTTATGTTCGAGGACACCGTCAACCGAGCGAATCCGATAGATGGCAAGATCACCCATTCGAACCTGTGCTCGGAGATCCTGCAGGTGTCGACACCGTCGGTGTTCAACGAGGATCTGACCTATGCCCAAGTGGGCAAGGACATTTCGTGCAACCTCGGCTCGCTGAACATCGCCAAGGCGATGGATTCGCCGGACTTCGCGCAGACCATCGAGGTGGCGATCCGGGGGTTGACGGCCGTATCCGACCAGACGCACATCTGGTCGGTGCCGTCGATCGAGCAGGGCAACAACGACTCCCACGCGATCGGGCTGGGACAGATGAACCTGCACGGGTACCTAGCGCGGGAGCGCATCTTCTACGGGTCCGAAGAGGGCATCGACTTCACCAACATCTACTTCTACACGGTGCTGTATCACGCGCTGCGGGCGTCGAACAAGATCGCGATCGAACGTGGCACGCACTTCAAGGGTTTTGAGAAGTCGAAGTACGCGTCGGGGGAGTTCTTCGACAAGTACACCGAGCAGGTGTGGGAGCCGAAGACGGACAAGGTGCGGCAATTGTTCGCCGATGCCGGCATTCGCATTCCGACGCAAGAGGATTGGGGCAAGCTCAAAGAGTCTGTCCAGAAGCACGGCATCTATAATCAGAACCTGCAGGCGGTCCCGCCGACGGGGTCGATCAGCTATATCAACAACTCGACGTCGTCGATCCACCCGGTCGCGAGCAAGATCGAGATCCGCAAGGAAGGCAAGATCGGGCGGGTGTACTACCCCGCGCCGTACCTGACGAACGACAACCTCGAGTATTACCAGGATGCGTACGAGATCGGTTACGAGAAGGTCATCGACACGTACGCCGCGGCGACACAGCACGTGGATCAGGGTCTGTCCTTGACGCTGTTCTTCAAGGACACTGCGACAACCCGCGACGTGAACAAGGCGCAGATCTACGCGTGGCGCAAGGGAATCAAGACGTTGTATTACATCCGGCTACGCCAGATGGCCTTGGAGGGAACAGAGGTGGAGGGTTGCGTGTCCTGCATGCTGTAGGGCTCGCACGCCGAGTGTGGACGTGATACACGCGGGAGCAGAAGCAACCGTGCTAGCCCAGCGCGTAGACAGGCAGGCGGTCAACCCGCGTCAACACGGGATGCTTCGGCGGAACGCTCGGGCCGGCATCGGCCTCCTCGACGGTGGCCTCTGGGTAGTCCCAGCATTCTCCGGTCTTGTCGTCATACGTGCCGCCGTAGAAGACGCAGCAGACGCCGATGCCGTCGGTGTCTTGATGGTCGCCGATGCATTCCCAGAAGTCGTCCTCCGGTGTTGCACCCGCGGTTGCGGCCAGCCCGATGGCCAGGCCGATTGTCATGGCCGCTGTCGCCAGACATCGGCGCACCCAGTGAGTTGTCATGAGGGAAATACTCACGACTACGTCGCGCTTGCGTAATCGCCGGGAAGCCAGACTCCCCGCTTGACAGGGAAGGATTTCCTAGCCCTGCGGTAAGCAACGCGATTCGCGCCGCACCTCGCCGAGCGGCCAGTTATCGCACGCCAAACGCCCGAAATGCGTGACATAGATGGCCACTCGACGCCGACGTCGAAGCGCCCGAACTACTTGACGGTGTGCTGCGGCCCTTGGGCTTTCTTGTACAGCGCCTTCAGCATGCGATCGCGGAAGCGGGCATTGTCGATCAGCTTGATCCCCGCGTTGGCGATACGGGGCTGGCCCAACAGCTTGTGGAAGTAGCGGCCCCGCCGGTACTCCCTGCCCCACGCCGCTTCCATCCGCAACGCGTAATTAGTGAAGTCGTCGGGTCCATTGTTGGTCAGCGCCGCGATCGCGCACTCGCCCGCAGCGAGCCCCGACTCCAGCGCCTTCGAAATACCCGCGCCCGACGCCGGCTTACCCGCGCCCAGCGAGTCACCGGTGAACAACACGCCGGGTCGCCACGGCGGCCACGCCGTGAAGCCCATCGGCAATCGCCAGGCCCGCACGCTCTTGTTCTTCTTCAGCTCCTCGATCGGCGGCAGCTCCCACTCGCGCGGAAGCGTCCGCAGGAACTCGCCGAGGAACTGGGTGGCGTTGATGGACTGCCAGTTCTTGTAGCTGTTGACGTAACCCAGTCCGATGTTGAACCGGCCGCCGCCCATCGGGAACACCCAGCCGTAGCCGGGCAGCTGATCGCCCTCGAACACCAGCTTCAGGTAGATATCCAACGAGTCGGAGTCCGGCCGGTTGGCCTGCATCTCCGAACGGATCGCGATCGCCGAGTAGCCGTTGTACTCCGAGTCGATCTTCAGCGCCCGCTTGATCGGGGAGTAGGCGCCGTCGGCAGCGATCACCGCGTCGCCGTATACCTTCTCGCCACTCTTGAGCGTCACGCCGATGACGCGTCCGTTGGCGTCGAGTTCGGGGCCCGTCACCTCCGCCGACTGCCGGACTTCTGCCCCCGCCGACTCGGCATGCTTGAGCAGCAGGGTGTCCAGTTCGGTGCGGCTGACGGTATGGCCGTGATCGGGCATGCCGGGCCTGCGCGGAAAGGACAGCTCCCAGGCGCTGGGGCTGAACACCGTGACGCGGTTGACGCGGTGGAACTTCGCGACTTCGTCGGCCAGGCCCATCTTCTGGAGATAGCTCACCGCGCGGGCGGTCAGGCCGTCGCCGCAGGGCTTGTCGCGCGGGAACTCGGCCTTGTCGAGGACCACCACCTTGGCCCCGGTCTGTGCGGCCTGCCATGCGGCGGCCGAACCCGACGGGCCTCCACCGGCGATGACCAGGTCGTATCGCTGCGTCATGAGTCTCTCTCGTCGATTGGCTGTCGCAGGAATAGTACCCAAGCTGACCGCACGCATCTCGTCAGGGAACGTGCCTGGCCAGCGCGTTTCAACCCCGGTGTTGCGGCACGGTCTGAGCAGGTCAGCGACGTCCGGGCGGTACAGTGATCAGGTGCGACGAGGGTCGAGGTCACGTTCGGCTGGCGAGGCGGGCGTCAAGGTGGACGCCCGTAGCGAGCGCTGGCGCGAGCACCGCAAGAAGGTGCGTTCGGAAATCGTCGACGCTGCCTTCCGCGCGATCGACCGCCTCGGCCCCGAGCTGTCGCTGCGGGAGATCGCCGAGGAGGCCGGCACCGCCAAGCCGAAGATCTATCGGCATTTCACCGACAAATCAGACCTGTTCCAAGCCGTCGGCGAGCGGCTGCGCGACATGTTGTGGGCGGCCATCTTCCCGTCGATCAACCTGTCCAGCGACCCGGCCCGCGAGGTGATCCGCCGCAGCGTCGAGCAATATGTCCGACTGGTTGACGAGCACCCGAACGTCCTGCGCTTCCTGATCCAGGGCCGCTTCGCCGAACAGAGCGAGTCGACGATGCGCGCGCTCAACGAAGGCCGCGAGATCACGCTGGCGATGGCCAACATGTTCGACAACGAGCTGCGGGACATGGAACTCGACGCGGCAGCGCTCGAACTCGCCGCCTACTCCGCGTTCGGGTCCATCGCCTCGGCCACCGACTGGTGGCTAGGAACCGAGCAGGACAGCCCCCGCCGGATGCCGCCAGACGAGTTCGTCGCGCATCTGACGACGATCATGGTCGGCTCCATCAACGGCACCTGTGAACTGCTGGGCATCAAGATCGACCCGGACCTGCCGCTGCACGAAGGCGTGCAGCGCCGCGAAACGGTCGCCTGACAGCAGCACGCTCACGTGCCGAGGACGAAGGCGTCGATCGGCTGCGCGTGCCCCCGCAGGTTCAGCGCGCGCCGCGGCGCCTTTGCCATGAGCTCATCGGCCACTCCGGACGCGACGAGCAACTCCCCACCGCCGGCGTGTTGTTGCATCCGCGCCGAGACGTTGACCGGATCACCGAGAGCAGTGAAGTCGACCACCGAGCCCCCAACATTGCCCACGTATGCGACGCCCGCATTGACCGCCACGCCTAACTCAAGCCAAGGCCCCTCGTCGCTGCCGTAACCGACCGCTTTGAGCAAGTCCATCCCCGCCCGAACGGCGCGGCGCCGGTACTGGGGACCGCTGATGCCCTGAACAAAGAAAGCCATAATCTCATCGCCAATGAGCTTGTCAATCACGGCGTCATGCCGCAGAAGGGTCTGCGTCGCAGCGATGTAGAAGCGGTTGAGCAACACGGCGAAGTCTGTCGCAGCACCGCGCTGGCCCAGTGCCGTGGAGCCGCGAATGTCCGCGAACAGGATCGCGACATCCACCTCCGCGCCGCCAGCGGGAAGCACATCACAACAACGACTGCACAGATTGGGGTTCTTGCGCGACCGGCTGTACCCCGCAGCGGCGAGCACACGTCCGATCGGGCCGCCAAACGGGTTGTTGCACAGCTTGCATCGCGGCGCCGAGGGCAGATAGCGGAAGACCCGTCGCGCCCTCACCAACGAGGCGTGCCCTTCGGTCAGCACCTTGGACCAGGTGTCCTGCGGTATCGCCGGAGCGGTGTCGCGTGGGGCGTTGAGGATGACCATACGGAAATGGTTGACCTAAAAGCCCTTTCGGCACATGAGGCATCCGCCTCAAATCGGCGCACGTCGTGACGCCCTGACCGGCGAGAAGCCCCGAAATTGAGGCAAGTGCCCCATGCGCGGCCCGGGCGCCAGGGTCGAGCATTACGGCGTGACCAAGTCACCGGTTTCCCAGACGGAACCGATCACCAAGAAATGGAGAATTCATGACCACAATGCAAACCCCGGTCGACAACGGCGTCAACGTCGACGCTCTGCTCGGTGTCCGCGATGCACTGCCCGACGCCCCGCAGATCGCCCAGTTTCTATGGCGCGCAACGGTTTCCTGGGTAGGTGGCACCCACAGCCGCTCGAGCGTCGACACCTTTTACGGGTTTGGCGAGGAGCAACATCACAAAGCGACGTTCACCTATGACGCCGACCACCCGATCGCGTTCGCTGCCCAGGACAACGGCATCACCCCGGTCGAGTACGTGCTGGTCGCCCTGGGCAGTTGCCTTACCGCCGGTATCGCGTCGATCGCCCAGCAGCGCAAGATCCAGCTGCGTTCGGTGCAGGCCACCGTCGAAGCAGAGCACGACCTCCACGGAATCCTGGGCGCCGATCCGCAAATCCGCAACGGATTCACCGGCGTCAAGGTGAGCTACCAGATCGACGCCGACGCTACCGCCGAACATGTCAAGGCCCTAGTTGCCCAATCGCAGAAACGCTCCGCCGTCTACGACATCCTCACCAACCCCACCCACGTCACCGTCGACGTGTTGTAAACCGGCGACGCGCAGCGGAGACCCATCATGCTGAAGACAACCACCATCGTGGTGGGGGCCGGACACTGCGGACTGGCCATGAGTCGCTGCCTTGCCGACCGTTCCATCGACCACGTCGTCCTGGAACGCGGTGAGGTCGCGCACTCGTGGCGCACCCAGCGATGGGACTCCCTGCGGTTGCTCACACCCAACTGGATGACCCGGCTGCCGGGTTACTCCTACCGAGGTGACGACCCCGACGGTTACCTCGGCGCTTCCGACGTGGTGGAACTCATCGAAAGCTACGCGAAGGAGTCGGCGGCGCCGGTGCGCGCCAATACCACCGTGATGTCGGTGCGGCGGGACGAGGGGGGATACCTGGTCCAGACCGACCAGGACGTGTGGCATGCAAGGTCCGTAGTGCTCGCCGCGGGCGCCACCACCGTTCCCAAAGTGCCTGCGCTGCAAGCTAGCGTCCCCCCGAGGATCACCACGTTGACCCCGACGGAGTACCGCAACCCGAGCCAGGTTCCTGATGGCGGGGTTCTCGTCGTCGGCGCGTCGGCAAGCGGAATTCAGATTGCCGCGGAGCTGCACCGCTCCGGCAGGCCCGTCACGCTCGCGGTCGGGGAGCACGTCCGGATGCCGCGTACCTATCGAAGCAAGGACATCTTGTGGTGGATGGACGCGGCCGGACTGCTGGGCGAGCGCTACGACCAGATCCCCGACCTCGTCCGGGCCCGCAACCTGCCGTCGATGCAGCTGGTCGGTTCGCCCGATCGGGCAACCATCGACCTGAACTCACTGAGTCAGCTCGGGGTGCAGGTCGTCGGACGGTTGGCCGGCATTCGAGACGGTGTCGCACAATTCTCCGGCTCGTTACCGAACCTGATCGCGCTCGCCGACCTCAAGCTCGAACGGCTGCTCGACACCATCGATGCGTGGGCGGCCGCGGCGGGTTTGGAAAGCAGCGGTCCGTCAGAACGGTTCGCGGCGACCGCAGTGCCCACGCCTGCGCCGCTGACGCTTGACTTACGGTCCGGCGCAATTCGCACAATCCTGTGGGCGACCGGGTTTCGGCCGGATCTGTCATGGCTCGACGTGCCGGTGTTCGACCGCAAAGGCCGTGTCCGCCACGACGGCGGCGTTACCGCCAGTCCCGGCCTGTACCTCATGGGGATGCCATTCCTGCGCCGCCGCAAATCGACCTTGATCGACGGTGCCGCTGCCGACGCCGCGGACCTGAGCGCACAACTCGTCCATCATCTCGACTCGAACTGAGGAACATCTCATGAACCACCATTACGACGCGATCGTCGTCGGCGGCCGGTGTGCCGGTGCGGCCACCGCGATGCTGCTGGCTCGCGGCGGCATGCGCGTGCTCGTCATCGAGGCGGCCCGGCCAGGCACCGACACCCTGTCCACCCATGCGCTCATGCGCGGCGGTGTACTGCAGCTGCACCGCTGGGGACTTCTCGACGCGGTCGTCGACGCGGGCACTCCGGCCATTGCCTTGACCGAGTTTGCGTACGGCGACGACATCGAGATCGTCGACATCCGAGCGAGCCATGGCATATCCGCGCTGCGGGCCCCACGCAGAACAGTTCTCGACTCGCTGCTGCTCAAGGCCGCCCGCGCGGCAGGCGCCGAGGTTCGCATCCCGGCGCGGGTGACGAACCTCCTAACTGACGGCGGCAGGGTGTGCGGCGTCGAGGGGACCGAGCGCGGCACGGGCCTGCGTTTTCGCGCCACCGCGCCGCTGACCATCGGCGCCGACGGGCGAAACTCGACGATCGCGCAGGCCGTCGACGCACCTTTTCAACGACGTGGCACGGCGTCGAGCGCAGTCGTATACGGCTACTTCCGCGGACTCCCTCGCGATCGTTACCACTGGGCGTACCGACCGGGAGTAACCGCAGGCGTCGTGCCGACCGGCGATGGGCTGGCCTGCGTTTGGGCGGGGACGGCGAGCGCCAGATTCGCCCAACAGCGGTCCACCGGGTTGGAGGCCACCTACTGGTCGCTGCTTGCCGAGGCGGCCCCGGAGCTAGCCAGATCAATCAGCACGGCCTCGCCCGCCGGCACGCTGCGCGGCTTCCCTGGCCAGCCTGGCTGGATCCGCGCTTCGGCCGGTCCAGGCTGGGCATTGGTCGGCGATGCGGGCTATTTCAAGGATCCGATAACCGCGCACGGCATCACTGATGCCTTGCGCGACGCCGAACTGCTTGCCCGCGCCGTCCTCGACGCACCGCACGGAGGCCAGTCACAGTTCAACGCGCTGGCCGACTACGAGCGCACCCGAAACGGACTCTCTGAGCCGCTCTTCGACATCACCGAGCGCATCGCGAGCTACCGCTGGGATCTGGCAGAGCTGCGCGGGTGCCTTCGTGAGCTCAGCAATGCAATGCGCCCAGAAGTCGACGCGCTGCTCGCCTTTGACCAAATGTCCGCTGCCTGAATGCCATTGGACAGCCATGCTTTCCCGGACCAATCGGCAACGAACGCTTATCGCGCTTGTCCAGGTGTTGGGACTGAGCGCGTGGTTCTCGGCCACCGCAATGGTGCCCAGTCTGCGATCAGAGTGGGATCTCGCAGCGACGGCCGCGGTCTGGCTGACCGCCTCCGTGCAAGTCGGGTTCGTCGTCGGGGCCGTTATCTCGACAGTGCTCAACCTCGCCGACCGCACCACGCCGCAGAACCTGCTCGGCGCAAGCGCTTTGGCGGCCGCGGCATGCACGGCCGCACTGGCCCTCTTCGTCACTGGTCTCGGTGCGGCGGTTCCGCTGAGGTTCCTCACCGGGATGTTCCTCGCCGGCGTGTATCCGGTGGGCATGAAGCTGATGGCTTCATGGTCCCCATCCACTGATCGAGGCCGCTCCTTCGGGGTTCTGCTCGCTGCACTCACCCTCGGCTCCGCCCTACCGCACCTCATCGTCGGCCTCGGACCACTGCCCTGGAGAACAGTGATGCTGGCCGCGGCGGCATTGACCGCGGCTGGCGCCGCCGTCGCAGTTGCTGCGCTTCGGCCGGGCCCATATTTGGCCGTCCGCGCGATCACGCCGAATCCGCGCTACGCGCTCGCACTATTCGCCGAGCCTGGACCGCGGCTGGTCAGTCTCGGCTACTTCGGACACATGTGGGAGCTGTACGCCCTGTGGACGTGGCTGTCGATATTCGTCGTTGCCGGTCGGGAAGAACGTGGTGACGCGACCGCGGCGTCGACCGGACTCATCGCGTTCGTCGTTATCGGAGTCGCTGGGGGTGTGGGATGCCTTCTGGGAGGCTGGGCCTCGGACCGTTTCGGTCGCCCTCCGGCGGCGGTGGCAGCGCTGGTGATCAGCGGAACCTGTTGCATGGCATCGCCGATATTCTTTGCCGCCCCGACAAGCGTTCTGGTGGTCTTTCTCGTGGTGTGGGGTGCTGCCGTCATCGCCGACTCGGGCGTCTTCTCGGCTGCCCTCAGCGAGACGACGGACCCTCGATTCGTCGGCACCGCCCTGACCGCGCAGACCGCCATTGGGTTCCTGCTAACCGTTGTCACCATCCAACTCGTCCCCATCGTCGCCGGACTGATCGGTTGGCAATACGCGTTCCTGCTTCTTGCACCAGGCCCCGTGATCGGCGCCGCGGCGATGACAGCCCTACATGCTTCTCAACACCACCAACCCAAGGAGGAAAGTCATGAAACCCAAATCTATGCGCACGACACCATTCGTCGGTCAGACAGCGCAGCTCTCACGCATCGTTGGTGATAACGACATCGCGCTGTTCACCGAGATCAGCGGTGACCGCAACCCTCTGCACTACGACGAAGCCGCGGCCAAAGCGTCCCGGTTCGGCGAAATCGTCGTGCAGGGCGGGGTCACCAGCGCCATCCTGAATGCCGTTGTGGCAGAAGAGTTGCCGGGACCAGGCACGGTGTTCCTGAATGTCAACTGGGCGTTCAAGGCACCGGTGCGCTGCGGTGACACCATCACGGGCCGAGTCGAAGTCATCTCGGCGCGCACCGACAAACCGATCACCGAACTGCGGACCACTGTCACGCGCGACGACGGAACGATCGTCCTCGACGGAACAGCGGTGTGCTACACGATGGACATCGCCACCGGGACCGAGCGTTGACATCCGACCGCGGAACCGCGGCGCTGTCGAGTGATCGACGACCTGCGCGCCGGCCGCAGCAGCGGGAAATGGGCTCGCTGCATCCTCGTTCGCGCCGACATTGCCCAGTTCAGGTGCAGAATGGGGGCGTGCACCCCACCAGGACGATGCACGGCTCGCGAAAAGGCCTGCGCAGAGCCGAGTTGCTGGCGGCGATATCGCTGGCGATCGACCTCGGTCTGGGGCAGCCGATGGAACACATGCTTCGATCGTCGCTGATCGCCACACGCATCGCCGACCGGATGGGACTCGACGCCCAGCAGCGGGCCACTGTGTATTACGCCAACCTGGTCGGATGGATCGGTTGTCACGCCGATTCGCATGAGCTTGCAGGCCTCTTCGGCGACGACATTGCCTTCCGGGCCGACACCTACGGCGTGGATATGACCGGGCTGCCGTTCCTGCGTCTGATGGTCAGTCATGTCGGGCGTGGCTTGCCGGGCTGGGAGCGCGGGATCCGCTCGGCTGCCTTTCTGCTCACCGCACGTAATCAGGTTGCGCAGCTGGTGAATTCGCACTGTACTTCTGCAGGGGTTCTCTCCGATCGGATGGGCCTGGACCGGCAGGTTGGGCAGGCGCTGGCGTATATCTTCGAGCGCTGGGACGGCCGGGGAATGCCGAAGGGCGTGCGCGGAGAGGATATTCCGCTAGAAATCCACATCGTTCACCTAGCCGACATTGTGGAGGTGCATGTGCGGACGGGTGGCCTTGGACGGGCCGTCGAGGTCGTTCGCTCCAGGCGTGGCACTCAGTTCAGCCCGGCAGTGGCCGAGGTGTTCGAGCGTGACGCCGCCGCGATCGTCGACGGCCTGCTCGAAATGGATGTCTGGACAGCGGCTTTGGCGCAGGCACCCGATCGCGATCGTACTCTCGACGGTGACGAGGTTGACGAGTTGCTCAGGGCCATAGCAGATTTCGTCGATCTCAAAGTTCCGAGTTCTCCCGGATACTCGCGCGGCGTTGCGGATCTGGTGGCCTCGGCGGCCCGAAATCTGCGGATGCCGCCTGCGGACATCACGCATCTCTATCGCGCGGGTTTGGTACACGGCCTCGGTAGATTAGGGGTATCCAACCAGATTTGGGAGAAGAAGGGGCCACTCAGTACGGCCGAATGGGAGCGGGTTCGCATGTACCCGTATCTGACTGGACGCGTATTAAGCCGGGTCGGTGGCATGGAGTCGGTGGTGTCTGTCGCGACCAAGCACGAGGAACGAATCGATGGGTCCGGCTTTCCCCGAGGGCTGGCAGGCGCGGAATTGACCGCGCAGGACCGCCTGCTCGCCGCGGCGGTGGCGTATCACCAACTGCTCGAGCAGCTTCCGCAACGGCCGACGCTCGAAGCCGCCGGTGAACTGCGGCAGCAGGCACGCACCGGACATCTGGACGCGGGGTCGGTGGAGGCCGTGTTGTCGGCGGCCGGACATCGGGCAACACGGCAGACGTCCTGGTCGGCGGGGCTTACCGCCCGGGAGGTCGAAGTCTTGCGACTCGTCGCGCAGGGCCGGTCGAACCGTGAAATCGCCGCCGAGTTGTTCATCGCCGAGAAGACGGCACGCAACCACGTCGAGCGTGTCTACGCCAAGTTGGGCGTCAACAACCGCACGCAGGCGAGCCTCGCGGCGATCGATCGGGGCCTGGTGAGCTTCCCGGTCGACACGGCTGCAGGACCATGAAAGGCCAATGTTATTGATGCCCAAAGGGTTTGACTGCGACTAGCGTCGTGCGTAACCCTGTCGCCTGATTCCCCAAGTCTCTGTGGCGCATCGATTTTGAGGCAAACGCCCCATGCGGCGACGCAAGCCGCGGACCGATGATCAGTCATGACAACGCGAGTTCACGAATCACGGAGGAAACCGGTCATGACCGAATTGATAATCAAGCCACCGACAATCGAACGGGTTAGTTGCGGGGGGCGGGTTGATGCAGTCAACGTGTACCGGCAAGTCGGCGCGCGGCGCATCCTGCAGAAGCTGTCCCTATCGGTCGAGCCGGGCGAGTTGGTCGCCATTGCCGGCGGCAGTGGAGCTGGAAAGAGCACATTGTTGGAGATTCTCGCGGGACTGCAACCACCGTCAGCCGGCGAGGTTCGGCATGACGGCGTCGTTCGTGGTGCCCGGCTCAGCGCCGATGCCCGCATCGGTTACGTGCCTCAGGACGACATCATCCATCTCGAGATGCCGCTGCGCCGCACGCTGCGCTACGCGGCGCGCCTGCGGCTGCCGGCGGGCACTTCAGCGGCCGAGGCGGATCGGGTGGTCGAGGAGACAATGCATGAGCTCGACCTGGCTGATCGGGCCGAGGTGCCGGTCCGTGCGCTGTCCGGCGGCCAGCGGAAGCGGGCGAGCATCGCCGTGGAGCTACTTACGCGGCCACGCCTTTTCTTCCTCGACGAACCCACCTCCGGACTCGATCCTTCGACCGCGGCCGACGTGATGCGCCTGCTGCGCGGACTCAGCCAGCGCGGGGTCACAGTCGTCCTCACGACCCATGAGCCGGCCGGCATCGACGTGTGCGACCGGGTGGTATTCCTGGCTCGCGACGGCCACCTCGTCTTCACTGGCAGCCCGACTGAGGCTCGCCTCTACTTCGGTGTGGAGAATCTCGCCGAGGTGTACGACCGCCTAGCCGGTGAGCAGAGCCCTCAAATCTGGGCGAAGCGTTTCGCGGACAGCCTGCCGAAGTCGGAAGCGCGGCCTGCTCTGGATCTACCGGCCATCCCGCCTATCCGTTCTGACGCCAAGCGCACGGGAATGGTCCGGCAATGGTGGCTACTCACCCGGCGCAACGTTGACGTTCTCGTTCGTAACCGGCTGACCATGGCGGTCCTGCTCGGTTCACCGGTGCTGGTCACGGCGATGATGGCGACGCTGTTCAAGCGCGGCGCGTTCGATCCGGGAAGCGCAGCCGACGTCGGCCCCGCCCAGATCGTGTTCTGGATCGCATTCGACGGCTTCTTCTTCGGGCTCACATACGGCCTGCTTCAGATCGTTGGGGAGATGGCCGTCTTCCGGCGGGAGCGCCTGGCCGGGCTCAGCGTGGCCGCCTACGTGGCATCCAAGGTCGCAGCGCTGCTTCCGGTGCTGGCTGCAGTGAGTGCGGTGCTCCTCGGAGTATTGCGGGTGCTCGGTCGGCTCCCCGCCGCCGGATGGGACGTGTACGCCTTGCTGTTCGTGACGATCGTGATCGAGGCGACCTCTGCACTGGCCCTTGGCCTGCTTGCCTCGGCCGCGGTTTCCAACGCCGCGCAGGCCGCACTCGCCCTGCCGATGCTCTGCTTCCCTCAGGTTCTGTTCGGTGGCGCCATCGTTCCGGTTGACAAGATGGCCATCGCGGGACGCGTGATGAGCTTCGGCCTGTCCAACCGGCACGCGTTCGAAGCACTGGGTCGCGATCTGGATCTCGACCGGTTCACCGCCACGCTGCCGGCCATGTCGGCCTACCGCGACACCTTCCACGGAGGTACGGGCGCCAGTCTCATCGCGCTGGCCTCGTTTGCCATTGCCGTCACGCTGGCCACCGTGTGGGTACTGGATCGGCGGTCCCGGCCCGGCGCATTCCGGCGATGACGGCCTAGCACGCGCGGGCCCGCGAGGTGTCTGAACAGACTCTCGCGGGCCGCGCGTGCGGCAGCCGCATCGGCACCGGCATTTATGCGCCGAGGCAGGGCTGGCCCACCGATACCGCGGGTACGGGGTATTTTGGCCATCATGACCGTCGCGGAGCAGAGCACCGCCAGCACTGGCCAGCAGAAACCCGTGCACACCCGCGCGCTGATCATCGGCACCGGCTTCTCCGGTCTGGGTATGGGCATCGCGCTTCAGCAGCAGGGCGTCGACTTCCTAATGTTGGAGAAGGCCGACGACATCGGCGGCACCTGGCGCGACAACAGCTACCCGGGGTGTGCCTGCGACATCCCATCGCACCTGTATTCGTTCTCCTTTGAGCCCAAGGCCGACTGGAAGCACCTGTTCTCGCTACAGGACGAAATCTGGGACTACCTGCAGGGCGTCACCGACAAGTACGGCTTGCGGCGCTACATCGTGTTCAACTCGCTTGTGGAGCGCGCACATTGGGATGACACCGAGTTCCGCTGGCACGTCTTCACCGCCGACGGCCGCGAGTATGTCGCCCAGTTCCTGATCTCCGGGGCCGGCGCGCTGCACATCCCGTCGATCCCCGACTTCGAGGGGCGCGACGAATTCGCCGGTGCCGCTTTCCATTCCGCGCAGTGGGACCACAGCGTCGACCTGACCGGCAAGCGGGTGGCGATCATCGGCACCGGCGCGAGCGCCATCCAGATCGTGCCCGAGATCCTCGACGAGGTCGCCGAACTGCAGCTCTACCAGCGCACCCCGCCGTGGGTGGTGCCGCGGACCAACGAGGAACTGCCGTCAGCGGTGCGGCGCGCGCTGGAGAATGTCCCGGGCCTGCGGCTGGGTCTGCGGTACGGCATCTACTGGGCCCAGGAGGTGTTGGCGTACGGGATGACCAAGCGGCCTGCGGTGCTCAAGATGGTCGAAATGCTGGGCAAGTGGAACATCAGGCGGTCGGTGAAGGACCGCGAACTGCGCCGCAAGCTGACCCCTAACTACCGCGCCGGCTGCAAGCGAATCCTCAACTCCAGCACGTACTACGACGCCGTCGCCGATCCGAAGACGACGTTGATCACCGACCGGATCGAGCGGATCACGCGCGACGGGATCGTCACGGCGGACGGGGTCGAGCGCCCCGTCGACGTCATCGTGTATGCGACCGGCTTCCACGTCACCGACTCCTACACCTACGTCCAGATCAAGGGCAGTCACGGGGAGGACCTCGTCGACCGGTGGAACCGCGAGGGCCTGCAGGCGCACCGCGGCATCGCCATCGCCGATGTGCCGAACCTGTTCTTCCTGCTCGGACCGAACACCGGGCTGGGGCACAACTCGGTGGTGTTCATGATCGAGTCGCAGATCCGCTACGTCGCCGACGCGATCGCCACCGCCGACCGTCATGGCGCCCAGGCGCTGGCGCCGACGCGGGCGGCCCAGGATCAGTTCAACCACGAGCTGCAGGAGAAATTGGCCGGCTCGGTGTGGAACACCGGGGGTTGCCGCAGCTGGTACCTCGACGAGCACGGCAACAACCGCGTGCTGTGGGGCGGCTAGGCCTGGGAGTACTGGCGCGCCACCCGCAAGATCAAGCCCTCGGAGTACACATTCCTTGGTGTAGGGCGCGACACGCCAACACAAGATGTCGCGGTTCCAACCGTTGTCGGGCCCCAGGGGTAGTGTTTGTGGTGCCGGTTCGGCAAACAAACTTTGCGGTGAAATGAGGTACTGGTGTCCGAGGGAATGAAGCTGATTGACCGCGTTTCGGCGATCAACTGGAACCGCCTGCAGGACGAGAAAGACGCCGAGGTGTGGGAGCGGCTGACGGGCAATTTCTGGTTGCCGGAGAAGGTGCCGGTGTCCAACGACATCCCGTCGTGGAACACGCTGACCGCGCACGAGAAGCAGCTGACGATGCGGGTGTTCACCGGCCTGACGCTGCTGGACACCATCCAGGGCACGGTCGGCGCGGTGAGCCTGATCCCCGATTCGCTCACCCCGCACGAGGAAGCGGTGTACACCAACATCGCGTTCATGGAGTCGGTGCACGCCCGCAGCTACAGCAACATCTTCTCGACGCTGTGCTCCACCGCCGAGATCGACGACGCGTTCCGCTGGTCGGAGGAGAACCCGAACCTGCAGCGCAAGGCCGAGATCGTCATGCAGTACTACAAGGGCGACGAGCCGCTGAAGCGCAAGGTGGCCTCGACCCTGCTGGAGAGCTTCCTGTTCTACTCGGGCTTCTACCTGCCGATGTACTGGTCGAGCCGCGCCAAGCTGACCAACACCGCCGACATGATCCGGCTGATCATCCGCGACGAGGCAGTGCACGGCTACTACATCGGCTACAAGTACCAGAAGGGGCTGGCGCTGGAGGACGACGCCAGGAGGGCCGAGCTCAAGGACTACACCTACGAGTTGCTGTTCGAGCTCTACGACAACGAGGTGGAGTACACGCAGGATCTCTACGACGAGGTCGGGCTGACCGAGGACGTCAAGAAGTTCCTGCGCTACAACGCAAACAAGGCGCTGATGAACCTCGGCTACGAGGCGCTGTTCCCACGCGACGAGACGGATGTGAACCCGGCGATCCTGTCCGCGCTGTCGCCCAATGCCGACGAGAACCACGACTTCTTCTCGGGTTCGGGCTCGTCGTATGTGATCGGCAAGGCCGTCAACACCGAAGACGAGGACTGGGACTTCTAAGCGGCCGCTCTGGCGCGCATCCGCAGTGCATGCGCGAAGTGCGAGGCGAAACCCCCGATAACTGTTCGGGGGTTTTGTCGTTTCACCGCAGACATTCGGGAACGCCTCCGCGTTCGGGCAACATCAATCATGATTCGCGTCTTGTGAACTTCTCCTCGCTGGCAGACAATTGACGCGGCGGACAATTGACGCTCGGGGGAGATCATGGCGCTTACGGATCACTGTGACGTGTTCGCTTCGATCAATGAGTCGGCATTTCGCCGGGTGATCTCACACTTCACTCGTCAACGCCCCTCGTTGTTCAACTACGGCAGCGCCGGTGTGCAGCAGCGGCCCGAACTGCTCTGTCGGCCAATCGATGTTCATCCGGTGGCGGCCGCCCGTGGGGACATGCTCATCACCGCATTGCCGTCGCTGCCGGTGGTGTTCACAGACGATCCACCGCTCCAGATGGATTGGTGCGTACAGCTTTCCAAGGCGGGGCTGGACGTACATCCCGGCAACGCGCTTGCCCTACCCTCGGAACTCGACCCGCTCCGCGAGCAACGCTTGGCGGGTCAGGTTGCGGTCTGCGCCGGCGTGGGCTGCCCCGAGGAGACACTGCGAGAGCTGCTGCCAAGGCCGCAGCTGTCGGTGGGCCATACCAGGGTGATCGATCGCGTCGACACCGACAAGGAGGTCGATAAGCGGCCGCGCCCCGACAAGCCACCTCGCCCGCCGGTCACCGTGCCTACTCGCAAGCTAGAGTGCTTCTGTCTCGAAGCGGACCTCGTGGCGGGCGCGGACTTCGTCGGACCGGCAGGGGACCAACACTTCCGAGGAATCCTCAGCGGTCTGGAGATCGTTGATCTAGCGCCGCAGGGCTTGGAAGACGCGATCGAGTGCTACTCCAAGCTCGTTGCGATCTTCGGGCTGCTACCCAAGCTCAGTGTGCCGGTGATCAGATTCACCACCGACCTTCTCGGGCTTGTCGCGCTGGCGATCGAGCCGACCCCGAGCTCAGCGGACGTACCGAATAATCCTGCGCTAGAAGATGATTCGATCAAGCTGTTTATCGACTTGACCGCCCAATCGATCACCGGCGGCGGGGGCGGCGGCTCGGGTGGCGGCGCTGCGCCACCGAGCTTCCCCGGAAGTCCGCGGACACGCACACGCACTGGGCCGTTCGATGTGCTGGCCGCTGGATCCGAGCGGGCCACGCAAGAGCTGTTCGACGCGATCCGTGACGGTGCCAAGCTTGACGTGGCCGAAAGCGTCGACTTCGGCCCGTTCACCGCCGGCTACGACGTCGAGGCTCACCTCGAGGGCGGCACAGTCGATCTGCGCCCCAACGGGACCATCGCGCTCAACGAGCTCGACGTCGAGTGGGACGTGCTGCATTTCTTCGCCGGAATTGACATCCCCGAGGTGTGCGTCGGCGGGTTCTGCATCATCCCCAACCCGTTTGGGGGCTGCCTCGTGCGAGCACCGCAGATCTGCGCGTTCAGTGCGAATCCCGACCTTGGCATAAATCTTGACCTTTCAGGCTTGCTGGTAAGTGAGGTGTCAGCAGTCGTCGAGCCGATCGTCAAGTACAGCGTCAACCCGGGACGTACCGCCGGGATGAACGACTGGGACGCCCACGACGCCGGTGTGCCAAACCATTGGCAGCTCTACATCGACCCGGTGTCGATCGATCTCGACATCTTCGACTTCGCAGATATCGTCGGCAACCTCCTTGAAAACGCGCTCAACGCCGCGATCGACAATCTCCTTGGCCCGCTGCCCGATTGGGCCAAGGATCTGATCCGCGCGCTACTCGGGCCGATCATCGACCTGGTGCGTGACATCCTCGACATCGGGGATGACCTTCAGGAGTGGCTATCGCAGTTGCTCGGCACGAGCCTGGGATTGATCAATGTGATCCTCACGTTCATCGCCGACCTGCTTGCGACGTCGCCGATCATCGAGTTTCCCGACCCGTTGCCGCTGCTGGAGGCCGAGCCCGGCAAGATGGCTGTCTTGCTACCCGTGGAGTTCCTAGGTGTCGAAGTCGATGACACCGAGTTGCAACTGCAAGTTGATGTGGGGGACTGACCGATATGAGCGCACGCTTCAACTCATTGTTCTTGAACCAGACGACATTCGACAGCGCCTCTCCCTTGGGTTCTGCTGTCGTCGTGCACCGGTTCGATGATGAAGGCGAGTATGAAGTCGAACTGGGCAGGGAGGACGAGATGCCCGACCGGGTGGCTTTGTCGGTCGCGTCCGCGGCCAAGAAAGACCAGGCAGCGCAGGCATCATCGGTAAGGATCGACATCGCGGGCGCTGCGCCCGGGACGATCGCGGGCTTGCGCCACAACAAGATTGACGTCGGTGGCTATGCGTCCTTCACATCCGCGCACGCTCGCAGCTCGGGCTCAATCATCGTCGCACGCAAGCGAGGCGCGAAAGCTGCCGAATTCGACAGTCGCCGTCTCGGCGAGAATGACATCTTCGCAGTGACGTTGGTGCGGCCCGGCCTGTATGCCGTGCGCAACACGCTGGGCAAGGCCGAAGGACGGATTGTCGTGAGCTATCCGGTGGTGGGTGACCGACCGTACCGCCCAGCCGACCCGGTAGGCGTGTTGTGCACCAAGAAGGGTTTCAGCCCCGAGCATCTCGAAATCGGGCCGGCCCAAGGGATAATCTTCCGGTTCGAAGCCGTAGCGCACCTGGTGGTGGAGTTGCTCGAACGTGACGACGGCCCGAAGGCAGGTCCACGCGGCCGCTGGAGCGGACGGCCTGCGCAGCGCCCCACCAAATAGGCTCAGACTGGCCAGGTTTCACGTCGATATGCGGCGTCGAAGAACATCCATTCGTATCGGGCGGTGGTGACGAAGTGCGTTCGGGCATCGGTCTCCTCAGCTGTGCTGAGGGTCGGCCCGTCACGAACGGATGGGAAAGGAACGCGGCGAACGTCGGCTCGATTTCATGTCACAGCTGGGCCGACCAGGACGGGGTGCCCATAGGCAGCAACCTAGGTCGTCGCGAGCAGCAGCTCTTCAGCGCTGAACGGACCCAGGCCGTCGGTGCGGTCGGCGAAGTAGCGCTGCGTGTAATCAGCGGCGGTCACGTGCCGCGCGGTCGCGAAACCGGCATCGCGCGCCATCGCCAGGATTTCGTCCGGCGCGTAGTAGCTGACGAACGGCGTCCCCGAGGCTCGGGCGGCGGCGTCCGTCGCTGCCAGGACGGGTTGCTCTTCGGGTTCGACCAGCTCTATCGGCTTCATGAAGGTCATCGCCAGCGTGGAACCCGGTGCAAGCGAGGCGATCTGGCGAAGCGTGGCCTCGTTTGCCGCTCTGGTGAGGTACATGCTGACCCCGGTCGACGCGAACACCGCGGGCTTGGTTGCGTCAAAGCCGTTGGCCAGCAGCCGGTCCAGCCACGAATCCGTCTCGAAGTCGACAGGCACGAGCCGCAACCACTCCGGAACGCCGTAGCCGAGTTCAACGAGGCGCTGCCGCTTCCAAGCCTGCGGTTCTGGTTGTTCGACCTCGAATACCGTGAGTGCCGAGGCCATTTCGGGCCGACGCTGGGCGAACGTGTCCAGGCCCGCGCCGAGCAGGACGTATTGGCCGACGCCGTGGTTCGCTTCGCTGGTGACGAGATCCTCGATGAACCGCGCCCGAGCTACGATGGATGCGCGGATGCGAGCCGTGGCCTGTTCGTCCATGTCCGGACGACGACGCCAGTCAGCGTCGGGTGCCGCGAGCTGAAGGCCGATCTCGTCTTCGACGACGTGCGGTGGAGGATCGACCTGGACATGCATCGCCCGCCACAGGGCGACGCGGACGGCGGTGCTGTCCGGTTCGAACGTTGTGTCAGTCATTTCTGCGGCGCCTGCAGCTGCCACTCGCGGCCGTCGGGGTCGCGGACCGTCATAAGCCTTGTGCCCCAATGGGTGTCTTCCCAACCGTCGACGACCTCGACGGAGCCATCGAGCCCGAACGCATCGGCATCGGCCACACCCAGCACGATTTGCCGTCGAGTTGGCTCGGTCTCGGGGACCTCTGAGATGAACAGGTACGGGCCGTCACCGTGGCGGAGCTGGCCGGAGTTGTGGTCGGTCGCGAACTCGATTTCGTAGCCCAGTCCCTGAAAGAACTTGGCCGACTTGCCCCAGTTATGCGTCTCCAGGAACACGGCCTCGATGCCCTCGGTCGTCATGTCACTTCTCCTTCCGCGATTGCTTGCCATGGGCATCGAGGTATGACCGCAGCGCATCGGCCACCAGCGCCGACAACGACATCTCCGTCTCGATCGCATGGTGCTTGACCTGCCTGATCAGTCCGATCGGCAGGTACACGTTGAACTGCTTGACGTCCTCGTCACCCACAGAGGCGATGCTAGCATGCTAGCAGCTAGCGGCGGAGCTGGCAGCTGGGCCCCGAACACCCGTCGCGTCGGGGCCCTGTCCTGAAAACGGCCAAACACCCTGGCATGTCGGAGAGTAGGCGAGTCTGCAAGCTGATCTGCCGGTTCAGCTCGGCGATAATGCCCACCACGGCGCGGGTGGTGGCCGCGAACGCCGCGGCCACTGGCGCGGGTGCGCTCAGCTGCTCAGTGCGTAACGCGACTTGAATGTCGCGGGCGCGGGCGTCGATATAGCGTTGCCGCCGACCACGTTTGAGTGCTGAGCGGATCGCTGACAGGCTCAACGCCGCGCCCTGCTCAGGGGTTGATGCGCGACCCAGCACCGCCAGCGCATCCCGGTCGGCCAGATCCTCAAACGACGCCCAGGGCGGCAGGGTAGTACTCGCGCAACGCGCTGCGCAGCGCATTGGTATGGCGGGTGCGCGTCCAGATCAGATTCTGATGCGGCGCGAGCCAGCACCTTGATCGCCTCAGCAGCGGCGCTGTCGCCGGCGAGCGGGCGGTGATTATGCCGATCGGTACGCACCAGATCGGCCAGCAATTTGGCATCAGAGGCATCGGATTTGGCCCCCGACACATGGTGGCGATCGCGATACCGCGCCACCGCCATCGGATTAACCGCGAACACCTGATAGCCGGCCGCGGTCAACGCATTCACCCACAGCCCACGATCGGTTTCGATGCCGATCACCGCCAGCTCGGGTTGATCGGCGTGGTCGGCGATCAACTCATGCAACCGACAAATTCCAGCCAGCCCCTCGGGCAGCCGCCGCGACCCCAGCCGCTTTCCAGCCTCATTCATCACATAGATGTCGTGATGATCTTCGGACCAGTCATCGCCGACGAAAATCAACTCCCTGACCTCCTCCTTCGTCGAACTACATCCCGCGAGCCTGGAGGACACCCAGCGGCGACCCAATGGACCAGTGCTCGACCCGGCACGACATCCCATTAGCCCTAGAGGTGACCTCACCAACCGGCCGGGGCACGATCCAGCTCAAGGAATTGACCCAAATTCCAGGCCCACTCACAAATCGCGGCCCATGCACGGGCTCAGTCGCGCTACACGGGCTCCGCTCCGTTCGTGCGTGTCCTCCATCACGGTGCGGCCGATCTCGGCATACGCCTCCGGCTTGGCGACGCGCATCCACACCGCATAGGCCAAGCCGATGACGAACACCGCCACAATGACGTACGGGAATGATTTGAACACCAGCGAGTTGGCGGCATAGCCGGCGGCGAACGCGCGGTTGTCCCACAGCGTCCACACCACCCACAGCATCGCCACACCACCGACCAGGGGGGCGATCAGCGTGGTGATCACGTTGCCGCGGTGGGTCTTTCGCACCCAGAAGTACGAGATCACCGCCGCCGAGCAGATGGCCTGCACCAGCAGGATCGCCGCGGTGCCGACCAGCGCCAGCAGGCCGTAGACGTTGGTGTAGGGCACCAGCGACGGGGTGTCGACCGGAACGCCGTCGGCGTCGGGCACCTGCACCGCCGTGAACCCGGCGAACAGCAGCACCAGCACCAGCGTGACCGTGCTCTGGATCGCCGACGCGATGTGCGGCGAGCCGTGCTTGAGATGCGTGCGCCCCGACGGTGGAACGCACTTTCTCCGACGGGATTTCGCGGCCCAGCGCGTAGAGGTAACGCGATGCGGCGTTGTGGAAGGCCAGCGCACACGCGAACGATCCGATGACGAGCAGGACCTTGTAGACGTCGAGGAGAACGCCGCCGAGGTTGGCGTTCACCAGACCGAAGAAGAGGTCCAGAGGCGCTGCGCTGGTCGAGGTTTCGACGGATGCCTTGGCGCCGTTGCCGGCCAGCACCATCGCCGAGATGAAGGTGTAGAACACGCCCAGGCCGATCACCGCGATCAGCGTCGCCCGCGGGATGATCTTCTTCGGGTTGCGCGACTCCTCGCCGTAGACGGCCGTGGTCTCGAAGCCCACCCACGACCAGAACGCGAAGAACAGCCCGAGCGCCATCGACCCCGCCGCCGCGGCGGTGCCGAACGCGCCTTCGGGCAGGCTCTCGAACGCGCGTTGCAGCGAGCACCGTCTGGTTCAGCATGAAGCCGTCCGGGCCGCCGCCCTTGAAGATCACCGAGAACGCCAGCGCGAGCAGGACGACCACTTCGGACACCAGGGTCACGCCGAGGATGGCCGCGGCCAGGCTGATGTGGAAATGGCCGAACAGCGGCGATGACGACGATCGCTGCGATACGCGAACACCAGCCACGGCACGTTGACGTCGAGCGATGGTGTTCACCGCGTCGTTGGCGAAGTAGGCGAACCCGCCGATCAGCGAGCCCTCGAAGACGACGTAGGCGAACGTGGCCAGCAGGCCGCTGGCCATGCCCCAGATCTGGCCCAGCCCATGGGAGATGAAGCCGTAGAACGCGCCGGTGGTGGTGATGTGCTTGGCCATCGCGACGTAGCCGAGAGCGAACATGGTCAGCACGATCGTCGCGAACAGGAAGCCGGCCGGCGCGCCGAGCCCGTTGCCGAATCCGACCGCGATCGGCACGTTGCCGGTCATCGCCGTGATCGGCGCCGCGTTGGCGACGGCCATGAAGATGACCGCGACGATGCCGATGGCGCCCTTCTTCAGCCCGGCCGGTGCGGCGGCGGGCTCGACGGCTGCGGATTCAGTGGTCACCGCGGGCCTCCTGCTTCGGATCAGAGTGCATGAACGGCCTGCGACGCCGCAGTCCGCACAGAGCCTCGCACCCTTAGGTCAACTCGACAACCGGAGGACACATGGCTGTTAACACAAGCCGGCGACTCGGCGTCGGCGGTGAACGGGCGGTGAATGACCGACGAACTGTGCAACCCGGCGCTGGCGAACGCACTGCGCAGCAACGACACTGACGGCGTGACCACCACGTCGCTTCTGAGCTCGATCCTGGACTGGCTGCGAGCCGGCTACCCGGAAGGCGTTCCCGGCCCCGACCGCGTTCCGCTGCTGGCGCTGCTGCGCGCCACCCCGCTGACCGAAGACCAGATCAAAGAGGTGGTGCGCAACATCACCGCCGACGGCTCGACCGCCCTCGCCGACGGCGAGATCGGCGAGGACGAGATCGCCGCGTTCATCAAGGACGTCTCACATCACGACGCCGGTCCGGAGAACGTCCAGCGGGTCGCCGCCAAGCTGGCCGCGGCCGGGTGGCCGCTGGCCGGCGTCGGCGACGCGCTGCCGTCTAGCTCTTCGCAGTGACGCGGTGTCGATGACGAACCGGTAGCGCACATCGCTGGCGAGCACGCGCTCGTAGGCCTCGTTGATGTAATCCGGTTCGATGACCTCGATTTCGGGCGTCACGTCGTGCTCGGCGCAGAAGTCCAGCATCTCCTGGGTTTCGGGGATGCCGCCGATCATCGAACCCGACAGGCTGCGACGCATGGAGACCAGCGGGAACGCCGGCACGCTCCATCGGATGCTCGGGCATGCCGAGCTCGACCAGCGTGCCGTCGACGTCGAGCAGGCTCAGGTAGGCGCCCAGGTCGAGGTTGGCCGACACGGTGTTCAGGATCAGGTCGAACGATGCCGGCCAGCTTGGTGAACGTGTCGGGGTCGCGAGGTCGCGTAGTACTCGGCTGGCGCCCAGGCGCAGGCCGTCTTCCATCTTCTTCAGCGACTGGCTCAGCACCGTGACCTTGGCGCCCATCGCCTTGGCGAGCTTGACGCCCATGTGGCCCGAGCCCGCCAAGGCCGATGACGGCGACCCGCTTGCCCGGGCCGGCATTCCAGTGGCGCAGTGGCGAATACAGCGTGATGCCCGCGCACAGCAGCGGCGCGGCGGCGTCGAGCGGTATCGCGTCGGGGATGCGCAGCACGTAGTTCTCGTCGACGACGATCGCGCCGCTGTAGCCGCCCTGGGTGGGCTCGCCGTCGCTGCCGACGGCGTTGTAGGTGCCGGTCATGCCCGCGCTGTGCAGTACTGCTCGAGACCGGCCAGGCAGCTGCTCGCATTCCCGGCAGGAGTCGACGAAACAGCCGACGCCGACGCGATCGCCGACCTTGTACTTCGGTCACCTCGGAGCCGACCGCGGTGACGACGCCCGCGATCTCGTGGCCCGGTACGAACGGGTAGTTGGCCTGGCCCCACTCGGCGCTTGACGGTGTGGATGTCGGAGTGGCAGATGCCCGCGAAGTGGATGTCGAAGGCCACGTCGTGCGGTCCGACGGTCGCGGCGCTCGATGGTGGTCTTGGCCAGCGGCTCGGTGGCCGAGGTCGCGGCATAGGCGGAAACAGTCGTCGTCATATCAGTCCTCTTTGTCGTCTTGCGTTGCATGCGCCAAGAACTTAGCAAGCTAATTGGATTTGCCGCATCGGTGCGGCCCACCGGGGCACTAACGGCCGACACGCCGGCTTCATTCCCGATTCTGCTGTGAATTGCAGCCTAAAGGCCTGGGGCCCGGAATGCGCCGTTGAACGAGACCGCGTCGTAGCGGGCCACCCCGGCCGGGGTGTACGGGTCGCGGTCGACGATGTCCTGCGCGTCCTCGGCGCTGATGTCGCCGGTGATCAGCATGGCGCCGGACTCGTCTTCCTGGCGGCCGGCCAGCAGATGCCGGCCGGCGGCGACCTCGGCCTTGAGCAATTCCAGATGGGCGGGACGGGTCTGCTCGACGACGTCGGGCGGTTGCAGGTACGTCGACTTCAGCACATGGAACACGCCGACGACGTTAGTTGATCGGGGCGTTGACCCACCTCAGGTCGGCCAGCATGCCGCGCGCGGCGACGATGCCCTCACCGGTCTGCCACACCTCGTTGTTGACCGCGAACACCCGGTTGTCGCGGTTGGCCGACAACTTCTTCCACGCGTCGCTGCCGAGGACAGCCGGCGCGCGGTCCTTGGCCGCGGGCGAGGCGAACGAGATGTAGACGATGTCGCCGTCGGCGATGCGAGAAGTCGGGCGAGTTCTCCATGTCGGTGTCGGTGATCCCGATCTCGACGTACGGCTTGTCGGTAAACCGTTGTGCCGCAGGGCGATCCACGCCGACGGCGGCCAGCACGCTGCCGGGGAAGTTGTCGGCTCCGTACACCCGCATCGTGGTGTCGGTGAGCTGCACGACCGACGCCTGGAAGTGGGTGGCGTCGTTGTCGGCGCCGGTCTTGTCGGCGGCCTGCTCGAAGCCGTCGATCAGGCCGTTGGCGGCGTCGAGCCGTCCGGTCGCCGCGCCGACCGTGCGCAGGTTGTCCTGCCACGCCGCGCCGGGCGGACCGGTGAACACCGTCGGGGCGATCGCGGTCAGCTGCGGGAAGGCGTCCGGCGTCAGCGCCTGCGAGCCCAGGATCAGGTCGGGGTCGGCGGCCTTGATCGCCTGCCAGATCGGGTGCGCTGCGGGTGCCGACGCCGGGCACGTCGTGCACGACGGTGCCCAGATACGACGGCTGGCTGGTCCGAGCCGTCGGGCAGCGCGGCCGCGACGATGCGCGACTGCAGGCCCAGCGCGCACAGCGCGTCGAGCTGGTCGCCGGACAGCACCACGATGCGCTGCGGGTCGGCGCGCACGGTGCGTGGTGCCCGCCGCGTGGCGGACTTCGCGGTCCGGCGGGCCCGGGTCGACGCGCGGCCGGCTCGGGTGCGCACGATTCGTCGGGCCTGCGCTGGTTGCCGAGCACGCCGGCGCTGGCGATCTTGGTGGTGCTGGTGATGACCGACTGCTGGCGCCGGTGGCGGCGGGCTTCCGCCCGGCGATCCGCAGCCGCTGATGACGCGTCACCGAAACCGCGGTGACGATGGCGGTCGCCGCGGCCACGAGGCCCACGCGCGGTCCGCTGATCAGCACGTCGCCGACGGTAACATCCGGGCTGTTCGGCAGCTGGTCAGGCGGCCAACCTCCGATGTCGCTGTGCGATTACGACAGTTTGTAGGACCCACGCTGACTCGGGCGCCGCCGGGAGATAGGATTCGTACGCGAAGACTGCGGGATTGTGCCGACTGAATGTTTGGAGGACCTGTTGGTAGCCGAAGCGCCCCCAATCGGAGAACTCGAGGCTCGCCGTCCGTTCCCGGCCCGGCTCGGTCCCAAGGGCAACCTGGTCTACAAGCTGGTGACCACCACCGATCACAAGCTGATCGGCATCATGTACTGCGTCGCCTGCTTCATCTTCTTCTTCATCGGCGGGCTGATGGCGCTGTTCATGCGCACCGAGCTCGCGCTGCCCGGGCTGCAGTTCCTGTCCAACGAGCAGTTCAACCAGCTGTTCACCATGCACGGCACGGTGATGCTGCTGTTCTACGCGACCCCGATCGTGTTCGGGTTCGCCAACCTGGTGCTGCCGCTGCAGATCGGCGCCCCCGACGTGGCGTTCCCGCGGCTGAACGCGTTCTCGTTCTGGCTGTTCCTGTTCGGCGCGACGATCGCGATCGCCGGCTTCATCACCCCGGGCGGCGCCGCCGACTTCGGCTGGACCGCCTACAGCCCGCTGACCGACGCGATCCACTCGCCGGGCGCCGGCGGTGACCTGTGGATCATGGGCCTGGCCGTCGGCGGTCTTGGCACCATCCTCGGCGGCGTCAACATGATCACCACCGTGGTCTGCATGCGCGCTCCCGGCATGACGATGTTCCGGATGCCGATCTTCACCTGGAACATCCTGGTGACGTCGATCCTGGTGCTGCTGGCCTTCCCGCTGCTGACCGCCGCGCTGTTCGGCCTGGCCGCCGACCGCCACCTCGGCGCGCACATCTACGACCCGGCCAACGGCGGTGTGCTGTTGTGGCAGCACCTGTTCTGGTTCTTCGGCCACCCCGAGGTGTACATCATCGCGCTGCCGTTCTTCGGCATCGTCACCGAGATCTTCCCGGTGTTCTCCCGCAAGCCGATCTTCGGCTACACCACGCTGATCTACGCGACGCTGTCGATCGCCGCGCTGTCGGTCGCGGTGTGGGCGCACCACATGTACGCGACCGGTGCGGTGCTGCTGCCGTTCTTCAGCTTCATGACGTTCCTGATCGCGGTGCCGACCGGCATCAAGTTCTTCAACTGGATCGGCACGATGTGGAAGGGCCAGTTGACGTTCGAGACACCGATGCTGTTCTCGGTGGGCTTCCTGGTCACCTTCCTGCTCGGTGGCCTGTCGGGCGTGCTGCTGGCCAGCCCGCCGATCGACTTCCACGTCACCGACTCGTATTTCGTTGTCGCGCACTTCCACTACGTGCTGTTCGGCACCATCGTGTTCGCCACCTACGCGGGCATCTACTTCTGGTTCCCGAAGATGACGGGCCGGCTGCTCGACGAGCGGCTGGGCAAGCTGCACTTCTGGCTGACGTTCATCGGCTTCCACACCACGTTCCTGGTGCAGCACTGGCTGGGCGACGAGGGCATGCCGCGCCGCTACGCCGACTACCTGCCCACCGACGGGTTCACCACGCTGAACGTCGTCTCGACGATCGGCGCGTTCATCCTCGGCGTGTCGACGCTTCCGTTCACGTGGAACGTGTTCAAGAGCTGGCGCTACGGCGAGCCGGTGACGGTCGACGACCCGTGGGGCTACGGCAACTCGCTGGAGTGGGCGACCAGTTGCCCGCCGCCGCGGCACAACTTCACCGAGCTGCCCCGAATCCGTTCGGAGCGGCCGGCATTCGAGCTGCACTATCCGCACATGGTGGATCGGATGCGCGCCGAGGCCCACGTCGGCCGCGACCACCATCCCGGGCGGAGCCCGAGACCGGTGGACCAATCCAGCTGATGGTCCGTCGACGCAGGCGGCAGCCGGGGGTGAGCACGCCCAAGGTGTCGGTGCTGATCACCGTCACCGGACACGATCAACCAGGCGTGACGTCGGCGCTGTTCGAGGTGCTGTCCCGGCACAAGGTTGAGCTGCTCAACGTCGAACAGGTCGTCATCCGCGGCCGGCTGACGCTGGGTGTGCTCGTCGCCGGCGCACCGGAGGTGGCCGGCGGGCGCCGAGTTGCGCGACGAGGTGCGAGGCCGCCATCCACGGCGTCGGCCTCGACGTCACGATCGAGCGCAGCGACGACCTGCCGGTGATGCGGGAGCCGTCGACCCACACCATCGTCGTGCTGGGCCGCCCCATCACCGCCGAGTCGTTCGGCGTGGTGGCCCGCGAAGCTGGCCGCGCTCGGCGTCAACATCGACTTCATCCGCGGCGTCTCCGACTATCCCGTAACGGGTTTGGAGCTGCGGGTGTCGGTGCCGCCCGGCGCGGTGTACGGACAGCTGCAGGCCGCGATGGCGCGGGTGGCGGTCGACGAGGGCGTCGACATCGCGCTCGAGGACTACAGCCTGTCGCGACGGGCCAAGCGGCTCATCGTCTTTGACGTCGACTCGACGCTGATCCAGGGCGAGGTCATCGAGATGCTGGCCGACCGGGTCGGCGCGCAGGCCGCGGTCGCCGAGATCACCGAGGCCGCGATGCGGGGCGAACTGGACTTCGCCGAGTCACTGCACCGCCGGGTGGCGACGCTGGCCGGTCTGCCCGCCGAAGTGCTCGAGGAGGTCGGCGAACAGATCGAGCTGACGCCCGGCGCGCGCACCACGCTGCGCACGTTGCGGCGCTTGGGATATCACTGCGGCATCGTGTCCGGCGGCTTCCGCCAGGTCATCGATCCGCTCGCGCACGAGCTGAAGATGGACTTCGTCGCGGCCAACGAACTCGAGATCGTCGACGGAAAGCTGACCGGCCGCGTGATCGGCCCGGTCATCGACCGGCCCGGAAAAGCCAAGGCGCTGAGGGACTTTGCGCAGCAGGCCGGCGTGCCGATGGAGCAGACGGTGGCCGTCGGCGACGGCGCCAACGACATGGACATGCTCGCCGCCGCCGGACTGGGGGTGGCGTTCAACGCCAAGCCCGCGCTGCGGGAGGTCGCCGACGCGTCGCTGAACCATCCGTATCTGGACACCGTGCTGTTCATCCTCGGCATCACCCGCGGCGAGATCGAGGCCGCCGACGCGCGTGGACGGCGTCGTGCGCCGCGTCGAGATCCCCGACGAGTAGATACCGCCGCTCGGCCGAAGCTGCGCATAGCGCTAGCAGCTGAATTGCATACAGTATCCGAGAGAGACTCCGCCCATGGCAACTCTGCTGTCTGCACCATTCGAGCTTCGCCAATCATCAAGAGCGGATTCGCACGGCCATGCCGGCGCAGAGCGATGACGGCGCTGCCGCCGAGGATTGTCGACCAGGTCAGCTGCTCGGCCGAGCACCAGTTCGACCCAGATGATGCGCGAGCACGAGGCTGAACCAGCTGCACCTCGACTCGACCTGCGCCACGGGCCGATGGCCAGACCGCGGTACCACGCGAAGAAGCCGAGGAACATGCTCACTGCCGCGAGGTACGCCGAGCGCGGCCCACTGGACGGCGTGTCGCCGACGGCGGCTGCTGGACCATCGAGACGGCCGTCAGCGAGGTCATCACCGGCGCGGCGAGTACGAGCGCCCAGGACACCGTCTGCCAGGACCCGAGTCGCGCGAAGAGCATCCCGCCTTCGGCATAGCCGATCGCCGCGGCGACGACCGCACCGAACAGCAGCAGATCGGACCAGTGCAGCCGACCGATCACCGCCGGCGTGCACCATGCGCAACACCAACGCCGCGACGGCCCCGACCGCCGACCGATCGTCCAAAACGACAACGGCAGGACGCTCTTTCCCGCGGATCGCCGCCATCGACGGCAGTCGCCGCAGGCAGCAGTGCGATCACCACCGCGCCGTGGCTTGCGGGCGGCGGTGGTCAGCGCGTACGAGGTCAGCAGCGGGAAGCCGAGCACCACACCGCCCGCGACGACGGCCAGCCGGTGCTCACATTGGATCCCGGTGGGCAGCTTCGTGCTGGTGAGCGCGAGCCGCTCGGCGGCCAGTGCAGATGACGGCAGACGACTCGCGGGCGACGCGCGAGCCGACGAACAGCGGGGACAGGACCGCCGACGGCGACGCGGGTGAAGATGACGGTGAACTGAGAACGCGGCCACGCCCAGCAGCCCTCATCCGCAGGCCTGCCGCGACGACGACAGTGCCGCAGACCGGACTCAGGGTGACGCTGCTGACTTGGTCACGCGCTAGACGACCATCGCGTGTGGTTCGGGTGCCGTCGCGCCGGTGACCGTCCGCCAGGCGCGGGCAAGCAATTCGATCGCCTCGGCCAGCTGGTCCTCGGGCAGCGTGTAGGGAATCCGGACGAACCGCTCCAGCGTGCCGTCGACGCCGAAACGCGGGCCGGGCGGCATGTCCAGGCCCATGCGCGACGCCGCCGCCGACAGCGCCGAACTCATCGGCGCGGGCAGCCGGACCCACAGCGCCATCCCGCCGCCTCCTGTGCCGGGCTCGCAGTCCGGAAGGTGCTGGCGCAGCAGCGATGTCAGCAGAGCGCGACGGCGTGCGCAGGATCTCGCGCCGCTCGGGCAGCACCTCGTCGGCCTGGTCGAGAAGCCTTGCCGCGGCGAGCTGTTCGAGGATCGGCGTGCCCATGTCGATCGACGGGCGCACCGCCGCGATGGTCGCCAGCGTGCTGCGCTCCGCGCGGATCCAGCCGATCCGCAGGCCACCCCAGAACGACTTGGACATCGAGCCGATTGTCATCACGAGGTCCCGGCGCGTCGTCATGGCGGCCGCCATCGGCGCGGGCACCGGCTCGTCCAGCCACACATCGGTCATCGTCTCGTCGATGATGGTGCGGGTGCGCGTGTCAGAGATGATGTGCGCCAGCCGTTTTCGGTCCGCGGCTCGGCATGGTCAGCCCGGTGGGGTTCTGGTTGTCGGGGATCAGGTAGGCCAGGCTCGGTGCCAGTTGCCGGATCGCGGCGTGCACGGCGTCGAGTTCCCAGCCGTCGTGGGTCATGGCGACCGGCACCGGTCGCGCGCCCGCGGCGGTGATGGCCGATAGCGCGCCGTGGTAGGTGGGTTGCTCGACCAGCACCCGGTCGCCGGGTTGGGTGTATGCGGCCAGGATCAAGCCGATGGCGTGCAGCGCGCCGGTGGTGACCATGACTTCGTCCGGGTTCGGTGGGAAGCCCTCGCGCGCAATATCTTTCGGCGATGGCGTCACGCAGCGGCGCGACGCCGGTGAGGTCGATGCCGATGTCGTGCAGGTACGGCGTCATGTCGTGGGTCGCCTCGATGAACGCATCCCGCACCGCGGCCGGCGCGGACAGCGCAGCGTGGGCCAGGTTGACCCGCGGCCGGGATCGCGGCGGGAGCGACGCCGGGCGCGACGGGCAGCGCGGTGGTGCTGCGCGCGCCGCGGCGGGCGTTGAGGTAGCCGTCGTCGCGCAGCTGCGTGTAGGCGGCGGTGACCGTCGTGCGCGACACCCGCAGCGCGTCGGCGAGCGCCCGCTCGCTGGGCAGCCGGGCGCCGACGGGCAGCCGCCCGTCGATGATCAGCATCCGGATGCCGTCGGCCAGGCCCTGGTACGCCGGTCCGCTGCGACTGGACGTGCGCCAGTTGCCGAGCTCGCGGGCCAAAAGGTCCACATCGAGCGCTCTGGCGGCCATTTCGATCGTCATTTGAGGCCAGTATGCGCCAACTGGCTATTGAAAGGCAAGCCAGTTGGTCCGGAATATCGAGTCATGAGCACGAACTGGACATCTCGACTGGCCCGGCCACTGGGCCCGGTTCTTCAAGCCGGCGGAGACGCATCCCCGCCGAATTCGTCGACCGTGACGCCGAGCGCGTGCGCCGCGAACTGGAGCTGATCCGGATTCGCTTCCCACACCATGCGTAGCGCCACAGCTGCGCGGCGACGGCGCTGCTGGTCGGCCTGAGCGGCTACGGCTTCTCGATGGCGGTGATGGTGCGCGCCGGGCTGGGCCTGGACCCGTGGGACGTCTTCCATCAGGGCCTGACCCGTGCACACCGGCATGACCATCGGCATCGCGTCCGCGGTGGTCGGTGTCGCGGTGCTGCTGGCCTGGATTCCGCTGCGGAACCGGCCGGGCATCGGCACGATCGCCAACGTCATCGTCATCGCGGTCACCGTCGACGCCGGGCTGTGGCTGCTGCCGACGCCGACCTCGCTGCCGGTGCGCATCGCGATGATGGTGGGCGCGGTGGTGCTCAACGCGTTCAGCACGGTCCTCTACATCGGCGCCGCGCTGGGCCCCGGCCCGCGCGACGGCCTGATGACCGGACTCGTGGTGCGCACCGGCCTGTCGGTGCGGCTGGTCCGCACGTCGATCGAAGCCACGGTGCTGGCCGTCGGCTGGCTTCTCGGCGGGACGGTCGGCGTCGGCACCGTGCTGTACGCGTTCGGCATCGGCCCGCTGGTGCAACTGTTCCTGCGCATCACGCCCAAGCGGGTGCTCGCGGTCAGCGGCTGGGCGTCCGTCGCCGAAGCCAGCGATTTGGGCGTGAAAAGTAGCGCTAGGCGCGACCGAGCACGCCGAAATCGCGAGCTTGGGCGTGACCGAGACTCACGCAGATGGCCACGGCCGGATCTGCTGGCCCGCGAGCGATCGCGCTGGTCGGTGATTCGTCGCGCGCAATCCTCGGCATCACGGGCAGCCCGGGCGCGGGGAAGTCGACGCTGGTCGACCTGCTGGTCGCGCATCGGCGCGGCCAAGGGCGACGACTGGGTCGCGCACATTCCGATGGACGGCTTCCACCTGGCCGACGCCCAGCTCGACCGGATCGGCGCACGCGGCCGCAAGGGCGCGCCGGACACCTTCGACGCGGCCGGTTACGCGCATCTGCTCGAGCGGGTGAAGCGGGAGGTCGACGACCCGGTGTACGTGCCCGGGCTTCGACCGCACGCTGGAACAGCCGCTCGCCGCGGCGCTGGTCGTGCTGCCGTCGGCGCGCCTCGTCGTCACCGAGGGCAACTATCTGCTGCTCGACGATCCGCACTGGGCGCGGGCGCGCCGCGCCATGGACGCCGTGTGGTTCGTCGCGAGCGACGAGACCAGCGGATCGAGCGTCTCGTCGCGCGCCACATCGAGTTCGGCAAGACGCCGGACGAGGCACGGGCCTGGGTCGCGACCACCGACCAGCGCAACGCCGAACTGGTGGCGGGCACGGTCGGCAGGGCCGACCGCGTGATCGTCAACGGCGCCGCGGGATGGAGCCTCGCGTTAGCGAGGGCTGAGCGCGGCTCGAGACACGCCTGACTACGATGGGCGGGTGCCCGTCGCCGAAGCAGATGCAGCCGACCCCGACCTGCTGATCGACTTCGCGAGGGTCACACTGCGGCGCGGCGGCCAGACGTCTGGTCGGGCCCGTCACCTGGTCGGTCGAACTCGACGAACGCTGGGTGGTCATCGGGCCGAACGGCGCAGGCAAGACGTCGCTGCTGCGCATCGCCGCCGCCCTGGAGCACCCGTCGTCGGGCACGGCGTTCGTGCTCGGCGAGCGGCTCGGCCGCGTCGACATGTCCGAACTGCGCTCGCGTGTCGGGCTGAGCAGCTCGGCGCTGTCGCAGCGGGTGCCCGAGGGCGAGGTGGTGCGCGACCTCGTCGTCTCCGCCGGCTACGCGGTGATGGGCCGGTGGCGGGAGACAATATGACGACGTCGACTACGAGCAGGCCATCGACATGCTGGAAAGCGTCGGCGCCGAGCACCTCGCCGAGCGCACCTACGGCACGCTTGTCCGAGGGCGAGCGCAAGCGGGTGCTGATCGCCCGGTCGATGATGACCGACCCCGAGCTGCTGCTGCTCGACGAACCCGCCGCCGGGCTGGACCTCGGCGGGCGCGAGGAGCTGGTGGCCCGGCTGGAGGATCTGGCCGCCGACCCGGACTCTCCGGCGCTGGTGCTGGTCACCCACCACGTCGAGGAGATCCCGCAGGGGTTCTCGCCACTGCCTGATCCTGTCGGAGGGCAAGGTCGTCGACTCCGGGCTGCTGCCGGACGTGCTGACCTCCGAGAACCTGTCCAAGGCGTTCGGCCAGTCGATCGCCCTCGAGGTCGTCGACGGGCGCTACTTCGCCCGTCGCACCCGCAGCCGGGCGGCGCACAGGAGGCGAGCATGATGACCGAAGATCCGCTGGTGCCGCGGCCGGCCGCGACGGTGATGCTGATCCGCGACACCGCCGACGCGGCATCAAGGTGTTCCTGATGCGGCGGCACTCCGCGATGGACTTCGTCGCCGGGGTGATGGTGTTCCCCGGCGGCGGCGTCGACGACCGCGACCGCAACGCCGACGTCGCGTGGTTCGGCCCCGAGCCCGGCTGGTGGGCCGAGCGGTTCGGCGTCGAACCGGATCTGGCCGAGGCGCTGGTGTGCGCCGCGGCCCGCGAGACCTTCGAGGAGTCCGGCGTGCTGTTCGCCGGGCCGGCCGACGACCCGGACGGCATCGTCGGCGACGCGTCGATCTACCGCGAATCGCGCGCCGCGCTGGCGCAACGGACTCGCTGTCGTTCGGCGAGTTCCTGCGCCGCGAGAACCTGGTGTTGCGCGCGGATCTGCTTCGGCCGTGGGCGAATTGGGTGACGCCGAAGGAGGAGCGCACCCGCCGCTACGACACCTACTTCTTTGTCGGGGCGTTGCCGGAGGGCCAGCGCGCCGACGGCGACAACACCGAAACCGACCGCGCCGACTGGATCACGCCGCGAGGCAGGCGCTCGACGACTTCGCCGAGGCGCGCACGTTCCTGTTGCCGCCGACGTGGACGCAGCTGGACTCGCTGGCCGGCCGCACCGTCGCCGAAGTGCTGGCCGTGGAACGCCAGATCGTGCCGGTCGAGCCGCATCTCGCCGCCGAGAAGGCAACGGCAACTGGGAGATCGAGTTCTTCGACAGCGACCGGTACAACGCCGCCCGCAACCGCCGCGCGCCGCGACGGCTACAGCTCCGACACGCCGATTGCATGAACGAGTTCGTCTCCGTCCACACCAGCGATGAGCAGCCCGGCATCGCCACGCTGCTGCTGTCGCGACCGCCCACCAATGCGATGACGCGCCAGGTGTACCGCGAGATCGTCTCCGCCGCAGCCGATCTCGGTCGCCGCGACGACATCTCGCGCGGTGATCGTCTTCGGCGGCCACGAGATCTTCTCCGCAGGCGACGACATGCCCGAGCTGCGCACGCTGAACGCCGACGAAGCCGAGGTCGCCGCACGCGTGTGCCGGGAGGCCGTCGACGCGTTGGCCGCCATCCCGAAGCCGACCGTCGCCGCCATCACCGGCTACGCGCTGGGCGGCGGGCTGACCCTGGCGCTGGCCGCGGACTGGCGGGTGGCCGGCGACAACGTGAAGTTCGGCGCGACGGAGATCCTGGCCGGGCTGGGTGCCACAGGGCGGCACGCCGCGGCTCGCGCGTGCGGCCGGCGAGAGCAAGGCCAAGGACCTGGTGTTCAGCGGGCGGTTCATCGACGCCAAGGAGGCGCTGGCGCTGGGCCTGATCGACGAGATGGTGGCGCCGGACGCGCGTGTATGACGCCGCGCGTGGCCTGGGCCAAGCGTTTCGGAGACTATCCACCGCAGGTACTGGCTGCCGCCAAGGCCGCCTTCGACGTTTAGGCTGCCCTGTTATGACGAGCACTCGATCCCGTGCCCCGCAACCCGCATGCCACGGCGGAGCAGGTAGAGGCGGCCCGCCACGACTCCAAGCTCGCCCAGGTGCTGTACCACGACTGGGAGGCCGAGAGCTACGACGACAAGTGGTCGATCTCCTACGACAAGCGCTGCGTCGACTACGCCCGCGACCTCTTCGACGCGACCGTGCCGGCCGACGAGCTGCGCGACCTGCCCTACGACCGGGCGCTGGAGCTGGGCTGCGGCAGCGGCTTCTTCCTGCTCAACCTGATCCAGGCCGGGGTCGCGCGGCGCGGCTCGGTGACCGATCTGTCGCCGGGCATGGTCAAGGTGGCCACCCGCAACGGCGAGAACCTCGGCCTCGACATCGACGGCCGGGTCGCCGACGCCGAGGGCATCCCGTACGACGACGACACCTTCGACCTCGTCGTCGGGCACGCCGTGCTGCACCACATCCCCGACGTCGAGCTGTCACTGCGCGAGGTGGTCCGGGTGCTCAAGCCCGGCGGCCGGTTCGTGTTCGCCGGCGAGCCGACCACGGTCGGCAACACCTACGCGCGCACGCTGGCGGACCTGACCTGGAATGTGACCATCCGCGCGGTGAAGCTGCCCGGGCTGCAGAGCTGGCGGCGGTCGCAGGAGGAACTCGACGAGAATTCTCGGGCCGCTGCGCTGGAGTGGGTCGTCGACCTGCACACGTTCGATCCGGGCGACCTGGAACGGATGGCGGTCAACGCGGGCGCCGTCGACGTAACCAGCACCACAACGGAGTTCACTGCGGCGATGCTGGGCTGGCCGCTGCGCACCTTCGAAGCGACGGTGCCGCCGGGCCGGCTCGGCTGGGGATGGGCCAAGTTCGCGTTCGGCAGCTGGATCACGCTGAGCTGGGTCGACGACAACCTCTGGCGCCGTGTCGTGCCGAAGGGCTGGTTCTACAACGTGATGGTCACCGGGGTTAAGCCGTCGTAGATTTCGGTCTCGACGACGTCGCCTATCTGCTTAGCGACGCGGGAGAGCGGGCGCTGCGCGAGGTCGCCGGGTATCGGCTGACCGACGCCACACTGGTTGCCGACATCGCCTCGGCGCGAGCACGTTTCGGTGAGCGGGCCGCCGTGCTGGTGGAGACGACGCTGCTGCGGCGCAAGGCGTCGGCGAAGTTCGCGGACCCGTCGGGTTGGCTGTTCACCGACGAGGCGCTGCAGCAGGCCACCGCCGAACCGGTCGCCGCGCACCGGGCGCGACGGCTGGCCGGGCGCATCGTGCACGACGCGACATGTTCGATCGGCACCGAGCTTGCGGCGCTGCGGGATTCGAGCGCCTACGTCGTCGGCAGCGACGTCGACCCGGTTCGGCTCGCGATGGCCCGTCACAACGTCGCCGATGTCGACCTGTGCCGCGCCGACGCGCTGCGGCCGGTCACCCGCGACACCGTCGTCCTCGTCGACCCGGCGCGCCGCAGCCGTGGGCGGCGGCGCTTCGACCCCCGCGACTACACGCCCGCGCTCGATGCGGTGTTCGACGTGTATCGCGGCCGCGACCTCGTCGTAAAGTGCGCTCCCGGAATCGATTTCGACCAGCTGTCACGGCTGGGGTTCGACGGCGAGGTCGAGGTCACCTCGCTGGCGGGCAGTGTGCGTGAGGCGTGTCTGTGGTCGACTGGCTTGGTCGGCGACGGTGTCACCCGCCGGGCCACGATGCTGGACACGGGCGAGCAGATCACCGACGCGGAACCCGACGACTGCCCGGTGGCGCCGGCGGGCCGGTGGATCGTCGACCCCGACGGCGCGGTGGTGCGCGCGGGACTGGTCCGGCACTACGCCGCCCGGCACGGGCTGTGGCAGCTCGACCCGGACATCGCCTACCTGTCCGGCGACCGGCTGCCCGACGGCGTTCGCGGTTTCGAAGTGCTCGATGAGCTCGGCTACAGCGAACGGCGACTGCGCCAGGCGCTTTCGGCCCGCGACGTCGGCGCGGTCGAGATCCTGGTTCGCGGCGTCGACGTCGACCCGGACGCGTTGCGGTCGCGCATGCGGCTGCGCGGCTCGCAACGGGTCTCGGTCGTCGTCGCCCGCATCGGGTCCGGGCCGGCAAGCCGGGCAACGGCATTCATTTGTCGTCCGTCTCGTTGAAACCGCAGGTACCCTGGCTGCAACGGCGCTGGTGCCGTTTTTCGCCGGGAGGACAACCGACGATGCGCATCCTGAACGTGGCCATGGTGTTGGCTGCTGGCTTCCTTTCCGCCGCTCCGGTCGCGGCCGCGGAGATCGGCCTGCGCCGATCTGGGCGGCACAGTTGACCCCGGCGGAGTATGCCGCGTGCATGCCGCCAACTCCGTCTACACCCTCGACATGAGCTTCCCCAACGACTACCCCGATCAGGCGCCGCTGACGGCGTATCTGACCCAGGCCCGCGATGGCTTCGTCAACGTCGCGGAGATGCCGGGTTCGTACAACCTGCCGTATCAGCTCGATGCGAAGGGGGCGGGTTACCGCTCGGGGCCGCCGACGGGTGGGACGCGCAGTGTGGTGTTCACGATGTGGCAGAACGTCGGCGGTGTACACCCGCAGACGTTCTATCAGGCGTTCAACTGGAACGTCGCGAAGGGCGCGCCGATCACGTTCGACGCGTTGTTCAAGCCGGGCACCAAACCGCTCGACGTGATCTACCCCGAGGTCAACCGGTATCTGCAGAAGCAGCAGGGGATGATCGACTCGATCTCGCCGACCGACGGGCTCGATCCGACCAAGTACCAGAACTTCGCGCTGACCGACGACTCGATCATGTTCTTCTTCAGCCAGGGCGAGATGTTCCCGGAGTCCGCGGGCCCGGTCGAGGCGACGGTGCCGCGGGCGATCGGTGGCGCCGATGCTGGCTCTTTAGCGGCGCGAAGCCGTAGACCTGGCCGTCACTGGTGGCGGTGACGACGCGGCGGCCGTTGCCGATCGACACTCCGACCGGAAAGCCTGTCGCCTCGGGCAGCGGATAGCTGTTGATCGTGCGCCCGTCGGCCGGGTCGAACACCAGCAACGCCTGCCCGTGTCTCGCCGTCGCGCGCGACGGTGTAGGCGACATCCGCTGCCCGCCTGGCTCGACGTGGACAGCGGCGCGACGTCGTCGCGGGTCCACACCACCTCGCCGCGGTCACCGGCATCCCTGACCGCGATGAGCTTCGCGTCCGGGACCGCCGCCTGCGACGATCAAGCCGTCCGGCGACACCGACGGCGGCGTCTGGGCCAAATACTCCAGCGGCACCGACCATTTCGGTTTGCCGTCAGCGGAGTTCAGCGCCCACAGCCGTTCATCGCGCCCGTTGACGTAGATCGTCGAGCCGTCTGCGGACAGCACCGGGCTGGCCAGCGGCCCGCCGCCGACGGCGTCGCTGGTCCACTCGCGGGTGAGACTCTCGCCGGTGCGGTAGCGCAGCCCGACGAGCACCGGCGCCTCGGCATTCGGTTCCCACAGCCCGAGCACCACCAACCCCGTCGGCTCAGCGAACGCCGGCGCGGCCGCCACCGGGCAGCGAGGCCGGGCCAGCCGGCAATCGGCTAGTCCGCGTTGGGAGTCGGTCGGATCGACGCCGGGGACCAGGTCCAGCGGCGTGCCGACAACGCGTGCCGTTGTGTGCGTCGAACACGAGGACCTGGCCGAGATGCGTGACCACCAGCAGCTGCCCTGGGTCGAGAATCCTTGGTGTGGTGGGCATTCCGATGACCGGCTTGCGCCACCGGATCCATTGCGTCGGCGGGAACGACAGCATCGCGCCGGGCTGGCCGATGTAGAGGTTGTCGAACCCGTCGAACAACGGACTGGACAGGCCCGCCGCCCTGGACCAGCCGTGTGCACCAGCGCTGGCGGGCGTTGTTGTCGGCCTCCCACACCATCAGCGAGCAGCCGCCACGGGTTTGCGCGTTGACGGCCAGGTAGCTGCCCGAGCCCAGCGCGACCGCGGCGGCGAGGTCGCCCTTGACCGATCGCGTCCACTCGAGCCGCAGCGTGTCGGCCCCGGCGGTCGGCTCGTAGCTGCTGTTGCTGGCGTCGCCGTACTGGGCGGGCCAGCCCGACGCGGCGTGTGCCTCTACCCAGGAATCGGTGTTCCCGCAACCGGCCAGTGCACCCGTGATCAGCGCTGTTGATGCCAGCACGATCAGTCGCCGGAACACAGGGTCCTTTCCTATTCCTGTCCATGAAGCCCACGTGAGGGTAACCAATCCACGTTGAGGCGCTCGCGTAGGCTTTCCGGCCATGACGGCCCGAAGACGATCGCGAGTGAGGATCGCAGCGAGACCCGGTTCGATGGGGCGAGTGGGAGTCGAGGCATGACGACGATGTGGGGCGCGCCGCTGCACAAGCGGTGGCGGGGTTCGCGGCTGCGGGATCCGCGCCAGGCGAAGTTCCTGACGCTGGCGTCGCTGAAGTGGGTGCTGGCCAATCGCGCGTACACGCCGTGGTATCTGGTCCGGTACTGGCGGCTGCTGAAGTTCAAGCTGCACGAACCCGCACATCATCACCCGCGGCATGGTCTTCCTCGGCAAGGGCGTGGAGATCCAGGCAACGCCCGGAGCTGTCCACGATGGAGATCGGACGCTGGGTCCACATCGGCGACAAGAACACCATCCGCTGCCACGAGGGTTCGCTGCGTTTCGGCGACAAGGTGGTGCTCGGCCGCGACAACGTCATCAACACCTACCTCGATATCGAACTGGGCGACTCGGTGCTGATGGCGGACTGGGTCTACGTCTGCGACTTCGACCACAGGATGGACAACATCGAGTTGCCGATCAAGGACCAGGGCATCGTCAAGGGGCCGGTGCGGATCGGGCCCGACACCTGGATCGCGACCAAGGTCACCATCCTGCGCAACACCACGATCGGCCGCGGTTGCGTGCTGGGTTCGCACGCGGTGGTCAAGGGCGACATCCCCGACTTTTCGATCGCCGTCGGCGCGCCGGCCAAGGTGGTCAAGAACCGCAAGTTGTCGTGGGAGACCTCGGCCGCTCAGCGTGCTGAGTTGGCCGCGGCGTTGGCGGACATCGAGCGCAAGAAAGCCTCCCGCTAGTCGCTAGTCGCTAAGCGCGAGCGTGCGTGTCTGTCGGCCGACACGCCGCGAATGTGTGGCATTTTGCGCACGTCCCCAGCTTCGCGGGGGCTCACGCGGGTGTCGAGCTAGCCATTCCAGTCGATGCCGAACGCGTCGGCCAGCGCCGTGCGTCCGCCATGGGTGACTGTGAGCGCGCGTCCGCGCGGCACCCGCTTCACCCAGCCCGCTGACAGGAAGCGATCGAACAGCGCGCGACCGAGGCCGCCTGACAGGTGGTGTCGCTGTTCGGTCCAGTCGACGCAATAGCGCACGAGCGGTCTTCGGCCCGTTGGCAACTCGACGCCGATGCCGTCGAGGAAGTCTCGTCCGGTGTCGGTCAGCTCGTAGCGAATGTCGTGGCCGGGACTGCTCAGCGCATCGTGGCTGTCGCGGTCCGGGTCGAAGCGGCCGTCGCCGCCGACCAGCACGTCACGGTCGAGCAGACTGCCCATCATCTGGACGCCCAGCCTGCCCGCGACATGGTCGTAGCAGGTGCGGGCCGACCGCAGCCGGGCCGCCCTGGTGCCCTCGCGCAGCGAGCGCACCGGACGCGACGGCGCGAGCCGACCGAGCTGCTCGAGCAGTTCACCGACCTCGGGGCCGGCCAGTCGGTAGTAGCGGTGGCGGCCATGGGTTTCCACAGCAAGGAGGCCAGCGTCGGTCAGCTTGGCCAAGTGGCTGCTGGCCGTCGACCGGCTGACGCCCGCCTCGTCGGCGAGCACACTTGCCGGCAGCGCTCGCCCGTCGTCGAGTGCGAGCAACACCTTGCACCGAGCGGGATCGGCGAGCAACGATGCCAGTGCAGCAATGTCGACATCACCCGTCGAGAGTTCGGCGGCGTCACGCATGACAGACCTCCTTCTCCACCGTCGAAGGCGCTTCGTGCCGCGCCCATCTCAACGCCACTGCGGCGCCGACCAACTGGACCGTGCCGCCGAGTACCATTGCCGTGCGCACGCCATCGACGCCTCCGACGGCCGCCAATGCACTACCCAACACGGCGACACCAACAGTGATACCCAGCAGCCGGGCCAGATTCACCACACCGGAGGCCAGGCCGGACCGTTGCAGCGGCATAGCCGACATTGCCAGGCTGACCGCCGGAGCGGTGTTGAGCGCCAGGCCCGCGCCGGCCAGCACGAAGCACAGCTCCAGCAGCCACACGTGAGCTTGCGGTCCCACAGCCGCATATAGCGTCATGCCCGCGGCCATCAGGCCAAGCCCGGCAGTCATCGGCAACCGTGGGCCCGCGCGGTTGGCGAGTGCGTTCACCACAGGGATGAGCACCAGATACGTCACCGGCATCGGCAGAAACCAGACCGCAGTCGCCAATGCGCTGGAGCCCCGTTGTTGTTGGAACGCAAAGCTGTTCACGAGCAGTAAGCCGTAGATGCCGAAGGTCATGCTGAACGTCGCCAGCAACGCGGCCACCAGTCCGCGGCTGCCGAACAAGTCCAACGGCAGCATCGGGCGGACGCCGCGACGCTGGCTCCAAATGAATGCGGCGATGCTGGCGGCCGCAACGATGCCCAACGCGACGATCCAGGCGGGCGCAATAGTGCGGCCCTCGACCAGGACGACGGTCAGTGCGCCGAGGCCGAGCATGGCGAGGGCCTGGCCTGGAACGTCAATGCTCGCGGCGTCGGGATCGCGTGATTCAGGCAGATAGCGGTGTGTCATCAGCAATGCAACGAGTCCGACGGGCGCGTTCAGCCAGAAGATGTACCGCCAGCCGAGCGTGTCGGTCAGCACGCCGCCGAGGATCGGGCCGATCGCAGTGCTTATCGCGGCCGCCATGGCCCACGCCGCGGTCGCCCGTGCGCGTTCGACCGGATCGGGAAACGCGGCTGCCGTGATGGCCAGGCCCTGCGGCAGCATCAGCGCCGCGCCCACGCCCTGCACGGCTCGGGCCGCCAGCAGAAGCGGTAGTGACGGGGCGGCCGCGCACGTCAGGGAGGCAACGACGAACGTCAGCAGTCCGATGCGCAACAGTGTTCGCCTGCCGAATCGGTCGCCGAGTGAACCCGCGGTGAGCAGCATGGCCGCAAACGTGATGTTGTACGCGTCGATCGTCCACTGAGCTCCCGAGATGCCACCGCCGAGGTCATCGCGGATGGCCGGCAGGGCGAGGTTGATCGCGTTCGCGTCGATGAGGGCGACGAAGAGACCGAGATAGGCCGCGATCAGGGTCAACGTGGTGTCGAGGGTGAACCTTTTCGTGTCCATACCCCGCACGGTAGGTGCGGAATGATTCGACGTCGGTCGAAGTATCTAGCGGTCGGGCAACGCCCGCTCGACGATGACCGGGCGCGATTGCGGTTCGCGCTCGCGGCGCTTCGCGGCCAGATACACCTGCGCGGTCTCGCTGGCGACCGTGTGCCAGTCGAAGTCGGAGGTGAGGCGTTCGCGGGCGGCGATTGCCCGCTGCTGGGCGGCGTCCGGGTCGTCGAGCACTGTGCGGACCGCCGTCGCGAGTGCGGTGACGTCGCGCGGCGGGTGCGATATGCCGGTCTGCCCGTTGATCACCGCCTCGCCGAGTCCGCCGACGTTCGACGTGACCAGCGGTGTGCCCGTGGCGGCGGCCTCCAGCGCGACGATGCCGAACGGCTCGTAATGACTTGGCAGCACGACGGCGTCGGCGCTGTGCAGTAGCCGGACCGATGCTTCATGGTCCATATGGCCGACGAACGTTACGGCCTTGAGCACCTTGTGCTTTCGCGCCTGTTCGATGAGCCACTGTTGCTGCGTGCCATCGCCGGCGATGGTGAGCGTGGTGCCGGGGTGGGTGCGTCTGATGCGTGGCAGCGCCGCGATGGCGTCGTGAATGCCCTTCTCGTACTCCAGTCGTCCGAGATACAACAGCTGCGCCGGGCCCTTGCGGGGCTTGCGGTGTGCGAACGGCCATCGTGCGGCGTCGATTCCGTTGCGGATCACCCGGATCTCGACCAGGCCCGGGCCGAACAGTTCCGTGATTTCATCACGCATCGATGCCGAACATGTGATGAGCGAATCGGATTCGCGAACCAACCAGGACTCGACTGCGTGCACCTGTCGGCTGATCGGGCCCGACACCCAACCCGAATGCCGACCCGCCTCCGTCGCGTGGATGGTGGAAACCAGTGGCACGTCGAAGTATTCGGCCAGCGCGACGGCCGGATGGGCGACCAGCCAGTCGTGGGCGTGCACGACGTCCGGACGCCATGGGCGGGCACGATTGGACTTCAACGACAGGCCGGCGCGGACCATCGAATGCCCCATGGCCAGTGTCCACGCCATCATGTCCGCGCCGAAGTCGAACGCGTGCGGGTCCTGCGCGGCGGCGACTACCCGTACTCCCTCGGCGATTTCGTCGGTCGACGGATGCGTGCTGGGGTCGGTACCTGAGGGTCGACGGCTGAGCACCACGACTTCGTGTCCAGCCTGGGCGAGTGCCGTCGCCAAGTGATGCACGTGACGTCCCAGCCCGCCGATCACCACCGGCGGGTACTCCCACGACACCATCAGAACTTTCAAGGGACCTTCAGCACTCGCGAGCGACCGCAAACTGTCACCATTTTACGGCGTGCCGGCGTGCAGACACGGTCGCTCGCGGCAGGGGCGGCGCAAGTCACCTGGGTAGCCTGCGTGCGTCGAGGGCGCCGAACAGTCCGTCGGCGCGGTTCCAGCCCTCGGCCAACCGCTGTGCGTGCTCGCGGCGGCCCGACGCCAACGTGCCCGCGATCTCACGGGTGGCGTGCGCGTGCAGGTGTGCGCGGTAGCGCGCATAGTCGGCGGCGGAGTCCTTGCTCACCATGAACGGCCAGTCGCTGGATACCGTCAGCAGCGTTTCGCGAAGAATCTGGTCGGCCACGAAATCCCTTGGCGTGGGCGAGCCCAGCGAAGCCGTCTGCTCCAACGCCTTGTCCACCGTCGTCAGCGCGGTGTCGACCACCTCGCTGTTGAGTTGGACCAGATCGGCCACCTTCTCACCGGACCACACCTGCCAGTCCTTGCCCGAACCCCAAGAGCTGGGCGGCAATTCGACAGGTGAGCCGACGAAGCCGTCGGCAATCGCGTCGGACAGCGTGCCCACCCGCACTCCGGCCGCCGGCAGCGCGCGCAGCACCCGCTCCAACCACACCGGGCCCTCGTACCACCAGTGGCCGAACAACTCGGTGTCGAATGCCGCGACGACGTGCGCGGGCCGACCGATCCGCTCGCTCTCGGCGGTGAGCCGCTGTCGGACCACGTCGACGAAGTCGGCGACATGCCCGTCGACTGCGTGGTCGGCGCGCTCGGGGTCGTACGGCGCCTTGTCGTCGGACGACACGTTGCGGCCGGTGACGCGGGCCGGCTTGAGACCGGTGACGTGGTCGTAGGTGTGGAAGTCGCGGTAGGCGGAGTGGCCCGGGTAGCCGGACTTCGGCGACCACACCCGGTAGCTGACCTGAAGGTCGCGGCCGAACGCGACGACGTCGGAGTCCGCCGACGGGGCGGCCCAGCGCGGTGTCGCCATGAAGCGACGGCCCGTCGACCATGAAGTGGCCGACACCCGCTGCGGCGTAATCGATTTCCATGCCGGGTGCGTATGCGCACTCGGGCGCCCAGATGCCCCGCGGCGTATGCGCGAAGCGCTGCTGAGCGTCGGCAAGACCCTCGCGCAGCGCGAATTCCCGCAATCGTGGGTTCAGCAGCGGCTGGAACGGGTGCGACAGCGGGCCGCCGAGCAGTTCGATGGTGCCGGCGTCCAGCAGCTCGCGCAGCAGCGGGCTGCCGCCGTGCCGCCACAGCGTCGCGAAGTCGTCGAGCTCGCGGCCGGCTTCAGCGTGCTCACGAATCCCGAACTCGCGCAACTGGGGCTTGCAGCGTCGTCGCCTCGAGCGCCCGCAGCTGCCAGTTGGCCAGCCAGTGGTGCATGCCCGACAGGCTGTACGGGTCGTCGAGCTGTGCGGTGACGACGGGTGTCATGCCCAGCGTCAACAAGTGATGACGGCCTTCAGAGGACAGTCTCCGCAATACTCGCATCAGCGGCAGGTACGAAGCCGACCACGACTGGTAGAGCCATTCCTCGCCGACCGGCCAGCGCCCGTGATGCGCCAACCACGGCAGGTGCGTGTGGAGCACGAGCGTGAACAGGCCCGGCGCCCTGTCAGTCACGGGCGCACCGCGATCGCAACCAGATCCAGGCTGTCATCGATGTCGCGATCCTCGACGAGATCGAAGTCGGCGGTGCTCACCGAGGCGACATCGGCCAGCAGGTCGGCGGGCCACGGTGCCTCGGCGACTGCGCGGGCGATCTGCGCGTCGATGATCGAGCCGCCGTGCTTGGCGTCCAGTTCGGCGAGGCGGCGGCCATGAAATACGCCCAGCATCGACTCGACATTGAAGCCTTCACTGCTCAGCAGTTCGGTCAACTCGACGGCATTGAGCTCACGGGTGTGAAACGGGTTGATCGGGGTGTCGCGGCCGGGGGAGAAGGTGATCCGGTTGGGCGTCGACATCAGTAGCACCCCGCTGGGCCGCAGCACGCGACGGCATTCGGCGACGAATTGCCCTTGGTCCCAGAGGTGTTCGATGACCTGAAAGTTCACCACGACATCCACGGCGCCGTCGGGCAGCGGCAGCGAGGCCAGGTTGCCGTGGTGCATCTCCACGCGCGGATAGCGCGCCTTGACGTGCGCGACGGCGGACTCGTCGTAATCGAGCCCGATCACGCGACGCGCCACGTCGGCGATCAAGTCGGCGCCGTAGCCCTCGCCGCAGCCCGCCTCCAGCACGTCGCGCCCCACGCACCGCCCAGCCAGCCGCTCATAGACCACTTCATGGCGGCGGAACCAGTAGTTCTCCTCCGCTAGCCCGGGAATCGTGCGTTCGCCCGTCAAGGGCAACGCATCGTCCCCAAGCGGACCGTTGGTAACAGAAGCGCTCATTGGAAGGCAGGCTAACGCGGATCTGCCCAATGGCGAACGGTTCGCCGACTACGGGGAGCTAGAACGCAAACTTCGACCAGCTATGGTGATCCTGCGAACCCCCTTAAGTTACCCGCGAGTAACATGGGGCTAAGTGCTTGAAACGTGATATTGCAGGCCGGCCGCCCGGCCTCTTCGAGGAGGACGAAGCAGAGTCATGACGAACATCGTGGTCCTGATCAAACAGGTCCCAGACACGTGGTCCGAGCGCAAGCTGACCGACGGCGATTTCACCCTCGACCGCGAGGCCGCCGACGCCGTGCTCGACGAGATCAACGAGCGCGCCGTCGAAGAGGCGCTCCTGATCAAGGAGAAGGAAGCCGCCAACGGCACCGCGAGCACTGTGACGGTTCTCACAGCCGGTCCCGAGCGTGCGACCGAGGCCATCCGCAAGGCCCTGTCCATGGGTGCCGACAAGGCGGTGCACCTGCTCGACGACGGTATGCACGGCTCGGACGTCGTGCAGACCGGGTGGGCGCTGGCGCGTGCGCTGGGCACCATCGAGGGCACCGAACTGGTCATCGCCGGCAATGAGGCCACCGACGGTGTCGGCGGCGCGGTGCCGGCCGTCATCGCCGAGTACCTGGGCCTGCCTCAGCTGACCCACCTGCGCAAGGTGTCGGTCGAGGGCGGCAAGGTCACCGGCGAGCGCGAGACCGACGACGGTGTGTTCACCGTCGAGGCGCCGCTGCCGGCGGTGGTCAGCGTAAACGAGAAGATCAACGAGCCTCGGTTCCCCTCCTTCAAGGGCATCATGGCCGCCAAGAAGAAGGAAGTGACGACGCTGACGCTGGCCGAGATCGGTGTCGAGGCCGACGAGGTCGGTGTCGCCAACGCCGGATCCAAGGTGCTGTCGTCCACCCCGAAGCCGCCCAAGACCGCGGGCGAGAAGGTCACCGACGAGGGCGACGGCGGCACCAAGATCGCCGAGTACCTCGTCGCTCAAAAACTCATCTAGTCCATTCCCCCAAGAACCGGAAGACATAGAAGACACATGGCTGAAGTACTTGTGCTCGTCGAGCACGCCGAAGGTGCGCTGAAGAAGATCAGCGCCGAACTGATCACCGCCGCCCGCAAGCTGGGCGAGCCCGCCGCCGTCGTGGTGGGTAAGCCGGGCACCGCCGAGCCGCTGATCGACGGGTTGAAGGCGGCCGGCGCCGCGAAGATCTACGTCGCCGAGTCCGACGAGGCGGAGAGCTACCTGATCACCCCGCAGGTGGATGTGCTTGCGTCGCTGGCCGAGTCGGCCGCCCCTGCGGGCGTGCTGCTGGCCGCCAGCGCCGACGGCAAGGAGATCGCGGGCCGGTTGGCCGCGCGGCTCGGCGCCGGCCTGCTGGTCGACGTCGTCGAGGTCCGAGAAGGACCAGTGGGCGTTCACAGCATCTTCGGTGGCGCGTTCACCGTCGAGGCCCAGGCCACCGGCGACACCGCGGTGATCACCGTGCGGCCAGGTGCGATCGAGGCCGAGCCCGCCGACGGCGCCGGCGAGGTCGTCAACGTCGAGGTGCCGGCCCAGGCCGAGAATGCGACGAAGATCACTGCCCGCCAGCCGGCAGTCGCCGGCGACCGCCCGGAGCTCACCGAAGCGACGGTCGTCGTCTCCGGTGGCCGTGGCGTCGGCAGCGCCGAAAACTTCAGTGTGGTCGAGGAATTGGCCGATTCGCTGGGCGCCGCTGTCGGTGCGTCGCGCGCGGCGGTGGACTCCGGTTACTACCCGGGCCAGTTCCAGGTGGGCCAGACCGGCAAGACCGTCTCGCCGCAGCTGTACATCGCGCTGGGCATCTCCGGGGCGATCCAGCACCGCGCCGGCATGCAGACGTCGAAGACGATCATCGCCGTCAACAAGGACGAAGAGGCGCCGATCTTCGAGATCGCCGACCTCGGCATCGTCGGTGACCTGTTCAAGGTGACCCCGCAATTGACCGAGGCGGTCAAGGCCCGCAAGGGCTGAGTTCTTCGGCCGAGAAGACGCGAAAGCCCCCGGAATCGCCCCGAATTTCGGGGGCTTTCGCGTCTGCTCGCCATGGGAGACCGCGGGCAGACTACGGGCTTTCAAGGGTTCGACCACGGGCCGCGAGCGTCACTCTGGATGTATGAACACCGCCGATCCGATGAAAGTGACCCAGCGCGAAAGCGACCTGAGCCGAGTCATCCGGGAACGACGGTCGACGCGGTTGTTCCTGCGCGACAAGCCGGTGCCGCGTGAACTGCTCGACGAGGCGCTGTCGCTTGCGATGCGCGCCCCGTCGAACTCCAATGTCCAGCCGTGGCAGCTGTTCGTCGCTTCGGGGCCCCGCCGCGACCGGTTGGTCGAGGCACTTCTCGAGGCGGCGTCCGTTGAGTTGCCTGTGACCACGGGTCTGCCCGAGACGTTCCTCCCGCTGCGGCAAGAACTCGGCGCACTGGTGTACGGCTCGATGGGCATTCCGCGGCACGACGCAGAGGCCAGGCGGCTGGCACAGCTGCGGAACTGGGAGTTCTTCCGCGCGCCTGTCGGCGCCGTGGTGTGCATGCACCGCGATCTGGGACTGGTCGACAGCCTCGGCGTTGGCATGTTCCTGCAGACGCTGCTGCTGGCCTTGACCGAACGCGGTCTCGGCACCTGTGTGCAGGTGTCGATCGCCGCCTACCCGGAGATCCTGCGGGCTCAGCTGGACATTCCCGACGAACTGACCGTGCTCTGCGGTCTGGCGATCGGCTATCCGGACCCCGCTTTCGGAGGCAATAGCCTCGCGGTACCGCGCAATCCGGTCGAGACGAACGTGGTTTTCCTGGATAGCTGAGGTCAGAAAGCCACAATTAGTCACTTAGCGCTCATGGACACGTCACGCTCCGGATGCCGTCCCGAGATGCGGCTGGGCGACCGTGCTGGCTATGAGCACTGCTTCTGTACTCATCGCCGCAGATCCGACGACTCAATCGCTTGATACACCCCGCTACACACTGCTGCTGTCCACCGATCCTGCGCTCATCGAGGCCGCGCAGCGCCTTCGTCACGATGTGTTCACCTCCGAACCCGGATTCGCCCTTGCCGGCGCTACCGATGGCCGGGACGCCGACCGGTTCGACGAGCATTGCGATCACCTGCTGGTCCGCGAGGACAACACGGGCGAGCTGGTCGGCTGCTACCGGATGCTGCCGCCCCCCGGTGCAATCGCCGCCGGAGGTCTTTACACCGCAACCGAATTCGATGTCTCCGCGTTGGACCAGCTTCGGCCCTCGCTGGTCGAGATGGGCCGCGCGGTGGTGCGCGAGGATCACCGCAACGGCGGTGTCGTGCTGCTGATGTGGGCAGGAATCCTGGCCTACCTCGACCGCTGCGGGTACGACTACGTCGCCGGTTGCGTGTCGGTTCCGGTCCGCGGCGCGGACGAGGAGACGCCCGGCAGCCAGATCCGCGGCGTGCGCGACTTCGTGCGGCGCCGCCACGCCGCGTCCTACACGGTGCATCCGTACCGGCCGGTGACGATCGACGGCAGGGGCCTCGACGACATCGACCCACCCGGCCGGGTGGCCGTGCCGCCGCTGATGCGCGGGTACCTGCGGCTGGGCGCGAAGGTCTGCGGAGACCCCGCCCACGATCCCGACTTCGGGGTTGGCGACTTCCCGGCGCTGCTGGACAAACGTGAGGCCGACACCCGCTACCTGCGCAGGCTGCGCTCGGTGGGGGCCGCGGCCGCCATGGCCGAGGGGATGTCGGCGTGACGATCGAGCACGCCTGGCTGCCGCGGGCGACCTGCGACGACAGCTGCGTCAGCGCCGGCGCGGCTGCGACCGGCCGGCGGGTCGTCGTCGCATGGCGAGTCGCGATCAGGGCCACCTTCGCGATGCTGCTGCTGTCGGCAACACCGCTGCTCGCCATTCCCACCCCGGGTCGCGCGCACATCCAGCGGAGTTACTGCCGAATGATGTTGCGTTGCCTTGGCGTGCGAATCACCGTGTCCGGTGGCCCGATTCGCAATCTGCAGGGCGTGCTGGTGGTCAGCGGGCACGTGTCCTGGGTGGACATCTTCGCGATCGGTTCGGTCATGCCCGGGCGGTTCGTCGCCCGCGCCGATCTGGTCGACTGGATCGGCCTGGGCATGGTGGCCCGTCTGATGAAGGTCATTCCGATCGACCGCGCCAACCTGCGCCGCCTGCCCGAGGTGGTGGGCACGGTCGCCGACCGGCTGCGCGCCGGCCAGACGGTCGTCGCGTTCCCCGAAGGCACCACCTGGTGCGGCCTGGCGTACGGCCGGTTCCGGCCTGCGATGTTCCAGGCCGCCGTCGACGCGGGCAGGCCGGTCCAGCCGTTCCGGCTGACGTACCACCATCGTGACGGCAGGCCGTCGACCGTCGCCGCCTATGTCGGTGACGACACACTGATCGCGTCGATCCGCCGGCTCATCACCGCTCAGCGCACGATCGTGCACGTGCAGGTCGAGTCGCTGCAGCTGCCTGGAGACGATCGGCGAGACCTCGCCGCCCGCTGCGAGGCCGCGGTCCGCGGCGACGACTTCGCGCCGCGATCACGGGCACGCGCTGGTGGCCTGACCGCGGATCGGGGAGGCCGTTCCGCGGCGGCTACCATGGAACGGTTATGACCTCGGACAGGACGGTCTACCTCGATCACGCCGCGACCACCCCGATGCACCCTGCTGCCATCGAGGCGATGACGGCTGTGCTGGCGACCGTCGGCAACGCGTCGTCACTGCACGGCACGGGCCGGGTCGCGCGCCGCCGGATGGAGGAGGCCCGCGAGTCGCTGGCCAATCTGCTCGGCGCACGCCCGTCAGAGGTGATCTTCACCGCAGGCGGCACCGAGAGCGACAACCTCGCCGTCAAGGGCATCTACTGGGCGCGCCGCGACGCCGAGCCTCGTCGCCGCAGGATCGTGACCACCCCGGTCGAACACCATGCCGTGCTCGACGCGGTGCAGTGGCTCGCCGAACACGAAGGCGCCGAGGTCACTTGGCTGCCGGTTGGTGACGACGGTTCGGTCTCATCCGCCGCGCTTCGCGAAGCGTTGCAGACCCACGACGACGTCGCATTGGTGTCGGTCATGTGGGCCAACAACGAGGTCGGCACCATCATGCCGATCGCCGAATTGGTCGCCATCGCAGCGGAATTCGACGTGCCGATGCACAGCGATGCCGTCCAGGCCATCGGCCAGATACCGGTCGACTTCGCGGCCAGCGGCCTGTCGGCGATGAGCATCACCGCGCACAAATTCGGCGGCCCGACAGGCGTCGGCGCGCTGCTGCTGCGGCGCGACACCGCGTGCATGCCGTTGCTGCATGGTGGCGGTCAGGAGCGTGACGTCCGTTCGGGCACACCGGATGTCGCGGGTGCCGTGGCGATGGCGGAGGCCGCTCGAGTGGCGGTGGGCGCCATGCAGACCAACAGTGCATACCTGCAGGCTGCTGCGCGACCGGCTGGTCGACGGCGTGCTGTCCACCATTGATGACGTACGTATCTCAACGGCGCCACCGGGAGCGCAGCGGTTGCCCGGCAACACCCACTTCACCTTCCGCGGCTGCGAAGGCGACTCGCTGCTGATGCTGTTGGACGCCAAGGGAATCGAGTGCTCGACGGGCTCTGCGTGTACCGCTGGCGTCGCTCAGCCGTCGCATGTGTTGATCGCGATGGGCGCCGACCCGGTCAGCGCCCGCGGATCGTTGCGATTGTCGTTGGGCCACACCAGCACCGAGGCCGATGTCGACGCCGCGCTGGCCGTGCTGCCGGCGGCGGTCGAGCGGGCGCGGCAGGCGGCGCTCGCCAGTTCGGGGGTTGTTGACTAGTGCGGGTTCTGGTCGCGATGAGCGGAGGTGTCGACTCGTCGGTCGCCGCCGCCCGGATGGTCGATGCCGGCCACGACGTGGTCGGCGTGCACCTGGCGTTGTCGTCGGCGCCGGGCACATTGCGTACCGGGTCGCGCGGATGCTGCTCGAAGGAGGATGCCGGCGACGCCCGCCGCGTGGCAGACGTGCTCGACATCCCGTTCTACGTGTGGGATTTCGCCGACCGTTTCAACGAAGCCGTGATCGACGACTTCGTTGACGTCCTATGCCCGCGGGGAGACACCGAACCCGTGCGTGCGCTGCAACGAACGAATCAAGTTCTCCGCGTTGGCGGCTCGCGCACTGGCGCTGGGCTTCGACGCCCTCGCAACCGGTCATTACGCGCGACTGTCGGACGGTCGGCTGCGCCGTGCGGTCGACCGCGACAAGGACCAGTCGTATGTGCTCGGGGTGCTGACGGCCGAGCAGTTGCGTCATGCGGTGTTCCCGATCGGCGATACGCCAAAGCCGCAGATTCGCGAGGAGGCCGCCCGCCGTGGGCTGGCCGTGGCCGAGAAGCCGGACAGCCACGACATCTGCTTCATACCGTCGGGCGATACCCGCGCGTTTCTCGGTGCGCGGATCGGCGTGCGGCGAGGCGCGGTCGTCGACGCGAGGCGGCACGGTGCTGGCCGAACACGATGGCGTGCACGGCTTTACCGATCGGTCAGCGCAAGGGGCTGGGTATCGCCGGGCCGGGGCCCGACGGGCGCCCGCGCTACGTCACGGGGATCGACGCGGACACCGGCACGGTCCATGTCGGCGACGCCGCCGACCTCGAGGTGTGGACGCTGATCGGTGAACGGCCCGTGTTCACGCTCCGGCGTCGCGCCCAGCGGCCCCGTGGAGTGCGCGGTTCAGGTTCGTGCGCACGGCGGTATCGCCGACGGCGTCGCCGAGCTGCGCGACGGCGCGGCTCGTCGTCGACCTGCGTACTGCGCTGCGTGGCGTGGCGCCGGGCCAGACGATGGTGCTCTACCGCCCCGACCCGGACGGCGACGAAGTCCTCGGCAGCGCGACGATCACGCGCTAAGACTTGCGGGTGCGCCATCCAAAGAACGCGAGGGCGAGGCCTATCAGCGCGATGATCGGGCCGAGGACCGACCACGTGGTGGTGTTGCTCATCGGGCTGCCCTGAACCGCGCCCAGTCCCTGCAGCATGAACAGCAGACCGAATAGTGCGACGAGCACGCCGAGTACGACAATGGCGATGCGCATGGTTCGACAGTAGCCGTGATCGAATGCGTCGATCAGCCCGGAACCTTGGCCAGGATGTTCGTCATCACGATGTCGGGCACGGAATCGGGGAACCTGCAGGCGCTCACCTCGACCAGCACCACACTCTTCACCCGGTAGTCGCGCGCGCACCCGCTGTCGGGACGCGTCTGCAACGAATCCGGCGTCGCCGACCAATCGCCGACGAACAGCGGCCCGAACTCCGTTGAGCCGCAGCCGTCGACGAGCGCGACCAGATCGTCGAACGCACGGCGGGCGGTGTCACGATCACGGTAGGCCGCCGCGCCCTCGGAGATCAGGCCACCGTCGGGCGGATTCTGAAACGTGGTCTTGTGGAACTCCTCGACGTCGGGGCCGAACGTCTGGGTCTCGGCGAAGATCCACTTGCATTGCGGTGGAGCGGTTTCCGCAAGCGGCTCGATGTCGACGGGGATCTTGCCGTCCATGGTCGGGACGATCGTGAGGTCATCGCCGGCACCGGTGATCGCGCGCATCTGCGATTGGTCGAGCATGATCGTCTCGACATCGACCGGCGACAACGAGTCGTCATCGATGCCGGGCACGGCCTTCAACGCGCTTCCGCCGACCATCTGCGTGCAGCCCGCCGTCAACAACCGCGCACCAGACCGCCAACGGTCTGGCCGATATGGACATCGCGTCGTCCCCTTCCCGGATCGACACTAGCCCCATCGAATACTGTTCAACGAGTGAGTGTTTTCGCCGCGGGGACCGGCATCGGATCATGGCCGGGCACGTCGCCACGAGAGGCCGCCGAGATCGTCGTCGGCGAATTGCACACCCTGCCGCACCTGCCCGAACTGCCTGCCCGCGGCGTCGGCGCCGACATGATCGGCCGGGCCGGCGCGCTGCTGGTCGACATCGGCATCGACACCGTGCCGCGCGGGTATCGCATCGCCTCCGGCCGCAGCGCTGTTGCACGGCGGGCGGCCAGCCTGCTCGACGAGGACATCGACGCGCTGGAGGAGGCGTGGGAGAAGGCGGGCCTGCGGGGCGGGACGCGGACGGTGAAGGTGCAGGCGCCCGGGCCCATCACGCTGGCCGCGCAGCTCGAGCTGCCCGGCGGCCACCGCGCCCTCACCGACATCGGCGCCGTGCGCGATCTGGCCGGGTCACTGGCCGAGGGAGTGGCGGCCCACCGCGCTGAGCTCGCCCGGCGGCTGGACACTCCGGTGGTGGTGCAGTTCGACGAGCCGTTGTTGCCGGCCGCGCTCAAGGGCCGGCTGACCGGGGTGACCAGCCTGACGCCGGTGCATCCCGTCGACGAACAAGTGGCCACCTCGCTGCTCGACGATTGCGTCGCGACCGTCGGCGCCGAGGTGGTCTTGCACAGCTGCGCCGCCGAATTGCCGTGGAAGATGTTGCAGCGCAGTACTATTCATGCGGTCTCAGTGGATGTCACCACACTCGCCGCCGACGATCTCGACGGCATCGGCGAGTTCGTCGAATCCGGTCGCACGGTGATGTTGGGAGTCGTCCCGACGGCCGCGCCCGAGCGCACGGCCGTCGGCCGAAGAGGTGGCCAAGGCGGCAGTCGAGCATCACCGATCGGCTCGGGTTTCCCGCGCTCGGTGCTGCGCGAACGGGTCGGCATCACGCCGGCCTGCGGGCTGGCGGGAGCCACGACCGAGTGGGCGAGCAAGGCCATCGAGCTCACCCAGCAGACGGCCGACGCATTCGCCGACGATCCAGACGCGATCTAGACCTCGATTTGGAGAAAAAAGCAACCAAAAGGTTGCGCATCGCGCCAATCCTCGCTACGGTAAGAAGCAACCAGGAGGTTGCATATGAGTACCGATCGAATCGAAAAAGAAGTTGTTCTGCGGGCCCCGCTCGAGCGGGTTTGGCGGGCGATCAGCGATGCCGACGAGTTCGGCCAGTGGTTCGGGGTCCGCTTCGACGGGCCGTTCGTCCAGGGCGCATCGGTCACCGGCGTGATTACCCCGACCACCGTCGACGACGAGGTCGCCAAGGCCCAGGAGCCCTACGCGGGTCAGGCCGACACCTGGCAGATCGTGGCGGTCGAGCCGCAGCGGCGGCTGGCTTTTCGCTGGCACCCCTACGCGGTCGAATCGGGCACCGACTACTCGCAAGAGCCGACGACGCTGGTGGAGTTCACCCTCGATGAGACCGCCGAGGGCGTGCTGCTGCGCATCGTCGAGTCCGGGTTCGACGCGATTCCTGCGGAGCGCCGGGCAGAGGCGTTCGCGGGCAACAGCGAGGGCTGGGAAGCACAGACGAAGCTGGTGCAGAAGTACCTCGCACTCAGCGAGAAGGTGTGAGCGCATCCGCGGTCGCCGCAAAGGCTCCGCTGTTCGATGCGCTGGGTGATCCGAACCGTCTGCGCATCATCACCCGGCTCTGCGATGGCGGGCCGTGCTCCACCACGGACGTCACTCAGGTGGTCTCGGTGAGTCGTCAGGCGGCGACCAAACATCTGCTGCTATTGGAGGCGGTGGGGCTGGTGAGCAGTCAACGCCAGGGCAGGGAGCGCATCTGGCGGATGCAGCCGGAACCGCTCACCGATGCCAGTGAATACCTCACCGCGTTGTCGCAGCGTTGGGACCGGGCCATCGATCGGTTGCGTGCTTTCGTCGAGGAGGAGTAGCGCCGACGTTCGCGACAATTTTGCGTGTTCGTCGAAGATCCCGGGTAGAGCTTGCGGCGGCATGCAAGAATGCATTGCGCACGACGTCGACCTGTCTTTGCCACCCGCGGGAGAGGAACTGTGGCCCGATCGAACCCACGCCTTGCGGCGGCTGTTGGCCTCGTTGCCGCTTTCCTGCTGCTCGGTGGTCCCGGTCTGGCCGCATCAACCGCAGATCCCGGGCACGGGGGTGGTTCCGGCGGCCGGGGAGGCAACTCCGACAAAGGCTGGGAGGACTCCCGCCGCGGTTCAGGGGGAGGATCCGACGACCGGGACGGCGGCAGCGCAAGTCGCCGTAGCGGCGACGGTGGAAACGGACGTGGCAACGACAGCCTGAGGCCTGCGAGCGAGGCCCCGCAAACCAGGGTCGGGTCGGGTCGCGCCGATGTCCAAGAGGAATCGCCGGGTGATCGCCCCGGGTCGAACGGTGGCTCTGGCTCCGACCATCCGGGCGCGCCGTCGGCGAAGTTCGAGCCGCCGAAGGTCACTGTCGGTAACGGGCGGACGCCGGGCAGTCAGGACAGGGAGCGTGAACCTCGTTGGCGCGTGTCCGCGCCAGAACCCGCGCCTCCGCCGCCTCCACCACCGCCGCCCGCCCCGGCGCCGTCGCCGTCGTGGGTTGAGCGGATCCACATACCGCCGGCCATGCCGAAGCAACTGGGCGTCGCACCGGCGTCCAATATGACCGACCCGTTGTGGGGCATCGCCGGGCTTCTGCTGATTCCCGTTGCCGGCGCTGCGCTCGGCTATCGACAGGCGCGGGCCTCGCAGGCGGCCGCGGAACTGGACGTCACCCGTAGGGCAGTCAAACAGTCTTTGCCTGCGCAAGCATGCTCACGCACTTAGGCTACTTAGGTGCGCTTTGCGTGGCCGCTGACCGGCCGCTCCGAGGAGACGCGGATCATTGACGCGGCAATCTCGAGCTCGGATTTGTCCGGGATCGTGGTGTGCGGGGCGGCCGGGGTTGGGAAGAGCCGAATCGCCCGCGAGGCGCTGTCGACCGCGGCGAAGCGTGGATGTGATGTCAAGTGGGCTGTCGGGACGTCATCTGCGCGTGCGCTACCGCTTGGCGCATTCGCCGCGTGGACGCCGTCGGCCGTCACCGACCAACTCGAACTTGTTCGTGGCGTGGTCGACTCGGTCACCGCGTCTTCGCCTGGCACCGCCGTGGTCTTGGGTGTCGACGACGTCCATCTGCTCGATGACCTGTCGACTTTCGTGCTGCACCAGATTGTTCAGCGACGTGCCGCCAAAGTCGTGCTCACAGTCCGTGACGGCGATCCCATTTCCGCGGCGACGCAAGAGCTTTGGCGTGCGGGCGAATTCGATCGACTCGATCTGCAGCCGCTGTCGCGAGACGAAACGACGGCGCTGATGTCGGCAACGCTCGGTGGAACCGTGCATCCCGACGCCGCCCAACGCTTATGGAGGCTGACGCGCGGCAACGTTCTCTACCTGCGCAACATCGTCGAGCAGGGCGTCGCCGACGGGCGACTCGTCGAGCAAGGTGGCCACTGGACGTGGACCGGCGACCCAGTGGTGCCGCCCAGCTTGGCCGAAATGATCGAAGCGAGAATCGGGACCCTCTCAACCACAGTCGCCGATGTGATCGACGCGCTGGCAGTGGGCGAGCCGATCGACCTTGCATCGCTGGTCCGTATCGCCGATCCGGCGGCGGTCGAGGAAGCCGAGACGCGTGGCCTCATCACGCTCGACCGCATAGGCGACCGAGTGGAGGTACGGCTCGCGCACCCGCTCTACGGTGAGGTGCGCAGGAGACGAGCGCCCGCCACCCGGCTCCGACGACTACGCGGATGCGTCGCCGCTGAACTTGCCGGATCTGACGGACACGATGACATGCAAGTCGTCGTGCGGCGTGCGGTGTTGAGTCTTGACTCCGACCTCGAGCGGGAGCCGGCCCTCCTCCTCACAGCCGCCCGCGCCGCGTTGGGGCTTGCGGATCTGCATCTCGCGGATCGCTTGGCACATGCGGCAATTCGCGCCGGAGCGGGTGCCGAGGCGACCTTCGTGCGCGCATTTGCATTGTCCCGGAGCGGACACGGCGAGGAGGCCGACGCGGTGCTCGCCGGCATCCCCGCCGCCGACCTGGAGGCCGCGGACCACGCCCGGCTCGGCTTTATGCGGGCCACCATCAGGCTCTTCACACTGGCAGATCCCACGGGTGCGAAGGCAGCTCATCGACCATGCGTCGCAAGTCATGCCCGCATCGTGTGACCGCAGCTGTATCGACGCCTTTCTTACGGTGTATTCGGCGGCGATGGGCCGGCCCGAAGCGGCGATGGAATCATCGAAGAACCTCGTCCTCGATGAATTGCCCGAGCATGTCGGTGCGGTGACGGCTCGGGCGGTTGTCGTCGCATCCGGGGACGCCGGGCGCACCACCGACGCCGTGGCCGCCGCCGAGGCCGGATATGGCATCGTGCGCCGCGATTTCGACGCTCCGCACGTTCGGTTCGTCGTCGCCGACGGCCACGTCGGCGCGCTATTGCAATCCGGTCAGGTAGCTGAAGCCTGGAGCGTCGCCGAACGGATACAGGAACAAGCGGGCGAACTCGCCGGGGCAGCGCAGCCATACAGCTGCCGCCGTTGTAGGCCGGGCTGCTCTTGGCGCCGGCCGCCTCGACGCAGCGTGTTCGCTCCTGGAGTCGGCAGTCGGGCTGTTATCCGGTGAGACCGATCGGATGGCGGTATCGATACCAGATCTCGTACACCATTGCACTGGCGATTCGGGGTGCGACCGATCAAGCGACCGCCGCGCTTGCCGACCTCGAGCAGCGCAGACATCCGAGCTGGGGATGCGTGGAGTACGAGCGCCTCCTCGCCCAGCGCGTGGGTGGCTGCCAGTCAAGGCGTGCTCAGCGAGGCGATCACAACGGCCCTGTCTGCCGCCGAAACGGCAAGGACCCGTGGGCAATTCGCGGGTGAGGCGATCTGTCTGCAAACCGCCGCGCATTTCGGGGACTGCTCGGGCGCGCCTCGGTTACATGAGCTGGCCGGCATCGTCGACGGGCCTCGCGCAGAACTTGCAGCCCGGTTCGCCGCAGGCCCTGCGCGTCAGCGATGGCGCCGAACTTGCGCTGGTATCAGAGGAATTCGAGCGGATGGGAGACCTGGTCGCAGCTGTCGATGCGGCCGCGCATGCCGCCGCCGCGCATCGGGCACAGGGGATGCGCGGGTCTGCGTTGGGCTGCGCAGCGCGTGCGCAGGCACTGGCCGAACGGTGCGGAGGTGCCAGTACACCCGCTCTGCTGCAAGCAGCCGAGCCGTTGCCGCTGACCGATCGTCAACGAGAGATCGTGATGCTGCTCGGTGACGGGCTCAGCACCCGCGCCGTCGCCGAACGCCTGAGTGTTTCTGTCCGCACTGTCGAAGGCCATATTTACCGGGCGATGGAGAAGACCGGCGTCGCCAGTCGCGACGACCTGGCAGCGCTGCTGCGACGGCAGGTACCGGCATGGGACCGGATGACGGGGCGGGAACTCGTTACGTTTGCAAACTATTTCGAGTACGCGCCTACTCGCGCGGGATGGCCACCGCCGGACGCACACTGGTTTGGTGGCAGATGAACTCAGCGCGCACGAGCAAGCGCTGCGCAGACTGCCGTTGCCATACTCGCTGGCATTGAGACTGCGCGACGCCGGCGTCGCTCGCGAGGTGATCTGCGAGTATGTCGACCTCGAGGAGGCGGCTCTTGACCGTTTCTATCGCGTCGCCGAGGCAAAGCTCGTCGCAGTTGAGCAGCAGTTCGGAGTGCGGCGATGACAGCAATAGATGACTTCTCCCGCACCGTGCAGACGATATATGACGCCGCGGTCGAACCAGCCAATTGGACTGTTGCGCTGGAGGAGATCGCGTCCGCGGTGGGGTCAAGGATCTCGGTCATTTTGACTACACACCCGCAGCACAACGAGATCGCCGTCAAGTCGGTCGGCATGGATCCGGCGAGCATGCTTGCGTACAACGACTATTACGGTCGATTGGACACCGCACCGCCGGCTCTTGCGCGCGTTCCGACGGGAGTGGTTGCCACACAGCAACAACTTGTGAATCGCGATATGTGGGCTCGTGGCGAATTCGCCAACGACTGGGCGCGTCCGAACGGTTACGGTGACGCGATCTTCTCGGTCCTAACCCGAGATGGTGGCAGATCATCGTGGTTGTGTGCGTCTGCGACTCCCAAGGAGGGCCTGTTCGGCACGCCCGAGAGGGTGTCGTTGGTGCGGGCGCTCGTTCCGCACCTGCAACAGGCGATCAAGACCCAGGAACGGTTGGGCGACCTTGACCGCCGCAACCGCGATCTTGCCGCCGCGGTCGATGTGTTGGCAGATGGAGTAGCGGTCGTGGCCTCCGATGGCCGGGTGACGCACCTCAACCCGGCGGCCGAATCGATCGTTTCCTCCGGTGATGGCTTGTGTGTGCGGTCGGGATATCTCAGGGCGACCGTAGCGCGAACCGACGGTGTGCTGGATCTGGCTGTGCACCGGGCCTTCTCGCGCGGACGGTCTACTGTCGCAGCGGGCGGATGTGTAGCGGTGCCGCGTCCGTCTGGGCGGCGTCCATACGTAGTACGCGTCATTCCGCTCAACTCCGAAAGATCGGTCGGGGAGGAGTCGCCGAACGTCTTGGTCGTTATCGCCGATCCTGAACGGGAACCCGAGCCCGAGTCGGAGGCGTTGCGTAGCCTCTACGGTCTGACGAAGACCGAAGCCGATGTGGCGCTGAGAGTGCTTGGCGGGACCGGACTTAAGCCCATCGCGGAGGAACTGTCGCTGTCGCTGGCGACCGTCCGCACGCACCTGCAGCACGTCTTCGAGAAGACCCACACGCACCGCCAGGCCGAGCTGGTGCGGCTGCTGCTCGGTGGTCTGGCGGCGACCCGACGCCCTGGAACGAGCTGATCGCGGGCCAACCCGGTTTCGGTTTCCAATCTCATATGTTCGGCTGAGGTGCTGAGCGTCGTCGCGTGGTGTGCTTCCGCACGTGAACTGCTCCCAGACGCGTGAGGTGTAATGATGAAGACGCGACAGAATCCTCATTCAGGTGGAGTGACACGCCGTCGTCGTAAGGCGGACGTCTCGCTTCGACTTGGTATCAGCAATTCGCTTAAGAGCCAACGGAAGCCACTGCTTCTCGCTGCAGCGGGGATAAGCGCCGTAGGACTCCTCACAAGCCCCGGGCTCGCGCAGGCGGACCGGATGTTCCCTCTAGCCCCGCCATGCGAACAGTGGGGCTTCCTCGGCGACTCCGTGATCGATCAGTCCGACGGTCTCCACATGACGTTCAGCGCCAGCGGGAAGTTTGCGAACGGTACCGCCATCGCCACGGCCAAGGACGGTAGCAAGAAGTTCATCGGAACTATCAATGGCGAAGTCAACGGTCGCACCGTCACCATGACGGCGGACTGGGGCAGTGCAACACCGGGGGGAACCTACATAGGCAACGTGGGAGAGGACGGCCACGTGCGCGGGGGAAAGGTTGGCGCAGTGACCTGGAACACCGTCACCCCGCTCACGTGTCTCACCAAACCCGCAGATGCCCAGGGCCAGGGGCCTGCCGCCCCGCCGCCACCACCGGAAACGACGAAGTGCCCTGCGGGAGGGCCCAAGTCAGAAGTTCCGGCCGGTGAGAAGTGCCCGCCGCCGACCAATGCGATCCGGGTGAACATCCAACGGTCATTCAGTCTGTTCTGGCCGGTGACTGTGACAAACTCCGCGGGTATCGGCGGTAGCTGCACGTACGTTGCGACCGACACAGGCGGTGGGTTCGGACACCGAGAGAACTTCGACATCGCCCCGAACGGAACTGCGAACTTCTCTGTTCCGGCTCCGGTGATCAGTCGCACCTACAAGGTGGTGACATCGTGCACCGGTACGTACGACGGCCAGCAGGTCGAGTTCGGTCGCGACGAACAGAACGTGTCGCTCTAACCGTCGCCAGTGAAATCCGGCGAATCTCATCTGTTCGGCTGAGGACAACCGGCTTCGACGGTGTTGTGCTGTCGCCAGCGCCTTCCCGGGTGTTGGCCAGCGGCGGCGAACAGCCTGGGACGGTTCACTTTCCCGCGACATGTGAGGTATGACAATGGCCAGTGGAAAGAAAGCCAGTGCCCGCAAAACGAAGGGCCGCCACCGTCGACAGGCGAGGCAGACCGACGACGGCTACGTGAAGTGGTTGCGTGCGGGCGCGGTCACTGTGGGGTTGGGCGCCGCGATCGTCACCGGGCCGGGCATCGCAGCAGCAGACACAGGGTCGGCGGATGGCTCGACCAGTACGGAGTCGTCAAGCAGCGACACGACGGCTGAGTCATCGAACGACGCATCAGCATCCGATCCGTCGGGACGCAGATACAGATCCCAAACCCGAGACTCCCAACTCAGCGGTGTCGGCATCGACGGTTGACGTCACCAAAGATGATGACGCCGAAGAAGATCCATCCGGTCCGGCTACGGCGACGGCGGTCGAGGAGCCAGTCCTCGAAGAGGAATCCGGCGGCGACGATTCTGAGGTAGTCGATCCGGATACGACGGTCACGCCCGGGCCGCAAGGCGACGACGGCGACCTGCCCGCAGTTGCGGTGGTCGACACCGGATCGGACTATTCGGCTCAGGCCAACGCCGATAAGACCGCACGCCTCCCGAATTCGACGCCCGCGTCCGAGACTGCTGAAACTTCCTCTGCAACAAGGTCAACGACGCAGATGGTCACCAAAGCTGCCACCGCCGACCCCGTGACTGCCGTCGAACCGTCCGAGGCCTCGACCACATCGACAACGGTGATGGCGTTGTCCGCCACAACGCCTGAGCCGGCCCACGAACCGGCATTCCTGCAAGGTCCGATCACTGTGCGCAGCATCGTTACTGACGTGTTGACTTGGTTCGGGTTGGGCCCGCTGGCTGGCCAGCTGCCCGTCACACCGGCGCCGCTGCCGCCGGTACTGGAGTCGCTGTGGTTGGTGGTCCGCCGGGCGGGATACACCTACCTCAACCAGGCTCCCGCCGCTGCTCCCACCATCAGCGGGCAGAACCTCGCGACCGGCGTCACTACCGGCAAGCTCAACGCCACGGATTACGACGATGACCATCTGACCTACACCGTCACCGGCGCTCCCTCGAACGGCACCGTGACCGTTGATTCCGCAGGGAACTTCACCTATACGCCGACGGCCGGATTCGTCACGACCGGCGGCCAGGATCAGTTCACCGTGACCATCGATGACCGACCCGGAAACCCTTGGCATGTCCACGGTTTGGTCGATGCGCTCGGCCTCGTGCCCGGGACCACCGCGACCGTAACCGTGACCGTCACAGCCAACACGCCACCAAAGGTCACCGCTCCCGGCACAGTGGGGACAGCCGATCCGGAAACCGGCGTGGTGTCGGGGTCGGTGCATGTCAGCGATGCCGAGGGTGGTCTGACCTTCGCGGTGGGCTCCCGCCCCGCACCGTTTTACGGCACCGTCATTGTCGATGCAGAGACCGGTGATTGGACTTTCACTCCCACGGGCGCGGCCCGTCGACAGGCTGCCCTGAGTTCCTGGGCCCCGGACAAGCAGGTCTCGTTTGAGGTCACGGCCACCGATGGGCTCCATACCGTCTCTACCTGGATCAAGGCGCCGATTACGCCACCGGACAACGAAGTCGTCGACGTCATCACGGGCACTGGTGGGCGATCGGTCGGTATGGCCGTCTCACCCGACGGTTCCCGCGCCGTTATCGCCCATGCAAACGGCACCGTGACGATCATCAACACCGTGACCAGATCCGTCATCCAAACCTTTACAGTCGGAGGACTTCCGACCGATGTCGCGATCAGCGCCGACGGCAAGTTCGCCTACATCCCGAATCACGACAAAGACACGGTCGACATCGTCCATCTCGGGACTGCGGAAATCACGGACTGGAACCTCTTCGAGCCAACATCCATTGTCCTAAGCCCCGACGGCAAATACGCCTACGTCGGCCACGGCGACAGCACTCTCATCAAGAGAATCACGGTGGTCCGTGTCGATGGCGCGATACTTGAAGGCACCATCGAGCTCGGCGGCTTTGGCAGCGTCGGTGATCTGGCAGTCAGCCCCGACGGCAAGTACCTCTACTATCCCAGCATCGGCTTTTCGAGCCTGTGGGTGATCGACCCCGCCACCGAGATAGTGGTCGACAGCATCGAACTCGTCGGCGCCCACGAAGTGGCCGTGTCTCCGGACGGGCGACTTGTTTACGTCACCTCGGGCTCCAACGTCAGCGTTGTCGACGCAACCACCAATACCGTGAAACATGTGATCACTGTCGACAGCTCCACGTCGGACGTCGCTGTCAGCCCTGACGGCAGCCGCGCCTACGTGGTCAACTTCGGCAACGGCACAGTGTCGGTGATCGACACGTCCACCAACGTCGAGATCGACACCATCACCGTCGGCGCACTTCCCTCAAACGTCGCTTTCAGTCCGGACGGCACCCGTGCCTACGTGGCCAATGGCGACGGCAGTGTGAGCGTCATCTCGCTGGTTCCCGTCACCACGGTGGATCCGATCTAGCTCGTGCGTAAGTCCTTGCGCAGGATCTTGCCCGACGCCGACTTCGGGATCGCCTCGATGAACTCGACCTGCCGCACCTTCTTGTACGGTGCGACCTGGCCGGCGACGAACTCCATCACTTCCTGCTCGCCCAGGTCGGCATCGGATTGCTTGACCACGAACGCTTTTGGCACCTCTTCGCCTTCGGCGTCGGGCACCCCGACCACCGCGGCGTCGGCGATCCCCGGGTGCGATAGCAGTACCGCCTCGAGCTCGGCCGGCGGCACCTGATAGCCCTTGTACTTGATCAGCTCCTTGAGCCGGTCGACGATGTAGACGCAGCCGTTCGCGTCGACCCGCGCCATATCGCCGGTGTGCAACCAGCCTTCGTCATCGATGGTCTCCCGGGTGGCCTTCTCGTTGTTGAGATAACCCGCCATCACGTTCGGGCCCTTGAACAAGAGTTCGCCGGTATCACTGAGACCCTCTGCGGGAGGGTTGATCTCGTCGCCGGTCTCGGTATCGATGAGCTTGCATGCGGCGTTCGACACCGTCCACCCGACCGAACTCAGTGGCGCGGTCATTGCAACTAACCGCTGGCCGCCGTCGAACGGGGTGATGTGGCTGACCGGGCTCTCCTCGGTCATCCCGTAACCCTGAACCACGCGGCAGCCCAACCGCTTTGCGACGGCCTGACCGAGATCCGCATCAAGTGGGGCGGCGCCCGACATGACAGTGTTCAGCGAGGACAGGTCGTACTCGTCAATCAGCGGATGCTTGGCCAGCGCGACGGCCACCGGCGGCGCGATGAACGCCACAGTGCACTTGTGGTTCTGGATATTGCCCAGAAACTCGCCCAGGTCGAAACTTCCCATGATCACCAATCGGGCCCGCGCGTGCAGAGCGGCGTTGAGCAACACCGTCATTCCGTAAATATGGAAGAACGGCAGCACGGCGAGGACCGCGTCGTCGGCGACCATTCCGTGCAGCGGCCGGATCTGCGCGACGTTGGCCACCAGGTTGCGATGGGTGAGCATCACGCCCTTGGGGTTGCCGGTCGTGCCCGAGCTGTAGGGCAGCACGGCCAGATGCGACGACGGGGCGAAGCTCACGTGCGGCGGCGGCAACCCCGGCCCCATCAAATCGGCGGCGTTGGGATGGCCGGTGGCATCCTGACCGTCACCGTCGAGCACGACGAGGTCGCTGTCGGCGAAACCCACTGCCGCGGCTGCCTCCTTGGCCTGCGGCAGCAGCGGTGTGACAGTGACCAGCATCTTGGCCTTCGAATCCGTCAGCTGCTTGGCGATGTCCTTCGCGGTGAACAACGCGTTGATCGTGGTGGCCGTGGCGCCGGCGCGCAGGATGCCGTGGAAGGCCACCGCGAAGCCGGAACTGTTCGGCGAGAGGAGCCCGACAACATCGCCGACGCCGATGCCGCGGCCGGCGAGCGCACCGGCGAATGCGTCGATGCGGCCGATCATCTCGCGGTAAGTGGTCTCCCTGCCGGACTTGGCATCGATCAGTGCGACTCGGTCGGCGTCGGCGTCGTCGAGATCGCCGAACAGAAACTCGTAAACGCTCGTAGATGGGATGTCGACTTCAGGAAAGGGGCTCGCGAAGCTCATGGTCCCTGATCGAACCATGGCTTGCGGCGTCAGGGTATCGGTTCGGCCTCAAGCAGCGAGAACGCGGACGGAGGCGGCAGCGGCGTGACGGTGGTCAGGCGGAATCCAGCGTCGGCGCAAAGTTTCTCGAAATCAGCCCGGGTGCGTTCTCGCCCGCCGAGCAGGACCATCATGTTCAGGTCGCTCAGATACATCTGCGGTGGCAAAGCGCCGTCGACCGTGGGCGGCAGTACCGGTTCGATGATGAGCAGCCGACCATGGGCGGGGATGACGCGCCGCACGTGACTCAGGATGGTGCGGCAGCGGTCGTCGTCCCAGTCGTGGAGGACGCTCTTGATCATGTAGAGGTCGGCGCCGTCGGGGGCGCTGCTGAAGAAGTCGCCGACGGACGTCTGGGCGCGGTCGGTGAGGCCTGCCGCCTTGAACGTGTCGGCCGCCTGCGCCAGCCCTTCGACGGTGTCGAACAGGATCCCGTTCAGGTGGGGATGGGCCGCCAGCACCGCCGCCAGAAGTGTCCCGTCGCCACCGCCGATATCGGCAACGATCTGGAATCTGCTGAAGTCGTAGGCCTCGGGCAACTGCTGAGCCGTCAGGGCGGTGCCTTGCCGCATGGCCGCATTGAACTGTGCGGAGAGTTCGGGCGCTGCGCCAGATACTCGAAAAAGCCTGTGCCGTAGACGCGGTCGAAGGTTGTCTCACCGGTGCGTACCGCGTGATCGAGTTGACGCCACGCGTCCAGCATGGCCGGGTCGCTGAACATTTGGACGAACGACCGCATCGAATCCGGCCGGTCGGTGCGCAGCAGAGCGCCGGACTCGGTGAGGCGGAAGCGGCCGGGTTCGGTCTCTTTCAGCAACTCCAGCGCAGCCATGGCGCGCAGCAGCCGCGTCGTGGCCGATGTATCGGTGTCAAGATCGGCGGCCAGTTCTGATCCGCTGCGCTCGCCGTCGCCGAATCGGTCGGCGATGCTCAGCTGAGCCGCGGTGGACAACACCTGGGCGGCCATTGCGCCGAAGACCAAGCTCACTACACGTCCGCGACTCTCGGCAGGATTCATAGAAGTTAGGGTATCCTAACTAGATTGGGGCGTCAAGGTCGTTGATGAGCTTCTTGGGCGCGACCAACCGGAACGACGCGTCGATCAGTTCGCGACTTCGTCCCAGTCGACCTTCTTGCGTCGCCGTGAAGTCCAGCCCGAGCCAGCCGACGGGCCCATGTAGGCGGGGAAGAAGAAGCGGCGTGTCCTGCTCGAGAGCCCTGCGGTCGCAATCGTCGACCTTGACCAGGATCGAGTGCGGGTACTGGACGTATCTCGCCCTTGACGTCGGTCTTGGCGCTGCCGCCGTACATGACGAACATCTTCGGCGCACAGAACACGGCCTGCCCCACGAGATCTTCTCGAACGCCTCGGGGAAGCCAGGGCGATCTTGCGTACCTCCGCCAGCCCGAGGTCGTCGTCGCGGAACATGATCGGATGCGGCATGCGGCAGGTAACCGCTCGACGACGTGTCCCGGGTGTGTCGGGGGCCTCGGCTAGCCTGCGAGGGTGAGCCCGAAGACGACCCGACCGAAACGGCGCTGGCCGAACAGGCCGACGAGGCCCTCGACGCCGACCTGCGCCGACGCTGGCAGGAGCTCGCCGACGAGGTGCGCGACCACCAGTTCCGCTACTACGTCGAGGACGCGCCGATCATCTCCGACGCGGAGTTCGACAAGCTGCTGCGTGAACTGCAGGCGCTCGAAGACGAACACCCCGAGCTGCGCACCCCCGACTCGCCGACGCAGCTGGTCGGCGGCGCCGGCTTCGCGACCGACTTCACCTCCGGCCGAGCACCTCGAGCGGATGCTGTCGCTGGACAACGTCTTCGCCGCCGACGAGCTCGCCGCGTGGGCCGCCAGGATCGAAGGGCGAGATCGGCGACGACGCGCAATACCTGTGCGAGCTCAAGATCGACGGGGTGGCGCTGGCGCTCGTGTACCGCGACGGCCGGCTGGACGCGCGGCGGCCACCCGCGGCGACGGCCGCACCGGTGAGGACGTCACGCTGAACGCGCGCACCATCGACGACATCCCCGAAAAGCTCACCGAGACCAAGGAATTCCCGGTTCCGAAAGTCCTCGAGGTGCGCGGCGAGGTGTTCTTCCGGGTCGCCGACTTCGAGGACCTCAACGCCGGCCTGGTCGCCGAGGGCAAGCCGCCGTTCGCGAATCCGCGCAACAGCGCCGCCGGCTCGCTGCGCCAGAAGAACCCGGCCGATCACCGCACGCCGCAAACTGCGGATGATCTGCCACGGCCTCGGCCACGCCGAAGGCTTCAGCCCCAAGACGCCTGCACGACGCCTACCGCGCGCTCAAGGCGTGGGGCCTGCCGGTGTCCGAACACACCGCCAGGGTCCAGGGCATCGACGCGGTCACCGAACACATCGCGTACTGGGGCGAACACCGCCACGACGTCGAGCACGAAATCGACGGCGTGGTAGTCAAAGTCGACGAGGTCGCGCTGCAGCGCCGGCTCGGTTCGACGTCGCGGGCGCCGCGCTGGGCGATCGCCTACAAGTACCCGCCCGAGGAGGCGACACACCAAGCTGCTCGACATCAAGGTCAACGTCGGGCGCACCGGCCGGGTCACGCCGTTCGCCTTCATGGAGCCGGTCAAGGTCGCCGGGTCGACGGTGAGCCTGGCCACGCTGCACAACGCCTCGGAGGTCAAGCGCAAGGGCGTGCTGATCGGCGACACCGTGGTGATCCGCAAGGCCGGCGACGTGATTCCCGAGGTGCTCGGCCCCGTGGTCGATCTGCGTGACGGCTCCGAACGCGAATTCGACATGCCCACAACGTGTCCCGAGTGCGGCACCACCGCTGGCTCCGGCGAAGGAGGGCGACGCCGACATCCGCTGCCCGAACACGCGGTCGTGCCCGGCGCAGTTGCGGGAGCGGGTGTTTCACGTCGCGGGCCGCGGCGCGTTCGACATCGAGGGGCTCGGCTACGAGGCGGCGATCGCGCTGCTGCAGGCCGGCGTCATCACCGACGAGGGCGACTTGTTCACGATCGGCAGCGACGATCTGCTGCGCACCGACCTGTTCAAGACCAAGGACGGCAACCTGTCGGCCAACGGCGAGCGGCTGCTGGTGAATCTGCACGAGGCCAAGTCGCAGCCGCTGTGGCGGGTGCTCGTCGCGCTGTCGATCCGTCACGTCGGACCGACCGCCGCACGCGCGCTGGCCACCGAGTTCGGCAGCCTCGACGCGATCATCGGCGGCCTCGGAGGAGCAGTTGGCGGCCGTCGAGGGTGTCGGCCCGACGATCGCGGCCGCGGTCATCGAGTGGTTCACCGTCGACTGGCACCGCGCGATCGTCGACAAATGGCGCGCGGCCGGGGTGCGGATGGCCGACGAACGCGACACCAGCATCGAGCGCACGCTGGAGGGCACTGTCGATCGTCGTCACCGGCTCGCTGCCCGGGTTTTCCCGCGACGACGCCAAGGAGGCCATCGTCGCCCGCGGCGGCAAGGCGGCCAGTTCGGTGTCGAAGAAGACCGCCTACGTGGTGGCCGGCGATTCACCGGGATCGAAGTACGACAAGGCCGTCGAACTCGGGGTGCCGATCCTCGACGAGGACGGCTTCCGCCGGCTGCTGGAGAACGGCCCCGACGGCGTCTGAGGCAGACGCGCCGGGTTTGTCGCCATCGTGGACCGGGAACCCGTCGGTCGACCGACGAAGGGAGTGTGTGATGACGATCTGCGATACGTGCGGCAACGACTACGACAAGACATTCAGTGTGACCTGGCCCGACGGCCACACCGCGACGTTCGACTGCGTCGAGTGCGCGGCGGCCCAGCTTGCACCCGAATGCGGGCACTGCGGGTGCCGGATTCTGGGCCACGGCATCGAGACACCCGAGGGGATGTTCTGCTGCGCGCACTGCGCCCGCAAGGACAGCAATGCCGACGTGAACGACCGCTACCCGGTGCCTGCCGGAGCCTGACCGAGGCGGTCAGCGCAATATCGTCGCGACGATGCCGGCCAGATAGCCCAGCCGCGCCACCTCCGACGGCCGGAACTGCGGGCCGCCGGCGCGGCCCAGCACGATCGCGGTGCGGTGGTCGCCGAGCGGCGCGGCCGCGAGCGTGGTGTCCATGTCGCGCCACACCTGCGGCACCCAGTCGGCGGTGGCGTCGAGCGCTTCGGCGTGATCCAGCGGCAGCCACGGCGACTCGGCGGCATGTGGTCTCGGGTGCGCCGTGACTGCCGACGATGCGCTCCGGGCCGGACTCGGTCTGCCGGACGACGGTGCACCAGCCGACGCGCAGCACGCGCGGCGCCTCGTCGGCGAGCACCTGCAGTTTCTTGCTCTTCGCCGTCGGCCGCGGCGATGTGGTCGATGAGCTCGAGCTCGCGGTGCGCCTCGAGCAGCCCGGTGTGCGGGCGGATGGCGTCGACGTAGACGCCGTTGAGCTGTTCGGCCGCGGTGATCAGCATGTCGGGCATCGCGCCCGGCGGCAGTTCGACCACGAGATCGTCGATCGCGTATCCCGACGCCGCGTTCGACGACGTCGAGGGACAAGATGTCGGCGCCCACCGAGCCGAGCGCCACGGCCAACGAGCCGAGGCTGCCCGGTCGGTCCTCGAGCTGGACCCGCAGCAGATACGAAGGCACGCGCAACACTGTTGCACAGGCCGTCGCGGCTCAGCATTCCGGGCGATGAGCTGGCGCTGCAGGTGCGCGCAGCGCGACGGTGACTAGGCTTGCGCAGTCGTGTCACAGATCTCCCGAGACGAGGTAGCCCACCTGGCGCGCCTGGCCCGCCTCGCGCTGACCGAGGACGAGCTGGACAGCTTCGCCGGCCAGCTGGACGCCATCCTCGAGCCACGTCAGCCAGATCCAGGCCGTCGACGTCACCGGCGTCGACCCCACCGGCAACCCGCTCAAGGACGTCAACGTGTTCCGCCCCGACACCGTCGAGCCGTGCCTGACCCAGGAGGAGGCGCTGGCCGAGGCGCCGAAGGCGGTCGACGGCCGGTTCGCCGTCCCGCGGATTCTGGGGGAGGCCGAATGAGCGGCCGACGAGCTGATCCGGCTCGACGCGGCCACGCTGGGCGCCAAGATCGCCGCCAAGGAGGTGTCGTCGACCGAGGCCACCCGCGCCTGCCTGGATCAGATCGCCGAGACCGACGACGAAGTACCACGCGTTCCTGCACGTCGCGGAGGAGCAGGCGCTGGCCGAGGCGGCGCGGGTCGACGCGGCCGTCGCCGCGGGCGAGACGCTGCCGTCGCCGCTGGCCGGTGTGCCGCTGGCGCTCAAGGACGTGTTCACCACCACCGACATGCCGACCACGTGCGGATCGAAGATCCTCGAGGGCTGGACGTCGCCGTACGACGCGACGGTCACCGCGCGGCTGCGCGCGGCCGGCATCCCGATCCTCGGCAAGACGAACATGGACGAGTTCGCGATGGGTTCGTCCACCGAGAACTCCGCCTACGGGCCGACCCGCAACCCGTGGAACGTCGACCGCGTGCCGGGCGGTTCGGGCGGTGGCAGCGCGGCCGCGCTCGCGGCGTTCCAGGCGCCGCTGGCCATCGGCTCGGACACCGGCGGGTCGATCCGCCAGCCCGCGGCGCTGACCGCGACCGTCGGGGTGAAGCCCACCTACGGCACGGTGTCGCGCTACGGGCTGATCGCGTGCGCGTCGTCGCTGGACCAGGGCGGCCCGTGCGCGCGGACGGTGCTCGACACCGCGCTGCTGCACCAGGTCATCGCCGGGCACGACCCGAAGGACTCCACCTCGGTCGACGCCGCGGTGCCCGACGTGGTCGCGCGCCGCCCGGGCGGGTGCGGCCGGTGACCTGAAGGGCGTGCGGATCGGCGTGGTCGAAGCAGCTGCGCGGCGACGGCTACCAGGACGGCGTGCTGACGTCGTTCAACGCCGCCGTCGAGCAGCTCACCGCGCTGGGCGCCGAGGTCAGCGAGGTGGACTGCCCGAACTTCGACTACTCACTGCCGGCGTACTACCTGATCCTGCCGTCGGAGGTGTCGTCGAACCTGGCGCGGTTCGACGCCATGCGCTACGGGCTGCGCGTCGGCGACGACGGCACGCACAGCGCCGAGGAAGTGATGGCGTTGACCCGCGCCGCCGGCTTCGGCCCAGAAGTCAAGCGCCGCATCATGATTGGCACGTATGCGCTGTCGGCGGGCTACTACGACGCCTACTACAACCAGGCGCAGAAGGTCCGCACGCTGATCGCGCGCGACCTCGACGAGGCGTACAAGAAGGTCGACGTGCTGGTGTCGCCGGCCACCCCGACCACCGCGTTCGCGCTGGGGGAGAAGGTCGACGATCCGCTGGCGATGTACCTGTTCGACCTGTGCACGCTGCCGCTGAACCTGGCCGGCCATTGCGGGATGTCGGTGCCGTCGGGCCTGTCGCCGGACGACAATCTGCCGGTCGGCCTGCAGATCATGGCGCCGGCGCTGGCCGACGACCGGCTGTACCGGGTCGGGCGCCGCCTATGAGATTGCGCGAGGTCCGCTGCCGACTGCGCTGTAACGGGGCAGGATGAGGGCATGCGGATCGGAACGCTTACTGGCGGAGGCGACTGTCCCGGGCTGAATGCCGTGATTCGGGCGATCGTGCGGACCTGCGACGTGCGGTACGGCTCGTCGGTCGTCGGCTTCCAGGACGGCTGGCGCGGGCTGCTGGAGAACCGGCGCATCCAGCTCGCCAACGACGACCGCAACGACCGGCTGCTCGCCAAGGGCGGCACCATGCTGGGCACCGCGCGGGTGCACCCGGAGAAGCTGCGGGCCAGCCTCGACCAGATCAAGCAGACGCTCGACGACAACGGCATCGACGTGCTGATCCCGATCGGTGGCGAGGGCACACTCACCGCGGCGCACTGGCTGTCGGAGGAGAACGTGCCGGTGGTCGGGGTGCCGAAGACCATCGACAACGACATCGACTGCACCGACGTGACTTTCGGCCACGACACCGCGCTGACCGTCGCCAGCGAGGCCATCGACCGGTTGCACAGCACCGCCGAATCGCATCAACGGGTGATGCTGGTCGAGGTGATGGGCCGCCACGCCGGGTGGATCGCGTTGAACGCAGGCTTGGCATCCGGCTCGCACATGACGCTGATCCCCGAGCAGCCGTTCGACGTCGAAGAGGTGTGCCGGCTGATCAAACAGCGGTTCGTGCGCGGCGATTCGCACTTCATCTGCGTGGTGGCCGAAGGCGCGAAACCCGCCGAGGGCACGATGCAGCTGCGGCAGGGCGGCATCGACGAGTTCGGGCACGAGCGCTTCACCGGCGTCGCGCAGCAACTCGGCCTCGAGGTCGAGAAGCGGATCAACAAGGAAGTGCGGGTGACGGTGCTCGGGCATGTGCAGCGCGGCGGGACGCCGACGGCGTTCGACCGCGTGCTGGCGACCCGCTTCGGGGTAAACGCCGCCGACGCCGCGCATGCCGGCGAGTTCGGGATGATGGTGTCGCTGCGGGGCCAGGACATCGGCAGGGTGCCGCTGGCCGACGCGGTGCGTCAGCTCAAGCTGGTGCCGCAGAGCCGATACGACGACGCCGCCGAGTTCTTCGGCTGACTTTCAGCTGTAGAACCGCCGCAGTTGCGGCCACACTTGCGACCAGTTCACCGGATCGCACACCGAAATGTCGGTGCCGTCCTCCTCATTCGGGACGGCCGCTCGGTGCGTCACGACGACGTGGCAATTCGTGAACACCGGCGAGGGACGGCCGACCACCACGACTTGAGCGGTTTCGGAATCCGGGGGCCGACCCCAATCGGCGTAGGACATGTGACCCGAATAAGGTTGCGGCAGGCGGAATTCGGGGCCGTATCGCTCAACGGCGCCCGCCTGACCGTAATTGCGGGTGAAGATCACCGCGCCCGGACCCGCATGTCTGTACGCACGTGCCACCGATGCGGTGAACTCACGCCAGCCGACCTGCTCGCCTTGCTCCTTGTTCACTGCCAACAGCGGGGTGAGCGCGCTGACCGGCAGCACCGGCAATGCACCAACGATGGACATCACCGCACCGCCCAACGCCGCGCTCGCGCCACCGCCCGATGCCGCAGCGCCCACCGCCACGCCGGCTCCGCGCCCGCCGCCAGCAGCAGAAGTAGAAGCGGCATCGTGTAATACGACTTGCCGCCCACCGCCAACGTCACCGCGCACAACACCGGGTAGGACAGGGCGACGCCCGGAAGCGCCGATCGCGCCACAGCGCGAGAAATCCGGCCACCAACACCGGCACCAGCACCGGCGACACGTACATCAGCTGTAATGGGATGAAGAGCACGCGGTTCTCCGATCCGTCCACATCGCTGATCCCGCGGGCCACCGTCAGCAACGGAAAACCGTGTGCAGCCTGCCAGATCACGATAGGCGCCGATATCACCAGTGCGACAGCGACTCCGGCCGCGAGCCACCACGTTCGCAGAACCCAGCGAGGGCCGACCACGACCAGGCTGACTCCCAGAGCGAGTACCAGTAGCGGCACCAGCCACTTGTTGGTCAGCGCCAGCCCAACGGCCGCACCGATCGCGATCCACCAGCGGCCGTCACCGGTGCGCAGCAGACGGATTACGAAGAAGCCCGATGAGCGTCCACAGCAGGGTGTCAACGGTCGCGGTCGACAACATGTGACCGACCGCCAGCACGAACACAGACAGCGTTGTGGCCGCGGCCGCCAGCACCTGGGCGGCGTGTCCACCGCCCAGTTCGCGAGCGGTCAATGCGACAACGACGACAATCGCCGCGCCTCCCAATGTTGCGGCGATCCGCAGGGTGACGGGCGAATCACCGAACGAGAACAGCCGCGCCAGCAGCGGAGTCAACGGTGGCTGGTCGACGTATCCCCAGTCGAGACGCTTGCCCGCGGCGCGGAAATACAGTTCGTCCCGGTGAAACCCGTACCGGCCGGACAGAGCCGTCAGGATCACCGTCTGGGCGGCTACAACGATCGCGATCCCGCGGACCGCGACGGATTGCATATCCTCGAGCCTAGGGCGCGGTTCAGCTGCGGCCGAGTTCTTCGCTTATTACAGGCTATCGGCGCCAAGCACCAGGACCGCCACGTTGAGGGCCAGGAACCCGATCGCCAACCCGAACTGCGGCGTGTAATCGCCGGCAAGAATGTGCGTGTAGATGGCGCAGACGAAGAACAAGATGAGGCCGATCGCTGCTGCGATGCCCAGCGGGGGATAAACCAGACCCGCTGCGAGTCCGAGCGCACCTGCCGTCTTGAGCGTCCCGATGGGAAACGTCAACCAAGACAACGGAACTCCCGCCGAGGCCATACCGGCCATGATGGGTTTGAAGTGAAGCAGGGCCGCGATCCCGGAGAAACCATTGGCGGCGATCGCGATCAGGGTCGTGGTGAAGTAGGCGGTGGTCATGGTGGGCTCCTCGAAATGCCGTCCGCGAGCAGACGCAAAAGCGCGTGTCGCCGCGGCGTGTCGGGTGATTTTGCGTCTGCTCGCGGAGAAAGTTAGGCGCTCTTGAAGGCTTCGCGGCGGATCATCTGCCACATCGTCGGGGTGTCGACGGTAGTGGAGATGACCACGGTGTCCTTGCCGCCGGGCCGAGCCGCCAATTCCGTCATATAGTCGGCCAGATCGAGGCGTGACGTGTACCCGCCGACCGGATCGACTTCTCCGGCAACGTAATCCGTCACATAAGGCAGATCAAAGAGACCCGATGGCCGCACGATTGTCCAGTCCAGCGCGCTGTTGCGGACGATGTCCTCCATCCGGCGCTGATCGTCATAGGTGGTCTTGCCGATCGTGCGCGTGATGATGGGCTCGAACAACCGCAACGACAACGGCGTATTGCGCCGGCCCGGGTAGTGATACGCGCCGGTCGAGCTGACAACGACCAGCCGCCGCACCGATGCCTCCTGCATTGCGGTCACGACGTTGCGGACACCGACTGAGTAGGTATCGATCGGCTTCCTGCTGAACGGCACTCCCAAGGTCGACAACACCGCGTCCGCTCCGTCCACCACATCCACCAACGAGCTTGCGTCGCGCACATCAGCTCCGACGATGGTCAGCCGCGGATCGGCGAACGGGAAATCGTCGGGGCGACGCGTCACCGCGACGGCGTCGTGACCGGCGTCGAGGACTCGACGCGTGAGCAGCCTGCCGGTCTGCCCGTTGGCCCCGAAAATCACGATCTTCATGTCGCCTCCATTTTTGTCACCAACTGTGATTATCACGCTACATGACTATCATCGTGGGTGCTAATGTCGCCGGTGTGAGTGACGGTCGCGAAGGCATCAAGGAGCTGAACGAGCGGATTCCGTTCCTGCTCTCGCAGCTCGGCGTGTATCTCGCCGAGGACTTCGTGCACCGCCTGGAGCCCTTCGGGCTCGAGCCACGCGCATATGCAGTGATGAAGGCGCTGAGCGAACACGACGGGCGCTCACAGCGCGAGCTCTCGGCGCAACTGGGCATCCACCGCAACGTGATGGTGACGGTCGTCGACAAGTTGGAACGTGAGGGACTGGTCAAGCGGATGCCGCACCCCGCCGACCGGCGTGCATTCGCGGTGACCCTGGCCGACAAGGCCCGCGACCTGCTGCCGAAGCTCGATGCTCAGGGCCGCGCCCAGGAGGACGAGATCACCGCATCGCTGACGGCGGCGGAACGCAAGGCGGTGTTGCAGTTCCTGCAACGGATGTCGACCGCGGCGGGTCTTACCCCCGGCGTGCACCCCAAACTGGGCTAAGACGCTCCCACTACGATCGGGCGTATGACTGTCACCACGTCTGAACTGATCGACTACGACGACGTCGTGGCGCGCTACGAACCGGTGCTCGGCCTGGAAGTGCATGTCGAGTTGTCCACCGCGACCAAGATGTTCTGCGGCTGCGCCAACAAGTTCGGCTCCGAGCCCAACACCCAGGTGTGCCCGGTATGCCTTGGCCTGCCGGGCTCGTTGCCGGTGCTCAACCAGACGGCGGTGGAGTCGGCTATCCGCATCGGGCTGGCGCTGAACTGCGAAATCGTGCCGTGGTGCCGATTCGCCCGGAAGAACTACTTCTATCCGGACATGCCGAAGAACTACCAGATCTCGCAGTACGACGAGCCGATTGCGATCAACGGGCACCTCGACGTGCCGCTCGATGACGGCACCACCTGGCGCGTCGACATCGAACGCGCGCACATGGAAGAGGACACCGGCAAGCTGACCCATCTCGGCAGCGACACCGGCCGCATCGAGGGTGCGACCACGTCGCTGATCGACTACAACCGCTCCGGCGTTCCGTTGATCGAGATCGTCACCAAACCGATCGAAGGCACCGGTGCACGCGCTCCCGAGATCGCCCGGGCGTATGTGACCGCGCTGCGGGATCTGTTGCGCGCGTTGGGTGTATCCGATGTGCGGATGGATCAGGGCTCGATGCGGTGCGACGCCAACATCTCGCTCAAGCCGATCGGGCAAAAGGAGTTCGGAACCCGAACCGAGACGAAGAACGTGAACTCACTCAAGAGCGTCGAGGTCGCGGTCCGCTACGAAATGCGCCGCCAGGCAGCGGTTCTGGACGCCGGCGGCCGAGTGCACCAGGAAACGCGGCACTTTCACGAAGACGGCTACACCTCGCCGGGCCGCAGCAAGGAGACTGCGGAGGACTATCGGTACTTCCCGGAGCCCGACCTGGAGCCGGTGGCACCGGACGCCGAGTTGGTGGAGCGGCTGCGCCAGACGATTCCGGAACTGCCGTGGTTGAGCCGCAAGCGGATTCAGGAAGAGTGGGGCATTTCCGACGAGGTGATGCGCGACCTGCGCAACATCGGCGCGATCGACCTGATCACGGCTACCGTCCAGGAAGGCGCCTCGAGTGACCAAGCCCGCGCATGGTGGGGAAACTTCTTGGTGCAGAAGGCCAATGAGGCTGGCGTCGACCTCGACGTGTTGCCGATCACCCCGGCGCAGGTCGCGGCGGTGGTCAAGCTCGTCGACGAGGGCAAGCTGTCGAACAAGCTGGCGCGGCAGGTCGTCGAGGGCGTGCTGGCCGGCGAAGGCGAACCCGAACAGGTAATGACCGACCGCGGGCTGGCCGTGGTAAGCGATGATTCGGCGCTGCAGGCCGCCGTGGACGACGCTTTGGCCGCGAATCCCGATGTGGTGGAAAAGATTCGCGGCGGCAAGGTGCAGGCCGCCGGCGCGATCGTCGGCGCCGTGATGAAGGCGACCAAGGGTCAAGCCGACGCCGCGCGAGTGCGCGAATTGGTGCTCCAGGCCTGCAGCTAGGCCGCCGCGCCGACGAGTCCGTCCCACGCCGAGATCGCCGCTTCGGCGACTGCGCAAAGGGTCTGTCGGCTCGCGCCGTCGCGGGCCTGGATCGCCATGCCGTGGTTGACCGTGTTGTAGAACGCCGCGATCGTCGCCACGTCGGCACCTGCCGGCACGTCACCGTCGACGATCCCGCGCTCGATGCGTTCGGTGAAGTCTCGTTCGAGAGACATTCGCCAGTCGGCCAGGTGATCGTGCACCGCGCGGTTGCCCTCTGTGTAGGTGGTAGCGGTGAGCACGATCATGCATCCCGTCGGTGTGGCGGGATCGGTGTACGCGACAGCGTTGCGGCGCAGCACCTCCGCGATGGCCTCACGCGCGGTGGGTCGCTCGCGCAATGCCGTGGCGATGTCGGCGCCCTCGATCTCGTTGTAGAGGGCGACCGCGTCGCGCAGCAGCTGCTCCTTGCAGCCGAATGCTGCGTACAGGCTGGGTGAATTGATGCCCATCGCCGCGGACAGGTCGCTTATCGACGCCCCCTCATAACCGCGCTCCCAGAACACGGTCATCGCCCGGAGCAGGGCCTCCGTCCGATCGAAGGCGCGTGGCCTGCCGCGACTCGCCATCCCGCACTCCATTTCTATATCGAACGACATGAAACTCATTCACTAGTGTAGCCTGGCCATAGTAATTATGTATCGAACGACACAGAAAGGTATCGCGCATGTCTGAACTGCAGGGCAAGGTGTCGCTGGTGACCGGCGCGAGCAGGGGGATCGGAGCGGCGATCGCAGTACGGTTGGCCGAACTCGGCTCGGATGTCGCCATCACCTACGCCCAGTCGAAGGAGCGCGCGGACGAAGTCGTCGACAAGATCAGCGGGCAAGGACAGCGCGGCGTGGCCATCAAGGCAGACAGCGCCGCGGCCGATGAGGTACCCGCCGCAGTCGGACAGGTCGTCGACGAACTCGGCCGCCTCGACGTCCTGGTCAACAACGCAGGCATCTTTCCGTTCGGGCCGATCGAGGACGTCTCGGTTGAGGAGGTAGACCGCACGCTGGGCATCCACGCCCGCGCGGTGTACCTGGCGAGCCAGGCCGCGCTGCGGCACATGACCGAGGGCGGCCGGGTCATCAGCATCGGCAGCAATCTCGCTGAGCGCGTTCCGTTTCCGGGCGTCACCCTGTATTCGATGAGCAAGTCCGCGCTGATCGGTTTCACCAAGGGCCTCGCCCGCGACGTCGGCGACCGCGGGATCACCGTCAACCTGGTTCAGCCCGGCTCCACCGACACGGACATGAATCCCGCCGACGCAGACGGCGCCGACGATCAGCGGGCGATGGGTGCCCTCGGCCGTTACGCCGACGCCCGCGAGATCGCGGACTCGGTCGCGTTCCTTGCCGGTCCCGGCGCGACGAACATCACCGGCGCGGTGCTCACCGTCGACGGCGGCACGAATGCGTGACGACAATGCCCTGGCTGATTCTCGTCGGCGCCGGGCTGCTTGAGATCGTTTGGGCGACCGCGCTCAAGCAATCGGATGGGTTCACCCGGTTGTGGCCCAGCGTCATCGGCGTCGGCGGCGCGCTGTTGAGCTTTGTCTTGCTGGCCGTGGCGCTGCGGCACCTACCAGCGGGCACCGGCTACGCCGTCTGGGTGGGCATCGGGGCGGTGGGCGTCTCGATCGCGGGGATCATCGCGTTCGGTGAGGCGCTCAGCGCGGCGCGGCTGCTGTTCTTGTCGATGATCGTCGTCGGCATCGCCGGATTGCGCCTCGTCGAGGGTTAGATGCTCGGCGAACGTTCCTTACCGCTCGAAATTTCCGCGATTTTTCGAGCGGTACGGAACGTTCGGCGCGGCCCGAAGATCGGCCGTTAGGTCTTCTCGTCGCTGCTGCGCGGGAATCCGCCGCCCTGCGGGAACAGCGGGAAGACGACGTCGTCAAGCCTTTCCGCGTCGCCCGCGGTCTTGTTGACGGTGGCACCCCACACGTTGCCGTCGGGCGACAACTGCAGCGCCCAGGCATGCCCGCGCACATCCTGGCGCATCACTTCGGGCTCACCCGTGACGGCACCGGTATCGGGGGCCAGCCGCACGGCGACGGTTTGTTTGGTGTCGATGAGGTTCACGAGCACGGTGCCGTCGAGTGCAGCGCAGCCGGCCACGCCCGGACGATCGGGCCAAGTCCACACCGTCGACACCTTCGAGTCCTTGGTGATGCGCTGCAGACGGTCGGCGGTCGGGCTGCGGTCGGTGATGTAGAGCGAGCCGTCGGACGGATCGATGCACAGGCCACCGCCGGCGCCCATCCCGCTCAGCGCGGTCGTCGGTGGCGCCGGGTTGACCGTCGTCGGCTGCTCGAGGCGCAGCACCTTGCCCGCCAGCGAACCGGGATCGCCTGCCTGCGCCGGGTTGCCCGCATCGCCGGTGAGCACCACGAGGGTGGTGGGGCTCGTGAATACCAACGCGCCCATGTTGCCCGTGGCGCCCTTCGGGATCCCGGTCAGGATGGGCTTGACGACGTCCCCGTCGGCGATGCGGACCACCCGGTTGTCGCTCGCGGTGCTGATGTACGCGTACATCAGCCGGTCCTGGGAATACGTCGGCGACAACACGATGTCCATCAATCCGCCGTCGCCCGATGGGTCGACCGGTATAACCATCTTGACCTTGGGCTCCGCTCGGACGGAGACGTCCTTGACCGCGCCGGTGGTCCGCTCGGCCACGATCGCCGACTGGCTGTCGGGAAGCATGATCAGCCCGCTGGTGCTTTCCAGGCAGCCCTGCATCACCCCGGGCGCCGGGCAGGCCTTCGGGAACGGTTTCGGCGGCAGCGGCGGCGGGGGCGGGGGCGTCGACGTCGGTCCCGGGGCGAGTTCCGGTTCGGTTGTGAACGGCTGCGACTGGGCGTCGTCGAAGCGGGCGCACCCGGACCCGACGAGCAACGCCGCACACAGCACGACGAGCACACCCAGAATCGGCCGGCGACGTCTCATGCAGGCCAGGTTACGGATTGTCCGGCGGTGCGCGCCACGCTCGCCCCGTCGTTGCGCTTGACAGCCTCGGCGAATAGGGCTCCGAAAGACCCGCGCCAATCCTCGATTCGAAGGTGACGAGCACTTACTCTGGCACTCGTGACCAGTCAACCCCATGACCCCCTCGCCTGGCAGCGGCCCGACGACGCGGCCGGGCGGCCCGCGACGGCGAGCCTGGTCGACCCCGAAGACGATCTGCCTACCACGAACTACGCCGGTGACTTCGAAACCACAGCGATCCCGCGCTACGACTCCAACAAGTCCTCGACCGCCCAGCCGGCTTTCGGGCTGATCAACGACCCTGAACCGCTGCCGTACGTTCAGCCGGGCGGACGGCATGCCATCGGGTCCTACGCGGCCGAACCAACCGAAATCGATCCGGACGCCGAGGACCGCACCCGCGCGGCGGACCGGCGGGGCACGCAGGATCTCGGCCTGCTTGTCCTGCGGCTCGCTGTCGGTGCGCTGCTGATCGCACACGGGCTGCAGAAGGCGTTCGGCTGGTGGAACGGTCCCGGCTTCGGCGGCTGGGAGGAGTCACTTGTCGGGATGGGCTACCAGCACGCCGGCATTCTGACCTACGTGGCCACCGCCGGTCAGATCGCGGCGGGCGTGCTGTTGGTGCTGGGCCTGTTCACCCCGTTGGCGGCCGCGGGCGCGCTGGCATACCTCATCAACGGCGTGTTGGCAGAAGCCATGATCGCGCATGAAGAGGCCAGGTTGTCGGACTTCCTCACCGACGGCCACGAGTACCAGGTCTTCCTGATGTGCGCGGTGGCCGCGATCATCCTCACCGGTCCCGGCCGTTACGGCTTGGACGCCGGGCGTGGTTGGGCGCGACGGCCGTTCGTCGGCTCCTTTGCCGCCCTGCTCGTCGGCGTCGGCGCCGGTATCGCGGTGTGGGTGCTGCTCAACGGCGGCAACCCGCTCGCGTAATTATCCATAGGGGTTCGGCACCCGGCCGCCGCTGGCCTCGGTCAGCAGTGGCAGCGTCGAGAACGTCACCGCAGGCAGTCGCATCGCTCTCCCGTCCTTGAGCTGCGCGAGCGCCCACACACCCTTGCCGAAGCGCAACCCCTCGATCTCGTCCCAGGCGACCGTCTCGCTGGCCACCAGCGAGCGCGCAGTGACGGTGTCGCGGTCGGCCACCGTCCGATACCGAATGATCGACACCGACAACACGACCGGGATGACGAGCAGCACTGCAACAACCGGCGGCCCGGCGAGCACCAACGCGAGCAGGCCCAGCGTGAAAAACCCGACCGCGACATGCGCCATCGGCGATATCCGGACGACAACCGGGGCGTCGGACGGTGAGCTCACCTCGCCATCTTCGCACCGCCGCGCACGCGGACAGGAATTTGACCTGTGACCAGTGCGGAGGCTACCGTCAACGGTTATGCAGACCGCTGGCTTGCTCGTAGTAATTGGGTTGCGCGTTGATGCCGCGCTAGCCCCAACCCGGGCATAGTCAACGCATCAACGCGCAACCCTCGTACAGCAGCCAAGCTGACGGGGGTTTTTTCTTGCCCCAACACCGATTTGAGACCCTAGAGAAGAAATCCGGACCGGATTTGAGAGATAGAGAGACACCGTGAGCGCACCCACCACGCGACCACCGGAGCAGTCGGCGACTCCGCCAAACGGCGGACACGCCGCCAAGGCTGCACCCAAGGCCAGCCCCACGCAGTCGAAACGGATTGCGCCGCAACAACTCACCGGCGCTCAGGCGGTGATCCGGTCCCTCGAAGAACTCGACGTCGACGTCATCTTCGGCATCCCCGGCGGTGCCGTGTTGCCGGTCTACGACCCGCTTTTCGACTCGCAGAAGCTGCGTCACGTGCTGGTGCGTCACGAACAGGGTGCGGGCCACGCCGCCAGCGGCTACGCGCACGCCACCGGCAAGGTCGGGGTGTGCATGGCGACGTCGGGTCCCGGCGCGACGAACCTGGTGACCCCACTGGCCGACGCACACATGGATTCGATCCCGGTGGTCGCGATCACGGGCCAGGTCGGCCGCGCGCTGATCGGCACGGACGCGTTCCAGGAGGCCGACATCTCCGGCATCACGATGCCGATCACCAAGCACAACTTCCTCGTGCGCAGCGGCGACGACATCGCGCGGGTGATCGCCGAGGCGTTTCACATCGCGTCGTCCGGCCGGCCCGGCCCGGTGCTCGTCGACATCCCGAAGGACGTCCTGCAGGGCCAGTGCACGTTCAGCTGGCCCCCGCACATCGAACTGCCGGGGTACAAGCCGAACACCAAGCCGCACAGCCGCCAGATCCGCGAGGCCGCCAAACTGATCGCGGCTGCGCGCAAGCCGGTGCTCTATGTGGGCGGCGGCGTCATCCGCGGCGACGCCACCGAGCAGCTGCTCGATCTGGCCGAGCTGACCGGCATCCCCGTCGTCACCACGCTGATGGCCCGCGGCGCGTTCCCGGACAGCCATCCGCAGAACCTGGGCATGCCCGGCATGCACGGCACGGTCGCGGCGGTGGCCGCGCTGCAGCGCAGCGATCTGCTGATTGCGCTGGGCACCCGCTTCGACGACCGGGTGACGGGCAAGCTGGACTCTTTTGCGCCGGAAGCCAAGGTCATTCACGCCGACATCGACCCGGCGGAGATCGGCAAGAACCGCAATCCCGATGTGCCGATCGTCGGCGACGTCAAGGCCGTCATCCACGATCTGATCGCGGCGCTGCGCAAGGACGGCACCATCGGCTCGATCAGCATCGACAACTGGTGGGAGTACCTGCGCGGGGTGCAGTCGACCTATCCGCTGAGCTACGGGCCGCAGAGCGACGGCAGCCTGTCGCCGGAGTACGTGATCGAGACGCTGGGCCGCATCGCCGGTCCGGACGCCGTGTACGTCGCGGGCGTGGGGCAGCACCAGATGTGGGCCGCGCAGTTCATCAAGTACGAGAACCCGCGGACGTGGCTGAACTCGGGAGGCCTGGGCACCATGGGCTTCGCCGTCCCGGCGGCGATGGGCGCCAAGTTCGCCCGGCCCGAGGCCGAGGTGTGGGCCATCGACGGCGACGGCTGCTTCCAGATGACCAACCAGGAACTGGCCACCTGCGCCGTCGAGGGCGCGCCGATCAAGGTCGCCATCATCAACAACGGCAACCTGGGCATGGTGCGGCAGTGGCAGACGCTGTTCTACGAAGAGCGGTACAGCCAAACCGATTTGGCCACGCATTCGCATCGCATCCCGGACTTCGTCCTGTTGGCCGAGGCGATGGGCTGTGTCGGGTTGCGTTGCGAGCGTGCCGAAGACGTCGAGGACGTCATCAACAAGGCGCGTGAGATCAACGACCGGCCGGTGGTGATCGACTTCATCGTCGGCGCCGACGCGCAGGTGTGGCCGATGGTGGCCGCAGGCACCAGCAATGACGAGATCCAGGCCGCGCGCGGCATCCGCCCGCTGTTCGACGATCCAGCAGAAGGGCACGCGTGATGACTCTCTCCACCCACACCTTGTCGGTGCTCGTCGAGGACAAACCCGGTGTGCTCGCCCGGGTGGCGTCGTTGTTCTCGCGGCGCGGCTTCAACATTCAGTCGCTCGCGGTCGGTGCGACCGAGCAGAAGGACATGTCGCGGATGACGATCGTCGTCAGCGTCGAGGACTCCCCGCTCGAGCAGATCACCAAACAGCTCAACAAGCTGATCAACGTGATCAAGATCGTCGAGCAGGACGTTGACAACTCGGTCGAGCGCGAGTTGGCACTGATCAAGGTGCGGACGGACGCGACGACCCGCAGTCAGGTCATCGAGGCGGTGAACCTGTTCCGCGCCAAGGTCGTTGACGTGTCGACGGAGTCACTGACCGTCGAGGCCACCGGAACCCCCGAGAAGCTGGAGGCCCTGCTGAGGGTGCTCGAGCCGTATGGGATCCGTGAGCTCGTGCAGTCCGGAGTGGTGTCGTTGTCGCGCGGGCCGCGCGGCATCGGCACGGTCAAGTAAGCCGAACAAGGAAGATAAGGAAAGTCACTGTGGCAGTTGAGATGTTCTACGACGACGACGCGGACCTGTCGATCATCCAGGGACGCAAGGTCGGCGTCATCGGCTATGGCAGCCAGGGCCATGCGCACTCGCTGAGCCTGCGCGACTCCGGCGTGCAGGTGAAAGTCGGCCTGCGCGAAGGCTCGAAGGGCCGGGAGAAGGTCACCGAGCAGGGCCTCGAGGTGGACACACCTGCCGAGGTCGCCAAGTGGGCCGACGTCATCATGCTGCTGGCGCCCGACACTGCACAGGCCGACATCTTCAAGAACGACATCGAGCCGAATCTGAAGGACGGCGATGCGCTGTTCTTCGGCCACGGCCTCAACATCCACTTCGACCTGATCAAGCCGCCTGCCAACGTCACCGTCGGCATGGTGGCCCCGAAGGGCCCCGGGCATCTGGTGCGACGCCAGTTCGTCGACGGCAAGGGTGTGCCGTGTTTGGTTGCGGTGGAGCAGGATCCCAAGGGTGAGGGCGAGGCGCTGGTGCTGTCCTACGCCAAGGGCATCGGCGGTACCCGCGCCGGCGTCATCAAGACCACGTTCAAGGACGAGACCGAGACCGACCTGTTCGGTGAGCAGGCCGTGTTGTGCGGCGGGACCGAGGAACTCATCAAGACCGGCTTCGACGTGATGGTGGAGGCCGGCTACGCGCCGGAACTCGCTTACTTCGAGGTGCTGCACGAGCTCAAGCTCATCGTCGACCTGATCTACGAGGGTGGGATCGCCCGGATGAACTACTCGGTGTCCGACACCGCGGAGTTCGGCGGTTACCTGTCCGGCCCGCGGATCATCGACGCCGACACCAAGAAGCGGATGCAGCAGATCCTCTCGGAGATCCAGGACGGCAGCTTCGTCAAGAAGCTGGTGGCCAACGTCGAGGGCGGCAACAAGGAACTCGAGCGGCTGCGCAAGGAGAACGCCGAGCATCGCATCGAGGTGACCGGCAAAAAGCTGCGCGACCTGATGAGCTGGGTCGACCGCCCGATCACCGAAACGGCTTAGCGATTTGTGGCGCACCGGCGCTCAGCTCACGGCGCTCAGCGAGGCTGCGGCTCCACAAATCACTCAGGGTGAGAGCTTCGGCATCGTCTTGATGCCGAATTCGCGGCGTAGCACCGTGCGTGCGGCGTAGTAGCCGGACATGCCGTGCACGCCGCCGCCCGGCGGTGTGGCCGACGAGCACAGGTACACGCCCTTTATGGGGGTGGTCCACGGATTGAGCCGTGGCGTCGGCCCCGCCAGTGCGTGGTACAGCGTGTTGCCGCCGACGCCGATGTCGCCGCCGACGAGATTGACGTTGTGGTCGGCCATCCGTGCCGCAGGCACACTGCGGGCCGCCACCACGATGTCGCGGAAGCCCGGCGCGAAACGCTCGAAAATCCTTGTGACGCGCTCAGTTTGGTCGACGGGCGAACCCGACGGCACGTGGGCGTACGTCCACAGCGGACGTCGACCCTGCCCGTCGATACGGCCGGGGTCGGCCAGGTGTGGCAACGCGGCGAGCACCATCGGCCATTCCGGGTGGTGACCCGCGGCGGCCTCACGCTCAGCCCACGCCATCTGCTCGCGCGTGCCGCCCATATGTAGGGTCGGCGCGTCGGCCAGTCGCTGATCCTTCCACGGGATCTCGCCCGACAGCACGAAGTCGACCTTCGCCACGCCGGGCCCGAAACGATAGCGCTGCAAGGCTTTCGCATACCGCGCGGGAACCCTGTCGCCGTATATCGAAAGCAGCGCGGTGGGCGCAGTGTCGAAAAGCACGACGCCGGGCGGCGGTTCGGTGATCACCTCACCGGCCGTCACGGTGCCGCCGTGTGCACGCAGGTCGGCCATCAGCGCGTCGGGGATGGCCTGGCTACCCCCGACCGGTATCGGCCAGCCGACCGTGTGCGCCAGCGTGGCCAGCATCAGCCCTGCGCCTGCAGACACCAGCGACGGCATCTGTGAAATCGTATGCGCCGCAACACCAGTGAACAGCGCTCGGGCGTCGACACCGGATAGCGTGCGCCATGCCGGCGTGCCCTGCTCAAGTAGTCTGCGCGCCAACTGAACCGCAGCGATCGGCTCGGCTGGAATCGAGCGCTTATCGCCGAGTAGCAGTTCGATCACCGCGCCGTCTCTTTTCACCAGCGGGCCGAGCAGATGCCGCCACGACCCGCCGTCGGATAGCTCTGCGCACGTGCGGTCCAGGTCGCGGTAACCCACTGCGGCGGGGCGGCCCGGCAGCGGGTTGGCGTAGGAGACCTCGGGCGCATTCAGCGTCACGCCGCGGCCCGGCATATCGAACTCCGCAAGGAACGGCGACGCCAGCGCCAGGGGATGTACCGCCGAACAGATGTCGTGTGACACCCCGGGGAACTCCGGGTCGGGCAGCGTGCGCGCACCCCCGCCGAGGGTGGGCTGCGCCTCGAACACCTGCACCGAAAGGCCGGCGCGGGCGCAGATGACAGCGGCCGCCAGCCCGTTGGGTCCGCTCCCGACGACGGTGACGTCCACCTGCCCATTACAGCCCACTACTCTGTGTGGACGTGAGTCTTCCCGTTGTACTGATTGCCGACAAACTGGCTGAGTCGACCGTCGCCGCCCTCGGTGACCAGGTAGAAGTCCGCTGGGTCGACGGCCCGGACCGAGAGAAGCTGCTGGCCGCGGTGCCGGAGGCCGACGCGCTGCTGGTGCGCTCCGCGACAACCGTCGACGCCGAGGTGCTGGCCGCCGCCCCCAAGCTCAAGATCGTCGCGCGCGCCGGCGTGGGCCTGGACAACGTCGACGTGGACGCCGCCACCGCGCGCGGCGTGCTGGTGGTCAACGCGCCGACATCGAACATCCACAGCGCCGCAGAACACGCGGTCGCGCTGCTGCTGGCCGCCGCCCGCCAGATCGCCCCGGCCGACGCGTCGCTGCGCGAACGCACCTGGAAGCGGTCGTCGTTCTCCGGCACCGAGATCTACGGCAAGACCGTCGGCGTCGTGGGGCTGGGCCGCATCGGGCAGCTGGTGGCCCAGCGTCTCGCCGCGTTCGGCACGCACGTGGTGGCCTACGACCCGTACGTGTCGGCGGCCCGCGCCGCGCAGCTCGGCATCGAGCTCCTGACCCTCGACGAACTGCTCGCCCGCGCCGACTTCATCTCGGTGCACTTGCCCAAGACCCAGGAGACGGCCGGGCTGATCGGCAAGGAGGCCCTCGCCAAGACGAAGCCAGGCGTGATCATCGTCAACGCCGCACGCGGCGGACTCGTCGACGAGGAAGCCCTCGCCGAGGCGATCCGAAGCGGACACGTCCGTGGCGCGGGCATCGACGTCTTCGCCAAGGAGCCGGCCACCGAAAGCCCGCTGTTCGACCTGCCCCAGGTCATCGTAACGCCGCACCTTGGCGCGTCGACTGCAGAAGCGCAGGACCGCGCCGGCACCGATGTCGCGGAGAGCGTGAAGCTCGCACTGGCCGGCGAATTCGTGCCCGACGCCGTCAACGTCGGCGGCGGAGTGGTCGGCGAGGAAGTGGCGCCGTGGCTGGATCTGGTGCGCAAGCTGGGGCTGCTCGTCGGAGTGTTGTCCAGTGAGCTGCCGGTCTCGTTGTCGGTGCAGGTCCGCGGTGAGCTGGCCTCGGAAGACGTTGAGGTGCTGCGACTTTCAGCGCTGCGCGGTCTGTTCTCCGCGGTGATCGAGGACCCGGTGACGTTCGTGAACGCGCCCGCACTGGCCGCAGAACGTGGCGTGCAGGCCGACATCAGCACGGCCACCGAAAGCCCCACCCACCGCAGCGTGGTCGACGTGCGCGCGGTGTACGCCGATGGCTCGGTCGCAAACGTCTCCGGCACGTTGACCGAGCCGCAGCTGGTCGAAAAGATCGTCCAGATCAACGGCCGCAACTTCGATCTGCGCGCCGAGGGTGTCAACCTGATCGTCAACTACATCGACCGGCCCGGCACGCTCGGCAAGATCGGCACATTGCTCGGTTCGGCGGACATCAACATTCACGCAGCGCAACTCAGCGAGGACGCGGAGGGGCCGGGTGCGACGATCCTGCTGCGCATCGACCGCGATGTCCCCGACGACGTCCGCGCCGCGATCGCCGAGTCCGTCGGCGCCAAACTACTGGAAGTGGTGGATCTTTCGTGAGATTGGCGATCATCGCCGGTGACGGCATCGGCCCGGAAGTCGTCAGCGAGGGCGTCAAGGTGCTCGACGCAGTGCTGCCCGGCGTCGAGAAGACCAGCTATAACCTGGGTGCACGGCGTTACCACGAAACCGGCGAGGTGTTGCCCGACTCGGTGCTCGACGAGCTGCGTGCGCACGATGCGATCCTGCTCGGCGCGATCGGTGACCCGTCGGTGCCCAGCGGTGTGCTGGAACGTGGTCTGCTGCTTCGCATTCGGTTCGAACTCGACCACCACATCAACCTGCGACCGGGGCGGCTGTATCCGGGCGTGAGCAGTCCGCTGGCGGGGAACCCGGACATCGATTTCGTCGTGGTCCGCGAAGGAACCGAGGGCCCCTACACCGGCACCGGCGGAGCGATTCGCGTCGGCACACCCAACGAGATCGCCACCGAGGTCAGCGTGAACACGGCGTTCGGTGTGCGGCGGGTGGTGCACGATGCGTTCCGGCGCGCACAGCTGCGACGCAAGCACCTGACGCTGGTGCACAAGAACAACGTGCTGACCTACGCGGGCGCGCTGTGGTGGCGCACCGTGCAGGAAGTGGCCGCCGAGTATCCGGACGTCGAGGTCGGCGTACCAGCATGTGGACGCCGCCACCATCCACCTCGTCACCGATCCCGGGCGGTTCGATGTGATCGTCACCGACAACCTGTTCGGCGACATCATCACCGACCTGGCCGCGGCGGTCTGCGGAGGAATCGGCCTCGCGGCGAGCGGCAATATCGATGCGACACGGACGAATCCGTCGATGTTCGAGCCCGTGCACGGCAGCGCGCCGGACATCGCGGGGCAGGGCATCGCGGATCCGACGGCGGCGATAATGTCGATCGCACTGCTGTTGGCGCATGTGGGTGAGGACGATGCCGCGGCCCGTGTCGACAAGGCCGTCGAGCAGCATCTGGCCACGCGTGGTGAGGCCAAACTGTCCACCACGCAGGTCGGCGATCGGATCGTCGCCAGCCTCTAGTACCGCCGAATCTGAGCTTGTGTGCGAGATTTCGCCAAAAAGTCGTGCACAAGCTCAGTTTCGCCGCTGAGGCACCAATGGCATTGCCGCCAGCGGGAACAACGCGCACACCGCGAACGCGGCCGGATAGCCGGCGACGCCGATCAACGCGCCAAACAGGGGCGGCGCGACGCCGGCCGTCAACAGTTGGCTGGTGTTCTGGGTGCCCAGCGCGCGCCCGCTCCAGAACGGGCCCGCGATCTCGGCAATGGCGGTAAACGCTAACCCGTTGTCCGACACGGTGATCACCGAGGCGATCACCATCATCGCCACGCTGATCGGCGAGTCCAGCCAACCGGTCAACGCCAGCAGCGCCATCGACGCGGCCGCTCCCAGCGCGATGGTGCGGATGGGCCGCAGCCGCGAGCCCACCACATCCGACCAGCGTCCCGCGGCGATACGTCCGCCCGCGCCCAGGACCTGCGCCACCGTAACCATCGCTCCCGCCGATGCGGCCGACCAGCCACGGTCGGTCATCAACCACACCAACGTGAACGTCCACACCACCGCCTGGGGAACCACGAGCAGCACGGAGACGGCGTGGATGCGCCACAACAACGCCGACCCGCGGTAGGGGTTGGCCAAAACATCGTCGGCCGCCTCGGCGCGCGGCGGCCGCGGCGGGTCGATCACCGCCACTGCACACACCAAAGCGGAGACCGCGCACACCACTGCCGGGAACAACAGCGCCACCGACACGCCATGGCTTTCGGCGAGCCGCGGAATCACCAAGGCGCCCAACGCGACTCCCAGCGGTTGGGCCGTCTGCCGGATCCCCATCACAAGGCCTCGCCTCTCCGGCGGGAACCATCCGACCACCAACCGGCCGCTGGCCGTGTTGCTACTGGCCGCCGCCATTCCGCCGAGCAACAGGAATGCGCCGACGGCGACGAGTGAATCCACTGACGCCGCCGCGAACGCCGCCGCCGCGGTCAGCGCGGAACCCAGCGCCAGCACGATCCGCTCGCCGATCCGGTCGACGATGTAACCCCACGCGATCAGCGTCGCGACCATGCCAAAGCTCGGCATCGACGACAGCAGACCGGCCTGCGCCAGATCAAGGCCGCGCTCGGTGTGCAGCGTGGGAATGAGAAACGCCGCGCCGTTGATGAACACGTTGGCGAACAGCGTGGCGCTCAGCGCGATGGCCAGCATCGACCAGCGCCGCAGCGTGCTGATCGAGGAGACGGGCACGCGGCCATCGTCGCACAACCGTCTCACATGCTAAACCTGACTTTTCAGATAGTGGGAAGGGAGGCCCCGCGGTGTCCTCCACCACGGCCACTAGGCTGGCACCCATGCGCCTTGGCCGAATCGCCAGTCCCGACGGGGTCGCCTTCGTCAGCATCGAAGGTCCGACCGACGACCCGAACCAGGCAGTCGCGAGGGAGATCGCCGAACACCCTTTCGGAACACCCACCTTCACCGGCCGGCAGTGGCCACTGGCCGACGTGCGACTGCTGGCTCCGATCCTGGCCAGCAAGGTGGTCTGCATCGGCAAGAACTACGCCGCCCACGTCGAGGAGATGGGCGGCGGCTCGTTCCCCGATCCGGTGATCTTCATGAAACCCAACACCGCGATCATCGGGCCGAGTGTGCCGATTCAGCTGCCCGCCGACGCCAATCCGGTGCACTTCGAGGGCGAACTGGCCGCCGTCATCGGCCGGCCCTGCAAGGACGTCCCGGCCGCGCGGGCCGCCGAGAACATCCTCGGCTACACGATCGGCAACGACGTGTCGGCGCGCGACCAACAGAAGAAAGACGGCCAGTGGACCCGCGCCAAGGGTCACGACACGTTCTGCCCGGTCGGGCCGTGGATCGTCACCGACGTCGACCCGGCCGATCTCGAACTGCGCACCGAAGTCAACGGCCAGGTCAAGCAGAACAGCCGAACATCACTGATGATTCATGACATCGGCGCGATCATCGAGTGGATCTCGGCGGTGATGACGCTTCTGCCGGGCGACCTGATCCTGACCGGCACACCCGAGGGCGTCGGCCCGATAGAAGACGGCGACACTGTCGGCATCACCATCGAGGGCATCGGGACGTTGACCAATCCCGTTGTCCGCAAAGGAAAGTCATGACGGTTAGGGTCCGCTTTTGCCCGTCGCCGACGGGCACGCCGCACGTCGGTCTGATCCGCACCGCGTTGTTCAACTGGGCGTACGCCCGCCACACCGGCGGGAAGTTCGTGTTTCGGTTGGAGGACACCGACGCCGAACGCGACAGTGAGGAAAGCTATCTCGCACTGCTCGACGCGCTGAGCTGGCTCGGGCTGAACTACGACGAGGGTCCCGACATCGGTGGGCCGTATGCGCCTTACCGGCAGTCGGAGCGCGGCGAGATCTACCGCGACGTGGTGGCGCGGCTGCTGGACGCGGGCGAGGCCTACGAGGCATTCTCGACGCCCGCGGAGGTCGAGGCCCGGCACATTGCCGCGGGGCGAAATCCCAAGTTGGGCTACGACAACTTCGATCGCACCCTGACCGATGAGCAGCGCGCGATCTTTCTCGCCGAGGGCCGCGCGCCCGTGGTCCGGTTGCGGATGCCCGATGAGGACATCACGTGGCACGACCTCGTGCGTGGCGACACGACGTTCGCCGCGGGTACGGTGCCCGACTTCGCATTGACCCGGGGCAGCGGAGATCCGTTGTACACCCTGGTCAACCCGGTCGACGACGCGCTGATGAAGATCACCCACGTGCTGCGCGGTGAGGACCTGCTGCCGTCGACGCCGCGGCAGATCGCGCTGTATCAGGCGCTGATGCGCATCGGCGTGGCCGACCGCATACCCGAATTCGGCCACATGCCTGCCGTTCTCGGCGAGGGCACCAAGAAGCTGTCCAAGCGCGATCCGCAGTCCAACCTGTTCCTGCACCGCGAACGGGGGTTCCTCCCCGAGGGGCTGCTGAACTATCTCGCGCTGCTGGGCTGGTCGATCGCCCCCGACCGCGACATCTTCAGCCTCGACGAGATGGTGGCGGCTTTCGACGTCGTCGACGTGAACCCGAACCCGGCGCGGTTCGACCAGAAGAAGGCCGACGCGCTCAACGCCGAACACATCCGGCTGCTGGACGAAGACGACTTCACGCAACGGCTGCGTGCATACTTCGTGACACACGGCCACGACACCGGACTCGACGACAAGCAGTTCGCCGAGGCGGCCCGGCTGGTGCAGACCCGCATCGTGGTGCTGGGTGACGCGTGGGATCTGCTCAAGTTCCTCAACGACGCGGAGTTCACCCTCGACGAGAAGTCCGCTGCCAAGGAACTAGGCCCCGACGCCGCGCCCGTGCTCGACGCGGCTCTGGGCGCGCTGGAGGAGGTCGGACAGTGGTCCGCGGCCAAGATCGAAATTGCACTGAAGGTTGCGTTGTTGGAGAACCTGGCACTCAAGCCGCGTAAGGCGTTCGGCCCGCTCCGGGTGGCGGCCACCGGCGCGTCGATCAGCCCGCCGCTGTTCGAGTCGCTGGAGCTGCTGGGGCGTGATCGCAGCCTGCGCCGACTGCGGGCCGGCAGGGACCATGCCGCGGCCCACCAGGCGTGAGGAAGGCACCCGCGAATCTTTGGTAGTCTGCACGTCGGCCCGATACAACATGCGGCGGCACCTGCCCGCGGCGTGCGGGGGCCTAAAAATGGCCTGTGACCAGCGGTTATAGGCAGCCAATGGGGTATGGTGTAATTGGCAACACAGCGGTTTCTGGTACCGCCATTCTAGGTTCGAGTCCTGGTACCCCAGCTCATAGTTCGAGGTCGTCGAGCGCCGTCTCGGCGCCGCGCCGCAACTGGGTCTCCAACTCCGCGTCACCCAGTGCCGCGCGCAACGTGCCGGCGATGCGGTCGACGTCGTCACGCTGGCCAGCTGGTAGCGGGCGGCCGACCGAGTCCCGGAGACGCGTCGCTGCGCCGAGAAGCCGCGCCGCCTGGTGGTACCCACCGGCGAGGGTATTGGCACCGGCGAGCCCTTCCAGTGCGAGCGCAATGGCGCGGGGATCCCCGCTGTTGCGGGCAAGCCGGTAACCCTCGAGCTGCAGCCGATGCGCGGTGACCTGGTCGCCTCGCTGTTCGGCGATGAAGCCCAGCTCAGCCAGGGCAAGCGCGGTACCGGCCTGGAATCGCTGCGCCCGATGCCAATCCAACACGTTGTGCATGTGCTTTTCGGCGATGTCGAACTGTCCCGTTCGACGCGCGCCGAGGCCCAGACCGGTCTCGGCGTACATCTCGGCGGGCTTGAACCCCTGCTCGGCGCCGAGCGCGCGGGCCCGCTCATGCAGCTGCCACGCCCGCTCATGTTCGCCGCGCAGCATCGCAATCCGGCCCAGCCACGACAGCTGGAACGAGATCTCCGGTGACAGCCCGAGTTCCTCGGCCATGCTCAGCCCGTTGCGGTGCATGCGCTCCGCCCTCTCGTAGTCACCGGCGATCTCGGCGAGGCTGCCGGTGATGTAGCTGGCCTGCAACTGCCCCCACCGCTCGCCGAATTCGTCGAGCAACGCGGATCCGCGGGCGGCGTCGCGCTCGGAGGCGACGAAATCGCCCGATGACATGTGATGAGTCGCCCGGTCGATCAAGGCGACGCCGATGCCCCACGTGTCGCCCAGCGCCTCGAACTCGCGCAACGCCCGTGTGGTGAGCTGCAGGCCCTGCGTCATTCCCACCGACGTCGTGACATACCCGAGGAACCACAAGGCGGTGGCCCGGTCGGGCGGGTCGTCGATCCGGTCGGCGACGTCGAACGCGCCGTCGGGGACGGTCTCACCGGCCGCGATCGCCAGTCCCGTATCCCAGCATTGCGCGATGCCCCGTCGCTCCTCCGTGCCGCCCGGCACCGCAAGCGCCTGCCGGATCGACCTCCGCGCCTCACCGATGCGGCCCCGCAGAAACCAGTGCCACGCCAACGCGTTGACGAGCCGCAGCGCCAAGTCGGCATCGCCAAGCCCGACGGCGGTTTCCATGGCGCGACGCAGATTCGGCGCTTCCAGACAGAGTCGCTCCAGCCATGTGCACTGCTCCCTGGTGCGCACCGCAGCCGCGGCCCGTTCGGCGAGTCCCACGTAGTAGTCGGCGTGCCTGCGCTGCATGGCTTCCAGTTCGCCGGCGTCGCGCAGTCGCTCCAACCCATATGCCACAACAGTTTCCAGCAGCCGATAGCGGGTGCCGGCGGCGCGCGCCACCAGTGACCTGTCCACCAGGTCGGCCAGCAGGCCGGCGACATCCTCGGCGGCTACCCCGTCGCCGCCGCACAGCGCTTCAAGTGCCGTCAAGTCAGCACCTTCGGCGTGAACGGCCATGCGCCGCAGCGTGACCTGCTGTGGCTCGCTCAACAGCTGCCAGCTCCAG
>CAVXVJ010000018.1:0-300166 GCA_963765155.1 uncultured Actinomycetota bacterium
GACGTCCTGGCGGTCATCTATCGCGACCGCCCGGTCGAGTCGCTCCTTCATCCGAGTAAGTCGCTCCTCGAGGTATTGTCGCCACCTCGGGACGACGCCCCAATCATCGAGGCCCGCCCCGTCGGCCTTGATCTGTAGCGCATCGAGCGCGTCGTGGAGTAGCGCACGGACGTGCTTGCGGCGATCGGCGTACGTCCTTGTCGGCCAGAAGCCGTACCAGTCCCATAGGTCACGCCACGGGAACGGTGGCGGCAGCCCGAGGTCGGCATCGTGCTGGCGAAGCTCGGCGTGGCGCTAGATGTACTCGGGGTTCGCGTACACGATCCGAGGGCCGCCAGTGGCCACGGCTATAGCGCGTTGGCCTGCTCGTCGGTGGAGGCGACGAGGGCCGCGACGTCAGGCGCTGACCCGATCCATCGACATCCGCCACGACACGTCGTCGGATCGTCGTGAGGTACACCGACTCCCCCGGCCACAGGACGCTGGACGCCCGCGACCGAACGCGGTACCCGTGATGTCGCCTTTGCTCCGGTTCGTTGAGTGCAAGCCAAGTCCGCAAAAAGTCCGCGATCCTGACGGACTCAGGCCCACTCGGCGGACAGGAGCCAACACGAAAGACCTGGTCGGCGGCCCATTCGCAGGAAGGGCCCGGTCATCAAACCCCGGCTACACGTTGAAGCGGATCTTTCGCCAGCCACTGCGGACTCGGTCAGCTGCCGGCCTCGGGTTCCGTTCGTACCCCGATACCCCTGCCCGCAGGTTGCCCGCAGCGCGCTCGTGTCACACCGTCGTTCGCCAGATTGGTCAGCTGGCTCGACGAGCGCGACCGGCGCCCGACCGTCGGCCGCCCGCCGAGCTGATCCGGTGGATCGTCTCGCCCGGCAGGCGCTGGCGCTCGACGCGACGACTTGGCGCGGCTGGTCGACCAAGCTGAGCGCCGCCCCTAGCGTTGGCCGCGGCCTGAGCGCTACCGCCTGTCGCCGGGGCACGAGGATGTGATGGTGGCGACGGTCGACCGGACGATCCGCAGTTGAGTTCGTGCGGCGGCTCGGCCTGACAGACGGGACACCCACGTCGACGGGAGCGAGTTCGCTCATGGTTCGATCCAAGACCGACCCGGAACCTTGGGCGGATCGATGCGGACCGCGTCCCGCTTCATTCGGTGGACCTCAGGTCCCTTCGACTGCGTGCTCTGCGCTGCGATCCAGGTCACGATGATCGTGACGACCACGCCGAAGAGGCAGGCCATCATCAGGCTCATGACGTCCTGTCAAGCGCTTGGCGTCGCTGCGAGATGTACTCAGCATCGCAGCAACGAAAGCATCCTTGCTCCGTCACTCTGATGGGATATGGCGGCTCTCCGTGGACCGCCAGGACCACACAGATCGACCCGAAGCCCTTCAAGGAGAACGTCGGCATCGGACCAGCCGTACTGCGTCACGATCTCATCGGTGATCGTCTCTTGGAGCATCTCCAATTCGCCGTAGGCAGCCAGGCGTGCCAACTCATCGATGCTCGGCATCGGTGGCTGCGGCTGTGACGTGACGTTTAGCGACGATCTCTTGCGCTGCCTTCTGCACCGCCTTGCGCTCAGCTTTGCGCTCACGCAACTCTTCACGCTTCCACGCCGTGCGTCGAGGCTTGTGGTAGACGTCCCTCTGCAACCCACCACAGCGCTGTCCAGGGAGAGCGAGGCAGGTAGGGCAGTCCACCGTGGAGGGCTGGTGTCCTCGCGCCCGGACTGTCCCGGGCACTGAGGATCTGCATGTATGGTCATCGTCCACAACGATCGGAGCATCAGCCCACTGACCGCTGCCTTCGACCGTAAAGGTGTCCTTGAGTTCTTGAGGAAGCTCATTCGCAGCCCACCCCGTCGTTGTCCCGATCGAACTTGTCCTGCCAGCCCGGGTCACCGGGGTAGATCGGATCGGCGCCATGAGCACGGACGTCGTCGCAGTTGTCATAGTGGACACTGCCGTCGCCAGGGCCACGGAGGAGACGGAGCAGGAGCCGGAGGAGGAGAAGGAAGGCCGCGTCGTCGGAGCAGTGGGCAAGAGGAGGAGCGGCGATGGCGAAGTACTCGGCCTCCCGAGGGTGCCAGCCGTAGCCGTCCGTCGAGTTGTACCGGGGTATCGCCAGACCAGCCGACAACAGTGCGCCGCCGACGTCGTAGCCATCAACGATGCATGACGCAACCAGCGCCCGTAAACGTCACGGTCCTCGTCGGATGACTTGCAGGATGACCTGACGTCCGAGCACACCGTTCCGCATGGCTGAGATGGCCTCGCCCGAGCCGCACGACCCGCCCTCAGGAGCCTCGATGCCGACCAGACGGACACGCTCGCCGTTGTCCAGATCGACGGTGTCACCATCGACCACGTCAACCACCGTGTAGGTCACGGGTGCTGGCGGAGTTGGAGCCTCTGTCGTTGGGGGGACCGTCTCGACCGGCGGTGCCGTCGTAGGTGCAGGCTCGGTCGTCGTCGGGGCCTCGTCGTTGTCGGTCCCCACGACCACCTCCGCCTCGGTGGTCGTGGGGGCCTCCGTGGCCTCCGAAGCCTCAGTGGACTCCGGAGCCTCGACTGTTGCAGGCGTCTCCGCTTTTGCATGAGGCTCGCTGTCGCCGGGCCATGAGGCCCAGTCCGGCAGCGAGGATGGCAGCGGCGCCGATTGGCTTGAAAATGCCGTGCAGCATATTGCGCCTCCTCGACCACGAGGAACATGCCAGAGCCAGGGTGGAACGACAGGGCGTGGCGCTGTACCCCTCCCACTCGGCGGACTGGGTGCCGTCGAGGGCACGTGTGTGATCGAGGCGGGATACGACGGCGTCGGGCATCTCGACGGTCACAGAGCAGGCAGGCGATCTTCTCGAAGTGGTGGCGTGGCTTTGACCCGGACTCGTCCTCGCCCTTCGTGTCGAAGCTGACGGAGTGGCCGTCGTCGCCGAGGGCTCCGGCCCGCACCTTGCATTCCTGGGCGGCCTGCTGAAGTGCGGTCTTGCTGTCACGCTTCGCGGCGGTGACTTCAGGGGTGGGCTTCCTCGGCCTTTGTCGAGCCACCGCCGCAGGCCATGAGGCCCAGTCCGGCAGCAAGGATGGTGGTGGCACCGAGCACGGCGGGGAGCCGTCGGTGCAGGCGGATGTGGATCGTCTGAGGTTTACTGTGGGGGCACGCCGTGGAGGCGGGCCGTGAATTGGATGTCCTAGAGATGCGCTGCTCGGTCACTAGGGCGTAGGGAAACCCCGTGACACGGAATAGCGAGCCCCCGAAGCCTGTGAGCCTGCGCTGCGGCTTCAGCAGTCGGACGAACCCCGCGAATAACGGGGACCGGCGCTCAGGCCGACCTTGACCATCAGGCCGCAGTCGTTGTTGAAGGCGTAGTCACTCTCGTTGACTACGGCGAGCGCCTGAGGGGCGGCGTTCACGAAGTTGTTGTCGTTGATCTCGCCCGCCTCGTCGAGCGTCTCCCAGTAGCAGCCTTCGACGGCCTGCGCCCGATACGTGCCGGGTTGAACTTCGGAACCAACGAGGTATGTCCCAGACCAACACCATCGGCGGCAGCACGATCGAGGGTGCCTCGATGTACGAGAGCATCAGGATGACCTTGTTGTCGGTGCCCGGGGTAGCCGCCCGCAAGAGCAGGCACACCAGCGACACGCTCGGCTCGTCCGGTCGCCATCACTGCTTGAGAAGCGGCGATCGAGCGTCCATGCGTCTCCAGGCTGGGAGCGGCCGGCCAGCACGTTCGCCGCCGGAGCGATCATGGCACCCAGTTCCTCGATCGACATGTACTTGGCGGCTAGTTCCTCCGGGGTTGGCACCGGCTGGCCACACAGGTGGAGGAACGTGCGTCGTCGAGGCCCCAACGACTCGTTGTACAGGTTGTCGAGCGTCCAGCCGGTATCGCAGGCGCTCTGCTGCTTAAACTGGCCCAACCCGCCCCACCACGAGAGCGTGGCCGGGTCAGCGGGCGGAGGCGACGCAGGCGGCGCAGTGGTCGTCGTCGGCGCAGCGGTGGGCGGTGGAGCAGGCGCTTCCGACTGCTCGCCGGGCTCGGCCCAGCGCAGCGCCTCCGTCCCGAGGGTGCAGCTTCAGGTATTGCCTGTTCCGGCGGAGAGCAGCAGAGCAGCAAGGTCGGGTCGGGGTAGGAACGGTTATCTATGTTGCGCCCGTCTGGAGAACGGTGCGAGAAACTCACTGTCCCGATGACGTTGCCGAATGTCTGAACTGGACCGTGACGATGACGCTCATGGGGGTGGGCGGAGTGGACGTCGCCGTGATATCGGACTTTGCGGTGTTGCACTGAGCGGGTCATGCGGAAAGCCGAGGCGGGTGAGGCGGCCGCGGCCATCGTCGGCGGACGCTGAATCGGACGATCCACCCACTTGCCGCCGATGCAACGCTGGTGATTCTCAAGGGGTCCCGCTCGCTGCCGTCCGAGCACTCTTCCGCGCTCAGTCGTCGGGGTCGGAGCCTCGGTGGTCGCCGGGGCCTCGGTCACCGTCGGTGCCTTTTCAGCAGCCTCGGTGTCGGGACTGCTCCCGCCGCAAGCGGCAAGGCCCAGACCGGCGAGGCGAGGATGGTGGTGGCGCCGAGCACGGCGGGAGCCGTCGGCGCGGGAGGTTGTGGGTCATCTCCAGGTCTTCTGTGTGGTGCACGCCGACGAAAGGCGGACGGGTGAACGGACGCCCAGCGGTCCGCCGCTGACGGTACGGACGGCCCAGGGAGCGACGTCATCAAGATTGATGTGTTACGAGCCGACTCGCGAGGCCGTGATCTGCGCCCGACGAGGCTGCGTGACCGGACCGTGACGGTCACCAAGCGCAACGTCACCATCAACGGGGGCGGCATGACGGGAGGGATGATCACGTCGCCGCAGACGTTGAACGTCGGTGAGGACCACGGCTACCGGGAGGCGCTGATCCCACGGGATCTCCCGCTGAACCGAATCAACCCGAGTGTGCGGGAGATGGCCGCCTTGTTGCGAGGCGAAGGATCAGGATCGGGACGCTCCGCGGCCGGTGGGATCGGCAAGCAGGTGAACGTGGGACCGATCAACGTCGTGGCCCGCGAGGCGGACCAGGGAGGCCGTCGCCGCCAAGATCATTAATCGGGCTGCTGTGCTGGCCGTGCGCTGAGGCGAACTCCTCGGGGCGTCGGGTCCGATCGGGAGTGCTGAACGCGGTACCGCGTTTAGCCATTCGGTTTGGCGATCGGGCCTTCGCAGCGCGGACCTGGCGAGGACCGCAGCAGGCCTGATCGGAGGGAGTCGCCGCGTCCCAGGGGGAGCGGTGAGCCCGGGGGAGCGGCGAAGCACACCCTCGCTCGCCCGGGCCCCCCGGGGCAACACGGTGGCGAGGCAAAGCGGCCCGAGCACACCGCTCGTGACCCCCTGCACGAATCCGACAGCCGGGTCTGAGACCCAGTCTCAACAGCCAGACCCCCAGGACCCAGGCTCAGTGGCCCTGGCAGGGGAAGGGAGGCCATTCGCAGCGGTGAACAAGCACCGAGGCAACACACTCCTCTGCCCAGCAGAGGCGACCGTGCTGGCTCTGGTGATCGAGCAAGGCCCGATCAGACAGCGAGAGATCGTCCTGCGTACCGGCCACAAGCCAGCCACCGTGAGCGCTGCTGTGGGGCAGCTAAGAAGCAGGTGGATGGATCGGCGCACGATCCACCGCTACGTGGTCGCCGTTGCGAAACGCGAGGCGTGGCACGTCCATCCCACCAGTTGCGCCACACGCTGGCGACGCAAGCGATCAACCGTGGGATGAGTCTCGAAGCGATCGCCGCCCTGCTCGGGCATCGCACGATGCGCATGACCCTGGTCTACGCCCGGATCTCGGATCGCACCGTGGCCGACGAGTACTTCCGCGTCACTGAAGCTGTCGAAGCCAGCTACGACCAGCGAGCCGCTTCCCGCCACGGTCGAGGGCGCCGACATGCGACGCCTCGCCGCTGACCACCGACGGCTGCTCGGCAACGGACATTGCACAGGCCCCGCGGCGCTCGACTGCAACTTCGAGACGATCTGCGAACGATGCGGGTTCTTCGACACCGGCCCCCAGTTCATCCCGATCCTGAGACCCAACGCGACCACGCCGTCGAACGCCACCAACACGACCGCGCCCGCCTCTTCGACGGTCTCATCGACGGCATCGACAACCAACCGCCCGACATGCTCCAATGACCCAGCCCACGACTTCCGGATCACCCGTGTAACAACACTTCAGGGACACCGGCTTGTCTGCGATCGGAATGCCGGTTCTGAACGGTTGCGCCCGCCCAATCATGCGAGCGTCATGTGTCCCGACGAGCGTTTGGGGTCAGGACGAGGCCCGCCCATGACTCGGGCACCCATACTGGCGGCGACCCGCGGCGGGTGGTGCGGATGCCGCGCTAGCTCACGGGAACATCGGGCAAAATGCACGAAGCCCCCGACCCTTGGGGCCGGGGGCTGTGGTGCGGGTGGATCAGACGACCGCCCCACAGCCACACCGCCCCGCCGAAGCGGGACGGGCTGGTGATGCGGTGGATCAGGCCACGAAGCCGAAGTCCAGCGACAGGTTGTCCGGGACGTCCGCTCCAGAGAAACGGGCAGCTGCGGAAGCTCGGCACCGCTCAGGCGGTGGGAGCGCAGATGACGTAGCCGGTGAGAATCGACGACCCTCGGGAGCGAGCGCCTCTACGACCCACATGTTGTCCTCGGGGACTGGGTGGCTCGCCGGGTGACGCCGGCGTCGTGAAGTACCGTCGTCTGGGAATCGAGCAATGCAGACCTCGGTAGCCGCCTCCGGTGATCACAGTGCCGTCGGGGCATACGACGTCGATGATGATGAGGCCAACGTCGGCGAGCTCACAGTCGACGCATCGCGCCGGCAGGGTCGTTGGCCACACGGTCGACTGTCGTCGTGCCGCTGATCCGCCCGCCGGTCCGGTCGGACCCGCTGGCCCTGTCGGTCCGGTGGGTCCCGGCACCCCCTGTGGACCCGGGGAGCCGTCCGCGCCGGCGGGGCCGGCGGGACCTTGCGGGCCGACGGGGCCTTGGGGGCCGATGGGTCCCTGCTGGTTCCATGCACGCCAGTTCGCCGTTCTTGCATGTGTCGCTCGTGGACATGAGGACTCGGAGCTGGCCGGTGTCGGTGGTAGCAGCGAGGATCAGGCCGTTGCTGTCGGGGACCTGGGCGGCGGCCAGGCCGCTACGGCGGCGAATGCCAGTGCGATGGTGATCGGTGCGCCACGGCGCAGCCAACGCGTCGGTGTCGAGGTCTTCATGGTGCCTGCCTGTTGCGGTCGGCGTCGTTCCTTTCCTGGTCGCGTCCGACTCGGTTGAGTCACACGTACTGGCGCTTGGTCGTTGTGGCTCGACTGTGCGCTCCAGGGCCCAGGCGGGCATCCCTGAGGTCAGGGATTTCAACAGCGGGCGTGGCGGGATTCAGGCGAAGGTCAGGAACGGTGCAAGGCGCCCTGTGCGGCGACCTCGGCCCGTGATCGGACTCCGAGCTTGGCGAAGATGTGCTTGAGGTGGGACTCGACGGTGTAGCGCGAAGATGTGCATGGCGGTGGCCAGCTCCCCGTTGTGTGACCGTGGGCAACCTCGTCGACGACCCGCAGCTCGGTGGGAGTGAGTGCCTCCCACCCGAAGCGGGGTCGAGACGATCGTTTTCTGCGTGGCCGGAGACCGGCAGCCCGGCATGCGGTCGATGAGGCGGGTGGTGTCGCGCGCGGTCGAGTGTCGTCGTAGTGTCGAGGGCGAATAGTCGATGAGCTGCCGGGCGCGTTCGGCGTCGTGCGGGGCCACGACGATGCCGGCGTCTTCGAACCCCCCGCCCGTTCGTAGCGGCGAGGGCTGTCCTCGTGCTCAGCTCGACCGCGGCAAGGAGCCGCTCGGGCGATCCTTCGACCAGTCCCTCGACTCGGACCGCGGCGACGGCGAGTGGGCGGATGGATGGGGCGTGGCCGGCGAGTACTCGGAGGTCCTCCGCCACTTCCCGGGCGGCGTCGCCATCGCCGATCTCCAACGACAGGCTGACCAGCTTCGGGGCCGACTGTCGACCGAAGCCCGGCAGGTGGAACGGCCGCCGTGCCGCCCACGCTGCTGACAAGTTTGCTGAGCGTCCCGCGCTGGTTGGACGATGGCTGCGGCCATGTGGGCGTACTCGATGCACAGCAGGGCGATGCCGTCGGTCTCGGCGCTGACTTCGGACGATCGATCGCCGTCGTCGGTGGATCGTTCGCCGCGGGCGGCGGCGATGAGTGCGCGAACGGCGCCTCCCGGTTGGGGATGGCCGGATCCGACCTCGAGGCGGTTCTTTCCCGCCTGGCGCTGGCGAGGGCGGCGTCGTCCCAACGGCCTTCGAGGAAGTCGCACAGGGCGAGGAGCCCGTCGTAGGCGGGTACGGCGACGCGGAGGTTCCGCTGGAGGGCCGACTTCCGCCCGGACTGGAGCCCGGCGCGAGCCTCGACGATGCGGTCGGCGGCAAGCAGCGCCGGCGCCACGTACAGGTGGGGGTAACACGAACCCGCCCCAGAAGTACTCCGCCTCGCCGGTGAGGAGAATCGCCGCGCCGGCCGAGCTCGAGCCGGGGTCCAGATCACCGGCCATCGCTCTGGTGGCCGCCAGTGTCGCTGATGCGACCGCCTGGACAAACACAATCCTGGCCTGCTCGGCGGAGGCCAGCACGTCAGTGAGGTCGGCGGTGGCGACGGCAACATCGCCGGCGCAGGCGGCGGCGAATCCGGCGCACGCTGTCGCACTCAGGCGCATCGGCGCGCCTGGGGGCGACATCGGCCGCCAGCAGGAACTCGTGTCGTGCCTCGTCGAGACGTTGGGCGCCGAACAGGAGGCTCCCCAAGGCGAGGCGGAGCAGCGTCTCGATGGTCGGGTCCTGCGTGTCGGCGACCGTGCCTCGGCTGTGGCGTTCAGCGTCGCTGTACCGGCCGACCAGGATGAGCTGGTTCACAAAGGCGGCGACCAGGCCGGAGCGGCGCGGGTCAGACGGCAGAGACAGCGCCACCGCCCGCTCGAGGTAGCCCACGGCCACGGCAGCGTCGTGGGCGGCGGCGACGAGGCCCGCCTTGCGTAGCCACTTCACCACCTCGCTGTCGCCGCGGACCGCGCGACGGCAGATGCTGGCAACGTGAGCCGCCGGCGCGCCGGCGGTCGCCAGACGCCGTCCGATCAGATGATGCAGCTCGATGCGCTCCGCCACCGGCAACGAGGCATACACGGCCTCACGCACGAGGTCGTGGCGGAACGCGATACCTGCGCTGCCGTCGTCGCCGAGCAGGCTGTCGTCGAACGCCGGACGTAGCTGTTCGGCGACCGCCAGCACGTCGTGCTCGCTCACGGCGGCTAGCTGTTCAAGCGAGAACGGCATGCCAGTACCGACGCCAACCGCAACAGGCGTTGCGTCGGCGGCGCCACGGCACGCACCCGGCGGTAGATCGCCACTCGCAGGCTCACCGGCATGTAGTCGGACGTCGCCTCGGCAAGCGTGCCCACCTGAGTTGTGACGCCGCCCGCAGCGACGCCGCCAGCTGCACGACGAACCCGGGTTCCGCCCGCACCCACCGCCAACCGGGACAGTCGGCCCAGGGGGCGCACCGGCGAGCGCAGCCAGAAGGCCGGCCACGTCACCGTGCGCCAACACCGTCAGCGCCACACTCGTCGTGTCCACCCGGGACTCCAACGATGCCAGCAGACGGTCGACCTCGGCCGAACGCGGGGCGGGGCGACACACGATCGCCACACCGAGCGGGAGCTCGGCCGATCGGTCAGCGAAGGCGGACAGCACTCGCAGCGTCGCGGCGTCGGCCCATTGCACATCATCGATGACCACCAGCACAGGTCCCCGGCTCGCCAACTCCTCGACGTGGTCGAGAACCTCGTCGGCCACCTGCCAGCCCTCAACCGACGGCGCCCCGCCCCGCTCGGCGACTGGCCGAGTACACGGCCGATCTCGGCGGCGTCCGGGTCGAGCGACGTGGCCCGTAAGTCGAAGGCGCCGATCAACGGCCCGAACGGCCGGCTCCGATCCAGTCGGCGGACCGCCACGCCAGGCGCACCCCGGCGACCGCGGCAAGCGCGGCGAGTGCGTCCAACAGGCTCGATTTGCCGATGCCGGCCTCGCCCTCGACGACCAACAATCCGCCGCGACCGGCGCGCAACGAGGCCACGAACGTCGAGACAGCGGCGAGCTCGCGCTCCGTCCGAACAACGGCGGCCCACTGGCGTCGCCTCGGTCAACTAAACGTCCGACCCGCATCCCTGGTCGCCTCGCTCCACCCATCCCCGACCGCAACCCGTGCGACACTACCGCCCTGGAATATCCCTGGGCTCAGGGATGGCGTGACCCGTCTGCCCGCATGCTGCATCCATATGCAATCCGACGTGCCGCGACACGAGGCCGACGGTGGAAGCTGGGCCATCGCAGCGGTGCTGTGGAGCATTCCCCTGTTCGACGCCTGCGGACCCAGCGAGATCGCAGTGGCCTCACGATTGCTGCAACCACGCACCGACCCCGCCGGAACCGAGTTCGATCCCTCCGAACTCGCCGCCAGCTCGTTCCTGATCGTCCGCGGCCACACCATGGCCAACGACAACGGCGTCACCACCCGCCTGTCGCAGAGCGACCTCTTCGGGCTCCTGCGCTTCGCCGTCGGCGGGAATCAGACCGCAACCGTCATCGCCCTCACCGAGCTCCGTCTGCTGGTCGCCGACGTCGACGCCTCGGCGCGACTATTCGCCTCGAGGGCGTCGCCCACGCACTTGTCCAAGGCGCTGCCGCCACACGCCGCCGCGCCGCGGTCCATCACGACGACACCTAGCGGCGAGCAGCCTGCCGCATCCGGCTCCGACAGACGCTCGGACACGTTGCTCATGCGCGACGAGCCCGATTTCGCGGGTGCGGAGTCGAGCAGGATAGGTCCGACGTCAAGACTCTTGGTGAGCGGCGGGTCCGATCGGACAACAGGTCCCCTCAGCGTGATGGTCCCAGAGGGCACGACGGCACTCGAGGCCGACATCAAGAAACCGACCGATTCAGGCTTGTTGACATCGGCAACGTGTCGCATACGTCGCGGCTTCGTGGCCCGGAGATCATCGTCCATGGGGCGACCATCTGTAGCTGCCCCCGAACGCCGGCTTGGCGAGTCGAGGCGGTTGCGTCGCGGGCGATTGCTACGGTCGCTGGAGATCTCGGTGCCGACGTCTGGCCTATGGTGCCGCGATGGGCGAGACGGTCGGGCGGATTCTCCCGGAGGCTTCACGACGCTTCGGTGACAAGACAGCGGTGGTCGTGGAAGGTGAGATGTTCAGCTTCCACGACCTGGAGGCCATGTCGAACCGCGTGGCCAATGGATTGGTGTCGATCGGGGTCGAACCGGGCGATCGAGTCACGTTGTATGGCGCGAATTGTTGGGAGTGGATCGTTGCCTACTACACGATCGCGAAGACCGGCGCGGTGCTGAACCCGATCAGTTCGATGTTGACCACCGAAGAGGTCCGCTACGTCGTCACCGACGCGGGTGCCCGGGTGGTCATCGCGTCGGCGGACAAGGGTCGGCCTTTGACCGACCTGGTGGGCACCGACATCGGTTCGCTCGTGTTGTGGGGTGATGACGTGCCTGCTGGCTGTGCGTCGCTCACGGACTGGATCGAAGTCGAACGACCAGAGTTCGTTCCGATCGAACGCGATGGCGCGGATCTCGCGGCGATTTGCTACACATCCGGAACGACGGGCCATCCGAAGGGGGCGATGCAGAGCCACCGTTCGCTCATGTCGGCCGCGGTCGGCACGGTGCTCATGGGAGCTCGCAGCCCGAATGATCGAGTCCTCAACTCGCTGCCGCTGGCTCATGTGTACGGGTCATGTGTGTTCAATGCCGCGATGCTCGCCGGGTCGACCTTGATCATGGTGCCCCGCTTCGACGCCGAGATCGTGATGGTGGCCATCGCCGAGCATCGGGCAACGTTGATGGACGGCGTCCCCACCGCGTACTACTACCTGCTCGCCCATCCGGACTTCGACGACGCCGACCTGTCGAGCCTCACGCGCTGCTGGGTCGGCGGCCAGACACTTCCCGCTGCCAAGGCAATCGAGTTCACCGAGCGCACCGGGTGCCCAATCCACGAGGTCTGGGGGATGACCGAACTCGCCGGTGCCGCCAGCGCCAACCCCGTCGTCGGCCCCAACAAGCCCGGCACCATCGGTATCCCGTACCCGGGCAACTCGATGCGCATCGTCGACCTCGACGACGCGACCGCCGTGCTCGGCGCGGGCGAGCGTGGTGAACTGATGTTCCGAGGCCCCATGGTGATGGACGGCTACTACGGCAATCAGGAGGCGACGAACGCGTCGATCGAAACCGACGGCTGGCTCCATTCGGGCGACATCGCAACAGTGGACGACGACGGTTACTTCACCATCGTCGACCGCAAGACCGACATGATCTTGACCGCTGGCTTCAACGTCTACCCCGCTGAACTGGAACGTGTCCTGTGCATGCATCCCGCCGTCGCCCTCGCTGCCGTCACCGGAGTTCCCGACGACACCAAGGGCGAACTCGCCAAGGCGTACGTCGTACTCAAGCCGGACGCCACCGTCACCGCCGCTGAACTCATCGCCCATTGCCGCGAACACCTCGCCGCCTACAAGATCCCGCGAGCCGTCCAGTTCGTCGACGAAGTGCCCATCACCGCATCGGGCAAGATCATGCGCCGACTTCTCACCAACCTCGACGACGGAACACGCTGAACCGGCCGACGACACCAAGAACCTCGTTGACCAGCGTCGACCATGCAGCAACCGCAACTCACGGTCGCCTTCGGTGCCCCCATCGCCGGCTCGAGGCCATGCTCACGCTCGCGTTCGTCGAGCGCGCGCTGCCTGGCTGCGGGGGCGGCGTCGCGCTTCGCGATTGATCGGCACTTAGGGGACGTGCCCGGCACCCCGTCGAGCGAGCCAGCACGTCCCGGTGCAAGCCCCTCGGGTGTGCCCGCCGCGTCAACGGTATAGCGCTGACTGAACTATGAGCCGCTGTCCGCCAGTCCGCGCGAGCCGACAGTGCTTGTCAGTGCTTGTCGTCTCGGGTTGTTCGGCCCGGGTCCGGTATCGGGCATTAGGGTCGGGCCGTGACAGGCGGGGGTGGCGACGGGAGCGGTCGCCTCGACCCTGATGTTGCCCGAGCCGTCGGCGAGTTCGTCTGTGCCGCGGCTGGGCTGCCGATGGATCGGCTGCTTGACGTCGAGGAACTGCTGGCGTCCGCAGTCGGCGCCCGCAGTGCTTGCATCTTCGTCGCCGACTACGCCCAGCAGTTCCTCAGCCCGGTGCGTGACACCGAGTCGGCCGCTTCTGTCGAGGTCGACACCACCGTCCACGGTCGTGTCTTCCAGACGGGTCAGGCCCACCTCACCGCCGGTCATGTGATCGCCCCGCTGGTCGAAGGACGAGATCGCATCGGCGTCGTCGAGTGCGTCTTCGACCGCGATGTCCCCGGGTCGGTCGACTTGGTCGACGCGATCTGTGCCGCGTTGCTGCTCGTGCTGGTCAGCAAGCGTCGCTACACAGACCTTGTCCTGCGGGCTCGACGCGCTCGGCCGCTGTCGACGGCCGCCGAGATGCAATGGGACCTGCTCCCACCCCTGTCCGGCCATGCCTCCGGGGCGGCGATCGCCGGCGTCGTCGAACCAGCGTATTCCACGGGTGGCGATTCCTTCGACTACGCCCTCAATGGCGATTTGCTGGAGTTCATCGTGATCGATGCCGTCGGGCACGGCATGCCGGCCGTGCTGAAGTCGATGGCCGCGATCACCACATACCGCAACGTCCGACGCGAGCAGGGCACCCTGGAAACCGCGTACTCCGAGATCGACCGAGTCATGGTCGAACAGTTCCGACACAGCTACTACGTCACCGGTGTCATCGCCTCGCTGCGAATCTCGACGGGCGAGCTGACCTGGATCAACGCCGGGCATCCCGAACCATTGCTGGTGCGAGACGGCTCGGTCATGCCGACGCTCCACTGCGCGCCGTCGAGGCCGATGGGGCTCGGAGGCACCGTCCGCGAGCAACAGGCGATCACGCTCCAGGCCGCCGACCGTGTCCTCGTCTTCACCGACGGCGTCGTCGAGCGTCGACACGGCGCCGTCGCGTCGCCCCACCTCGCCCCGCTTACCGACCTGCTGCTGCGAGCCACCCTTGACGCGTTGGCCGGCCCCGAGACGGTGCGCCGGCTCGCCCGATCAGTGCTCGACTCCTGCCACGGTGAGCTGGCCGACGACGCCACGCTCGTCCTCGTCGACTACCACGGTCGGCCGAGTTCCGGATGATCAGGCACAGCTCGACCGCCCGCCGGACAACCAAACACATCAGACGGCTCGGCGCCCGCTCTGTCGGCTGAAGCGATCGAAGTTGAGAGCCTCGCTGTGGGGCCGCACTCACCAGGGCGACGCGCACCGAACGATGAAGGGGGCGGTCCTCGAACGACGGTCAGTCCCGACCGACCGCGTCCTCGAACGGCGGCTCCACGGCGCTACCGAACGCCAAGGAACGACGTTCGGGAGTCGGCTTGCTGTCGTCTGCGACGGCCGATCGGCAGTTCGAGCGCGACCAGCGACGGTCACGTTCCGACCCGCACCGTGCGAGGCCGGGTACCGAACGATGCCGAATCTGGGGCGGACGCCAATCTGGGCTCGCTCCACGTCGACGAGCACGAATCGGGTGTTCGGAGCGAATGAGCCGACCCGATCAACCGCGTCTCAATATCACGACCGCGGCAATGTCGGAGGCAGTCGCGGAATCAGGCATGAGTGCGCGGCCCGTTGGATGTGCATCACCCGACTGTCTGGTCACACGGGAAAGCGCCCGCATCTCGCGGGTTGGTTCTCGCGGTGGTCGAGCTCCACGACTGCCGGCACCACCGGCCGCGCGACGCCGAGTCCGACCTGAACTCCATCGCCGCCCGCCGGCGAGGGAATCTGGCCGGCAGATGGAGAGTGGGGCGCCTGCGAGGAGCTACGTCGCTTGCGCTCGGGCGAGCCACGACCGACACGGATCGCGCTACCCAGCGGCGGCGCTTTCGTGGCGGGGACGTGTCGGCGGACCCGGACGAGCATGCGGCCACGCGCTTCCGCGAGTAGTCGGTATCGGCACGGTGTCGCGTGCTAGGCACCCCCGGCGTGGCGATGGGGCTGGTGTTGTTGGCTCTGGCCGGAGCTGTCTTGTACGGCGGCGCGGAATTGTTCGCCGAGCACGCCGTGGCCGCCGGTGACCGCCTCGGTGCGAGCGCACTGGCGGTGGGAGTGCTGCTTGCGGGTGCCGAGCCAGAGGAGCTGATCACGGCGGTCACGGCGGCGGCCAGAGACCGGCCCGGTATCGCAGTGGGCGACGCGATCGGCGCGAACATCACGATGCTGACCCTCGCGTTGGGCTTGGCGGCGATGCTGGGACCGCTGCCGCTCGGTGGCCGGGTACGTTCCTACGCCGTCGGCGCAACGGTCGCTGGTGGCGTCGCCGCGATCTGTCTGGCTGACGGGCAACTCAGCCGCGCCGAGGGTTTCGCTCTGGTCGCCTCGTACGTCGTGCTGGTGGCGGTGGTGTGGCGGCGGGAACGTCAGCCACCGGTGATTGGCGAGTTGGCCGAGGCTCTCGAAGACGGGGACGACGACCCCGTCAGCAACGGCCCGACCTGGAGTTTGGCGTTGTGCATGACCGGCATCGTCGTCATGGCGGCGGGTGGGATACTCGCCGTGCAGGGGGCGGAGCGGGTGGTCGACGCGCTGTCGGTTTCGGACACCACGGTCGGGTTGACGCTGGTCGCGCTGGCGACCACCGCCGAACTGTTAGCGCTGGCGTTCGCGTCGGCGCGGCGCAACATCAGCGAGCTCGCGGTCGCCGCCGTCGTGGGTTCGGCCGCCTACAACTCCACAGCCACACTGGGCGCCGCCGCACTGGTGCACCCAGTTGGCAGCCTCGACGTTCGTGCCGCAGCTTTACTCGCTGCAGCCCTGCCACTAGTCGTGTTGGTCCTGGGTGGGCGTCAACAGCGGCTGCCCCGCGCCGCGGGTGCGGCGCTGGTCAGCGGGTACGTCGTCTTCATCGTCGTCGCATTGCGCTAGCGACCGGCGCGTCGGTGTGTATCGCGACTCCCACCGTCCGGGTCTGCGCAAAGCCGAGCTGAATCCGGTTGGTGGTCGCCGGCCTTGATGCGAGACTGCGGTTTCGGCGATGCCGAATGCATGCTGAGCCATGCGGAACCGGGAGGCGACCCATGGACATGCAGGCGTTCGATCTGGTCCGGCAGCTGTCCGCATCGCAGTACCTGGTGCGATCGTTGCACGTCGTCGCCGAGCTGGGCGTCGCCGATGTCGTCGGGGACGACGTGACACCGGTGGGAAATGTCGCGATCAGGGTGGGCGCCGACGCCGACGCGTTGATGCGGATCTTGCGCCTACTCGCGTCCCGAGGCGTCTTCTTCCTGGACGGAGACGACGTTGGCCACAGTGAGGCGTCGCGGTTGTTGCGGTCCGATCATCCAGCCTCGCTGAACGCGTTCGTGCGGATGTTCGCCCAGCCGATCCAGTGGCAGACCGCAGGCGACCTCATGTACGCGGTCAAGACCGGGCGGGCCGCCTCCGAACACGTCTTCCCGCACGGTGGCATCTGGGGCTACCTGGACGCCAACCCCACTGAAGCCGTCGTGTTCGGCCAAGCCATGGCGGAAAAGTCCGTCGCCCAGATCGCCGACATCCTCGCCGCCCACGACTTCTCGCCCTACCAGCGGGTCGTCGACATCGGCGGCGGCCAGGGACACCTGTTGCGAGCGATCATCGACCGACATCCCGGCGTCAGCGGAACCCTGTTCGATCTACCCCCGGTGGTCGACGCGGCCCGGACGGCCGGGCCAAACGAGCGGCTCAGCCTTGCTGCCGGTGACTTCTTCGAGACCCGGCTGCCGTCAGGCGACGTCGTTGTCTTGATGGAGGTCCTGCACGACTGGGATGACGCACGCTGCGACCAGATCCTGCAAGCCGTACGGCGCGTCGTCCAGGGCGACATGACGCTGTTGGTCATCGAGATCGAGATGACAGAGGGGACCGAACCGGACTGGCCCAAGCTGCTCGACGTCGTGATGCTCGGACTCTTCGCCGCCCGGCAACGAACCAACAGCGAGTACGAGACGCTCCTCAACGCCAACGGGTTCACCGTCACCGCGCAAACGAGCACGCCGACCGGCATGACCATCATCGAAGCGAACCCGGCCCGGCACGATGGCGCACCTGCAACGGCCACGGCCGCCGAGGCGAGCATCCGATAGTTCCGCCGGCAACCCGTGCCACTGGATGCCCCCGATCGCCGGCTCGGAGGCGGGCTTTCCAATCGCCGACCGTGAGGGTGCTGCCCGCCGTGCAGCGCGCCAGATCGACGATGGTGACTCATCGTCCGGTGTTGGTCCGACGCCGAGGTCGACGGCCCGGCGCTTACTCCCGGCAACGCGCCGTGACACCGAACGGTCCGAGGCGACCCTTTGGGGTGAGCGCCAGCCAACCGCGCCAGTGATGCCGATCTGGCGCGGCTGAGCGGGGTGCGACGGCGTCGTTCGGGCGCGACGTTCGGGCGCGTTCTGGAACGGCACATTGCGGGCACCCTCTCGGCTCCCGGGTTGAGTGGTATCGGATGCGCGTGATGGGACACCTCGCTTCAGTTCGACGGCGCATCCTCGATCGGCCGGGAAGCGACGAACATCTCGTCAAACGGCACAGCCGGGCGGCCCACGAGTGCCATCGACCCGAAGCTTCTTTGGATGTCAAGCAGCGATTCGTGGTGGTCGGTGAGGCTGGTGTTGGAGCCCAAGGTCGGTGGTGATGGCGCGGTAGACCTCTCGGACGAGGTGCCGTTTGAGTTCCTTGGGTCAAGTCAGGCGGCGTGTCGGGCCTCGGCGCTGTGGCGCGTGGCGTCGTAGGCGGTGTTCGAGTGCCAGCACGTCCAGATCACGCGGAGCCAGGCTCGGGCGAGGATGCGGATGGCATGCGGGTGGCGGATTCCGCGTCGGCGGGCGGTCGTGTAGAGGTGGCGAGCCCAGGGTGAGCCGTGTCGGGAGGTGTCGGCGAAGCAGGTGAGCGCGACACGCGCTCGGGCGTTGCTGGAGAACCGGAACTGGACGTTGCGGCTCTTGCCGGACTGGCGGGTGATGGGTGCGACACCGCAGCCGGCGGCTGCTTGGTCGGGACGTCCCCGCTCAGGCCGTGGATCCGAGGTCGTGTGCCCCGGCGCTCGGCGTCGTTTACGAGTGCCGCGCCAGAAACGTGATGGCCGACAACCGGAGGCGCGATCGGAGGAGTGCCGAGTTTGGGCGGATGGGTGCGATGTCCTCCGATCGGTGGCATCAGGTTCATCCGGTCGGTCCACCGGTCGTCCGATACCCCGGCGGCGGCTCCGCTGTCACGCTCGGTGCAGCCTCGGGAAGGTCCCGTGGGCACATCGAAAGGACTCCCCATGTACCCGATCCGCACCATCGATGGCGTCGAGACCCCGGCGCCAGGACCCTGGACGATCCCCAACCAGCGCTTCGCCGCGCCGTCGGAGGCAGGAGACCATGTCGTTCGTGGGCTGCTCGTCGTGGGCGACGAAGTCGCCGACACGTGGTTGAGCCTGACCATCGTGGCGCCCGACGCGACGACCATCATCAAGAGTCGGCTCGTGGCGGCGAACGACGTCGGTCACTGGCGCTTCGTCGGCACGGCTTGCGCCGACGGCGCCGAGCGTGCCGTGACGGTCGAGGCCAGGTACCACGGCGTCTTCCGGCGCAATGGCCGGACGTCGACCTGGCTGACGATCGACGTCGCGCCCGACAGCAGGACCTGGTTCGGGCGACGGCAGCGGCACATCCTCAAGGTGGACCTCAACGCCGACGTGCCACCGGCGATCTCCACGCAGGCGGCCTGAGCACGCCCTCGCGCCACTGGCGGGACGCGTTCTCACGCCTCGTCAGGCGCAGCCCTGGGCCGGGCTGTAGCAGACCGAAACGGCATAGCACCTCACGTTTCGCCGGCCCCCGGGGCTGGCTACCGTCCAGCGATGGCCAGCGACTCCTGGGAGATCATCCACGCCATCACACCGCTCCTCACCGACGAGCAAGAGCAGCACATCCGAGCGGGCGCACCGCACGTCATGAAGGATCCCGGCAGCATCCCGCTACCAACCGGTGACCCGGCGACTTCAAGCCACGCTCGAGTGCCCTTCAACTTCGGGCCCGGCGAGCTGACCGTCGAAGCGCTCACTGCCTCACGTGACTTCGTGCTCGAAGTCACGGGCTCCGTGCGCTTCGAAACTGACTCCGATGACCCCCACGTCCAGGTGGTCGTCGACCAAGTGAACGCGGGTTGAGCCCGCCGCACGCAAGCTCGGCACTGATCGCAGGCACGGACTCAGGCGGTTACATGCCGTTCTGCATCATCGGTCTGGGTCCTGCACACCGGCATTCGGTGCTGTCGTTATGCGCTGCCGTTCAGCGGGCTGACAACCGGCCCCGCAACTCGAGTGGCTCCGTCAGCGGCGCCGGTGCGACGGGAGGGGTCCGCCCGTAAGTCCGCCGGTCGGCCCGTGCCCGGTCAACCCGTCCTGCCGGGACGCGGCCGTCCTGGCGCCTTTGACCCGAAGGCGGACATTCGGGGGAATTAGTCGTTGCAGGTGTTCGGCACAACTTCGTCGGGCACGTCCCCGGCGTGCAGCGCTTGGATGCCGTCTCCGAGCCCGGGTCGGTCATCGGGTTCTTGAGCAAACCCCACGACGGCAGCGCCAAACGCTCCCGGGGCCGGTTGGTTACTCGCGAGCGCCGAGATGCTCTCGCCGTGACATGCCTGATTCGCTGGCTTCCCCGCATCCGCGACACCGGGTGCCACCACCAGAACGGTCACCACCGACGACGTGACGACCAACAGACGCTTCATCGCTACCCTCCTCATTCCCACCGCTGGCGGCAACGACATGCTGCCACCAACGCCCTGTCACGCCAGCATTGGCGGCGAAGAGGTGGTGTGTCAACCAGTGGAATCGCCACACGACGACGATCGTCGATTGAAGACGCAAGGGGCGCGATGAAGCGCCCGGGTCGCGTCGCTGCCCGTCGGGGAAACTCCCTCTTGGCTACCAAGGGGCGATCATTCTAGGAGGCAGGTCGACTAGGTCGGGCGTCGTTCGGCGCTTCCTTTCGCTGCTGTCATGCGGTGGTGCGCGGCGCCCGGCAGAGCAGCTCGGCCTCGGCTGGAGCCCTCGACCCGTCACGCAGGCACCGCGGCTGGTGCGCTCGGCAGTGGGCGCACGAAGACCCATCACGACTACGGAACGGCGGTCTCCGTTCACGAAGAGTTCGCGTAGCTTTGATCAGCCTCGAGCCGAGTCGGAACCTCTGCGGTGTCAACGGACTCGGCGAAACACGAGCAACACAGTGTCATCGTGAACGTTCGAGGACTTGATGATGCAGAGCGGCTCGCCATGGCCCGTGTGGAACGCCTGGCGTAGTCGCTGTAGGGCGACGTCAATCGGCTCTCCACGGCGCTCGACCAAGCCGTCGGTGCAGCAGCGGGCTGTGGTTCCGGAAAGCAACTCGCTGACCACGTCGACCTGGCGGGCGAAGCGCCGCCCGCCGACACATCGATGCCGTTCTGCACTCGTGGGAAGCGGCGTGCCACCGAGGTTCGGTGCTGTCGTTCGGTCGCGCTGCTCGGTGCGGCTGAACCCAGCGCACGCGCCGACTTGTCGACGTCGGCGACGCCGCGAGAGAACAGAGTCCCGCACCTACCGCCGATTCGGTTCGGCGACAGCTCGTTCTCGGACGGCCCGCGCTCGTGGGAGTTTCCTGCCCTCGACCGGCACTTTGAGGGCGCGCGTGGTGGGCGCTGCCTCCGGCGCCCAGCAAGCTCCATCGATGAGTTCGACCCTCGGCGCACGTCTGGAAGAGGAGGGACGAGCCCGGGAAGGAGCAGGAATGTCTCAGCTACTGAGGGTGATGTGCTTCAACGTGACGCGGGACGGGTTCGGCGCCGGTGTCGACCAAAGCCTTGACCACCCGTTCGGACACGGCGCCAATCCCGCAGACCTGTTCTCGTGGGCCGGCGCTACCGCAAGCTGGGTAAACCGCACCGACCCCGGCGGGAGTAGAGGACTCGACGACTACTTCACCCGCGACATGACACGGAACATCGGCGCCGAGATCATGGGCCGAAACAAGTTCGGTCCCCAACGCGGCCCGTGGGAAAACCACGACTGGAAGGGCTGGTGGGGCGACACGCCACCGTTCCACACCCCGGTGTTCGTGCTCACTCACCACGAGCGCCCGTCGTTCACCTTGTCTGACACCACCTTTCACTTCCGCAACGCCACACCCGCCGAGGCCCTCCGACAAGCGAAGCAGGCGGCAAACGGCAAGGACGTACGCCTCGGTGGCGGCGTTGCAACCATCCGCGAGTTCCTCGACGCTGACCTCGTCGACACCATGCACATCGCCATCGCGCCAATCGAACTCGGCCGTGGCGAACAGCTGTGGACGTCCCACGAGGAACTGCTCGACCGCTTCCATGTGGACCGCGTGCCCAGCCCCAGCGGCGTGACCCACCTCCTCTTCTGGCGGCGGTAACCACGGCGGACGACGGGCTCCAGTCCGTGGTCGGCCGGAACAGGCGCGCCCAGAACGCCGGCTCCGTGGCGCTGATCTGTGCGGGTACCTCCGGTCAACCAGCTAGCTCCGAGCGGCAGTTCGGGGCGCGGCGAACATGGGCGTCTCGTGGAGGAGTGAACCCTCGACGGCAGGTCAGGTAACGAGAGCCCCGCCCGAATGAGGGACGGTCAGGGCCAGCCGGTCGTGACGAAATCGAGGAGTGCGCCTTGGAACTCGGCGGCACAGTACGCCGTGGCGTGGTCACGCGGACCGGCAAGCGCGGCCTTCGCATGAGGTATCAGACGGGCGAGCGCCGCGGCATCGCCGCCATCCGTCCCACCGTTCAGCACAAGCACCGGAAACGATGCGTCCCCGAGCCGGTCCCGCTCGACCGCTTCCAAGCCAATCAGAGCGGCACCGATCGACGCGAAATCGTGGACGCCGTCGAGCCGAGCGAGATCACGAATCAACTCGTACTCCGGGTGGTCGTTCCAGCCATTCGACTGGAAGCATTCGCCGACATCGCGAAGGAATTGCAGATTCTCGTCCGCGTGCCCGTCCACGAAGTGCAGGCCAGCACCACCCAGGGCGGCCGAACGAATCCGATTATCGAGACCGAACAACCGCATCGCGGTCACCGACCCCATCGAGTAGCCGACAAGATCGAATGCCTCGACTTCAGCGGCGTCGACCACGGCGATGACGTCGCGAGCGTGCGCGTGCCAGCCGATAGCGCTCGGGATCGGGCGAGCGACCGGATCGGCCGTGGCCGCGGGCGTCGATACCGACGACCCGGGCACCCGCCTCGCGACAACCCGCCGTGGATCGTCGGACCGTGAGCCGGAAGGATCGCGCCGTCGTCTCCGACGCGTAGAAGGACTCAAAGTTGGAGACCGAGGTCAATGTCGCGCCGTGCAAGAGCACGACCACTGGTCCGTTTCCACCGCTGTCGGAGAACCAGATTTCGGTGCGGTCGAACGACCTCACCCGTCGCTCAGCCACGGAAACAGCTTTTCCATCCACTCCTGGATCTGTCGATGCCCAGGTAGCGCCGATTGCCCGGTAGGGGCGCGGCTCGCAAGCCGCGGTCGCGCACAGATCATCCGATCTGTAGCTGCCCCAGAACGCCGGCTCCGTGCTGGGGCTGGCGTTCAGTTCCAGCGATGCTGAGAAATACATCGGACCGGCCGCCGACTGGGAGGGTTGCCCGCGGTGGTGCGCGTCAGGACGGCAGGGCTGGGTCGCTCGGCGCGAGCACGTCGGCTCGGCCGTAGTGACCCACGACGTCGAAGTAGCGCTTGGCGTGCAGGGCCCCGCGAAGGTCGCAGTCTGCGATGACGATCCCTTCTGCGTCATAGAGCGGGCCGGCGACCACCTCGCCGCCGGGCGACACGATGCACGCGCCGCCGCGCCCAAAGACGTCGACGCCGTCGGGCAACGCCAGCGGGAAGTCATCCGGAAACGAGCTCGCCGGGATGAACTGAGGCACGCTCACCACGAAAGCACCCGCCTCGATGGCGATGTGCCGCATCGACGCGATCCAGCCGTCGCTGTCGTCCGCGGTGGGTGCTAGCCAGATCTGCGGGCCGCCCTGGTAGACGCGCCATCGCGCCAATGGCATTCGGTTCTCCCAACAGATGAGGCCCCCGACCCGGGCGCTTCCGGGAAGCTCGACCACACCGAGATCGTCACCAGCACCCACCCCGTGGAACACGCGCTCATGCATCGTGGGCATCAGCTTGCGGTGCCGGTGCAGCACCCCCTCGCCACCGATCACCAGCAGCGTGTTGTACAACGAGCCGGGCCGGTCATCCTCGCGCTCGTTGATGCCGATGGCGAGGTGAACGCCGCGCTCCGCGCACGCCGCGACGAGCCCACCGACCAGCGGCCCGTCGACGTCGATGCTCGATGCCCACATCCGCTCCCACAGCCCATCACAACCCTCGGTCCACGACGCCGCCTGCGCCGCCCACGCTCCGCTCGGATACACCGACACGAAGCACTCCGGGAAGACCACCAGGGTCGCACCATCATCGGCCGCCTCGCCGAGGAGCTCGATGGTCTTGTCGATGGTCGCGTCGGCATCAAGGATCACCGGCGTCGCTTGGACCGCCGCAACACGCACTGTCTCGAACCCAGCCATGTTCCATGGTAACTATCCGTCGCTCCGTGGCCGCCGGCACCGCGTCCCACGCCAGTGAGGATCGACCCCGATCGCAGTGTGACCTAACGCCCTCGGAGGCGGGCTTTCCAATCGCCGACGGTGAGGGTGCTGCCCGCCGTGAGCGCGCCAGATCGACGATGGTGGCTCATCGTCCGGTGTTGGTTCGACGCCGAGGTCGACGGCCCGGCGCTTACTCCCGGCAATGCGCCGCGACACCGAACGGTCCGAGGCGACCCTCGGGGTGAGCGCCAGCCCAACCGCGCGGGTGATGCCGTTCGGTGCTCACTCGAAGCCCCGATGGAGCGACGTTCAGTTGCGGCGTTCGGGCGCGTTCGTCGAACCGCAATCATCGAGCGAACCCTCGTGACGCCGGCCCTCCCGCCACTGGTCCAGCGCCGCCTGGGCCGGAATAGGGCGCTGACTGGTGTCGTTTACTCGGGTATGTCACATCGAGAGGCTGCGAATGGGACTGACCGCTGACCTGCCCACCGAGCGTCGTCCTCGCGTTGACGCGCGACTGCAGACGAATCTGATGGCGTGGCTGACGACCGTGAGCCCGGCGGGGAGACCGGCCTCGGTTCCGGTCTGGTTCCTCGTCCGCGACGACGACAGCATCCTCGTCTACAGCCAACCCGGCAAGGCGAAGCTGCGGAACGTCGACGCCAACGCCCACGTGGCATTGGGACTCGATGTGACAGACATCGGTCGGGACGTCATCCGAATCGAGGGCACCGCTGTCCGCGCGACAGACCAGCCACCGGCTGACCGTGTCCCGGCGTACGTGGCTAAGTACGTCGAGCGCATCGGAGCGATCTTCGGAACACCCGAACGATTTGCCGAGGCGTTCTCGGAAGCCATCATCATCACGCCCAGCAAGCTCTACGGCTGAGACGACGGGAACTAGCGACAGGTCGCACTCCTGCGCCGCGCCGGTCCAAGCACGGTGTTCACGCTCCCGCAACGCCTTCGGCCCGCGTGTGCCCGTCGCGTCCTCGTCGGCCGACCACTCCCAACAGCCTGATCGATCCGTGCACATCGGCGGGGAGACGCCTGCGCTCACGCGCGCCTGCCTTCCATCGCGGCATGTAGATGCTGTTCAGGCGCGTGCGGGGATGTGGTCGATGGCGGCGTTTGGACGCGTCGTTCGGTGCTGTCAGCAATATCGCAGGTGCCACCGGCAGAGTTGACATCGTCTCACACGTCCTGTGCGGTGCCTCCACGAAGACGTGTCACCGTGCCGCGCCGACGGCTTGTCTCATCCGATTGCGAGATCGGAGACCCCGAATTCAAACTCGTCATCGCTGGACAACAGCTCGTCGTCGATGCGGACATCCACCGGGTAGCCCAGGTCGGGGTCGTAGCTCACGTCGAACCGTTCGGCGTCTGCAAAGTGCTCAAGTGTCTCGAACACCTCGTCGATCGTCGCCGGCAGAAAGGCAAGCACGCTCGCGCGTTCGTCGTCGGTCCGGCCCTCGAACAACGTCGGGTCGGCCGGATCGAACCCAACGGGCACGTCGTCAACCACGGTCACGAAGAAATCGCCTGCGACCAACATCGACATCCACGAGAGCGTGAACCGGTAGGTGTCCACCCCGGCCGACTCCCACTTGGCGCGCTGATCGGCCACTTCATGAGCCGCGTTGGCACCCGACGTCGGGCACGCTCGCACCTGCCGAGCATTGCGCCGTGGCACACCCTGCCACGGCGGTTGAGCATCGGGGTAGGGCACCTGGCCACCGACGAGCGGTTCAACGGTGAAGGTGACGGGCAGCGTTCCCACCAGCTTGTAATAGCCGTCTCGATCGGCGCGACCGCAGAACTCAACCTCGGCAAAGGCCACGTACAAACCGACCCGCGTGGCGCCGTCGATTGTCGCGCCAGCGGCTAGGTCGACCAAGAGCCAACCCGCTTCCTCGACCCCTGGTGTCCCCCAGAACTGGGCGACGACCACACCGGGGATCGCAGCATCGGGCGACACCGTCGGTGGCGCGGTCACGGTTGCCGGCGCCGATGTGGCCGCGGACGACGTCACCAACGCGGTCGGGGGAGCCGACAATGCGGCGGAGGGCGTCGTGCCCGGCTCGGGCTCGGCACTGGTGTTCGGTAACCGTGCTGACCTTCTCGTCTCTTCAGCATCGCCGCAGCCGGCCATCCACCACGACGCTGCGAGTAGCAGAGCAAGAGACCTTCTCACGCGAACCAGCACAGCCCTGAGGGGACACTGCATCCGGAAGCGATGAACATCCCCTTCCATAGTCGTCTGCGAAACAGGCCGGAGCCAGGACCTCCTTGACACTTAGACGGCGACCCGGGTCGCGCCCAAGCCGGCGGGCCGCGGCGATGAGGACCGTGTAGCGCAACGACTGGTCCCGCGACACCAGCTCTCACCGGCGAACGAGATGCCGTTCGTTGTGAGCTGCTCGCAGCACACAGGCGGCGTCGGCACGTGCGATCTGGAGGCGCCCCCGGGAGGAGGCCATGAGGCGGTCGGCAACGCCGAGGATCACGTTGACACCGTCCCGACGCCCGCCGTTGACGACGCCTTCGGCAATGGCCGAACGGTGCCCTGGCGCCTCCCGGCGCCATGCGATGATCGCTCTCCATCTCCGAGTCGGTCGCCGCCGGGTGGCTGGAGCGGAGGTCAACAACCTCTGGAGGCCACGATGGAACTGATCTCAGTGCCGATCGACAAGCCGGACGACTTGAACCTCATCCTGGGGCAGTCGCACTTCATCAAGACCGTCGAGGACCTTCACGAGGTCTTGATCGGATCCTCGCCGCATCTCCGGTTCGGTCTCGCCTTCTGCGAGTCCTCGGGCCCACGCCTGGTGCGACGTTCCGGAAACGACGACGAACTGGTCGAGTTGGCCACCCGTAACATGCTCGCCATCGGAGCAGGTCACTCCTTCCTGGTGTTCGTACGAGAAGGTTTCCCGGTGAACGTGCTCAACCAGGTGAAGCAGGTCCCCGAGGTCTGTCGAGTCTTCTGCGCGACCGCCAACCCCGTCGAAGTGATCGTGACCGAAGCAAGCGGAGGGCGGGCCATCCTCGGCGTGGTCGACGGTGGGTCTCCGCTGGGCGTTGAGACCGACGACGACGTGACCGACCGCAAGCAGCTCCTACGGACGATCGGGTACAAGCTGTAGAACACCCAGGGGGCCGCAGGCGAGCAGGCCCGACCGTCACCTTCGCCGCCGAGGATTTGACCCGCGCACGCCGAGATGCCGCTCGGTGCGCGCTGCGACGACGACGTCGCCGGTGTTCGGTGCTGCAGTTCGGGCGCGCCGCAGACGAGTGGTCCGTTCCATCAGCTTCGCCTGACGCTTGCGTCGAAACGGCAGATCTAGTGCGGCAGGGGCGGCGGCCACTGCGTCCACAGTCGCCGGATCGTTCGTGCGCCGCGTTCGTACGGCTCGAAGTCGCCTTCGGTGACGAGTCCCGTCGACCCCAGTGTCCAGTGGCGCGCTTGGATGCCCACGACTGTCTCGTTGATGGTCGCCTGGGCCACCCAGTGGGTTCCCTCGCTCAACACAGCGAACTCCACCGGCTCACCGTCGACAGTCACGAGCGCCCGCTCCCAAGTTGTGGTTGGGTCGTCGGAGCGCGCTCCTCTCGCGGAAAGGCGTATCGCCGCACGTCGTCCCGCAGCACGCCGGTGTGAGACCAAAGGTGATGGACCTGTTGTTGGGCGAAAATGAACGCGTCCGCCTTCGCCGCGACGTTCCGGTCGGCTCCTTCCATGGAGCCGACCCGGGTCTCGACGTGTACCTCAGGCAATGTCGTATCCCACGGGTGGCCTTCGCTGAAGGCCAACGTCAAGCTTGTGGTCCGCCCGTCGGACGCGGCGTGACCACCGAAGGAGCGAGGTCCTGACCATCGGCCATCGAGTGCGTACGGTCGAAACGGTGCGCCCCTGAACACTGCTGCCGCCTCTTCCTCGTACGTGCGCATCCGTTCCTCGAATTCCGAGACCGCGACCGGCGATGGCTTCTGCTCCGCGTTCGCGACGGCGACGAGCCGACTGACCGTTGCGCCGTGGCCGCACTCGACGCAGCGGATGTGCGAATCGTCGACGTATTCGAACGTCGTCGAACCACACACATGACAGATCGTCGGGTCGGGAAAGCGCCCAGGCGGCTCGTCCACACACGCATAGTGCTCCTCCAGTGGCGCGATGCCGACTCCATCCGTCGCCCCGACGGCACAGCCGTGGCAGGACCGCTTGACGAGCAACGAGATGCCTGGTTCGTTCGGTCGCGTTGTTCGGTGTGCTCCTGTGGGCGTCGCCGGTGGTGAGTAAAACGGCGGGTTACGATCACCGCCCCTTTGGACGGGAGGACAATCCATGTCGATGACGATCAGTTGGGAGATCCACACGGTCGAAGTGGCCGGGTACTCGACGTGGTCATCGCTCGCCGTCAGCCCGGCGGGTCGGATCGGTGTCCGCGTACTACTCCAGCATCAATCACGCCCTTCGGTTCGCGACGCTGAGCTCGGGCCATGTCTGGGCCATCGAAACGGTCGACACGTCGTTTGGTGACGCGGCGCCTTCGCTGCGCTACCGACACAACCAACCGGCCGTTTGCTGGACTCGTCGACGAAGTACCCGACGGGGAGATACGTCGAACCCGCTTCACGAGATGCTGTACGCGGTGCGGCGTGGAAACAGTACCGATCCGTGGACGATCAGCCGCGTCGCCCAGGACGTCTGGACCGACAGCTCACTCGGATTCGACGCGGTCGAGCAATGCCGGCATCAGCTTCCGCGATGTGGATCGCGCGCTGCGTACGTACGAGGCGACTCCACCCTGTCGACATGGGTGGTGTCAGCGGTCGACGGTCCCGACGCCGGCGCCTTCAACTCACTCGCCGTCGCCCCCTCCGGCCAGCCCGCGATCGCCTACACGTCGGAGGACGACCACCGAACCCTCATCCGCTACGCGGCCTTCGATGGAGCGACATGGCGCAAGGACACCGTCGGCGAGGGCACCGGCTGGTGCACGATCGCCTTCTCGCCGTCCGGTACTCCGGCGATCGTCTACGCCGTGCGACGGGACCTCCAGTATTCGGTGAGCTACGCCACGCCGGGGGCCGGGAGCTGGCGCCGTGAGTCCATCGCTACGCCGGCGAGCAGCCCGTCGCTTGCCTTCACGCCGGCCGGGGAGCCGGCGGTCAGCTACCACGACGAGGACGACATGGCGATCATCCTCGCTCTCCGGGTGGACCGGACCTGGTCGCGCTTCGTAGTCCAACACGCAGGCAAGGACAACGACGGCATCTGGCATGGCGACTTCACGTTGACCTCGCTGGCGTTCACCCCATCCGGCCAGCCCGCCATCAGCTACTACGACCGCCACCACGGCAGCATCAAGTGCGCAATCGGCACGATCACCACGACGTGACACGTCGCATACGCGAGCGGTTGGCGTGCTGCGCCCGACGCCGCCGCCAGCCGACACTTCCATGCCGTTCTGCATCGTCGGTCCGTAACTGCACGCTGTCGTTCGGTGCGCGCGTGTTCGGGCGCGAACAGTGATCCACCCGGCTGGGCGCTCGACGTACCGATCACAGAGCCTGCTCCGAGGAGCTCATGGGGAAGGTCTCCACGTGCGTGGGCGCACATCACCCCTCTCTGAACACCAGACGACGTCGGAGGCGGCGCGTCGCTTGCTGTTGAGAGCAGACTGCGCGCCGGATCGGTCGTCAGTGACTGGCCGAGCGCCAGCTCGGGACCCCGCCTCGAGCACGAAGCAGGTGCGAGCAGAGCCGCGATCGGAGATGTCCCCGATGTCTCAGCCGTGGGCCGAGAAGAACGCTCCTGAGCGGGCGGGCAGCGACAGCGCCATGCCGCTCGTCGGCGAGCCGTTCGCTCCCGGCGATTATGTCTTCATCGACCGCATGAACAAGATCCGCCTCGACGTCTAGCTCGCTAACGCGGCGACCTCGCTGCCAACACCCGCGCGTCGAAGACCGATGCCCTCGGCTCCGCGCTTCGCGGCCGACCTGCCACCGCCAGCGATGGACCAAAACAGAGCCACCTGGACGGTCAGGCCGCGCCGATCTGCTGCAGGAAGGTCAGCATGTCGAAGTAGTGGCGGCTCTGCTTGAGCTCACCGTTCCGATACTCGAAGATGAAAGCGGCGGGCGTCTTCTGTCGCTTCCCGGACGGAGGAATCGTGCCCTGTGGCGTCATCAGCTCACCCGTGTGAGTCCCTTCCCACGTGACCTCGAGGGCGACCTGCTGGCCACTCTCGATCGCGCTCGTCACCGTGCCTTTCACGTCCGGCATCGCGGCCTTCCAGCCTTGAAACGCTTCGAGGATCGCATCGACATTGTCAAGAGAGCGCTGCGTTCCGAGCTCGGTGTACGTCGCGTCTCCGAGCAGCTTCCGCGTCCCGTCCCAGTCCTGGTTGTTGAACGCTTCGACAACGCTCTTCGTGTGCTTTGTAAGGTCCGCCATAGTCTGTCTCCCGTCTGCGCCGGTGGCTTGGTGCTCGCCACCATTATTGGAGCGAGCGATGCCGGTGGCAACGAGCCCCCGGCGGCACGGAGCGATCACCGCGGCCATCCGGCGGTCGCGACGAGCACCAAGGCGGCGTACCACGGCGGTGGGTCGCAGGCTGGCGTCCTCGCCCAGGCGAACCGACGAGCCTTGGTCGCGCTCACGCCGGCGGCGAGGCGAGCCACCTAGACGGAGCGAAGCGCAGCAATGCCTGCGGAGCGCATGCTGCACACATGATGCCGGTCGTTCGCTGCGGTCGTTCGGTATCGCTCGTACTCCTGGGCGGTGCCCGCCGGTGTCCGTGCAGGATCATGTATGGGTCCGTGGCGGGCGGTGAACGGCTGTCTTGGCCTTCGTGGCCCGCTGGTGGTCCGCCGTTGGTGCCGAGCTTCGGCTCGTGCGGAGTTCACGGCGGGCCCTCGTGCCACTGTCGCAGCAATTCGAAAGGGTAAATGCCCGTGTTGTGTCCGTCGTTCCAGGTGACCTTGAGCCCCCAGGCGCCGTGCAGTTCGGCGTGCTCGACACGAAGCGGTACCGGGCTGTCCGGGCGGGGCCAGCTGTCTTCTCCCCGCTCACGCATGTTGCGGCACGTCGCACACGGGCATCCTTGACGCAGGCTCAGCAGGTCGAACTGGGCGACGTAGCCGTCGTAGAACGTCACCGTCACCCCGACCTCCTTAGCGACGTCGATGGACTGGGCTTGATGACGTTCGTCCACGCAGCCGCGCTACAGGTGCGCCGCGGCCGCAGCGACGACCACCGCCACGATCGGGCCCCAGTCGCAGCCGGGTTGGCGCCTCACCGTCACGAAGTCGTCTACGCCGAAGATCGACGCAACCCCTCCCGCAGCGAACACCGCCTCGGCGAACGGCACACCGACGGCAGCGTCCGGGCTCGTCACGTCGAGCTTCTCTGGCAGCGTGGTGTCCAACGTGAACTTCATCGCGTCGGGGTTCGGTGTCGGCGATGGTGAGGCGTTCGCCACGTGCCGAGCGTAGGGTCCAGGGCCGACGCTCGCGGCCCGTGGCGCCGACGTCCGCCCCGATCCGAGCCGGTGGCAGGCGACGCTTTGAACCGCCTGAGCTGATCGGGTTCACCGCGCTCGGGCCGCTACGACGCGTCGAGCTTTGGTCAGCGCGACGGAACGCCCACCGCCGGCCCGCTGGTCATTGACGTGCGGTGTCGGGGAGTGATGCCGACGCCAGCCGGCTGCCGCGCAGCCGCTCGCCTGTAGGCGCGCTGCGGGTCAGTCCGTGAGAGCGTCGACCGAGGCGGGGAGCCACGGGCCTTGAAGCTCCAGAAGGCGGCCGGCGATGGGTCGAGCGAAGGGGCAAGCCGATCGTCGTGGCACGGAGGTCAGCGCGAACATGGCGCGCATCGCACTGGCCGGCGTGGATTCTGCGTCACCGCCGACGCCGTGAACGCGGGCATGGCCGGCGGCTCATCAGTTCAGGCTGGCGACCGTCGCGGAGATGCCGTTCGGGCGCGGCCACGAGGTGCGCGCGCGTCGTGATTCGGTGCACGCGTTCGGGCGCGTGGGATCGTTGTGCGTTCCGGACTCTCTGTGCGCGTCATGCGTTCCAGCAGAGCTGCCGGCGGCCGCGCCGCGAGGCGTCGGCGGTTGGGAGGGATGTCAGCGTTCGAGCAGACTGGCTCTGTGCCCAGCAGGCGACGATCCAAGTCGCCGAAGCCCGAACCGTGGGACCCGGTCGAGCAGTTCGGCGCGCTGTTGCGCGAATCCGCGGAGCGTGAACGGGCTGCACAAGATCGCATTCGACTGGAGCGGCAGCGGGCACGCGATACAGCAGCCAGCGCGGCGGCTCACGCCGCCGCGCTGGATGCCGCTCGCCGCAAGCTTGCCGACGCGATCAGAGACGTACGCGAGGCACGTCGAGCGGGGTCAGGTGTCGCCGCCGCCGATGAGGCGTGGCGTCAAGCCAAGGCCCGGCTCATCGAGTTGGAGACCGGCGCGCCGCCCGAGTGGGCGCGTCACGACGCCTCCGACGCACCGGAGGGCAACGACAGCGCCGACGCTCCCTTGTAGATCCCTCGGAAGCAGTTCTCGCTCACGATCAACACAACGATGCCGTTGGGCGCGAGCCCGCGGCATGTGGGGAGGTCGTCGTTCGGGCGCGGCATTCGGTGTCGGCGTGCGGTGCGAGGGCTACGGCGTGCGTGAGAGTGCAGGGACCACTACACGCTCAGCCTCGCGAGCGCCCGTCGGGTGGGCCCGCCACTTCATCGTGGGCCGGCTGCGCCGAAGCGGATGGCCCTCCAGCGACGTGCGACCTGTGATGGTCCCGATCTCAAGGCTCGTTGGCCTCGATGAGCTCATCGAGTTCTGCGTCAGTAGCAGCCTCAGCGGCGATCATGCGGTCATCGGCTTCGGGTTGCGCCCGCACCAGCTCGTCAAGTTTGCGCTGAATGACGAGCTGCTCGCGGCGCTGGGTGTGCTGGATCGCGAACACCATCACAACTGTCACGGCGGAGGTTGTCGAGTACAACGCGACCTGCCACCACGACGGGAAGCCGGTCACGACTCCGACGACGAACCAGCCGCCCAGCAGGCACGCGACGGTCACTCCTGCGGCTGCCTTCGAGGACCAGTCACCGAGCTGGTGGAGAAGGTGGCTGCTGCGGGTGTGGTGCGGCCCACGCAGCGCCCCGGTGTCATCGGTGCCGCGATGGACAGCACGGCCCGCAGACGAAGGAGCTGCTCTACGGACGTCCGGCGACTTGGGCGAAGAGGGCGGCGACGGCACGTCTCGTTCTACCCACGACACCGTGCTCCGATGCCGGGCCGCACGCTACGTCCATGCCGATCGGTGCGCCGGGGAGGGCGGCGACCACCGTGATGAGGTGCTGTCGGTCGGTGCGTGGCGCCGGCGCGGGCAGGATCCATCGGTGCGCGTCAGCCGGCGGCCGCTGAGCAGGGTGACTATGGGCGCCGATGATCCCATGCTGAGCCGATAGCAGCGGCGGTTCCGGCGCCCATGATCGAGCCGATGATGACGTCGCCGGGGTAGTGCACGCCGATATGCACGCGGGAGTAGGCGACCGCAGCGGCGAGGAGCCGGATCGGGATGCCGACGAACGGCAGGTGGCGACCGACGGTGTAGGCGAAGGCAAACGACGTTGCCGAGTGCCCGGATGGAAACGAGCTCGAGCTGGGGGTCGGCACGCGCCGCGCGGGCGTGCGGTCGTGTCCGGCCCGATCGGGACGTCGACGTCGGAAGATCGACTTGGCGCCGAGGTTGACGGTGATCGCGGTGACGGCCAGTGAGTCATTCCAGAATTCGCCTCGAGTCAAGAGGTCGCGATCGTGGAGTCGCTCACTCGGAATGACCATTCCGGTCGGCACTCGATCAAGTGCGGACGGTGACGGGTCCAGGCCGCCGTAGTACTCGTTGTATGCGGTCATACTTGCCGGATCGGCGCCGACCGACTTCATCGTGATTTCGTTGTGCGCGCTACCGCTGATCAGCAGAGCACAGCCCGTCGCACCGACTGATGACGTGAGGTCTTCCAGCGCGACGGTCCAGTTGTTCGATTCCACAGCCGCGTCGTAGATCTCGTGCACCAACCGCGAGAAGTGTTCGGTTGTCACCATCGCCGCACTCCGCGTCGGACGCCCGTGCTCGAAGAACACAGCTGGGCAGGCACGACGGTAGCGGTGCCTATTCCCGCTGGTCATGGTACCCGCGGACCTCACGAATCGCGCGCAGTTCGAGACTGCAGACAGATCGCGCCATCCCGCGATTTGCGATCTCCCTCCGACGTCATCGTGACGCCGAGAACACATTCACTGAATTCCTACACCGGCTGCCGACCTGCATGCCGGTGCGGCGGCTTTAGGTGTCACACTGGTGTTACACTGATCTCGTGCCGACCAAACGTCGCCGACATGCCATCACCGAGACACCGCCCGTGGAGGCGGCCTTGGATGAACTGCGCCGCGAACTGGGCACGCGATCGCGTCGAGCTCGGCGAGCTTGTCGTCCTCGGGGCCGCTGCAAAGCTCGCGTCAATCCGCGCTGAGCGTGATAGCGATGCAAGACTTCGGCGGCGGCTGGCCGACCGCATACGATCGCGCAGCCTGCCAGTGGACCCCGCAGCCGCAGAACTCGCACGGCAGACGGGATGGGCGCGTGGGTGAACGTCGAGCTGCTGCTGGATAATTCGGCATTCGTCCGCCTCGCGTCGCCAGCGCTAGAGGAGCGGCGGGCACACGAAATCGCCGACGCGCTCGAGCAGCGCCGCGTCGGCGTCTGCCTGCCGTTCCTGCTCGAGGCCGGGTACTCGGCGCGCAGCGCCGACGGATCACGATGAACTGCTGCAAGAGCTGATGGCGCTGCCGATGCTGCACATCGACACCGAGGTCGAGCGGCGCGCGGTGGATGCGCAGCGTCAACTCGCTCGTGCTGGGCACCATCGCCTTCCGCCCGTCGATCTCATCATTGCGGCGCTGGCGGATCGGCACGGTGTCGGCGTGCTGCACTACGACCACGACTACGACACCCTCGCCACGAAGACGGACCTGAACTTCGCGAGCGTCTGGCTGGCCAGGCGAGGCAGCCTGTGACTCGGCTATGTGCGCAATGAACATTCGACGAGGGTGTGCAGCAATGTTGCGGCCAGATGTGCACGACTACCTCTTCATCGCCGAAACCGGGCTCTCACACAGTGCCGGGTTCTGCACATGACCGCGACTACGCGCGGATCGCCAACGTCCGCCCCGAAATGTTGGAGCGCCAGCTCACCCGAGGAAGAATCCGGGTCAGGGTCACACCAGCTGCAGCACCGACACGGTGTCGCTGCCGCCGTTGGTGACATAAGCGCGGGTGCCGTCGGGGCTGATCGCTATCCAGTTCGGCAGGAAGCCGACGTCGACCGTCTTGATGACGTTGTTCGTCGCGGTGCTGATCACCGACACCGTGCCGTCGGCCTGGTTCACGACGTAGACGCGGGTGCCGTCGGGGCTGACGGCCAAACCCTGCAGATCCCCGCCGACGTTGATGGTGTCGATGAGGGCGTAGGTGTTGGCGTTGCGCACCGACACCGTTCCTGCTTCACCGTTGCTGGTGTACACCCGGGTGCCGGAGGGGCTGAACCCCACGTCGCGCATCCAGCCGTCGTTGGTGTCGAAATGGGTGACGGTGTTGTTCAAGATCTCGACCACATCGAGCCAATCGATCTGCGTCGCGACGAAGACTTGAACGCCGCCGGGGCGCAACGCGATTCCGTAGCCGGCGCCGTTGAGCATGGCCTTGGACAGGACGGTGTTTGTCGTGGCGTCGATCGTGGTCATCGCGCTGCCATATTCTTGGAAGCCGATGACGTAGACGCGGGTACCGCCCGGGCTCACCACGAGACGCTCCGCGCTTTCGCCGACCGGGATGGTGGCGATCACGGTGTTGTTGAGCGTGTTGATGACCGACACGGTGCCAGGCAGCAGGTTCGTGACGTACGCGCGATTGGCGACGGGGTTGAACGCCACGTCGCGCGGGAAGTCCCCGACGGAGATGGTGCCGACGACATTGCCGCTCGCGACGTGAATGATCGACACCGTGTCGTCAAGGGCGTTGGCGACGTACGCGCGGGAACCGTCCTGACTGAACGCGACACCATCCGGGCCATCGCCGACCTCGATGGTGTCGATGACCTTCACCGGATTGATCTGGCACCCTGCGGGGCACTGCGCGTCGACGACAACCTCGACTGCAGTCTCGGTGGTGCGGCCGAAGTCGCGTTTGAACAGGAAGTCCAGGCCGTGCAGATGGAAGCCGACGTCGGCGGCCTTTACCACGAAAACATCCGTGCCACCGACGGCAGCGAACTCACGGCTTGGCGTGTAGGTGAACGTGCCGTCCGGGTTGACCACCACCGATCCCTTCTCCGGCGCGTCGGTAACGGTAAACGTCATCGGGTCACCGTCGGCGTCGACAGCACCGAGGTCACCGGTCAGCGCGGTAACCACGCGGCCATCGACGATATGGGTGGTCTCGACCGGGTTGTAGTTGATGGTCGGGGTCTGATTGAAGAACGTGCGTTGGATTTCGCGGCGTGCCCAGGCCAGCAGTCCCCACAGCAATGGCTGGGCGGCCGGTGTGGCGGGAGTGGTGCTCATCGACGGACCCAAGCCCAGCCAGCCCAGCAGCACCGACATCGCCCCGAAGGGGCCGACTCGACCTGTGCGGCGGGCGCCGCCATGTCGACCACGGCGACCGGCGCCACCGCACTGACGGCCGCGGCGGTGCTGCTCACCGGCGTCAACGCCACCGCTGCGGCCGCCTGGTCGTGCAATGCCCGTACTGCGGGCCACAGGCACCTCAGTGTCCGTGTCGGCAGCCTGCGGCGGGTCAACGACCACGGACCGCGCCGCGCTGAGCCCGTCGTTGTCTGAAGGGTCAGTGAGGGTACGGGTCTCGGTAACAGGCTGCGGTGACGCGTTTTCCGGGACCTTCGGCTCGTCGGGCGTGTTCGGCACCGGGTCGGTGGTGGATTCGGCTTCCGCAGGTTCGCCGGCGTCCGGTTCCGGGTCTGCCGGTGTGACCGGAATGTCCCCATCCGTTGGCGCGGCGGTCTCCTCGTCGTTCGGTTCAGAGACACTGGAGGTGGCCGACGCATCGTCGTCGTCGGTGTCACTCGATGCGTCAGCGTCGCCCGCAGTCTGCGTATCACCCGAAGTGTCCACTGACGCTGTAGGTTTCGAATCCTCCTTCGACGTGGACGGCGATGCCTGCGCAGACGAGGAGTCAGGTGCTGACGACGACTCCGCGGAAGTATCGGCGGCCGCGACCCCTGGGGCACCGGCCACGGCTGCCCCGATTCCCAGCGCGATCGCCAGCGCACCGACGCGGCCGATGTATTTCGCGTTACCCATCGCGGTACCTCCTCGTACACAAACGCCCAGTTGCAGGATTGCAATGTGCTTGCCGGAGAAACTAAGTCCGCTGCCTCGGGCCGGATGGGGTAGTCGACTACCCCAGTTGCGCGTCGTGGGTACGCCGGCGTGGAGTATCCCCGTCGTGCACCTTGATCTCCTTCCAGGCTCTGTCGACGATTATCTGGCGCTTGCTAAGCGCGTGCAGTCAGCAGTCTGAGCTCTCCTGGCTGCTCCGCCGCCCCGATTCACGACCCCCTGGTGCAGAATTCGGCGCATCATCGACCCATGGACACCAAAGTCGACGAGATCGGGACGGACATCTTCCGTCTGTCCACCTGGGTCCCCGACATCACCGAGCATGGCTTCACGTTCAACCAGTTCCTGCTCACCGGCGACGAGCCGTTTCTGTTCCACTGCGGGCATCGGCAGTTGTTCCCACTGGTGTCGGAGGCCATCAACCGCGTTGTGCCGCTGGAGAAGCTGCGGTGGATCGCGTTCGGCCACGTCGAGGCCGACGAGTGCGGGGCCGTCAACCTGATGCTGGCCGCCGCTCCCAACGCCGAGGTCATCCACGGCACGCTGGCCTGCCTGGTGTCGTTGAACGACATGTGCGACCGGCCGCCGGTCGTTGCGCCTGAAGACGGTGTGCACGACATCGGCGGGCACCGGCTCCGCTTCATCCCCACCCCGCACGTGCCGCACAACTGGGAGGCGGCGCTGTGGTTCGACGAGACGACCTCGACGCTGCTCGCCGGCGACCTGTTGACCCATACCGGCAAGTGCCCGGCCTTGACCGAGTCCGATTGCGTGGCACCGGCGTTGGAGGCCGAGCAGGTCTTTCACGCCACGGGGCTGACGACGAACCTGGGGCCGACGCTCGAGCAGCTCGCCGAGCTGAACCCCACTGACGCTGGCGATCATGCACGGGTCGTCCTACACCGGCGACGGCGCCGCGCAGCTGCGGGCGCTGGCCGACGGCTACGCCGCGATGGCGGGCGCGTCACTGCAGTAACTCGGCCCGCTCGCGAAGTAGCCTTGGCGACATGTTGGCCCGGCTGCTCCTGGCAGGCCTGTTCGCGACCGTCGCCGTCGTCGCGGGCTGCCAGACCGGCACGCCCGGTACGCCCGTCAGGAGCCCGGACGCCGGCACCGAGCCCAGCTTCCCGACCAGCCGGCCGCCCAGGCCGACGGCCGCGCCGCCGAAGACCATCACGCCAGCACCCCGACCGCGCCTGCGCCTGGCGCCGAAGTCCTGCCGCCCGAGAACGGCTACGTCTTCATCGAGACGAAATCGGGTCAGACCCGCTGCCAGCTCAACGAGGACGAGGTCGGCTGCGAGGCCCCGTTCACCAACGCACCGATGCAGGATGGAGTGCGCGCCAACGGCGTTCGGCTCACCGCCGACGGAGCGGTCGAGTGGATCGTCGGCAACCTCGGCGACATTCCCGTCGTCACGCTCGACTACCGGACGTACCGCGCGCGTGGGCTGGACGATCGTCGCCGCCGAGGACGGCACCCGGTTCACCAACGATGAGCACCGGCCACGGCATGGTCGTCGCGATCGAGGGTGTCGAGACGTTCTAGGGTTACCCATGACCGCGGCACAGCGCGAACGCGCAGCACTCGTCGAAACGATGCGGGCCGTCGGGCCCGACGCCCCCACCCTCTGCGGCGATTGGACGACCCGCGACCTCGCCGCCCATCTTGTGGTGCGCGAAGGCAGGCTGGACACCACTCCCGGCATCATGTTGCCGTTTCTCGCCGACTACACGGAGAAGGTTCGGCGCCAGGCCGCGGAATCCACGGACTGGGATGACCTGCTGGACAAGATCGCGTCGGGCCCACCACTGCTGTCTCCGTTCAAGATCCTCGATCCGGTCGCCAACATGGGCGAGATGTTCATCCACCACGAGGACGTCCGCCGCGCCCAAACCGATTGGGAGCCGCGCATTCTCGACGAGGCACGGTGAAGGCACTGGGTCGCGGGCTGCCCATCATGGCCCGGCTGACCCTGGCCAAGTCGCCCGCCCGGGTGTCGCTGCGCACGCCCGAGGGCAAGACGCTGGTCACCGTGGGCCGGGGCCCGGAGCTCACCGTGACGGGCGAGCCGCAGGAAATCCTGCTGTTCATCTCCGGCCGCGACGAGACGCGACTGACCTTCGAGCCCGACGACGAAACCGTCGCGCAGGTCCGCGCCGCCCGCCGCGGATTGTGACGCCCCTCTAAGCTGGCGTCCGTGGATTTTCGCGTCTTCGTCGAACCCCAGCAAGGTGCCACCTACGCCGATCAACTCGCCGTCGCCCGCGCCGCCGAGGCCTTCGGCTATTCGGCCTTCTTTCGGTCCGACCACTACGTCGCGATGAGCGGCGACGGGCTGCCCGGCCCGACCGACTCATGGGTGACGCTGGCCGGCATCGCCCGCGAGACGTCGTCGATCCGGCTCGGCACGATGGTCACCTCGGCCACCTTCCGCTATCCCGGCCCGCTGGCGATCTCGGTCGCCCAGGTCGACGAAATGAGCGGCGGCCGTGTCGAATTGGGCATCGGCGCGGGCTGGTTCGAGGCCGAACACCAGGCGTACGCGATCCCGTTCCCGCCGCTGGGTGAGCGGTTCGACCGGCTGACCGAGCAGCTGCACATCATCACCGGGCTGTGGACGACACCCGTCGGCGAGAAGTTCGACTACTCCGGCAAGCAGTACACCGTCGCGGAATCTCCCGCCGCTGCCCAAACCAGCGCAGTCGCCACACCCGCCGATCATCATCGGCGGCGCAGGCGCCAAGCGCACGCCCGCGCTGGCCGCGGCGTTCGCCGCCGAGTTCAACGTGCCGTTCGCCCCGCTCGACATGGCCAAGACCCAGATCGAGCGGGTGCCGGCGGCGCTCGCCGACGCCGGACGGTCGGCGGACTCGCTGACCTACTCGGCGGCCTTCGTGGTCTGTGCGGGACGCGACGACGCGGAGATCGCCCGGCGCGCGGCGGCGATCGGCCGCGAAGTCGACGAACTGCGCAGCAACTCCCCGGCCGTCGGCACGCCCGCGGAGATCGCCGACAAGCTGGCCGCATACCAGAGGCCGGCGTGCAGCGCGTCTACCTGCAGCTCCTCGACTTGTCCGATCTTGACCACCTGGAATTCTTCGCCAGCCAGGTCATCCCTCAAATCGGCTGACCGTCGCCTGGTTAGGCCCCGCGGCTACTATCAGTGGCCGTGACCGGGCATGACCGCGACGACCACGACGACGAGCAAACCGCGCGTCGCGCCGTGGTACAACCGCACCCCCGCCGTCGTCGGGGCGAGCGTGCGTCGGCGTCGCGGTGATCGGGATTCTGTTCCTGGCCGTCACGCTATGTGGCGCGCCAGTTCAGCGAAACCGAACAAGCTCCGGCCTACTTCGTCGAACCGACGTTCTCGGCGACCAGCCACGTCGCCGACGACTACTGCGACCACGACCCAGACCATCACCAGCACAGTCCCCCCGGTCACCAGCGACATCAACCCGCCGTCGGGGCCGCCGACGTCCTCCTCTGACACGTCGAGCAGCGAGACGTCGAGCCCGGAAACGACGGCACGAAGACGACGAGGACGATGGCGAGTCACGGCTCCCCACGACCCGTCGGACGCCGCGCACGAATATCACTCGCACGCTCTATCCGCGGCCCTGAGCGCCTACTATCTGTGCCCGTGGCGCGCTACGGACCTCCCGACGACCCGACCGAGTACATCCCGCAGGGCGAACCCCCAGAGGAAGCGGTGCCCTGGTACCGCAAGCCGGCCGCACTCGTCGCGTTCGGCGCACTCGGCGCGGTGCTGGTCGCGCTGATCGTGTGGGGACTGGCCAGTCTCATCTCGGGACCGTCGTCGGAGGAGACGCCGACCACGCTCACCCCGATCACGCCCACGTCCCCGCCCCGCACCATCACCGAGACGATCACCCCGACGACGACCGAGCCTCCCGTCACCACTACGACGACAACGACGACCGAACCCGACCACCACGACGACCACGACCACGACGACCACCACGACGACGGAGCCGACCACCAGCGTCAGCACCAGCACAGCACGGTGACGGAGACCATCACGGTGCCGCCCGGCGGCTGACGATGACCCGCGCCGCCTATGCGCACGACGCCGTGGTCACGCTCGGTCCCGGCGGTGACCCCGCCGCGCCTGGGCGGCGCGATAACCGTTGCGCTGTGCGGACATTGGGACCACGAGCCGCCGTGTCCGCTGGCGCCGCACCACACCGACGCGGCGCCGGCCGGCGATGGCACGCTCTGCGGCTTCGGGTGCTGTTCGCCGCCGAACCCGACGACGAGGACGCGGGTCCGTGAGTTGATCGGAAAGGCGCTGTCGTCAGGGCGAATGACTGGTCCGGACGGCCGGGTCACCACGTGGACGGTGCGGTCCAGCAGTCCGGGAAGCGTCCGGCCCGACGAGGCCGACCACGCCGCACGGCTCGCAGCAGGCTAATTCGTCGGCCGATCCCGGCGCACCAATTTCACTCTGCGTACAGGGCGAGAAAGTGCGAGTGGCTCACGCCGTCAGCGCAGTATCAACGCCCCTGGCGCGAACCCGAACTCGAGAACTAGCGCCCGCGGGCCGCGTACTTCGCCACCAGCGCCTCGGCGCTGCGCACCGCCGCCCGGCAGGCGCGGGTGGTGAACGGGTCGTTGAGCGGATGGTCGGCGCGGCGCCGCCACCGCTGGGCTGCCGCGAAAGCCGCCCGCGGCCCGTCGTACGGAGCGTCGGGTTGCAGCCCCAGCCTGCTGGCGGCGTCGGTGCCCGAGCCGCCGATGATCCGGCGCAGTGACGCCATCTCGTCTTCGTTCAATGTCGTTGGGCGCGACCGCAATTGGCTAAGCAGCCGCAGCTCTTCGAAGGCGTGCGTGTCGGCTAGCAGCGGGTCGATGTCGGCGATGATGTAGCGCGTCGCGTAGATCGGGTTGTTCTGCACGAATCGCCGCAGCGACAGCAGCGCGGTGTGCGCCTTGAGCAGATCCGAGCGCTGCGCGAACTGCTGGTCGATGACGTCGCGCAGCGCCACCAGCCCGCTGCGCTCCAGCAGCTCGTCGGCGAGCGCCACCGAATCGCTGACACCCGCGCGCAGCACCGCGATCGAGATCCTGCATGCCGAACATGCCGAACCGGTCCAGCAATGCGGCGCGGGTGGCGGCGTCCACGGGTAGCGAACTGTCCTCGCGCACAAAGCGATCCACCGACAGCATCGCCTTGGTGAGCTCGGCGGCGTCGACCCCGGCCAGCTTCTCCAGCGCGACGAACTCGCTCTGCCGCAACGTGCGAGCGGTCAGCGCCAGCAGTCCGGACACCGGGACGACGGCCTGGCAGATGCCGGTCTTGTCCATCTCGCTGGTGAACCGCTTGGCCACGTCCTTCGCCGACAGCATCGCGTCGATGCGACCGGCGCCGATCTCGTCGGCCCGCGACGCGACCCCGATCACGCCGAGCGCCCCGCCGACCCGCCGACCAGCTCACCGATCTGCTTGAGCAGCGCGATATCCGCCGCATTCAACGTGCGCAGCAGGAACACCACCGCGTCGACGCGCGGCACCCCGTCCTCGGGCACCAGCAGGCGCAGCGTGCGTTCGGAGACATCGCGCGACAGCGACGACGTGCCCGGCGTGTCGATGATGGTGGTGTCGATCAGCTCGGCGGCGGGCCACTCCACATCCAGGTCGACGACGTCCTCGGGGTCGAGGCTGGCGAAGTCGAACGTCAGCCCGCCGTTGCGGGCGATCGGCACATTGGAACGCCGGCCGCCGCGGTGGTTGGCGGTCACCTTCGGGGTGGGGCCGTGCCGGAACCAGGTGACGATGCGGGTGGCCTCGGTGGCGTCGGTCGGGCGCAATGTCCTCGCCCACAAGCGCATTCACCGAGCGTGGACTTGCCGGCCTTCAGCGTGCCGGCCAGCGCGATGCGGATCGGCTGGTTGAGCCGACGGCCGATCCGCTCCAGCTCGTTGTGCACGTCGGGGCGCTGCCGGTAGGCCGGATCGGTCCGGTATGCCTGGATGGTTCCGCCCAGGATCGCGCGCACCTGATCGCTCGTGCTCATCTCGCGCTACCTCGGCTGTCCTCCCGTTCGGCGATGGCCGAGGGTCCAGCTTAGGCACCGCTACGGTCACTCGATGGCCTTGCCCCAAGCGACGCTTGACTGAATATCGGGCTCGACGAGGTCGTCGTGCCGTCGCGTGGTCGAGGTCAGCTCGGCCATCGGCTCGCCTTCGTTCTCCGGCGTGAGCGGGTCGTCGACGACGTCGCCGAGGCGCCTTGTCGCCCTCGGTGGACCAGGTCCCAGTTGCCTTGTCGCTCTCGAGCGAGTCGTCGTCGGCGTCGATCGGTTCGGCGACGCGATGTCGCCGACCGCAATCGACCGCTCGGGGGCTCGCCCACGCTCTTGTCCGGCTCCACCGCCCGGCTGTGGTCGCCGTACTGTCGGCGAGCCAGCTCGTCGATGTCGAGCTCGCAGCGCCGCAAACGGATCGGCAGCGTGCACGACGGTCTGCAGCGGATGGTCCGGCGGCATCGACTCCGCAACCATGGGAGGAGGTCGTGGACCTGTTCGGGGGTGGCGTCGGGAAGGCCGGCGTCCCGCAGCGCCTGGTCGGGGTCGTCGACAAAGCGAACGGAGGTTGGCTGGTTCGCGGAACAGGCCGGTCGTGAAATCGAGGATCGACATGATGGGACTCCCGCACCGGTGTGTGGCTTGACGTCGGTGCCCACGGGTTCGCGGGCCGCTTCGGTGGCGCCGGGCAGCCAGAGCTTGACCGCGTGGTCAGTCACCTGCTTGAGGATGTTGAGCTGCCGTTCGAGCTCCCGGATCCGGGTGTTGCGCTCGTTCTCCTCCATCTTGCGCCGAGGCGATGGTCGCCTGCAGCGACTCATTCAACGAGCGGGTGGTCTGGTTGGCGATGCCGCGGTAGTGGTCGCGCAGCTGACGCTGGATGCCCTTGAGCCGGTCCCGCGATTCCTTGTTGACCACGAACGAGACGTCGTCGACGAAGCGGCGCACGTTCATCTTCGCCTCGTTGCGCATCCGCATCATCCGGTTGTCCATCTCCTCCTTGTAGGCCTTGCGGCCCAACAAGGCGACCGGCGCCGAGCGACAGCGGATTGAACATGCCCAGCCCGGCGAAGGAGGTCAGCATGCCGAACATCAGCACGCCGCCGAAGGACCCGCGATGCCCGGACGACCGCCTTGTCGGCCCATCTTGATGGGCTTGGCCTCCAGGCTGGCAAGCGACTTGAATTCGCCGAAGTCCGGCGCCCATGTCGCGGGCGCTGATCTCGGGCATCTTGATCGCCTCGAGGCCGGCCTCGACGAACGTCCGCGCCACCTCGGCGGCCAGCGCCTCGGCCCGTTGATACGCCCAGACGAAGTTGTCGCCGACGGCGGTGGCGACCGCGTTCTCCAACTCGCGCCGATCTCGGCCCAGTGGTGCGACGGGTCGCACCCGTCGATCACCTTCTCGATGTGCTGGCGTGATCACCCGGAACCGACCGCGCAGGTCGTGGTCGACATCCGCTGTCAGGTCAGCGATCCCGTCGTTGAGCACCTGCTGCCACAGCGCGGTCTGCTGCAGCGCCTCCTGCGCCTCCTGCTTGCGCCGCTCGAGGTCCTCGGTCAGCCGCTCCCGGGCATCCGGATCGTTGAACGCGGACAACTCCGACTCCACGGCCATGCGTCAAATGCTCTGCCGCCGAACGTACCTCGGCGACACCTGGTCGCGCACCCGGTCGTTCTCCCGTGACAGCACCTTGTCGCTGAGGAACTTCACGATCGCCGGGAAGTTCGACTCCTCGTTGAGTTCCTTGTCGTTGAGCTGGATCGCGTGACTGCGCAGCATCGACGACGCGGGAATCATCGGCGCGCTGACGCCCGCCCGCTGCAGATGCTCGGCGTTGGCATCGACGATCTGGCGCCAGTGCGGGTAGAGGTCGGTCTTGGTCGCGACAATGGCTGCGACGGGGCAGATTTCGAGCGCCTGCCGGATGAACGTCATCTCCGGCTCGGTGAACTCCTGGCTGGTGTCGCTGCACATCAGCATCGCGTCGGCGTCGGGCAGCAGGCCCAGCGTCGCCGACAGATGCGGCTGGCCGTGACCGCCGACACCGGGGGTGTCGACGAACGCCAACCCGCCCTTGAGCAGCGGGCTGGGCGCGGTCACCTCGACCCGCAACACCTCACGCCCGCCCGCCTGCGGTGCGCGGCGCAGATCGTTCTTGAGATCGGCGGTCGGGATCTCGATCGACCTCGGGCTCGGCGCCGTCCGGCTCGCGCGACGATCAACTGCGCCGACGCCTGCTCGCCATAGCGACACCACGGTCGCCAGCACCGTGCTCTCGTCGTCACCGACCCGCGCGACCGGCACATTCAGCAGCGAGTTGAGCAGCTGGCTCTTGCCCTGCTTGAGCTGGCCGGCGATCACCACCCGGATCTGCGGGTCGGTGATGCGCGTCTTCGCCTTGCGCCAGCCGCTCCACCAGGTCGCCGCGTTCGTTGAGCGTCGGCGATCTTGCTGGTGTGGTCGATCAGCTCGACGATCACCTTGACCTTGCGCGGGTCATTCGGTTGCGTCATGGTGTCCTTCTGCTTTCCTCGCCGTTGATCTAACGGTAGGCGCGCCAACTGGCGGGGACCTGATTCGGTCCCCGCCAGCTGCGTTATTTGGTTGTGTCGGTCAGAAGATGCCGGCGTCGACGTTGTTGCTGACGTCCACGCTGGTGTTGACCTGGCCGGAGTTGTCGGTGGCGTCGAGTTGTCGTCGTTGAAGTTGTCGGTCAGTCTCGATCGAGTTGTCCACCGAGTTGTCGTCGTAGTTGACGCGTCCGGACACCGCCGGCGATGTCGCCACCGCCGGTGTCGACTGGTCTGGTTGCCACCGACAGTGTTGGTGGTGGGTCGTTGTCGTTGATGACGATGCCGCCACCGCTGCCGCCGGCGCCACCGGTCGCGTCGCCGCCGTCGTTGCCGCCGCCGATCAGGCCGCCGCCACCGTCGCCACCGACAGCGCCGCCGCCGTTGCCACCGCTGGTGTCGATGTCGTTGACGACCGGGCCCTCGTTGTCCTTGATCACGTCGCCGCCAGCGGTGATGTCGCTGCGGTCGTCGATCTCGACCTCGTTGTCGTTGCCGACGATCACGGCGACGTCGTCGCCGGTCTCGATGTCGCCGGTGTTGGCGTCGTTGTCGTCGCCGACCACGTTGCCGTCACCCTTGACGTTGGTGCGTCGATGTCGCCGGCGTTGCCGGTGTTCACCACGCCGCCGTCGGTGGCGGTGTTCGTGGTCTTGTCACCGAAGGTGATGTCACCGAAGTCCAGGTTGACGCCGCCCTGCTGCACATCGTGGCCGGCCTGGGGGCTCAGCACGTCGTTGTGGCTCAGGGTGTCGTTGTTGCTGAACTCGCGTTGTTGTGGCTCGCGATCTCGTTGTCGGGCTGAGACGCACTGCGGTCTGCGGCACGAAGGCGAGCTGTGGGTCTGGCCACCGCCTGCTGCAGGCCGACGACCGGGTTCGCCGCCGCCCTGGCCGCGCTCGCGGCGCGGAGCCGCGGTGAGGCGGCCTGCATTGACCTGGGCCGCCGAGACGGTCTGCACGCCGGCGGTCGACGCCGCCTAGCCGGGTTCGCGACGAAGGCTGGGCCGGAGCCGGGGCTGCGGAACAGGTCGAGAATCCAGTCGATAACGGTGTCATTTCTGTGGTCCTTTCGGGTGTGTTTCTGGTTGAGGCTGGTCGCCGGCCTGTCCGGCGAACTGGTGACAACGTTATGGAGCCGGCGACCCGCCTGAAACGGGGTCAGAATCCCCTCCCTGACGCGGAATGCATCCCGGGATAGTCGGTGGGGTCCCCATTAGGGGATTAGGGGGTGGCTAGGGGCTGGCGATGGACAACAAGCGTACGCCATCGTGGCATTTCCGCAGGTGAGTGCATACGAAAAGTGCGCGGCCACCTTCGGGCCGCGCATTCGATCGTCATGGCGGTACTCGTCGAAGATGTCGAAGCCGGAGTCGTCGGCGTTCAGGTCGCGTGATCCTCGATGGCCTTCGCGCCAGTCGTCCTCGGCGGGCGCGTCCTCGGCCGGCACATCGTCGATGACCGGGCCGTCGAACTGCAGCGACGGGTCGTCGGCACCCGCCACGCCCGGCACGCCGGCGTCGGCGAGCACGTCGAGCCCCGACTGCAGCGCCTGATCGGGTCGTCGACGAGTTCGGCCACCACGGAGGGCACGTCGTCGAATCGTCTGCATGACGGCAGTGATCGTCGAACGCATCGAACGCGGCGGTCGCCGCGCCACTTGCCCACACATTGCCGGCCATGATCGCCGATGACGCCGTCAGTACCCGTCGGTGGGCACTGCCGTCGACAGCGACTCCGAGACGACCGGGATCAGCTGGCTGACGTCGGCACTGGTCACATCGGTCGAGATTGGCGTCGAGCGATGGCTTGATCGGGGTTCTGCGGCGTAGCGTGCGGCGGCGTCAGGGTCTCGCACCAACGACATCACAAAGTCGAGCAGCGAGTTTGCCATGGAACACCCTCCTTCCCATTACAGATAACGATATATGCGGCGATAGCCCAAAGGCTTGACCACGATGCTATCGACGGGCGTGGCGGCGGTGATCGGTGCCAAACCCACCTCTGCCGCACCGGCGTTAGGGGACTGACCGTTAGGGGTTTGCCGCCACTAGGGGGATCTCCCGGTTCCTGGCCTCCTGAGCCGCTATCGTGAGCATCGGCCGAATTCGGGGCCAACGAAGAGGGGAACGATGAGCGACTCACTCGGGTTGTCGATTGGGATGACCAACCTAGTGGCGGCCCGAATCGGCCGTGCCTCCGGTCATGCGCCGTTCCGTTCTCACCCTGTTCAACGATCGCGCCCCGGAAGTCGGCGTGCCCGGCGAGTATCCAAGAGAACCCGAACCAGCCCGGCCTCGTGCTGAGCGGTTTCGTCGAGCGGGTCGGCGACCCGGTTCCGCTGGTGGCCGCCGACGGCTCCCCGCATAGCGGCGAGCGAGTGCTCGTCGAGGCCCTCGACGCGATGGCGCGCACCGTGGGCGGCGGCGCCCCCATCGCGATCGCCGTGCCCGCGCACTGGGGCCCCGCAACCGTCGGTGCGCTGCGGGGTGCGCTGCGCGCAAAGCCGAGCCTCGCGCCGAACGGTGTGCCCGCGGCGCTCATCCCGGATTCGGTCGCGGCGCTCGCGGCACTGCAGGCCGCACCCGGGCTGCCGTCGAGCGGCGTCGTCGCGCTGGTGGACCTCGGCGGCAGCGGGACCAGCGTCACGCTGGCCGACGCCGGTTCGAACTTCGACGCCGATCGGCGAGACGGTCCGCTATCCCGACTTCTCCGGCGACCAGATCGACCAGGCACTGCTCAACCATGTGGTCGCCGGCATCGCCGAAGCCAACAACGCCGATCCCGCCGGCACGCTGGGGCTCGGATCGCTGGCCCGGCTGCGCGACGAGGGCCGGCAGGCCAAGGAACGGTTGTCCGCCGAGACCGCGACGGTGGTGCCCGCCGAGCTGCCCGGCTTCAACTCCGACATCAGGGTGACCCGCAACGAGCTGGAGAACCTCATCTCCGAGCCGCTGGCCGGTCTGCTGACCACCATCGAAGAAACGTTGCAGCGCAACAACATTCCCGTGGCCGACATGTCCGCCGTCGCGACGGTCGGCGGCGGCGCCAACATTCCGCTGGTCACCCAGCAGCTGTCGGAGCGGCTGCGGGCTCCCGTCGTCACCACGCCGCAGTCGCAGCTCAACGTCGCGGCCGGCGCCGCGCTGGTGGCCGACGCGGTCTGGACGCGGATGCGCCGACCGGGATGGCCGCGGCCGCGGATGCGCCGACGAGCATGGCCGCCGCGGGCTGGGCCGCGGGGGCCGCGGGTTTGGCCGCGTCGGAGTCGGCGTCCGACGGCGCCGCCTCGGCGACGTTCCGGGCGCTGGCGTGGTCGCAGGACGATTCGCCCGGCGGCGAGCCGGTGCCGTACTCCGGCGAGGACTACACCTTCGATCCGGGTCCCACCGACGCCCGGCCAGCAGGTCGCGTTCGCCCACGAGGAGGAGGGCTACGAGCCCGAGCCAGGGCCGCTGCCCTGGTACAAGCGTCCGCCCATTCTGTTCGGCGCGGCGGCCGCCGCCGCGCTGCTGGCGGTCGGCGGGCTGGCGGTCACCCTGACCGGCACCAGCGGCAGACTCCGGCCCGGTGACCGAGACGGCCACCACCTGTCCAGGAACCGTCACCGCCGGGACCGACCCCACCGCCGCAGGCGACCACGGTGACCGTCGGCCCGACGGCCGTGCCGAGCACGACCGTGGTGGTACCTCCGCCGCCACCGCCGCCGACGACGACAACGACCACCTCGCCGACGACCACCACCACCACGACCACCACGACGACGACACCACCACGACGCACGCACCACGCCGACGACGACCACCACCACGCAAACGACGACGACCAGCCCACCACCACCCAGCCGACGACACACAGAGCCGCCGACCACGACCACGGCCGCGGCGTTGCATCCGACGACCACTGAGCCGTGACCCATGGCAAGACCGGCGCCGGAACCGCTGACCGACATCCCGCCGCCCGCGCGTGACACCGTCGCGTCGCTGCTCGCCGCGCCGACCGTCCCGGTCAAGGTCCTGGTGTCGGGAGGCATCGGCACCGGTAAGAGCTCGGTGCTCGCCGCCATCCGCTCGGCGCTGCGCGCGGCCGGGGTTGCGGTGCTGACCAGGCCACCCCGCGACGGCGACGATCCGGCCGCCGCGGTCGTCATCGACGACGCGCACCTGCTCGACGACGACGAACTCGCGCAGCTCGGCGAGCGGGTCGCCGATCCCGCGTCGACGGTCGTGGTCGCCGCCGAACCGCTCGCCCACCAACCGTCGCTGCGCGCGCTCGCCACCGCCATCGAGCGGGAAAACCCGGTGGTGTCGCTCGGCGCGCTCAGGCCGGCCGAGGTCAACCGGACCGCGGCCGAAACACTCGGCGCCCCACCGACTCCCGAGATCATCCGGTCGCTGATGGTGGCGACGGCGGGGCTGCCGTTCCTGCTGCGGCCCGCGATCGCCGCGGCGGGCTCACCCGACGGCGAAGCGCCGAGACTGGGGGCACCTCCCGCTGCGGGGGACGATCATGCAGGCCGCCAAGTTCGCGCTGATCGAGCGGCTGCGCCGACTGGACGAACCGGTGCTCGACACGCTGCTGGTGTCGTCGCTGAGCCCGGAACTCGGGCCCGACGACGTCGCCGCCGCGCTGCGGGTGAGCACCGAAGACGCGCAGGCCCTGGTGGACCGCGCCCGCGCCAGCGGGTTGATCGAGCCGTCGCACAGCCACACGTTCCTGCGATCGGTGCATCGCTGCATCGCACGGATCATCGGCACCGCACGACACCACGACACCGAGATCTCGCTGCTCGTGTCGCAAATCGAATCGTCAACGCTCTCAGCGGATCTCGCGTTGCGGATGGCCGAACACGGGCTGCACGACGAGCGGCTCGCCAACGCGCTGACCGACCTGGCGTCCCGCACCCAGGGCCAGCCGGCGAAGGGCCGCGCGGCTGTACCGCGCCGCCGCCGACGCCGGGGCGACGGCGCTGTCCGCGCGTCTCGCCGACGCGCTCGCGCTGACCGGCGACTGCACCACCGCGGGCCGGCTGGCCGACGAACTGCTCGGCTCCGACGACGCGGCCGAACGCGCCGCCGCGGTCCGGATCGCCGCCAGCATCGCCATGCACGACGGCAGCGCGGCGCAGGCCGCTGACCTGTTCCGGTGGCTCGGGCCGTATCCCGATGCGTTCGTCAGCGCCGCCGGCGCGATCGTGTCGGTCGCCGCGGGCGACCTGCCCACGGCCCGGGCGGCGCTGAGCGCCGAGAGCGCCGGACCGCCGACGTCGACGGCCCGCGCCGCGCGCAGCCTCGCCGAGGGTCTGCTGCTGTCACTGGATCAGCCGTTCCCGATCGCCGTCGCGCGGCTGGGCCAGTCGATCACCGCCGAACAGCAGTCGCCGGGCGTCGCGCCGGACACGCCCGCCGCGCTGGTGACGCTGGCCGCGCTGCACGGCGGCGACCCGGTGCGCGCCCGCAGCGTGATCGGCCGGGCCGTGCGCGCCGGCAGCCAACTGGACACCGCCGACGAGTCCTTCTTCTCCCACCGGCACCGACTGCTGCTCGGCTGGGTGCGGATGCAGGACGGGCAGCTGCCCGCGGCGGCCGTCCGATGTCAACGCCGTCGCCGAGGCCTCGCTGCACCGCCGCGACGCGCTGTGGGCGGCGGCGCTGCAGACGGCGATCGCCCGCCGCAGCGGCGACAGCGGTGCGGTGCAGAAGCATTGGTATGCCGCCATGGAAGTGCTCGCCGAATACTCGATGGATCTGTTCTCGCTGTTGCCGCTGGGCGAGCTGTGGGTTGCCGCCGCAAGGATGCGTCAGGTGGATCGGCTGCAGCACACCCTTTCCGAGGCGTTCGCGCTGCTGGAGTCGCTCGGCAATCCCGTGCTCTGGTCGGTGCCGTTGCACTGGGCCGGCGTGCACGCCGGGATCCTGGCCAATTCGCCGGAAGCCGTGGCGCCACACGGCCAGGCGTTGACGGCCGGCCGCGGCGCACAGCGCATTCGCCAAGGCGCTGGCCACCGCGGGCCGTACCTGGCTGCGGGTGCTGGCCAATCACGTCGACACCGACGAGGTGACCGCGGCGGCGCGGGGGTTGTCGCAGTTCGGCCTGACCTGGGATGCCACCCGGCTGGCCAGCCAGGCCGCCCTGCAGACGCCCGACGGACGAGTCTCCGGGGCAATGCTGCAGTTGGCGCGCGACCTCAAGCAGACCGTCGCGATCGACGAGATACCGGGCGCGGAACCGGCGGCGGCGGCGGTCGCGGGATGCGACCCGCAGCGGCCCGGCGCGGCCGTCGTCCTCGCGGTTGTCCGACCGCGAACGCGAAGTGGCCGAACTGTTGCTGCTCGGCATGCCGTACCGCGACATCGGCAGCCAGTTGTTCATCTCGGCCAAGACCGTCGAGCATCACGTCGCGCGGATCCGGCGGCGGCTCGGCGCCGAGTCGCGCTCGGAGATGCTGTCGATGCTGCGCGCGATGCTGGCGCCGCAGGCCTGAGTCCCCCAACGCGGGCCGATCCCCTAATCGAAATTCCCCATAGACGGCCGTCTCGGCGACGGGTCCGGCACCGGATTTGCTGCGGCGCCGTTCGCCATACGGTCGTTCGCATGTTGAATTCCCCAGGCAACCACGGCCGTTCGCTTGGCCTTTCGATCGGCGCGACGAACCTCGCCGGCGATCCGCGACGGCCACACCGCGCTCATCCGCCCCGCGGAGTTGACGCTGCAGGGGCAGCGCCTCACCGGCTTCGTCGACCGCGTCGGCGATCCCGTGCCGCTGGTCGCACCCGACGGCTCAAAGCATCAGTCCGAACGACTGCTCGCCGAGGCGCTCGGCGCGATGGCGCAGTCGGTCACCGAGGGTATGCCGGTGTCGGACGTCGCCATCACGGTGCCTGCGCACTGGAGCCCCGCCGTCGTCGGCACCCTGCGCCGGAATCTGCGCGGCGGGATGCCGGTCATTTCCGACGCCACCGCGGCGCTGACCGCGTTGCGGGCCAATCCCGGCCTGCCGACCCACGGCGTGATCGTCCTGTGCGACTTCGGCGGCAGCGGCACCAGCATCACGCTTGCCAACGCGGCAAGGGACTTCGCCCCGTTCGGCGAGACCGTCCGCTTCACCGACTTCTCCGGTGACCACATCGACCAGGCGCTGCTGACGCACGTCGTTGCCGGACTGTTCGATGCGTCGCAGACCGATCCGTCGGGCACCGCGATGGTGGGTTCGCTCGTCCGGCTGCGCGACGAAAGCAGGCGGGCCAAGGAGCGGCTGTCGGCCGACACCGCGACGGCGGTCGTCGCGGCCCTGCCCGAGCAGCGCACCGAAATTCGCGTCACTCGCTTCGAACTCGAAGACCTCATCGCTGGCGCCGCTCGCGGAATTCCTTGCCGCGCTTGAGGAAACGCTGGAGCGCTGCGGCGTGCCGCGGCAGCCGTTTCGGCGGTCGCCACCGTCGGGGGCGGTGCGCGCATCCCGCTGATCACCCAGCGACTCTCCGAGCACCTGCGCGCACCCGTCGTCACCACACCTCACCCGCAGCTCACCGCCGCCGAGGGCGCGGCGCTGATCGCCCATCGGAGTCGCATCGTCGAGACGCAGACCACGATGACGCCGCGCACCGGGTACCGCACTCGCCGCTGCGGCGATGAGCGCAGGCGAACCGTCGACCGCCTTCCGCGCGCTGGCGTGGTCCGAGGACACGGGCGCCGATGACGCGCCGGCCTTCACCGAGTACGTCGCGCAGCCCGCCGACTCGCGCCCGGAACTGCACTTCCGCCACGGGGAGGGCCAGGACGAACCGCATGAACCACCCCGACGCGCCCCGCTCATCCTGTTCGGACTGGCGGCCGCGGCCGCGGTGGTCGCCACGACGGTGTTCGCGCTCACCGCGTTCGGCAGCGACACCACCACAGCGCCGGTTGAAGCCGCGGTCACCATGACCACCTCCCCCCCGCCTGCGGCGCCGGTTCTCTCTCCCGCACCGCCGGCGCCGCAGGCCCCCGAGGTCACCACCGTCGTCGTGCAGCGGTCCAATCCGGCCCCGCAACGGCAACGGCCACAGCAGCCGGCACCCCAGCAACCGTCGGTCGCGCCACCCACGACGCCGCCGCCACCGACGGAAACACCCACGACTACCCCGCCGACCACCACGACACCGCCGACCACCACGACACCGCCGACAACCACGACACCGCCGCCGCCCCCGATCGACCCCGGCACGGGCGGCGGAGGCACCGGGACGCCCCCGATCGATCCCGGCACGGGCGGCGGAGGCACCGGGGACACCGGCACGCCGCCGATCGATCCGGGCACAGGCGACGGAGGCACGGGTACACCGCCGATCGACCCGGGCACCGGCGGAGCCGACACCGGCACGCCACCGATCGATCCCGGCGACGGCGCTGGCGCCTAACGTCTGGCGTGCACCTAAGTAGAGATCCGAGCCACCTGGGCGACTCGAATCCTCTACTTAACGGGTTGTCTGCGAATCGTGTCGCCGATGTAGTTAGGGCAGCCTTCGTAGCGACCCTTCCCTGCGAGATGCAACTATGAGCCTGCACCGAGCTAAAGTTACTGACGAGTAACAAGAGCTAAGTTACCCTTGAGTAACTTGGAAACGGGGAGGCACGCGGTGGATACCCAGATGCTGATCAGGCTCATTGTCGGGCTATCGATGACAGCACTAGTACTGGTGTTCGCCGCCAAGCGCGTGCTCTGGCTGACCTCGCTAATCCGGTCGGGGCAGCCCACCAGCGACGAGGGCGGCCGCAAGGACAACCTCGGGACGCGGATCACCACCCAATTCAAAGAGGTATTCGGGCAAACCCGGCTCCTCAAGTGGTCGGTCGCCGGCCTGGCCCACTTCTTCACGATGTGGGGCTTTTTCATCTTGGCCTCGGTCTACCTCGAGGCGTACGGCCTGCTCTTCATCCACGACTTCCACATCCCATTCGTCGGCCACTGGGACGCCCTCGGCTTCCTGCAGGACTTCTTCGCCGTCGCCGTGCTTGCTGGCATCGCCACCTTCGCGGTCATCCGCGTGGTGCGCGAGCCCAAGAAGCACGGCCGCGACTCCCGCTTCTACGGATCGCACACCGGCGGTGCCTGGCTGATCCTGTTCATGATCTTCAACGTCATCTGGACGTACGCCTTGGTGCGCGGCGCAGCGGTGAACACCGACACCCTGCCCTACGGCAACGGCGCGTTCTTCTCACAATTGATGGGCTGGGTTCTGCACCCGCTGGGTCACACCGCCAACGAGTGGATCGAGACCATCGGGCTGCTGTTGCACATCGGCGTGGCACTGGTCTTCCTGCTGATCGTGCTGCACTCCAAGCACCTGCACATCGGCCTGGCCCCGGTGAACGTCACATTCAAGCGGCTGCCCAACGGTCTGGGCCCGCTGCTGCCCATGGAGTACAAGGGCGAGCCGATCGACTTCGAGGATCCCGCCGAGGACGCCGTGCTGGGCCGCGGCAAGATCGAGGACTTCACCTGGAAGGGCTACCTCGACTTCACCACCTGCACCGAGTGCGGCCGCTGCCAGTCGCAGTGCCCGGCCTGGAACACCGGAAAGCCGTTGTCTCCCAAGCTCGTCATCATGAACCTGCGCGACCACCTGTTCGCCAAGGCGCCGTACATCCTGGGCGACAAGGAAACTCCGCTGGAGAACACCCCGGTTGGCGGACTCGGCGAGGAGTTGGGCGGCGAGAAGCACGACGAGCAACACCACGTTCCCGAGTCGGGTTTCGAACGAATCATGGGCTCGGGCCCCGAGCAGGCGACGCGCCCGCTGGTCGGCACCGCCGAGCAGGGCGGCGTCATCGACCCGGACGTGCTGTGGTCGTGCACGACGTGCGGGGCGTGCGTCGAGCAGTGCCCCGTCGACATCGAGCACATCGACCACATCGTCGACATGCGCCGCTACCAGGTGATGATGGAGTCGGAGTTCCCCGGCGAGCTCGGCGTGCTGTTCAAAAACCTTGAGACCAAGGGCAATCCGTGGGGGCAGAACGCCAAGGACCGCACGAACTGGATCGACGAGGTCGACTTCGACGTGCCGGTGTACGGCAAGGACGTCGAGTCCTTCGACGGCTACGAGTACCTGTTCTGGGTCGGCTGCGCCGGCGCCTATGAGGACCGCGCGAAGAAGACCACCAAGGCCGTCGCCGAGCTGCTGGCCATCGCGGGCGTGAAGTACCTGGTGCTCGGCGAGGGCGAAACCTGCAACGGCGACTCGGCGCGACGCTCCGGCAACGAGTTCCTGTTCCAGCAGTTGGCCGCGCAGAACGTCGAGACCCTCAACGAGATGTTCGAGGGCATCGAGCGGGTGGACCGCAAGGTCGTCGTCACCTGCCCGCACTGCTTCAACACGCTTGGCCGCGAGTACCCGCAAGTGGGCGGCAATTACACCGTGCTGCACCACACCCAGCTGTTGAACCGGTTGATCCGCGACAAAAAGCTGGTGCCGGTCAAGCCCGTCGGCGGCGACGGCAACGGCAGCGGTCCCGACATCACCTACCACGACCCGTGCTACCTGGGCCGGCACAACAAGGTCTACGAGGCGCCGCGTGAGCTGATCGGCGCGTCCGGTGCGACGCTGACCGAGATGCCCCGGCACGCCGACCGCGGGCTGTGCTGCGGCGCCGGCGGCGCGCGGATGTGGATGGAAGAGCACATCGGCAAGCGCGTCAACCAGGAACGCGTCGAGGAGGCGATGGACACCGGCGTGTCGAGGATCGCCACCGGCTGCCCGTTCTGCCGCGTGATGATCACCGACGGTGTCGACGACGTCGCCGCCGCCAGGAACGTGGAGAAGGCCGAGGTGCTCGACGTGGCTCAGCTGCTGCTGGGCTCGCTCGACACGAGCACGGTCACGCTGCCGGAGAAGGGCACGGCGGCCAAGGAGGCCGAGGAGCGCGCCGCCAAGGTCGACACCGCGCCGAAGGCTGAGACTGCACCGGCGAAGGCTGCACCAGCCGAATCCGCACCTGCCGAGGCCAAGACCGCGGCTGAGACCAAGCCGGTCACCGGGCTGGGCATCGCCGGCGGCGCCAAGCGTCCCGGCGCCAAGAAGGCCGCACCGGCCGCCCCGGCGGAGAAGCCCGCGGCCGCCACAGCACCGCCGTCTAAGGGGCTCGGCATCGCCGCCGGCGCCAAGCGTCCTGGCGCCAAGAAAGCTGCCCCGACGGCCGCGGCCCCTGCCGAACCGGCCAAGGCCGAGCCGGCCAAGCCGGAACCCGTTAAGGGACTTGGCATCGCCGCGGGCGCACGCCGCCCCGGCGCCAAGAAGGCAACGGCGCCAACGGCTTCCGCGTCGACGGCCACCGAACCCGCGTCGACCGCGAGCGAGCCGGCGTCCACCGCAAGCGAGCCCGCCTCCACCGCCACCGAGCCACCGGTAAAGGGCCTCGGCATCGCGCCGGGAGCAAGGCGCCCTGGCGCGAAAAAGACTGCGACACCGTCGCAACCCGCCCCGGCAGCGTCCGCGCCCAAAACCGAGCACGCGCCCGAGCCCGACGCCGGCGAGGGCAATGGCGAGGCCGCGCCACCACCCGTCAAGGGCCTGGGCATCGCCAAGGGTGCACGCCCACCTGGCAAGCGTTGATGGACGTCTGAGCAAAATCGCTGGACGGTAATGAGACCATGGTGGACGTGACTACCCACCAGTTGCCGTGGCACGGCACGGGACACCACCCGCGGCAGCGAACGTTCACGCAGTCGAGCAAGCTGCAGGACGTCCTCTACGAGATCCGCGGCCCGGTGCATGAGCACGCGTCGCGGTTGGAGGCCGAGGGTCACCGGATCCTGAAGCTGAACATCGGCAATCCCGCCCCGTTCGGCTTCGAGGCGCCCGACGTGATCATGCGCGACATCATCCAGGCGCTGCCGCATGCGCAGGGCTATTCCGACTCCAAAGGTATCCTGCCGGCCCGGCGCGCGGTGTTCACCCGGTACGAACTCGTCGATGGGTTCCCGCGATTCGACATCGACGATGTCTATCTGGGCAACGGTGTGTCCGAACTGATCACGATGACCCTGCAGGCGCTGCTCGACAACGGCGATCAGGTGCTGATCCCTGCGCCCGACTACCCGTTGTGGACTGCGTCCACGTCGCTGGCCGGTGGCACCCCGGTGCACTACCTGTGCGACGAGACCCAGGGCTGGCAGCCGGACATCGCCGACCTCGAATCCAAGATCACCGACCGCACCAAGGCGCTCGTCGTTATCAACCCGAACAACCCCACCGGCGCGGTGTACACCCGCGAAATCCTCGAGCAGATGGCCGAACTCGCGCGCAAGCATCAACTACTGCTGCTGGCCGACGAGATCTACGACAAGATCCTCTACGACGACGCCAAGCACATCGCCATGGCCTCGGTCGCGCCCGACGTACTGACGCTGACATTCAACGGGCTCTCGAAGGCCTACCGGGTTGCCGGATACCGCTCGGGGTGGCTGGTGATCACCGGCCCGAAAGAACACGCAAGCAGCTTCATCGAAGGCATCAGTCTGCTGGCGAACATGCGGCTGTGCCCGAATGTTCCCGCGCAGCATGCGATTCAGGTCGCGCTCGGTGGGCATCAGAGCATCGAGGACCTGGTGCTGCCGGGTGGGCGGCTGATCGAGCAGCGCGACGTGGCGTGGTCCAAGCTCAACGAGATCCCCGGCGTGTCATGCGTCAAACCGCAAGGTGCCCTGTACACCTTCCCGCGGCTCGACCCCGAGGTCTACGAGATCGACGACGACGAACAACTCGTGTTGGACCTGCTGCTGCAGGAGAAGATCCTGGTCACTCAGGGCACCGGATTCAACTGGCCCACACCGGATCACCTGCGCATCGTCACCCTGCCCTGGTCGCGTGACCTGGCCAACGCCATCGAACGCCTCGGCAACTTCCTGGTCAGCTACCGCCAATAGCCTGTCACCGGCTCCCGCCGATGACCTTCTTCACGATCTCAGTGACCGCGCGCACGGTGGGACGGGTGTCGGCGCCCTCCTGCCGGATCAACACGATCTTGCGGACGATCTTCTGCAGCAGCGCGATCCGGATGATCGGCACAGAACTGTTCAGCCCGATCATCATGTCGGTGACCGGAGCGACGCCCAATCCCTTGGACGCCAGCGCGAGAGTGACTGCCGTGTCGATGATTTCGTGGGACGCGGTGGGTTCGAAGCCGTGTTGCCGGCACACGGTGCGTATCGCCGCGCCGTAGTGGGTGTCCGACGGCGGCAGGATCCAGTTCCAGCCCGCGGCGTCGCGCAGATCGATGCGGCTCTCGGTGCGCATGCCATAGGCCCCCGGCGAGATGGCCAGTCCGAACGCTTCCTCGCGAAGCGTGATGATGTCGACGCCCGACACCCGCGGCAATGGCACGCTCGGATAGTCCAGCCCGAACGCCGCGTCGACGCGGCCGCGCGCCACCGAGTCAAGGGCGTCGTCGACATCGAGTTCGAGGCTGCGCAGCCGCATCTGCGGATAGGCCTCGTGCGCGCGGGCCACCACCGCCGGCAGCAGTGCGGCCGCCGTACTGCCGAATGTGCCCAGCAATATCGGCGCGGCCACGTGGTCACGGACGTTGAGCACCGCGTCCATAGCTGCGCGCTCGGCGGCCAGCACCCGGTCGGCGTGTTCGGCCAGCACGATCCCGGCATCGGTGAGCGCGACCGTGCGTCCCACCTTCGTGATCAGTCGGGTGTTCACCGCCTTCTCCAGCGCCGCGATCTGCTGCGACACCGCCCCAGGGGTGTAGCCCAACTCATCGGCGACCGCGACCATAGTGCCGCGGCGAGCGAGTTCGCGCAGAGTCGTGAGCTGCCCGAGGTTGAGATTCATATAGGAACTCTAAATCAAATAGCGCAGTTTCTATCGCTTGTTCTATTCGTTCGGCGCAGTGACGATGTGATCGTGACCACCATCGCCCAGACCATCTCCTTGCCCACCACCGACGAGCTGCGCACGCTGGCCCGCACCAGCCTGCAGCACTGCGGCGTCGACCCCACGCCCTCGACACCACGAAGGCCGCGACGACGATCACCGCGCGCACCCCGGTTACCGGTGCCGAGCTGTTCGACTTCCCGGCGGCCGGAGCCGCGCAGGTCGAGGGCGCGATCGACGCCGCGCACGCCGCGTTCCTGCGGTGGCGCACCGTGCCGGCGCCGATTCGCGGGCAGCTCGTCAAGCGCCTCGGCGAGCTGTTGACCGAGCACAAGTCCGACGTCGCCAACCTCATCAGCATCGAGGTCGGCAAGATCACCTCCGAGGCTCTCGGCGAGGTCCAGGAGATGATCGACATCTGCGACTTCGCGGTGGGCCTGTCGCGCCAACTCGACGGTCGCACAATGCCCTCGGAGCGTCCGGGGCACCGGCTCATGGAGACCTGGCATCCGCTCGGCGTCGTCGGTGTGGTGTCGGCGTTCAACTTCCCCGCCGCGGTGTGGTCCTGGAACACCGCCATCGCGATCGTCTGCGGCAACGCTGTGGTGTGGAAGCCCGCTCAGCTCACCACCCTGACTGCCGCGGCGTGCTCGGCGCTGTTCGACCGCGCCGCGTACGCGGTCGGCGCGCCGGAGGACCTCAACGTGCTCGTGTCCGCGAGCGCCGCCGACACCCAGGTCCTGATCGACAGCCCCAAGGTGCCGCTCATCAGCGCCACGGGTTCCGAGCGGATGGGCGAGCAGATCGCGCCGCGTGTCGCCGCACGGTTCGGCCGCGCCATTCTTGAGCTGGGCGGCAACAACGCCGCCATCGTGACCCCGTCGGCCGACCTTGATCTCGCCACCCGCGGCATCGTGTTCTCAGCCGCGGGCACCGCCGGTCAGCGCTGCACCACCATGCGCCGGGTGATCGTGCACGAAGACATCGCCGACGAACTCGTGCGCCGTCTGACCGAGGTCTACGCGCGCCTGCCGATCGGCGACCCGTTCGCCGCCGGCACCCTGGTCGGGCCGCTGATCGACGACCGCGCCTACGCCAACATGACGGCCGCCCTCGAACAGGCCCAGGCGCAGGGCGGAACCGTTGTGGTCGGCGGCGGCCGAAGGGACAGCACCGCGGATTCGTTCTACGTCGAACCCGCGATCGTGCACATGCCCCGCCAGACAGAGGTCGTCAGGGCCGAGACGTTCGCACCGATCCTCTACGTGTTGACCTACTCCACGTTCGAGGAGGCGATCGCGATCCACAACGACGTCCCGCAAGGACTGTCGTCGGCGATCTTCACCCTCGATCAGCGTGAAGCCGAACGGTTCATCGCCGCGGACGGTTCGGACTGCGGCATCGTCAACGTCAACATCGGCACGTCCGGCGCCGAGATCGGCGGGGCCTTCGGCGGCGAGAAGACCACCGGCGGCGGCCGCGAATCCGGGTCCGATGCCTGGCGGGCATACATGCGTCGCGCCACCAACACCGTCAACTACTCCAGCGAACTGCCGCTGTCTCAAGGCGTCAGCTTCGCCTGAGCGACGAAAGACGGGGATTCCCACCATGTTCGACGTGCCCGAACGCGCGTCCGTCGTCGTCATTGGCGGTGGCGTCATCGGAACCAGCATCGCCTACCATCTGGCCAGCTCCGGGGTCATCCGACGTGGTGCTGGTCGAACGCGACGAACTCGCCTGCGGGTCGACCTGTAGGGCCGCCGGGGGCGTGCGTGCCTCGTTCAGCAACCCCGCCAACATCGAGATCGGCTTGCGCGGTCTGGAGGTGTACTCCACGTTCGCCGACAAGTACGACCAGGAAATCGATTTCAGCCGCGACGGCTACCTCTACACGCTGTCGGATCAGCACAACCTCGAGGTGTTCACCGAAAGCGTGGCGTTGCAGAACCGCCACGGCGTGCCCAGCGTCATCGTCGATCCCGAGGAAGCGCAACGCATTTCGCCGTTGATCAGCACCGAGGGCATGGTCGGGGCCTGTTGGTCACCCATGGACGGCAAGGCCACCCCGGAGTCGGTTGTGATGGGCTACGCCGCCGCCGCGCGTCGACACGGCGCGCGGATCATTCGCCACTGCGAAGTCCTCGACATCGCCAGTGACGCAGGCACTATCACCGAAGTGCTCACCGCACACGGTCGCATCAAGACGAACACGGTCGTCTGCGCCGCAGGGGCGTGGTCACGCCGGATCGGGGGCATGGTCGGCGTCGCCATCCCCGTCACCCCGGTGCGCCGCCAGATCGCGTTCACCGAACCGCTTTCCGAGCTGCCCGCCAGCTCACCGTCACTGACCATCGACTTCCCTTCGAACTTCTACTTCCACCCGGAGGGCAACGGTCTGCTCCTCGGCTGGTCGGATCCCAACGAGGCCGAAGGCTTCAACTTGCGCTTCGAACTCGAAGACTGGCTCATGGGTGTGGGCGCCATCGCCGAGAAGCGGGTCCCGGCCGTGCTCGACTACGGCATCCGCACCGGCTGGGCCGGACTGTACGAAATGACTCCGGACCGCAACCAGATCATCGACCGCAGCGAAGAGGTCGAAGGCTTGCTCATCGCCACCGGCTACTCCGGCCACGGATTCCTGATGGGCCCGGCCACCGGCGAAATCGTGCGCGACCTCTACCACGGCGTGGAACCCAAGTACGACATCAGCGGATTCACCCTCAGCCGGTTCGATGACCCCGACCTTGGATCCGGCGAGACGAACATCGTCTGACCAGCCCCCGAGGCAAACCACGTGACACACTTGCGACCAACCCTCAGTAGCGATCGGGAGTCTCTGGCGATGTCGGACACGGCCCCAGCGGCCATCGGCCCACATGTCCAGTCGATCGTCGACGTCCTCGCCCAAACCCTTGACCGGGCGGTCCTGCTCGATGACGAGTCACTCGCACCGATCACGCACAGCCGCCAGTTCGGACAAGTCGATGACGTCCGCATGTACAGCCTGCTGCAGCGCGGAATCCTGCCCGAGGTCAAGGCGGAGCTCTTCTCGATAGGAATCGGCACGGCCACCGAGGCGTTCTGGACTCCTGCCCTGCCCCAACACGGGATGATGCCGCGGTTCTGCGTGCCGATATGTTCGGCGACCGAGAGGTTCGGGTACCTGTGGGTGCTCGATCCCGAACGTTCGCTGTCCGATGACGATCAGGAGCTGGCACGGCAAGCCGGCAGGGACCTGCAGGCCGTCCTCGATCGCAGAAACGCCGACGAGCGCGCGGCGGAGTCACACCTGCAGGCGCTACTTTCGCGGTTACTCGAGAATGAATCGTCGGAACAGCTTCTGCAGGAACTGCAGGAGAACGATATTGCGCAGCCGGACAGCCGGGTGAGCGTGTTCGCCTTTGAGCCGAACGGCGCCGGCACCGGTGATCCGGTACAGCGAACCATGTCCCTGCGGCTTCACCTGATTTCCACCGAACACTCACACCGATGGTTCGCGGTTGCTCCAGGGCCGGCGGCAGTCCTCGCGGTGTCGCGACCCGAGACCCGCGTCAATGCCCGGCGGGTGTCGGCCGCGGTGGTGCATGCGATTGAGTCCGTCTACGGTCGACGGCCGGCCATCGGTTGGTCGGGCGAGCGAGTGCCGATTCTTCAAGCGGCACAAGCGTTTCGGAATGCCCGGCTGGCGTTGGCCCTCGCCGAGATCGGAGTCTCCGAGAAGAAGGTGGCGGTCTGGACCGAACTGGGCTCATGGAGAACCATCGCGATCCTCGCCGACAGCTACTCGAGAAACCCCAAAGATCTCGCCGAACTCGTTCATCCCGGGATCGTCGACTTGGTCGAAGGTGGCCGCGACGATCTGATTCACACCCTCGACGCGTATCTCACCCATGGCTGCGATGTGCGGAAAACCGCCGAGGCGTTACACCTTCACCGATCGACCCTGTATTACCGTCTCGAGAAGATCACCGAGGCCATCGGCGGCGACCTGAAGGACGGCGAGGCCCGCTTCGAGTTGATGCTCGGCATTCGCCTCGCCAATATGGCACGGCTGTACCGATTTTGACACCGTGTCCGACAGGTGTCCGAACGCACCAACGGAAGTTCCTACATCACACCCGTGCGGGTCGCCCCTTCCGAATCTAATATCAACTCCCAAATCTTTCCCGAACAGGCCACGCGGTCTACGATCGAAAAACCGTTTGATCTGACAACTGCTCATATAGACAATGGCTCATCCGATGCCGTTGCCGGAGCGATCGATCTGCCGCACGAGCATCGGAGGATGCAATGAGCGCAACACCCACATTGAAGAAGGCGCTGAGCCAGCGGCAGCTGACGATGATCGCCATCGGCGGCGTGATCGGTGCCGGCCTTTTCGTCGGCTCGGGCGTCGTCATCGGCGACACCGGGCCAGGCGCGTTCATCACCTACGGCCTTGCAGGCGTGCTGATCATCATGGTCATGCGGATGCTGGCCGAGATGGCCGTGGCCAACCCGTCGACCGGGTCCTTCGCCGACTACGCCCGAGCCGCAATGGGCAACTGGGCCGGGTTCTCGGTCGGGTGGCTGTACTGGTACTTCTGGGTGATCGTCGTCGGCTTCGAGGCCATCGCGGGCGCGAAGATCATCCAGTACTGGATCGACATCCCGCTGTGGTTCTGCTCCCTGATCCTGATGATCTTGATGACCGCCACCAACCTGTTCTCCGTCTCGTCGTTCGGTGAGTTCGAGTTCTGGTTCGCCGGCATCAAGGTGGCCGCGATCGTGGCGTTCATCGCTCTTGGCGGGCTCTTCGTGTTCGGCTTGTGGCCGGACAAGTCGATGGACTTCTCCAACCTGTGGGCCCACGGCGGGTTCTTCCCGCTGGGTGCCGATGGCCGTCACCGTCGGTGTGGTCACGGTGATCTTCTCCATGGTCGGCGCGGAGATCGCGACGATCGCCGCCGCGGAATCGTCGGATCCGGAGAGGGCGGTGTCGAAGGCCGCCAACTCGGTGATCACCCGTATCGCGGTGTTCTTCGTCGGCTCGACGTTCCTGCTCGCGGTCATCCTGCCGTGGAACGACGAGGAGGCGGGCGCGTCGCCGTTCGTCGCCGCGTTCACGGAGATGGGGATTCCCTACGCCGACCACATCATGAACGCCGTGGTGTTGACGGCGGTGCTGAGCTGCCTGAACTCGGGCATGTACACCGCGTCGCGCATGCTGTTCGTCCTCGCCGCGCGGCGGGAGGCGCCGGCGCAGCTGGTCCAGGTGACCCGCCGCGGGGTTCCCGCCATCGCGATTCTCGCGTCCTCGGTGGTCGGCTTCCTGTGCGTCATCGCCGCGGCCGTCTCGCCGGACACCATCTTCGCGTTCCTGCTGAACTCCAGCGGCGCGGTCATCCTGTTCGTCTACCTGCTCATCGCCGATCTCCCAGATCGTGCTGCGCTACCGCACCCCGACTCGGAGCTTCGGGTCAAGATGTGGCTGTTCCCGGTGCTGTCGATCCTCACCGCCGTCGCGATCCTGGCGATCCTGGTTCAGATGGGCCTTCAGGGTGGTACCAACAGGGAGGCGTTGCTGCTCAGCCTGGTGTCGTGGGCCGTCGTCATCGCGCTGTTCTTCGCGAACCGGTGGTATGTGAACAGCCGGCCCGTCGTCGAGGGCGCCGCACCGACGGAGCGCCCGCACCGCGTGCTCGTGCTGGCCAATCAGACCGTCGGGTCCGAGGAGTTGCTCGACGAGCTTCGTCGCATCGGTGCGGACAGGTCTGCCAAGTACCACGTCGTCGTGCCGGTCAGCCCGATCGAGACCGGCACCGCAGCCACCCACGGCCCGCTCGACGTCGAGGAGGCGACCCGGGAGATCGCGCAGCAGCGCCTCGACGACACCCTGGCCATCCTGCGCTCCGAAAACCTTGACGCCGACGGCGAATTGGGTGAGTACCGGCCGCTGCGTGCCCTTGCCGGCGCCGTTGACTCGTTCCATCCGGATCAGATCGTCATCTCGACGCTGCCGCCCGAGGAGTCCGTCTGGCATCGGTTCGACGTCGTGGACCGCGCGCGGCAAGAGCACGGCGTGCCGGTGACGCACGTCGTCGCGACCCAGGCCGAGAAAGCCGAGCCCGTGGCATGACGATCATCGCCGGCTTCAGCTCGAGCCGTCAGGGCACCGCACCGCTGAACCTGGCGGCGCAGATATCGCGCTGGACCGGCGAGAAGGTGGTGGCCGCGGCCGTCGTCGAACGGCCATGGCCGGCCAAGGACGACCCCATCGAGCAGGAGTATCTGCGCTATGTCACGGCGCAGGCTTCGCGTGCACTCGACGGCGTCGTCAGCCAGCTTCCCGACGACATCGACATCCCCACCGTGGTCCACCAATCGTCCTCTATTCCAACGGGTTTGATTGACCTCGTCGCCGCGCACAACGCGAGTCTGGTCGTCGTCGGATCGTCGTCGTCAGGCCTGCTGGGCAGGGTGGCGCTGGGCAGCGTCACCGAGCGGCTGGTCCACACCGCGGCGGTGCCCGTCGCGATCGCCCCGCGCGGCTACCCGCTGGGGCCCGAACCGATACGCCGGCTCACCGCCGCATACGGAGGCGAGGCCGACATCAACGGTCTCATCGCCGGCGGCTGCCGAGCTGGCCAAACAGTGGCCGGTGCAGTTGCGGATCGTGTCGTTCACCGTGCGGCCGGTGACGGTGTTCAGCGGCAAGATCGAGCCGTCGGCGGAGGACCTCGTCGTGCGGCAGTGGGCCCGCAGGACCGATGGACGATATCGCCAAGCAGCTCAACGACGTTCGCGCGCGCGTCGCCGTTCCGGACGTCGATGTCGTGGTCGGCAGCGGCCACGATTGGCGCGAGGCGGTGGAGAGCATCTCCTGGGAGCCCGGTGACATGCTGTTGCTCGGGTCGGGCGCCGCCGGACAGGCCGCTCACGTGTTCCTCGGCTCGGCCGCCTCGAAGATCCTGCGTCACGCTCCCGTCCCCGTGATGATCGTTCCGCGACACCAAAAGTCGGCGTAGGTCACCCCAGCTGCCGCGTCTACCCTGTTGCGCGTGACGCACTCGCACGCACACTCGCACTCGCTGAGCGGCCCGGCGCCGCTGGGACCGCTGGCCGCCAAGATCGTCGTCGGACTGCTCGATCGGCATCGGCGTCGCCGTGCTGGCCGGCGCCGCGTTGCTGTGGCCCAGCCAGCAGAAGGTCGATATCCCGCTGCCGTTCCAGAATGCCGCTGGCGGCGCCGTCACCACCGAGGCCGGACATGTGCTGTCCAGCAGCGCCGCGACCTGCGGCAGCCCGTCGGTCGGGCGCGGTGCTGACCGCAGATCCGGCTGCCCGCGCAGGGCGAGGGTGCCCAATGCGTGCAGACGCTGATCGCGATCGACTCCGGCCCGAACGAGGGCGCCAACACGCTGCTGGAGTCCAGCGGCGGGCCAGGCCAGGCGCAATTCGCCGTCGGTGACAACATCCGGCTCAGCCGCCAGGTCGACCCAACCGGAACGACGACCTACTCCTTCTACGACTACGAACGGACGTGGCCGCTGATCGCGCTGGCCGCCGCATTCGCGGTGGTGGTCGTCGCGGTCGCCGGGTGGCGCGGACTGCGGGCTCTGATCGGCATCGTCGTCGCGTTCGGAGTGCTGGTGGTGTTCATGCTGCCCGCCCTGCGCGACGGGGCAGCCGCCATCCCCGTCGCGTTGGTGGCGTCGGCGGTGATCCTGTACGCGGTGATCTACCTGGCGCACGGCGTGAGCCTGCGCACCAGCGCGGCGCTGCTCGGCACGTTGACGTCACTGCTGCTCGCCGCCGTATTGTCTTGGGGGGCAATCGAATTAACACACCTCACCGGCCTGTCCGACGATGAGACCAACGCGGTCGTCACCTATCATGGGCAACGTGTCGATCACCGGCCTGCTGCTGGCCGGGTTCATCATCGGCTCGCTGGGTGTGCTCAACGACGTGACCGTGACGCAGGCGTCGACGGTGTTCGAGCTGGCCGAACTCGAGGGCAGCTCGCGGCGGGCGATCTTCCTCGGCGCCATGCGGGTGGGCCGCGACCACATCGCCAGCACCGTCTACACGCTGGTGCTGGCGTACGCGGGTAGCGCGCTGCCGCTGCTGCTGTTGTTCAGCGTCGCGAACCGGTCGCTCGGCGACGTGTTGACCAGCGAGAGCGTGGCCATCGAGATCGCCCGCTCGGCGGTGGGCGGCATCGCGCTGGCGCTGTCGGTGCCGTTGACGACGGCGATCGCGGCGGTGCTGGCGACGCCGCACGCCGCTAGCGCTCCAGCAGCCCCAGCAGGTAGGCGCCGTATCCGGACTTGAGCAGGGTGTGCGCCCGGGCGGCGAGCTGGTCGTCGTCGATGAAGCCGACCCGCCACGCGACCTCCTCCGGCACGCTGATCTTCAGGCCCTGCCTGCGCTCGATGGTGCGGACGTAGTCGCTGGCGTCCAGCAGCGAGTCGAAGGTGCCGGTGTCCAGCCACGCCGTGCCGCGGGCGAGCACCTCGACCGACAGCCGGCCCTGGTTGAGGTAGGTCTGGTTGATCTCGGTGATCTCGTACTCGCCGCGCGCCGATGTCTTCAGCGACCGCGCGATCTCGATGACGTCGTTGTCGTAGAAGTACAGCCCCGGCACCGCGTAGTGCGACTTCGGCGTCGCGGGCTTCTCCTCGATCGACAGCGCCGTGCCGTCGGCGCCGAACTCGACCACGCCGTAGGCCGACGGGTTGGCCACCCAGTACGCGAAAATGGCTCCGCCGCTGATGTTTTGGAATCGACTCAGGCTGGTGCCGAGGCCGGGGCCATAAAAGATGTTGTCGCCCAACACCAATGCCACCGAATCGTTGCCGATGTGGTCGGCGCCGATCACGAACGCCTGCGCCAGCCCGTCGGGGCTGTCCTGCACCGCATAGCTGAGGTTGATGCCGAAATCCGAACCGTCGCCGAGCAATCGGTGAAACGCGGGGCATCCTCGGGGGTGGTGATCACCTGGATGTCGCGGATGCCCGCCATCATCAGGGTGGACAGCGGGTAGTAGATCATCGGCTTGTCGTAGACCGGAACCAGCTGCTTGCTGATACCGCGTGGTGATCGGGTACAGCCGCGTCCCCGATCCGCCGGCCAGGATGATGCCCCGCATCAGCCCGCGAGGTCCTTCTCGGTCAGCTCGGTCGCGGCCAGCGCGGAGGCGAGGTCGGGGTGCCGGAACACCGAGGTGATGTGGTCATGCACGACGCGGAACGCCACCGCCTCGCCGTCCTGCTCCTCGGCGACCACCACACCGCCGCGGACGTACATCCGGCCCGGGTCGGCAGCTGTGACGGCCAGCGAACTCGCCCACTCCAGCAGGGCTTCATGGCCCTGGCCCGCGCCGTTCGCATCACCGAACTCGATATCGTCGCTGGACACCTGCAGCAGGGTGTCGAAGTCCTGCTCGTTGAGCGCGTCATGCCAGGCGAGGACGGTCGCGATCTCCGAAGTGGTCATGGTCGAGAAGATACGCCATTCAGAACGGCGTCCGCGCCAGCCAGTCCGTCCCAGACCGCGGTGTCGCCGAATACTTCGATGCCCGCGTCGGCCGCGGTGCGCCTGCGCACGATCGCCAGCAGCAGGTCCTTGGCCGGTCCGCGCAGCGCGACGTCGCCCTTACCGTGCGTCGTGGGACCAGCCGACGCCGTCCTCGTCGTTGACGATCGTCCATTCGCCGGTCGGGCCGAGCGCGCCGTCGGTGGCGTGCAGGTGCACGGTCTTGCCCTTGTCCACCGGTGGCGACTGCGCGCTTGGCTTGCACGGTCATGAGTTCGATCCACTCGCTGATCCCGTCGGCGGCCAGCTCGGGTGACAGGTCGTAGTCGACGCCGAGGGCGATCGCGGCGTCGGCGCGGTGCACGGTGGCTTCGTGCAGGCGCCGCCGGATCCACCAGCCCGCGGGCCGCGGGCCGAGGAAGGTCCACACCCGGGCGTCCGCGCCGACCTGGTCGACGGCATTGATGATCAGCTGGGCGCCGTCGTTCAACCAGTCGATCGCGGCATCGGGATCGTCGGGCGGCTTGCCGCCCGCGCACATCGCGCGGGTCGAGTGGGTGCACGCGGTGATCGGCGATGATCTGTGCGGCCCAACGGTTTCCGCGCCCGACGTGGCGGAACAGCTGCTTGAGCGTCCAGTCGGGGCAGGTCGGCACGGGCGTTGACGGGTCTGCACTGCGGATCAGCTCCCCGAAGTCCCGGGTCTGGTCGAGCAGCGCCGCTCGGAAATCCACGGTCACGAACTTACAGCGGTGCGCGCCTTGCCAAGTGCGATCGGAAGGGACGACCAGCCGCGCAGCACCCGGGTTTCGCGCCGGCTACCGGAGCCGGCAAGCCGGGCGTCGGGGAAGCGTTCGAAGAATGTCCGCAGCCCGACTTCGCCTTCGGCGCGTGCCAACGCTGCTCCGAGGCAGAAGTGCCGCCCGCCGGAGAAGGACAGATGCTTGCCGGCGTTCGGGCGTTCGATGTCGAAACGGTGCGGGTCGGCAAAGACATTCGGGTCGCGGTTGGCTCCGGCAAGGTAGATCGCGATCATCTCGCCGCGCCGGACCACGGTGCCTGCGATATCGGTGTCCTTGCGCGCCATCCGGGCGGTCAGCTGGACCGGGGAGTCGAGTCGCAGGATCTCCTCGACGGCATTGGGCCACAGCTCGGGGCGAGCGGCGAGCGTCTCGAGCTGTTCCGGTGTGTCGAGCAGCATCCGAATCCCGTTGCCCAGCAGGTTGACTGTGGTCTCGAAGCCGGCCGCGAGCACCAGTCCCGCGGTCGCCAACAGTTCGGTGTGGTTGAGCTTGGCTCCTTGATCCGACGCCTGGATGATCTGGCTCATCAGGTCGTCACCGGGAGTGCGGCGCAGCTGCTGCAGGTGGTCGGAGAGCCACTTGTTGAAACCTTCGAGGCCGCGATAGACCTGCCGATACTGCCGCCAGGTCAGGCCGATGTCCAGGCTGGGTGCGCCGAGCTCGCCGAATTCCAGGATGCGGGGCCGCGCGTCGTCGGGCACGCCGAGGATGTCTCCTATCACCGTGACAGGCAGCTGCGAACAGTACCGCTCGACCACGTCCACAACGCCGGGCTCGTCGCCGAGATCATCGAGAAGCTTTGGCGGTGTTCTGCACCCGGTCCCGCAGCGCGGCGACCGCCCTGGTGGTGAACACCGACGACACCAGCTTGCGGTAGCGGGTGTGGTCCGGCGGCTCGACCGACAGCATCGACGGCGGTTGCAGCGGATGCACAAGTCCGGGATCGGTGCGACGCGCCACCCACTGCAGCGGCTTGGGCAGATTGGCGCCCATTTCGATAACGCGGAAGTCGTCCGAGCGCAGCAGGTCGTTGGCGACCTTGTGGTCGACGGTGATGTAGACGGCACGGCACTTGATGATCGGGCCGCGCTCGCGCAGTTCTTCGATGAACGGGACGGGGTTGGCCCGCACCGCGGGATCGGTGACCATCCGTCCCTGAGGATCACCGCGGCGGGCAAGCTGTCGTGACAACGCACGGACGACGCCGTGCATGACCAGCCAGCGGACTTGCTGCCTCATGCTGCCGAGCTTACGAGCCGCGATGTTGTTCTACAAGTGTCGAACAGTGGTTGCAGCGTGGGAATTGCAGGAGACAGCACACGGTTATCGAACGCAGTGGATGAGATCGAGGGTCGTATGAAAGAGTCCCCCGTCGTCGCAGCGCGCCGACGCCAGCAACTCAGCGATTTTCTCCGCACCCGCCGCGCCCGACTGACACCCGCCGATGTGGGCATGGCGGCGGGCGGCCGGCGTAGGACGCCGGGGCTTCGGCGCGAGGAGGTCGCCGCGCTGGCCGGCATCGGGGTGTCCTGGTACACGTGGCTCGAACAGGGCCGCGACATAACGGTCTCGTCAGCCGTGCTGGATGCGATCTCCTCGGCGCTGCGAATGACCCAGCCCGAGCGCGCACACCTGTACTTGCTGTCTGGCGTCAACCGACCTCCACTGTCAGGACGGCGCGACGTCTCGGCTACACCGGAGTTGCGCAACCTGCTCGACGCATGGCTGCCGCGGCCGGCGATGTTGCAGGACCGCTACTGGAATCTGCTCGCGGTCAATGACGCGACGCGAACCGTGTTCGGCTACAACGATACTGACCACAACTGCCTCATCACGTTCTTCACCAACACCCGCTATCGCGACATGTACGTGCACTGGGCGTCCGCCGCGCCGGGTGTCGTCGCCGCCTTCCGCGCGGATGCGGCCCAATGGCCGGCGATCCGAGATTCAGTCGCGTGGTCGACGATCTCAGCGCCATCAGCCCCGACTTCGTCGAACTATGGGAGCGCCACGACGTCGGGCCTCATCTGCAGGCGGTGAAGGCAGTGCATCATCCCGAGGCCGGAGATCTGCTGTTCGACAAAACAACTCTGGCCGTCACTGACCGGCCCGGCTGGCACCTGGTGCTGTATAACCCGCGCCCCGGTTCAGGGACCGATGAGCGGCTCGAACGGCTGACGCCGTTCACTCCCAGAACTTCTTGATGAGCGCCGCCAACTCATCGAGGTAGCGCAATGCCTCTGCCTCCGGCGCGCCGGCGTCCCGGAAGAACACGCAATGGTCGACGCCACCTTCGGCGAGGGTGGCGATCTCACGCTCATCGAGCGGGGCTATCGTGCGCCGCTTCTCGGTGCCGAGATACCCGCGCTGGTCAGCGCCGATCAAGGTGACCGGGATGGGGGCGCGCCCCTGGTCTGCAGCCCGTCGTTGCAGATCCGCCACCTGGCCTACCAGATCCGCCGGAGTGCCAACGAGATTCGGTGCCCAACCATCGCCATACTCGAGCACTCGATCGAGGACGGTTGGTCCGTTGCCACCGATCAGAACCGGCAGATGTGGTCGCTGAACCGGCTTCGGCCAGGAGAAGACAGGGTCGAAATCCACGAATCTGCCATGAAATTCCGCCTTGTCACTCGTCCAGATCTCCTTCATCGCGAGCACCCGTTCACGCATCAGGGTCAACCGCGTCCTCGGGTCGGTGCCGTGGTTGAGCATCTCCTCGCGGAGCCAGCCGGCGCCGACACCAAGCTGGAACCGGCCCCCCGAGATGTGATCGAGACTGGCCGCCTCCTTGGCGAGCGTGATCGGATCACGTTGGACGACAAGCGCTATTCCCGTGCCCAGGAGCAGTCGCTTGGTCACGGCGGCGGCCGCGGCCAGCGCCACAAAAGGATCCATGGAGCGGTAGTAGTCCCGCGGTGGAAGATCAGTGTCGGGCGGGGCCGGAACGTTCACCGGGATGTGGGTGTGTTCGGCGACGAAGAGCGAATCGAATCCGCGTTCCTCCAGCGCCAGTGCGAGCGCCGTCGGCGCGAGCCCCTCATCGGTCAGGAATGTGCTTACGCCGAACTTCATGGCACCAGCCTGTCTGCAGGACGGCGACACAAACAGTGCGCGCTTATCGTGGGAGCAGCACCACCAGCTTCATCGATCGGCTGTGACGCGACCTCGTCCGAGGCAGTACACATTCCATCCGGCGCGGGCCCAGCGGTCGACGTCGAGGCAATTTCGGCCGTCGACAACGACTTTGGTGCGCACCGTTTCGGCAAGGTCGTCGGGATCCATGTCGACGAATTCGGGCCACTCCGTCAGCACCAGGACGGCGTCGGCCCGCTCGCACGCCTCCACCACCGACGTGGAGTAGTTCAGCGTCGGGAAGAGTCGCTGGGAGTTCTCCATCGCCTTGGGGTCATATACATTGACGGTCGCGCCGTTGAGTTGCAACATGCCGGCGACGTTGAGCGCCGGTGAGTCGCGCACGTCGTCGGACTCGGGCTTGAACGCCGCGCCGAGCACGGCGACGTTGGCACCCAACAACGAGCCACCGCAGGCCTTGGTGGCCAACTCGACCATGCGCGTGCGGCGCCGCATGTTGATGCTGTCGACCTCGCGCAGGAAGGTCAGCGCGTGGTTGGCGCCCAACTCGCCGGCACGGGCCATGAACGCGCGGATGTCCTTGGGCAGGCAGCCGCCGCCGAATCCGAGGCCAGCGTTGAGGAAGCGTCGCCCGATCCGCGGGTCGTATCCGAGCGCGTCGGCCAACAAGGTGACGTCGGCGTCGACGGCCTCGCACACCTCGGAGATCGCGTTGATGAATGAAATCTTGGTCGCCAGAAAGGCGTTGGCCGACACCTTGACCAGTTCCGCGGTCTGCAGGTCGGTCACTAGGAATGGCACATCCTCGTCGAGCAGTGGCGCGTAGAGCTCGCGGATCGCGGCTTCGGCCCGCACCGAATCGCGTTGCACGCCAAGCACAATCCGATCGGGGTGCAGCGTGTCGTGGACGGCGAAGCCTTCGCGCAGGAACTCCGGGTTCCAGGCCACCTCGACGTCCACGCCGTCCGGCGCCAGTTCGCGGGCGCGTTCGGCGAGTTCGGCGGCGGTGCCGACGGGCACCGTCGACTTGCCGACGATCACCGCCGGCCGGCGCAGCCGCGGCACCAGCGCGTCGACCACGGCGTGCACATGGCGCAGGTCGGCGCCGTATTCGCCCTTCTTCTGCGGGGTTCCGACGCCGAGGAAATGCACGTCGGCGAACTCAGCGGCGATGTCGTAGTCGGTGGTGAAGCGCAACCGCCCGGCGGCCAGGTTGTCGCTCAATACCTTTCGCAGACCGGGCTCGTAGAAGGGGATGTCGCCCGCCGCCAGCTTGGCGACCTTGCCGGGATCGATGTCCACACCGATCACGTCGTGCCCGAGCTCGGCCATGCCGGCTGCATGTGTTGCACCGAGATAGCCCGTGCCAAAGACGGTGCATCGCATAGTGCCTTATATGCTGCCGCGGTGAGCTAACAGCTACGCGACACTGAGCGGCAGGCCAACGCCAGGTGACGGGCTAGTGCCACGGGCCAATTTCAGTTCACCTAAAACGCACGAATGCCCCATCAATAATTGATGGGGCATTGTGCGCGCCGGGCTTACTGAATTGCAGCGCCTGGCGCTAAGACCGGGGTTTAGACGGCCGTCACTCCGACTGCCTGAGGGCCTTTGGCGCCCTGTTCGACCTCGAACTGAACTCGTTGGTTCTCTTCAAGTGAGCGATAACCGCCCCCGCTGATCTCGGAGAAGTGAACGAATACGTCCTCTGCGCCGCCGTCGGGTGCGATGAAGCCGAAGCCCTTATCGCTGTTGAACCATTTCACAGTTCCCTGTGCCATACTTTTTTCTTCTCTCATTCAATTTGGATGTACGAAAAACACCCAAAGATGAGTGTACACGGCCAAAATTAGACTCCATCACGCCAGCATGTTTGGTTATCTGGCTGCTCTTTGCGTGTACTTCCGCCCGGCTCGAAAGGCTATGCGCCGCATCGAGTTCGACGGCAAAGACCGCGAGACGCGCTACCCGCAGAAGATCAGGAAGCAGTTCCCTGAGCCTCCGGAACCACCGGAGCCGCCCCCACGCGAACCCCCGGAGCCACCGGATTCCGAGCCATCGGAGGAGCCACCCCGGCCGTAGTCACCCCGGCCACCGGAACCTCCGGACTCCGAGCCCCCCGAGCCCGAGCCACCCGAGCCCGAGCCGCTGCCCGGCCACTGCCATTGCGGCTGCGATGGCGGATTCCACGGCGGTTGCTCAGGTTCCTCCGGCGGCTCCTCGGGCTGCTGCCACGGGGGCGTCCACGGAGGCGGCGGCGTCCACGTCGGCCTGGGCGGCGTGTAAGTCGGCTTCGGCGGGGTCCACGTCGGCGTCGGCGGTGACCACGGCGGGTTCCACGGATTCCACGGATTCTGCGGCCGCGGGTACCAGATCACCGGCGGAGGTGGTGCCGGCGCAGGCAGAACTATCGGCGGCGCCGGTGCGGGAGCCGGTGCCGCGGGTGGAGGTGGGGGCGGCGCGGCGGGCGCCGGCGCAGGCGCGGGTGCCTGCGCGGGCTGCTCGACGTAAACCGTCCGTGGTGGTGCCACCGGGGCTTCCTGGACGACCGGCACTGGCGGCTTGATGGTCTCCGCAGGCGGTGGTGGCGGCGGCTGCTCGACGGGCTGCGCCTGCTCCTGCACCGGTGCCGGTGGCGGCGCCAAAGTGCTGGGAACGATCGCGCTCTGACCGGGGCTGGGGCGCTGGTCGACCGTCGGCCGGATGCTCACCGCAAGCGAAATAACCAGTGCCACAACGCCAACCACGAAGATCGACGTCAGGGCGCTGCCGACGAGCAGGAACGGCTTGCGTTCTTCCCCGACGGGCAGGTCCATGTCGGTGGCGGGTTCTGAGTCCGAGTACGCCGCCGCCATTGGATCGGCGCCACTGACCGCCGCGAGCTGGGTCTCGGCGGCGTGCAGTCCGGGATAGGCGGCGCCGGCGGTGGTGCCGTCGGGGTCCTGGGAGTAGGCCAGCCCGACAGTGGTGGCCTCGAACGCGGGCGCATTGGCCGATGCCAGCGCCGCGCCTCGGGCCAACGCGAGCTCGGGCTCGTCGGGTGCGCTGACGGGCAGGCTGACGAGGTGCTCCAGATGCTCCTTCACCGAGCTGACGTCGACACCGGAGCCGACGACGAACATGGCCTGCGGAGGCGAGTCCTGGGCGTCCACGGCCGCGGCCATCTCGGTCAGCACGGCCATCGCGTCGTCGCTGTGCAGGGTGCGGCTCAACACCTTGACGACGGAGCCGTCGTCGGTCTGGACGACCGACAGCGTCGCGGTGTCGCGATCGACGAAGAGCAGCGCGGTGGTGTCGTATCCGACGGCGCGGCCGACAGCCTGGGCAAGGGCGGCCGCGGCGTGACCGTCGGAAACGAGCATCACGTCGCCGAGGCCGTGGGCGGCGAGGGTATCGCGCAGTGTCGCAGCTTCGGCGTGGTCACTCCACGTGACGCCGATCGACTTGAGGTGGTGGCCGCCCGCGTCGGCGCTCTCTTTGGTGCCGAGCACGGCGGCGACGACCTGTTCGGCCGCACTGGAATTTGCCGAGCCTTCAGTAGCGGTGACGTCGAAGGTGTCGTGGTCGACGGTGACCCCGTCGGCCTTCTCGCCTTCCACCAGCACCATGCGGACCGTCGTAGGTGTCATCGACACACCTAGTACGATGTCCACTGACCCCTCCAAAGTGTTTGCTACGCTGTCTAAGTCGCCGTTGAGCCCTCATTCCGTCCGAGCCGACAACTAGATACTTCATCGGCGCGATCAGCTCGGGCGTTACATCCAATGCGCGTTTGCTGATGGCGCTGAAGTCCTGGCCGGATCGCGACGCAAACGGGTGCCCGCGGACGCCGGTACTTCGACCCTACTCGGGTCTACGACAACCCGCGCTGTGCGGTTCAAATTCCCGCTGGCGCTTGGATATCAGGTTTCTTCGGCGGTCTCAGGCCGCCGAGCGAACACGCCGGGTGCGCCGAGCGCACCGGGGCGGCGCGACGGCAAATGCCCGTGCACACCCTCGGCGTACGCGGTCTCGGCGTGCTGGGTGAAGTCGACGCCCGTCGTCTCGTCCTCGGCGCTGACCCGGAAGCCCATGACGCGGTCGATCAGCTTGGCCAGCACGTAGGACACGGTGAACGCGTAGACGGCGACGACAACGGCCGCCAGCGCCTGCTTGCCGAGTTGGGTGAGCCCGCCGCCGTACAAGAGACCTGACGGGCCTGAGGTCATCACCTCGGTGGCCAGGAACCCGATCAGCAGGATGCCGACCAGCCCGCCGACGAAGTGCACGCCGACCACGTCCAGCGAGTCGTCGTAGCCCCACCGGAACTTCAGCCCCACCGCGAACGAGCAGATGACGCCAGCGGCCAGGCCGACGACGAAGGCGCCGAGGGTGTTGACGGTCCCGCAGGAGGGCGTGATCGCGACGAGGCCGGCAACGACACCCGACGCAGCGCCAAATGTGGTCGGCTTGCCGTCGCGGATCCGCTCGACGGCGATCCAGCCGAGCATCCCGAGGCAACCCGCAACGAGCGTATTGAGGAAGACCGCCGCGGCCATGCCATTGGCGGCCAACGCTGAGCCGGCGTTGAACCCGAACCAGCCGAACCACAGCAGGCCGACGCCGAGCAACACGAATGGCAGGTTGTGCGGACGCATGGCGTCTGACTTGAACCCGATGCGGCGGCCGAGGACCAGGGCCAGCGCCAGCGCTGAGGCACCGGAGACGATCTCGACGACGAGGCCGCCTGCGTAGTCCAGCACGCCAAACTCGAACAGCCATCCGCCAGGGCCCCACACCCAGTGCGCGACAACGGAATACACCGCAACCGCCCACAGGGGGACGAACACCATCCAGGCCGCGAACTTGGCGCGGTCCGCGATCGCGCCGCTGATCAGCGCGGCGGTGATGATCGCGAAACTGAGCTGGAAGGTGGCGTACAGCAGTTCCGGAACCGTGCCGCGGGCGGTGTTCGGATCGATGCCCAGCATCCCGAAGTGCGTGAGGTTGCCGATCAGGCCGCCGCCGGCGTCCTCGGAGAACGCCAGGGTGTAGCCGACAAGCAGCCAAGCCACGGTGCACAGGGGAATCGAGATGAAGCTCATCATGATCATGTTGAGCACGCCGGTGGTGCGGACCATGCCGCCGTAGAAGATGGCCAGCCCGGGCGTCATGAGCAGGACGAGGGCCGTGGCGGCCAGCAGCCAGGCGGTGGCGGCAGGATCGATCTCTTGCAATTCGGGCTCCCTCCGGATCGGAGAAGAGCATAGGGCTCGGCTCAGCTGGATTTGATGAAGTTCTGATACGAGCGTGACGGCGTCGGCCCGCGCTGGCCCTGGTACTTGGAGCCGGCCTGCGCGCTGCCGTACGGGTGCTCGGCGGGGCTGGTCAGCCGCAGCAGGCAGAGCTGGCCGATCTTCATGCCTGGCCAGAGCGTGATCGGCAGGTTCGCGACGTTGGACAGCTCGAGGGTGATGTGACCGTTGAATCCGGGGTCGATGAAGCCCGCGGTCGAGTGGGTCAGCAGCCCGAGCCGGCCGAGCGACGACTTGCCTTCGAGCCGGCCGGCGAGGTCGTCGGGCAGTGTGCACAGCTCCAGCGTCGAGCCGAGCACGAACTCGCCGGGATGCAGCACGAACGGCTCGCCGGGGTCTGGCTGCACGAGGCTGGTCAGTTCGTCCTGCTGGATGGACGGATCGATGTGGGTGTAGCGGAGGTTGTTGAAGACCCGGAACAGGTTGTCGAGCCGGACGTCGACGCTCGACGGCTGCACGAGGCCGGGGTCGAACGGATCGATGCCCAGCCTCTCGGCGGCGATTTCGGCCCGAATGTCGCGATCGGAGAGCAGCACTGGACGAGCGTAGCCGCTCAGATGTTAGCCTTCGTGGTCAAACAGGCCGATGTAGTTCAATGGCAGAACATCAGCTTCCCAAGCTGAATACGCGGGTTCGATTCCCGTCATCGGCTCCCATGTGACCAGCGCGAACGTTGTTCGAACTGTTCGACTAGCGAGCCTCGGTGTCACGAGTTGTCACAACTCGATTCAAACTCTCCCCCGCCATCCGCAGCGCATCATCCTGTGAGTGCGCGTAGAGCCGCATCGTCAGGCTGGCGTCCTTATGGCCGATCCACGCCGCGATCACTGCGACGGGCACCCCCTGGAGGTGCATCAGCGTCGCGCAAGTATGTCGAGCGGCGTGAAGCTTGATGTGCCGGACGCCCCCCGCCTTCACCGTGTCACGCCAGTAGCGGGATAACACTGCAGGCGAATATGGCTCACCGATTTCGTTGGACACCACATAGGCGCCCGATCCGTAGGCGGAGCCCAGTGCCAGCCTTTCGGCAGCCTGACGGGCCTTCGCGGCCTTCAGCACTGACACCAGCCGATCGGGCAACGGCAGCGTCCGTCGCGACGATGCTGACTTCGGATCGTTCTCCACAGATCGGCCACCAGCCGATACCCGGTTATTGGCGATCGACAACGTCTTGCTTTCGAGCGCGCAGTCGGACCAACGAAGGCCCGCGATCTCCCCCCGACGCAAACCCGACAGCGCCAACTCCCAGGCATGGCCAAGCCGATCGTCAGCGATAGCCGACAGCAACAACTGGACCTCCGCCTCCGTGTAGGTATCGAGGTTCTTATGCGCCGTAGCCACCCGGTTCACCAGTTCGGCCACATTCCGCCCGACGAGCCCTTGTGCCTTGGCGTCCGCTAGCACTTGTTCGATCGTCGCGATCACCTTATTGACCGACTCAGCGGACCACGGTCGTCGAGTGTGGCCCTTCGCCGTCTGCATTCCGCCCGCAACTAGATCGGCCACGAGCGCGTCAATGTGGGACTTGGTGAGCCGTTGCACCGGCACGTTGCCGTACCTCTCCCGAAGCGGTCCAAGGTCATATTCCAGCTTGGAGAGCGACGTGGCGCGCAGCTTGTGACGACCCGCGAGATAGTCGGTACACAGCTGGTCGACCGTTAACGTTGTGCGAGCCACAAACTGGCCCTTGGCCGTGGTGTCGACGATCTCGGCGAGAGCGGCGCGGGCCTCACGCTCGGTCGCGTACCGCCGTCGAACCTGCTGTCTCCGTCCAGTCTGCTGATTGATTCCCGCATCGACCGTAACCTGATAGCGCACAACGGTTTTACCAGTCTTGCGGTCGTGTACCCCGATCTTCTTGATCTGCGGCGGCAACTGTTGGCGGCTCACTGTTCGCTCTCGTTCTTCTCGATAACCGCGCCGGGGATAGCTGAGATCTCACGCTCGAGCTCCTGGATCTCGTTGTAATCGTCCGCCACCGCAGTGACGCGGTCAGCCGTGAACTCGTCCGGCTTTTCTGCCGCAAGCCTTTCCAGATACTCGAGTGCCACTGAATGTCTTATTTGCTTGTCGAATCGCTCACGGCTCAGCTTCATCAGTCGTCCTAGGTCGGACTTCGGTCGCACATCTTGCTCTCCGGTGAACCGAATCAACCCGACCGTCGACGAAACAAACTGGCCTGGTAGGTCTTCCACCTCCCCATCGGGGAGATCCGGGAATAGCAGCGCTAAAGGCGGAACGCCTAGTGCGGCGGCGAGGATAAGCAGCTCCGCGATATCAAGACTGCGCTTGCGTCCGGACTCCAGATTCGCAATTTGCGATCTGCTGAGCGGATAGCCCAGTCGCGCGGTTTCGCGGGCGATGTCTTGCGCCGACCGGCCTCCCCTTGCGGATCGAACTGCGCGTGCGACCCGACCTGCAAGGCCCTCATTCCATGCGTTCTGTGTCATCGCGACACACCCTAGCACGGGTCTGTGTAGACGCGCCCGGATTTCTAGTAGCGTCCAGGTACACAGTGCACCACTGAATTGTGTCGCACCGACACACAGGAGGAACGATGTTAGAACAGGAGATTGCCACCGCCCAAGCCCGGTTACTGCCGGTGGAGGTGGTAATGGCGCAGCTCGGCGTCGGAAGATCAACCGTCTTCGAGTTGATCGCCAACCGTCAACTGCGCTCAGTAAAGATCGGGCGAAGGCGGCTCGTACCGCAGATGGCGGTTGACGAGTTCGTCGCCTCCCTACTCGCCGGTGACGCCGCGTGACAGCCGGAGTCGACGGGGTTGATCGACCCCTTAGAAACGGCGAGGGCCGGGTTGTCCCCACACTCCCGGCCTCGCGCGACGAGTCACTTCTTGGCAGCAGCGACTACAGCGATTCTAGAGGTTTGAGCACCGTTGGCGCGCGCGCGGTTTCGTGGTGGAGCGTCCACGAGTTCGTGCAGAAGTTCCTCAACTCCGCAGGCCACTACCCGATGGCAGGCACGCCTGCGTGGTGTGAACTCGCGGACGGTGACCGCAGGAAGTGGGCCGCCTTACTCGATTTCGCTCAGCACCATGCTCTGCGGATGGAGACAGCCCAGGAGGCGCAGGCGGATGCGGCGAAAGCTGTTGCGGTCTCTGCGGACTGGTCGGGTGTCGCCCGCGAGATGCGGGTGCGTGAGGCCTTGTTCGCATCGCGTCCGTGGCTGCGGAGGGCCTCATGAGTGGGCTGAGTCCGTTGACTGACGACGATCTGTCCCCTGACGTCTACACAGACAATCCGGTGACAACTAAAGCCCAGGCACGCCGGCTGACCGACTTCATCAAGATGAAGCTCATACAGACCTGGGAGTCGGTTGTCGACGCCTACAGGGGCCGCGCGTGGGAAGCGCTCGGGTATGAGTCCTGGGACGACTACTGCGCCAGTGAATTTCCAACTTCGCGGCTACGTCTGCCGCGTGAGGAACGCGCCGAAGTTATTTCATCCCTGCGCGAGTCAGGGCTGAGTCAGCGTGCGATCTCGGCGGCCACCGGGTTGAGCAAGGGCACAGTTCAGAACGTGCTCTCAGGTGGACAAAATTGTCCACCTGACATTGGCCATGTCGACGGTCAGTCGATCCCCGGCGCGCCCACCGATTCGACCCCCGGCCGCACCAACCGCGTATTTGATGCGCTGGAGCGGGCACGCAACGCACCGGTCCTGGGCCGGAACAACAAGATATATCAACCGCAGTCGCCGCGACCTGATACCGCCGAGGAGAAGCCTCGGCGCAAGCCGATCACCGACGACGCTCGCGGACTGTCATTAGAACTCGCCAAGATCCACAAGAAGCTGGTGAAACTGGTCGATGACGACAGGTTCAGCCGCCACAGGGATGACATCGGTTGTGCGATCCGTCCCCAAGTTGCCCATGTCCTCGAGGTCCTGGCGACGATCGACCGCTCGATTAACGGGAATCGCGGTGATGCCCAGTGATGCGCGACGACTTCTGGTCTGCACGGACTGTGCTGCGACACATCCGTGATTTCGCGCGTGCCCGACGGGTGTCGCCGTTGTCGACGCTAGGCGTGGTGTTGGTGCGCGCCGTGTGCGAGATCCCGCCGCATGTGGTGATCGAACCGCTCGTCGGTGGTCACGCCGCACTGAATCTGCCCATCGCGCTTGTCGGCCCGCCAGGAGCGGGTAAGGGTAGTTCGGAATCTGCGGGCGCCACGATGCCATCAACTTCGTCGGCTTCCCCTCAGTTGAGATTCCGGTGCTCCCTATGGGATCGGCCGAGGGTATAGGCCGCACTTTCGTCGATAACGGCGAGGAGACGATCAACAGGGCGATCTTCAGTAATCCGGAGGTGCAGACCGTGGAGGGTCTATTCCGTCGTCAGGGATCGACGTTGGAAGCCGAGATCCGAAAGCTGGCGATGGGTGAGCAACTCGGCTACGCCAACGCTCAGAAGCACACCCGGGTAATCGTGCCGCGCCTGACCTACCGGGCCGGGATGATGGTTGGCGTACAGCCGCTCAAATCCGGTGTGCTGCTGGCCGGCGCCGACGGTGGTACACCCCAACGGTTCGGGTGGTTCCCGGTTCTCGACCCCGATATGCCGGATCACCGTCCTGAACCAGTCGACCCGCTGGAGATCGACGTTCCGCAATGGCGTTCGGGTTCATCCGTTATCAAGACGGCAATCCAAGAAACGATCTGGCCGTCGTTGCGCCCGCCCTTGGCGATGGGCTCGACCTGATCGGGAAGCCGCGACCGATGAATGGGCTATCGCCGGGAGGACGGTCTTTCACGCGCTCAGGTTCCCCGTTTTCACCCTTCGCCGGGCGTCCACCGGCAGTCCCGCGGCGTCGCGCGGCCGCGACGGTTCCGCCGGGTTCCCTGCGCCGCACCGTCTTCCGGCTCTCGCCACGACCCGCGGGCCGGCGTGTGACGTCGTCCCTGGCGGGTCTTGGCGCTCCGGGGGGCTCCTCGTCGTCGACGGGCTTCGGGGGCTTCGGGGTGATCCTCGCCTCGAGCACCTTCTGCTGGGCATGCTGTTCCTCCTCGGCGGAAATCTCGCCGCGCTCGCGTTTTTCCTCAAGCTCTTCTAATTGCCGGCGGGTCGTGGCGGGATCGTTCAACTCTTGGTCCACCCGTTCCTGGATGACTTCCGCCAGCTTGATCACGCCGCGCACCGGAGCCAGCGGGAGTAACAGGATTTCGGAGAAAAGTCCCATCGCTCAGCCCACCCGCGCCTGCCGATTGGAATCGTTTGACATGTTTCCAGTCTCCTCGCTGCGTCTCATCGGGCCCACAAGGTCGGTTGGAGTTCTGACTTAGCGACCGCGAGGGTCTCAGAACAGCAGATCTCTCCCCAGCCCGGTCAAGGATGAATACCGACTCACTCAGAAAGCGGCTTGACTTTGAATCCAAGGGTCAAGCCCAGGATGCGCACGGTACCAGCCGAATTCGGGGTGTTTGTCGTTTCCGCCGGTGCCCGTGAGGCGGTGGGTCTCCGCTTGGCTGCGCGGTCGTAGCGTGTGGCTACGCGGTCATAAAGGGTGGCTACGCGGTTGTAGCGTGCCCGGCGCTCGGGGTCGCGCAGCAGTGCGTAGGCGGCTAAGACCTGCCGTAGTTGCTCATCCGCGGCCGACTGCGGTGTGGTTCTGGTGTCGGGGTGAAGGGTTCGCACTTGCCTGCGGTAGGCGTTCGTGATCTCGTCTGGGGTCGCCGTTGGCGGCAACCCCAGCACGGCGTAGGGATCAAATAGCTGGCGCGGCATGCTGCACCCCTCACAATTTGGCTACCTGCGCGAAGTATGGCGCTCAGAAGGCAGAACGCGTTTTTCGGGGTCTACCCGTTTATTGACACAGTCGAAACATTCGAGCGCTAGCGCGCGAAGCCCGGAGTGGCAACGCGACGGAGGAACCACGATCGGACCGAGCCACGTCCCGTTCGTGTACGGCCGCAGCACGGTCACCAGCGCGACGGCTTCATACAGGGACATTCTCCCGGATGCAACTGTCCGACTTGAGCTGCGCACCCTCGATCTGATCGGCGGCGCGAAGCAACACAGCGGCCAGCTCGCGTTCCTCATCGAATCGTCAGGTGCAGGCGGTAGTCCAGGTGTGTCAGCTGGCTGGTGCCCGAGTGGTGACGAAGTCGTAGGCGGCAAGGGGGCCGAGCAGCCGCAATTCGGTACGGCCCTTGCCCTTTTCGGCGAGCTCGTTCACCGTTGCTTCGAGGTCGGGTTGGCGGTCCAGCTCGGCCATCAATGCGACATGAACCGCGTCGTATTCGTGCGTCGGTGGGCGGACGTTGACCGCGCTGGCCAGTCCGTTGAGTTGATCGACGACGGTCTTGGTGTCCGCATTGCGTCTGGACTCGATCGCCTTGGCGATCAGCTCACCGAGCGCGATGCGCGAGTCCCGCGATGCCTCGTCGGGTTTACTGCGGACGTCGTCGAGCAGCGCGCGCGCCTGCCTTTCCGAAAGCACGTCGCGCAGCAGGGCGTCCTCGTCGTAGCGTCCCTTGATGATGTATTCGGCCCGACCCTCAAGTTCGCTTAGGACACGGGCGAAGTCGTCGTGATTGGCTCGCAGCAGCTCTTCAGCCACCGCCTCGGCGTCGGTCATGACGGCACCGAAGCGCAGCGGAAGCACCGGTGCGACCGCGGCGGTGCCGTCTAAGAGGTTGGCGTGCGCTTGTAGGTCCTTCGGCTTGCCGAGAGGGTGGCCGGCGGGGATGGCACTTACCAACGCGGCGATATCGCCCTCGCGGATCACCTCCACCTTCGCTGGTGGATCACCGATGCCTTCGGCGTCTTCTTTGACCTCGACGTCGCCGGGAACGATGCCGTAGATGTAGATCGCGGTGTCGCCATCGGAGTGTTCGATCTGGTTCTCCACGCGAGGGGAGCGCGTCATGACGTGCTCCGTGGACTTCGGCGCTGTGCTGACTTCCGGCGTTGGGGCTTATCCCCGGTGAGCAGGTTGCTCAGCGTCTCCCCGGCGGAGTCCAGGGCGCCTTTCGCCTTATGCTTTGCAAGCCCTTCGGTAGCATCGCCGACGATCTCCGGCAGACCCGCTTTGGGATCGCTCTCGGAGATGTCGAGCCGATTGACCGCTTCGGCGAACCGAAGATAGGTGTCGACGCTGGCGACCACAATGCGAGCGTCGATGGTCAGTAGTTCGATGCCGACAAGCGAAACACGAACGTAGGCGTCGATGACCAAGCCCTTGTCCAAAATGGTGTCCACTACATCGGCCAGGCTGCTCGAGCTAGGCCCTCCCGCAGCGCCGCCGGCCGGTTGTATCGCGGTGGTCATGCTCGGCTCCCCCGTATCGCCGCCGGTGCGAGGATGAAGGGGGCCGAAGCGCGACGCCTGCCGAAAGACCTTGTGGTGGAGTACTTCCTGAACTGAGGCCCGGGGGGCCGTGGTGTCGCCGTCGACATGCTTCCTCCTTCGCTTGCTACTTCACATGCGGCCGGAGCGAACGCCCGCGACGACCCCTTCGACCCTGGTAGGTTTCTACCCCCGCATATCGCAGCGGCTACCCGGCTAACGGCGGCGTCAATCCTGAAATGACAAGTCTGAGAATATTTTTCATAGTGCTTCGAGGCCGCGACGCGGGCCGCAGGTCATTGGTGTTCGCTGCGGTTGCTTTCACTAGACGTCTACGCCTAATGCGGTCAGTGGCTCGACCACGAACTTGAAGTGGCCGCACCTAAGTTCCTCAACTGCCCCACCACGTCAGCCCGGTCAGTCGCGGTCGCCGTAACGATGTCCTGGTTTGATGGCAGCCAGCCCACAGCGCCCGTTTCGACGTTTCAGTCGCCTAACCCGTGGCATGCCCGCAATCGGCGAGTCGGCTGCAACCTCACGCACAGCCGGCCACGACGGAGCACGGCATCGCCGCGCGGGATGAAATCACTTGCCGGGAGATGGACCCTATCCGCGGAACGCGTCCTTGGCCTTCTCCCCCCGCTGCTTCAAACCCGCCTTGGACTGGTCGGCCTTGCCCTCGTCTTCCATGCGGTGGTCCCCGGTAGTCCGTCCGACTGTCTCCTTGGCCTTCCCGGAAAGCTTCTCGGCCGTGTTCTTGGCCTTATCGACCGCGCTCATCGCTTGCCGTCCCTTCTATCGGCTGAACTCCGCATGTGGGAGCCCGTTCCCTGACGGGTTTTCCAATTCCCCCGGCGCTAAAACCGCGGCCTGGCCCTGCCCAAAATCTCCAAACGCCTCACCGATGCATCGCTTGGCAACGTGCTAGCGAAGCTCGGCCCGCCACCAGGGGAGGTGGCGGGCCGATGGAGGGGAACCGATTCGAGGCTAACACCGTCGGTGAGGGTGGATGTTCTGCGTACTTAGGCTTCAGGCAGGTCACGTACTCGCTGCCACGCTGGACCATCAGCGCCATTCCGGTGCGGATCGCAACGGGTCCTCGACACCCGCGGCGTCGGCTGAGATTCAGTCGGACTTAGTCGTCACCCTCCCACTCGTCCCAGTCGCCGTGCCAACCGTTGTCCCATCCGCCGTCCCAGTGCGGGCCGTACCAGCCAATCCATCCGGGTGTGTCCAGGCATGCGGATGCGTACCCGAACGGGCCGCTGACGCAGATACCTGGATCTGCTGACGCCTGCCCCGCTCCGGCGACCGCGAACACCACCGGCACCGCCACCGCGCCGAGTCCCACAGCTGTCTTTCCGAGGATTCCTGACCAGCTCATACGCGCCTCCTATCCTTCCCGGCCCGTCTATGAGAATAGTCCCGTGTGAGCCTGTAGACGACTGGCGGGCGTACCGAAAACTGAACCGGCCTATGGTTTTTCCCGGGCGCAAACCGATAGCCGGGTGGAGTGACAAACCCCCGGCAACAGGCTCGGCCCGTCTGTCGGCGTCGTCTGAAAAATGACCCCGTGTCGACGCCCGAATTTTGACCCCCTTCGTCTGACTCTCGGCTTACGAGCCGAGAGGAGAAGGGAGTTGTTGGCTGTGGAGGATTGGGCTGAGATCCGCCGGTTGCATCGAGCGGAGGGGTTGCCGATCAAGTTGATCGCTAGGACGTTGGGGATTTCGCGCAATACGGTGCGGGCGGCGCTGGCTTCGGAGGGGCCGCCGAAGTATGTGCGCCAGCCGGCCGGATCGGCGGTGGATGGGTTCGAGGAGGCGATCCGCGCCCAGCTCAAGGCGGTGCCGACGATGCCGGCCATGGTGATCGCCGAGCGGGTGGGCTGGACCCGTGGGATGACGGTGTTCAAGGAACGGGTCCGCGAGCTGCGGCCGGCTTACCTGCCGCCGGACCCCGCTGGTCGCACGACGTATGAGGCTGGGGATATCGCGCAGTGCGACTTGTGGTTTCCGCCGACGACGGTGCCGGTCGGGTATGGCCAGAAGCGGTCGCCGATGCAGTTGCCGGTGCTGACGATGGTGTGCGGCTATTCACGGTGGTTGGCGGCGATCCTGATCCCGTCACGGCGGGCCGAGGATCTGTTCGCCGGGTGGTGGCAGTTGATCCACGGGTTGGGTGCGGTGCCGCGCACCCTGGTCTGGGACGGTGAGGGCGCGATCGGGCGGTGGCGGTCCGGGCGCAGCGAACTGACCCGCGATTGTCAGGCGTTCCGCGGTGTGCTGGGCACCAAGGTGGTGGTGCTCAAACGGGCCGAACCCGAGCACAAGGGCATCATCGAACGGGCCCACGATTATCTGGAGCGGTCGTTTCTGCCCGGCCGAACCTTCAGTGGTCCGGGTGATTTCAACCACCAGTTGCAGCAGTGGCTGCGGATCGTCAACGGGCGGACCCGCCGGGTGTTGGGTTGCGCGCCGGCCGACCGTATCGGCGCCGACCGGCAGGCGATGCTGGGCTTGCCGCCGGTGCCCCCGGAGGTGGGATGGCGCAACTCCACCCGGTTGGCGCGCGATCACTACATCCGGTTGGACTCCAACGACTACTCGGTGCACCCTGCGGTGATTGGGCGGCGCATCGAGGTGGTTGCGGATCTGGATCGGGTCAAGGTGTTCTGTGACGGCAAGACCGTCGCCGATCACGAGCGGGTGTGGGCCTGGCATCAGAGCATCACTGACCCCGAGCACCGCGAGGCGGCGGACATGCTGCGCCACAACCGGATCGGTGCGCTGCGGCCGGTGCGAGAGCACCAGGACCAGGGGACGGTCGAACAGCGGTCGCTGGCCGACTATGACACCGCGTTGGGCATCGACCTCGGGGAGGGCGGGTTGGTGTCATGACCACTAAAACCACGGCCAAGAGCGCCGCAGCCTCATCGACCAACCGCGACCTGACCGCCGAGATCGGCTTTCTGACCCGGGCCCTGAAAGCCCCCACGATGCGCGATGCGGTGACCCGACTGGCCGAGCGGGCCCGTGCCGAGTCGTGGACACATGAGGAATTCCTCGTGGCGTGTTTGCAACGTGAGGTCTCCGCCCGCGAGTCCCACGGCGGTGAGGGCCGCATCCGGGCCGCACGGTTTCCGTCGCGAAAATCCCTGGAGGAGTTCGACTTCGAGCACGCCCGCGGCCTCAAACGGGACTCGATCGCCCACCTGGGGACGCTGGATTTCGTGGTCGCCAAAGACAACGTGGTCTTCCTGGGCCCGCCGGGCACCGGCAAGACGCATCTGGCTATCGGGATCGCGATACGGGCGTGTCAGGCCGGCCACCGGGTGCTGTTCGCCACCGCGTCTGAATGGGTGGCCCGGCTGGCCGAGGCCCATCACGGCGGGCGCCTGCAACAGGAACTGATCCGGCTGGGCCGCTACCCACTCCTAGTCGTCGACGAAGTCGGCTACATCCCCTTCGAGTCCGAGGCCGCCAACCTGTTCTTCCAACTGGTGTCCTCCCGCTACGAGCGGGCCAGCCTCATCGTGACGTCAAACAAGCCGTTCGGGCGCTGGGGTGAGGTGTTCGGCGACGACGTCGTGGCCGCCGCCATGATCGACCGCCTCGTGCACCACGCCGAAGTCATCGCGCTCAAGGGCGACTCCTACCGCATCAAAGACCGCGACCTCGGGCGAGTCCCGGGATCGACCACCGAAGAATGAACACCAAGGGGGTCAATTTTCAACCGTCGAAAAGGGGTCAATTTTCAGCCGCCGTTGACACCGTCAACCGTGGGGATCTTGGATGGCGGGCCGGACAAGAGGGTCAGACGTCAAACTGGTGTATTAGGTTCCCAGCGCGGACTTCTGGAGCAGATGATGAAGGCATGGGTACCGCGATCGGTGTGACGCTGCTGGTACGTTCGCGGTCGGCTTTGTGACGGATCAACTCCTGCGCCTCAGACGGTGGCTGAAGAAGCCACCCCGCTCGCAATAGGGACCGAGAATGTGCCCGAGGGCAAGTCGGTGGGTGGGTGATCCACTCCGCGCGCGTGGTTTGAACTAGCTCGCCGAGCACCCCATCAAGCCTAGGCCGCGCGGGAACCACCCACGGTCAGGATTAGCGTTGGGGGCGGTCCACCATAAGGAGGGCCGAGATCATCTAAACGGCAGGGATAAGCAGACCATGACGGAACAGCCGGGACTTCCTGACCAGTTCAAGGAGCTGGTGACGGAGAACGAGAAACGGATGAAGGCGATTCAGGACCAGATCGCAAACCAGTTGGAGGCTCAGCGCAAGGCGGTCGCAGACTTGGTCGAGTCCCAGCAGAAGGCGTTCGCGGAGTTCCTCGAACAGCAGCGCAGCGTCAAGATCGCTGACCACTGGGAGGCTCAGCGCAAGGCGATCAGCGAGCAGATCGAGCACCAGCGGAAAGCGTTCACGGACCTGGTGGAACGGCAGTGGACCGCCCAAAAGAAGGCTATCGAGGACGCGCAGCATGCAATCGTCGGGATATTTCGACCTAAGCCGGACGAGCCTAAGCCGGACGAGCCTAAGCCGGACGAGTAGGTCTTGATCAGGCACGCCACCCCTGGGGGCCAAAAAAACCGACGAAAGCGGGCCATAAACTCTTGTGCGAGATGCTGAGTCTCATAATCGAGGCAGCACAAGAGCAATCCCTCCAGGCACAACAAGACGGGGATGCTGCGGCGGAAGCTGAGGCGGAGAGCTTTATTGATCGGGCGTCGGCCGACCGTATTAGGTCTGGTTGCTGAGCGCGGCGACACGTCGGCAATTGCGAGGATTTCAAATGGACTGGAAAATCTTTAGAGTATACGCCGTCTTTGCAAGTAACCAGCCCCTCAACGCGTGGGTTTTCTTGAGAACTGGAGCGGAAATCGGGGATTGGAGAAGGATACAACCTAATAGTGCCGATGGTGTTAGCAATGTTCTACAGATAGCGACCGCAGCGTGCTATAACGACCAGGATTTTGTACTTTGCCTGATGTCTGACACCGACGAGATAATCGCGATTTCTAAGTAGATGCATATGCAGCGTAAGGAGTTGACAATGTTAGACGATGCGGAGATTATTCGGCCGCCCGATGATGAAGTTCGGAAGCGATTGGCCTATGCGAACCAACCAATTGCTCCGCCCGATGATGAAGTTCGGAAGCGATTGGCCTATGCGAACCAACCAATTGCTCCGCCCGATGATGAAGTTCGGAAGCAGCGCTAATCAGCAAACACATAACGAGGCTCCGAGCCGCGAAGCAAACCTTATCGTCTAGCTGCCATTTGCGGTCGATGTTCAAGGCCTTTCGTCAAGCATATACCTGGAACGGGCGCGCCAAGTAGCCGCTGCAGTCATCACCAAACTCTCTGACGAGGCGCATCCGTTCCGTGTCACGACGTTGTCACAACTCCCGGGAGCCACCGCAGACGCGCACGGACTTACATGGACTATTTCTGCTGTTCAGGTGACTCAGCGGTCGAATCCAGACTGCCACGGACGCCCCGAATCGACTTCCCAAGCTGAATACGCGGGTTCGATTCCCGTCATCGGCTCCACATCACGGCAAGTTGGAGGCGTGCACCCGCGCCAACTCTCAGACCCCCAGGCTGGGACTCCCGGGCTGGGACGACGATCGATGTGACATCAGCCTTCACTGGTGCCCGGTTGCGGATCCAAAACTCGCAAGATGTCGTCGGCAAACCATCTATGACGTGTGCCCGGACCCTCGCCCACTTCTCGGACAACTCGTTCAGTGGTCAACGTTCGGAGCATATTCGTCGCGCCAGGTTGACTCACACCAAGCGCAGTCTGTACAGCCCTAACAGTCATGATCGGGTTCGCGAACAGCAAATCGGCGACTTCGATTGCGCGACTGCGACTTCCTTGCAACCTGAGTCTGTACCGTTCTCGAAGGTCAGCCAACTGCTCTGCACGGCTCACCGCATCCGTTGCCTGCCCAGCGATGCCTGCAAGGAAGAAGTTCAGCCACTCTGTGATTTCGCCGCGCTCACGCACGAACTGCAGCCGGTCGTAATACTCCCCTTTACGTTGATCAAAATAGCTCGATATGTATAGCAACGGAGTAGGCAAGCGGCCGAGATTCACGAGATAGAGGATGATGAAAAGCCTTCCCAGACGGCCATTTCCGTCGAGGAACGGATGTATGGTTTCGAACTGATAGTGCAGAAGAGCGCAGCGAATCAGCAACGGTAGCTTGGGTTGCTCATCATGCAGATACTTCTCCCAATCGTCTAGCGCCTTCCACATCTCCTCAACCGTCGGCGGGACGAAGCGCGCCGACCTAGGTTGATTGTCGGGAGACGAGATCCAGTTCTGACTCTTGCGGAATTCTCCAGGTGTGCGCTCGTGCCCTCGCACACCGGTAAGCAGCAATTTGTGCATTTCGCGGATGAGCCGCAATGAAATTGGGAAGCCTTGGTCCATTCGTGACAAACCGTGCCTAAAAGCTTGTATATAGTGCCGCACTTCTTGGACGTCCTCGCGTGGCGACTTGCCCGTGACTTCTGCATCGAACACTTCCGTCACCGACGCTTGCGTACCCTCGATCCGAGAGCTTGCGACCGCCTCTCGCGTTATGTACGCGTTCACGAGGAGATGCGGGTCGGGCAAGAGTCGCCCCGCACCCGCCAGTCGACCCAGCGCCGCATCCGCTTCGGAAAGCAGCATGATCGTGTCAGGAGCCAGTGTCAGCTCCCGTGGCACAAACGCTGGCACAAATGCGTGGTACGTGGCAGGACCGCCGGTTGAAACCGCTCGACCCCATTGCGGAGCTACAAACTTCGTTGGGTCCACGTCGGCAACCTATAACAAAAGCGCCGTAAAGTTATAGGTGGCGCGCTGACCTACAAGCTGCGTTGGCGGGTTCGATTCCCGTCATCGGCTCAAAGGCTCAGCGGTAATACACTTCCCCGCCGCTCGGGTATCCGCCACCGGTGGTGGTGATGTGGACGTGGTCGTAGTGGCCGTAGCCACCTGCCCGCGAGCCGTTGGGGATGTAGTAGGTGCCTCGCCAAATCGCGTCTTGCATCCCGAATCGAGCCGCGTTCTTGCGCACGAACGCGACGATTTCGTTTCCGAGCGCCATGCCCTCGGCGGTGCCCGGGTTGGGGATCATCACGTCGATCGCCAACCCGTTGGGGTGCCAGGGCAGCGGGTCCGGTCGAACGCCGCCGATGTCTTCAATCTCGGGGAACGCCGCGCTGATGGCGCGAGCCGCCAGGATGGTTTTGACCTGCAGACCGCTCTCTGAAGCGTCCCCTTTGGGTAACAACTCCGGCACAGCTGCGGCGACCCGATATCGCGCCGCCACCGCCGGCGCTGCGGGTGCGGCGCTCTTGATCAACTGCGCACCGGACGTCACCCACGAATTGGCGATCGGTGCCGCCGATACGATCTCCATGCAACACGGCACGACGTCCTCGGCGACCGGTTTAGACTCGCCACCGCCTGCGGGTGGACGGACTTCTCCCCCGGCCGCGAAGAACAGGGCGACCGGGGCGATGACGGCAGCCAGCCCCACCGGCGGCCTGCGCCGCTCCCTGGCCATGGAGTGCCGTCCCACGGCAAGCAGATTACGGGTAGACGGCGGAATTATCACATTTTCATAAAGGCCCGAGTGACCCAGCCGTATCCGTGCAGGTCAAAGGGCTGTCATCGCACGGCCCTGATCACCTGCACCAGGTTGAACTGCCACCGCTCGACAAGCCGGAAGCCCATCTGGGCGGAAACGGCGAACACGGGGGTGCTTCCGAATTGTGGGCCGGGCGGCAGCGCCGGCCCCTGCTCGTGCTGCGGCGTCGAGTTGTCGGCCTGGGTGATGATCCACAGATCGCTGCAACGCTCGAGCGGGCCGACGGAGGCTTCAGGAATGAGATTGGTGTCGAAGATGGAACTGTGGTCCGCCGCCCGTTGCCACAGGCTGACGTCGACGAGCTTCCGGTATGCGTCAGGGCGCGCCGCCATCAACGGCCGCATCGGCGCTGGATGAAACGTCACCGTGTCGTTGACCAGCAGGCAATCACCCGGCGCCGCCTTCGCTGTGATCAGATCGGCCACCTGGCTGTAGTCCATTCCGTACTTCGCATACGGGCCACGTTGCGTCACAATGTGATTCGGCGCTGCGACAACGGCGAACAGGCTGACGACGACAGCCGTCATCCACCACGCACTCGCGAGCGCGGTGATGCATATCCCTAACACCAGTGCCATCGCAGGCGCGGTGAAGGCCAGGTAGCGGGGGGTGTAGACGGGGTCGGCCACCGCAGACGACAAGACGACGAGTCCGGTCGGAATCACCAGCCAGGCAATCGCAAACACCAACAGCTCACGGTCACCCCCGGCCAGTCGCCGCGACGTAAAGAGCCACAACGCGACGGCGCTTGCAATGACTACCGCTGACAGCAGCGCGAACAGCGGGCTCCTGTCGAAATACTGTTGCACCGCAACATCTTCGAGTGTCCGGCGCCCAATCGGTGTGATCCAGCTGATCTGGTGCACCTGTCCGATGACCACCGCCACGAACGGCACCGCGGCGCCAAGAACCACCGCCGACGTGACACCGAATCGCACGACCACGGTGCGCGTGCGCCGGAAAAGGCAGACAAAAACGGCATGCGCCAGCCACAGCAATACCAGGTACACGTCGAGCAGAATCGATACCGCAAGCATGACCGCATATGACAGCCACACCCATGCCTCGTTGCGGCGCGCTGCATAGACCAGCAGCACCGTCAGCCATACTGCCGCCATCATCGATATCGCGTACGGGCGTGCTTCGATGCCTGCCCACGTCGCTCTCGGCAGGATCGCGCAGATCACCCCCGAGGCCACTCCGACGGTCCGTGACGATAACTGCTTGCCCAGCACCACAATTCCCGCCGCGGCGCCGCCGACCGCGATACCACTTGGCGCACGCGACCAGAACTCCGTCGGCGGAAAGACCAGGAACCAGCCATGCATGAACAGGTAGTACAGCCCGTGGACGGCGTCGACGTTGTCCAACATCTGCCACAGCGCAGGAAGCGGGCGGCTGTATGCGGCAGAGATCGTCGCCGCCTCGTCGTACCAGAACGACGGGCGGCCGGCACCCGCGAGACTGACTGCGGCGCCGACGAATCCGACGATCAGCGGATCCAGCGCCGCCGGCCACCGCGGCGGCCGGTCAGGCTTTACCAGACACGTATCCAGTCGACGAGCATGACCGACGGATACGGAGCCTGGGTGGGATCGCCGCCACCCGAACCACCGACCGCAAGGTTGAAAATCGCCTGCAACCAGTAGCCCGGAATGCCGAACGGCCACCGTTTGTCGGTCGGATTGCCATGGACCGGAATCGGCGTCGGCGGAACACTGAAGTACGGCTCTGCGCCGTCGACGTAGTCCCGCCAGAACTTGAAACCGTCCTCGCCCCAATGCACTCGCCAGTTGTGCCACCCGGGATCCACCAGCTGGGGAATCGACTTGCCCTCCCAGGTTTTCCCGTTGGAAGCCGCGTGGACCGTGGTTCCTGGCGCCCATAACCCGTTGCCGTAGTACTCCACGATGTCGATTTCGCCGTCCGGCAGTGGATCCTGGTTCAGCAGCCAGTACGCCGGCCAGAGACCGGGAAACATGCAGTCGAACTTGATTCTGGCTTCCCAGGTCGTGTTGATCTGGCCCCGGAAGTGGCTTAGCACCTTGCCACTGAAGTACTCGCCGCCTTCCTGTGTGGCGCACAGCACGAGGTTCGAGTTGCCGTCGACGAACACGTTCCGGCGATCGTCGCGGTAACGGCCCACGACTGGCGGCACGACGGGGTCGTCCCAGGTCTGCACCAGCCACTTCGCCGGGTCCGGCCCCGAGCCGGCCGGGCCGTCGAACTCGTCCTGGAAAAGGTAGGACCCGATGGCGGCGTCGGGCGGCTGTGCGGGCGCTGGCACGGGACTTCCTGGAAGAGCCCGGGCGGTGGGGACGGGGATTGCGGCTGCGAGAGCGGCGATCCCGGTCATCAACATCATGTTGCGACGATCCATCTCTGGCACAGCTGAACCATAAAGGCAGCAGCGACAGACTGGGGGATTTCCTCGCCAAACTTCCGATAAACCCGTCAAAGAAGGCTTCGCGGCTGTGGGCAGGAACGCACAGCGGTAATCTCAAAAGATTGGCAGGGAGATCGGGGGCACATCCATGGACCTCGTGCTTGGTCTATCGATGACGTCGACGGCCGTGCGCTGGGTGCTCGTCGAGGGGACGACGGGCGAAGGCGCCACCATTCATCGCGACGGGATCGACTTCGACACCCTCGATGACATCGTTGGCGCCGTCGGAGACAACCGGCTACACGCCGTCGGCGTCACCTGGACAAACGAGGCCGAGGCCGAGGCGTCGCTGGTGCTGGACGCGCTTGCGGCCCGGGGCCTCGACAACGTCATCACCGTCTCCGAACTCGAGGCCGCAGACGTGCTCGCGGCCGGCATCGCAGATCGCGGATCCTACGATGACGTCGCCGTATGCCTGGTCGAACCCGACGCCGCTGTCATCGCGATAGTCACACCCGGCGGCGTGACCGTCGACCGCATCGCCAGGCCACTCGACGAGGCCGACGCGGTCGAATTGCCCAGCAGCGTGATCGCGATGCTGGAGCTGGACGAATGGCAGCCGGAAGCCGTCTTCGTGGTCGGCTCCGCCGACGACCTCGATCTGGTCATGTCGACACTCGCCGGGTTGACGGCGGCACCGGTCTTCTCCGCCGCAGAGGCCGACCTGGCGCTGGCTCGCGGTGCGGCGCTGGCGTCGGCGCGGGCGGTCAACACGTTGGAGGCGCCGCGCGCGCCGTTGATGACGAGAATCGGCGCGTTGACGTCCGTTCTCGTCGCCGCCGTGGTGATCTTTGTCATCTCGCTGTCTGTTGCGCTCGGTCTGCGCCTCACACCCGGCACCGATGCGCCTGGAGCGCAACGCCCGGCCGCCGAAGCCGTCGACGCCCCGGCGGCACCCGCACCGGCCGTCAAGCAGGCGGCCCCCGAAACGCCCCGCCAGGCCGCGCCGCCGCCACCGCAGGCCGGGCCGCCGCCGGGAAGGAAGGTTGCCGCGGCGGTGCCCCAGGCCCCAAAAGTCGCCCCAGTCGATGAGGCACCCGCCTACGTGCCGCCGGCACCGGAGTACACCCCGCCCGCGCCCGCCTACGTCCCGCCTGCGCCCGCGCCTGCATACGTTCCGCCGGCACCGCCACCGAACTACGTCCCACCTGCGCCGCCGCAGCCGCGACTGCGCGACCGCATCATCGAGCGCATCCCGATCATCAACCGGTTCCACGAGCCGGAACTGCAGTACCCGAGATAACTAAGAGTTGACCCGTTATCGGTCATGCAGCGCCAATCAGCTTGGGGGCTGGTTGTTTTCGGCTGGTCCCGCGACGTCCAGGCTGTGGGCCTGGGCTGTTCGGGGGTGGGCCGAGTGCTGCTTGTTCAGCAGAGGCCACCGGTGGTGGCTGCCGGCCCTGGCCGATCCAACATCAGGTGATGGTGGTGGCTGGTGCCGGTTGACTGAACCCTCCCACTCTTGCTCACTGGTGCACCATCGGTGTGTCGGTGATCTTGAATGGGTCGTTGATGCACCACCATCGGTGTGTCGGTGATCTTGGATGGGTTGCCGATGCACCCGAGGTGCCGTCGAGTCATCGCCCTTTCTTGCTTGACGCGTGGGATTGATGTCCACTCCCAGTTCCGCGAGGCTCGGCGGTTCCCGGGGTGTGGTGACCGTCGACAGGGCTGAGCGCCGTTGAGCGCCGAACAGTGAGCGAACTGGCAGTCACACCCTGGCACCGCAATACGGGTGCCTCCCCACTGGGATCAGCAGCGAGGAGGCTGTCATGGAGTATGCCCCACCTGTCCTGCCGGCGGAACCGGCCAATGGGTTGACGTGTGGAATCGATTGGGCCCGTGATGATCACGCGATCGCGATCGTGGACGGACGCGGTCGTGCGGTGCACCGCAGCACCGTGGAACACGACGCGGCGGGACTGCGCGGGCTGGTGGCGCTGTTGGCGCGCACCGGGGTGGCCGAGGTGGCCATCGAACGCCCCGACGGGCCGGTGGTGGACGCGCTGTTGGCCGCGGGGATCACCGTGGTGGTGATCAGCCCCAATCAGGTGAAGAACCTGCGCAGCCGCTATGGCTCGGCGGGCAACAAAGACGACCGCTTCGACGCCTTTGTGCTCGCCGATACGTTGCGCACCGATCGGGCCCGGCTGCGCCCGCTGACCCCCGACAGCGCGGCCACGGTGGCGCTGCGCGCGATGGTTCGGGCCCGCCGAGACCTGGTTGCTCATCGAGTCGCCGTGGCCAACCAGCTGCGTGATCACCTCAAGGGGGTTTTTCCCGGCGCGCTTGGGCTGTTTGCCGACTTGGACTCGCTGATCAGTTTGAAGTTTTTGACCCGCTTTGACTGCCAGGACCGCGCCGACTGGCTGACCCCCGCACGTCTGGGTGCATGGTTGAAATCGGTCCGCTACAGCGGCCGCACCGACCCGGCGGTCCTGCACGGGCGGTTGACCGCCGCGCCGCGCGGGGCCACCGGCGTCGAGGGCGCCGCGCACGCCCACATCACCGGCGCCTTGGTGGCCACCCTGACTGCTCTCGTGGAGCAAATCACCGCCTTGTCCGATCAGATCGGTGAACACCTGGTCGCGCATGCCGACGCACATATCTTCACCAGCCTGCCACGCTCTGGAACCATCCGCGCCGCAAGGCTTTTGGCTGAAATCGGTGACTGTCGCGCCCGATTCCCCACCCCCGAAGCACTGATGTGTTTGGCTGGCGTCGCACCCTCGACCCGGCAATCCGGCAAGATGACCTTGGTCGATTTTCGCTGGTCCTGCGACAAACAACTCCGCGACGCCGTCTGCGACTTCGCCAACGACTCCCGCCACGCCAACCCCTGGGCCGCCGACCTCTACAACCGCGCCATCGCCCGCGGCAAAGATCACCCCCACGCCGTGCGCGTCCTCGCCCGCGCCTGGCTCTACGTCATCTGGCACTGCTGGCAGAACAACACCGCCTACAACCCCGACCACCACCGAGCCCTCCAAGCCCTGCTCAAACAACAGCCACAACCCGCGGCTTGACACAGGGCTCTGGGAGGCCAGCCCCGCCCGCAGGGCGTGGGCAAGTCGGTAGTCGACCCGCGCGGTGCGCGTATCATCCGGGTCGGCGAGGGTAACGCAGGCCGCCAAGGCGGCCGAGACGATGTCACGATCACCGCGCAGCCGCAGTCGCCGCAGTCATGGATGCGCTGGGCGAGGGTTTTCGCCACCCGCGCCCCGCACAGGCAGTGCTGGGACAGCGCGGTGGATCGGGTGCCAGCGCGAGCTAGCGCGCCGCCGGTGGCTTCGCATTCACGTTTCAGCGCGGCCACCAGCATGCCGGGGCTGAACAAGCCAATCCTCTTGCCCCACAGCCGCGCCCACGTCGAGATCCGGCAGTCCTCTACGGTGATCGAACTCAACTGCCGTGGGTGGACGACGATCCGCTGCGCGGCGACCTCGCGGCGGCGCGGGCCTGTGTTGGCCTGACTGCGGCGCTGCGGGACTCGGCGCCGTGATCACAGCGGGTGCGCCGATAGCGACCCGAGAGCGTGTCGTGACGGTAGGCGCGCAGCGGCATCGCATGCGCATGCCGCGGCCCGCCCGGGTTGGTGACCTGGCGCGCCGGAAGCCCTTTCGCTGCGCGGCGTGCCGCCCGCTGGTGCTGCCGCGACGACGGGCCGTACTGGTCAGCATTGGTGTTGCGCCGGGAGCGATCCAGGGCGCGCTGACGATCCCGCGTCCGCTTGGCGGCCCGCGCCGCAGCCCGCTGCTGGGCGGCGTCACAGGTGATCTGCTCGATAGCCAACTGCTCGGGATGCCCGCCGGGGAAGGAGGCCAGCGCCAGGTTGGACACGTTGGCATCCACCCCGGCGCGCCGCCCCGCCGGTATCTCGGCGCGGCGAGCCCTGGTCGCCGCGAGACTGATACCCGCCCTGATGGACGAGCAGATGCGCGTAAGTAGCGCCAACCACCAGGCGCTCTACGGTCGCGGACCCGCACCAGGTCGATCTTGTGCCACACCTCAGGCTCGGCCAGGAAATGCGCCAGGTGCGCCCACTGGCCCGCGCCTTGAGGCAACCGCACCGGCAACACCACATCCCCGCCGGGCAGGCCGGTGAACACCACCGCCAGCGCGCCATCGTGATCGGCCCACGAGCCACTTGCCGGCCACATAGGCGCGGACAGCCGGGCGGGCTGGGCCAGGATCGAGCTGCCCGTGGGCTGGCCGGCCGCGGCGGCGCCGGCGCTGATCTGCGCGGGCAATTGCCGATGCCGGTAGGCGCCCAGATGCCCGTCCAGGGCGCCCACCAGGCGGTAGGTCTCCCACACCGGTGGGGATTTGGTATGCGAGCGGGCCCGGCCGGGAATGCGAGTGAAGTCCCACCACGACCCGACCCGAGGCGGTCCATGCCGGCGACCCGAGGCGTCGGGAAACAGGTGCCGGTCCACGGTTTCCCACACCTCGTCGGCGACATGTAATCCGACCGCCTTGGTGAGATGGTCACATCCAGCCGCTGGCCTCAATATGTTCTTTCGCCGCAGCTTCAATGCCCTTGCGGGTCAACCCCAGCCGCTCAGCCACCACCTTGGGATCCCGCGCCCGCTCATGACGGGCCGCCCAATACGCCCGGCACCGGGCTTGAGCGTCGCGCTGCAGCGCCCGCCGCAACCGAAACACCGCCTCCCAGTGCCGCTCCAGCCGCCGGCACACCACCGCGTCGTTGACGTCGAGCTCCAGGCGGATCACCGACACCGGGCCGTCGTATCGGAAATTCGGGGCCTTCGACTTACCGCGGCGCCGCGGCACCCCCACCTCACCGCTGATGGCGGTGATTTCGGTGGACGTGGCTGCCATGAGGCCATGAAACCATCACCCACCGACATCACCCCGCTACCACACCAATGGCCTAACCTGCTGCCGCTCACCGGACTCACCCGCGCCCAGATCCAGACCGTCTGCACCCTGGCCCAGCAGCGACGCCCGCCCGCACCGGGACGCCCCGGGCACAGCCCTTGCCGGTCAGGGTGCTGGCTGGTGCCGATCCATCCGCGCACCAACCTCACCACCCGGGCGCTAGCCACGCTGTTTCACACCAGCCCATCCACGGTCGACCGCATCATCGATCACCTGGTGCCGATCCTGGCGCGCGCACTTCAACCCAACCCAGATGGGCATGACCGACCGTGGATCGTTGACCGCACCCTGATCCCGGTGCGCGACCAGTCGATCAGCGCGATCAGTAAGAACTACCGGCGCAGCGTCAACACCCAGATCATCATCGGCGCCGCCAGCGCCGTGTGCTGGTAGCCGGGCAGTGCTGGCCCGGTACCCGCAACGATGTCATCGACGCCCGCGCGACCTTCGCACACCTGCTCAGCACCGGCCGCGAGATTCTCGGTGACGGCGGCCACCGCGGCATCACCGTGATCACCACCGCGACGCGAAAAGACCGGCCGGATCATCCGCGACCACCACTACCGGGCGCACCGCCGGATCAGGGCCCGCGTCGGACACGTCATCGCCCGACTCAAGGGCTGGCAAATACTGCGCCAAAACCGCCGCCGCGACCACACCAACAACACTGCCCCAGATTATCGCCGGACGCTGGAACCTCAGAACCCACAAGCAATTACGGGTCAACTCTTAGCGCGCGCCCTAATCGAGGCATTGCGCAGGGCGCCGGCCATTGCGGCCGCGGCGTCCGATGAGCTAGTCATCCGCCAGTCCGTCGACCTGTCATGCTCGAACCACACGAAGCCCATCACGTCGTGTTGACGGCTCAGGAAGTCGACCAAACGGGTGATCCAATCACCTTTGCGCCCACCGGCTTCCGCGCAGCCGACCTCGGTGACCAGTATCGGCTTTTCAGGACTGACGATTCGCAACTGATCAAGCATGGTCCCGAAGAGATCCTCGGGGTCGACCCATTGAGTCCACGGCATGCTGGCGCCCCAGTTGAATCCGTCGACGCCGAATACGTCGACGCAGTCGTCTCCCGGGTACCAGTCCGCCAGCGCGCCGCTCCCGACGACCGAGGGCGCCCACACCCATTTCACGTTGGCAGCGTGCTCGGCCGAGAAGATGTCGTGCAGCCGCCGCCAGGCCTTCACATACTTGGTCGCCGGCGTGCCGCCGGTCGGTGTCCACGGATACCAGTCGCCGTTGAACTCGTGGGCGAACCGGATGTATGCCGTTGCACCCCAGTCCCTTAACTGGGCCGCCCAGCGGTGGAGGTATTCGTCGAGTGCGCCCGACAGAAGGGCCTGCATGACGGCGGGCGACCGGTCGTTGGTCCAGCACCACGGTTCCCAACTGACGATCGGATCGGCGCCGCAGTAGCTGGCGACGGCCATCGCGGCGACGGGCGGTTCGGCGAAGAAGTCCTCGAAGGACATCACCATCTCGGCCCGCCTGCCCACGGCGTCGGCGACGGTCTGCAGTTCGCGTGCGGCCAGCCAGCCTCCCGGTGTGCTGACACCGAATCGCAGGGGCTCGTCGAGGACGGCGTGCATTTCTCGGTTGAGCGGCCTGGTCTGCACGTCCATCTGAACCCCCACCTGACGTAACTCTCCGTAGCCGTAAAATCCCCTGTTCGCGATCCTCGCAAACATTTCTTTCAAGATTGATGAAATCGACGGATATGTCAGGTGGGTCGCTCACTGCGCCACCTGAAGCTGTTGACGTACTTCCCCATGTCGATTGCGAGTTGCAGGTTCACTCCCGACGGGTGCCCGGTCCCGAAATCCGGACTGAATTCGTGGTACGGCCCGATCGCGGCAGCGACCAACGCATAGTCGTTTTTGACCGCAACCATGACCAGAAGCCGGAGCCGGGTGAAGGTGCCGCTGGAATCCTGCGGGTACTCGTCGAGCACGACGCCGTACCCGGGTTGGTATCCGACCAGCGCATTGGGAATCTCGTAATCGGTTGTGGCGTCAGGGTAATACTCGCCGATCAACTCCTCGGCAATCTGCTTCGGTGTGCGATCGGCGGCCGGAAGACCGAACAGCTCCATGGTGCCCGTATCCCCGGCGACGAAGTTCAGCTCGACTCCGTCCGGGCTCAGCGTCGCCTCGTACGCGGATCCCGGGCCCGGGTACTGGACCGAGAACTCGCCGCCCTGTGCCACGAAGCGGGGGTTGCTTTCGACCGGCTTGGCGATCGGAGGACGCCCGCAATCGGGCGGACACAGGAATTCGGGCACGACAGGTGTGGCCAGGACTGCCGCCGTCACCCCGGCCGCAGCTGCGATGCCGACGCCGGCGCCCAACCTCGTGAGCAGCCACATGTAAGTGGTATGCCGCGATGCCGCGGGTGCGGCCACCCCGGCCACCCCGGCCACCTGCAGCCCAATCCTCAAGGCCAGCAAGGCGAACACTGCGACCAACACGTGCAGCCCGAAGTGCAGGCGCTGGAGCACCGGCGTGACTTCCATCAGGCCAAGTCCGGCGTAAAGAGCAAGCGTCACAAGCACACTCGACACCAGAAGCCGCGGTCGGGAGAACCACAGCGCTGCGCCGACCAAGCCGCCCAGCGCCGCAGCGGTCAACGGCATTGCGACGCCTTGGATGCCGGCCTGCACCAGTAGTCCGCTGACCGGTCGGTCGCCCGCGGTCAACCCCGTTGCAAATTGCGGGGCCAACCGGGTCAGCGTCGCCGCGGCGGTGAAAGCGATGGCGCCGAGCGCCCCAATCACGTAGCCGTCCAACGACTCACGGCTCTCCGGACGCAGCAGCCGAACCACCATCGCTGGAACGAGCATGAGGACCGCGCTGCCGATCGGGATCGCCAGTCCGACAAGGAGCGCTTGCGGTTCGGATTCGCCTGCACCGAGCGCGACGTCGTAGAAGTCGGCGACCACCGTGCCGGTCAGCAAGGCCCATCCGACTCCCAGTCCGATGCCGATCGCAGCGGTGAGTGCAAGGGAACGCACCGGTTGGGCGTCCGCCTGGTGCAGGTAGAGCACGAACACGAGCGGGAAGCCAAGGGCGCTGATGGTGATCAACGGCGCCTGCCACCGCAGTAGGGCAAGCGCGATCAGCGCCAGGAACAGAATCGCCAGCCCAACTCGAAAGGGTGTGCGCGAACGATGGGGCAGATGCGGAAAGAGTGAACTGATCACCGAGGCGCCAGTCCCTTCTGGATGTCGAGAAGGTTGCGTGCGAGGTTGTAGGTGTTCGGGCTGCCGAGGCCGGTCACCAGGTCGTAACCGGGCTGCGAGATGTCGACCGCGTTGCCGCCCAGCCGCACGTCGCGGAATCCGGGCAGGTTCGAACCGGCGGCCACCCGATACAGCAGGGGGTTCACGTTGCCGAGCGGACGACCGCCGTTGGCGACGAGGTACTGATTCATCAGCACGGTCAGCGCGGCCCATATCGGCGCCGATTGGGAGGTGCCGCCGCCCATCACCTCTTGCTGTTTGAAGATGAACCTGACACCGGTGAACGGGTCGGCGACGGCAGAGACATCAGGTGACAGGCGGCGTCGCGCCGTATCGCGCTCGACGCTCAAGCGGCTCTGCCATTCCGGGCGGTCGAACAGGGCCGACACCCCGCCGCTCGTGCCTTGCGACAACGGCGAATCCACCCAGGCGTGTTCGGCCACCCATTGCCCCCGAGGCCCCGTCGACAGGGTGGTGCCGCCGACCGACGTCATCGCGGGCAGCGACGCAACCGAGTCCAGGCCGATGTCATCGGGACCCGGCGGTGCCGACCACGCGTCGCCGCCCTTGCACTCCAGGCCGGCGGTGTCTCCGCTCGCGTCAAACGCCGAGCTGCCGTTCTTCTGTGCGGCGGCCAACGCGGATTCCACCGGGGCCAGATCGGTTGTGCTGACGAACGCTTCGCAGCCCCATCCGATCGACAGGCTCCACACCGCGCCGGGGAACTGCCGATCGGCCTCGGAGAACATCCGGCCGATCTTCTCGTATGCGCCATCCCCCTCCACCGTCGGCCGCGCGTTGACGACCACGAGCTGCGCGTCGGGCGCAATGGCATGTGCCACTTGGAGATCCATCGCCGTCTCGCCGTGTACTTCGCTGGGTTTCCCGCCGATCACGACGGGCGTGAATCGGGGCAAGTCGGAGGTGTCGGCGAAGGTGTCCAGATCCTCCTGGTCGGCACTGTCGAACGCGAAGAACACGATCGTCGCACCCTTGCCTGTGAACCCGGCCTCGGCGAGAGGCATTGCGTTGTATGCCTCCAACAACCCGCGGGGCGTCAGGCCACCCTTGGGCACGTCACGCGGAAGAAAGCCGGGGCTCGCCATCCGATGCGGCGTGTAACCCAGGATTCGGCCCACTCCGGTGACGGCGCCGTCCAGGAGCTCGGGGATCGCTGGCTGCCGCGGCGACGCGTAGAACACCTGCCCCTTGCGTCCCCGATAGTCGTTCACCGGCACCGCGAACGCACGCGCCACGCGTTCGGCGGCGCCCTCGACGATCGCCCATGCATCGCCGGGTCGCCACCGCACCCACAGGTCCTGCTCCTGCGCCCACCCGATCAGCCCATCGGGGCGAGTCGAATCGGACAGCGCGACGGTCAGCTGTGCGTCACCGGCACGCGACGGGCCGAGATCGCTGGAGCTGGCCAACAACCACGCGTAGGGGCCGCCGATGGCCGCCGAATCGGTGGGCGCGGACCGGAGTTCGGATGCGAGCACCAGAGTGGCGGCCGCGGTGAGCGCCAGCAGCCGCCAGCCCGCACTTCTGCTCGCCCTCAGCAACGTGGCAAGCATTAGCGAATTCCCCCGGCCGCCAGTAGCCGAACGGCCAGAACTCCGGCCCGTGCGGCGCTAGGGCGCGTCAGTCGGCCGGTTGCCGTGTCGCCCGGTTGGCGGCGCCGGAGGCTGAACATGGGTCGGTGTGAACGGGTTTGCGCCGCCAGGCTCGAGACGCGGCGCCTTTTCGGTCGGCGACGCCGGTGCAGCCGTCGGCGACGTGGTGGTCGCCGTGGTCGTGGTGGTGGTGGTCTCGGGGGCTGGCTCCTCCTCCGAGGCGCACGACGCGGTCAAGCCGACCATCGCCATGACGGCAAGCCCGCCGGCAACGGCAGAAAGTTTTCGGGTCAGACGGTGTGACTGCATGTTGATTCCATTCTTAAGGTCCGCTACCAGCCAATTCTCGACCCAAACCAACATGGCAGAAGGAGTACATTGCGGCGTCGATCATTGCACAGTTAATTTTGCCTGTCAGCAAATTCGCCAAAATTGACGCACGCCGTATTTTTGGCCAGCCGCTGTTCGCTGGCGGCCACGATCGGTGGTGTCTGGGAGCAACGCAGTTAAGACGGCAACATTTCGCGCGAATCACCTTGCGCAAGTGGTTCTTTGGCTGAGCCTGTGAATTATCTGTGCCCTTCCGGATGCGCGACCGGCGATTCGCGCCCAAGATGCAATGCAATCCGGAAAAGTAGCGCCCAGTTGTACACAGATCGTCCGACTCGCCAACCAGAGGGATCGAGATGAGCATGCTACGCAAGCTGTTGGCCGTCGCCAGCATCATGGCGTTGACGATTGGAATCGCTGCCTGCGGCGGTGACAACCAAAGCGCGACCACCACCGGTGAGGGTGGCGGTGACATCAACATCAACCTGACGTCGTTCCCTGACCACATCGATCCCCAGCTCTCCTACACGCTCGAGGGCTGGGAGGTGCTGTGGAACGTCTACACGCCCTTGCTCACCTACAAGCACGAAGCGCGACGAGGCCGGGACCGAGGTAGTCCCGGGGCTGGCCGAGGCCATGCCCGAGATCTCGGCCGACGGCAAAACCTACAAGCTGAAGCTTCGGCCCAACATGAAGTACTCCGACGGCACCCCGATCAAGGCCTCCGACTTCACGTATGCAATCCAGCGACTGTTCAAGGCCGAATCCGGCGGATCGGTGTTCTACGACGTGATCGTCGGCGCCAAGGACTACGCCGAGGGCAGGGCCCAAACGATCAGCGGCATCCAGACCGACGACAACACCGGTGACATCACGATCCAGCTCGAGGCGCCCAACGGCACCTTCCTCAACGTGCTCGGGCTGATGTTCGCCGCACCCATTCCGCCGACCACCCCGCTCGATCAAGATACGACGAACAACCCCCCGCCCTCGAGCGGCCCGTTCATGATCAGTTCGGTCGATGCGCCCCGCACGCTGAAGATGGAGCGCAATCCACAGTTCCAGACGGTCAAGGACGCCGGCGCCGACGAGGTGGCCGACGCCCAGGTCAATTCGATCACCGTCACCGAGAACAAGAACAACAGCGCACAGGTCACCGACATCGAGCAGAACAAGGTCGACTTCATGGTCGACCCCCCGGCCACCGACCGGCTGCAGGAGGTCAAGAACCGCTACGGCAACCGTTTCCGGCTCGAGGAGTCGATCAACACCTACTACTTCTGGATGAACACCCAGACGCCGCCGTTCAATGACCTACGGGTGCGCCAGGCGGTCAACTACGCCATCGACCCCGAGGCACTGAACCGGATCTTCGGCGGCCGACTGCACGCGTCGCAGCAGATCCTCCCGCCGGGAATGCCGGGCTACCAGGAGTTCAAGCTGTATCAGGGACCCGACATGAACAGGGCGAAACAGCTTATCGCCGAGGCCAATCCGGCCGACCGGAACATCACCGTGTGGACAAACGACGAGCCCGACCGCAAGCGGATCGGCGAGTACTACCACGACCTGCTTCGGCAGCTCGGCTTCAACGCCACCCTCAAGGTGATCGCCGGCGATGTCTACTACACCACCATCGGCAACGCGTCGACGCCGGACCTCGACACCGGATTCGCCAGCTGGTACCAGGACTTCCCCCATCCCGACGACTTCTTCCGTCCTCTGCTACACGGCGACAGCATTCTGCCGACGAACAGCAACAACTTTTCGCGCGTCAACATCCCGGATCTGAACGCCAAGCTCGACGAGTTGCTGACCAAGCAGCTCACCGACGGCGGCGTGGAGCAGCAGTACGCCGACGGTCGACAGGGCGTTCATGGAGCAGGCCGTGTGGGTGCCGTACGGCAACGAACAATTCACGACGTTCGTGTCCGAGCGCATGGACTTCGAGGAGGCCTACCATCACATCCTGTTCAACCAGGACTTCTCGGCGTTCAAGCTGAAGTAGTCAGCCATGGTCGCCCCCATCGGCGAACTGGAGGCCCCCGGCCAGCCGCCACTGCCGACAGGCGTACCGGCCGCGCAGATCGCCGGGCGCAGCCCGTGGTTCCTGGCCTGGCTTCGCCTGCGCCGCAACAAGTTTGCGCTGGCGAGCGGTGGCGTGTTCATGCTGATCGTGTTGTGTTGCCTTGCGGCGCCGCTGTGGGCCGAACATGTCGCGCACACCGGACCGAATGACAACCACATCACCGACACGGTGATGATCGACGGGCGCGAGACCAACGTCGTCGCACCCGACGGCACCCCGATCGGCCCGGGCCTGCACGGTCAGTTTCTGCTCGGCGCCGACCAGAACGGCCGCGACGTCATGGTCCGGCTGTTGTACGGCGGACGCACCTCCATCTACATCGGTCTGGCGGCCGCTGCCGTCACCACACTGCTGGCCGTGATCGTCGGCCTGCTCGCCGGCTACTACCGCGGCTGGATCGACTCGGTGCTGTCACGGGTTCTCGATGTGGTCTGGGCCTTTCCCGTGCTGCTGCTCGGCATCGCGCTGGGCACGGCGTTGTCGGTCGGCGGTCTCAAGATCGGACTGCTCGAGATCGCCGGCGACTCGATCTGGATTCCGATCCTGATCATCGGCTGCGTCTACGTCCCCTACATGGCAAGACCGATCCGCGGCGAGATCCTGGCGCTGCGCGAGAAGGAGTTCATCGAGGCGGCCGTCGCCATGGGCAAGGGGCCGCTGCGAATCATGTTCTCGGAGTTGCTGCCCAACATCATCTCGACGATCATCGTGTTCTTCACGCTGTACATCGCCAACAACATGCTTCTCGAGTCGGCGCTGTCGTTCCTCGGTGCCGGCGTGCGGCCACCGAACTCGTCGTGGGGCACGATGATCGCCGACGGCTACCAGATGATCTACACCGCACCGCACCTGACCATCGTCCCCGGGCTGATGATCATCGCGACGGTGCTGTCGCTCAACGTATTCGGCGACGGCCTTCGCGAGGCTCTCGACCCGAGGGCCAAGATCCGGCTGGAGCACTGAGCCTATGGCACGGTTCATCGCTCGGCGGTTGATCGGGATGGTCGCGGTCCTGTTCGCGATCTCGGTGATCGTGTTCCTGATCTTCAACGTGATCCCCAATTCCGATCCGGCCCTGCGGATCGCGGGCAAGAACGCCGACGCGGAGCTGATCGCCAGGGTCAGCCATGACCTCGGGCTCGACGAGCCGCTGCCCATCCAGTACCTGACCCTGATGAAGAAGATCTTCACCGGTGAGCTCACGTCGTACGCGAGCGCCCGCAACGTCGTCGACCAGATCTGGGAGGGGCTGCCCGCGACGCTGTCGCTGTGCATCGGCGCTGGGGTGCTGTGGATGTCGTTGGCGGTCGTGTTCGGCTACCTGTCCGCCGTACACGCTGGCAAGTTCACCGACCGGGCGCTGACAATCCTTTCGCTGGTGGGGATTTCGATGCCCGTTTTCTGGCTGGCCGCGATCCTGCTCTACTACCTCACGTTCAAGGTGGAACTGTTCCCGACGAGCAGCTATGTGCCGCTGACCGAGAACCCGGCGCAGTGGGCGTATCACTTGATCCTGCCGTGGTTCACGCTCGCCGTTCTGTTCATCGGCTTCTACAGCCGCGTGCTGCGCTCCAACATGCTCGACGCGATGAACGAGGACTACGTGCGCACCGCCCGCGCCAAGGGCATCAGCGAGCGGCAGGTCCGGATTCGCCACGTGCTACGCAATTCGATGATCCCGATCGTCACGCTGTTCGGCCTGGACTTCGGCATGGTGGTCGGCGGCGGCGCCATCCTCACCGAAACCGTCTACAACATCAACGGAGTCGGCCTCTACGCGGGCGAGTCGATCGGCAGTCTCGACCTACCCCCGTTGATGGCGATAACGATGTTCGGCGCGTTCTTCATCGTGCTGCTGAACACCGTTGTGGACGTCCTCTACGCCTTGCTGGATCCGCGTATCCGGCTCGGAGAGGCGGCCCCGACGTGAGCGCACTGCTGCGGGTCGACGATCTTCGGGTCGGCTTCGCCACCGAGGACGGTCTGGTTCAGGCGGTCGACGGAGTGTCGTTCGACCTTGCGCGCCGGCGAGGTACTGGCCATTGTCGGCGAGTCCGGCTCCGGTAAAAGCGTTACCGCCCAAACGATTACCGGCCTGACCCGGGCGCCGAACGCCAGGATCACCGGATCCGTCACATATCGCGACCGGGAGCTCAACGGCCTGGACGACGACCAGCTTCGCGACGTCCGCGGCGAAGAGATCGCGATGGTGTTCCAGGACCCGATGAGCTCGCTGAACCCCGTCTACCGCGTCGGCGATCAGATCACGGAAATGATCCACGCGCACCGCGACGTCTCCAAGACGCGAGGCTCGAGACCGTGCGGTCGAATTGTTGCGCTTCGGTGGGTATCCCCAACCCCGAACGCCGGCTGCGCAGTTACCCTCACGAGTTCTCCGGCGGGATGCGCCAGCGCGTCATGATCGCGATGGCGCTCTCGCTGGAGCCGAAGGTGCTGATCGCCGACGAGCCGACCACCGCGCTCGACGTCACCGTCCAGGCGCAGATCCTGCGGCTGATCGATCAGCTCAACCGCGACCGCGACCTGGCCGTCATCCTGATCACCCACGACCTCGGGGTGGTCGCCGAGATCGCCGATCGCGTCGTGGTCATGTACGCGGGCCAGATCGTCGAGAACGCGACGCTCGACGAGATCTTCTACGACCCGCAGCACCCCTACACCTGGGGCCTGCTGGGTTCGCTCACCCGGCTGGACCAGCCACGCAGCGGGCGGCTGTCCCAGATCAAGGGGCAGCCCCCGTCGCTGCTGAATCCGCCATCGGGCTGTCGCTTCGCGCCCCGCTGTCCGCATGTCTTCGACAAATGCAGCGAGCTGCCGCCGCTCGAACCGCGCGCGGGCGGCACGCACCTCGACCGGTGCTGGCTCGATCCGCTCGAGAAGAAGGCGGCCCGGTGACGCTGCTGGAGGTCACCGACCTGGTCAAGCACTTCCCGATCAAGTCGGGAATCGTGATCGACCGCGAGGTCGCCCGGGTGCGCGCGGTGGACGGTGTCAGCCTGACGCTGAACGAGGGCGAGACGCTTGGGCTGGTCGGGGAATCCGGTTGCGGCAAGTCGACGCTGTGCCGGGCCATCCTGCAGCTGACGCAGCCGACGTCGGGGTCGGTGCGGTTCCTCGGCGAGGAACTCGTGGGCCGCTCGCGACGCGACCTGCGGCCGCTGCGCCGTCAAGTGCAGATGATCTTCCAGGACCCGTTCGCCTCGCTGAACCCGCGCAAGCGGGTGGGCCAGATCGTCGGCGACCCGCTGGAGCTGCATCAGCTGGCCAAGGGCGCCGAGGTGAAGCGGCGTGTGCAGGATCTGCTCGACCGTGTCGGCCTGAACCCCGAGCACTACAACCGCTACCCTCACGAGTTCTCCGGCGGGCAGCGCCAGCGCATCGGCATCGCGAGAGCCCTTGCGCTGCAACCGAAGTTGATCGTCGCCGACGAGCCGGTGTCCGCGCTCGACGTGTCCGTGCAAGCCCAGATCATCAACCTGCTCAAGGAACTTCAGGACGACTTCGGTCTGTCGTATCTATTCGTGGCCCACGACCTCGGCGTCGTCCGCCACGTCTCGGACCGGGTCGCGGTGATGTACCTGGGCAAGATCGTCGAGAACTCGGGCACCGAGCAGCTCTACCGCAAACCCATCCACCCGTACTCGAATGCGCTGCTGTCGGCGGTGCCGATCCCGGATCCCAAGCTCAACGCCGCGCGCGAGCGGCTGGTGCTCGAGGGTGACGTGCCAAGCCCGATCGACCCGCCGCCGGGGTGCAGTTTCCACACCCGGTGCCCGTGGGCCACCGATATCTGCACGACGGACGAGCCGGCGCTGCTCGAGCACGATTCGGGGCACGTGGCCGCCTGCCACCATCCCCGAAACGTGGCCTAGCCGAACGGCGGGGCCTGGGGGAACGGCGGGGCCTGCGGAGCCGGATACGGGTTCTGCGGAAACTGGTTCTGCGGCACCTGAATTGGAATCGGCACCGGAACGAACGGCACATTGATGTAAGTCGTCGTCATGGGCGTCGTCGTCGGCGTGGTGGTTGTGGTGGTGGTGGTCGTCGTCGGTGTCGTGGTCGTTGTTGTTGTGGTCGTGGTGGTCGTCGTAGTGGTTGTCGTCGTGGTCGTGGTGGTGGTGGTGGTCGGCACCGTCGTGGTCGTCGTCACGGGCGCGACCGTCGTCGTGGGCGGCGGGGGCGGCGGGGGTGGCGGCGGCTCGCTGGTGACCGTGACGGTCTCCACGCGGCGGGCTCGCCGGCGGCGGCGACTCGGCGCTGGTGCGGTGGCGCCGACGAGGCCGTGCTGGGCCGCTCGGTGACCGGCGTGCTGTTGGTCGCGCTCGTCAGTGCGATCGCCACACCGCCGACGGCGACCAGCGCCACCACCGCGGCCAGGCCGAACACCAACTGCGGCAGCCGCTGCCAGGTGCGCGGCTCGTCGATCGGGCCCGTCGGCGGCACGTACTGCACCGGCGGCCGCGCCGAGGTCACCTCGGTGTCGTAGAAGTCCTCACCGGTGTACGGCACGGGTTCATCGGCGCTGTCGTCGTCCTGCGACCACGCCAACGCGCGGAATGTCGCCGAGCCCGGCGCGTCCGCCGGTCGCGACGTCGACCGGCAACCACGGGCGCCACCCCGGTCTCGGCCTCGGCGGCCGAACCGTACGCCGCGAACAGCGCGGCGCCCACCGCGGCGTCCAGGGCCGGCTGCGGGGTCGTCACCACCGGCGCCCTGCGAGTGCTCCGAAAGCCGCTGGGTGATCAGCGGAATGCTGGCGCCGCCACCCACGGTGACCACCGCAGCGACGTTCGCCCAGCCAATTCCGTTGCGTTCCAACGCATTTTCCAGCTCGCCGAGCACGCCGGCCAGCGGGTCTGCGATCAGGCTCTCGAGTTCGGTGCGCGTCAGCCGGATCCCGGACCGGTGTCCGGGCAGCTCGACGGTGAGTTCGGTGACCGTCTCCGCCGACAGCCGCTCCTTGGCGTGACGGCACTCCTCGCGCAGCCGGGCCAGCGATCCGACCGCGGCCGTGCCGGCCGGGTCGACACCACCGGCGTCGGCGATGTCTACCAGCACATGGCTGAGCAGCGCCTGATCGATCTGGTCGCCGGAGAACTCGGTGTAGCGGGTGGTCTCATCGATCGGCTCGAAGGCCGACGCGGCGTCGGCAAGGGTGATGCTGGTGCCGCTACCGCCGAAGTCCAGCAGGGCCACGACGCCCTGCGAGGCTCAGTCCGGGATTGGCGTTCAGCGCGGTCAGCGACGGCGACGGCGTCGGAGACCAGCCGGGCGGCATGCCGTTGGGGCCAGCGGTAGGGCGTCGCATGCGCAGTGCCCGCAGCGTCGGCATGCCCCAATGCGCGGGCACCGCGATCGCGATGTCCGCGGCCGGCTGGCCGCCGGTGATGCTGACCATCACGTCGAGCGCCTCGACCAGCAATTGCTCGCCGCGATACGACGACCCGTCGGCGGCCACCAGCGGGACCGGCATCGCCGACCCGCTCCACGAAGCCGCTCATGGTGAGGCCCGACGCCGGCAGGGTCAATACCGAACGCCGTATCACCGGTTGATTGCCGACACGGGCCGCGACCAGGTTGGTCGTCCCGATCGACAACCCCAACGGGTCGCTCATAACGGACCACACGATAGCCGCCCGCATCCGGCTAATCCCGTTAGACACTCCGTGACGAGGCTGGTCGAACGGCGTTCGGCCATCAGGGTTTTGGGTATTGCACAGCAACGGGTTTCGTCCTTGCTTGGCTGGGTACAGCCATGCCATGACATCACTGTGGCTAGCCGATCGAGTAGACCGGCCGATTCCGCCGAATCCGCTGGTAGAGGCGGACCGCTCGGCCGACGTTGCGGTGGTCGGCGCGGGGCTGACGGGGCTGATAACCGCCGTATTGCTGGCCCGGGCCGGCAAGGACGTGCTGGTGCTGGAGGCGCATTCCGCGGGATGCCGGCGCGACCGGCAACACGACCGCGAAAATCAGCCTTTTGCAGGGCACGAAGCTGTCGAAGATCGTCGGCAAGCACGGCCCGAAGGTGGCGCGGGAGTACGTCGAGGGCAACCGCGAAGGCCAGCAGTGGTTGGTCCAGCACTGCGAGTCCCATGGCCTTTCGGTGCAGCGCGAAGACGCCTACACCTACGCCCAGTCCGACGACGGCGTCGCGAAGGCACAGCCAGGAGTACGAGGCGTGCACAGCCGCCGGGCTCGAGGCCGACTGGGTCGACGGCGCCGAGGTGCCGTTCCCGTTCCACGGCGGCGTCCGACTGGCCGAGCAGGCGCAGTTCGATCCGATGCCGTTCCTGGACAGCCTGATCGTCGAACTGGACGAGCGGGGCGGCCGGTTCGCGCAAGGCGTTCGGGTGCAAAAGGTTTCGGGCGAGGGCGACGGCCTTGCCCTGCATGTGCGCACCGTCGACGGCGACGAATTCGAGCGTCAACGCAAAGCAATGCGTGCTGGCGACGGGAATTCCGATCCTGGACCGCGGCGGCTTCTTCGCGCGGCTCAAGCCGAGCCGCTCGTACTGCATGGCCTACAAGGTGCCGGGGAACATCACCCGCGGCATGTACATCTCGGCCGACTCCCCCACCCGATCGGTGCGTTATGCGCCGACGGCCGACGGCGATCGGCTGATCGTCGGCGGCGCGGGCCACCCTGTGGGACGCGAGAAGAGCCCGTCGTCGTCGGTGCAGGAGCTGGCGGCGTGGGCGCGCCAACACTACCCGGGCGCGATGCAGACCCATTACTGGTCGGCGCAGGACTACACGCCGACCGACGACCTGCCCTACGTCGGGCCCATCCTGCCGGGTAACGACAAGATTTTCGTCGCAACGGGTTTCGACAAGTGGGGCATGACGAACGGCACCGCCGCGGCGCTGGCGTTGTCGAGCCGCATTCTCGGTGGCCGGATGGACTGGGCGGACGCGTTCGCGAGCTGGAGCCCGCACGAGCTGTCGGGCATTCCGACCGCGATGCAGCTCAATCTGGAGGTCGGGTCTGAATCTGGCCAAGGGCTGGATCACGCCGGTGATGCACCGCCGGTGGCAGGCCGTCGGACGACGGCGGCGTGGTCAGCGGTCCGCCTTGGCATCTGGAGGCGCGCAGCATCGTGGACGGTGTCGAGCACTGTGTGTCGCCGGTGTGCCCGCACCTGGGCGGGCATCGTCAACTGGAACGACGCCGACGAGGCGTGGGAGTGCCCGCTGCACGGGTCACGCTTCGCGCCCGACGGCACCCTGCTGGAGGGGCCGGCGACGCGTAATCTCACTGCGGCTCGGTAGGTTCCGTCCGACGGAAAGAAGCGGCGCATCGCCGCGGAGCCGACGACTGCCGACGACGATCAGCGTGATCGCGACGGCATCGGGCACCGCGTCCGAGACCCATCCCGACGATGCCGGTGACCATCACGAACGGTGGCAGCCAGTCGAAGATCCGCGCCACCGACGTCGACTCACCGCTCGCGTAGTCGGGGTAGAACTCGGTGAACGCGCCGGCGAAGATCACCGCCGCCAGCGGCACGATCCACGCGGTCCAGAAGTTGTCGTTGTCGCGCAGCACCGCATCCCCGTACGCGCCGACGATGGCCGAGACCAGGAACGCGCCCGCCCACACCGCGGAGATCATGTAGTTGATCCGCAGGAACAACGGGCTGTCCCAGTGCTCGCGCGGCGTGGTGTCCTTGGCGTAGGCCAGCGTGAACGGCCTGCGGATCAGCAGGGTGACGATGGCGAACGCGGCCAGTGCGATATTGCTCAGCTCGCCGGCCCACAGCTCCAGCCACTCGATGGTGCGCTCCGGCGCGACCAGCCCGAGGACGGCCAGGACACCGAAGTAGACGACGGTGAACACCTCGAGCAGATGCACGGGCACACCGCGGCGAGACCCCACCCACAGCGTCAGCAGCGCCAAACCCAATGCGGCTGAGGCGGCCTCCTCGAACCGGCCCGGCCCGGACACCACCCCCATCAACACCCACGGCGCGATCCCGGCGAAGGGGGATCTGACGTAGCCGTCAATGAATTTCATGGTCGGACTCTATGCGGCAAAGCCCACGCTGTGTTGCAATGTCGGCCATGGGTGACATCGACGAGATCGAACAAGTCAAGTACCGGTACCTGCGTGCGCTCGACACCAAGCACTGGGACGACTTCGCCGACACGCTGACGGAGGACGTGATCGGCAGGTACGGCGAGTCGATCGGCGAAGAGCACCACTTCACCAACCGCGACGAGTTGGTGACGTTCATGCGTACGTCGCTGGGACCGGAGGTCCTCACCGAGCACCGCGTCACCCACCCCGAGATCACGGTCGACGGCGACGAGGCGTCGGCCATCTGGTATCTGCAGGACCGGGTGATCGCGCCCGACTTCAACTTCATGCTGATCGGTGCCGGCTTCTACCACGACCGGTACCGGCGGACCGCCGACGGCTGGAAGATCAGCGAGACCGGCTACGACCGCACCTACGACGCGTCGATGTCGACGGAGAACCTCAACTTCAAGGTGAAAGCCGGTCGCGCGCTTAACATCTGATGTACTACTGTGTGATCGCGATCAGCGCGCCTGGCCGTAGCCAGCGCATGATCTCGACCAGCTTGCCGTCGTCGATCGCCACGCAACCGGCGGTCGGCCCGCCGTCGGTGGCATGCAGGAAGAAGGCGCCGCCGTTGCCCGGCACCCGGGCCTTGTTGACGCCCATCACCACCGCGTGCACGTACTGCGGGATCTCGAGGTTCTCGGTGCCGCTGGCGGGATCGGTGTTGAACGGGCACTGCGCCTTCTTGCACACCTGCATGGTGTTGTAGGTCGGGCTCTTCATGTCGCCGTCCCACCAGTGGTCGGGTCCGACCTGGACGTACTGCAGGCCGCCGCCGGGGTTCGGGGCGGTGCCGAACGCGAAGTCCAGCGTGAAGATGCCCATCGGCGTCTTCATCTCGCCGTCATGGGTTTCCGGGGCCATGCCGTTGGCGCCGACGAACGCAGGAATGCCGACGCGCGACCGGCTGCCAGCCGGCCGCGGTGCGCTCCCAGACGTCGATCTTCGCCGACGAACCACCAACGCCGACAACGGAAATCACCTGGGTGGCGTTGCCGACCGAGGGGGCGAACCACGGAGTGAACTCGGCGTGGCCGACGGGCGCCGCGGCAAGAGAGAGCACTGCCGCGCACAGGAGGACCAGCAGTCGGCGCACCCGCCCATGCTAAGGCGCGACGCGTTCGCCTTCGAGGACGCCACGCAGCCACGGCGACCATTTCGTCTGTTCGCGCGGCGGCGGTGTCGGCGGCGTTGGGGCCGTAGAAGTAGATGCTGGCCGATGCGCGCGCCACTCGTCGCCGAGCGGGTAGCTGCCGATCACCGCGATACCGCTCGCCGGGCTCGTCGAGCCGCACCATCAGTGCCGCGAGTTCGAATCCTGATGGACGAGCTCGCACCACGCCGGCCAGATTCGCGGCGCATCGGCCGGGGCTGACGCGACGCTCGCCGGCATTGGCGCCGGCGAGACTCAGCGACGCGGTGAGCGCCGACCACACTTCGGCTTCGTCGCCATGACGGCTTGCGGCCGCGTGCATTATCGCCGCGGGCTGGCCGGCAAAGTGCGCGAGGTAGACGCGGAGCACCTCGAAGAATCCCGGCCAACCGGATTCGAATCCTTCCAGCTCGTCGTCCCAGTCGTCCTTCTCGGTGAACAGACTGTGCACCATGCGGATCACACAGCGGTCCCCTGAGCGGCCGGTGACGGTGATCTCGGTGGCCAGGGGTCCGGGCACAGGCGCGTTGCCGCTCCAATCACGCTCCTCGTACTCCAAGCGGTGTCGGCGGTTCCCATGCGGTGACGGTCGCCGAGCGTGGGTCCCGCAGCTGTCGCCGAAGTCGAATGTGATTGCGCCACCGACACGTTCGTCGACCGTCGTCGGGGTGAACCAGGCGGCTCATGCCGGGACCGGTCGCGATGGCGTGCCACACCTGTTCGGGTGTGCCCGGTACGAGGAACTCCATCTCGACCCAGCGGCGGCCGGAATCGTCTTTCTTCACTGGCATTTACGCGTCCTCCTTCGGCTTCGGATAGGCCGCGACCACCAATCGGTAGCTACGGCCATGGGGATCGGATTCATCGTGATAACGAGCGACCAACGAGGTGACCGCGTCGGACAGTTCCTGCGTGAATGCCGCCCGGTCGGCGGGAGATCGGAATCGGATGGCGGTGTCGATGGACAGGGTCGCCAGCCGCTTGTTCTTCTTGCGGGCGACCGCCCAGAGTTCGCCGACCTCGCGGACGGCGCGTGCGGCGAGTGCGATCAGGTAGCTCGCGGACGAGCCGGTCGTTGGCGCGACCGGGGTCGGCCGCGGCGGGTCCCAGCGCGCCGGGCGAGACGACATAGGAGGCCGCGGTGGCGACGAGGAGGCGCTCCTTGAGCCCGCCCCATTGGCGTTCGCCGGCTTCCGTCGACGAGTTGGTGGTCTTCGAGCGCGCGCAGGTGGTAGTTCACCTTCTGCCGCGTGATGCCGACCCGCGATGCGAGCGCGGCGGCCGATGCCGGCTCGCTCAGTTCGGCGAGCAGCCGGCTCCGGATGGGATCGAGCGCGCTGACCGCCGCGGCCGGATCGCGATGACCTCGACGTCGAGCATGTCCCCATCGTCTCCCTTGACAAGTTTATCTTGTCAAGGGCTCCGGCCGGATAAGTTGGACGTCATGGACTTGCTGCCGATGAGACGCCTGCACGGCATCCGGCAGATCGGCCAGGGCCTGGGCACCCTCGACCGCGAGGTGTTCGAAGCCATCGCGGAGTCGCCCAGCCCGTTGCTCGACGCCACAATGCCCAGACTGACCCGGGCAGCCGACCATTCCAAGCTGTGGCTGGCGATCGCCGCGGCGCTCGTGGCGATCGGAGGTCCGCGCGCGCGGCGTGGCGCGACTCGCGGCGTGCTCAGCCTGGCCATGACCAGCCTTTTCACCAACCAAGTGGCCAAGCAGGTGTGGCGACGGCCCAGGCCGAACCGCCTCACGGTGCCGCTGGACCGGCGGTCGCATCGATAACCGACGTCGAATTCGCTGCCATCGGGTCATTCGGCGAGTGCGGCGGCATTCGCGGTCGGGGTCGGACTGGAAAGTCCGCCGCTGGGTCTGGGGCTGGCACTGCTGGCCGGCTTGGTCGGGATGTCACGGGTCGCGACGGGTGCGCACTATCCCGGGGATGTGTTCGCCGGTTTCGGTATCGGGGCCGGGATCGCGGTGCTCGGCGCCCGGATCGTGCCGCCGATTCAGGTGACGAAGCTGCCCACCGCGGAACCCCTTCGGGTGGATACGCCCGAACGTCCGGACGGTGCGGGCGTCGTCTTGGTGATCAATCCTGCATCCGGCGGCGGTACGGGGCTCGTGTCGTCGACGAAGTGCGAGAAGCATTGCCGCGGGCTGAGATTGTCGAGCTCGGTCGCCAGGATGACGATTCGAGGAGGTGCTGGCGGCGGCGGCCGAAGCGGGCGGAGGTGCTCGCGGTCGGGGGCGGGGACGGGACGGTGTCCTGCGCGGCCGCGTATCGCGGTTCAGGCCGGGGTTCCGCTCGCGGTGTTTCCCTGTGGCACGTTCAACCATTTCGCGAAGGACATCGGCTGCGACAGCGTGGCCAAGACGGTCGATGCGATCCGACGCGGGCAGCGTCTCGTGCGTCGACCTGGTCCGCCTCAATCAGGGCGACAATGAGGGCCGCATGGTGGTCAATACCGCGAGCATCGGCGCCTACCCGAAGTTCGTGCAGACCCGCGAGAAGTTGGAGCACAAGATCGGCAAGCCGCTGGCCGGGCATATACGCGATGTTCCACACGCTGCGCGCGCGACGAGCCGGTGCGCATCGCCTACGACAACAAGAACCTGCAGACCTCGCTGTTCTTCTTGGGCAATTCGACGTATCTGCCATCGGGAATTCGCGCCGTCGCGGCGGACGCGGATGGACGATGGCCTGCTCGACGTCCGGATTCTGGAGACCGGCGGCAGGTTCAGCAGCTCTGCGAATCCTGGCGGCGCTCGTGCTGGGAAGGCTGGAGCGCAGCCCGCTGTATCACGAGTTGCGGGTGCCGGAGTTCAGCCTCAAGGCGGTCGACGGGCCGACGGTGCTGGCCCACGACGGCGAGGTCGGGACCGAATGCAGCGAGGCCAGTTTCAGCGTGCAGTACCGGGCGCTGCCGGTGTTTCGTCCGTTACCGTGACGGGCCGCGTGGGAGGCACCATCAACAGGCAAGCGACGAAATACGCGTAGCCCAAGCGCCCATCCGGCAATCACATCGGATGGGTGGTGGACGTTGAGCACGACGCGGCCGACACCGACCGCAATGACCACCACCGCACCCAGGGCGATGAGCCAGGCGCGCAGCGGTGCGCGCACAACGGGTAGAAGCACGGTCAGCAGAGCCAGCACGCCGACCATCACGCCGACGGCGTGGCCGGACGGAAACGCCGTCGACGGGCGCGGACACCAGCGCGGTGGCGGGACGCGGACGGTCGGCAGCCAGCTTGGCGATTTCGATGACGAGTCCGCTGAGTTCCACGCTGATCACGAGGAACAGGGCGACGCGCAGATTGCGCCGACCAGCGCCACGATGATCACGACCAGGGCCAGCAGCCGGAAGGCGGTCGGGCCGAGCACGGTGCAGAACACGTTCCATGCGACGTCACCCAGCTGGGGTGCGCGACGCCGTAGCGATGCAGCGTGTCCAGTACGGACGAGTCGATGGTCGGTCAGCCAGTTCCACTGCAGCACAAAGCCGATCCACATCAGCGTGTACACCGCGACAGCGCGACCGCTGCCGACCACGAGCAGCCAGGCCTTGTGCGGTGTCACCTCAATAGCAGTACCACCCGACGTGGCGGTGCCGTTAGGGTGACTGGCCATGGCGCGTGTTTCTGCGCAAGCTGCTCCGCATCGGCAAGCTTCCCGACGAGATCCGCGCCGAGGTTGAGGCCGAGGGCATCATCCACCTGGCCGAGTACGTGTCGGTGACCCGCCGGTTCAGCGGGAGGATTCCAGGTAAGCGGTCGTCGGGAAACATCGCCAGCTATGTCGGTTCGTTGGTGCTGACCAATCAGCGGGTGCTCGCCACGTTGTCGACGATGCCAAAGTTGGCGGGACGCACCATAGATCAGCGCTGGGATGCACCGCAGGAGGGCACGGTGAAAGCCGACCTCTCCGAGAGCGGTCTGCTGTTGGATGTCAACATCAACGAGGTGGACCCGCGGTGCACGGGGCAGCTGTCGCTGCACTACAAGGACGCGATTCCGACGGACGTGTTGATGCGGCTGCCCCGCCGGTCGCTGGCCTTCGACGTGCCGCCCGAATACGTGTTCCGCGCGGTCGGCGTGCCGTACCACCCTTAGACTTGCGAAACGTCTTGGGCGTGCGAAAAAGCTTGGGAGGTAGGCGAGCACCTAGAAGGGTGGTGGTTTGTTGCGTTCGGCGACGTATTCGTCGTTGAGTCGGCGTTCGGCTTCGATGGCGCGTTGTCGGTAGTATTCGCGGGGGCGTCGGCGTTTGGGCATCATCGCCCCGCGCCCGGCGCTGGGTTCGACGACGGGTTCGTGTCCGGGGCGCCACAGTTCGCCGGTCGGCGCGCACAGGGCGGGGAACAGCAGCTTGCTGCCGGGGTGGGTGGTGTAGGTGTGTCCGGTTGGGGCAGTGAGGATCAGCGTTCCGTCGGGCAGTTGACGCTCGCGCCAACCACCCTGCCCGACGTAGAACGTTTTCAGCAAATGATGAAACCGGCAGTAACACTTCATGTTTGACGCATGAGTCGGCCCCACCGGGTACGGAACGGTGTGGTCGAGGTCGCAATGATACGCGGCTTATCGCAGCCCGGCCACCGACACGTCAAGTCGCGGCAGCGCACAAAATCCGATAGTGCCCGCGAGGGGGTGTAGCGGGGTTCGGGTGGGGCGTCGATGCCGGGATGGCGCACCTGGCGGATCGTGGCCCGCTCCAACACCCCGGCCAACAATGCTGCGGGCAGGATCCCGCCACCGATGACGAACGCCGGCGGCCCCGGGCACGGGGGCACCAGGCACGACGGCGCCGGGCAGGGCGTCACCGGTGCGCCGACCTTCAGATTCGACCCGTTGATGACCGGCAGCGCGATGCCCGGCTGGCACTGGGCCAACGGGATGATCGGCAGCGATTCCGCGGCCGGGTCGGCCGTCGGCCCGATAACCGCTCGCCCGATGACGGGTTCCCACTGCGCAGTCGGCGCCATCGACGGCGCCGGGGCCGGCCGCAACGCCGCAGGCACATCGGTGTGGCTGGCCGCGGCCGGCTCACCGCGATCGAAGGGTGCAGCCGGCGCGACCGACTCACCAACGGGCTCCACCGACTCGGCGGCGGCGTCACTGGACCCGGCAGGTTCAACCGGCTCGCCGCCGCGCTCAACAGGGTCGGCGGACTCGTCGGGGTGGGCTGGCGGTGGTGAGGTGTCGGATGTGGGTCCTTGGGTCTGGGCGGCGGTGAGGGTGGCGGGGTCGGCGATCACATGGACCACCGCGTTTTTTGGGGGTGCGGGGCGTCCGGCGGCGGGGCAGTCCGTGGTGCCGCAGGCGCAGGCCAGTTCGGCGCCGGCGGCCAGCGCGGTCAGGGCGTCGGCGCGCCGCTCGGGCAGGGTGCGCGGATCGGCCTCACACACCGAGCGGGCCATCTCCTCGACCCGCGCCTCGATCAACGCCGCATCCGGGGCGTAGAGCCGCGCCCACATGCTGGTGATCCCGGCCGGATCCGCCGGGGAGCCGAACTCCACCGTGCGCTGCGACACCGCGGCCCGGGCACGGCGCAACGCGGCGGGGTCGTGGCGCTCCACCAGCGCGTCGATGGCGTCTTCGGTTTTGGTGATCGACAACGCCCCCCACCGGCGCACCCGATCCGCCAATTCGGCGTCCACGGCGGCCATCGCCTCGGCGTCGAGGATCAGGGCGGTGCGATACACGATCGCGCGTACCAACAGGTCACTGATCAACCCCGCCTCAAACAGCGCCGCCACCTGCGGTAGCCGCTCGCGCAGGGCCAGCCCGCGATGCGTTTGCGCCAACGCCAACGAGCGCGACACATCCAGCGCGGCGCCCAACTCCGCCGACACCGCGGCTTCGGGGTCGAGCCACCAGCCGTCACGTTCGTCGTCGGCCAACCCGGTGCGGCGGGTGAACATCTCGGCCAGCACCGCCAGCTTGCGCGCACACGCCGCGTTCTCGGCCCGCGACCAACCCGCGGCGGCATCCACCAACCCGGCGGCATCCAACGCGGCCAGGTCGGCGATCTCGGGCAACACACCATCGAACATGTGACCGAAGCTATGCGCGCCCACCGACGGGCCAGTGACCCGAAACCGTCCCGAGAACCCGACCTGTGGATGAAAACGCGACTGGGGATAACCAACCCCCAGCGCCAGCGATAGGCCGCCCGATGTCAGAACCCCGTGATAGCGCGTCGACCGCGCACCGGATCGAGTCGTCATCGTTGGTGTCGAGGAATTGTCATGCCCCTCAGCGGCGTGGCAACGCGCAACGCCTGGCCCCAGAACCACTCCACGCAGCCCGACTCGAAAACCGGCTCGAGCGTCGCCGGCATCCGCACGGTCGGCCGACACGCGTAACGACAGGACGCGAAGTACTAGAGATCAAACCACCTGAGCCACAACGAATATCCGGCGGAACGGGAAAGAAGGTCTTGCCGTCGGGTCGCGCCGGGTACGCCGCGTCCAGCATCGGGATCAACTCTTGGCGGAACTGCTGCCACTGCTGTTCGGTGAGCCGGCTCCTGACCGGCCGCAGCGCCGTGCCGGTGATCCACTCCAGCACCGGATTTTCCCCGGTCAGCTCGTGGATGTACGTGGTCTCCCACGCGTCGACGGTGCAGCCCGGCGTCGGTGAGAAGGTCCGCATATCCCGACGGGCGAATCCACCTGTCCCTCCCGAAACGGGAAGTCCCGCAACGGCTCTGACCACTGCTCTCGGCGGGCCAGCTCACGGACGGCCGATGCGACGGGGCGTCGAAGTTCCCCGGCACCTGCATGGCGATCCACGAGCCGGCGGCCAACTGGCCGGCCCATCGCACCAGCAGCTCGGCATGCTCGGGCACCCACTGCAGGGTGGCGTTGCTCACCACGACTTCGGTGTCGGGCTGCGGCGTCCACTCCCGCACGTCACCGACCTGCGCGTCGACGCCACGTTCGCGGGCCGCATCCACCATCTCCGGTGAGCTGTCCCAAGCCTCGACGACGGCGTCCGGCCAGCGCTGCGCCAGCGTGACGGTGAGGTTGCCGGGCCCGCAGCCGAGGTCGACCACCCGGCGCGGCTTTTCGGCACCGACCCGCGACAGCAGGTCGAAGAACGGACGGCCGCGGTGATCGGCGAAGGCCAAGTAGACGTCGGGATTCCACATGACGCCAGTGTCCCACCAACCCCCGGACCCACAGCCAGTTCGCAGCTGCGGCACAGCCTGTCGCCCAGCAACGAACGGCACGGTAGGCGTCGTGACTGTCCACCCGCGAGCGGTGGGCGGTGGGCGCGCTGCTGGTGGCGACCGCCGTCCTGTACCTGTGGAACCTGTCGGCCAACGGCTACGGCAACGACTTCTACGCCGCTGCCGCACAGGCCGGCTCGCAGAGTTGGTCGGCGTGGTTCTTCGGGTCGCTCGACGCGCATGACTTCATCACCGTCGACAAGCCGCCCGCCTCGCTGTGGGTGACCGGGCTGTCGGTGCGGTTGTTCGGGATGAACAGCTGGTCGGTGCTGGTGCCGCAGGCGCTGATGGGTGTGGCGGCCGTCGCGCTGCTGTACTTCACGGTGCGACGTGCGTTCGCCGACTCCTCCACGGCGCGGCCGCCGGACTGCTCGCCGGCGTGGTGCTGGCGTGTACGCCCGCGGCGGCGTTGATGTTCCGCTTCAACAACCCCGACGCCCTGCTGGTGCTGCTGATGACCGCCGCGGCCTACTGCCTGATGCGCGCGGTGTCGACAGCGTCATGGCGATGGCTGGCGCTGGTCGGTGTGGTCATGGGGCTGGCGTTTCTGACCAAGATGCTGCAGGGCTTCCTCGTGCTGCCCGGTTTCGCCCTGGCCTATCTGCTTTTTGGCGCCGACGACGTGGGCCAAGCGGTTACTTCATCTGCTCGCTGCGCCTGGCCGCGCTGATCGCCGCCGCCGGTTGGTGGGTGCTGGCGGTGCAGTTGGTGCCGGCGAGCATGCGGCCCTACATCGGCGGCTCGACCGACAACACCGTGCTGGATCTGGCTTTGGGCTACAACGGGATCAACCGCATCACTCGGCCACCACCGCGAGGGCATCGGCTCGGCGTCGGTGGCGGCTCCGGTCTGGCCGCATTCGAGCGGCCGCGCCGGTCTGCACCGGCTGTTCACCGCGCGAGATGGGCAACGAGATCTCATGGCTGCTCCCGGTCGCTCTGTTCGCACTCGCGTTCGGGGTGTATCTCGCCGCGCGCCGGCTACTGAGCCGAGGCGAGTTGTGCGCCTTGGTGATCTGGGGCAGCTGGCTGGTGGTGACCGGTCTGGTGTTCAGCTACATGGGCGGGGTGGTCCACCCGTACTACACCGTCGCGCTGGCTCCGGCGATCGCCGCGCTGGTCGGCATCGTGCGGCCTGTGGGCGTGGCGGCGCCGGTCCGGCTGGGACGGCCGTTTCGCGCTCGGTGCGATGATCGCGCTGGCCGCCGCGTCCGTCGGCAGTGTTGCTGCACCGCAACAACTTCGATCCCGACGTGCTGCCACGGCTGGTCGTCGGGCTCGCGGTCATCGGCGCCCTCGGCGTCCTTGTTGCCCCGCGGCGCGCCGATCGGCATCGCGCTCGCCGTCGGCATGCTGGCCGGATTGGCAGGCACCACAACGTTTTCCATCGTGACCGCCGCGACCCCGCACCACGGATCGATACCGACCGCGCTCCGGGCGTCGAAGGTGACCGGCGGCTGGATGAACGACGAAGCCACCAACGCCGAGCTCGCCGGCCTGCTCGCGGCCACGCACACACCGTGGTCGGCGGCAACGAACGGTTCGCAGTCCGCGGCCGCGCTGGAAATCGCCTCCGGCACATCGGTGATGGCGGTCGGCGGCTGGAGCGGTGACCCGGTGCCCACGCTGCAGCAGTTCATCGACGACGTGCACGCAGGCAAGGTCTCGTACTACGTCGAGGCAGGCGCGGCCGAATCGCTCCGGCCATCCACGGCGAGGTCATCCGCGGGCCCAATCACAGCGCATCGCACACCCGCGAGATCGCCGATTGGGTCGCCGCGCACTATCCCGCCACGACGATCGGCGGATCGACGGTTTACCGCTTGGCGTGACCGTCCGGTTACCATGCGGACGTGGACAGCTCGACGCCGCCCCGGTGGATCCGCCGATCCCGGTTCCCGACGTTCCCGGTGCCGACGCCAGCGCCCGTGGGCTGCCCCGCCGCGTCGACCTCACGCTGCGTCAACGGCTCATCGTCGACTCCTCGGCCGTCGCCGACATCGCGACTGCGCACCGCGATCGCCTCGCTGCTGAGTGCCACGATGGTGCCGACGGTGCTCGGTGCTGCGCTGCGCCGGTCCGAGTCGCGCGCCGAGCGCGACCATCTGCGCTTCTACGCCGAACTGGCCAAGGCGCAGGATCCCGACGCTGTCATTCCCGGCGCCGACGGACGTGCCGCGGGTCTCGTCGCGCCCGGCCAATCCGGTCGCCGAATGGATGGCCAAGGGCCGCGTGCACAACATCCGGTTCAACAGCAGCTTCGAGGCGGTCAACCCGGCGCTGCGCGACCAGTGTCGTGGGTATGTGCGCAACAACGTCGTGCGCGCTCAGCACTGGGTTCACGACGACGGGCCGCACCCCACGCTGTGCGTGATCCACGGCTTCATGGGATCGCCGTACCTGTTCAACGGCTTGTTCTTCTCGCTGCCGTGGTTCTATCGCTCCGGCTACGACGTGCTGCTCTACACGTTGCCCTTCCACGGTGCACCGCGCCGAAAGAGGCTCTCCATTCAGCGGTTACGGCTATTTCGCGCACGGCTTCGCGGGATTCGCCGAGGCGATGGCGCAGGCCGTGCACGACTTCCGTTCGCTCATCGACTATCTGGAGTTCACCGGCGTCGATCGGGTCGCGCTGACGGGCATGTCGCTGGGCGGCTACACCTCGGCGCTGATCGCCTGCGTCGACGACCGCATCCAGGCCGTCATTCCGAACGTTCCCGTGGTGACACCGGATAGGACAGTCGACGAGTGGTTCCCCGCAAACCACGTGGTTCGGTTGCGCAGTCTCATCGCCGGCACCGACGACGAACTGACTCGTGCTGCCACGATGTATCCCTCGCCGCTGAACTACCCGCCGCTGGTGCCCAAGGACCGCCGGCTGATCATCACCGGCCTCGGCGATCGGCTGGCGCCGCCCGAGCAGGCCGAGATGCTGTGGGAGCACTGGGACCGCTGCGCTTTCCACTGGTTCCCGGGCAACCACATCCTGCACGTCAGCCAGCCGGACTACCTGCGCCGGATGACCCGGTTCATGCGCGATTTCATGTTCTCCTAGACGGGCACCGCCGCCGCGCGCCCGGCCGCCCACTGCAGTTCATCCAGCAGATCCACCGAGAGCGGCACGGGTTTGGCTTCGAGCCGGTCCACCGACAGCGGATTGAGCGCATCGATCGCAGGACCCTGGCGGCCTCGCAGCAATGTCAGGCCCGCGACCGGCCGCGCCGCGCTCGGCTTGTCCTGTGAGCGGACCGCGCACACCACCGTGATGCCCGGATCGGTTGCGGTTCCGGTGATCTCCAGCGCCGTCCATGTCTCCGGCGACGGCAGCGCCCAGACCTCGGCGAGCGTTTCGGGCAGCCGGTCGCCGACCGCGACGCGGTAGGCGGCGACATATCCCGACTCGTCGCGCATGCCGCGCCAGGTCTCCTTGGCCGACGAATCCGTTGGCGGTACGGCAGTGTCGACGATGGCCGCATCCCAACCGATCTCGCGCAGATGGTCGGCCAGCCGGCGCGCTGCGACTTCGGCGGTGTCGCGCAACGGCATCTGCGGTGAGCGCGCTCGCAACGCCGCCAAGTTGTCCGCGGCGCCAAGCGTCAAACTGATCCACGTCGTACGCCCGTCATCGGTGTCGCGGCTGGTGATGCGGACCTTGTCGCAGCGGATCCCGTAGCGGTCGAGGTATGCCGGCGATCAGCCGCAGCGGCAGCACACTCCGCGCTGACGGGTCGATGCGCAGCAGTACGGTGGTGATATCGGCCGACGAATGATGCAGACCCTCAGTGCGATTGCGCCGCCCCCACATCGCGAGTCGGCGGCCGACCATCGTGGTGAGGAACAGCCCACGCCACCACGCGAACAGAACGACCACGGCCGCGACGGCGAGACCGAGCACCCACCAGTCCGCCTGTCGACGACCATGGATACGCCATCGCCGCCGGGACGATGAACAGCAGGGCCAACGTGATCCGGACCGTCATGAAGCTTTGTCCTTTCGTCGGTACGCGCTGGCGACCGCGGTGGCCAGCACCGCCAGCGCGAGTGCGCCGGTGCCCACGAACGCGACGGTCCGAGGCGTTGGATCCTCTGGGGCGGGCGGCGGCGGGGCCGCGACGGGCTTCACCGCGTCGGCGTCGGCTCGTGGTGCCTCGGGCACATCCCAGGTGAGCGCGGCGACCGGGTCGACGCTGCCCGCACCCACCAGGTTCGACGGCGACCGTGCGGCGCCGTTGGCGGTGGCGGTGATGCGGCGCACCACTTCATCTGCGCGCAGATCGGGAAACTTGTTGCGCACCAACGCCGCAACGCCGGATACGTAGGCGGCGGCGTAGCTGGTGCCGCTGATCGGATACAGCTCCACGCTGGTCGTTGGGCAGCCCGTTGGCCAGCCCGCCGCCGTCACCGTTGCTCAGCGAGACGACGTTCTCCCCCGGCGCGGCGATGCCCACCCACGGCCCGGACATGGTGAAGTCCGATGGCAGTCCGGCAGGCGTCAGCGATCCGACCGACAGCACGTAGGGCTGCCACCACGACGGTATCGACACCGAGGTGACGCCGGCCCAGTTGCGCGGATCGTCAGGCCGGGCAGGGTCGGTCAGCGGGTTGGCTTCGCACGCCGAACCGGTCGTCATCCCGCCTCGGTTGTTGCCCGCGGCCGCCACGATCACCGCATCCTTCTGCACGGCAGCGTATTTCAGCGCGGCGCCGAGCTCGGTCTGGTCGATGGTCTTGTTGGCCGGCAGGCAGGTGACCGCGGAGATGTTGATGACGCGGGCACCCAGGTCGGCGGCGCGTACGACGGCGCGCGCGAGGCTGGTGACGTCGAGCGCCGCCCGGGACAGGGCGGGGTCCTCGCCCGGAGTGCGCGGCGAGTACTTCGCCGACGTCTGCCGGATCGAGATCAGGCGGGCGGCCGGGGCAACGCCGGAGAAGCCGTCGTCGCCCGGCTGGCCCGCGATCAGCCCTGCGACGAGCGTGCCGTGGCCGTCGCAGTCGGTGAGGCCGTCGGTCGATTCGACGAAGTCGCCGCCCGGTTCGACGTTGGGCAGCCGGGGACCGGGCCGCACACCGGTGTCGATGACAGCGACCGTCTGGCCCTCACCGCGGCTGTGCTGCCAGGCCTCGGAGAGGTTGAGCGCCAACTGGTTCGGGTTCACGGCGCCGGGATCGGTGCCGGGCAGCACACCCGCGGAAACGCAATCGCCACTGCTGCGCCATCGGCTGCGGCGGCCCCGGTGTGCCGGACGGCGGCACCGCCTGCGCGTCCACCGCAGGGGGTGCGACCGCGGCCGCCGGTGGACTCGAGCAGCAGCGACCGCGAAAACTGCTGCCGCCGCGGATGTCCCGCGTCGTATCACCTGATTCGAGTACCCACGTGAACAGTCCGACCAGATACGCCATCACCGGGATCAGCGATGCGTCGACGCCGGCCGCGGCGAAACCGACCAGACGCCGCATCGGCAGCGAGTAGCTCTCCGGTTCGGCGATGCGCGGATTCAGCGCGACGACGACCCACACCAGCACCAGCGCGGCAAGCGCAACCAACGCCCACCACGCCGCGTCGTACCGGCCCGTCGCGGCGAACGTCACCAACAGCGCGACCGTCAACAGGTACGAGTGGCTCAGCAGCCATGCCTTGCAGGGCGCGGAATCCCACACGCGGGCCCGCAGCGTCGCACCCACCGCGGCGGCGACCACCACGTACCACGCCCAGGGCGATGCCCCCGACGGTCCGACGAGTGCGAGCGAACCGGTAAGGGCGAGAAGCACACCGCCCGCGATGAAGCCGGTCTGGTGGGAGTCGCTGATCCTCACCCGGCGGGGCAGATCCTCGAGCACCCGCAGCGGCTGCGCCGACGGTGTCGGGTCGCCCGGCGCGGGAATCACGGGCAACGGGAAGCGGGCGACAGGCCGCCGACAGTTGCGCCGCCTGCACGGTCACCAACAGCGCCAACAGGACCAGACCGCAGCCGAGGGCGACGATCGGCAGCTCCCAGACCGTTTCCGCGGCGGCGGCCAGCAGCACACCGAACCCGGCGACCGCGGTCGCGGTGAACACCGAAATCCCGCGGTCGCCGAGGGTGATGCTGATGATCGACCAGGCGGTCACCCCTGCCGCGGCGAGAAGCACCTTCGGCGCGGCGGAATCGCCCGGCACGGCAAGCGCAAGCGCCGCGGCGACCGGTGCCAGCGCGATGACGGCAAGAGCCGTTGCCAATCGCGGCGACCTGATGCGGCTGAGCAGCGCACCCACGACCGTGGCGACGGCCACGCCGCTGACGGTGAACAGGCCGAGCGCCTCACCGGTGATGACTCTGTGCGCGACGGCCAACGCGGTGGCGACGAGGATCAGCGCGACGACGGCGATGGTGGCCGCGCGCTGGATATGGTCGATGCCCCAGGGCTTTTCGCGGGCGGCGGAGAAGATCACTGCAGCGTCGGCGATGTCCTCGACGATGCGTGGCGCGGGCGGTCCGGCGGGCACCGGTTGCAGCGCGAGCAGGTCCCCGTCGACCACGCCGACGGTGTCCAGGGTGGCGTCCAGGCTGAACGGGGCTCCGCCGATCGGGGCCAGGCTCAGCGGCTCGGGCGCGTCGGCCTCATCGTCGTTGCTGGGCCGCACGAGGCGTTGAACGGCAGGCAGGATCTCGCGAAGCGGCAACTCGGCGGGCAGCGCCATCTCGGTCAACCGGCCGCCGTCGTCGGTGGCCGCTAGGACGGCCACGCGCACGATCGGTATTACAGCGGTGTCGGGCATCGGTCTTCCGTTCTGTCGAAGTCGCGGGTGAGAGAAAGTTGGGGGAACCACGGGCCGTCGGGCAGAGCGGCGGTGAGGCGTTCGACGGCCGCGGCGATGGCCAGCGGTGTGCCGGGCATGAACGTCGACACCCACTCGCCGTCGAACGCCTTCGACGGTGAGACCAGCACCCGGCCTGCGGTGGTGTCGACGATGCTCACGCCGACGTCGGTGCTGATCCGGTGGCCGTCGCGGTGCTGTCCCGCGACGATCTCCACATAGGTGCGCCGCAGGTCGAATGCCGCCTCGACGACGGGGCGCGCCGAGGCGCGGAATACCCAAGTACTCCAGCACCTCTCGCAGTTCCCTGCCGTTGCGGATCTGCTCGTCGGCGCGTGCGCCGACACGTGCGGGTAACGAGAACTCGTCGAAGCGCGCCGGCGGACTGCTGCGACAACCCCGCGGTCAGCACCGGAACCAGCGCGTGCGGGTGGTCGATGTCCATCTCGGTGAAGGTGACGAGTTCGGCGGTGCGCAGCGCGACCACCGTGCGCCCGCCACTACGGGCGATGAGGCCACGCAGCATCCGGCCTCGCCCGGCCACGAAGCGCAGCTCGAGCCACTGTGTGGCTCGGCAGACCAGCCGGATCCATTGGGCGACCGCGGGATCGACGGCGGTGCCCGACATGATGCCCATCCGGTCAAGCTGCTCGCGCTGCGCGGCCTCGAAGCCGGCCCGCTGCGCCGGCTCGCTGTAGGGCGGCGTGATGGCCAGCACCCACGGCAATGTGCCGGCGCCGAGAGTGTCGGCAAGAAACCACGCCGCGTCGACAGTCAGCTCGACGGCGTTAGCGCGCACGCTAGCCCCACTTGGCGCCTTCGGCCTGATCCCGGGCGCTCATCGACATGGTGTTGGCCTCGTGGGTGCTGGCCATCGCCCGATAGGCGCGGACGAGCTCCTCGAGGCTGGCGTTCCATTGCGCCTGCCACGCCTGGTACGTCATGCCGGTGTCGCCCTGCCACGCCGACGACAGCGCGGCCTGCTCGCTTGCGACGTCGGCACCGACTGCGTGCAAAGCACCTGCATAGCTTGCCATTTCACCCGAGTGCGCCAGCATCGCCGGGTAGTTGTACATGATCTGAGACATGTGAGAGCTCCTTCGAGGATTCCGGTCAGATGGCGGTGTAGGTGCTCGCGGCGGCCGCATCCTCGGCGACGTACGTGCCCGCGGCGTCACCGAGATTGGCCTGCGCGATGTCCAGCAGGGTGTTGATCTTGGCGGAGACTTCGACGAACCGGGCGTGCGCGGCCTGGAACGCGGCCGAGGATTCGCCCATGTGGAACGCCTGCGCGGACTGCGCTGCCTGCTCGGCCTGCGCGATGGTGCTGCGCATCAGCGCAGTCTTGGCGCCGAAGGCCGCTTCGGAAGCGACCAGCTGCGGAATGTGAGCGTCCAGCATGCTCATCGGTTTTCTTCCTCTCTGTTGGGTGAATCTCTTTTGGTTGACTCGCTTTTCGGTGAATCTGTGTCGTCTGAGTCCCAGGTGCCGGGCAGCATCGGTGACTTGGGCCCGCCACCGAACGAGTCGCCCGCCAGCGTGGTCAAGCCGGCAGCCTCGGTGGTGCCCTTGGGTAGTCGTACCGGAAAAGCCCATCGGCCCAGCGCCTTTGGTGGATGCGGTGACGCGCGGCTCGCTGCGCCGGCGGCGGCCCGGTGTCGACGACGTCATCCATGTCCATGTACTCGTCGCCGTAATCCCTGGCGATGGCCCCACGCTTGCGGCGGGCGCGTCGTTTCTCCCTGGCCGACGCCGCCGCTGCCGCCGCGGCTGCCGCGGGGATGTCGGCTGCGGGTGCCTTGGCGCCTTGTCTTGTCGCGCACTGTCGGTGTGAAGCCCTCGCCGGGGTCACCGCCGGGGACGGCATACGGAACAGCGGGGGCGGGCAGCGGGCGCGGGAGCAGCGGCGGTGCCGACAGGCGCGCCGGCGCCGCCCGAGGGCATCCCCGACGGCACTGGAGTGGCAGGTGCCGGGGGCGCGACGTTTGCGACCGGCCATGAGCCTTGCTCGGCGCGTGGCGCGGGAGCCTGCGCAGGTGCGGGTGCGGGTTCGGTTGGGGCGACGGCTGGCGCAAGCGGCGGGATCACGGCCAGCGCGATCACTCCGAGGGTCACAAGTGCAGCCCGCCACGCAGGGGAGGTCGCGACCACGGTCCAGAACGTCCATCCGACCGGCTGGACGATCAGCCTGATATGCCACCGCGAACAGCAGCGGACCCTACGTCACCAGAGCCGCGGACGGATTGGTGGCGAAGGTCGGTGAGCATCTGCTGCAAGTTGCCGACGGGATCCTGCAGGAAGTCCAGGATCAGGCTCGACCAGCCGGGCAGCGTAGTTGGATGTACGCCTCGAGGAAATCGGTGATCGCGCTCGATGAATTCAGCGCGCTGCCGGATTCCGCGGCCTGCGCCTGCGCGCCCATCTGGCTGACGTCGGCCGAGGCGCGGCCGGCCTCGCCGACACCGGGAGCCAACAGGAACGGCGCAGGCTGTGTCGTGGGCGTGGCCGCCAGCGCAGCCCCGGACACCGCCTGATACGTGCCCATCGTGGTGGCCGCCTGTATCCACATCCGGACGTAGTCGGCCTCGTTCAGCGCGATCGGGATGGTGTTGATGCCAAGGAAATTGGTCGCAAGCAGCACGGCGTGCGTGGCGTGGTTGAGTGCCAGCTCGGCCAGCGTCGGCATGGCGGCGAGCGCGGTGGTGTAGGCGGCGGCCGCGGTCTCGTGCTGCGCCGCCGCCGCCGCGCTATTGGCGCTGGCCTGCGCCAGCCACGCCAGGTAGGGCGTGTGCGCGGCGACGTACTGCTCGGAGCTCGGCCCTTCCCAGGCACCGGCCTGCACCGCACTGAGCACACTCGTGAGTTCTGCTGCAGCGGAGGAGTATTCGCTGCTCAACGACTGCCACGCCCCCGCGGCGGCCAGCAGCGACCCGGGGCCGGGGCCGCTGGACAGCAGCGCCGAATGCACCTCGGGTGGCAGGGCCATCCAGATGGGGGCGGTCATGGTCAGCCGCGCGCGATCATGTACGACGAGGCGGCCTGTGCGTCGCCGGTGGCGTAACTGGTGCCGGAGTCGCCTACGCCCATGCCGGAGCGGCCCAGCTCCTCGATACCCTGCGCCGCCACGGCCTGGTGCTCGGCGCCCTGAGCGCTGAAACCCGTTGCCGTTTGCAGAGATACCGCGTCGGCCGCGGGTGGGACCACGGCGGTGACCATGCGGCGCGGCCGCGGCGTGCGCGGCGGCCATGCGCGCGGTGAGTGCTTCGACCGCGGCGCTGGCGGCGGCCACGCCCTCGGGGACTACACGAAGCGTCATCAGCTGTGTTCCTTTCCTCCACTGTTTCGGTGGGAGCTCGCCCCTTCTGCGACGAGCGGGTTGACGAGTTGAACGAAGGTCGGGGTGTCGCGCTCGTCGAGCAACATCGCCCGCCCGGCAGGCAGGCGGCTGAATCGATGGCCGCGAATCTTGCCGCTGTCCTGCGGGTTGCCGGACAGCATGAGCGTGGTGGCCTGCAGATCGTTGAGGCGCCGCAGCAGTGGTGCGGTCATCACCGCGTGGGCCGAGCCGGTGGCACGTGCGGTCACGATCACCCGCAGGCCGAGATCGGCGGCCTGTGCCAGCAGCCCGATCAGGTTCGTCCATGGCCGCTGACCGGCGTACGGCCCGCTGACCGCCGGGCTGTCGGGAATGTGGTCGACGTCGTCGATGAGCAGGTAGTGCGTGTGGCCCTGGTAGCGCCAGTGGCTCAGTTCCTGGGTGGTCAGTCCGGCTGGGGGGCGACGCTTTTCGATCAGGGCCGACAGTCCGAGCATGGCAGGCAGGATCCGGTCGATGTTCGGCGTGTACTCGTTGTCGGGAAACAGCGGCTCGTCGATCAGCTGCAGCCGTCGGTCGATGACCGTGAACGCGACCTGGTCGGGCCGGGAGTTCTCGCGGATGGTCCGGATGAGGTGGCGTAGCAGGGTGGTCTTGCCGGATTTCGCGTCGCCGAACACCATCAGCAGTGGATTGTCGGCGAAGTCGACGGCGACGGGCGCCAGGTCTTCCTCGCGCTGGCCGATGACGACCCTGTCCGGCGCCGGATACAGCGGCGCGAGTTCGGATGCTGACAGGGCGGTGGGCAGCAGCCGCACGGGTGGCGCGGCCAGACCGGGGTATCTGGGCGTTGATCGTCGGGATGCTGTCGAGCGCGGGCGTCGCGAACAGGAAATGCTCGGCGGCCATGGTCAGTCCGCGTCCCGGTTGGTCGGCGGGCACGCTGTCGGCTGGGCGACGCAGCGCGCCGACGACGCGGACGTTGCTGTCGTGCGAATCGTGCAGCTTGAGCTCCAGCCGCAGCCCCAGCCCGTCGCGCATCGTCAGCGGCACCTCGAGCCAGTTCGGCGTGGTGATCACGACGTGGATGCCGTATGCCATACCGCTGTTGGCCAGCTCGGTCACCTTGGCCAGCAACGGGTTCCGGGTGTTGAAGGTGTCGGTGTTGTCCCGGCTGAACGCATAGAGGTTGTCGATGACCAGGAACACCTCGCCGTACCCGTCATCGCGTTGGGACGCGCCGCGGGCTTGACGTGACCGCAGCAGCTGCTCCAGCTCGCCGAACGTGCGCCGGATGCGTTCGGGTTCCAGCGGGGAGGCCACGCTGCCGACGTGTGCCAGGTCCTCGAGCCCGCGCAGCTGTCCGCCGCCGTAGTCCAGGCAGTAGAACGTCACGTCACGCGGCGAGTGCAGCGCCGCAGCGGACAGGATGAACGTCTGCAGCGCAGTCGATTTGCCTGACTTGGGCCCGCCGTGGATCACCATGTTGGCAGCCGCCGAGGTGGCGTCGAACACCAGCGGGTCCCGCCGCATCTCGAAGGGCTTGTCGATCTCGCCGAGCGGCCAGCGCCACTGCCGAGCGTCCAATCGCCGACCGGTGCAGCACCTCGGCCAGAGCGGAATGCGGCTCATCGAGCGGGGGTAGCCACAGCTGCGGCGCGTGCGGCCCGTACTGCGCCAACTGGTCGCCGATGGTCGCGATGAGTTTGCGCGGTGGCCGCACGTCGACCTCGACGCCGTTGTTGACGATGATGGTGTCCGGCTCGGGCTCCACCCGGCTGGCGGTGAACAGCGCGGGTTGCGGGACCGCATGCACGACAACGGGCTTTGTCGCTACGCGGCGGCTCGTAGATGCCGTCGACGTACGTGCTGCGGAACTTGACGGGCACCGCGCCCGGCGCCGGGACCAGGAAGCCGACGCCCTTGTGTTCGCGGCCCGATTCGATGTGGTACGCGTCCTCGACACCGATGATCTGGCGGGAGACGGCCGGGCTGGCCACCTTCAACCCGATCCGGTACGAGGTGTTCTTGTCGATGTCCTTGATCTTGCCGACGTCCAGCGTCTGGGACGCGAACAGGATGTGGATCCGGAAGGACCGGCCCTTGCGCGCAACGTAGTCGAACAGCTCGGCGTACTCGGGATGGTCGGCGAGCATCAGCGTGAACTCGTCGGCCACCACGAACAGCGTCGGCAGCGGCGGGAGATCAGCGGCGGCCGGCGCGCCCGATTCTCTAGCGTTCTCGTACTCGGTCACCGAGTTGAACGCGCTGCCCTGTACCCGGCGGCCTGTCTCCTTGAGCAGCTGCTCGCGGCGGGCGACTTCGCCGCGCAGCGTGTCGGCGAACCGGTCGGCCAGCGAACGCTTCTCGGCCATGTTCGAAATCACGGCCACGACCTGCGGGAAGTTCCGGAAGATGTCCGCGCCGGCCTCACCCTTGAAGTCGGCATAGATCACGATCAGCCGGTCGGCCGAGTGAGTGGTCAACAGCGACAACAGGATTGACATCAACGTCTGGGACTTGCCCGAGCCGGTCATGCCGATCATCAGGCCGTGCGGCCCCATCCCACCCTCGGCCTCGTCCTTGAGGTCGAAGTACAGCGGTTCGCCGGTGGCGGTGACGCCGATCGGCACTCGCAGTTCGTCGTCGCGGTTGCGGGGCGCCCACAGGCTGGCCACGTCCAACGCCGAAGCGTCGGGTATGCCGAGCAAGGTGGAGAACGTCGCCCCGCCGGTGGTGGTGGACCTGGCTTGGTTCGGGTTCGAATCCCAGCGCGACAACCGCCGCGCGATATGACGGGCTTCGGCGGCCGACAGGTGGTCGGCGGCGTCGATGTAGGGTTGCCACGCGCCACCCAGCCACCGCTCGATCTTGCCGCCGGACACTCGCAGGATCGGGCGTTCGGGATCCGAATACTGCTCGCGGTGGGGTTCTTTCGTCGATCGGTGGATGATGGTGACGCTCGGCCAGGCCGGGCGCGCGGACCAGCATGTCGGGGTCGGCTTCAGGATCGTCGACGACGATGAGCAGATGCTTGATGGCGCCGGTGCTTTCGCCGGTGAACGGATCCCGGTCGGCCAGTGCTGGCCCCAGCATCGTGCGCAGTTCGGACATATCGTCGGTCAGGTAGCGCGCCGGCCCGACACCGTCGGCCTCGCCGGGGATGTCGACGTGCGGCAGCCACTTCAGCCACGACCAGTCATCGCCGTCCAGATCCGGTGCCGCCAAGGCGATTCCGAGGACCGTGGGGTCGTGCCAGGTGACGGCCTGGGCGATCCAGGCTCGCAGTGCACCACGGACGTCGTCGTCCTCACCGAGCACCGTTATCCGCGACAGCTTCGCCACGTCGATGCCGGCGGGTGCGTCGTGAACAGTGCGTTGCGTGTCGAGCAGGCCACGCAGGGTGGTGTGCGCGACGGGCTCGAGGTCGATTTCGTCGGCGGTGTCCTTGACCCGCAATGCGGTGTCCAGTGCTGTGTCGTGCAGGCCGGCGCGAAGGACCAGGAAGTCGGCGTCGTGCGGGTCACGTTCCCATTGCCGCCGGGTGCCGGGGATGGTGGCCAGCGCCTGCGGCGCCGGGTGCGACCATTCAAGTGCCGCAAGCTGTTCGGTGGCGTGGGCGCGCACATTGTCGCGCACGACGGACAGGTAGCGCAGGTAGTCGGCGCGTTCGGCGTCGACCTCCTCGGTGCGCAGCTTGTTGTCCGAACCACGGTACATCGCGGTGGCGGCGAGCAGCAGCACAAAGGGGAAGAACAGGGTCGTCGGCGAGATCAGCCGCATTCCGGTCGCCACCAGCGCGACGATCATGCCGACGATCAGGATGACGATCAGGTACGGCAGCACCCGCCGCAGCAGCGACGGTGGCACCAACCGCGGTAGCTCCGGCGGCGGTTCGATGGTGATGGTGCCCTTGCGGGTGCCCGGCGGGGGCACGCGGCGGTGGTGTTCGAAAATCAGGCGGCTCATGGGGCGGGCCTCGGATCGGCTGGCAGGGCGTCGTGCGCGAGCAGTGCATCGGCGCGTGACAGGGTCGGTCCTACGGCGAACTGTGTCAGCACCGACCACGGAATCTGCAGTGGCTCGGGCGTGAGACCCAGTGCTGCGGCGGTCTTGTCGGCGGTGTCGGTATCGATGCCGTAGCGGACGCCGGTGTCGCTGACCCAGAACAGTGACCCGTTGCTGTCGACGAAGTAGCCCCTGCCGGGTGACAGCGCGACCCGGTTGGCCACGCCGCCGGACCCCGAGGTGACCAGGTCCACGGTGCGCAGCCCCTCAGGCAGCGGCAGCGCGGCGCCCGACAGCAATGTCAGCGAACTCGTCGTCGCGCCTTCGGGTTTGGCCCACCGTGCGCAGGTGACGGGGTCATCGTCCGCGTCGACGAGTGTGACCGGTTCTGCGGGGTAGGCGCCGGTGTCGATGCCTCGTGCCGCCGGCAACCGGGCAATTTCGTCGGCGCCGAGTCGCGGAGGCTGCCTCCAGGCCAAAGGAATTGGTATTGCGGAGAATCGCGGCCAGCACCTGCGGTATCGGTTGAAGGCCGTCGGTGAGCACGGCGTAGTAGCGGATCGTGTTGTCGGCCTCGTACGCCGCGACGACCGAGCCCACGGGCGCCGGCGTTGGCAGCGTGAACCGAGGTGGGTTGCCGGCATCGGGGATGGCCGGCGCGGTCAGCGCGGGCGCTTCCGGGATGGTGTTGAACAACCCGGTGGCGATGGGTCGCGGGGTCGGGATGTCCACGCCGAGGCCCAGTGCATCGGTGACGGCACGGTTGTTGAGGTCGATGGGGCTGCGCCGACCGTCCCACAGCAGCCAGGTCCGGCCCTCGTTCTCGACGAGCACGGCGTGGTTGGCGGGCAGGACGGTGGCGCGTTCGCCGCCCTCGGCGGGTGTCCCGGCGATCACGGTGACCCCGGAGGCCGGCCCGAAGGACCCGTCGCACACGGTCCAGTCGGCGTCGCGAGAAGTGTTCTGCACCATGCGTTCCGGCGCGCCGGGGATGCCGATCAGGTTGCCGCGCGGGAACTGGTCGAGCTCACTGCGTCTTGACGGTCGTCGGATTGTCGGGCCGTCCGGCGATCAGTCGCGCCGAGGTGAGGTTCAGCACCGGGTGCAACTGGTCGCCGACCTTGACGTACAGCGCGGCGGTGTCCCGGTCGGCGAGTACCGCATCGTTGCCCGCCACGCCTGCCGGGCGGATCAGCGAGAAGATGAAGCAGCCGGCGAGCGCCGGTGATCAGGATCAGCGCGCCGACCAGTACCGCGCGCGTCTGGGTGCGCAGCGGGTCAACGAGCATCCGGGTGTCATGCAGTGCGACACCGGATGCGATGCGGCGCATGACGAATCGCCATCCGGACACTTGGTGGCGGGTGACGAAGCCGCGGCGGTAGGCCACCCGGTCCGGGTTCTCGTTTGCCGGTGTGCGGGAGGTGAAGGCGCGCCGGTCGTCTCGGAGCCGGTCATGCGGGCACCGACAGGCCGAGGCCGCGCAGCAGCGGGGCTGCCGAGTTGCGGACATCAGTCGTCGGTGATCGTCATCAGCTCGTCGTCGGTGAAATCCTCTGCGTCGGAATGGTCGAGGCGGTACTCGCGCTCTTCCTCGGAGCGTTCGACGAGGTTGCGGACGAACCGGCCGTTACCCGCGATGTCCAGGCTGCGGCGCGACACCCCGGCGGCGTCCGGCGTCGACGACTCGGCCAAGTGTGCGAACAGGCCTTCCATGTCGGTCGAGGGCGGCCGGTTCGAAGTACGCTGTCTCGCTTCTCGGCCATCCGCACCGCGATCTCGACGAGTTCTGACGGGGAGTACGACGGGAAGTCGATGCTGCGGGTGAAGCGCGAGCGCAGGCCTTCGTTGGTGTCGAGGAACAGGTCAAGGTCCTTGCGATAGCCCGCGACGATGACCACCAGGCGGTCGCGGTCGTTCTCCATGCGCGCCAGCAGCGTGTCGATGGCGACCAGCCCGAAGTCGTTCTTGGCGCCGGTGGACACCAGCGCATAGGCCTCGTCGAGGAACAGCACGCCGTCGAGCGCGCTGTCGATGATGGCGTTGGTCTTGGCCTCGGTCTCGCCGATGTGCTGGCCGATCAGGTCGGCGCGGTGGACTTCCCGCACGGTCTCCTTCTTCAAAAGCCCAAGCCCGCAGTAGATCTTGGCGACGACGCGGGCGATCGTCGTCTTGCCGGTGCCGGGTGGGCCCGCGAACACCAGATGGTTGGTGCGCTGCGCGACGGTCAGGCCGCGCTCCTGGCGCCGAATCGCCATGGCGACAGAGCTTTTCAGCCGGGCCACCTGGTACTTGACCTCTTCGAGGCCGATGAACTCGGCCAGTTCCGCCTCGGCCTCGATGAGCAGGTGCGCCTTGCGTTCCTTGGCGCCGGGGTCGACGAAGTCGGCCTCGGTGGGCTCGGTGCCCGGATCCCAAGGGTTGGTGCGGGCGTCGATCCGGGCGGCGGTGGTGGTCACCAGACCGAAGCGTGGAATCCGACAGCGCCTCTTCGATCTGCGCGTTCTCGGGGTTGGCGGCGTAGAGGTCCTGCAGCAGGTCGTTCGCGTCGTCGTCCTCACCCTGCGCGCGCAGGGCAGAGCGCCTTGGCGAAGCGCGCCGTCGACGGCGGCGACGGCGACCGGCCCGGCGGGCTCCTCGAGGTAGGACAGCGCGGGGGCGAACATGCCCAGCCGTGCCAGCGCGATGCCCAGCGTGACCCGCGCGGCGTGGGCATAGGTCTCGTCCAGCGACGGGTCGTTGACCACGGGCGTCAGCAGCCGAACCACGTCCGACCAGCGTTCGGTGCGGTAGCAGATCGCCACCCGCAGCCACCGGGCTTCTGCAGCCAGCCGGGTCGACGCTCGATCAGCTCGCCCACCAGGCGGTCGGCGTCGGCGTAGTCGGCGGCCTCGGAAAGGCTTGCCGCATAGGCCAATTGGAAGTCGTCGGGATCGGTGGCCCGGAATTGGAGGTAAAGGCCCGGTGTCGTAGCTGAAGCCGAGGGCTCCCGGCGCAAGTTCGATCTGCCGCTGCAGCACACCCGCGGTGCCCGAGGTCCGCCAGACCGATTCGATGACGCGCGCCGACACGTCGCCGGCCGCGGCCAGGCCGGTCCAGGCGTCGCACTGTTCATGGGCGACGTGGGTGAGCGCGGCAAAGCCGGAGCGCGCGGCGGCCAGGTCGGCGGGGCGCTGCCGGTCGTGCACGGAAAGGCCCAGTGCCCGGCAACAGGTGGCGAACCGGCTGACCACGTCGCGGTCGACCCGAGGCGCGCCCATGCTCGAAGCCGCGAGCGTGTCAGGACCCACGGGCGGCGTCTCCTTATGTATGCCTTAGCTAACTTTTGCTGAAGTTAGCATTGCATAAGCTAACTGTCGAGACGCACGGTCTTGATCTCGTAGGTGACCCCGGTCACCTCTTGGTGGCGCTGACCAGGCTGATGCTGCTGGTCATCGAGCCCGCCTCGGATTCGGGAGCGGGAACAGGCCGCCCGACGGAACGCAGATAGTCGGGCAGCGTTGTGGCGTCGAGCGCGCCACCCGCGGTTGCCGAACCATTGCGCGGCGGGCTCGTGCTGCTCGTTGTAGACGAGCGTGAAGAAGGTGCCTTCCTGGCCCGACGCCCGTTCCTCGTCGCGCGCGGCCTCGAACTCCTCGTCGGGCATCGGCTCGCCATCCTCGATGGCGACGTGGCTACCGGCTGCGGCCAGCGCGTCGATGCCGGCGAACAGTTGATGCTGGGCGGTAGCGGGCAGGTAGATGAGCAGGCCTTCGGCGATCCACGCCGAGGGCTTGGCCGGGTCGAATCCGGCGTCCCGCAAGGCCCGCGGCCAGTCGTTGCGCAGGTCGACGGCGATCTCGCGGCGCTGCGCGGTCGGGGTGTCCCGATGCGAGCGAGCACCTCGCGCTTGAACTCCAGCACCTGCGGCTGATCCAGCTCGAACACCACGGTTCCGTCGGGCCAGTCCAGCCGATAGCCGCGGGAGTCGAGGCCGGCGGCCAGCAGGACGATCTGGCGCACGCCGTCGGCGGCAGCGGCCCGAAAGTAGGTGTCGAAGTAGCTGGTGCGAGCACCCTGGAAGTTCACGAAGTGCTCGCCGAACTCGGTCTTCAGTGGGTGTTCGGGGGCCTTGCCGTCGAGCAGGTCGGCCCATTGTCCGCCGACGGCTCGGCAGAAGACCTCGGCGTAGGGATCGAGCGCCAAGGGGTCGGGTTTCTGCGCCTCCAGGGCCCGTGCCGCAGCGACGAACAATGCGGTCGAGCCGACGCTCGTGGTGATGTCCCAGGTGTCATTGTCGGTACGCACGTAGCCGGTTATACGCCGCCAATCTGACAACCCGCCGAGCTTCGCGGCGAAACCATAACGCGCTAGACGAGCGGGCGTCCGGTCCGGATCCGCCGGTCAAGATCCTTGAGCAACACGTTGAACGGGAACTGCCGGATGAACCGCGGCAGGAGGTGATTGACCGTGCGCAGCACACTCATCAGCCGGTCGAACCGGCGCTGCTTGCTCGGCGTCCCAGTCCAGCCGCATCTCGTCGCGGAACCGTTGCGGCAGAAAGCCGGTCGTGATCAGCAGTGCGAAGTCTCCGACCACCGCTGCAGCGGCCCGGGCAACTTCATCCCGCGCACCCGGGCCACCGCGATCGGATACAGGTACTCGCGCACGGTGTCGTCGATGTGCACCTTGTCCAGTGATTCCTGCCAGTACCGGTCGAACGCGGCGCGGTCGGCCGGCCACATGTCCTCTGGCACTTGCAAAGTCGTGCCGAGCGCCATCCCCTCGCGGTAGTGGCGCTCGGCGGTCTCATCATCCATCTCACCGATGAACATCCGGTAGACGTCGACCGCGCCCTTGTAGAGGCAGGCTCCCACCCACAGCTGCAGATCCCGGTCGAAAGCGTTGTATTTGACCGGGCTTTCCTCGGTCGAATACACCTGCGCGTGCGCGCGGTTGACCGCCCGGCGGAATGCCGCCTTCTGCTCATCGGTGCCCTGGGTGGCCACGGCGAGATAGGTGAACGTGGTGCGTGCCCGCTTGATCGGATGCCGGTCCACTCGGCCGCTCTCGACGCGGCTCTCCATCACGCCGTAGCCGACGCCCGGCCGTGCCAGCTGCATGATCACGTTCGCCGGGCCGGCCAGCAGGGCGACTCCCATCAGGCCGTCGTCGATGTCGCGCCGCGTCGCCGTCGCACGGGCTGCAACTCGGCGACGACCGCGCGCTCCACGTGTGGATCGGCTCTGACCGTCATTGGCCACTCCTGTCGGCAAATGTGAGAACATGTGTTTCCTGATATTGCTCCAGGTTGACCGCGGTGTCAAGATGGTCGCTATGGCACAGGTCAGGCCGTACCGCGGGATCGAAGCCGCCGAGCGTCTTGCCGACCGCCGGCGCCGGTTCCTGGAAGCGGGCCTGGACATCCTCGGCTCGGACTCGGACCTGTCCGAACTGACGGTGCGCGGCATCTGCCGACAGGCCGGAGTGGCGCTGCGGTACTTCTACGAGAGCTTCACCGACAAGGACGACTTCGTTGCGCAGGTGTTCGACTGGGTGATCGCCGATATCGCCGCCACCACCCAGGCCGCCGTCAGCCGCGGCACCGCTGAAGGAGCGGAACCGGGCGGGCATGGCCAACCTCGTGCGGACAATCGCGGAGGATGCGCGGATCGGGCCGGTTCCTGTCAGCTCGCAGGCCAACTCGGTGCTGGTCCGCAAACGCGCAGAAGCCGGTGCGCTGCTCGCGATGCTCTACGGCCAGAACGTAGCCGAGGCGCTGGGCGTGCAGGAGACCGAGCGGGGCAAGGCGACGCGCGCATTTCGCCGTCGGCGGCGTCGTTGCAGATGGTCAGCGCGTGGCTGGCGGGCGAGATCGACCTGAGCCACGACCAACTCGTCGACCAGCTGGCCCGGATCCTGGACGATCTCGTCGACCCAAAGTTGTACGGCTCCTAGGCAGACACCGGGCGACGACGATCGGCGGCGGTCTTCGGTGCGGCCTTGGTGTCGTTCTCAGTGAATTCCTTGGTCCAGCAGGCGAACTCGAGCGTGATGCCGTCGGGGTCGTGGAAGTAGAACGACCGCACATAAACGCCGGGGTGCACCGTCGGCGAGACCTGCGCCTCGCTTTCGTCGTGGTTGAGCACCGGCCCTACCCGCACACCCTTGTCCTTGAGCCGCTGCCGGTACTCGTCGAACTTCTCGGCTGGAACGTGGAAGGCCAGGTGGTTCATCGAGCTCACCGCACTGGTGATGTCCCCGATGCCCGGAATCTGCGCAGGCGACGAGATGCCGGGCACGCCGATCCGGCGCCTCGGCGAACCAGAAGAATGCGACGCAGTCGCCGTTGCCCGCGTCGAAGAAGAAGTGCTGCCCCATGCCGCCGGGCAGATCGAGCGACTTGATCAGCGGCATCCCAAGGACATTGCTGTAGAAGTCGACGGTTTTCGCCATGTCCGAGCAGACCAGCGCCACGTGGTTGATGCCGCCGAGCTCGAACTCGGAATTGGGATTGTCTGGCTTGATCACGTCGAAAAGCCTCCACCGTCGAGCCTCTGGCCAAGAACGCAAACTGAATCTAACATCAGGTTCAGGTTCGATCAATGGCCGACGAGGGAGGCACGCTGCCAGTGACCGTCAGCCCGCGTGAGCAGTTGCCGACGCTGCGCGGCCGGCAGACCCAGGCGGCGATCGACGCGGCGGCCCGGGCGGTGGTCGCGCGCAAGGGCATTCTGGCGACGACGATTTCGGATATCGCCGCCGAAGCCGGCAAGATCCACCGCGTCGTTCTACAACTACTACGACTCCAAGGAAGCGATGGTCCGTGAGTGGGCCGTGCGGTTCCGCGATGAGGCCACGGGAACGTTCGCGGGCGGCCGCCAAGCCGGGACTGACGAACTGGGAGCGCTCGTACGAAGCGGCCGCCGCACACTGGAACACCTACCGCCACCGACTCGCGGAGATCATCAGCGTCTCGCAGCTGGCCATGATCAGCGACGACTTCGCCGAATACTGGAACGACATCTGTTCGCTGCCGATCGGTTTGATCACTGGGATGGTGAAACACGCCCAGCGCCACGGGTTCTGCGAGGGCGACGATCCGCATCTGCTCGCCGTCGCGATGGTGTCGATGCTCAACCAGTTCTGCTACACGCAGCTGTCCGGCGACGGCGCGGCCGAAGCCGTCGACGACGAAGCATGCGTCACCACCCTGGCCAACATCTTCTACCGGACGATCTACCACAAGGAGGCCGGGCCGTCATGACCAGAACACCGGCGGCAACCGGAACACCGGGCGTCACCCGCGAGTTCGTCGGCATGGACTCCCCCACCGCCCGGCGGGCCGGCGCGGGCGGGCATCCCTGCCAGGGGCTGTACTACCGCGGTGTCGGGCGCAAGCCGAAGGTCGCGATGATCGCCACCCACTATCAGATCGACTTCTCCGAGCACTATCTCGCCGACTACATGGCCACCCGCGGCATCGGCTTCCTGGGCTGGAACACGCGGTATCGCGGATTCGAGAGCAGCTTCCTGCTCGACCACGCCCTGGTCGACATCGGCGTCGGCGTGCGCTGGCTGCGCGAGATGCAGGGCGTGGAAACCATTGTGCTGCTCGGTAATTCCGGAGGCGGTTCACTGATGGCCGCCTATCAGGCGCAGGCGGTCGACCATCACGTCACGCCACTGGAGGGCATGCGGCCCGCGGCCGGGCTGGGCGACCTGCCACCCGCCGACGGCTACGTGGCCAGCGCGGCACACCCGGGCCGGCCCGACGTGCTCACCGCATGGATGGACGCGTCGGTCGTCGACGAAAACGACGCGCTTGCAACCGATCCCGACCTCGACCTGTTCAACGAGCGCAACGGCCCACCGTACTCAGCGGAGTTCGTCGAGCGCTACCGCGCCGCCCAGGTCGACCGCAACAACGCCATCACCGATTGGGCGGAGGCCGAACTCAAGCGGGTACACGCCGCAGGCTTCTCCGATCGCCCGTTCACCGTGTTGCGGACATGGGCCGACCCCCGCATGGTCGATCCCACGCTGGAACCGACGAAGCGGCCCCCCAACATGTGCTACGCCGGCGTGCCGGTCAAGGCCAACCGGTCGGCGCACGGCATCGCCGCGGCCGTGCACGCTGCGCAGCTGGCTGGGCATGTGGAGCCTGCGTCACGCGCAGACCCGTGCCGAACCTCACCTCGCCCGCATCCACTGCCCCGCGCTGGTGATCAACGCCGAACAGGACACCGGCGTGTTCCCCTCGGACGCGAAGCGCATCTACGACGCGTTGGCCAGCACCGACAAATCCCAGTGCTCGGTCGACACCGACCATTACTTCACCACCCCCGGGGCGCGCAGCGAGCAGGCCGATACCATCGCCAAGTGGATCACGAAGCGGTGGCGCTGAGAGTCCTTGCGCATTTCGTTCCCGGCGACAGGGTTTCCGAATTCCTTGCACCCGAGACGGATTGGCTCGATATCCGGTATTGCGCCGAGGACGACGACGAGACGTTCTACCGGGAACTGCCCGACGCCGAGGTGATCTGGCACGTGCTGCGGCCCGCTGTCGGGCCCAGATCTCGAGAAGGCGGCGCGTTGCAAGCTCGTGCACAAGATGGGCGCCGGGGTCAACACAATCGACGTCGATACCGCGACGCGGTTGGGCATCGCGGTGGCGAACATGCCGGGCGCGAACGCGCCCTCGGTCGCCGAGGGCACGGTGCTGCTGATGCTGGCCGCATTGCGCCGGCTGCCCGAATTGGACCGGGCCACCCGCGAAGGGCGGGGCTGGCCGTCGGACCCCAGCCTCGGCGAGACGGTGCGCGACATCGGCGGCTGCACCGTCGGGCTGATCGGGTACGGCAACATCGCCAAGACGGTGGAACGAATGGTGACCGCGATGGGTGCCCGGGTCGTGCACACCAGCACCCGCGACGACGGTCATCCCGGCTGGCGGACGCTGCCCGACCTGCTGGCCGACAGCGACATCGTGTCGCTGCATCTGCCGCTGACCGACACGACCGCGGGGATGCTGGACCGCGCCGCGCTGGCCCGCATGAAACCCGATGCGGTGCTGGTCAACACGTCACGCGGCGCCGTCGTCGACGAAGAGGCGTTGGTCGATGCGCTGCGCACCGGCGGCTTGGCGGCCGCGGGCCTCGACGTGTTCGCCGTCGAACCAGTGGCGCCCGACAACCCGCTGCTGAGCCTCGACAATGTGGTGCTCACCCCGCACGTAACCTGGTACACCGTCGACACCATGCGGCGCTACCTGGCCCAAGCGGTGGACAACTGCCGCCGCATCCGGGACGGCGGGGAACTCGCGAACGTCGTCAACGAAGAGGGACTCAGCCCTGGTCGGCGATGAGCCCCTGCAAGAGCTCGACGATTCGTTGTTGGCCGGCGGCCGTGACATCGAACTTGCTGCGCATCTCGATGAATCCGTTGTCCATGTCTTCGCGCATGGCGTACATGTATTCGCGGATGCTGTTCATGTCCGTACGCATGCGTCGGTGAAGTCTTCGCGCATGGCGTTGAAGCTCGATACCGTCGCCCGACGGAAGTCACGCAGCTCATCACGAAACTCACTGACGTCACGATCCGCGGCGCCGGCAAGCACGCGTGCCGCTGCGGCATCCTGCTCGCTGGCCCGCACCCGCTCGGCGAGGTCGCGCACCTGGGATTCCAGCGCGGCCACACGGGCGTCGAGGCTGTCGGGCTCCACGGGGGTGAGCCTACCGGCGGCGGCTGATTGGCGGCATCACCAATTCATGAAGACCGTCGCCGTCCTGGGGCAAAGCGAGACAGGTAGGCTCGGTCCCAACCGACCGGTTAATAGGGAGACTCCACAATGAGGTGCAGCTATGCCCATCGCAATCACTCCTGAGCACAACGACCTGGCCGATTCGGTGCGGTCCCTGGTGGCGCGGGTGGCGCCGTCGGAGGTTCGCCACGATGCCCTCGAGACCCCCATCCCCAACCCGCCACCGTACTGGAAGGCGGCTGCGGAACAGGGCCTGCAGGGTGTGCATCTTGCGGAATCCGTTGGGGGACAAGGCTTCGGCATCCTCGAACTGGCGATCGTCGTCGCCGAGTTCGGCTACGGCGCGGTGCCCGGCCCGTTCGTTCCGTCGGCGATCGCCAGCGCGCTGATCGCCGCGCACGACCCCGACGCCAAGCTGCTGAACGACCTGGCCTCCGGCAACGTCATCGCCGCGTACGCCATCGACTCCGGGCTGACCGCCACCCGCCACGGCGATGACCTGGTGATCCGCGGCGAGGTGCGGGCGGTTCCCGCCGCGGCGCAGGCGTCGGTGCTGGTGCTGCCGGTGGCGATCGACAGCGGCGAAGAGTGGGTGGTGCTCGATGCCGACCAGCTGGAGATCGAGCCCGTCCGCAGTGTCGACCCGCTGCGGCCGCTGGCCCATGTGCGCGCCAACGCCGTCGAGGTCGGCGACGACCGGGTGCTGAGCAACCTGAGCCGAACCCTGGCCCGCGCGCTGATGTCGACGCTGCTGTCCGCGGAGGCCATCGGCGTCGCGCGCTGGGCCACCGACACCGCGTCGGCTTACGCCAAGATCCGCGAACAGTTCGGCCGGCCGATCGGTCAGTTCCAGGCCATCAAACACAAGTGCGCCGAGATGATCGCCGACACCGAGCGCGCCACTGCAGCGGTGTGGGACGCGGCCCGCGCCATCGACGAGTACCGCGAAACCGGTTCGGACGAAGCCGCTTACGAGTTCGCCGCGGCCGTCGCCGCAACGCTGGCCCCCGCCGCCGCGCAGCGCTGCGCACAGGACTGCATCCAGGTGCACGGCGGTATCGGCTTCACCTGGGAGCACGACTGCAACGTGTACTACCGCCGCGCGATCGTGCTGGCCGCTTGCTTTGGCCGCGCCGCGGACTATCCGCAGCAGGTCGTCGACGTCGCGACCAGCAGCGGGATGCGCCCGCTCAATATCGACCTGGATCCCGAGACGGAAAAGCTTCGCGACGAGATCCGCGAGGAAGTCGCGCGGCTCAAGGCGATTCCACGCGAGGAGCGCACCGCCGCGATCGCCGAGGGCGGCTGGGTGCAGCCGCATCTGCCCGTGCCCTGGGGTCGCGGGGCGGGTCCTGTCGAGCAGATCATCATCGCTCAGGAGTTCAACAGCGGCCGGGTGCGGCGCCCCGCGATGGGTATTGCGGCGTGGTTGATACCGTCGGTCGTCGCGTTCGGCACCGAGGAGCAGAAGCAGCGGTTCCTGCCGCCGACATTCCGCGGCGAAATGATTTGGTGCCAGCTGTTTTCCGAGCCGGGCGCCGGTTCGGACCTGGCTGGTCTGACCACCAAGGCCACCAAGGTCGACGGAGGCTGGCGCATCACCGGCCAGAAGATCTGGACCACGGGCGCGCAGGTGTCGCAGTGGGGCATGCTGCTTGCGCGGACGGACCCGAACGCGCCGAAACACAATGGCATCACGTACTTCCTGCTCGATATGAGCAGCGACGGCATCGAGGTCAAGCCGCTGCGGGAGCTCACCGGGAACGCGATGTTCAATACCGTCTTCATCGATGACGTGTTCGTGCCCGACGACCTGGTGCTCGGTGAGGTCAATCGCGGCTGGGAAGTCAGTCGCACGACGTTGACCGCGGAGCGGGTGTCGATCGGCAGCAGCGAGCCGCCGTTCCTGGCGAATCTCGACGGTTTCGTGGAGTTCATTCGCGACGGCCACTTCGACCAGATCGGGCAGAACCGCGCCGGCAAGCTGATCGCCGAGGGGCACGCGGCCAAGATTCTCAATATGCGCTCAACCCTGCTGACGCTGGCCGGCGGTGACCCGATGCCGGCCGCCGCGATCTCCAAGCTGCTGTCGATGCGCACCGGCCAGGGCTACGCCGAGTTCGCGGTGTCCTCCTTCGGCACCGACGGCGCGATCGGCGATCCCGAGCAGCTGCCGGGCAAGTGGGCGGAGTATCTGCTGGCCAGCCGGGCCACAACGATTTACGGTGGCACATCGGAGGTGCAGCTCAACATCATCGCCGAGCGGCTGCTGGGCCTGCCCCGCGACCCGTAAGGGGAGGACAAGGCCACGAGCGGTGACGTCACACTGCGGCAGCTGCGGTACTTCGCCGTCCTCGGCGAGGAACTGAACTATCGTCGCGCCGCCGAGCGGTTGTTCATCACGCAGCCCGCGCTGTCGACTGCCATCAAACAGCTTGAGCATCAGCTTGGCGTCATGCTGTTCACCCGTACCACCCGGGAAGTGGCGCTGACCGAGCTGGGTGCGGCGTGGCTGCCGAAGGTCAAAGACGCGCTGCACGGTCTGGACGCCGCCATCGACCACCTCGCTGCGTTATCGGGCAGCAATCGGCAGCGCATTCGGCTGGGCTACTTCCTCGGCACGGGGGCGGACCTGCTGTATCGGATCGTGCGCCACTTCGAGACGGCCCATCCCGAGATCACCGTGGAGCCAACGGAATTCGACTTCTCGGATCCCACTGCAGGTCTCGCCGACGGAGCCACGGAGGTAGCCCTCACCCGGTCGCCTCTAGACCTACCCGATCACCGAATGTTCGTCCTCGACCACGACGATTGGGTGGCGTGCCTGCCCCGGGACCACCGGCTGGCCGACCGTGCGGAGGTAGACATCTCCGAGCTTTTCGACGATCCGATCGTCTGCGCACCTGACAGTGCCGGCGGGTGGCGGGATTACTGGATCGCCGCGGAAGCCAGGAGCCGGCCGGCCACCATCGCCGCCGTCGCGGCCACTTACGAGGCCGAAACGACCTACATCGCAAGGGGTCTCGGGATCAGCTTCACCACTGAGTCCGTCTCCCGACTCTACGACCGGCCCGGCATCACGTATGTGCCCATCCGCAACCGCACAAGCTACATCGGCCTCGTCTGGAATCCCGCGGACCTGAACCCGCAAGCGGAGACGCTGGTGCGCCACGTGGAGACGCAATGGGAGTTCGCCGAGGGCCAGGGCGAGGAGCGCCCCGCGACCTATCACTGATAAGCGCTGTTTATCAGTAGATCAAATTCTCAAACTTCCCTCGCCGCTGGCCTGGGTGTTTGCTTTCATCCATGACAGACGCACCCCCGGCCGCCGCCGTGCCCCGCGCGGCCATGGACGACGAAGACGCACGTCTCGCGACGTTCGGCTACACGCAACGACTGGATCGCTCGGTCGGCACGTTGGCCTCGTTCGCCATAGGGTTCGCCACGATCAGCGCCACCACGGCGGTGTTCACCGGATTCGGCGCCGGCTACTTCACCGCCGGCGCGCCGTTCGTGTGGACGCTGCTGCTCGCCGGCGCGGTGTTCATCATCTGGGCGGCCATCGCGGCGGACCTGACCGCCAAGATCCCGCTGGCCGGCTACGCGTACCAGTGGGCCAGCCGGATCCACGGCTCGAATCTGGCCTGGTTCACCGGCGTCTCGGCGCTGATCGGCTGGATCTGCGGAATGACCGGCGTCTGCTACATCCTGTCCGGATACCTCGGCGGACTGTTCGGCTGGAGCATGAGCCAGACGGCACAGATCCTGTTGGCCATTGGCGTGATGGCCGTCTGCGTCGTGATCAACCTCTACGGCGTGCGGTTCGCGACATTCGTCAACAACATCGGCGTCAGCCTGGAACTGGTCATCACCGTTGGTGCCACGCTCATGATCGCCGTCGTCGCGTTCGCGGCGCCCGAGAACCATCAACCGTTCTCGGTGCTGTTCACAGGAGGAACATCAGAGGGTGATGGTGCGTATGTGCTTGCGTGGCTTGCGGCTTCGCTCGGTCCGTTCTTCGGCCTGATCGGTGTCGAGGCGGGTGCCGACGTCGCCGAGGAGACGAAGTCCGCTCGATATGTCATCCCTCGCACCATGTTGTATGCGCTGGCGACATCGATCGTCATCGAGTTGCTGATGTACATCGTGTACGTGCTGGCCATCCGTAACGTCGACGCCGTCGCGGCCAATTCTGCCGCGCCGATCGTGGAGATCATCAATCAGCAGGTCGGTCCCGTGGTCACCAGAATCATTGTGGCCGTTGCCCTTACCAACCTGCTCGCCTGCATCCTGGCGAACATCCTCGTGGCGAGCCGGCTGACGTACTCGATGGCCCGCGACAACATGCTGCCGTTCTCACATGTGTGGCGTCATGTGTCACCAAAACGGCGAAGCCCCACCTTCGTGGTGCTCGGGCTCGGCTGCCTGTCGACGATCCTGCTGCTGTCGGCGTTGGTGAGCGAGAAGGCGTTCACGTACATCCTTGGGATCTCGTCGCTGGCGGTGTTCGTCACGTACGTGCTGCAGACCTTCGGCGCCATCGTCGGGGCGCGACGCGGCACCATACCCGCCGCCGAGCCCGGCACCTTCGATCTGGGCCGGGCGCGGATGCCGATCTACATCGTCGGGCTCGTCTCATTCACCGCTGTCGCCGCGGCCCTGGTGTTGCTGCCGCAGTTCGTGGGCAACGGTTGGGTCTTCCTCGGCATCATCGCGGTGGCCGCGCTGTGGTGGGCCACAGGACTTCGCGGTCGGCTGCAGCGTGGCGATGCCGGCCCCAACTACGCTGAAATGAAAGGACTTTGATGACCGCCACCGATGTGGGCACGAGCAACCTCGTCTCGGTTGAACCGGGTGCGATCCGCGAGGAGACGCCAGCGGGCTCGGTGATCCAGTACAGCGACTACGAACTGGACTACTCGAGCGAGTTCGCCGGCGGGGCGGCGTGGATCGAGGGCGAATACGTTCCCGCGGCGGACTGCGCGGATCTCGATCTTCGACACCGGCTTCGGACACTCCGACCTGACCTACACCGTCGCACATGTGTGGCACGGCAACATTTTTCGGCTCGGCGACCATATCGACCGGCTGCTCGACGGCGCGGCCAAGCTGCGGCTCGACCCCGGACACACCAAGGACGAGCTGGCCGACGTCACCAAACGCTGCGTGAGCCTATCGCAGCTGCGTGAGTCGTTCGTCAACCTGACGATCACCCGCGGTTACGGAAAGCGTAAGGGCGAGAAGGATTTATCCAAGCTGACCAGCCAGGTCTACATCTATGCGATCCCGTACCTGTGGGCCTTCCCGCCGCACGAGCAGATCTTCGGCACCACGGCGATCGTGCCTCGACACGTCCGGCGAGCCGGCCGCAACACCGTCGACCCGACCATCAAGAACTATCAGTGGGGTGACCTCACCGCGGCCAGCTTCGAGGCCAAGGACCGCGGCGCGCGCACGGCGATCCTGATGGATGCCGACAACTGCGTGGCCGAGGGGCCGGGGTTCAACGTGGTGATCGTCAAGGACGGCAAGATCGCATCGCCGTCGCGCAATGCGCTGCCCGGCATCACACGCAAGACGGTGTTCGAGCTGGCCGACGCGTTCGGCATCGAAGCCACCCTGCGCGACGTCACCAGCCGCGAGTTGTACGACGCCGACGAACTGATCGCGGTCACCACCGCCGGCGGCGTCACACCGATCGTGTCGTTGGACGGCGAGCCGCTGGGCGACGGAACTCCCGGACCCGTCACGGTACGGCTGCGCGACCGGTTCTGGGCGCTGATGGACGAGCCGTCGCCGCTGATCGAGGCCATTAATTACTGACGGCCGCGTCGAAAGGCGTCTACCATCGAATCAGATCGAATCAATTGGTAGCCGGAAGCGTTGGCGGTAGATATGGGCACCTATGGACGACGCATCACGCGCCTGATGATCACCGCAGCGGCCGCGCTGGCATTCACCGTCGCACCCACGGTCTTACTGAGCCACACGACTGCGGAACCGCAGGCTCAGCCCTGCTACAACGGCGTGGTTCCCGGCAACCCGTACGCCCCGAGCTGCACCCTTCCCGGGCCACAGAACAAGATCCGTGGATCGGCGCCCGATGCGGCCGCGATCATCGCGTGCAGGAACTGGCCGGGCTGCCTGTCCTGGTACATCAACGGGCCGTGAAAGTTTCGGCGGTGGCGTCGTGGGGAACCCGATAACCATGACCCACGACGTTGAAAAGCGCTTCGACCGGCCTGGCACATTCCACGAGGCCGCCATCTACGTGGGCGTGGTGGTCGCGGTGGCCGGTGCTCGCATTCGCGATCTACGCCTTCGCCGCAAGGGAGTCGGTCATCGTCGCCACGGCGGTCCCGGTGATCCTGTTCCTCGGCGGGGTCGGCGCGTTCGTCAGGACCTACCAGGTGTGGAAGGCCCAGGGCGCATGGCCGGCGTGGCAGGGCGCGGGCTGGTTCCTGCTCGTCTTGATGCTGGTGTGCCTGTCGATTCCCGGCGCGGCGATATACGCCACGTAGGGCACGCTCGACTGAGACATGCCCGCCGTCGAAATTGCGCTCAGGGCTGCGATTTTCGACTTCTCGCGACCCTGGATGCAATTTCGACGCGGCCCCGTTGCGATGATTCACCGAGATCTGCATGCAGGGCTGCTTCGGATCGCGCGAAATCACGACCCTCCATTCGTACGATCTCGCCGATCGCTGGCTATTCGCGTCTCCGCCGACTTCAATCTCGCGCAGCTCCCGCTTGAGGATCTTGCCCGTCGGGTTGCGGGGCAACTCGTCGAGGAAGACCACCTCGCGCGGCACCTTGTAGCGGGCCAGGTGCTCCTTGACGTAGGTCTTGATGTCGTCCTCGCCGACGCTGGCGCCGTCGGCCTTGACCACGAACGCCCGCAGCCGTTGACCCCACTCCTTGTCCTCGACACCAAGCGCCGTGGCCTCGACGACCTCGGGGTGGCCGCTGATCAGGTCTTCGACCTCGGCGGGGAAGACGTTCTCGCCGCCGGAGACGATCATCTCGTCGTCGCGCCCGCTGACATACAGCAGGCCGTGCTCGTCGAAATAGCCCACATCGCCCGAGGACATCAGCCCGTCGATGATCTGCTTGCCGCCACCGCCGGTGTAGCCCTCGAACGGGAAGAAGTTGCCGACGAAGATCCGCCCGACCTCGCCCTGCGGCAGCTCGTTGCCGTTGTCGTCGAGGATCTTGACCTTCACGCCCTTGACCACCGGACCCACCGTCGCGGGATTGATCGACAGGTCCTTGGGCCGCGCGATCGTCGCGAATGCGATCTCCGTCGACCCGTACAGGTTGTAGATGACGGGACCCAGCGCCTTCAAAGCACGCGTGGCCAGCTCCGCGCCGAGCTGCGAGCCGGACACGAACACGATCCGCAGCGACGACAGGTTCGGCTTGCGCTCCATCCCGTCCAGCGCGTCGAGGATGCGCGACAGCATCACCGGCACGACGACCATCGCGGTCACCTTGTGCTTCTCGATGTCGGCCAAGCACGGTGGCCGGCTTGAAGCGACGACGCAGCACCAGCGTCGTGCCGAGCATCATCGCGATGGTGGCGTGCAGGAAGCCCAGCGCGTGGAACATCGGCGCGGGCAGCGACGTCACCTCGTTGGCCTTGAACGGCACATGCGAGAGCACACCGCCGATAGGCGCCAGGGTCGGCGGTGTACTTCTGTTGGCGCCCTTGGGGGTTCCGGTGGTGCCGCTGGTCAGGATGATGATCGACGAATGCCTCGTCGCCTTCGGCGCGGGCTCCTTGCTGCTGCGCGAGATCACGTCTTCGAGCGTCTCGTCGGTGCTGCCCGACGGCTCGTCTTTATCGGGATTCTTGCCGAGCGCGCGCAGCTTGCCCAGCGGTGGATCGGACTTGGCGACAGCGGCGCAGTATTCGTCGTCGTAGATGATCAGTTTGGCGCCTTCGCGCTCGGAGACCTCCTTGATCTGCGGCCCGGAGAACTCGCTGTTGAGCAGGATGATGCGGGCGCCGACGCGGGCGGCGCCGTAGACCGAGATCAGGAACCACCGGTGGTTGCGGGCCAGGATCGCGACGCCGTCGCCGCCCCTGACGCCCATTGCCAGCAAGCCGTTGGCGACGGCGTGCGCGGCGTCGTCGAGTTCTTTGAAGGTGATCTCGCCGTCGTCGTCGATGACGGCGGTGCGATTCGGGGTGCGGCGGGCGTTGAGCGCGGGCATCATGCCGATTTCGCCCCAGCGCCGGATGTCGGCGACCATGGCGGCGATGTTCTGCGGCGGCTCGAGCTTGAACGCGCCCGCTCCGAACATCTTCGTCAAGTAGTGCAGTTCGGCGGAGCCGCGTTCGGCAACCTGCTGGATTTTGGCGACTGCCTGCAACGGAACATCGGTTAGCTTCGGCATTGGCCAACAATATGTGACTGCCGTCGCACCGCGGCCGGAAACTTCTGCGGAATTACCATGGCGGACATGGCCGGTCCCCTGTCGCTGGAGGTGGGCGGCCGGCAGGTGTCCGTCACGCACCCTGACAAGGTCGTTTTCCCCGGAGCTGGGCGTCACCAAGCTCGATCTCATCCATTACTACCTGGCCGTGGCGGGTGGTGCGCTGCGCGGCGTGGCGGGCCGGCCGATGATCCTCAAGCGCTTCGTCAAGGGCATCACCGAGGAGGCGGTGTTCCAGAAGCGGGCGCCGGAGAAGCGGCCCGACTGGATCGACGTCGCCGAGCTGAAGTACGCCTCCGGCACCTCGGCGAAGGAGGCCGTCATCCACGACGCCGCCGGCCTGGCGTGGGCGATAAACATGGGTTGCGTCGACCTCAACCCGCATCCGGTGCAGGCCGACGACCTGGCCCATCCGGACGAATTGCGCGTCGACCTGGACCCGATGCCCGGCGTGGACTGGCGCCAGATCGTCGACGTCGCGCTGGTCGCCCGCGAGGTGCTCGAGGAGCACGGCCTCACCGCGTGGCCCAAGACGTCGGGGTCCCGCGGCTTCCACATCTATGCGCGCATCCAGCCGCGGTGGCCGTTCAAGTTCGTCCGGCTCGCGGCGCAGACGGTGGCGCGCGAGGTGGAGCGGCGGGCGCCGGAGCTCGCGACGGCCCGGTGGTGGAAGGAGGAGCGCGAGGGCGTCTTCGTCGATTTCAATCAGAACGCGTTCGACCGCACCGTCGCGTCGGCGTACTCGGTGCGCGCGACGCCCGACGCGCGGGTGTCGACGCCGTTGTTCTGGGACGAGGTGCCCGACTGCCGGCCCGAGGCGTTCACCGTTGCCACGGTGCCCGACCGCTACGCGCAGATTGGCGACCCGTGGGAGGCGATGGACGACCACCCGGGCACGCTGGACGCGCTGCTGGACCTGGCCGACCGGTTGGGCCCGGCCGAGAAGGCTCCCAAGGGCGCGAAGAAGGGAACGGGCCGACGCCAGTCCGTGATGCCCCTGATCGAGATCGCGCGTACCAAGACCAAGGACGAGGCGATTGCGGCGCTCGACGAGTGGCGATCGAAGTACCCGGCAGGCGGCCGAAAAGCTTGAGCCCGCAGATGTTTTGGTCGACGGCATGCGTGGGCCCAGTTCGATCTGGTACCGCATAAGGATCAATCTGCAGCATGTGCCGACAGACCAACGGCCACAGCAGGAGCCGTTGCTCGCCGACTACAACCCGTGGGAGAACTACTCGGGCCCGCAGTGGCTTCGGGGCAGCTGAGCGGACTTCTATCTGCCTATCTGACTAGTTCAATTCGGCAGTGCCCAGGGTTATCAACTAGGACTCATCAACGACGTGCCGCCGATGCTCGGACTCGACGTCGAACGACTATCGGCCTGAGCCTGCGCGCGGATTTGCTGAATCCAACAAAGTCAGTTCTTAACGAAGTATTAGCCGTTACTCCCGGCCGCCTTATTTTGGGCCACTAGCTTTGGCTTCAGGTCGAGGTGCTCGAGGGGAGGCAGTTATGTACGGCAATCCGACATTCGACTGCGCTGGCGCCCAGGTCCGGGGGCGCTGCCGCCAGCTGGCGACAGTGGTAACGGTCGAGGGTGACATCGACGGCGTAAACGTCGAACGCGTAACCGAGTACACCAGGCGGTTCATCCTCACGGAGAAGCCGTTCGTTCTCGATCTGAGCGGTGTCAATTCCTTTTCGCCACAGTGCGTTTCGCTGCTGTACACCCTCGACGAGGGCTGCTTCCACGCAGGCGTGGAATGGTCACTGATCGCCGGTCAGCCGGTGCTGGACGCCTTGCGCGCCGGCGATCGGGCGACCTTCCCGATGGCCCCGTCGGTCCCCGACGCGCTCCATCACTTCGCGGACAGGATCGACGAACGTCGTCGGCTGCTGCCGCTGCTCACCAAGAAGTCGGCCTAGGAAAGAACGGACCACAACGTGCTTATTGATGTTCGATGGCTGGCGTTCCTGGTGGGTCGCCACCACAAGCCCAAGCCACATCACAACGTCGCCCCCCTCAGGGACGAGTTCTCGCGCAAAGCTGCCTAACCAGAGCGGTGGCAGTTCTTCGGCACGGTCAATCCGGGTAGAGCTGCAGGACTTGGCCGGGTTTGTTGATTTAGACGGGTTTATCGCTCGCACCTGGTGGGAGTGATCAATCAGTTAGCCTCGACTCCCGATGCGACTAGCTTAGCCACACGGCGTGGCATGATTGTGGCATGAATCGCATACGCCTGAGCACGACCGTGGACGCGGAGTTGCTCAGCAGTGCGCGCAGGGCGCGGGCGGGGATCACCGATGCGGCGCTTATCGATGAGGCTCTCGGGGCATTGCTTGCTCGGCACCGATCGGCCGAGGTGGATGCCAGCTATGCCGCATACGACGAACACCCTGTCGACGAACCCGACGAGTGGGGCGACCTGGCCTCATGGCGTCGAGCCGCTGGCGCGTCGTGAGCGGGCTTCCTGCGCGCGGGGAGGTGTGGTGGTGCGAGATGACCGAGATCGGCCGGCGCCCGGTCGTTGTGCTGTCGCGCGACGCGGCGATCCCACGGCTTCGCCGCGCGCTCGTCGCACCATGCACCACGACCATCCGGGGACTTGCCAGCGAGGTCGTGCTGGAGCCGGGCTCCGATCCGGTCCCCCGCCGCTCGGCGGCCAACCTGGACTCGGTCGAAAGCGTCTCGATCGCCGCCTTGGTCAGCCGGCTCGGCCGCCTTGCCGACTCTCAGATGCGCGCCATCTGTGCTGCTCTCGAGGTCGCGGTCGACTGCTCCAGGTGATACCACCTGGTGAGGGGACATCGGCCGCAAGTAGTCGTATGCTGGCGCCTTTCCGGCGATGTGAATCGTCGGGCCCTCTCGAGATGAGGAGCGACCATGTCGGCCACCGGCCACATTCGCTTGACCTCACATAGCGGCGGGTTCGGCGCCCTGCCGATCCGCTGGGGCGCGCCCACGGCCGTCGAGCGTGGCCCGGTGATCGGCACGACCACCTCCCGCGCCCACCGCAACGTGATCGGCACCCATAGCGGTTCGTACGGTGTCTACCGGGCGCTGGCGGTCGCCGCCGGCTCCCTGTCACGTGAGCACAAGGCGGACCTGACGAACACCTCGCCCACTGACGTCATCGGCCCGTACCCGCAGTGGAGCGAGCCCGACACGATCGTCAGCCTCGATCCCTGGGGCGCCATGGTGGCCGACGTGTTCGCCGCCGAGTTGGCCGCCGGCTACGACATCCGTCCCACCATCGCCGTGACCAAGGCGCACGTGATCCTGCCCGAGATCGCCGACGCCATACAGAAGGCACGCCTGTGCCCGGACGGCCGCACCCTGCTGCCCAGCGGCGCGGCGCTGGTCACCAAGGCGGCCATCGAGCCCGTCTGGCACCTACCCGGCGTGGCCCGCCGATTCGGCTGCAGCGAAACGGATCTGCGCCGCGCGCTGTTCGAGGAGACCGGCGGCATGTACCCCGAACTCGTGACGCGCTCGGACCTGGAGGTGTTCCTGCCGCCGATCGGCGGACAGACGATCTACATTTTCGGCAACGCCCGCGATCTTGCCGATCCCACCGTCGAGTTGACCGCACGCGTGCACGACGAGTGCAACGGCTCGGATGTATTCGGGTCCGACATCTGCACCTGCCGTCCGTATCTCACGCATGCGATCGAGGAATCCATCCGGGGTGCGCAGCGCGGGGGTGTGGGACTGGTGGCCTACTCGCGCAAGGAAGGCCGCGCGCTCGGCGAGGTGACGAAATTCCTTGTCTACAACGCCCGCAAGCGCCAGGTGGGCGGCGACACGGCCGACCAGTACTTCGCCCGAACCGAATGCGTGGCCGGCGTCCAGGACATGCGCTTCCAGGAGTTGATGCCCGACGTCCTGCACTGGCTGGGTATCACGAAGATCCACCGCCTGGTCTCGATGAGCAACATGAAGTACGACGCGATCACCGGCTCGGGCATCGAAGTCGGTGAGCGGGTGGACATTCCGGACGAGCTGATCCCGCCCGACGCACGGGTGGAGATCGACGCCAAGGTGGCCGCCGGCTACTTCACCCCGGGCGCAGTGCCGGACGCCGAGGAGTTGAAGAAGGCCAAGGGCCGCGGCTTGGACGACACCGACCGGCCCGAGGCCGCCGCAGCAGAATTGCGCAGCACGACGGCCATTCGTGAGCGCGCACGTCAACTCCTGGAGCGCGCACGGGCGGGCGAGTCGCGCTGGTTCAGCGTGCACGACGACGCACTGCAGGCCGCGGCGGCCGAGGTCACCAGTGTCACCCATGTGCGGTTCCCCGACCTGAAGATCCCGTTCCACAGCCGCTGGCGTCATTTCGAGGCGGGTGGCGTGGACCGTAAGGCCGACCTCGATGCCCGGGCCATGATCGACCTCGTGGTGGTCAGCGTGCTGCTCGACGCGGGGGCCGGCCCGGACTGGAGCTACCTGGAAAGCGCTAGTGGGCAACGGTTCTGGCGTTCCGAGGGACTTGCTGTGGCGAGCTGGCATGCCTTCCTCGGTGGTCTGTTCTCCAGCGATGCCGAGTCGCAAGTGGATGCAGCCGGCCTGCGCGGCGTCGACGCGGTCCGGCTTGCCGAGGCGTTCCAGGCCGGTCCGTCCAATCCGTTGGTCGGCCTCGACGGCCGCGTGCTCCTGCTGCACCGACTGGGCGATGCACTTGCCGCGCAACCCGAGGTGTTCGGGCCGCAGGGCCGCCCGGGGGGTCTGTTCGACGTCCTGACCGCATCCGGTGGCACGGTGACGGCACAAGACATCCTGTCTCTGCTGCTGACGTCACTGTCGGGTATCTGGCTGACGGACAACATGATTGGCACCGAGCCGTTGGGCGACTGCTGGCGCCACGAGGCGGTGCGCGGTCCAGGCCTGACCGATGGCTGGATGCCGTTCCACAAGCTGTCGCAGTGGCTGACCTACTCGCTGCTGGAACCCTTCGAATGGGCGAGTGTGCGCGTGGAGGGCGTCGACGCGCTGACCGGCCTGCCCGAGTACCGCAACGGTGGCCTGCTGCTGGACACCGGCGTATTGCGCCTGCGCGACCCGGCCTGGGTCTCGCGAAGTTGGGCGGTGAGCGACGAATTGATCGTCGAGTGGCGCGCTTTGACGGTGGCGCTGCTCGACGAACTCGCGCCCCTGGTGCGCAGGGAACTCGGCGTGGATGCCGCGCGGATGCCGCTGGCGTGCGTTTTGGAAGGCGGCACCTGGGCGGCCGGCCGCGCGCTGGCGCAGCGGCTGCGGGGCGGCCTGCCGCCACTGTCCATCGTCAGCGACGGCACGGTCTTCTAGATGGGTACCGTTCACCTCATCGACCATCCACTGGTACAGCACAAGCTCACCTTGATGCGCCGAAAAGACGCCTCCACCAACAGCTTCCGTCAACTGCTGCACGAGGTTTCAGCGTTGATGGCGTACGAGGTGCTGCGTGACATGCCGATGCACGAGATCGAGATCGAGACGCCGCTCGAGACCACCACCGGCATGGTCATCGACGGCAAGAAGCTGGTCTTCGTCTCGATCCTGCGTGCGGGCACGGGCATCCTGGACGGCATGCTGACCGTCGTGCCGGGCGCGCGCGTCGGGCACATCGGCCTGTACCGCGATCCCAAGACGCTTGTGGCCGTGGAGTATTACTTCAAGATGCCGGGCGACCTGCACGAACGGGATGTGGTGGTGGTGGACCCGATGCTGGCCACCGGTCACTCGGCGATTGCGGCGGTGGAGCGGCTGAAGGAATGCAGCCCCAAGTCCATCAAGTTCGTCTGCCTGTTGACGTGTCCCGAGGGGATCGCTGCGATGGACGGCGCGCATCCCGACGTGCCGCTCTATACGGCCGCCGTCGACCGGCAGCTCGACGAGCACGGGTACATCCTGCCTGGCCTCGGCGATGCCGGCGACCGCATCTTCGGCACCAAGTAGGCGGCGCAATGCGGCCGGAACCGTCCGGCCCGTCGCCCTGAAACATCGAAAGGCCACATTGGTCACCTGAGGAGGTGGCCATGTTTCACCTGGGCTGGTTCATGGGCAGTGGCTTCAGCGTGCAGACCTGGGCGCTGGATCCGTGGGCGGGAAACACCGGCCACGACTGGATGCGTGGCGACCTGTTCGTCGACCTGGCCGCGTCGCTGGAACGCGCCCGCTTCGACTACCTGCTGGTCGAGGACACCAGCATGGTCGAAGATGCCTACGGGCGCTCCATGGAGACCACATTGAAGTACGGGATGCTGGCGCCGAAGTGTGATCCCGTCCCCTTGATTCCACTGCTGACGCAGCGCACGAAGCACATCGGCATCGCCGTCACCCTGTCGACGAGCTTCTACCACCCATTCATGGCGGCCAGAACGATGACCACCCTCGACCACCTCACCGAGGGCCGCGTCGGGCTCAACGTCGTCACCGGAAGCTCGGCGCGGGCGGCGCAGCAGTACGGGTACGAAGAGCTGATGCTGCACAGCGAACGATACGAGATGGCCAAGGAGTGGATGGAAGCCGTTGGCGCGCTGTGGGACTCGTGGGAGGAGGGTGCCGTCCTCGTCGACGAGGAGACCCCGCGCTATGCGGACCACACCAAGGTGCACACCGTCGACTTCGAGGGCAAATACTTCCGGACCCGCGGGCCGCTCAACACCATTCCCGGCCCGCAGCGCCGACCGGTCATCGTGCAGGCGGGCGCGTCGCCGGCCGGGCGCGATCTGGCCGCCAAGTATGCGGAGTCGATGCTCGCGCACGGCACCAGCGTCGAGGGTATGAAGGCGTTCCGGGCCGACATGCACCGCCGGATGAAGGAGTACGGACGCGACCCGAGCACGCTGAAGATCCTCTTCCTCATCGACCCGATCCTCGGCGACACCGACCGCGTCGCGCAGGCCCGCGAGGAGGCCATGAAGGCCGCGCGGTGGAGCGACACCGCGATCGAGAAGAAGCTGTGGGGCCTGAGCTACACCTCCGGAGGTGAATTCGACTTCTCCACATTCGATCTCGACAAGGAGGTCCCCGACGTGTGGGGTAACGGCGAGACCAGCACGCTGCGCACGTTCATCGAGGGCGCCCGCGGCAAGACCCTGCGCGAGGCCATCGCCACCGTCAACACGCATTCCGGGCTGGCGTTCGTCGGCGCGCCAGACACCGTGGCGGCCAAGATGGGCGAGGCGATGGAGGAGGTGGGCGGCGACGGCTTCCTGCTCTCGCCGACCGTCACCCGGCGCAACATCGCCGAGATCGCCGACGGCCTGGCGCCGGCGCTGCGCAAGCGTGGGCTGATCCGAGACGGCTACAACCACAACACGTTCCGGGAAAACCTCCTGGAGTTCTAAAACGCAGGCACTAAGCCGTGGGCGCCAGCTCGCGAAAGTTGCTGCAGTGGAAAACCATCGGCGCCACATCGGGGTACATCGCCAATGAGACGATCTGCAGCACGACGATCTCGTGGTCGCCGGCCTCGACGCGCTTGAACGGCGCGCACTCCAGCCACAGGGTCGCCCCGTGCACGAACACGGCGCCACTGTCGCTCGCGGTCCATTCGACGCCGTCGAACCGGTCCCCGTTCTTCGCCGCCAGCGCCCTAGCCACCGGCCCATGGTCGCCGGCCAGCACCGACAGGCCGAGACGCTCGAGCCTGGCAAGCTTCGGCCACGTCGTCGACGTATTGGCCACGCACACCGAAACCAGCGCCGGGTCAAGTGAGACCGAGGTGAACGAGCTTGCCGCCATCCCCTCGGGAACACCGTCGAGCAGACCGCAGAAGGCCGTCACGCCGCTGGGGAAGCAACCGAACGCCTGACGCAACAACGCCTGGTCGAACTCGTCCTCGACCAGACTGATCATGACGACACCGCCGGGACGAACCGGCGCGCGACCTCGAGCCACTTCTCCAGGTCTTCCGACGTCTCGTATTCGGAGTCGAGCAGATACAGGCTCGGCGCCGGGCAGCTCGCGCCGATCTCCACAAGCACTGGGCGCAAGGTCAATTCGGGGGCTAGCGCATGCGTGTACGAGCCACCGAGCATCAGCGGAAACGTCGTGACCTGACCGAGCTCACCGGCGCCGAACTGGTCGAGGAACAGTTTCAACAGGCCGGTGTAGGTGGCCTTGAACGTAGGCGAGGCCACCACCAAGGAGTCGGCGGACTTCACGATGTCCTTGGCTTGGGACACCTTCGGGTCACCCCAGCCGAGAAGACCGGGACCGAGGTCGACGACATCGATAACATGTTGGGGCGCAACGCCGGTCAGCTTCTCGGCGACCAACTCCGCTGCGGCGCGCGTGCGCGACATCGGCTTGGGATTTCCTACGACGACGACAGTCATGCATGCAGTCAACAAGCAGCGAATTTCGTCGGCCCGGCCCTGGGGTAAACCTTTCATTGCGCCACCCCGGATCCCGCGCGGCCGAATCAATCCGGCGCAATCGCCCGGGAACCGCACGGATCCGCCGCCGTCACGCCCACTAATTACCGTGCCGATCGGGCTGTCACACACCAGCTCATTTGCGCGGGCCGAGGAGGGCGACGGATGACGGTGGACAAGGCCGATCCGCTCCCCCTACCGATGGCCGAGCGGGCCGCGCTGCAGCGGCGCACCCTGCGCGTGCTTGTCATGGGCCAGGTCGTCGGGGCCGCCGCCCTGGGCGCCGCCATCACCGTCGGCGGATTCGTCGTGGAAGACATCGTTGGCGTCGGTACGCCGTGGGTGGGCATCTCGACCGCGGCGGTCACCGCGGGCTCGGGCACCATGGCCCAGATCCTGTCGCGGGTGATGCGCCGCTACGGGCGGCGCGCCGGCATGCAATTGGGCTACGGCCTGGCGGTCGTCGGCGGTGTGATCGCCTGCGCCGGCGTGCAATTGTCGGTGCTCCCGGTGTTCCTGCTCGGCCTGCTCCTGTACGGCGCCGGGTCGGCGACGAACCTGCTCGCCCGCTATGCCGCAACGGATCTGGCCGAGCCGGATCAGCGAGGCCGCGCGATGGGCCGGATCCTGTTCGCGTCGACCTTCGGCGCCGTGTTCGGTCCCACCCTCGTCGTCCCTGCCGAGCACCTCGGGGCGGCATGGTTCGGCCTAGATCACTACGCCGGCCCGTGGCTCTTCAGCTCATTCTTCTTCGCGTGCGCCGCAGTGAACGTGGCGATCCGGCTGCGGCCCGACCCGCTGATGGTGGCGGCGGCCGAGCATGGCATGACAACCGATGACCGGCCGGTGCGGCTGCGGGAGTCCGCGCGCGTGATCGCCGCCTCGCCGGTGGCGCGGTTGGCGCTGCTGGCGATGGTCATCGCGCAGGCGGTGATGGTCGGAGTGATGGCGATGACGCCGATCGACATGAAGGCACACGGCCACGAGGCGGTGAGCTCGCTGGTGGTCTCGGTGCACATCGCCGGCATGTTCGCGTTCAGCCCGCTGGTCGGCCGTTACGCCGACCGGCGAGGGAGGCTGGTCTCGCTGCGCGCCGGCGCGCTGGTGCTGGTGGCCGCCTGCGGCTTATCGGCGTTCTCCTCCGAGAACGTGCCACTCATGTTCGCGGCGATGTTCACGCTCGGGCTGGGCTGGACGCTCGCTCTGATCGGCGGCTCTAGCATGCTGATCGAGCACATCCCCTTGGCCTACCGAGTTCCGGTGCAGGGCACCGCAGATCTGACGATCGCCGTGTGCGGCGGCCTGGCAAGCGTGGCCTGCGGGTTCATCATGGACCGGGCCGGGTTCGCCGCCCTCACGCTCGGCTGCGCGGCGCTCACTCTGCCCGTCCTGGTCGGAGTGCACTTGCAACGCCGCGCCATGGCTGCGGACGCATGACCACCGACGACCTGGTCACGGCACCGAGCGGTGATGCGGACGACCGCCCGCGGCTGCGCTCCCTGCTGCGGGTGCCGGGCTACCGCAACCTGTTCGCGAGTTCGTTGATCTGGCACACCACCCGGTGGGGCGTGCTGTTCACGACCAGCTACCTGCTCACCGAGATCGCGGACTCACCGGTCCTCAACCAGGTCGTGGGAGCCCTGTTCTTCGTCCCGATGCTGCTGGGCGGGTTCTTCGCAGGCGTGATCAGCGACAGGTTCGAACGCAAGCGGCTGATCCTCGTCGTGCAACTGGTGCTCATCCCGGTCGAGTTCCTCATGTTCGCCGCGGTGCAGTCCGGGCGGGTCGAGGTGTGGATGACTTTCCCGTTCATGTTCTTCGTCGGCATCGGCGGCCTGGTGAACATGACCGCGCAGCGTCCGCTCATCTACGAGACCGTGGGACCGCGGCTGGCGAGTCAGGCCATGACCATCGAGTCGACCGCGCAGGCCGGATCGGCGATGTTCGGCACCCTCGTCGGCGGTTTCCTGATCCAGCAGCTGGGCATGGGCGCCGGGTTCGCCGGAATGGGTGTGCTGCTGTGCATTTCGGCGGTGCTCCTCGCCTTCGTCCCGTATCCGCGGTACGCGGCCGAGCCCGCCACCGTCTCCCTGCGAGATCAGGTCGCGACGAGCGCGAGCCTGCTACGGCGCAGCCGGCGGTTCGTCGCCATGCTCGCGATCACGGTCGTGATGAACCTCTGCATGTTCGGCTACATCCCGCTCGTGCCGGTGGTGGCCGAGGATTTCGCGGAGGGCGCGGTGCTCGCCGGCGCGCTCGCCGCGGCGCCGGGGCTCGGCCAGATCACCGCAGGCGTGGTGCTCAGTACCAGGCGGCTGCGTCGCTACGGCCTGGTGTTCGCCTGCGGCTCGGCCATCGCGCTGCTCGGACTGTTCGTCTTTGCGACCTTCCCAGTGCTGGGCGTGGCGTTCGTCGCGCTGTTCGTCGCCGGTGTCGGCCAGGCCGGGTTCGGCTCGATGCAGAGCCTGCTGGCCATCGAGTCGGCGGGTGCCGGCGAGCGCGGCGTGGCCCTGGGTGTGCTCAGCACCGCGATCGGGGCGCTGCCAATCGGCATGGCCGCCATCGGTTTTGGCGCAGAGCTACTGGGCACCCGGGCGGCGTTGGTCGCCTCGTCGACGCTCGGTCTGGTCGCACTCGGCATGATCGTGCTGCGACGGCGCCGGGAGCTGCTCGGCCCGAACCCGGTCGCGATCCGTTACACAGGTAATGCGCCACGTGGAGCGGCGCAATAGGAAAACCATGATGGCGACGCGGTTGTGTCATCTGCCGCGGATTGGATTCCGATACGACACAACGGCCCGTGTCAGCACCCCTTTAGTTTGAGGAGACGCCTGTGACTCGTGCCCCGATTGCCTTGGACCGGCGAACGTTTCTGAAGGCCAGCGGCCTGACCGTGGGCGGGCTGAGCCTGGCTGGCCTGCTCGCCGCCTGCGGCGGTGAAGCCAGCGTGGACGGCCAACGCAACCTCACCCTGCGCATGCCATTCCTACAAGACATGCAGGTCCCCGACCCCGACATCATGTACGAAGGCGAAGGCGTACAGGTCATGAAGTCCTGCTACGAAGGCCTGGTCAACTACAAATCCGGCACCTCCGACATCATCCCCGGACTGGCCAAATCCTGGACCGTCTCCCCCGACCAACTCACCTACACCTTCACCCTGGTACCCGGAGTCACCTTCCACGACGGCACCCCCGCCGACGCGGCCGCCTGGATCAAAAGCTTCCAACGCCGCCTGGCGGTCAACGAAGGCCCGGCCTACATGGTCGCCGGCATCGCCAAAACCACCGCACCCGACCCCACCACCCTGGTGGTCACCCTCAAAGAACCCAACAACGCCTTCCTGCACTACGCCGCCTGCCCCTGGCAGATGTTCGCCGTCAGCCCCAAAGCCGTCGAAACCAACGCCGCGGGTGGGGATTTGGCCCAGGAGTGGCTCAAGACCAACGACGCCGGCACCGGGCCGTATGTGATGAAAGAGTTCGTGCCCGGCAGCCACTACACCCTGGAACGGTTCGACGGCTACTGGGGCGAACAACCCTACTTCCAAAGCATCCGCATCGAAATCGTCCCCGAAATCGCCACCCAGAAACTCCAACTCGACCAAGGCGCCTTCGACCTCGTCGCCAAAGGCTTCGCCATCCCCGACGTCCTCACCTACCAAAAAAACGCCAAGTTCAAGGCCATCTCCACCAGGGGCGCCTCGATGATGTCGCTCTACATGAACTTCGGGGCCGGCGTGTTCGCGGACAAGACGCTGCGTAAGGCGATGATGACCGCGCTGGACCGTCCCTCGATCGTCGAGACGGCCTTCCAGGGCCTGACCGAGGTGCAGTCGAACTTCTGGCCGGAGAATATGTTCCCCGAGGGTCTGGTGCGCTTCGATGCTCCGCTCGACATCGGCCCGCTTCAAGCCCTCGTGCCCACCTTGTCGAACAAGAAGCTCGACTTGGCCTGGGTGACCTCTGCGGCCGGCGCGCCGGGTCAGCAGGTGGCCGAGCTGATCCAGACTCAATTGGCTCCAACGGGTTTGGAGATCACCGTGCGGTCCATGCCGAGCGCCGAGTGGTTCGATCTGTGCAATCAGCCGGCGGAGCGGCGGCCCGATCTGCTTGTGGCCAGCATGGGCGGCGATGCACTACATCTGGACACGGCGATGCGAATCTTCCTTCGCACAGGGGCCAAGCCGCTCAACGCTTTTCAGTACGGCAACCCCGAGATCGACCGCCTCATGGACGAGGCGATCACCAAGCCGACCACTGACGAGACCAACCAGATCTACCTGCAGATCACCAAGATCATCGAAGACGAGGCACTCTGGGTGCCGCTGTGCCGCACGCCGCAGAACTTGGTGATGCACGCCTATATCGATGGTGTCGAGCAGGATTCGTACATCCCCTACATCTTCACGCCGAACAAGATCACCCGCGCGTGAGCACGCCGGCACAACGACGCGAGGAGGCACGGATGCAGGCCACCAAGTTCCATCTCGGCTGGTTCATGAACGGCTACCGGGTCCACGGCTGGCGCGACCAGTGGATCGGCACGCACAAGTCCGAGGGCATGCTGCCCGATTTCTACGTGGACATGGCGCGCTCGCTCGAGCGGGCCTGCTTCGACTACTTCATCCTCGAGGACTCGTCGTTCGTTCCCGATGCCTGCGGAGGGAAAGCACGACTTCTACCTCGAAAACGCCTATGCGGTACCGAAGTTCGATTCCCGCTGTATTGGCGTCGATCCTCACCCAGAACACCACCCGGCTGGGCATCGTGACGACACTGGCGATCACCGAGTACCCGCCGTACCTCCTCGCGCGACTGGTGTCGACGATGGACCACGTGTCGCGCGGCCGCGCCGGGTGGAACATGGTGACCGCCAGTTCCGACCGTGCCGCGCAGAACTACGGGCACGACGCGCAACCCGACCATGACATCCGCTACGACATGGCCGAGGAGTTCACCGACCTCGTCACCCAGCTCTGGGAGTCGTGGCAGCCGGATTCGATGGTCGTCGACCAGGACGGCATGTTCGCCGATCCCGACAAGGTGCATACGGTGGACTTCGAGGGCCGCTTCTACAAGTCGCGTGGCCCGATCAACTCCGCGCGATGCCCGCAGGGACGACCGGTGATCGTCCAGGCCGGCGGCTCGCCGAAGGGTCGCGCATACGCGTCGCGGTGCGCCGACTCGATCATCGCGTCGGCCACGACAGTCGACCAGATGACGGAGTACCGCGATGACGTTCGTTCCCGCGCCGAGGGCCACGGACGCAAGGCCGACGAGGTCAAGGTGCTCTTCCTGATCTCGCCCATCCTCGGCGAGACGCACCAGCACGCGGTGGAGCGCAAGGAGCAGATGATCGCCGACGCCTCTGTCGATCCGCGGTTCCGGTTGGCGGGGATGGGGTACGCGACCGACATCGACTTCTCGGTGTTCGACCTCGACGTCCCCATACGTGAGCTAGCCGATCAGATGGTCACCAACGGACACCAGAGTTCCCTGGCATCGTTCGTCCGGCAGAACCTCGACCGGACACTGCGGGAAGTCGCCTCGAACTCCGCGTACGGCGCCGGGCAGCGGTTGGAGTTCCTCGTACGCCGGCGGAGGTCGCCGAGCAGATGGGTGAGGTGATGGCCGAGGTCGGCGGCGACGGCTTCCTGATCACCCAGGACGTCCTCACCCGTCGCTCGATCAGTGAGATCACCGACGGCCTTGTGCCGGAGTTGCAGAAGCGCGGCCTTACCCGCGAGCGCTATCGCTACGAAATGTTCCGCGACAACCTGCTCGAGTTCTGATCCGTTACACGGGTAATGCGCGAGGCCGTGCGGCGCAATAGAAAAACCACCACGGCGACGCGGTTCCGTCACACGCGACGGATTGGATGCCGATAACGACAGCCTGAGGAGACGCTTGTGACTCGTGCCCCGATTGCCTTGGACCGGCGAACGTTTCTGAAGGCCAGCGGCCTGACCGTGGGCGGGCTGAGCCTGGCTGGCCTGCTCGCCGCCTGCGGCGGTGAAGCCAGCGTGGACGGCCAACGCAACCTCACCCTGCGCATGCCATTCCTACAAGACATGCAGGTCCCCGACCCCGACATCATGTACGAAGGCGAAGGCGTACAGGTCATGAAGTCCTGCTACGAAGGCCTGGTCAACTACAAATCCGGCACCTCCGACATCATCCCCGGACTGGCCAAATCCTGGACCGTCTCCCCCGACCAACTCACCTACACCTTCACCCTGGTACCCGGAGTCACCTTCCACGACGGCACCCCCGCCGACGCGGCCGCCTGGATCAAAAGCTTCCAACGCCGCCTGGCGGTCAACGAAGGCCCGGCCTACATGGTCGCCGGCATCGCCAAAACCACCGCACCCGACCCCACCACCCTGGTGGTCACCCTCAAAGAACCCAACAACGCCTTCCTGCACTACGCCGCCTGCCCCTGGCAGATGTTCGCCGTCAGCCCCAAAGCCGTCGAAACCAACGCCGCGGGTGGGGATTTGGCCCAGGAGTGGCTCAAGACCAACGACGCCGGCACCGGGCCCTATGTGATGAAAGAGTTCGTGCCCGGCAGCCACTACACCCTGGAACGGTTCGACGGCTACTGGGGCGAACAACCCTACTTCCAAAGCATCCGCATCGAAATCGTCCCCGAAATCGCCACCCAGAAACTCCAACTCGACCAAGGCGCCTTCGACCTCGTCGCCAAAGGCTTCGCCATCCCCGACGTCCTCACCTACCAAAAAAACGCCAAGTTCGACACGCATATCGCGCTCGGCTCGTCGATCATCGTGCTCTGGATGAATTTCAGCGCCGGCCTGTTCACCAACAAGGCGTTGCGGCAAGCGATGATGACCGCACTGGACCGCCCCGCCATCGTCGACACCGCGTTCCAGGGTGTGGTGGGGGTGGCCGAGAACTTCTGGCCGGAAAACACCTTCCCCGCCGGGCTGACACCGATCTCCACTGACGTCGACCTCGGGCCGCTCAAGGCGATCGTTCCGACGCTGCCATCCAAGAACATCGACCTGGCGTGGGTGACCTCCTACGGTGCGCCGGCCCAGCAGGTGGCCGAGTTGATCCAAACCCAGCTCGCTCCAACGGGACTCGATATCACCGTGCGCGCCATGCCGAGCGCCGAATCCTTCGACCTGGCCAACCAGCCTGCCGCGCGGCGGCCCGACCTCATGGTCGCCGGCATCGGCGGTGACGCGCTGCACCTCGACACCGTGCTGCGGATCTTCCTGCGCACCGGGGCCAAGCCGCTGAACTACTTTCAGTACGGCAACCCCGCGGTCGACCGCCTCATGGACGAGGCGATCACCAAGCCGACCACCGATGAGACCAACCAGATGTACGTGCAGATCACCGAGATGATCAAAGACGAGGCGCTCTGGGTGCCGCTGTGCCGAAGGACGGACAACACGATCGCCCAGAGCGGCATCGACGGGATCGTGCAGAACTCGTACCTGCCTTACATCTTCGACGCGGGCGTCATCAAGCGCGCCTAGCCGGAACCGCTTGCCCGACAACATCATCGGTTTCGTCGAGCCTGTATCCAAGCAGGAGATTCGCGAGTAGAACCCTGCGGGAATACAGTTTCGGCGAAGATCTTGAAACACGGCGCAATCTGCAAGGCATCCGGGCGACCCATCGGCGTCACGCGGCCGGGTTTACATGGTGGTGCACACCCAGAGAAGAGGTAGCGCCCATGACCACTGTGCACGACGTCGCCGCCGCCCCGCCCGATGCACCCGCCGTCCCGCGTGCCCGGGTCGCCGACCTGACCGTCACCTTCCAGCGCCGCGGGGTGCCCGTCAACGCGCTACGCGGTGTCACTCTGGACATCAACGCCGGCGAGATCCTCGCTGTGGTAGGGGAATCCGGCTCCGGCAAGAGCGTGATGGGCCACGCCCTGCTCGGCCTGCTAGCCGGCGACCCGATGCCCAAGATCACCGGCCGGGCCGAGGTGTGCGGCGTGGATATGGTCGCGGCCTCCGACGACGAGCGGCGACGGGTCCGCAAGGCACATCTGGGCGCCGTCTTCCAGGACCCGATGACCTCTCTCAACCCGACAATGCGGGTCGGCCGCCAGGTCATCGAGGCTGCGGGATCACACGATGCGGCGCTGCGCCTGCTCGACCTCGTCGGCATCCCCGACCCCGCTCGCCGCATGAAGGCCTTCCCCCACGAACTGTCCGGCGGACTGCGGCAGCGGGTCATGATCGCCATGGCGGTGGCGGGCAAGCCGGATCTCGTCATCGCCGACGAGCCGACCACGGCCCTCGACGTCACCGTTCAGGCCCAGGTGCTTGCGTTGATCCGCGACCTCTGCGACGAGCTCGGCACGTCGTTCGTCCTCGTCACCCACGACATCGGCGTGGCCTCGCAGGTCTGTGACCGCGTCGCCGTCATGTACGGCGGCCGGCTGGCCGAGGAGGGCCAAATGGACAGCGTGCTGGCTGCGCCGTCGCACCCGTACACCGTCGGCCTGCTCAACGCGCGTCTCGACCTGGACCTGCCGATCGGCCACGAGATCCCTTCGCTGCCTGGGGAACCGCCCGACCCCCGCGCACACCCGCCCGGCTGTGCGTTCGCACCTCGCTGCCCGGCCGCGGTCGAGCCGTGCCTGAACACCGTGCCCGTCCCCGAGCCCGCCGGCACCCACGACGGCGTGGCCGCGTGTCTGGTCGCCGAGGCCACCACGGTGATCGCCAGCATCGCCGAGACAGCGTCGTTCGCGCCGATGCGCGTTCCCGATGACACTGCGCCGGCGGCGCGAATCAACGGTATTGACAAGCAGTTCGACGTACGGCGCGGGCTGCTGCACAAGGACAAGCTGCACGCGCTGCGCAACATCATCCTCGACGTCGCGCCCGGCGAGTCCGTAGCCGTGGTCGGTGAGTCCGGATCGGGCAAGTCCACCCTGCTGCGGGTGGTGGCCGGATTGATGAAGCCGGAGAGCGGCACGGTGGACCGCGCCGGCGGCCAGCCGCAGATGGTGTTCCAGGATGCCGGCGCCTCGCTGACACCGTGGCTGACCGTCGGCGAGATCGTGGGAGAGCGGCTGATCGGGACCACCGGTCGGGCCGAGCGGCGGGACATGGTCGCCCGCGCACTGCGCCGGGTGGGGCTGGCGCCCGACGTGGCCGGCGTCAAGGCGGGCATGCTCTCGGGCGGCCAGCGCCAGCGCGTCGCGTTCGCCCGGGCGATCATCGTGCCGCCGAAACTGTTGCTGTGCGACGAGCCAACCTCGGCGCTGGACGCCTCGCTGGCGGCTTCGGTGCTGAACCTGTTGCAGGACTTGCGTCGTGAGCTCGGCATGGCGGTGATGTTCGTGACGCACGACCTGGCCGCCGCACGGTTCATCTCCGACCGTATCGCGGTGATGTACCTGGGCCAGATCGTCGAGGTCGGCCCCACCGTGGAGGTCATCAGCAACCCGAAGCACCCCTACACCAAGGCACTGTTGGCTGCGATCCCGTCACCGGGAACGGCTCCGGTCCGCCTGCCTGGCGAACCAGCCAGTCCGCTCGCGGTGCCATCGGGATGCTCGTTTCACCCACGCTGCCCGGAACGGACCGACCGGTGCGCCACCGAAGGGCCGGTCCTCATCTCGATCGACGGCACAGGTCGTCGCTTGGCGGCGTGCCTGCTCATGGATCGCGAAAGTCCGGAGCTCGCCGCCTCGTAACCGTCCGGCGGAATACCCGCGGCGGCGGCGCAATAGAGGCGCCATGGAGGCGCATTCATCGCGTCATGCACGCGCGCTGTGATGGCTTCGGAAGGACGACGGACCCCAGGAGCGTTGATGACCAAGAAGTTTCACCTCGGCTGGTTCATGAATTTCACGCCGCCGGATTGGGAGTCCGAGTGGGCCTCGCCCGATGTGGCCGACTGGGCCAACGGGCGGTTCTACGTCGACATGGCGCGCACCATGGAGCGCGCCTGCTTCGACTTCATGATGATCGAAGACACCGTCATGGTGGCCGACGCCTACGGCGGCACCATGGAGGGCTCGCTGAAGAACGCCATCTTCGCGCCCAAGCAAGACCCGGTCCCGCTGGCCATCCAGGTCGCGGTCAACACCACCAATCTCGGTGTGGTGGCGACCATGTCGACCAGCTTCTACCCGCCATACCTACTCGCCCGACTGTGCTCCACAGCCGATTCCATCGCACAAGGCCGGTTCGGGTGGAACATCGTGTCCTCCGCCGAAGACCGGGCCGCGCAGAACTTCGGGCTCGACGGGTTGCCCGAGCACGATGAGCGCTACAACGTCGCCGAGGAGTACTTCGACGTCGTCAACCAGTTGTGGGATTCCTGGGAAGCCGATGCGGTGGTGATGGACCGAACAACCCACACCTACGCCGATTTCCGCAAGGTGCACACCATCGACTTCCACGGCAAGTACTTCAAATCCCGCGGCCCGCTCAACACCGTGCCCTCACCCCAGCACCGGCCCACCTTCCTACAAGCCGGTGCTTCCCCGAAGGGCCGCCAGTTCGCCGCCGGTGCGGCCGACGCGATCATCGCCGTCGGCACCGGCGTCGAGGGCATGAAGGAATACCGCGACGACGTCCGCGCCCGCGCCAAGGCCGCCGGCCGCAACCCCGACGACATCAAAGTCCTCTTCGTCGTCTCCCCGACCGTCGCGGCCACCGAGGAGGAAGCCCGTGCCGCACAGAAGCGATTCGGCACATCAGATCGGTTCGTGGAGAAGGCTCTTGTCGGAATCTCGTCGAACACCGAGATCGACTTCAAACAGTTCGACCTCGATGAACCGCTGCCCGACGGCCTGACCACCAACGGCGAGCGCGGCTCCCTGGAGCATTTCATGCGCGGCGACGGCACCCCAGGACCCAAGACGCTGCGCGAGCTCGCCGTCGCCGCGTCGTCGTTCGGGATGGAGTTCGTCGGCACCCCCGCGCAGGTCGCCGACCAGATGGAGAGCGCCATCGCCGAGATCGGCGGCGACGGTTTCCTGCTCTGGCGGCGCGGCCTGACCCGCGCATACATCGATTCGATCTGCGACGGCCTCGTTCCCGAGCTGCAGCGACGCGGCCTGACCCGCACCGAGTACACCAAACCCACCTTGCGCGAGACCCTCCGCGAGTTCTGAAGCACCCCAACGAGATCAGGAGAATCGAGATGACCAAGAAGTTTCACCTCGGCTGGTTTATGAACTTCGCGCCGCCGGACTGGGAGTCCGAGTGGGCCTCACCCGACGTTTCCGAGTGGGCCAACGGAAAGTTCTACGTCGACATGGCCCGCACCATGGAGCGCGCCTGCTTCGACTTCATGATGATCGAGGACACCGTCATGGTCGCCGACGCCTACGGCGGCACCATGGAGGGCTCACTCAAGAACGCCATCTTCGCACCCAAACAAGACCCGGTCCCGCTGGCCATCCAGGTCGCCGTCAACACCACCAATCTCGGTGTGGTGGCGACCATGTCGACCAGCTTCTACCCGCCATACCTGTTGGCGAGGCTGTGCTCCACGGCCGACTCCATCGCACAAGGCCGCTTCGGCTGGAACATCGTGTCCTCCGCCGAAGACCGGGCCGCGCAGAACTTCGGGCTCGACGGACTGCCCGAACACGATGAGCGCTACAACGTCGCCGAGGAGTACTTCGACGTCGTCAACCAGTTGTGGGATTCCTGGGAAGCCGATGCGGTGGTGATGGACCGAAAAACCCACACCTACGCCGACTTCCGCAAAGTCCACACCATCGACTTCCACGGCAAGTACTTCAAATCCCGCGGGCCCCTCAACACCGTGCCCTCACCCCAGCACCGACCCACCTTCCTACAAGCCGGCGCGTCACCGAAGGGCCGCCAGTTCGCCGCGGGTGCGGCCGACGCGATCATCGCCGTCGGCACCGGCGTCGAGGGCATGAAGGAATACCGCGACGACGTCCGCGCCCGCGCCAAAGCCGCCGGCCGCAACCCCGACGACATCAAGCTGTTCTTCGTCGTCTCCCCGACGATCGCGGCCACCGAGGCCGAGGCGCGTGCGAAGGTGGCACGGTTCGCCGCCGCCCCGAACTTCGAAGCGAAAGCCCTCGTTGGCATTTCGTCGAACACCGAGATCGACTTCAAACAGTTCGACCTCGACGAGCCGCTGCCCGACGGCCTGACTACCAACGGCGAGCGCGGATCGCTGGAGCACTTCATGCGCGGCAACGGCGAGCCCGGACCCAAGACCCTGCGCCAACTCGTCCAAGAGCGCTCCACCCGCGGACTCGAACTCGTCGGCACCCCCGACCAGGTCGCCGACAAAATGGGCGAGGCCATGGAGGCGATCGGCGGTGACGGCTTCCTGATCAGCAGGGGAGGGCGCGACCTGTCCCGCGAGTACATCACCGAGGTCTGCGACGGCCTGGTACCCGCGCTACAGCGACGCGGTCTGATGCGCACCGAGTACACCAAGTCCACCCTTCGCGAGACTCTGCGCGAGTTCTGAATCACCACAACGAAATTAGGAGCACGCCATGACCAAGAAGTTCCACATGGGTTGGTTCATGAATTTCATCCCGCCGGAGTGGGACACCCACGACGCGTCGCCGGACGTGCAGCAGTGGCCGAACGGACGGTTCTACGTCGACATGGCCCGCAGCATGGAGCGGGCGTGCATGGACCTGATCATGATCGAGGACACGGTGATGGTGGCCGACGCATACGGCGGCACCATGGAGGGGGCGCTGAAGCACTCGGCCTTCGCGCCCAAGCAGGACCCGCTGCCGCTTGCCGTGCTCATCGCGGCAAACACCTCCCGGATGGGTATCGTCGCCACCCTCTCGACGAGCTTCTACCCGCCGTACCTGCTGGCGCGGACGTGTTCCACCGTCGACTCGATCTCGGAGGGCCGGTTCGGGTGGAACATCGTGTCGTCGGCCGAGGACCGGGCGGCGCAGAACTTCGGACTCGACGGGCTACCCGAGCACGACGAGCGCTACAACGTCGCCGAGGAGTACTTCGACGTCGTCAACCAACTCTGGGACTCCTGGGAAGCCGACGCGGTGGTGATGGACCGAACAACCCACACCTACGCCGACTTCCGCAAGGTGCACACCATCGACTTCGACGGCAAATACTTCAAGTCGCGCGGCCCGCTCAATACCGTCCCCTCACCCCAGCATCGGCCCGCTTTCCTACAAGCCGGCGCTTCCCCGAAGGGACGGCAGTTCGCCGCGGGCGCGGCCGACGCGATCATCGCCGTCGGCACCGGGATCGAGGGAATGAAGGAGTACCGCAACGACATTCGCGAACGCGCCAAAGCCGCCGGCCGCAACCCCGACGACATCAAACTCCTCTTCGTCGTCTCCCCGACCGTCGCGGCGACCGAGAAAGAGGCCCGCGCGGAGGTCGAGCGGCTGCTCAGCCACCCCTCCTACGTGGAGAAGTCTTTGGTCAGCATCTCGTCGAACACCGAGATCGACTTCAAGCAATTCGACCTCGATGAGCCGCTGCCTGCCGATCTGACCACCAACGGCGAACGCGGGTCGCTGCAGTACTTCATGCGCGGTGACGGCTCGCCTGGCCCAAAGACCTTGCGCCAGCTCGTCATGCACCGGGCCAAGCGCGGGCTCGAGCTCGTCGGCACGCCTGACCAGGTCGCCGACAAGATGGGCGAGGCCATGGAAGAGGTTGGCGGCGACGGCTTTCTGATCGCCAAGCCGGGCTGGGACCTGTCCCGCAAGTACATCGACTCGATCTGCGAGGGCCTCGTCCCGGCATTGCAGCGACGCGGCCTGACCCGCACCGAATACACCAAACCCACTCTGCGCGAGACGCTGCGCGAGTTCTGAGGCGTGACCACGCCACTTCCCGGCGCCCGGCCATGGAGCCATACGGTCACCATGGTCCTGGTCGGCTTCGTCATGGCGATGACGGCGCCGATCGAGCTGATCTACGCCATCAAACTCGGCCTGTCCACCGCCGAGGTGACCGCCTTCATCATGGTCTCGGCGCTGGGCGTCATCGCCGTCGATGTGCTCGGCACCCGCGCGATCACCCGTGTCGACGCGCGGGCGACGATCGCGATCGGGCTGGTGTTGTTCGCGGCCAGCGAGGGATTTTTCGCCCTCTCGCACGGCACGACCGGCCTGCTCGCCTCGCGGGTTCTGCAGGGACTCGCGAGCGCGGCGATCGCCGGCGCGGCGTTGCAGGTCGCGGTCCGGATGCACAGCCGTCCCGACCATGTGCTCGGGTCCAACCAGGGGCTCCAACTGCTCGGCGCGGCGTTCGGCGCGCCCACCGGCGGCATCGTGGCCGGCCTGCTCTCCGGACTGGACGGCTATCGACTCAGCTTCGTGGTGTGCGCGGGACTCGGTGTCGTGGGCGCCGTCGTCGCGGTGCTCGTGTTGCCCGGGCTGCCGCCCCCTCCCGACAGTGGCCGGCCCCGGATCGGGCTGCCCGACCTGGCCGTGCCAACCGTGCTGCGCCTGGCGCTCGCGCTGGGCCTGTTCGGCAACTACCTGCGCAGCGGCATCGAGAACACCGCCCTGCCGCTGGTCGGCAACGCCTACGGACTGTCTTCTGCCAGCATCGGTTTCGCGCTCGGACTCCTCTCTGCTGTCGAGATCGGCGTGTTGGCGCTGTCGGGCCGGCTGTACGCGAGGATCCCTCCGACACGCTGCCTGGGCGTCGCGCTCGTGCTCGGTATCGGCGCCCTGGTGCTGCTGGCCACCGTCGCGGATCTGCGAGTGTTCCTCGCGGCGGCCGCACTGTTCGGCATCGTCAACGGTATCGCCCTTTCGGCCCCGCCCGTTCTGGTCGTCGCACTCAGCTCGGACGCGTCAACGGGGGTCGCGACATACCGAATCGCTTGCGGCGTGGGCTCATTCCTTGGTGCCGGCAGCGTCAACCTGCTCATCGTCATGCTCGGTGCGGCCGGCGGTCTTGCGGTGGTGTCGGGAGTGCTGGCGGTCGGCGTGGTGCTGGCCCGCAGCACCGGCCGGCGGATCGCAACCCGTAACGCCAGTTGAAACGTCGCCGCCCGGCGCGCAATCGCCCGGCAACACGGACGATCTAATGGCGATACCGGTTTCATGTGAACTCACTTCATGGCAATCGCACAACCATACGTCCCGGGCGTCCTGCTTCCGATTCCCTCACACAGCAAGGCCGCCCTCGCGCTCAACCAGTACTTCCGCGGCACGTCCTTGGCGAGCTGGATCGCGTTCGGCGCGCTCGCGACGATGTTCCTGGTCGCGATATTCGCCCATGTACTAGCACCATTCGACCCGCTGGTGCCGGCCGGGACGCCGATGACCGCGCCCAGCGCCGCGAACTGGATGGGCACCGACACCGTCGGCCGCGACGTGCTGTCCCGGGTGCTGGTCGGCATGTCCACCAGCTGGTGGGGCGCGTTGGCCGTCGTCGCGTCCGGCGTCATCATCGGGGGTGTCATCGGCCTGATCGCCGGCGCCTTCGGCGGGATCGTCGACAGCGCGCTGATGCGGATCACCGACGTGTTCCTGTCTCTGCCCGGCCCCGTCTTGGCAGTGGCGGTGGTGGCGGCGCTGGGCCCGTCCTACGTGCACACCCTCATCGGCGTCGCGATCGTGTGGTGGCCGCTGTACACCCGGATCATCCGGGCCGAGGTACGCAAGCTGCGCGCCTCACCTCACATGGAGGCGGCCCGCATCGCCGGCACCGGCTGGTGGCGCCAGCTCACCCGCCACCTGCTGCCGGGCGCCATCCCGGTCACCATCATCACGGCCAGCCTCGACATCTCAGCGCTGGTTCTGCTGCTGTCCGGCCTGTCTTTCCTGGGTTTGGGAGCACCACAGCCGGCGCCCGAACTGGGCGCGATGAGCGCCCAGGGCCTGACCCACATCTTCAGCGCCTGGTGGATCCCGATCTTCCCCGCCGTCGCGGTCGGGGTCATCGCGATCGTCAGCAACTTCGCCGGCGACGCGCTGCGCGACCGCATCCGCGACCGCTGACCGGGAGAGACCGCCATGCTGCTCACGCTCGGCCGGCGCTTCCTTGGCGCCATACCCGTGCTGATCGCGCTCGTCGCCGTCGTGTTCACGCTGCAGAAGGTCGCCCCGATCGACCCCGTCGTGGCACTGGTCGGCGAGAAGGCGCCGCCGGAAGTCTACGAGGCCGCCAGGGAGAAGCTCGGCCTCAACGACCCGCTGCCGATACAGTTCTTCACCTATATCGGCAAGGCCGTGCAGGGCGACCTCGGCATCTCCTCCGTCACGCGCACGTCGGTGGCCGACAATATTCTCGAATTCCTGCCCGTGACACTGGAACTGGTGCTGATCGCCGGCATCCTGGTGGCTGTCATCGGCTTCTTCCTCGGCTTGGCCACCGCCCAGGGCTGGCGCGGTTCGGGACTGCTTCGGGTGGTGATGATCTCCGGTGCGTCGGTGCCGGTGTTCCTGGCCTGCCTGCTGGCCATGCTCATCTTCTACCGCTGGCTCGGCATCCTGCCGGTCACCGGGCAGACCTCGGCGTACGACGCGCCAACGGGTCCGACGCATTTCCTGCTGATCGACAGCCTGCTGGCGGGTAGGCCCGTGCTGTTCCTTGATGCGCTCAAACACCTGATCTTGCCGGCGCTGTGCATCGCCATCACACCCGCGGTGGCGGTCGGGCGGGTACTGCGCAGCAGCCTGGAATCCACGATGCAGGCCGAGTACACCCGCACGGCTAGAGCCAAAGGGCTTGGGGAGAAACGCATCCTGATCCAGCACGCGTTGCGCAACGCCGTCGGCCCCGTGTTCGCGCTGCTGGGCCTGCAGCTGGCCGGCATGATAGGCAACAGCATCGTCGTCGAGATGATCTTCGCGCGGCCCGGCATCGGCCTGTTCATCTCCCAGGCCATCTCCAAGGGAGACTTCAACACCATCGCTGGCGTCACCCTGGTGATCGGCGGCCTCTACGTGGTGGCCAACATCGTCGTCGACGTCATGCAGGCCGCCGCGGATCCTCGCGTCGCCGTCTGAGCCCGCGGATTCACCGCCCGGGCAGCGCAATCCGCCTGCAACGGCGGGGTTTCCGGCTGGACTCGCGGAACAGGTGCGATGGAGCCATGACGGAGCCCCACAAGCGCCACGGCCAAGGCACACTGCGCCTGCTCGCACCGGTGCTGAGCCGACGCAACCGTCTCGGGATCTGGGCCGGGGTGGTACTCGCCGTCATCGCCATGGGCCTGCTCGGCCTGATCCCGCTGATCCAGCAGGTCATTCTCGACGACGCGATCGTCGACCACAAGCGCTCGCTCTCACTGTGGTTGGGCATCCTTCTGGCCGCCGGCCTTGCCAGTTTCGTGGCCAACTACGCCCGCCGCTCCGTCGGCGGCCGCGCCGCGGTCCGCGTGCAGCGCGACCTTCAGGTCAGGGTGCATCACCATCTGCAGTACCTGGACGCCTCCCGCCGCGACGAACTGCGCGCGGGCGACATCATGTCCCGCGCCACCGTCGACCTCACTCTGATCCAGATGTTCCTGCAACAACTGGGGGTCGCGTACGGCAACATCACGCTGCTGATCGTCTCCCTGGTCGTCATGGTGACGTTGTCCCCGCTGCTCGCACTGATCATGGTGATCTCGGTGCCGACCTTTCTGTTCGTCGCAATGCGGTTCCGCAGCAAGTCCTTTCCGGCCAGCTGGATGGACCAGCGCTTCCAGGGCAGCGTCGCCGGCGTCGTGGAGGAGGCGGTCACGGGTGTGCGCGTCGTCAAGGCGTTCGGCCAGGAGGGCCAGGAGCAGGACGCGCTGCACGCCGAGGCGGGCAACCTCTTCCAGTCCCGGCTGCGCACGGCTCGGATCATGGCGGTGTATGCGGCCGCGCTGGACGCCATCCCGGGACTCACCCAACTTGCGGCGCTGGCGCTCGGTGGTTGGCTGGTCATGAAAGGTCAAGTGTCACTTGGCGTTTTCCTGGCGTTCGCCAGCTACATCGTCCAGCTCGTTGCGCCTGTGCGGTTCCTGTCCGGGCTGATGGCCACCAGCCAGCAGGCGCGCGCGGGTGCGCAACGCATCGTGGAACTGCTGTCGATCTCCTCGAGGGTGCAGGAGCGGCCCGACGCCGTCGTCCTCACCGAGCCGGTCGGCCTGGTGGAGCTCGACCACGTCGACTTCGCCTATCCGGGCGGTGAAACGGTGCTGCGAGACATCTGTCTGCGCATCGAGCCCGGGGAGAAGGTGGCCATCGTCGGCGCGTCCGGCTCGGGAAAGTCGACGCTGGCGCATCTGCTTGCGCGCTTCCACGACGCATGCGCCGGGACGGTCAGCCTCGACGACCGCGACATCCGCGACTACAGCCTGACCTCGCTGCGTGCGGCGGTCGGCATCGTCTTCGAGGAGGGCTTCCTGTTCTCGACGACCATCCGGGACAACATCGCGTTCGGCCGCCCCGACGCGACCGAGGACGAGGTGGAGCATGCGGCAGTGGCCGCGCATGCACACGGCTTCATCGCCGGGCTGCCCGAGGGCTACGGGACGCTGGTCGGCGAGCGTGGCTTCACCCTGTCCGGGGGCCAGCGCCAAAGGCTCGCGCTGGCCCGGGCGGCGTTGACGAACCCGACCGTCCTCATCCTCGACGATGCGACGTCGGCCATCGACGCCCGCACCGAGCATGCCGTGCACCGCTCGCTGGAGGAGGTGTTCGCCCGGCGCACGACATTGCTTATCGCACACCGGCATTCGACCCTGATGCTCGCCGACCGGGTGATCGTGCTGGACCGCGGCCGCATCGTCGACAGCGGCACCACCGAGGAACTGCTGGCGCGCTCGACGTTGTTTCGCGACTTGCTCACCGGGCCCGACGCCGCGCCCGCATCTACAGCACCGGAATCTCCGGTGACCCGCCTGGACCCAGCCGCCTGGCCCGACGGCGTGTCGCGGCTGGGCGCCCCGAAGATGAGCAGCTACACCAGCGAGGCCGCCACCCGAGCGGCCTCCGGATCGCATGGGCCGGGGATGAGCTCCGACACCTCGACGCTAGCCGGGCTTGCGAGCGTCTCCCCCAAGCTGCTGGCCGCGGTCGAGGCGCTGCCGCCGCTGGCGGGTAAGCCCGACGTCGACCTGGCGCAGACGATGGCGCCGGTGCGTGAGCTCACCATGACGAGCGTGTTCCGGCCGTTCAAGAAGCCACTGCTGCTGGCCAGCCTGCTGGTGGTGGCCGACGCGGGGTTGTGGATCTCCGCGCCGATCCTGATCCGATACGGGATCGACCATGGCGTGCTGAAGAATTCGCACCGGGCGCTGATCGCGGTGTGCCTGGTGCTGCTGGCGGTGCAGGTGCTCATCTGGGTCAACACCAGGGTGATGGTGTTCTACACGCAGCGAACCGCCGAGCGGATGCTGTTCGGTTTGCGCGTACGCACTTTCGCGCACCTGCAGCGGCTCTCGCTGAACTACTACGAGCAGCACATGGCGGGAAAGATCATGACCCGGATGACCTCCGATGTGGAGGCCTTCGCGCAGCTGCTTCAGCAGGGCCTGCTGACGGCGATGGTGAGCCTGCTGTCGTGCGCCGGAATCGCCGTGGCCCTTGCGGTTTTCGACCCGCTGCTGGCTCTGGCGACCGCCGTCGTGCTGCCGTTCCTGGTCGTCGCGACGCTATGGTTTCGCCGCGAGTCGGGGCAGACCTATCTGCTTGCCCGGGAGCGGGTTTCGGTGCTGTACGCCGCGATGCAGGAAAGCCTGGCGGGGGTGGCAGTGAGCCAGGCCTACTGTCAGCAACCGGCCAACGAGGCCAGGTTCGCGGCGCTGGCCGACGCGTACTGCGCGGCGCGGGTGCGCTCGGCCGAGCTGATGGCGCGGTTCTTTCCCTTCCTGCTATTGCTCAGCACCGTCGCGAAGGCGATCGCACTGGCATTCGCGGCGCCCCGGCTGGCGACGGGTGAGCTCAGCTATGGCGTGCTCATCGCGTTCCTGCTCTACCTGGACCAGTTCTTCAATCCGATTCAGCAACTGTCCTTCGTGTTCGACCAGTGGCTGCAGGCCCGCGTTGCGCTGACCCAGTTGCGTGAGCTGTTACGGACACCGAGCGGCACGCCGGCGGCGGAGCGGGGTGTGCGGCCGGACCGGCTGGCGGGCCGGATCCAGCTCGACCACGTCACGTTCGCCTACGCGAGCACTGGGCTGGTCGCGATGGACGACGTGACGCTCGACATCCCGCCGGGGCAGACCGTCGCACTCGTCGGTACGACCGGGGCCGGGAAGTCGACCCTGGTGAAGCTGGTTGCGCGGTTCTACGACGCCACCGCGGGCACCGTGCTGATCGACGGGCAGCCCATCAAGGACCTCGACCTGGTGGCCTACCGCCACCAGCTGGGCTACGTGCCGCAGGAGCCGTTTCTGTTCTCCGGCACCATCCGTTCCAACATCGCCTACGGCAAGCCGGACGCGCCCGACCTGCTCGTCGAACGGGCGGCCCGCGAGGTCGGAGCGCACGCGTTCATCGCCGGGCTGCCGTACGGCTACCACACCCCGGTCAGTGAGCAGGGCAGGTCACTGTCGGCGGGACAGCGTCAACTGCTCGGGCTGGCCCGCGCCCTCCTCGGCGACCCGCGAATCCTCCTGCTGGACGAGGCCACCGCGAACCTGGACCTGGCCACCGAGGCGCGGGTGCAGCGCGCGATGGGCCGGGCGTCACGCGGGCGCACCACGATCGTCATCGCGCATCGGCTGCAGACCGCCCGTGCCGCACAGCGAGTTCTGGTCGTCGACAACGGGCGAATCGTCGAGGACGGGTCCCACGACGAGCTGCTCGCGCTCGGCGGCCGCTACGCGGGGCTCTGGTCGGCCAACGGTCAGCTCCAGCCGGCGCGTGAAAGGTTGGGTCGCATCTGACGGTGCGGTTTCATACGCAACACGCCGGGGTCGGCGTATCAAACTGCACGGTCGAGTACAGGCGGCCTCGTTCTCCGGTCTGACTTCAGGCCGTGCGACGTGCGGTGGCGGAGAAGGCGATTCGGTCTCCGCGCAGCCGCAGCTGCGACAGCGCCCGGGGTTGGCCGGTGTCGTCTTCGATGACGTCTTCGAGCCAGATCAGCGGGGCGCCGACGTCGACACCGACAAGCTCGGCGGTCTGCTCGTCGGCGGCGATCGCGCCGATGGTGGTTTGGCTGCCACCGATGCGTATCCCGAGCTGACGCTCGAGGATCAGGATGACGTGCTCTTCGGTGTTGAGGTCGGGAGACTGGTCTTCGTCGAGGGCGATGTAGCTGACCGCCAACCCCAGCGGTATGCCGTTCTGCAGCACCAGGCTCTCGATCATCACCACGGTCCATCCCTCCGGCAGACAGAGGCGGTCGCGCACCATAGGCGGGCAGCCGAGCGGTCGGCACTCGAGCGTGCGGGCCTCGCTCGGAATGAGCTCGTCGATGGGACGTATCCATGAGCCTGTGGCCCGGGTCCCGTTCTTGGGCTCGCGGGTGACCAGCCCCTCGCGGGCGAGTTGTTGCAGCACCGCACGGACCGTGCTGCGGCTGGCCGACAGCGCGTCGGTGAGCTCACGCTCGACGAGGAGCGTTCTCTTGCCCGTGTTGACAAGGGTCGAGCGGAGCAGGTCGTACGCGCGCCGCGGCGAATTGTTCAGGCGGTCAGGGCTTTGCCGTTGACGTTGGTAGACAACCTCGGGGCGGACCTGCCCTGTGTGGCGGAGTCGTGCTCGCATAGCCCCATAAGGTGCTGGTTCGTGTGCTGACATGTGTCAATTGGAACAGGTCGATTGTTACGGCTGCGGACACTGCTGCTTCGACCGAGTTACGTTGTCGCCATTCGCCGCTCGTCGGGTAGGTGCGTCAGCCGGACATCGACGTCGCGCTGATCGGCAGGCACACCGTTTCCGTGATTTCCAGACCGTAGGCCTCCAGCCCGATGCGCTTGACCGCGTCGTTGGTGAGCAGCCGCATGCGTCGCACGCCCAGGTCGGCGAGGATCTGGGCGCCGATGCCGTAGTCCCGCTCGTCGACGGCCTGGCCCAGGCCGAGGCCGCGACCCTGGGGTGCTCGCAGGTACACCACGACACCGCGACCTTCCGCCGCGATCATCTGCAGGGCATCCTGCAGTTGAGGACCGCAATCGCAGCCCGCGGACTCAAAGACGTTGCCCATCAAGCACTCTGAATGCACCCGCACGAGCGTCGGCGCATCGGCCTGTCCGGGAACATCGCCCATCACGAGCGCGATGTGTTCACGACCGTCGAGCACCGAGCGGAAGCCATGGGCCTGGAACTCGCCGTGCTGGGTCGGCAGGCGGCTGCGGGCCTTGAACTCCACCAGGCGTTCGGTGCGGCGCCGGTAGGCGATCAGGTCGGCCATCGTCACGATGGGCAATGCGTGCTTGGCGGCGAAAGCCCGCAGCCGACGGCCGCGTGCGGCGGCCCCGTCGTCGTCGAGCACTTCGCCGATCACGGCGACGGGTGGCAGTGCGGCAAGCCGAGCCAGGTCGACGGCCGCCTCGGTGTGGCCGGCCCGGCGCAGCACGCCGCCGTCGACGGCCCGCAACGGGAAAACATGGCCGGGCCGGATCAGGTCGCCGGGCTGAGTATCGGGGTGGGCCAGCAGCGAGATGGTCCTGGTCCGGTCGGCCGCGGAGATTCCGCTGGCGATTCCGTTGCGGGCGTTCACCGAAACCGAGTAGCCGGCGCCTCCGGGGTCCTCGTTGAGCGCGACCATCGGCGGCAGGCGCAGCCGGTCGAGGTCACCGGCAGGCATCGGGACGCAGAGAATGCCGCTGGTGTGCCGCATCATGAACGCCACCCGTTCGGGCGTGGCATGCGCGGCCGCGAGCATGAGATCGCCGTCGTCGTCCGGGTTTTCGGCGTCGACGACGATCACCATGCGGCCGGCGCGCAGCGCGGCGACGGCAGTGTCGACGGTCGACGGCAGGATCCCGAGCACCGGCATGCTCAGAACTCCCGCAGGTGGTCGCGGAGCATCGTGGTGGTGTACTCGGAGCGGGCCAGGCCACGCTTCTGCAACTCCGGAACCAGACCGTCGGTGATCTCGGTGACGTAGCGGCGGTTGAGGCGCATGACTGGGCTGGTAATCAAAAAGCCGTCGCCGCCAACCTGTTTCATCACCTCGCCCATCTCATCGGCCACTTCTGTTGGCGTGCCGACGAAGGGAACGTTGCCGGAAAGGCCGCTACCGGTGACGATTTCGCGCAGGGTCTTGCCCTTTCCGCGGGCCAGGAAGCTCTCCAGAGCGCCGCGCTCGCCGTTGGTCGACACCGCCGGCACCGGCTTGTCGAGGTCGAACTGCGCGAAGTCGATTTCGGTGATGGAGGAGATCTCGGCCAGCATGTACTCGATATAGAGGGGCTCGTTGAACCACCGTTCCTGTTTGGCCAAGGCCTCCTCGTGGGTATCGGCAACGATCGGGGTGACGAGGTAGAGCACCTTGCAGTGCGAGGGATCGCGCCCGTTGGCCTCCATCCGGGTGTGGATGTCCTCGCGGTACGCGCGCATCGCCTCAACGCCGTTGGCCGGCGCGACGATCGTGTCGGCGTGCTGCGCGGCCAGCTCACGGCCAGGCGGCGACGCGCCGGCCTGTGCGATCGTCGGGCGGTACTGCGGTGAGGGCGCGGTGTTCAACGGTCCGCGGACCTTGTAGTACTTGCCCTCGAAGTCGATGGTGTGGACCTTCTTGTGGTTGGCGTATGTGCCTGTCGTGTAGTCGCGTTCGATGGCGTCCGGCTCCCACGACTCCCACAGCTTGCTGACCACTTCCAGGTACTCGGTGGCGCGTGCGTAGCGCTCATCGTGTTCGTAGAGCTTGTCGAGCCCGAAGTTCTGCGCGGCGCGGTCCTCACCGGAGGTGACGACGTTCCAACCGAAACGTCCACGTGAGATGTGGTCGACGGTGCTCGACAGCCGGGCGAGCAGGAACGGCGGATAGAAGCTGGTCGACATGGTCGGGATGACGCCGAGTCGACTCGTGGCGTTGGCCATGAGGATGGCCAGCGGAACCGGGTCGTGTTTGGGGTTCACCCCGTGCTTGAGGTCGTGCTCCATGGTGCCGCCGTAGGCGGTCGACACCATGAGCTTGTCCTCGATCAGGACGTAGTCGAACTTGGCGCGCTCGAGGTCCTTAGCCATTTCCACGTAGAAGTCGCCGGTGAAGTCGCGCCCGCCGTCGCCCCAATTCCCGTTCCACTCGTCGGCGACGAAGTTCAGGAACCAGCCCAGATGGAACATGGGGCCTCCTCTCGATGCTTGTTGTCAAGAGAAGTCGGGAAGCGTTACTTCCCCATGTCCTCGCGGTACCACGGAGATTGCGCTGCGCTCACATAGCCTGGCCTGGTGCGGTGGATTGTTGACGGCATGAACATCATCGGGTCCCGCCCGGACGGCTGGTGGCGGGACCGCGGACGCGCGATGGCCGCACTGGTGAACCAGCTCGAGCGGTGGGCGACGGCCGAGGGCCACGACGTGACGGTGGTGTTCGAGCGTCCGTTGTCGCTGGAGTCTTCGGTGATCACGGTTGCGCATGCGCCAAGGGCGTCGGCGAACTCGGCTGACGATGAGATCGTGCGACTTGTGCGCGCGGACGACCATCCCGGCGAGATTCACGTGGCGACGTCGGACCGGGCATTGTCGGAACGGGTCCATGCGGCGGGAGCGACTGTCTTTCCGGCGGAGAGACTGCGCAACCAGATCGACCCGCGCTAAGTCCGCGGCGCCGACGCCCAGTCCGGCGACCGACCGAGATGCAGCAGAACACGGTCGAGGCCGCTGGCCTCGTCAGTCGCCGTGATGGCGCGTGCGAAGGGGGAACCCTCGGCGTCGCGGAAGTCACCGTCGGGAACCGCGAGCGTCACTGGCAGCACCGCGCTTACGACGTCGGCGGGCAGGTCGAAGGGTGCGCCGATCGTGCGCGCGACGTCCCAACCGTGCACGACGTAGTCCACGAAGTGGAATCCGATCGCCATGGCGCCAGGAACGGTTGCGTCAGAGCCGAATTCGGGCAGCGCGAACGTGGCATCGAGGATGCCGTCGGCACTGAAGGCCTCGAGCACTTCGGCGGCTGCCTTGGCGTACGCACCGGAGGGATCGGCGGCGACGGCGTCGGCCACCGTCGCGGGCTCCCACACGGCGAGGTCGGCGCCGTGGCCGCGGGCGGCCGCGGCGAATCCGTAGTGCTGCACGGTCATGTGGGCGAGCAGGTCGGCGAGGTTCCAGCCGGCGCACGGGGTCGGGCGATCGAGGTCGTCAAGCGTGACGCCATTGACGACGTCGACGGAGGTGTCCACGGCAGTTCGATGGAGGGGGCGGAGGTCAGTATTAGTATGCATATGCCTATCATATGCATCTGCTTATCATCGGTCAATGTTTAGTATTTGTGCATGCCGAAGGCCAGGCGCCCCGACCTCGCCGCTATGCTCGCACCGCTGGTGCGCGAGTTGATGGCTGCGGAGCTTCCCGTGCTGAAGGCGCATGGCGTATCGATGTGGGGTTACAGCGTCCTGCTGGCACTCGACCTCTCGACGGTGCGGACCCAAGCGGCCCTGGCCGAGGCGATCGGCGCGGACAAGACGCGCATCATCCCCACCCTTGACGAGCTGCAGGACAAGGGCTACATCGAACGCAACCCCGACCCGGACGATCGACGCGTTCGCCTGCTGGCCATCACCGAATCGGGCCGGGCCGTGAAAGACGCTGTGCAGGAAGAGATTCAGCGCGGCGAGGAACGCTGGCTCGGGACGCTGTCCGCCGGCGACCGCCGCGTGTTCCTGAAAGTGCTCCGTGAGCTGTCTGGGCTTAGGGTCGACGAATGAGTTTCCTCGATCGCTTCTTCGAGATCTCGGCGCGGAAATCGACGGTCGCCGCCGAGATTCGCGGCGGCCTGGTCACATTCATCGCGATGGCCTACATCATCGTGTTGAACCCGATCATCCTGTCGAGCGCCGAGGACGTCGACGGAACCCGGCTCGAGTTCGCGCAAGTCACCGCCGCGACGTCGCTCGCGGCGGGCGTCATGACGATTTTGTTCGGTGTCATCGCGCGGTTGCCGTTCTCATTCGCCGCCGGACTGGGCATCAACTCCTTCGTCGCGACGACTCTGGTCGGCTCGCTCACCTGGCCCGAGGCGATGGGCCTGGTCGTCATCAACGGGCTGATCATCGTGGCGCTGGCCGCGACCGGTTTGCGGCGACTCGTCTTCGACGCCGTGCCAATGCAACTCAAGCTCGCGATCACGGCCGGCATCGGGCTGTTCATCCTCTTTATCGGGCTCGTCGACGCCGGCTTCATCGGTTCGACCGGAGTCGCGTCGCCGCCGGTGGGGCTGGGTATCGAGGGCATCGGGTCGATCAGCGCCGTCCCGACGGTCGTCTTCGTACTGACGCTGCTGGTGACCGGCGTCCTCGTCGCTCGAAAAGTACGGGGCGGCATCCTCATCGGGCTGGTGGCCGGCACTGTCGTCGCCGTCGTCATCGAGGCAATCTGGCATCTCGGGTCGGCGGTCGAGCGTCCCGGCGGCTGGAGCCTGTCGGTGCCGACACTGTCGGGCTCGCCGTTCGCACTGCCGGACCTCTCGCTCGTCGGCGCGTTCAGCCTCGACAGCTTCGGCCGCATCGGCATACTCGCCGCCACCATGTTCGTGTTCACGTTGGTGTTCGCGAACTTCTTCGATGCGATGGGCACTTTCACCGGCCTATCGCGCGAAGCGGGGCTCGCCGATGACAAGGGAACCTTCCCGCGACTGCCGTCGGCATTGATCGTCGAGGGCGCCGGCGCGGTCGTCGGCGGCGCAACGTCGGCGTCGTCCAACACCGTCTACATCGAGTCGGGCGCGGGCATCGAGGAAGGCGCGCGTACCGGCCTCGCGAACATCGTGACAGGTGCGCTGTTCCTGGCCGCCATGTTCATCGCGCCGCTGGCGTCGATTGTGCCGATCGAGGTGGCCGCGGCAGCGTTGGTGATCGTCGGCGCGATGATGACGTCGCATCTGCGCCACATCGACCTGTCGGAGTTCTCGGTGGCCCTGCCGGTCGTGCTCACCGTTGCGGTCATGCCGTTCAGTTACTCGATTGCCAACGGCATTGGGGTGGGCTTCATCTCGTGGGTTGTGTTGCGCTCGGCGGCCGGCAAGGCGCGCGAAATCAGCCCGCTGCTCTGGATCGTGGCCGCAGGCTTCCTCGTCTACTTCGCGCGCGGTTGGGTCGAGTCGCTCATCGGTATGACCTAGCCGCCTCCTACTTCGGCGGGCAGCGGGGGCGGCAACGGCGTTGTCGGCGTTGGTGTTTCCGGCGAAGCTGGCGGCGCTTCGGGTTCCGCGCCGTGGAAGTCCACCATCGGTTCGTCGCGGATCACCCGGCTGCCCGCGCTGACGACCAGAGCATCCTCCGTGACGGCGTAGGTGATTCCGTCGTTCTCGGCGACGAATCCACCGTCGTCGGACTGCGAGGCAGCGACGATCAGTTTGGCGCCATCGCGCAGTCGCACGCCGCGGTACTCGTATTCACCGTCCGGGGTCTTGCAGATCGCCACGCGCGAGGACTCGGTACTGCCGAACACGACTGCCGTGTCCGGCGCTGAACACCGCGCTGTTGAGTCGACGTAACCGTGGCCGTCGCTTGTGGGTGCAGCAGCGGCAAGAGCTGTCCCGCTCGCGAGCAGAGCCGAACACGCCGCCGCGGCGACGGTCAGGCGCATGGTCGAAAGCCCAATGGAGTACATGAGCTACCAGGACAGCACGAAGTTGACGGCTACGTCAGCGTCGACGCCGAGACACAACTAAATCGTTAGCTGCTCGCAATCCACCGAAGACCAGGCGCTAGGTGCCGCGAGGTTTCGCCGTGGTTCCGCGCACGACGAGCTTGGGTTCGAGCACCACGTCTTCCGGACCGCTGCGCTTGCGCTCCAGCATCTCCACGCCCAGTTGCACCGCATGACGCGCCAGTCCCGCGGCATCCTGATGGACCGTGGTGAGGTCGATGCGCGGGTTGTCGGACAGCCGGCTGTCGTCGTAGCCGATCAACGAAAGTTGTTCCGGCACATCGACACCCGCGCGGGTGAACACGTCGAGCAGTCCCAGTGCGCAGCGGTCGTTGCCGGCCAGCACTGCCGTCGGCAGTTCGGGTTCGGCGAGCATCGCGCGAGCCGCGGCGGCTCCCGCCTGCTCGTTGTGCGCGCCGGCAATCACTTCGGCGTACTGGGTGAGCCCGTGGCTGCGCATCGCGGCGCGGTAGGCCCGGCGCCGGTCTGCCGACCCCGGATCATCGCCGCCGTCCACGTGGTGGATGGCGCGGTGGCCCAACTCGACGAGATAGTCGACGGCCTCACGCATCCCCTTGGCGTCGTTGGTGCGTACCGTCGCGAGGTTCGCCCCGGCGCTGCCCGAGCCGACGGGAAGCCGCCGTCCGACCACCACCACCGGCACGCGCTCGGCAAGCTGGCGCAGGTAGCCGACCTCGGACGTGGGTCCTAGCAGGATGAGGCCGCCGCAGCGGTGACTGAGCAGCGCTTCGATGGGCACCGACTCTTCTCGGTCGGACAGGTTCGCCGACAGCAGCACCTCATATCCACAGCTCTCGGCGGCCGGGTAGATGCCGGTGACAAGCTCAGCCTGGAACAGCTGGCGCACGTCGGTCAGTACGCCCAGCGTCCGGCTGCGTCCCAATGCCAGCAGTCGGGCCGCGGAGTCGGGGCGGTAGCCGATCTCGTCGGCGATCGCCAGCACCCGCTGCCGGGTGGCGTCGCTGGCCCCTGGCTTGCCGTCGAGGATGAACGACACCAGCGTCCGCGAGACGCCCGCGCGAGCTGCGACGTCGGCCATGGTCGGCCGGCGGGACCCGGAAGCGCCGGGCGATACCGGTGATGGCATCGGCTCCTCCTTTCCGGATGTGACGGTTGACACATCCAAGCCTTGGGTCCATAGTAGCTCTAACGCGCGTTACTAACGCGCGTTAGATCAGAAGAAGATGGCCGCGGTCCGAAACGAGGTTCACCACATGCCGTCACCACAAGCCCAAGCCGGGACGTCGTCAGGCCGATTCCTGACCAAGCTCACCGTCATCGCCACCCTCGGCGGTCTGCTGTTCGGCTACGACACCGGCGTCATCTCCGGTGCCCTGCTCTACATGAAGGACGACCTGGCGCTGTCCTCGTTCGGTGAGGCGACGGTGGTCAGCTCGCTGTTGTTCCCCGGCGCGGCCTTCGGCGCGCTGTTCGGTGGACGCGTCGCCGACCGGGTCGGCCGCAAGGGCACCCTGCTGCTGTGCGCGGGGCTGTTCCTGCTCGGCGCGCTGGGCTGCGCGGTGGCACCCAATGTTCAGATCATGGTCGCGGCGCGCATCGTCTTGGGCCTCGGCGTCGGCGCCGCGGCGGTCACCTGCCCGCTGTACCTCGCCGAAATGGCGCCGGCCGAACGACGCGGCCGCATGGTGACCATCAACGAGCTGATGATCGTGACCGGCCAGATGCTGGCCTTCGCGATGAACGCCCTGCTCGACCACTTCATCCGGGACCCGCACGTCTGGCGCACCATGCTCGCCGTCGCGGCGGTGCCCGCCGTCGCACTGCTGGTCGGCATGCTCGCCCTGCCCGACTCACCGCGCTGGTACGGCCTCAAGGGGCGGATGGGCGAGGCTCGAAAGGTCCTGGGCTTCAGCCGCCCGCCGCGTGAGGCGGACGCCGAGTACGACCTGATCGTCGAGCACACCGCGCACATGCTCAAGACGACGAGCACGCCGTTCTCGGTGATCCGCGATGTGCCGTGGATCCGCAACGTCGTGCTGATCGGGTGTGGCCTGGCGATCGTGCAGCAGGCCACCGGCATCAACACCGTCAACTATTACGCGCCAACGATTCTCGAGCAGAGCGGGCTCGGCGTGAGCGCCTCGCTGGTCGCCACCATCGCGGTCGGGGTGACCTCGGTGGTGACCACCATCATCGGCATCATCCTGCTGGGCTACGTCGGCCGGCGCACCATGCTGCTGATCGGTTTCGCCGGTGTCGCCGCATCACAGGCCTTCCTCGCGGCCACTTTCCTTCTCTCCCAATCCACCACGCGCAGCTACGTGATCCTGGCGTGCATGATTGCGTTCGTCGCGTTCGTGCAGATGTTCATCGGCACCTGCGTGTGGCTGCTGCTGTCGGAGATCTTCCCGCTGAGCATTCGCGGATTCGCCATGGGCATCGCCGTTTTCGTGCTGTGGTGCACCAACGCGGTGATCTCGTTCGTGTTCCCGATACTGAACTCCGCGCTGGGTTCGACCGGAACATTCGCCCTGTTCGTCGCGATCAACATCGGGTCGTGGGTGTTCGTGAAGCGATTCGTCCCCGAAACCAAGGACACCACGCTGGAAGAACTCGAAGAACGCTTCGAGGAGCACGGCACCGCCCCGATCCCAACGGTGACCGCGGCATGAGCACCATCCTCGTCGGATCGGCACCCGACTCCTGGGGAGTCTGGTTTCCCGACGACCCACAGCAGACGCCCTACACCCGCTTCCTCGACGAGGTCGCCGAATCGGGATACGAGTGGATTGAGTTGGGGCCCTATGGATATCTGCCGACCGATCCGCAGAAACTGTCCGACGAACTGGCCCAGCGAGGTTTGAAGCTGTCGGCAGGCACCGTGTTCGAGCATCTGCACCAGGACGACTCCTGGGACGCGGTGTGGACGCAGATCGACGACGTCGCGCGGCTCACCGCCGCCGTCGGCGGTAAGCACGTCGTCGTCATCCCGGAGATGTGGCGTGACCCGTCCACCGGTGAGGTACTCGAAGACCGCGTCCTCACCACCGAGCAATGGCACAAGAAGACCAAGGGTATGAACGATCTCGGCACGGCGATGTACGAAAAGTACGGTGTGCGAGCCCAATACCATCCGCACGCCGACAGTCATGTCGACACCGAGGAGAACGTCTATCGCTTTCTCGACGGCACCGACGCCGACGTTGTGAACCTGTGCCTGGACACCGGCCACATCTCCTACTGCGGCGGCGACAACCTTGCCATCATCCAGCGCGCGCCGGAACGCATCGGGTACCTGCACCTGAAACAGGTCGACCCAGAGGTGCGCGCGAAGGTCGAAGCCGAGGACCTGCCTTTCGGTGAGGCGGTGCGACTCGGAGCGATGACCGAACCGCCGCACGGCATTCCCGAGATGCCGCCACTGCTGGCCGCCATCGACAAGCTCGGCATCGACGTGTTCGCCATCGTCGAGCAGGACATGTACCCGTGCGACCCCGATGCTCCCCTTCCGATCGCGCGACGCACCCGCCGCTACCTCGGGTCGTGCGGCGTGCCGTCGGTCAAGTTCTCCTAGGAAGACCATGACAGAGCTACGAATTGCCGTAGTCGGCGTCGGCGTGATGGGCGCCGACCATGTCACCCGCATCGACACGACGACCAAGGGCGCCCGCGTCGCCGTCGTCAGCGACTACATCGCGGACAAAGCAGACCAGATTGCCGCCGGCATCGACGGCTGCCGCGCGGTCGCCGACCCCCTCGATGCGATAGCCGACCCCGACGTGGACGCCGTCGTGCTGGCCACTCCAGGATCAGCGCACGAAAAGCAGCTGCTGGCCTGCCTCGAACACGGCAAACCCGTGCTCTGCGAGAAGCCATTGACCACCGACAGCGAAAGCGCGCTCGAGGTGGTCAAGTGTGAAGCCGCGCTGGGCCGCAGGCTGATTCAGGTCGGCTTCATGCGGCGCTTCGACCCGGAGTATGTGGAACTGAAGGCGCTGCTGGACGCCGGCGAGCTGGGCCAGCCGCTCGTCGTGCACTGTGCGCACCGAAACCCTGCCGTGCCACCGACCTTCGATTCGGCGATGACGGTCAAGGACTCGCTGGTGCACGAAGTCGACGTGACCCGGTTCCTGCTCGACGAGGAGATCACCTCCATCCAGGTCATCAAGCCCACCGCCAATCCGGCTGCACCACACGGGCTTGCCGATCCGCAGATCGCGATCATGCGCACGGCGTCCGGCCGGCATGTCGACGTCGAGTTGTTCGTCACCACCGGAGTCGCGTACGAAGTGCGGACTGAAGTCGTCGGCGAGCGTGGCAGCGCGATGATCGGCCTCGACCTGGGCCTGGTGCGCAAGGGCGCGCCGGGAACCTGGGGCGGGCGGATGACGCCGGGTTTCCGGGAGCGCTTCGGTTCGGCCTACGACACCGAAGTACAACGGTGGGTCGACGCGGTCCGCACCGGCATCAACGTCGACGGCCCAGGCGCATGGGACGGGTACGCCGCGGCCGCGGTGTGCGAGGCCGGTGTCGAGTCGCTGGCCACAGGACGGAGTGTCGACGTGAAAATGGTTTCCCGCGAGTCGATTCCAGGAGCGCGAACATGAAGATTGCCCTTGATCCCACGCCGTTTCATCATGATTACGAGTTTCTCGAGTTCCCCCGGGTGGTGGCGGAACTCGGTTTCGAGTATCTGCAGCTGACGCCGCATCGGGATTTCATTCCGTTCTTCAACCATCCGCGTGCCGATGATGACCTGGTGGCGAAGTTCCGCAAGGCGTGCGCGGACGCGGGTGTGGGGATCGCCTCGGTGTTGCCGGTCCTGCGCTGGTCGGGCCCGGACGAGGATGCCCGTGAAGCTGCGGTGCGCAACTGGAAACGCGTCGTCCAGATCGCCGTCGACCTGGGTGTCAACGTCATCAACACCGAATTCTCCGGGCGCCCCGAGAAAGCCGAGGAATCCGAGCGGGCGTTCTTCCGGTCCATGGAGGAACTGCTGCCGATCTTCGAACGTGAGGGCCTCGACGTCCGGATCGACCCGCATCCCGACGACTTCGTCGAGGACGGTCTGGAGGCGGTACGCATCATCCGCGGGGTGAACTCACCCAACATCGGGATGGTGTATGTGGCCTGCCATACCTATCACATGGGCGGCAACATGACCGAGATCATGAAGGCCGCCGGGGACAAGCTGCGACTCGTACATGTGGCGGACACGATGGATCACCGGCGCAGCCACGGCCTGCGCTACATCACCAATCCGCCGGGCAGCCCGGCGCGGGTGCACCAGCACCTCAAGATCGGCGACGGCGACGTCGAGTGGGACGAATTCTTCTCCGGGCTAGCCGATATCGGGTTCTACGACCGCCCCGACACCGTCATGGTCTCGTCGGTCTTCGCCGAAGACGAAACCGCCCACGATGTCGCCCGCTACCAACTCGCCACCATGTCTGACTACGTCGCCAAGTACCGCTGAGGCTGGCGACCGTGGACAGGCCGCTGCTGGCCGAATGGGTGCAGATACGTCAGGGCACGCGTGCAGGCCAGGGCGCGTGGAAGTCCGTGGAAGTCATTCTGCCCGAACGCCTGTCGGTTCCTGAAGCGCACCGTCGCATCGCGGCGCAGATCCGCATCAACGCCAACGATGCCGGCGAGTTCGTCCAACAGCTCCGCATCGCGCCCCAAGAGCCGCATTCGCCAGGATGGACCAAGTGGACCGCGTCATATCTGCCCGGCCCGCCGGGGCCATTCCCCATGGTGTGACGCGTCAGCGTTTGCCTCGTCGCAGACTAGTGGCGGCCGACTGGACCGCGTCGGTGATGCGGCCGACGATAGGACTGTCGAGCTTCCAGCACTGCCAGAACAGCGGCACATCCAGGTGGACATCGCAGACCCGGACGAACACGCCTTTGGCTAGTTCCGGTGCGGCCAGCTGCTCGGGGAACATGCCCCACCCCATCTCGGCGCGCACGGCCGCGCTGAAACCTTCCGCGGTCGGGACCAAGTGAACCGGGCGGGGGATGTTGCGGCGAAATGCCTTGCGCACCAGATCATCCTGCAAGGCGTCGTCGCGATTCCAGGCCAACGACGGCGCCTCGGCCACCGCGCGTGCGGTGAAACCCTCTGGCAGATAGCGCTTGATGAACGCCTTGCTCGCCACCGGCACATAGCGCATGACACCCAACGGCTGCACCCGACAGCCCGGCACCGGCGTGCGTTCGGTCGTCACCGCACCCATCACGACACCCTCGCGCAGCAGCTTCGTCGAGTGGTCCTGATCTTCGATGCGGATGTCGAACAGCACGTCATCCAACCTCTCGAAGACGTCGATGAACCATGTCGCCATCGAATCGGCATTGACGGCCAACGCAATTCGCGGTGCCGTGCCGTCACCGCCCCCCATCTCGGCCAGCGCCTCGGCCTCCAGCAACGCCGACTGGGCGGCCAGCCGCAGCAGTGGGACGCCGGCAGCCGTTGCTGAGCAAGGCTTTTCCCGCACCACCAGCACCTGCCCGACCCGCTGCTCCAGGGCTTTGATGCGCTGGCTGATCGCCGAAGGGGTGACATGCAACTGCGCCGCGGCCGCGTCGAACGAGCCGTGCTCGATCACCGCGGCGAATGCCGCCAGCTGCTGACCATCAATAGCCACGGTAGGAATCCTCCTCACGAAGGGCACAAATAGCCAGTCGTCGCTACGCGGCCCCCGGAGTTTGCCGTCAACTCCACCGCCCGCTCGGTTCACTGCCGCTTGGTAGAAACGATGGGTGGGCGATTATCCGGCGGCGCGGACCTCCTCGCGGCGTGCGGCGCTCTGGCTACGGCTTGCGCTCGCCGTCGGGATCCTTGCGGGCTGCCAGGACGGGCCACCGGCCGCCCCGCAGGAACCCACCGGCCCCCTTCTCGCGTACCGCTCGTCCAGCGAGATCGGCCTCGTCGATGGCACGTCGGTGGTCGCCACCGCGGCCGGCGCCTTTACCGAGTCCAATGACGCCATCGCCACCGAAGACGGCCGCTTCGTGTTTGCGCGAACGGCCGACGACAAGCTCGCCACGCTGGAGGTGCAGACGAAACGCGCCGGCACTCTGCCGTTGCCGCAAGGTTCCGGGCTGGGTACGGGCGGCGGAAGCACCGTCGTCTGGCTTGAGCAACCGAACAAGCTCATGCAGCTCGACCTGGCCAACCCGGGCGCAGGCCCCGTCGCGCGCCAAACCGTCGACCTACCAACGGTTTCGGGGCAAGCCGGAGATCCCATGCTGCTCGCTGCACGCGGAGGCACCGCCATCATCGCGCGCGTCGAGTCCACGCCGTCGCCATTCGGCGGGCCCGACACCCTGTACGCCGTGCGTGGCAGCGGCGCGCCAACACGGCTCGGTCAGGCCGAGGCCAACACACCTGTGTCGGTGGCAAAGCTGAGCCCCGACGGCGCCAGCCTCGCCTACGCGGTGTACCGGCGCTCCAGCAACACGTGCGGCACCGCCGCGGTCACCGTGGTAAACGCCGACGGGTCACAACAAACGTTCGACGTGGCGGCGCCGGATCCAGACGTCGGATCCCAGATCATGCACGTGTGGTGGCCGAAGACAGGCCCCCTGAACCTCAGCTTGGGGACGTGGCAATGCGCGCAGCCTGAAACGTTTCGACCGCTGGTGTGGCAGCTCACCGGCGATCGATTGGACCAGACGACGCCGCGTACTGCTGCGTTGCAGACCGCGGAGGTGACTCCGGGCCAGCAAGCGCTCATCGTTCCTCAAGGAACGTCGCCTGAGCCGTCGGGAACTCTGGTCTTCGAGGACAGCGGGCGCAGGGTGACCATCAAGCCCGATGTGGACGCCATCGCCGTCGTCGGCGGCCCTTAAAGAGCCGCACCGGGCTCCACGACCACCTTGAGACCTTCGCGTGCGGCGGCAACGGCGAAGGCGTCCGCGACGCGCTCGAGCGGGAATCGATGGGACACGATCGACGAGACGTCGATCAGGCCCTGCTCCGCAAGCCGGATCGCCCGCGGGTATGCATCATTCATGCGCCGGACGAGAACCAAAGTGAGGCCCTTGCGCCGCGCCAGCGATGCCTGGAAGCTCGTCCGATCGCCGTCGGGAATACCGCCGAGCACAACCCTCGCGCCCGGGCGGGCCGCGCGCAGGGCCGTCCCGATGGCCTCATCGCAGCCGGCGAAGTCGAACACCACATCGGCACCGTCGGCACCGATCGCGTCGGCCAGCACCGCGTCGTCGCTCGCCGACGGCACATCCAGCACGGCATCGGCGCCCAACCGCAACGCGGCGTCCCGGCGGTGGGCAAGCGGTTCGATCGCCACCACCCGCTGTGCGCCGACCCGTCTCAATGCCTGCACCATCAACAGTCCGATGGGTCCGGTGCCCACCACGACCGCGGTGGATCCGATGCGCACGTGGCCTAGGTCCAGGGCGTGCAGAGCGACACCGAGCGGCTCGAGCATCGCCCCGTCGACCATCGTCAACTTCTCCGGAAGCGGATGCAGCGCCCACGTCGGCCATACCAGGTAGTCCTGCAAACCGCCGTCAACGTCGCCGTGCCCGGCGAAAACCACGTCGGGACAAAGGTTCTGGTCACCCCGCAGACAGGTCTCACAGCGGCGGCACGGCAGCGCGGGATCCACCGCCACACGCACGCCGTCACGTGGGCCGCCCTCGATCACCCCGGCGAACTCATGCCCGGGCACCAACGGCCGCGTGAGCCGCGCATCGCCGATCCCGGCCTCGGTGAACCAGTGCAGGTCGGACCCGCACAGCCCGACGGCGGTGATGCGCACCAGCTCCTGGCCGGCGCCGGCGGTCGGGACGGGCTCGGTGGCACAACGGATCTGGCGTGCTCCGTACAGCCGCGCGGCGGTCATCGACACCGCGTCACCGTCCGCCTCTGCGCTTGTTGTAGACGTCGAATCCGACGGCGGCCAGCAGCACCAGGCCCTTGATCATCTGCTGGACATCGCTGCCGATACCGAGGATCGACATGCCGTTGTTCAACACGCCGAGCACCAATCCGCCGACGATCGCGCCGAAGACGGTGCCGACGCCGCCGCTTGCCGACGCGCCGCCGATGAATGCCGCTGCGATCGCCTCGAGTTCGAAGTTGATACCGGCCTGCGGTGTCGCGGAGTTCAGCCGGGCCGCGAACAGCAGACCGGCCACGGCGGCCAGCGCACCCATGTTGACGAAAACCAGCAGCGTGACGCGTTGGTTGCGGACCCCCGACAGCCGCGCGGCAGATGAGTTGCCGCCGACCGCATACACCTGGCGCCCGAGGATGGTGTTGCGCATGATGAACGCGTACACCAGCGTCAGCACCACCAGGATGATCCCGACGATGGGGACGCCCCGATAGCTGGCCAGTACCAACGTGACCGCGGCCAGCGCCACCACGATCGCCGCGCACTTCGCCACGAACAGCGTTGTGCTGGCACACTGATTGGCCGTAGCGCAGCTGTGACCGCCTACGACGGACCTGCATCACCACCGAGGCCACCATGATCACCGCGCCGAGAATCACTGTCGGCCAGTGGTATACGGCTTCTACGCCGATCTCCGGCAGGAAGCCGCTGCTGACCTGTTCCAGGCCATGCGGAATCGGCGCGATGGACTGGCCTTCCAGCAGGTACTGCGTGGCGCCGCGGAACAGCAGCATCCCGCCGAGTGTGACGATGAACGACGGTATGCCGACGTAGGCGATCCAGAATCCCTGCCACGCCCCGATCACGGCGCCCATCGCTATGCACAGCGCGACGGCCAGCGGCCACGGCATGTCGTTGCGCACCATCAGGACCGCCGACAGCGCGCCGATGAATGCGGCGACCGATCCGACCGACAGGTCGATGTGGCCGTTGATGATCACGATGACCATCCCGATCGCGAGGACCAGGATGTAGCCGTTCTGCTGAATGATGTTGGTGACATTCAGCGGCTTGAGCAGAATCCCGTCGGTCCACACCTGGAAGAGCAGCACGATGGCGACCAACGCGACCACCATGCCCGACTGGCGCACGTGCGACATCATCAGTGCCGAGATGCGGGCCCACAGTCCCGACGGTGGCGGTGCCGCATTGCCGAGCTGCTGCGGCGCCCCCTGATTCTGAGGTGAATGCTCGGTGGTGGCGGTCACTTAGGTACGTCCCTTCATCATGTGGCGCATCAACGTCTCCTGGGTGGCCTCGGCCCGTGGTACTTCAGCCGGTGAGCCGGCCCTCGTTCAGGGTGTAGATGCGGTCGCAAAGCCCAAGCAGCTCAGGCAGTTCCGAGGAGATGACGATCACGGCCTTGCCGCGCGAGGCGAGCTCGTTGATGATCGTGTAGATCTCGTACTTGGCGCCGACGTCGATGCCGCGGGTGGGCTCGTCGAGGATCAGCACGTCGGCGTCGGTGAACAGCCACTTGCTCAGCACGACCTTCTGCTGGTTGCCACCCGACAGCTTCCCGGTGATCGACTGCACGGATGAGGCCTTGATCCGCATCGACGCCCGAAACCGCTCAGCGACAGTCGATTCCTCGTGTTCGTTGATGACCCGACGCTTGCTCACCTTCCGCAGCGAGGGCAGCGTGATGCTCTTGGCGATGCTGTCCATCAGGTTCAGACCGAGGCTCTTACGGTCCTCGGTGACATAGGCGATTCCGTGGGCGATCGCCTCCGGCACGGTTCGGGTGCTGATCTCCTTACCCGCCTTGAACACCCGCCGCCGTCGAACTTCCCATAGGAGCGGCCGAACACGCTCATGGCGAGCTCGGTGCGTCCGGCGCCCATCAAACCGGCCAGGCCGACGATCTCACCGGCACGGACGTTGAGCGAGACGCCGTCGACGACCTTGCGCTGCTGATCGATCGGATGAATGACCGACCAGTTCTGCACCGCGAGAACCACGTCACCGATGTCGCGCTCCGACCGGGGCGGGAAGCGGTGGGTGAGATCGCGGCCCACCATGCCGCGGACGATGCGCTCCTCGGTGAGGTCCTCGGTCACGGCGATCGTCTCGATCGTGTGCCCGTCCCGCAGGATGGTGACCGCATCGGCGACCTGCATCACCTCATTCAGCTTGTGCGAGATGATGATGCAGGTGATCCCGTGCGCGCGCAGGTCGACGATGAGCTCGAGGAGGTGCCGGCTGTCGGCGTCGTTGAGCGCCGCGGTGGGCTCATCGAGGATCAGCACCCGCACCTTCTTCGACAGCGCCTTGGCGATCTCGACGAGTTGCTGTTTGCCGACACCGATATCGGCAACCCGGGTCTGCGCGCTCTCCCGCAGACCGACCCGCTCGAGCAGCGCCTGCGCCTCGCGCAGCGTCCTGTCCCAACTGATCACGCCGCGTCGGGCGAGTTCGTTTCCCAGGAACAGGTTTTCGGCGATCGACAGGTACGGCACAAGCGCCAGCTCCTGGTGGATGATCGCGATCCCGCACCGCTCGCTGTCCCGAATGTCCTTGAACTCGCAGACCTTCCCGTCGAGCAGGATCTCGCCGTCGTAGCTGCCGTGCGCGTACACCCCGCTCAGCACCTTCATCAGGGTCGACTTCCCTGCGCCGTTCTCACCGCAGATCGCGTGGATCTCTCCCTGCTGCACGACCAGGTCGACGTCCGACAGCGCCTTGACGCCGGGGAACTCCTTGGTGATGCCACGCATCTCCAGCTGCGTCGTCATATCACCCGTGAATCAGCGGATTTCGGCGGCGTTGTAGTAGCCGGAGTCGACGAGCACCGACTGGTAGTTCGACTTGTCCACACTGACCGGGTTGAGCAGGTAGGACGGCACCACCTTCACACCGTTGTCGTAGGTCTTGGTGTCGTTGACCTCGGGGGTACCGCCGGTGAGCACCGCATTCGCCTCCTGCACAGCGGCTTTCGCCAGCTCGCGGGTGTCCTTGAACACCGTCTGGGTCTGCTCGCCGGCCACGATCGACTTCACCGACGCCAGCTCGGCATCCTGCCCGGTGACGATCGGCAACGGCTTGGCCGCGTTCCCGTAGCCCGCGCTCTTCAGCGCCGACAGGACACCACGGGAGATGCCGTCGTACGGGGACAGCACGGCGTCGACCCGCGCCGTCGTGTACGCCTGGCTCAGCAGGTTGTCCATCCTGGACTGTGCCAGCCCGCCGTCCCACCGCAGCGTGGCCACCTGGTCGAACGAGGTCTGCCCGCTCCTGACCACCAGGTTGCCCTTGTCGATGTAGGGCTTCAGCACGCTCATCGCGCCGTCGAAGAAGTAGATCGAGTTGTTGTCGTCGGGTGAGCCGGCGAACAACTCGACGTTGAACGGGCCCTTGCCCTGCGCGAGGCCGAGCTTGTCGATGATGTAGGTCGCCCTGCAGCACCCCGACCTTGAAGTTGTCGAACGTCGCGTAGTAGTCGACGTTCGGCGTGCCACGGATCAGCCGGTCGTAGCTGATCACCGGGATCTTCAGGTCCGCCGCGTGCTGCAGCGTGCTGGTCAGCGACGAACCGTCGATCGGGGCGATGACCAGAAGCTTGACCCCTTTGGTGATCATGTTCTCGATCTGACTGACCTGGTTCTGCACGACGTCGTCGCCGTACTGCAGGTCCGTCTCGTAACCGAGCGCCTTGAACTGGTCGACCATGTTCTGGCCGTCGGCCACCCAACGCTCCGACGATTTGGTCGGCATGGCGATGCCGATCGTGCCCTTGCCGTCGCCGCCGCCGGCGTCGGTACTCCGGCCGCACGCCGTCAGGCCGGGTATCGCGAACGCCAATAACAGAACTGCGAGCCAGATAAATTTGCGCACAAGACCCTCCTGGTGTGTGCGTATGCATCGGAGCGGCACCGATTTCGACAAGCCGTCAGCGGGTGCGACGGCCGCCACTCCGATTGCGCATGTGAGCGTTAACAATCTGCGCCGGTAGTATGTGACCCACTTCACGCGGTTGTCAACCAGTAGCCGCTATCTACCATCTGACCTGGCAGTTTTACGATTGATCTGGTCTGGGCGCATAGTTCTCGGACACCCACCGCTGCCGCGCATGGGCTGTTGACACAGTCCGATTGTTAGCGTTAACATCCGCAGACTGTAACGCCGGTCACACCTGTGAGCATAGAACGGCATTTCCAGACGACGAGGAGTCGCGGTGAAGAAAATCCTGGCAACGGCAGCAGCAGCTGTCGTCGCAACAACCCTTGCAGCATGTGGCAGCGGGCCGGCGCCGGGCGGCGGTACCGACGGCGGTTCCGGTGGCCAGATCACCATGGGCTTCTCCCAGGTCGGCGCGGAGAGCGGCTGGCGCACGGCCAACACGAAGTCCGTCCAGGAAGCCGCGGCGGCCGCCGACGTCGACCTGAAGTTCTCCGACGCCAACGGCAAGCAGGAGAATCAGATCTCGGCGATCCGCTCGTTCATCCAGCAGGGCGTCGACGTAATCGGGTTCAGCCCCGTCGTGCGCACCGGCTGGGACGCGGTGCTACTGGAGGCGAAGAACGCCGGCATCCCGGTGATCCTGACCGACCGCGCCGTCGACACCCAGGAGACCGACGTCTACAAGACCTTCATCGGAGCCGACTTCGTCGACGAAGGCCGCCGCGCCGGGGAATGGGTGGTCTCCCAATACGCCAGTGCGCCAGGACCGGTCAACATCGCCGTCCTCGAGGGCACCACCGGCGCCGACCCCGCGATCGACCGCGCCAAGGGCTTCTCCGAGGCGATCGCGGCCAATCCGAACCTCAAGGTGATCGCCTCGCAGACAGGCGATTTCACCCGCTCGGGCGGCAAGCAGGTGATGGAGGCGTTCCTCAAGGCCAACCCGAAGATCGACGTGGTGTTCGCGCAGAACGACGACATGGGACTGGGCGCCGTCGAGGCCATCGAGGCGGCGGGACGCAAGCCCGGGCAGGACGTCAAGATCGTGGCGGTCGACGCCACCCATGACGGCATGCAGGCGCTGGCCGACGGCAAGTTCAACTTCCTCGTCGAGTGCAACCCGTTGCTGGGCCCGCAACTGATGGATCTCGCGAAGAAGGTCGTTGCCGGAGAGCAGGTTCCGCCCCGCGTCGTCGTCCCGGACCAGACCTTCGACCAGCAGCAGGCGAAGGCGGCCCTGCCGGATCGCAAGTACTGACCGCATGGCCCGCACCGTCGAAGCATCCACGACACCCGTCGTCGAGATGCGCGAGATCAGCATCGCCTTCCCCGGCGTGAAGGCGTTGGACAGCGTGGACTTCCGGCTGTTCGGCGGCGAGGTGCACGCGTTGATGGGCGAAAACGGTGCGGGCAAGTCAACTTTGATCAAGGCACTGACCGGTGTGTACGACATCGACGGCGGCAGCATCGCGGTCGACGGCGTGGTCCGCAGCTTCAGCGGGCCACGCCAGGCGCAGGAGGCCGGCATCAGCACGGTGTACCAGGAGGTCAACCTGTGCCCGAACCTCACCGTCGCCGAGAACATCCTGCTGGGCCGTGAGCCACGCAGGTTCGGGCGCATCGACTACCGCGCGCTGAGCCGTCGGTCCCGCGAGCTGTTGTCGAATCTCGAACTCGACATCGATCCGCGGTCGGTTCTTGGCTCCCATCCGATCGCGATCCAACAGCTGGTCGCAATCGCCAGGGCCACCGCGGTTTCCGCTCAGGTGCTGATCCTCGACGAACCGACATCCAGCCTGGACGCCGACGAGGTGGCCGAGCTGTTCCGGGTCATCCGCCGCCTGCGTGACAGTGGGACGGCGGTGCTGTTCGTATCGCATTTCCTCGATCAGGTGTACGAGATCTCCGACCGGATGACGGTGTTGCGCAACGGCCGCCTGGTCGGTGAGTACCTCACCAGCGGCATGACCCACCACGAGCTGGTCACCGCGATGCTCGGCCGTGAGCTGGAGCTGCTCGAGGAGATCGCCCACACCCCAACCGGTGCACACCGCGACGACACCGTGCCGCCGATCGTCCGCGTCGGTCGACACCGGGCGCGAACCCCGCGTCCACCCGGTCAGCCTGGACATCCGCCGCGGCGAGGTGGTGGGACTGGCCGGACTGCTCGGGTCGGGCCGAACGGAGTTCGCGCGCTTGCTGTTCGGCGCGGACCGGGCGACCAGCGGGCACATCGATGTCGACGGGAAAACCGCGCGACTGCGCACCCCGCGCGCCGCGATCGCGCGAAAGTTCGCGTTCACGTCCGAGAACCGCAAGGGCGAAGGCATCGTCGGCGAGCTCAGCGTCCGCGACAACCTGGTGCTGGCGCTGCAGGCGCGGCGTGGCTTCGCCCGTCCGCTGTCCAACAAGACCAAAACCGAACTCGTACAGCGCTATATGGAGGCGCTCGACATCCGGCCGCGCGACCCGGACGTACTGATCAAGAACCTCAGCGGCGGCAATCAGCAGAAGGTTCTGCTGGCCCGCTGGCTGATCACCCAGCCCAAGCTGTGCATCCTCGACGAGCCGACACGCGGTATCGACGTCGGCGCCAAGGCGCAGATCCAGAAACTCGTCGCCGATCTCGCCGCGGACGGCATGGGCGTGCTGTTCATCTCCGCTGAACTCGACGAGGTCGCGCGCATCAGCGACCGCATCGCGGTGATGCGCGACGGGCGCAACGTCGCCCAGATCGACGGCGGCTGCCCGGTGTCGGAACTGACCAGCCTCATCGCCGGCGGGACCCCGCAGTGACGCGCCGCCTGACCTCCTCGCCCCTGCTGTGGCCGGCGTTGGCGCTGGTCCTGCTGCTGGGCCTGAATGTTGCGCTCACACCGCAGTTCTTCGCGATCCGGGTCACCGACGGGCACCTCTACGGCAGCCTCATCGACATCCTGCGCAACGGCGCGCCCACGATGCTCGTCGCGCTGGGCATGACGTTGGTCATCGCATCCCGCGGCATCGACCTGTCGGTGGGTGCGGTGGTGGCCATCTCCGGCGCGCTCGCCTGCGCGCACATCGCGTCGTCAACCGACCCGGCGGGCGCCGGCACCATCGCCTCCGCGATGGGCCTCGCACTCGGCGCGGCGGTCGCCCTCGGGCTGTGGAACGGAATGCTGGTGTCCGTCTTCAGGATTCAGCCGATCATCGCGACCTTGGTGCTGATGACGGCCGGCCGTGGCATCGCGCTGCTGGTCACGGGCGGACAGATCACGACGGTCACCAGCGCGCCGTTCAAGGTCCTGGGCGCCGGCTACGCATTCGGGCTGCCGGTCGCGATCCTGGTGAGCCTGGCGGTGTTCGCGATCGTCGGGCTGATCGTCAGGCGCAGCGCGCTGGGAATGCTACTGGAGTCGGTCGGCGTCAACCCCGAGGCCAGCCGGCTGGCCGGCGTGCGGCATCGCTCCATCGTGTTCGCCGTGTACGTGTTCTGCGCGCTGTGCGCCGGGGTCGCCGGACTGATGATCGCCTCGAACATCTCCGCGGCCGACGCGAACAACGCCGGACTGTGGATCGAAATGGACGCCATCCTCGCGGTGGTGATCGGCGGGACGTCGCTGCTGGGCGGCCGGTTCAGCCTGACCGGAACGATCCTGGGCGCCTTGATCATCCAGACCCTGACCACCACGGTCTACACCGCAGGGATCACCCCGGAAGCGACGCTGGTGTTCAAGGCGATGGTGGTGATCGTGGTCTGCCTGATGCAGGCCCCGAAGTTCCGTCACCTGCTTCGCCGTCGACGCGGGGGCTCGAAGGGGCTACCGCCCACAGCCACTGCGGCGACGGGCACGGCGGCCCGGATCAAGGTGGGTGCACCATGAGCACCCCGACACTGCAGAGACCCTCGGTCGATCTGTCGACGCTGACGGCGCGCATCCGCGGACGCTACCTGTCGCCCATCGCCTCGCTGGTGCTCTTCGTGGTGCTGTTCACCACGGTCATCGCCCGCTACGACTTCGCCAGCCCCACCCAGGTTTTCCTCAACCTGCTCGTCGACAACGCACCGCTGATCGTCCTCGCGGTCGGCATGACCTTCGTGATCCTCACCGGCGGTATCGACCTCAGTGTCGGCTCGGTGGTGGCACTGTCGACGGTCATCCTCGCCAAAACACTGCAATTGGGTTGGCCGGCACCCGTCGCCATCGCCACGGTGTTGATCGTCGGGCCTCTGCTGGGATTGGCGATGGGTGCGGTCATCGAGTACTTCGACATCCAGCCGTTCATCGTCACGCTGGCCGGAATGTTCCTGGCCCGCGGGCTGTGCCACGTGATCAGCGTCCAGACACTGCCCATCAAGGATCCGCTGGTGCGGTCGCTCGGGCTGAACTACCTGTATCTGTATGAGGACAAGTTCATCCGCTGGACGGTGGTCATCGCCCTGACCGTCGTGGTGGTGGCCGTCTACGTGCTGCACCAAACCCGGTTCGGGCGAACCGTGTACGCGGTCGGCGGCAACCGGCAATCGGCACAGCTGATGGGCCTGGAAACCACGCGCACCCACATCTCGGTGTACGTGATCAGTGGCTTCTGCGCCGCGCTCGCAGGGCTGCTGCTGGGTGTGCAGAAGCTGTCCGGCTACAGCCTCAACGGCATCGGCCTGGAGCTCGACGCGATCGCTGCGGCGGTGATCGGTGGCGTATTGCTCTCCGGTGGAGTCGGTTTCGTCCTCGGCTCACTGATCGGCGTTGTTGTGCTCGGCACCATCCAGGTATTCGTCACGGCCCAGAACCTCGACTCCTATTGGACCCGAATCATGACCGGCATCTTGCTGCTCATCTTCGTGCTGGTGCAGCGCGCACTCGTCAGGAGCAACAGATGACCGCAGAACCCACCTCACGACGGCCCGTGATGGCCGACGTCGCCCGGCTGGCCGGCGTTTCCCATCAGACCGTCTCGCGGGTCATCAACGGCGCGGCCAACATTCGCCCCAGCACCCGGGCGCGGGTGGAACGGGCGATCGCCGACCTCGGCTACCGCCCGAACACGGCCGCGCGCGCACTGGTCACCAAGAGGTCGAAGACCATCGGCATCGTCGCCAGTAACACCGGCCTGTACGGGCCTGCCAGCATTCAGGTTTCGATTCAGGAGGCTGCGCGCAGCGCGGGCTACTACACCAGCCTCGTGACGCTGGCGGCGGTGACCCACGAAGAGCTGCGCGACGCACTCGACTACCTCAACCGCCAATCGGTCGAGGCGATCATCATGATCGTCACCCAGCAGGACGCGCTCGCCGTGGTGCGGGCGGAGGCGACCTCAACGCCGTTGATCGTCGTCGAGGGTGAGCTGTCCGGGCGCGACCTCAGCGTGGGCGTCGACCAGATGGAGGGGGCGCGGCTGGCGACCCAGCACCTCATCGACCTCGGCCACCGCGACATAGTCCATGTGACTGGGCCATTGACCTGGACCGAGGCCCGCGCCCGGCGGGCCGGCTACATCGAGGTGATGCGCCGCGCAGGGCTTTCGGTGCGAACGGATCTGGAAGGCGACTGGAGTCCCGCCCGGGGCTACGAGATCGGCTGCGAACTGGTCAAGCGACGCGACTTCTCAGCCGTGTTCGTCGCGAACGACCAGATGACGATCGGGATCCTGCACGCCTTCGCCCAGGCGGGTATTGCCGTGCCGGACGACGTCAGTCTCGTCGGATTCGACGACATCCCCGAGGCCGCCTACCTCAACCCCGCGCTGACCACCGTGCGTCAGGACTTCCGCGCCGTCGGCCAACGCGCGATCGAACTTCTCAGCGCCGTCCTCAACGACATCCCATCGGCCACCCCGCTGCTCGCGCCCGAGTTCATCGTCCGCGACAGCACCCGCCCCTACACCAGGTAATGGAAGCCGTGAATAGCGAGAAATACACCATCGGAATCGATTTCGGCACGCTGTCCGGAAGGGCGGTCGTCGTCCGAGTCAGCGACGGCATGGAACTCGTCCAGCGCCGAGCACGTCTACGAACACGGCGTGTTGACCCGGTCGCTGCCCGTCGGCGACGTTCGCCTGCCGGCAGAATGGGCGCTGCAGGTGCCGGAGGACTACCGCAACGTGTTGCGGACCGCGGTTCCCGAGGCGGTCGCCGCGGCAGGCATCGACCCGCGCGACGTCATCGGGATCGGCACCGATTTCACGGCGTGCACCATGGTGCCCGTGCGTGCCGACGGCACGCCGCTGTGCGAGCTGGAGGTCTTCGCTGACCGTCCGCACGCCTACGCCAAGCTGTGGCGCCATCATTCGCCGCAACCGCAGGCCGACCGGATCAATGCGGTCGCCGCCGAGCGAGGCGAACCCTGGCTCAAGCGCTACGGCGGGTTCGATCTCCAGCGAATGGGAGTTCGCCAAGGCCCTTCAGATCCTGGAAGAGGACCCCGACGTCTATCGCGCGATCGACCGGTTTGTGGAAGGCGCCGACTGGATCGTCTGGCAATTGTGCGGCACCTACGTCCGCAACGCCTGCAGCGCCGGCTACAAGGGCATCCTTCAGGACGGGCGCTACCCATCCCGCGAATTTCTGTCGGCGCTGAACCCCGGGTTCACCGACTTCGTCGACACCAAACTGGCGCACCCGATCGGGCAACTCGGTCAGGCTGCCGGAGGGCTGACGGAACAGGCCGCGGGCTGGACCGGACTGCCGGTCGGTCTGCCGGTCGCCGTCGGCAACGTCGACGCTCACGTGACGGCCGCAGCGGCCAACTCGCTTGAACCCGGGCAGCTGCTGGCGATCATGGGAACGTCGACCTGCCATGTGGTGAACGCCAATGTGCTGCAGGATGTTCCGGGCATGTGCGGAGTTGTCGACGGCGGCATCGTCACCGGGTACTGGGGATATGAGGCGGGCCAATCCGGCGTCGGCGACATCTTCTCCTGGTTCGTGAACAACTGCGTGCCCGGTTCGTTCGAAGAGCAGGCCCGGCAGCGCAACGCCACCACCCACGAGCTGCTGTCGGAACTGGCCGCCCACCAAGAGGTTGGCCAGCATGGTCTCGTCGCGCTCGACTGGCACAGCGGAAACCGGTCGGTGCTCGTCGACCATCAGCTGTCGGGCGTGTTCGTCGGACAGACCTTGGCCACCACCTGTGTCGACATGTACCGGGCCTTACTGGAGGCGACGGCCTACGGCACCCGGATGATCGTCGAGACCTTCGTCAACAGCGGTGTCCCGGTGTCGGAACTGGTGGTCGCCGGTGGCCTGCTGAAGAACCGACTGCTGATGCAGATCTACGCCGATGTGGTGGGACTGCCTCTGTCGACGGTGAATTCGGCGCAGGCGCCGGCACTGGGGTCGGCCATCCACGCCGCGACCGCCGCGGGTGCCTACCACGACGTCCCCGCCGCGGCCAAGCAGATGGGCGGGCGTACCAGCAACGCCTACATGCCCATCGCCGAGAACGTCGCGCGTTACGACAAGCTCTACGCCGAGTATGTGAAGCTGCACGACTGGTTCGGCCGAGGCAACTCGATGATGCGCGCATTACGCGAGATCGCCGTCCCTGCAAGCGTTGGAGCGTCACGATGACCGTCACATCGGAGATCAATGCCGTCGTCGCCGAGCTGCGCCGCGAAGTGTGCGACCTGCATTCGCAGTTGACGAAGTACCAACTGGTGATCTGGACAGCCGGAAACGTCTCGGCACGGGTGCCGGGCCACGACCTGATGGTGATCAAACCGTCCGGCGTGGACTACGACCGGCTCACCCCGGAGCACATCGTGGTCTGCGACCTGTACGGCAATCTCGTGGACGGCGATCTTGCGCCGTCGTCGGACACCGCGGCCCACGCCTATGTGTACCGGCACATGCCCGAAGTGGGCGGCGTGGTCCATACGCACTCGACCTACGCCACCGCGTGGGCGGCGCGGGGCGAACCGATTCCGTGTGTGTTGACGATGATCGCCGACGAGTTCGGCGGCGACATCCCCGTCGGCCCGTTCGCGCTCATCGGGGACGACTCCATCGGCCGAGGCATCGTTGAGGCGTTGCGCGACAGCCGATCCCCGGCTGTGTTGATGCGCAACCACGGGCCGTTCACCATCGGCCGCGATGCCCGATCGGCCGTCAAGGCCGCGGTGATGGTCGAGGACGTGGCGCGCACCGTGCACATCGGCAGGCAGCTCGGCACGCTCGACCGGCTCGACGGCGACGACGTCACCCTGCTCTTCGACCGCTATCAGAACGTCTACGGCCAGGCGCCGGCTGACGCCCAGGAAAGGTAGTTCTTGATGCTTGATTCACGCATCGTCGACAGCGAGGTGTGGTTCCTCACCGGCAGCCAGGCCATGTACGGGCCGGAGACCCTCGAACAGGTGGCCCATCAGTCCCGCCAGCTCGCCGAGCAGCTCGACGGCTGCGAAGAGATCCCGGTCCGGATCCGCTGGATGCCGACGGTCATCAGCGCCGACAGCATCGCCGCGGTGATCAGGGAGGCCAACAACGACCCCAACTGCGTCGGCCTGATCGCGTGGATGCACACGTTCTCCCCGGCCAAGATGTGGATCCGCGGTCTTCGCAGCCTGCAGAAGCCGCTGCTGCATCTGCATACCCAGTTCGGCGTCGAATTGCCTTGGGGCACCATCGACATGGACTTCATGAACCTCAATCAGGCGGCGCACGGGGACCGCGAGTTCGGCTACATCCAGTCGCGGTTGTCGACGCCGCGCAAGACCATCGCCGGACATGTCAGCGACACGTCGACCCGCAGCCGCATCGGATCTTGGACGCGTGCCGCCCTGGCCCGCGCCGACGTGGCGACGCTGAAGGTGGCCCGGTTCGGCGACAACATGCGCAACGTCGCCGTCACGGAGGGTGACAAGGTCGAAGCCGAGGCGCATTTCGGCGTGTCCGTCAACACCTATCCGGTCAACGAGCTTGCGGCCTGCGTCGAGCGAGTGAACGCCGCCGAGGTCGACAAGCTGGTCCGGGAGTACGAGCACGCATACCGGCTCGCGCCGGAACTCACCCCCGGCGGAGATCGGCACGCGTCGCTGCGTCACGCCGCCCAGATCGAGGCCGGGCTGCGGAAGTTCCTGGAAGCCGGTGGGTTTCACGCCTTCACGACGAACTTCGAGGATCTCGGGAATCTGCGGCAGGTGCCCGGACTGGCAGTGCAGCGCCTGATGGCCGACGGCTACGGCTTTGGCGCCGAGGGCGATTGGAAGACGGCCGTCATGCTGCGAGCCATCAAGGTGATGGCGGAAGGGCTTCCAGGCGGGACGTCGTTCATGGAGGACTACACCTACGACCTGACCCCGGGCGCCGAACGGGTGCTGGGTGCGCACATGCTCGAGGTGTGCCCGTCGATCGCTGACGGCGTGCCCACCGTCGAGGTGCATCCGCTGTCTATCGGCGGGCGCGAGGACCCGGTCCGGTTGCGGTTCACTGCCGCGCCTGCGGGGGCGGTGATTGTCGGGATCAGCGACATCGGGGATCGATTCCGGTTGGTGGCCAACGAGGTTCGGGTGGTGGCACCGACGGCGCCGCTACCCAAACTGCCCGTCGCCTGCGCGGTGTGGGAGCCGCGGCCAACGTGGTCGGTATCGGCCGAGGCGTGGCTGATGGCTGGCGCGCCGCATCACACGGTGCTCACCACCGCGGTCGGCACCGAGGTCATCGATGACTTCGCCGCGATGACGGGCACGGAGTTGTTGGTGATCGACGACGACACCACACTGCGGTCCTTCAGCCGCGAACTGAAGTGGAACGACGTCTACCACCACACCGCCGCGGGACTGTGAACGAGCCCGGGTAGGCCCTCATGCCTCGGAAATTGGAACGGTTCGACCGCGACCTGCTGACATTCGTGCTCAGCTGGGCGCCCTACGGCGGCCCGCCCGATGACGAGTGCCTGATCCAGTTCGGCATGAGCGCCAAGCGAGTGCGCCGGCGATGTCATGAACTGATCTGCACAGCCAAACCTCATGAGTACGAAGCACCGGAATCTCAGCTGTTGCTTCGCGTCTCGCGGGCAGCGGGCGTGGATCAGCGGCGCACCGCGAGCCCGAAATTGCGTCCACGGCCGTGAAACCTGCAGAACCACAACCCGCTGTGCAATTTCGGCGTCCGCGCCATCGAGGTTGCACTGACGGTCGCGCCCTCAACAGGGCAGAGGCAGATCAAGGTGAGGTACGAGCGATTAGCCGTTCACCGAGCACGGCCAGCACCCGCTTTGCCCAGCGCACGTTCTCCTTTTCGAATTGGATTCCCCGGAGCAAGGTCAGGTACGGCCCAACCCGATCGGCGCACGCCAGGTAGTCGGCCTCAGTGCGACCATCGAGTAGGTGGGCTCGCCGGCGTTCATACAGAGCAAGTTTCGCGCCGGCACGCTCGAGTAGGTCGGCGACCGCCTCTGTGACTGCAGCGACGTCGCCGGCCTCCACCGCCTGTACCTTTACCAACAGCTCATCTCTGATCGCAGTCGGCTTGGCCGGTTCGGCAGTGAACCTGTGCAGCGCGTCGCGCCCGGCGTTGGTGAGTGCGAACAGTCGCTTGTTGGGGCGGCTGTCCTGTCGGATCAGCCGCGCGCGGATGAGCCCCTCGGCTTCCATCCGCTCCAGCTCCCGGTACAGCTGCTGCGGAGTTGCCGTCCAGAAGTTGGCTACCGACGCGTTGAAGGCCTTGGCCAGGTCGTAACCCGAAGCCTCACCTTCCAACAGGGCTGTCAAGACAGCGTTCTGCAGTGCCACCCATCCATACTAGCAATGATGAATAGTCAATTTGTTGTATATGGCTGGCAACTTCGCTACGGTCGACTGAACGCGTGCTCGACAATTGACAATCGATGGAGTTCACATGCATCCCTTCCAGGTCGCGGCCGAAGCGGGCGACAGTGCAGCGATCGAGGCGTCCCTCGCCGACGACGTCGTATTCCGCAGCCCGAATACCTTCAAGCCGTATGCGGGTAAGGCCATCACCGCCGCGTTCTTGCGCGCGGTGGTGCGCGTGCTCGACGACTTCCACTACATGCGCCAGATCTCCGATGCCGGTGGCCGCGATCACGCGTTCGTGTTCGAAGCACGGATCGGTGAGACACAGGTCTCCGGATGCGACCTCGTGCATTGCGATGCCGAGGGCAAAATCGACGAGCTCACCGTGATGGTGCGGCCGCTGTCGGCGTCCCACGCCTTGAGCGACGCCATGGGCGCCGAAATGGAGCGGATCAAGCGGGAAGCGCTGGAACACAGCGTGGGCGAACGGGCGGGTGCATGATGCGAATTGGATTGGGCATCAACTATGCCGGGGGTTTCAAGGAGGTCGCGGCCGAGGTCGCCGATCTGGAGAGCGCCGGCCTGGACATCGTATTCGTCCCCGAGGCGTACTCGTTCGATGCGGTGAGCGCCTTGGGCTACCTTGCCGCCAAGACCGAGCGAGTGCAGTTGGCGTCCGGCATTCTTCAGCTGTACACGCGCACTCCGACCTTGACGGCAATGACCGCGGCGGGCCTGGACTACGTCTCCGACGGCCGCTTCATCCTGGGTCTGGGCGCGTCGGGTCCGCAGGTGATCGAGGGCTTCCACGGCGTGGTCTACGACGCGCCGATCGGACGTACCCGCGAGATCATCGAGATCTGCCGCGCGGTGTGGCGCCGCGAGCGGCTGGAGTTCGACGGCAAGTATTACCAGGTTCCGCTGCCCGACGGCGAAGGGACCGGGCTGGGCAAGCCGCTGAAGTTGATCAATCACCCTGTCCGAGAACGTATTCCGGTGTTGCTGGCCGCTCTCGGCCCGAAGAACGTGGAGCTTGCCTCCGAGATCGCCGAGGGCTGGCAGCCGATCTTCTTCCTGCCGGAAAAGGCCCATGAGGTGTGGGGTGACGCGCTGGCGGCGGGCAAGGCCAGGCGTGACTCGGCTCTTGGTGATCTTGAGGTGTTCGCGGGACCGCCGCTGGCGATCGGCAACGACGTCGAAGCTCTGCGCCAATGGGTAAAGCCGCATCTGGCCCTCTACATCGGCGGTATGGGCGCCAAGGCCAAGAACTTCTACCACACCCTGGCCGTCAAGTACGGCTACGGCGCGGAGGCCGACCGCATCCAGCAGCTGTATCTGGCCGGCAAGAAAGATGAAGCCGCCAAAGCGGTGCCCGACGAACTGGTGCGCGACGTATCCTTGATCGGCTCAACGGGATTCGTCAAAGAGCGCGTCGCCGCTTTCCGCGAAGCCGGGGTGACGGTGCTCAACGTGGTCCCGCTGGCCGCTACCGCCGCCGAACGCGTCAAAGTCATCGAACAGCTACGCAATCTCATCTGACGGCCGAGGGCTGCATCGGTTAACGCGTCAGCGCGCCTTCGAGAAAGACCGCCACTACGGCATTCGCCGCCTGCTCGGGCATGAGCCACTCGATGATGGTGAGTACTGGTCGTCGAAACCGGTGATCAAAATGGCAGCAGCACTGTGGGGTGCACAGGGTTCCCACGACGACACGACGCGAGTGTCTTCTTCCGGCGTGTCGTTCCTACGGGGGTTCTGCGCGCAATCCGCAGACGGCAGCAGCCCGGCGTTCTGCGTCCCGGCGACGCACTGGCTCGCTCCGCTCATGGAGGAGCTGACCGCTGAACGCATGCAGTGTCAGACCGGCACCGCCAACGGCGAAACTGCCACTCACGCGCACGTGCGCACCGATTGTTGACCGTCACTCAGGGCCGATGTGCTGGGAATCGGGTGCAGCCCGGTAGATTCGGCGTCAGCGCGGCGGTGGTGGCAACCATTGGTGCTGACGCGCTAGCGCCCATTTCGACACCACGGTTGTCGACGGGGCCGTCTTGGTGGGTAAGCACAGCCATGATGTCGATCTCGGCGATAGCCCTCACTGTCGGCCCACACGATGTGCGCCGAGTGTGCCGCCATTGCTGCGATCACGCCGTCAACACGCCGACAAACCACATCGCGCCTCATGCAACAACCGATCAGCCCCGTTCGATGGTGACTTGGAAGCCGTCCGGTTGGCCTCTGATGAAGTCGAGGTCGGCCGTGTCGAATCGGCCGATCCGGACGATCCCGTTCCAATAGCCGACGTCGCCGTAATAGAAGACCAAGTTGCCATCTGGAGCCCAATATCCGATGTCGGCAATGTCCGGATCGCCGCCTTCGGGGGCCCCCTCCGTGGTCAGGGATCTGGGTAGCGGGGCGAACTTCTCAGTGCGGTTGAGGTCGCGGAATGTCAGGGTCAATGGCAGTTGGTCGGCGAGGCCTTGCGCGGTCGGGTTGTCGGCCAACTGCGCGGTGATCGGCCGGTTGTCGATGGTGATGCGGATCGGTGTCACGTCGGACTCCTCGGTCGCCGACGGACCCGCCGGGGACTGATTGGGTTGAGCGCTGGGCGTGTCGGTACCTGAGCAAGCAACCGCACCGAGGAGCACAAGTGCCACGGTGACAAATCGGTTAGCCGCCGACGCTGGCATCGGCGCTGTTCCAGGAGGCCAGCAGGTCGAGCGCCTGCGCGGTCGGCGAGGCGGGTTCGGCGACATAGATGGTCATGGTGAGGCCGGGGTCGGAGACCATGTCGACGCTTTCGTAGCCGAGCTCGAGATTGCCGACGACGGTGTGATGGAAGTGTTTGGTACCAGCGCCGTGCAGCCGCACATTGTGGGCGCTCCAGCGTCGGCGGAATTCCTCACTGCGGGTGGACAATTCACCGACGAGGTCGTGCAGTGCCTTGTCGTGGGGATCACGGCCGGCCTCGGTGCGCAGGATCGCCACGCAAATGTCGGCGGCAGTGTCCCAGTCGGGGTAGAAGCGGTGGGAGTCGTCGTCGAGGAACGTGTAGCGGGCGAAATTCGGTGTGCCACCGGGCTCGCTGTCATAGAGCGATGAGTGCATCGCGCGGCCCAGGTGATTCGTTGCGAGCAGATCCATCCTGCCGTTGCGGATGATCGCCGGCGGAGTTATCCCGTCGAGCACCCACTGCAGGGCGGGCCGAGGCGTCCAGCGTGGGGTGGGGCGTCGGCGGGGCCGCATCCCGGCAGCGGTGCCGTCGGCGGCGTGGGCCAAGTGGAACAGATGGGTTCGCTCGGCGTCGTCGAGCTGCAACGCCCTGGCGAGCGCGTCGAGAACCGACGGCGATACCCCGCCGAGCGCGCCGCGCTCCAGCTTGGAGTAGTACTCGACGCTGACCCCGGCGAGCGCGGCCACCTCGGCGCGGCGCAGCCCGGGCACCCGACGGGTTCCGGCAACGGGCAGACCCGCCTGCTGCGGAGTGATCTTGGCTCGCCGCGAGATCAGAAACTCGCGAACCTCGGCACGGTTGTCCACAACGCTGACGGTACGACGAGATCACGGCTTATGGGATGCACTGTCAATACACGTCTGGATAGGGACTCCCTCGTCCGGCCCGAAACGGGTTACCTCGACGACATGGCACCGAACCCGAGTTACGACTTCAGCGGCCAGGTCGCCCTTGTCACCGGCGCTGCCTCCGGCATGGGCCTGGCCGCCGCCCGCGCGTTCGCCGAAGCCGGCGCCGCGGTCGCGATGGCCGACGTCAACCCCACTACGCTGCACACGGCCACCGACACCCTGACTAGAGCCGGGCACCAAGTCCTCGGTGTCAAGTGCGACGTGTCCGAGGAGGCCAGCGTCGCCGACGCCGTTGGGACCGCTGTCGATACGTTCGGCCGGCTCGACATGGCGTTCAACAACGCCGGAATCCAGGTCCCGCCCAGCGATGCCGCCGACGAGCCCGCTGAGGTATTCGACCGGGTAAACGCGATCAACCTGCGCGGTGTGTGGGCGTGCATGAAACACGAACTCGCCCAGATGCGCATCCAAGGCGGCGGCGCGATCGTCAACTGCTCGTCCTTGGGCGGGCTCGTCGGCCTGCCTGGCCGCGCCGCCTACCACGCCTCTAAACATGGCGTTGTTGGCCTAACCCGTAGCGCCGCACTCGAATACGCACCCCGAGGTATCCGGATCAACGTCGTGTGTCCCGGCACCATCGCGACCCCGATGGTCACCGACATGATCGACAACGGTGAGCTCGATATCGCCGACGCCATCGCCGACCAGCCCATCAACCGGCTCGGCGAAGCCGACGAGATCGCCGCCGCCGTCCTGTGGCTGTGCAGTCCCGGCGCCAGCTTCGTCGTCGGCGTCGCTCTGCCCGTCGACGGTGGTTACACCGCCCGCTGAGCCGCAACCATGGAAGGAAATCGACGATGAGCCAGGACGACTCCGGTGGCATGACATGAAATTCACTGCAACGCTAGCGACGATCGTGGCTGCGGCATTCAGCCTGTACAACGCCACACCCGCAGGTGCCGACGAGCCCATGGAGATCTCACCGGACGAATCTCGGCCCGCCGCAACGGGATCCGCCGACACGTTCACCGGGCAGGTCAGCGTCAAACCGCTGTTCAACCCCAACGCCGTGCGCACCACCGGCTCGGCCGAAGTGACGTTCACCCCGTCTGCGCGCACCGCGTGGCACACCCACCCTGCCGGACAAACCCTCATCGTGACCGCGGGCTCCGGTTGGATCCAGCAATGGAATAGGCCCAAGCTGTCAATCATTCCCGGTGACGTGATCTGGACGCCGCCCGGTGTCAAACACTGGCACGGCGCCAATGACACCACCACCATGACCCACATCGCGATCCAGGACAGCGTCGACGGCACACCGGTCGACTGGCTCGAACACGTCACAGACGAGCAATACCGGGGTTAACGCGTCAGCGCGCCTTCGAGAAAGACCGCGACTACGGCGTCTGCGGCCTGCTCGGGGGTCAGCTTCTCGGTGATGGTGAGTAGCTGTGCGCGCGCGATCAGGGCGGTGTACATCTCGAACAGTGCACCGCTGGGAAGGTCGGATCCGGAGTTCGCCGTCGCGGAACCCGCGGTCGATGACGATGCGAATGGGTTCGATTGCGCGGTCCCTGGCGGCGTGTTCGCGGTGTTCGTCCTCGTGGCTGATGACTGCGGCGTACTTCGTGCCGGTGCGCAGGAAGATGCCGGTGATTCTGGCGATGGCCCGGTCCACGGGCAGCGCGTCCAGGCCGGCTGAGGCAAATGCGGCGACAAGTTCTGCGCTTCCGGCATCTTGCACGCCGCGTGATCAGTGATTCGCGGGTCGGAAAGTGCCGGTACAGCGTTGCCCGTCCCACACCTGCTTCCTCGGCGATGTCGGCCATACCCGCATCAGGCCGTTGGCTTAGCACCCGTGCGGCGGCGTCGAGGATCGCCCGTCGTGTCCGGTCGGTTCCGTCAGGGGTAGGCATAGCTGGATCTTAGCGTCTCGTGGTGAGACGTGAATGTCTCGTCATGGTGTATGGTCGTCTCATGACCACTCGACAACTCGGCCGCACCGACATCTACGTTTCCCCGATCGGCCTGGGTACCGCCCAGTTCGCGGGCAAGGGCTGGATTTCGGCGCTGACGCCGCCGGTTCCGCAGGAGAACATCGACACGATCATCAAAACCGCGCTCGACGGCGGGATCACGTGGTTCGACACCTCCGAGATGTACGGCGGCGGTACGTCGGAGCGTGCGTTGGCCCGCGGCCTCGCGCACGCTGGGATCAAGCCGGGCGACGTGACGGTTGCGACCAAGTGGCTGCCGTTGGGGCGCACCGCGCGCAATATCGAGAGCACCGTCGGCAAGCGGCTCGACGCGTTGGACCCGTTCCCCATCGATCTGCACCAGATCCACCTCAACCGGGGAAGTTTCTCGTCGGTGCGCGCACAGATGCGTGCCATGGCCCGGCTGGTGCAGGCCGGCAAGATCCGTGCCGTCGGCGTCAGCAACTTCACCACGCGACAGATGGAAACCGCGCACGATGAGTTGGCGAAGTTCGGAATACCGTTGGCCAGCAACGAGGTTCAGATCAACTTGCTGCACCGCAAGATCGAGACCGACGGCATGCTCGACGCCGCCCGTCGGCTCGGCGTCTCACTGCTCGCCTACTCGTCGCAGAGCCAAGGCATCTTGACTGGCAAGTACCACTCCAACCGCAGCCTGATCCAAGGCGTGCACCCGCTGCGCCGCAAGGTCATGGGCCTCAACGCAGGAGGCCTCGATCGCACCCAATCGTTGATCGACGCGATGCGCGACATCGCCGCCGAGCATCAGGCGACCGTGGGCCAGATTGCATTGGCCTGGCTGGTCGGCTACTACGACGGCACCGTCATCCCGATCGCCGGCGCCTCAAAACCCCACCACGCCGAAGATTCCGCCGGCGCACTCAAAGTGCACCTGTCGGCCGACGAGCTGGAACGACTCTCAGAGATATCGAAGAAGGTCACCGCCTAGTTCGGCGATCCGCCCACCACGCTGCGGCCTCAGATCAGCACGGCACCAATACATCACGATCACCATTACACAGAAGGAGTACACACTATGACGGTTCACGACGAAGGTTTAGCGGGCCTGCGGGTCTTGGTCACCGGCGGAACGAAGGGCATGGGAGAAGCCACCGCCAATCGCTTCGCCGCGGCCGGCGCCCAGGTGCTGGTCGTCGCCCGCAGCGCGCCGCCGGACGGTTTCCCCGCGACATTCATCCCCGCCGATCTCTCCAGCGAGGATGGAGTTGCCGAGCTGGGCGGGCGCGTCCTCGACGAGGTCGCCGGGATCGACGTCCTGGTCAACAATGCCGGTGTCGCAAGCGAATTGGCATCCACGCTCGAGACTCCAGAAGAGACGTGGCGCAGCACCCTCGACATCAACCTGCTCAGCGCTGTCCGCCTCGACCGGATACTGGTTCCTGGCATGGTCGAGCGGGGCTCCGGCGTAGTCGTCCACGTCTCGTCGGTCCTGAGCCGGCAGCCGCAAACCGGCCAGGCGTCCTACGCGGCGGCCAAAGCGGCGCTCAACGTCTACAGCCGTCAACTCGCCACCGAGGTTGGTCCCCACGGGGTGCGAGTCGTATGTGTTGTGCCCGGGTTCATCGCAACACACGGCTCGACTGAATTCATGCAGAAGATGGCCGACAGCCAGGGAATCGACGTCGAGCAACTGCAGGCAAGCCTGGCCGCCCAGCTCGGTCCCATGGGCCGTGCCGGCGAACCCGATGACGTGGCCGAGCTGATCGCCTTCCTCGCCTCACCGAGAGCCATCTTCCTCACCGGCTCACAATTCCGGGTCGACGGCGGCTACCACATGGCGGTGTGACGTCAACTTCGTAAGCGGCCCGGTGTGGGTGCTGCGATCCTGACCGCAGCACCCACACCCCCACATCGTGGTCTCCCAGCGCAGGACGTCGGAGCAGGAAGTGGCCTGGACTCGCGCTATCGAGCAGGAAGACGGCGAGTCCACCTTTGGGTAATACCCGGGTAGCATCCAAGTGTGAAACTTAGTGTGAGTCTCTCCGACGAAGATGTCGAGGTGCTGGACCGATACGTCGAGCGGGTTGGCTTGCCGTCACGCTCCGCAGGTGTCCAGCGCGCAATCCGCATGCTGCGCTATCCCACGCTGGAAGACGACTATGACGAGGCGTGGGCCGAATGGGCCTCCGCCGGCGACGAAGATGCCTGGGAGAAAGCCGCCGGCGACGGGCTCGGCGATGCTGCGCGGTGACATATGGCAAGTCGACTTCGACCCGGCGCTCGGCAGCGAAGCCAACAAGCAGCGTCCCGCGGTAGTCGTCAGCAATGATCGAGCGAATGCGGCCGCAACTCGGCTTCGCCGCGGCGTCGTCACAGTCGTGCCGGTGACAAGCAACGTCGCCAAGATCTATCCGTTCCAAGTGTTCTTGGCTGCCGCTGCGACGGGTCTCGCCGTCGATTCCAAAGCACAGGCCGAACAGGTCAGGTCTGTTGCACTGAAGCGGCTGCGACGTCGAATCGGCCGACTCTCTGCCGCCCAACTCGCAGAGCTCGATCAGGCCCTACGACTTCATCTCGACCTGTGACGATACCCGCGCCGAGACTGAGGCTATGCAGGCAAAATGCGTGAAACCCTCTGCGTAACTTCAGTTTCGAGGTTGTCGCGTGTCTGAACCGCGCCGTGCCGGCCCGCCGTCGAGCGTCGCCTCTCAGGCGTCCCGCGAGTCCGGATCACTGCCCCGCTGCATGCTTCTGACGACCTGACTGCGCGAGGACTTCAGCGCTCACCGTCCGGAATCCGGCAACGGAGTCGATCTCCCCCATCCGGCATCACGCGTGATCTCTTGCAGCAGCGGAATAATCCGATACGGCAACGGCGTCGTCAATGCCAGCGTGGTAGTGGAATGGACGACGCCCTCGATTGCCACGATCCGCTCGATCATTTCCTGAAGGCCGGCCTGGCTGACCGTCGCGGCGCGAACCAGAAAGTCTTCCCGGCCGGTGGTGGCGTGTACCTCCAGCACCTGCGGAATCTGCGTTAGCGCCGCGACGATGTCGGCCAACTTGTCCTGCTGCACCTCGAGACCGATGAACGCCTGCGTCGTCACACCGGCCTGCGCCAGATCCACCGACGGGCGAAAGCCGGTCATCACCCCCGCCTCTTCGAGGCGCCGCAGCCGGGCTTGAACCGTGTTCCTGGCGATTTTGAGTTCGCTTGCCAACTCGACGATGCCGACGCGGCCTTTGCGAGTCAGCACATCAAGGAGCCGTACGTCGAGCCGGTCGAGACTGATCACATCTGCCACCTCACGGGCCTGTCCTCGGTCGCGACTGACCGGTTTGATTAGTTGCAAACACATTAGTTGCGCATTTGGTGTTCCGCAACAACGCTTTGAGATACACGCGAATCAGCTGCCACTTGACAGCACTCGACCAGAGGCGGTGTCAGGCCATGACCGAGACCACTGTTCGGCCGGCGCAGACGGATGCGCTCGCCGCGCGATACCGGCCGGATTCCGGACCCGTGCTGCTCACGGGCGTGCAGGCCATTGCTCGGCTGCTCGTCGAACAGCACGAGCGTGACCGACGCGCAGGACATCGTGTGGCAACCCTGGTCTCCGGGTATCAAGGCAGCCCACTGGCGGGATTGGACCAGTTGCTGGCCGGACTGTCGCACTTGCGCACCGACCACGACGTCCACCTCGTTCCCGGTGTCAACGAAGAACTGGCGGCCACATCGGTCTGGGGCAGCCAACTGGAACTCCCTCAAGGAACGCGCTCGCACGACGGCGTTATCGGCGTCTGGTACGGCAAGGGGCCGGGACTGGACCGCGCGAGCGACGCCTTACGTCACGCGGCGATGTACGGAGCCCACCCGCGCGGTGGTGCGTTGGCGCTCGTCGGCGACGATCCGGCCGCGAAGTCGTCGAGCGTGCCCGCGGCCAGCGAGCGCTCATTGGCTGCGCTGTCGATGCCAATACTGTTCCCGCGCAACGCCACCGAGATCATCGGGTTCGGCATGTATGCGGTGGCGCTCTCGAGGGCCTCAGGTTGCTTTCCTGCCTTGAAGATCGTGGCCGATGTCGCCGACGGGTTGTGGACACTGGATCGCGATTTCGCCGATTTCGATATCACTGTCCCGACACTGCTGTGGGAGGGGCGGCCGTGGACCTATCGCCAACGCGTCTTGGCTGCACCACCGGACAGTGTGTTGGCCGAGGCCGACCTGTACGGTCCGCGGTGGGCGATGGTGGAAGCGCTCAATGCGGCCAACGACATCGACCGTCTCGAAGTTGACCCCGCCGATGCTTGGCTGGGTATCGTAGCCGTCGGCTCGGCCTACGATTCGCTGCGGGAGGCGCTGACCACACTCGGCTTGAGTCATCGCGACTTGTGCGACAAGGGAATTCGCATCTTACGTGTCGGTATGCCCTACCCGCTTGGACCGGACAAGGTTCGCCGGTTGGCCCGCGGGGTCGAACAGGTGCTGGTGATCGAGGACAAGACGGCATTCGTCGAGAGCCAAGTCAAAGACGCCCTCTACGGGCAGTGGGCACCCAAGGTCATCGGCAAGCGAGGACATGACGGGCAGCGACTGATCCCGCCCGACGGGGAACTCACCGCGGCGCGCCTGCTAGGCCCGCTGCGCAAGGTGCTCAAGGATCGCGTCGCGCTCACCGCACCGCCCCCGCCGTCGTTGGAACTGACCGTGTTGCCGACCAGGCGTAGCGCGTACTTCTGCTCGGGATGTCCCCACAACCGGTCCACGGCGATACCGGACGGTTCGATCGCCGGCGGCGGAATCGGCTGCCACACATTGGTCACCATGTCGTCGCGCACCGACTCTCAGGTCACCGGACTGACGCAGATGGGTGGTGAAGGGGCCCAGTGGATCGGGCAGGCGCCCTTCACTGACGTCGAGCACATCTTCCAAAACATCGGCGACGGAACGTATTTCCACTCTGGTCAGCTTGCAGTTCAGGCGTGCATCGCCGCCGGGGTGAACATCACCTATAAGGTCCTGTACAACTCCGCCGTCGCCATGACAGGCGCACAAGACGTTGAAGCTGGCCTGTCGGTGCCCGCACTCACCCACAAGCTGATCGCCGACGGCGTATCACGGATCATCGTCTGCGCCGAGGAACCCGAACGCCACCGCGGCGCCTCCTTCGCACCCCACACCCAGCTCTGGCACCGCGACCGGCTCGACGAAGCCCAGCGGATACTGCGTGACACCAAAGGCGTCACGGTGCTGATCTACGACCAGCAGTGCGCGGCCGAAGCGCGGCGAAAGCGCAAACGCGGCAAGCTGCCGGTGAGAACCACGCGCGTGGTCATCAACGAGGCGGTCTGCGAAGGCTGCGGTGACTGCGGTGTCAAGAGCAACTGCCTTTCGGTGCAACCGGTCGACACCGAACTCGGCCGCAAAACCCGTATCGATCAGACCACCTGCAACACCGACTACTCCTGCCTGGACGGTAATTGCCCCTCGTTCGTCACCGTTCAGATTCCGGACGGCAAATCGGCCAAGAAACAAGCACTTCCGGCACCGCCAAGCGTCGAAGAGCCCACGCTGCCCATCGTCGAGGGAACGTTCAACATCTTTCTAGCCGGTATCGGCGGCACCGGGATCGTCACCGTGAACCAGGTTCTCGCGATGGCGGCCTTGCGTACTGGATTGCACGCCGAAGGACTCGACCAGACGGGCCTGAGCCAGAAGGCGGGCCCGGTCACATCGCACCTCCGATTGAGCACTGCGCGCGCTGACTCGTCCAACCGGCTGAGCCCGCAGTCGGCCGACTGCTTTCTGGCCTTCGACCTGCTGACAGCCGTGGACACCAAGAACATCGGCTGCGCGGGGCCCGAACGCACGATCGCGGTGGCCTCGACAAGCAAGACGCCAACCGGAGCCATGGTGTACGACCCCGCCGTAAACTATCCCGAGACAACCGATCTGCTGTCGCGGCTCGATGTCTGCACTCAAGCGCTCGTGTCGTTCGACGCGCTCAGCGCGGCGCAAGTGCTCTTCGGCGACACCGCCGTCGCAAACTTCCTTCTCATCGGTGCTGCCTACCAGCAAGGCGCCCTACCGATTCCGGCGGCCGCGATCGAAGGGGCCATCCAGATCAACGGTGTTGCCGTCGACGCCAACGTGTCGGCGTTCCGATGGGGACGCGTCGCGGTCGCCGATCCCGCGGCATTCGCCAAGGTCACCACCCTGTCCGACAGCACGCGCAGACAGCATTCGGCGGTTGTCGCGCACCTACTCTGCGACTCAGCCGTGACTGGCGAGGTGCGAGAAGTCTTGGAACGTCGTTGCGCGGATCTCATTGCCTACCAAGGCAAGCGGCATGCCAACCGGCTGGCCGCACTGGCCGAGCGAACCTGGTCTGCGGAGCGCAGCATGACCGACCGAACCGACTTGTCCGAAGCCGTCGTGACGAACTTCTTCAAGCTGTTGGCCTACAAGGACGAATACGAGGTGGCGCGCCTGCTGACCGATCCGGCCTTCACCGACGTGGTGTCCGCACAGGTTCCAGGTGCGCGCAAGCTGACGTACAAATTGCACCCACCGATGCTCAAATCGCTCGGGCGCAAGAAGAAGATCGGCCTGGGCCCACGCAGCCACTTCGCGCTGAGGCTTCTCGCCAAGGGCCGTTTCCTGCGCGGACATTCGCTGGATCCGTTCGGCCACACCAGAATGCGGCGTTTGGAACGCAAGCTGATCGACCACTACGAGGCGATGATCGAACGCTCATCGAGAGTTTGACCGCCGAAAGCTACGACGCCGCGGTCGCCGCAGCCCGCGCCGCAGACATCGTGCGCGGCTACGAAGAAGTCAAACTCGCCAACGTCGACCGATACGTCAACGCGCTCACCGGACTCGGTATCGCCGCCCCGGAGATTCCGTAGTGATTGGCGCGCTGCGGTGACATGGCTGTCAGTAGGCTCGCACAGCTCTTCCTCGCTAACCCGCGGTGCAGCGGGTTAGTTGGCGGGTTGATTGCTGCACTTCAGCGTGAGTGGTCAACCCGTTAGCCTCGTTCCCGGTCCACAAAGCCCACCTCAAATTTCGCACCGGAAATCGAGGTTAGCCGCTGTTCATCGCAGCGCCTGCGCCAACCGCCCGAGTGTGCCGTCGGGATCTGCATTTCCCGGCAGCGCCGCCAACAGGCAGGTCACACCGAGCTTTTCGATCTTCTCGGTGTATTGGCGCACTTGATCCGGCGTCCCGGTCACGCCGCGGAGGTCGACAAGAAAGTCCACCAAACCGAGTTCCTCGACCAGCCGGCCGCCGGCGCCGCCCACGACCACATGCTGTCGCGGGTCATATTGATTCTCCAGTTGGGCTACAGCGGCGCGTAGATCCGCCGGAATGCGCGCCCGCATGTGCGGCGCCTTGAGCCCCATCGCCCCGACAGAAGCCAAGAACGGGGTGATGTCACAGGACTTGACCACTTCGGTGTCGGACGTCCTCGATTCACTCGGCATCGTCGGCGCGGTACCGGCGTCGTATCTAGCGCCCTTGGCGCCTGGGCAATCCGGCTCGACCGTGAGCGCAACGGTGCCAATGACCTCGAACTGACCATGCTGCGCGAACGGATCGCGCAGGCAGAAGAAGCAGTGCGCCGCTACAAATAGCGTGTTGTCAGCTTCAGCAACGCGTCGGCGTTTCGGTGGGCGATCTTGAGCTTGTCGACCGGCGACACGGGCAGCTTGTCGAGGAAGCCGCGGCCGTCGATGGTCGAGCCGAATGGATAGTCGACCGAGTAGAGGATCCGGTCGGCGCCGAAGGTCATCAATGCCGCCATGAAGGCAGGCAGGTTGAAGTAGCCGGAGGTGGTGACCCAGAACTGCTCGTGCAGATAGTCGACGGGGCGGCGCTGTAGGTAGCTCAGATCCGCGTGACTCATCACGTCCTCGAACCGGCCCAGCCTGGTCTCTAGTCCCTCGCCCAGGTGGCCGATGATCAACTGGAGCCGCGGGTGGCGGTCAAGCGCTCCGGAGAGCACCAGTCGCAGGGCATGCAGTGCGACCTCGGTGTGCCAGCCCCAGCCGGCGGTCGCCAGGGAGAGCCCGATTCCTTCGGGAAGGTCGTCGTAATAGGCGCGGCGCACTTCGTCGGGCGGGAGGCTGGGGTGCAGATAGATCGGCACGCCAAGACGCTCGGCGCTTGCGAGGATCGGCTCGAATGACTTGTGGTCCAGGAAGAGTCCGTGAGTCGTGCCACTCACCAGCGCGCCCCTGAAGCCCAATTCGCCAATGCAGCGTTCGAGCTCGTCGGCCGCGGCCTCAGGAGCGGTGGTGGGCAGGTGGGCGAAGGCCTGGAAGCGTTCCGGATGTGCCCGCACGGCCTCGGCCATCCAGTCGTTGTAGCGACGTGCCTGCTCGATACCTTCGTCGGGATCGGCGGCGAAGTCGGCGGCCGGCGGGGGCACGGACAGCACCTGGACGGTCACGCCGCCGGCGTCCATGTCGGCCAGTCGGCCGGCGCCGACGTCGCTCAATTGCGGGAGAACGGTCGACGCGACCTGTTCGTAGAGTGCGGCGACAGGCTCGCCGGCAGTCAAGGCACGTCGGGCAATGAGGTCGGCCCGCAGGGCGTGCTCCTCAAGAGTCACGATGCGCATCGGTTTCTCGCTCCTTTTCGTCAGGGAAATGGGTTGTCCGGCGCGACTATTCGCCACCGGCAATACGGATCGTCTGACCGGTGATCCACCCGCTGTCCGGTGATGCGAGGAAGCACACGACCTTGGCGATGTCCTCGGGAGTGCCCATTCGCCCGAACGGGAACTGCAGCGGCCCGCCACCGGCCTCGTAGAACGGGGTGTATTCGGCCGACATGTCCGACGCAGTACCGCCGGGGGCAATGGCGTTGATCGTGATACCTCTTGCGGCGAGGTCGAGCGCGAGGCACTTGACCATCCCCTCGACCGCGGCCTTGGAGCCGCTGTACACGGCGTGTTGCCGAAACGGTGTGGTGGCGCTCACCGAGGAGGTACACACAATCCGGCCGCCGTCGCCCATGACACGGGTGGCCTCTTGAACGGCCAGGAACTGCCCCCGGGTGTTGACCGCGAACACGCGGTCAAATTCTTCAGCGCTCACCGCACCCAGTTCGCCGAAGTGCTCGATTCCTGCGTTGCTGCACAGAATGTCGATGCCGCCCAACGCATCGGCGGCCGACGACATCAGAGCCGCGATCGCGCTGGGATCAGCAACGTCTGCCGCGATGGCGTACGCCTCGCCGCCGATCTGCTCGATCTCCCCGACGACACCCAGCGCCGCGTCGGCGCTATGCGCATAGTTGACCACGACTCGTGCGCCGCCCTGTGCGAGCGCGAGCGCCTCGGCCCGCCCGATGCCCCGCCCGCCACCGGTCACCACCGCGCGACGGCCCTTCAGTTCACTCATTGTCATCCGCCTTTGTCTCGTTCGCCGCACTTGAGGTGACCTCGATCCCACGCACGCGGGGGATGGGCGCTCCCGAACCCATGGCCACGAGTTGCAACAGTTCCCGCAGCCGGTCGCGGTCCGCGGGCTCGATGAGCGCCAGCGCGCGCGCTTCGACGCCCGCCGTGAGCGTCTGGGCAAGCCGGGCAAGCTCACGGCCATCGTCGGTGACCCGCAGTTCGATCGCCCTCCCGCGTGCTGGGCGGTCCCCACGCACGACGAGCTCGCGTCGTTGCAGGTTGGCCAGCGCCGACGCCATCGATTGCGGGGTCACCCCGCCGAGACGGCTCAGCTCTGCGGTGGATAGGCCGGCGTCGTCTTCCATCTGGTCCAGGTGCACCAACACACCGAGCTGCACCTGCGTCAAGCCGACCGGCCGCAGCGCCTGCTCGACCTGCTGCGTGAGGATGCCCGAGAGTCACTTTGTCTTAGCCGCGTGGCGGTGATGGTCCCGGCGATGAACAACCGTCGATGGGCGTCCGGTGGTTGCCCCGGAGGCCAGGAACACCACGGCGGCCGACACGTCCTCGGGTTCCGTACCACCCCGGATCAACCGTCAATTAACGGCAAATGAGGTGAAACCGCTTAGTATGGAGCGAAACTCGTCCCAACGGTTGCCTGCGCACGCTCGACAAGGTGCTGCGCTGAAAAGATCCGAAGCCCAGCTCAGCCGTTCACCCCGAACGCGAGCGCACCCGCCTCGGTCCAGAACCGGTCGTCGGCCTCCTGCAATCGCTCCGCCGCATGCTCCATGTGCTGGCGCGCGGCGGCGCGGGCGACCTCCGGGTCGCCGCCTTCGATCGCGTCGACGAGTATTTGGTGCTCGCGCTTTACCTGCGCGGTGAAATCGGCGCGGCGGGCCTCGTTGGCCCGCGTGACGCGCATGCCGTTGCGCATCAGCGAACCGATATAGCGAAGCGTCTCTGCGAGCACCGGATTGCCTGTCGAGTCGACGACACTCTGGTGGAACGCGAGGTCGGCGTCCACACCGTCACCTCCGGCGCGTACGTCGGCGTCAATCGCCTTCAACGCGGCACGCATTCGACGAATGTCCTTCGGCGTGGCGCGGGTTGCGGCCAACGCCGCCGCCTCGCCCTCCATCGCCTGGCGCACTTCGACGATCTGGAGAACGGATGCCTTGGTGCGCTGCGCCTCGTCCGACAGATCCAGCGGCTTAACGCGCGGCGCGAGCACGAAAACCCCAGAGCCCTGTCGCGGCTCGACCAGGCCGGCGTTGCGAAGCCGCGACACCGCTTCGCGCACTACCGTGCGGCTGACACCCAACTGCTCGACGAGCTGGACCTCCGAGGGCAGCCGCTCGCCAGGAGCCAGCCGGCCGCTGGTGATCTCGTCGGAGAGCGCCTCAGCGACGCGGTCGACGAGGCTTACACCTCCGGACACCTTGGTCAGCACAAACTAAGGTTATCGTCCCGGTACTGCTCGACGACATCGGCAAACGACGCGTCGGCCGTTAATCCGAGGTCGGCGGCCCGGCTGTTGTCGAAGCGCGACGGCCAGGACCCCACGATCGCCTCTATCGCAGGATCGGGCTCCACCAACACGAGGTCGGCCACAGCGTCCCCAGCGACCCGTCGCAGCGTGTCGAGCATCTCGCCAACCGTCACCGTCAGCGCCGGCAGGTTGACGGCGATGCGCCCGTTCAGGTTGCCATGGCCGTCGCCGCGGTCGGCCTGCGCGACACGCAGCAGTCCCTCCACGGTCCGTCGCGGCGACGCCAGTGCCACCGAAAGCTCGGGCCGGACCGGGCAGACCGTCGCGATCCCAGTCAGCGGTTCGCGGATGATCCCGGAGAGGAACCCGGACGCCGCGGCGTTCGGCTTGCCGGGCCGCACCGCGACGGTCATCAGTCGGGCGACCCTACCGTCGATGAAACCCTTGCGCGTGTAGTCCGCGACGAGCTGCTCGCAGATGAACTTCTGCGCTCCATAGCTGGACTGCGGAGTCGGCAGCGTCGCCTCGCTGACGACATCCGGCAGGGGCAGCGCCGCGTCCGAGCCGTATACCGCGACGCTGCTGGAGAACACCACGGTTGCCGGTTCACCCCGCTGGTGCCGGGCGGCTTCCAGCAATGCGAGTGTGCTCTGCAGATTGGCGGTCATGCCGAGATCGAAATCGGCCTCGGCCTCCGCCGACACCGCCGACGCCAGGTGCAGGACCGCATCCACGCCCTCGGCGAAGATCGTCGACACCGTTTCCAGCAGGTCACCCTCGACCACCGTGGTCCGCGGGTCGGCGGCCATCGCGTCGTCGTCGCGCGGGACGAACCGATCCGCCAGCACGAGTTCGGTCAGCTCGCTGCCACGAAACATCCCGGTGGTCAACAACTCTCGGGCCACCATGGTGCCGATGAAGCCGAAGCCCCCGGTGATGACGACCCTCATCTCATCCACCCCAATCCTTCGCTTGTGCCTGCGGCGGGGCGGTATTCGCATCCGACCCATCCGTCGTATCCGGCGTCGTCGATGACGGTCAACAGGTGGCCGAGCGCCAGTTCGCCGGCATCCGGCTCGTGGCGGTCGGGAACCCCAGCGATCTGCAGGTGGCCCACCCGACCCGTCGGCACGTCCGACCGCAGCCGCATCGTCACGTCGCCCTCGGTGATCTGACAGTGGTAGAGGTCAAGCTGCACCTTCAGATTCGGTGCTCCGATCTTGACGACGATCTGGTGCGCCTCGTCCTGCAGGCTCAACAGGTACCCCGGCATGTCGCGCTGATTGATCGGCTCAATCAGCACGTCCACCTCGCGGGCCGCAGCACGCTCGGCGGCCCAGCCGAGGTTGTCGCGGTACACCGCCAACCGCTCGTCGCGGTCGGCGCCTGCCGGGACGAGACCGGCCATCACATGCACCCGCGGGCAGCCGAGCGTCTCCGCATAGTCCAGTGCCCGGTGAAACCCGTTGCGGAACTCGGCCTCTCGGCCGGGGAGCGAAGCAATGCCTCGCTCCCCCGCCTCGAAGTCGCCGGGCGGAGCGTTGAACAGCACGTGCTGCAGGCCGTTGCCGTCGAGCAGCCCGCGCAGCTGCGGCGCGGGGTACTCGTAGGGGAAGAGGTACTCCACCGCCGCGAACCCGTCGGCCGCCGCGGCGGCGAACCGATCGAGGAAGGCGTGCTCGGTGTACATCATTGACAAGTTGGCCGAAAAGCGAGGCATGGCAAGCTCCTTCGTGATATCAGCGGTTGACGACGTCCTTCTTGGTGCTGTACACGCAGAGGGCGCCCAGCAGCAGAATCCCGGACAGGATGAACATCGGCACCACGGTCGAGCCGGTGGCGTCCTTGACCGCACCGATCATGTACGGGCTGACGAAACCGGCGAGGTTTCCGACCGAGTTGACCACCGCGATACCGGCCGCGGCCGCGGAGCCGCCCAGGAATGCCGTTGGCAACGACCAGAACAGCGGTGCGCAGGTGAGCACGCCGGCCGCCGCGACCGACAGCGAGATCAGCGCCAGCACCGTCGATCCGGTGAACACCGCCGCCATCGAGAAGCCCACGGCGCCCATCAGGGCCGGGATGATCAGGTGCCAGCGGCGCTCGCGGCGACGATCGGCCGAGTGGCCGAACAGGTTCATCGCGATCAGCGCCGCGAGGAACGGGATCGCGGAAAGCACCCCGATCGTCAGCTCCGAACTGATGCCGGTGGACTTCACGAACGTCGGCGTCCAGAAAGTCAGCGCGTACTGGCCCATGACGAAGCAGAAGTAGATCAGGCACATCAGCCACACCTTCGGCTCGCTGAACGCGTCGCGCAGCCGGTGGTGTGTCTGGTGCGAAACATCCTCGGCGACTGCGGCTTCGACGACGTCCTTCTCCTCCTGGGTCAGCCACTTCGCCTTCTGCACACTGCTGTCCAGGTAGAAGAGGGTCCAGATGCCGATCAGGATGGCGGGGATCGCCTCGATGATGAACATCCACTGCCAGCCACCCAGGCCACCGACCTCGTCGAAGGTGCCCATGATCCAGCCCGACAACGGATTGCCGAAGATGCCGGCGAGCGGGATGGCCGACATGAACATCGCAACCACTCGGGCGCGCCGGTGCGACGGGAACCACAGGGTGAGGTAGAAGATGACGCCCGGGTAGAAGCCGGCCTCGGCGACGCCGAGCAGGAACCGCAGTGCGTAGAACACGATCTCGTTGTTCACGAACATGAACGAACCCGAGACGATCCCCCAGGTGATCATGATGCGGGCGATCCACACCTTGGCGCCGACCTTCTGCAGGATGATGTTCGACGGCACCTCGAAGAAGAAGTAGCCGATGAAGAACACACCGGCGCCGAGACCGAACGCGGCTTCGCTGAAGCCCAGATCGGCCGACATCTGCAGTTTCGCGAAGCCGACGTTGACGCGGTCGAGATACGAGATGACGTAACAGAGCATCAGGAACGGGACGATGCGCAGCACGACCTTGCGGAAGACCGCCTGTTCGCTAGCGGTCTCGCGAACGGGAAGAATGACTGACATTGCGACCTCCTCGGGGTCGTAAAAAGGGGATTGAACGGACTACCAAGCGGCGCCGAAAACGTCCTTCAGCTCCTGGACTGCCGACGGTGGAAGCGGCGTGGGCTGACGCCCGGTGAGCATCCAGAGTCGTGCCGTCTCTTCGAGTTCTTCGAGGACGGCCATGGCCGCCGCCGGGTTCGGTCCCCATACGACAGGGCCGAGGCGGTCGAGCATGACGGCGCGGATCGGCGCGTCGTCAGCCCTTTCGGCGATCCGCGCCGCGACCAGGTTGGCCACGGCCGGGTCGCCCGGTCGGTGATACGGGATGAGCGGTACGTGACCGACTTTCATCACGAAATAGGGGGTGATGGGTGGAAGGATGTCGTCGTCGGACCACACCCCGGCGAGAGTGAGTGCCACCAGATGGGTGGAGTGGGTGTGGATGACGAAGGCGGCGTTGGGGTCGGTCGCGTAGATCCTGCGGTGCAGGACGAGCGCCTTGCTGGCACGGTCGCCGGAAAGCTGATTGCCGTCGGCGTCGAGATGTGAAATCCGTTCTGTTTCAAGGAAACCCATGGGCGCATCGGTCGGCGTGACGAGGTAGTCGTCGCCGACCCGGGCGCTGATGTTGCCTGCGCTGGCGTGTACGTAGCCGCGTGCGAACAGGCTGGCGCCGACGCGGCATATCTCGTCGCGCGCGGCCTCCATGAGGTCGCTCATCCGGCCAGTTCCTTTGCGGCGAGCGCCTTGGTGAAGAAGTCGGCGGTGCCGAAGTTGCCGGACTTGAGCGTGATGTGGAGCCGACGCCCGTCGGGAAGCGTTGCGGCACACCACGGCACGCCGGGGTCGATCTGGGGGCCGATACGCATGGCGGCGATGCCCAGTTCCTGGACCACCGCTCCCGACGTCTCGCCGCCGGCGACGATCAGCTGACCCACACCGCGTTCCACCAGGCCGCCAGCGATCCGCGCCAGCGTGTCCTCGACCAAGGAGCCCGCCTCGGCCGCGCCGAGCGCGTTCTGCACGGCGCGGACCTCCGTTGGGGCCTGCGTGGAGTAGAAGAGGACGGGTCCTGACGCGAGGTGCCGATCGGCGAACGCGAGCGCCTCGGTGACGACATTCTGGCCGCCGGCGATGCGCAGCGCGTCGACCTGAAACGACGGCCGTCCCGTGCGGTGGAACTCCGCGACTTGGGTATTGGTGGCCACCGACACCGAGCCGGAGACGATCGCCTGCAGACCCGTCGCGGCGGGAAGTGCGGCCGCATCGGGCGAGGGGCGGAATCCCCAGTTGGCGGGCAGCGCGATCGCGACGCCGGACCCGGCGGTGACCAGGCGCAGGTCGGCAATCGCGGGGCCGAGCCGAAGCAGGTCGTCGTTGGTGATCGCGTCCACGATGGCGATGCCCACGCCGTCTGCGTGCAGCTGGTCGATCCGCGCCCGCACTGCGTCGTGACCCGCGGCGACGGTGGCGTAGTCGATCAGCCCCACCCGGTGCCGGGTCTGCGGGGTGAGCACGCGAACCAGATCGGGGTCGGTCATCGGGGTGAGCGGATGGTCCTTCATGCCCGACTCGCTGAGCAGCCGATCGCCGACGAACAGGTGGCCCTTGAACACCGAGCGGCCGTTGTCGGGAAACGCCGGGGTGGCGATGGTGAAGTCGGTGCCGAGGTCGTCCATCAAGGCGTCGATGACGGGACCGATGTTGCCCTTCGGGGTGGAGTCGAACGTCGAGCAGTACTTGAAGTAGATCTGCTCGGCGCCGGCCGAACGCAACCACGCCAAGGCTTGGCGGGACTGTGCGACGGCGTCGGCTGCCCGGATCGTGCGGGACTTGAGGGCGATCACCACGGCGTCGGCGTCGACGACCGTGTCCGCGGCGGGGACATTGATGGTCTGGACGACGCGCATGCCGGCGCGGACCAGGTTGTTGGCCAGGTCGGTCGCACCGGTGAAGTCATCGGCGATACAGCCAAGGCGGACAGGCATTTTCACAACTCCTCGGTGTCGGTGCGGGCGGGCAGGTCGACGCCGGGGAATGTCTTGATCACGGCGCTGTCGTCCTCGCGACCATGGCCGGCGGCCGACGCGCGTAGAAACTGCTGGTGCGCGGCCGCCGCGAGTGGAAGCGGAAACACTGTGGGTCGCGCCGCATCAAGCACCAGGCCGAGGTCCTTGACAAAGATGTCGACCGCCGAGTGCGGGGTGTAGTCGCCGCTGACCACGTGGGCCATCCGGTTCTCGAACATCCAGGAGTTCCCCGCGCTGTGAGTGATGACGTCGTAGATGTCGTCAGCGCGTAGTCCGCAGCGGATGCCGAACGCCATCGCCTCGGCCGCGGCGGCGATGTGCACCCCGGCGAGAAGCTGGTTGACGATCTTGACCACCGAGCCCATCCCGGGCTGGTCGCCGAGCCGGTACACGGCCTCGCTCATGGCCTCCAGGAACGGGTCGGCCAGCGCGTACGCGTCGGGCGATCCGGACGTCATCATGGTCAGCTGGCCCGCGGCCGACTTCGCGGCACCACCGGAGATGGGCGCGTCGAGGTAGTGGATGTCGCGCTCCGCGAGCGTCTCGGCCAGCGCGGTCGACCACTGCGGATCGACCGTCGAGCACATCACGAAGACGGATCCCGGCTTGAGGTGGTCGATCGCGCCGTCGTCGCCGTCCGTCCCGAGCAGCACCGCCTCGGTCTGGGCGGCATTGACGACGACGCTGATCAGCACGTCGGTCTTGGCGGCCAGGTCAGCCACGGTCGGGTGCGCGATTCCGCCGTCGGCGGCGAACGCTACAGCCGTCTCCTGCCGGACGTCGTAGACGCCCACCTCGTAGCCGGCGGCCCGAAGGGAACGCGCCATACCCAGGCCCATCGAGCCCAGACCGATTACACCGACTCGCGACGAGGCACCTGCAGAGTTCTGAAGCTCCGACCAATTCATCAGGTCATCATATGACCTGAGGACTAGAAATCAAGTGCCTGGCGTCACATTCTTTTGGTCGGACGGTCGGGGTCACATTCCGGTGCCGCTTTTCCGGGGACGACGCGGCTTAGTGTTGCGTAACGCTACGGCGGAAGATCGGCGCGAAGCCCGCCGTAGCGTTACGCAACTTCGGTCACTTCAGGTTGTTCTGGAAGAACGCGGTCAACTTGTCGAACGGGATGAGGTCGACGCGATCGTAGAGATCCACGTGGCCGGCGCCAGGAATGATCACGAGCTCCTTGGGCTCAGCGGCGAGCCGGTAGGCCTCGTCACTGAACTCGCGGGAGTGGGCCGCGTCGCCCGAGATGAACAGCATGGGTCGAGGGGAAATCGTCTCGATGTCGTTGAACGGATAGAAGTTCATGAATTTGACGTTGCTGGTCAGCGTCGGGTGCGTCGTCAGTTGGTCCGTCGTGCCATCAGGGGTGTATGCCCCTCTGGATGTGCGGTAGAAGTCAAAGAACTCGCGCTCGATGGGGGTGGAGTCGGGTGTCAGTTCGTGGACCGTACCGCTGGTGTATTCGGTTTCGCCGCCTGCGAATTCGACGTCGCGCTGTTGTGCTGCCTGCTCGAGGATCTCTTTCCTCTGCTCAAGGGTGACTGAGTGTCTGAGGCCGTTGCGGTTGGCGGCGCCCATGTCGTACATGCTGACTGTCGCAACTGCTTTGATGCGCGGATCGATCTTGGCTGCACTGATCACGAAGCTGCCGCTGCCGCAGACCCCGATCGCGCCGATCCGCTCCTTGTCGACAAATGACTGGGTGCGTAGGTAATCCACTGCGGCACTGAAGTCCTCAGCATAGATGTCCGGCGAGACAGCGTTGCGGGGCTGGCCGTCGCTCTCACCCCAGAACGACAGGTCAAGGGACATGGTGACGAATCCCTGCTCGGCCATCTTCGTGGCATACAGGTTTGCGCTCTGCTCTTTGACCGCACCCATGGGATGTCCGACGACCATCGCCGCATTCTTCGCATTGCGGTCCAAGTCGTTGGGCACGAACAGGTTTCCCGTGACGTTCATCTGGTACTGGTTCTTGAAGGAGACCTTCTGAACAGTCACCCTGTCGCTCGTATAGAAGTTGTCCGCACCGTTGGACGTGTCACCCGCCGCCAGGCTTGGCGTCGGCTGAGCCGCCGACGGCGAGGGCGCGGTGTCCCGCTCGGACGGAGCGCAGCCTGCGGCGGCGAGTACGCCGAGTAGCGCAGCACTGGCGCCGACCCGCTTGATCAGGCCACGGCCCGGATGGCCGCGCCCCGCGGGGGTTCTTGTCAACGTCTGTCGGCTGGTATCGGATTCTGTGTTCATCGTTGACCAGGAAACCCGGTTGCCACCCGATGTGGGAGTCCCTGACGAGACGTGTACTGACAAGGCACCCCACGCGACCGCCTAACGTCGCGGAAACTGCAGCGGTTGCATTATGCCCCTTGCGTTTCCAACGTCGGTTTGCTCGGCGCTTGCGGCCAGGGCACCGGCACGGGTCGGCGACGGACGTGTTGTGGCCACCAGAACCACTTGCCCAGCAGGCTAGCGATGGACGGGGTCATCAACGACCGCACCACCAGGGTGTCGAACAGCAGGCCCAGGCCGATCGTCGTGCCGACCTGACCGATCACGATCAAGTCGCTGACGGCCATTGCCATCATGGTGAACGCGAACACCAGGCCTGCCGAGGTGACGACGGAACCGGTGCCTGCCATGGAGCGAATAGTGCCGGTGTTCAGCCCGGCATGGATCTCCTCTTTCATTCGCGACACGAGCAGTAGGTTGTAGTCCGCTCCGACCGCCAACAGGATGATGACTGACATCGGCAACACCATCCAGTGCAACGGGATCCCGACGACGTGTTGCCAGAGCAGTACGGAGAGGCCGAAGGAAGCCGCCAGGCTCAGCACCACCGTCCCGACGATGGTCGCCGCGGCGACCACCGCCCGCGTGAGGATGACCATGATGATGAAGATCAGGATCAGGGCGGCGACGGCGGCGATAAGCAAGTCGTAGTTGGCGCCTTGTTGCATGTCCTCGTACATGGCTGCGCTGCCGCCGAGGTAGATCATCGATCCCTCGAGCGGTGTCCCCTTGATCGCGTCTTCTGCCGCAATCTTGAGGGGTTCTATGCGCGACGTGCCTTCCTGGGTCAACGGATCGCCTTGGTGAATGATGGTGAACCGCACCGCATGTCCGTCGGGCGACATGAACAGCTTGATGCCACGCTTGAAGTCGTCGTTTTCAAAGGCTTCCGGCGGCAGGTAGAACGAGTCGTCGTTCTTGGCCGCATCGAAGGCCTCACCCATCGCCGTGGAGTTGTCCTGCATGGCCATGGTCTGATCCTGCTGGGCCTTCTGCTGCTGATACTGGTTCAGCATGATCTGCTTTTGGTTTTTCATCGACTCGATCATCGGCGGCATGATGGCAACCATTTGTGGCATCAGGGCGTCTAGCCGTTCCATGTCCGGGATGATGCCCTGCGAGGTCGTCGGACAGGGTGGCGACGCCGTCGATCGTGTCGAATATCGACCGGATCGCCCAGCAAACCGGGATGTTGAAGCAGTGCGGCTCCCAGTAGAAGTAGTTGCGCAGTGGCCGGAAGAAGTCGTCGAAATCGGCGATGCTGTCTCGCATTTCGGCGACATTGACGTTCATGGTCTTCATCTTCGTCACCATGCTGTGCATGACATCGGCCATCTGCGCGGTGATGCTCTGCATCTTCGTCATCGAGTCGATGGTGACCTGCATTTCGTCGGCCTGTTTGAGGGTGTTCGCCATCGTCATCTGCAGGTTGTCGTTGTTCATGATCTGGCCAGTGCCGTTCTGGCCGAGCGTGTACGGGATCGTCGAATGCTCGATCGGACTTCCGTCCGGCCGCGTGATGGTCTGCACTTGGGCGATGCCACGCACCCGCACCATAGCCTTGGCGATCTTGTCGATGACAAGGAAGTCGGCCGGATTCCGAAGATCGTGATCGGTCTGGATCATCATCAGGTCCGGATTCATCTTGGCCTGGGAGAAGTGCCGGTCTGCGGCCGCGTAGCCGACATTCGCCGGTATGTCGCCGGGCAAGAAGATGCGGTCGTTATAGGTGGTGTGGTAGCCGGGAAGTGTCAGGAGCCCGACAAGAGACACGGCGATGGCGCCGACCAGAATCGCGCCGGGCCAGCGGACGGTCGCGGTGCCGATCCGGCGCCAACCCCTGGCCCGCGTCATGCGCTTGGGTTCCAGCACGCGACCGAATCGACTGGCGACCGAAATGACGGCGGGGCCAAGGGTCAGGGCTGCAGCGACGACGAGCACCATGCCTATCGACAGGGGAATGCCCATGGTCTGGAAGTAGGGCAGCCGGGTGAAGTGCAGGCAGAGTGTGGCTCCGGCGATAGTCAGGCCCGATGCCAGCACGACGTGCGCTGTCCCGTGGAACATGGTGTAGTAGGCCGACTCTCGATCTTCGCCGGCCCGGCGGGCCTCCTGATATCGACCTATCAGGAAGATCGCGTAGTCGGTGGCCGCAGCGATGGCCAACGTCACCACCAGGTTCGTCGCGAACGTCGTGAGGCCAAAGACATCGTGGTAGCCCAGAAATGCCACCAGCCCCCGGGCACCCAACAACTCCAGCACCACCATCGCGAGCACGATGAACGTCGTGACAATAGACCTGTAGACCATCAGCAGCATCACGATGATGACGGCGAACGTGACCAGTTCGATAAGCTGCATGCTTTCGTCGCCGACGATGTTTTGATCTGTGGTAGTCGCTGCAGGTCCCGTGACGTACGCCTTAACGCCTGGGGGAGCGGGGGTTTCGGCAGCGATGTGGCGCACCGACTCCACCGACTCGTTGGCGAGCGCTTCGCCTTGATCGCCGGCGATGTAGACCTGGACGTAGGCGGCCTTGCCGTCGACGCTCTGGGCAGCCGCCGCGGTGAACGAGTCACCCCAGAAGTCTTGGACGTGCTGCACGTGCTTGGTGTCGGCTCGCAGTTCACGAACTATCTGGTCGTAGAACTGATGCGCGTCAGCGCCCAACGGCTCGTCGCCTTCGAGCACGATCATCACCGAGCTGCTCGTGTCGTACTCCTTGAACACTTCGCCGACACGCTTGGTCGCGATCATCGACGGTGCGTCATTGGGACTCATCGACACCGCACGCAGCTTGCCCACGTCCTCGAGCTGGGGCACGACGATGTTGAGCACGGCGATGATCGCGATCCACGCCAGAATGATCGGTACCGCGAACATGCGGATGAACCGCGGGATCCACGGGCGTGCCCTATGGCGGGCGCTCGCAATGGCGTCGGTCGGAGCGTCGTCCACTGGTGCGCTCATGCTGACTTCACCATGCAGAAGGTTGCGGCATTCACGCCCGTGGCGGTCCTTTCGTCCTTGATCACGTCGTCGACGGTGATTCGGCAGCTGATGGTGTCGCCGCCGCCTTGGGCCAGGAGATTCGGCGACGCCGAGGGCGCGGTAGTCGTCAATCGCAGGCTCCACGGCAAGGCCGCGCTCTCGGCGCGTTGTGGCTTGCCATCGAGATCCAAGTAGTTGATCACGGCCGTAGGCGCCGAGCCGAACACCTCATACGTCACGACCTTGGGGTTGAAGTCCGCTGCGCTGTCCGAGGATATTGGCGTCACCACAACCGGATTCGAACCGAAGACGGACCGGAACTGCGCGACGGCGAGCCCGCCGACCGCGACCGACACCACGACCAGAACAGGGAGCCACAGGCGCCGCAGCGCTGTCGTCATCGCGCCTCCCCAGTCCGGCGACATAACGGATTGGCGCGCGCACGGGAGACGTCGACAACGGCAATCAAGGTACGAGCCCTTTCAGCGATTAGAGGCGACCCCAGAGCCGGCAGCCGATGAAGGTCTAGGTAGGTAACCTAACCAGTTAAGTGGATAACGTCAATCCGGTTTGTGGTGTGGCAGTCGTTACACTCGGCCGCGTGAGCGCTTCCGACATCACCCGTCGCCCGCTGAGGAAAGACGCCCAACGAAACCGGCAGCTCGTGATCGACGCCGCGCGCGAGCTGTTCGCGTCGCGGGGCCTCGAGGCCACCCTCAACGATGTGGCCCACTACGCAGGTGTGGGCGTTGGCACCGTGTACCGGCGGTTCCCGACGAAGGAAGAACTGATCGAGGCGATTTTCGAAGACGGCCTCAATCAACTCACCTCGCTGGCCGAATCGGCGTTGCGCCAAGACGACTCATGGCGGGGGTTCGTGTGGTTCGTCGAGCAGATGTGTGAGATGACGGCTACCGACCGGGGCATGCGCGAGATCGCCTTCAGTAAGACTTACGGCGGCGGTCGGGTGGAGGCTGCGCGAGTACGACTAGTGCCGCAGCTGACGAAACTTGTTGAGCGAGCCCAGGTTGACGGTTACCTGCGGCCAGGTTTGTCACCCACCGATATGCCTATCTTCGGACTGCTGGCGGGTACGGTAAGCGAGTTCGCCGGCCACGTCGACGCCCGGTTGTGGCGACGGTACGTTGCCATCCTCCTCGACGGCATACGCCACCGCAGGGGCCAGGCGCCAATAGAGGTTGGCGCGCTCCAAGAAGAAGAGCTTGAGGAGGCGATGCACGGCTGGCAGCCCGCGGGCGTCCGCTGAGCGTGCGACGTGCGCCTACTTCGAGCGAGATTTCTTCCGTCGCGGCATCACCAACGTCGGCCAATTCACGCTCACGAAAGGTTGGCGGACGGCAAATGTGAAGGGCAAGAATGTTGTTGAACGCCATCACCACACAATGACTGCCTGACTCGCGACACAGCCAGAACGCTAGACCATTCAGGTGCCGCTGGTTCCGAGGAGTCAGCGGGCCAGAGCGCGCTCGCCGGCAATACCGCAAGAGGGAGAGCGATCGCACGTCTTACTCCTCCCATCCAGACAGACTGCTGCGGATTTGTCGGTATCTGTGCTGCCGATCCGTCGAGACCGTCGCTGCGGATTTGTCGGTACCTGCGCTGCCGATCCGTCGGAACCCCGGCTGCGGATCCGTCGGCCAGCTTGCTGCGGATCCGTCCACATCACAGTTGGCGACGTCGTCGAGGAGGGCCGGGTCGAATGCTGGCCTGGTTCAAGTCGCTCATGATGCGCAAGTTCTCGGTACGGTGGCGGTGCAGTATTCCGGTACATCCGGAGATGGAGCGTGACACATGAGCATCAGCGCCAGCGAGGCCAGGCAGCGGCTATTTCCGCTGCTCGAGCAGGTCAACACCGACCACAAGCCGGTGCGCATCACCTCCAAGGCAGGGGATGCGGTGCTCATGTCCGCCGACGACTACGACTCGTGGCAGGAAACCGTTTACCTGCTGCGCTCTCCGGAAAACGCCAGGACGCTCATGGAAGCGGTTGCCCGCGACAGGGCCGGGCAAGCACTACGCGACTAATCCTCAGCCCTGCGGCAGAGAACCGCTGTCGGTGTCGATTGCTTGGACGATGTCGATCACCCTGGCCAGAGTCGACAGCCGGGCATCGAGGGTCTCCCCCGCCGGATACAGCCGGACCGTGTCCACGCCGGCATCGCGCCAGACGCGCAACCGTTGGCGCACCATGGATTCCGTACCGATCAACGTTGTACCCAACACCATCTCGTCGGTGACCAGGTCGGCCGCGGCGTCCCTGTCGCCCGCCTGCCATCGCTCGCGCACTTCCGCCGCGACCTCTCCCCAGCCCTGGCGGCTATAGGCCTGGTTGTAGAAGTTGGTCGACGCTGATCCCATTCCGCCGAGGCTGAACGCGAGTTCCTTCTTGCGTGCGCGGACCATACTGTGCAGCGCGTCTTCATCGGCGGCGAAGGCGACTTCGGCGCCCTGGCACACATCGAGGTCGCTGCGGCTGCGACCGGCGCGCGTCAAACCCTCATCGAGGTGGGTGAAGTAGGCCCCCGCCGCGCCTTCCGGCACGAAGCTGGTACCGAGCCAGCCGTCGGCGATTTCACCGGTCAGGCGCAGCATCGCCGGCGACAGCGTTGCCAGGTAGACAGGGATCTCGTGCTCGGCGCGCATTGACAGCCGCATCGGCACTGTGTCGCTGCCCGGCTTCGGAATCGCGAATTCCGAACCGGCATAGGAGATTTTGCCGCCTTCGATCACTCGGCGGACGATCTCGACAGTTTCGCGCATTCGCGTCAGGGGGTGGGCGAAGTCCACGCCGTGCAGCCCCTCGATCACCTGCGGACCAGATGCACCGAGGCCGAGCAGGAATCGGCCATCGGTCAGATTCGACAGTGTGATCGCGGCTTGCGCGACCGCGACTGGTGTTCTGGTGCCCACCTGAATGATGCCGGAGCCCAGCAGCATCCTGTCTGTGCATGCCCCGTAGTAGCCGATCGCCGACGGGGCGTCCGACCCCCACGCCTCAGCGACCCAACAAATGTCGAGCCCGAGCTTTTCGGCTTCGACGACGAAATCCCGTTGCTGCGACCAATTTTCGAACGAAGACGCCTCGACGGTGGTGGCAGTGCGCATCAACTCTCCGCCAGCTTCTTGATCTGCTCAAGGGTGACGGTCATGTTGCGCTCGAACTCACGCATGCGCACGAAGACGATCTTCTGTTCTTTCTCAGGCATGCGGTCGATCGCAAACGACAGGCCGGACCGCGCGGGCCCCATCTGCATCCACTGCGATAGCTCGGTCCCGCGGTTGTCCTTCGGCGTCAGCCGAAATCGCCAAATCGCGGTGGGGTTGTCGAGGTCTTCCACGGCCCAGGCCAACACCCGGGCGGGTTCGCATTCGATCACCTGCGAGGTGGTGGCCCACTCCCCGAGGTCGGGGTGCTTACTGTGGCCGACGAACCGCACGCCGACAGCCGGTTCAGTTGCGCCGTCGAGCCATTCGATCCGCTGCAGTTCGTCGCTCATGGTCGGCATCAGCGCAAGGTTGGCGACGATCTGCCACACCCGCTCCGGCGGCGCCTCGATCAACGTGCTGACTTCAACCGTCGGCTTGTCCGCATACCGCGCGCCCGTCCACTCCACAGCCCGCGAACCTCCTGCGTCACGATGTCGTCTGACCTCTAGAGTTGCGTATTAAGACCTACTATGTCAAGCCCTGCTGGGACGGTCGACTGTCGGTCACCGTAAGAAGGGTTGATGCGACGGACCCTCAGGTGTCAGCGTCAGTCGCCGAGATTGAACCGCTGGCGTACGTCCGGACGCTGCTTCAGCTTTTGCGGGTAACCCGGTCCGAGCTTCATTGTCGTGTCCGCCGCCTGCAGGGGTTCTCCGCACTGCGCACAGACCACCTCGGCCTCGCTGTCGTGGCCACACAATTCGTGATGCATCGTTACCGGTGGTCCCTGGCGCCCGGCGAGCCAACGGTCACCCCACCGCGAAATCGCGGCGAGCACACCGAAGAAGTCGGCTCCCTTGTCGGTCAGCACATACTCATACCGCCGCGGCTCGGCTTGGTAGAGCTCTTTTTTCAGCAGACCTTCGTCGACGAGACGATGCAGTCGATCGGCCAGGGTATTGCGCGCGATCCCGAGCCCGGATTGGAACTCATCGAACCGGCGCACACCGTAGAAGGCCTCCCGCAGCACCAGCGGCGTCCACGCATCGCCCAGAAGATCCATCGTCCGGGCGATCGAGCACGGCCATCCCGCGAACGAACTCTTTCTCATATCCAACAGGCTAACTGAGTTTCTGAATAAGACTTGGCTGGTATGGGCAGGCGAGAGCGTCTCGCTGCGCAGCTCGCCTTTGATTCACGAAAGCGGTGCCAGGATGTGGTCGGCAAGTGCGTCGAGCTGTTGAGCGGGCGAACCGAACAGCGAACACCGTGCCCGGACGCGCTTGAGGAACACGTGTGACGGATGCTCCCAGGTGAAGCCGATCCCGCCGTGTGTTTGCAGGGCGTCGCCGGCAGCAGCCTGGGCGGCCTCGGAGGCCGCAGCAAGCGCGGCAAGGGCGGCGGCCGGTGCGCCGGACCGCTCCTCATCGACCGCTGTGATGGCCGCGTCGACGAGCAGTCGGGCGGCTTCCATTTGCACGTAGCGGTCGGCGAGCATGTGCTTGATGCCCTGGAAAGAGCCGATGGCGCGGCCGAATTGGTGCCGCTCCTTGGCGTATTGGACCGCGCCGTCGAGCGCGCGACGCGCGGTGCCGATCAATTCGGCGGCGACCACGGTCCGTATCCACGGCCAGGACGGGCTTGGCTCCAGCACGATGGCTTCGGCGGCACGCAGGGTGACCGCGGCGACCGGCTCCGTAACGTCGAACGCCGGGACTGACTGTCGCCGCACGGCGGTTTGGTTGAGGTCCACAATGACCGCGGTGTCACCGGCATAGGCCAGCAGCGCGTCGGCGTCCATGCCGAAGGCAACCGCCTGCAGTGAGCCGTCGACTGTTGTGCCCGACAGCGTGAGCGCGGCGCGGCGTCGGCTGGGTAGTGCCGGGTGCGTTTCCCAGGCCGGAACCGCGATGAGCATGCCATCGACGATCGGGCCAACATCGGGCGCGCCGGCGGCCAGTGCTGCCGCTGTCCCCACGAATGGAGCCCGTGCGCAAACGCCGCCCATCTGTTCTGCTACCAGGCAAAGCTCCCGCAGACCTCCGCCCGAACCGCCCACGTCCTCGGCGACGCCGAGGCCGAGCAGGCCGAGCGAGGCCACCGAGGCCCAAAGCGGGCGGTTGAGCCCGGCGCCTCTGTCATCCCACGACGGCGGTATCGGATCGGCGATTTCCGCCAGCAGTTTGCGCACTGTATCGACGAGCTCGCGCTGTTCGTCGGTCTGCGGGAATGGCATGGGCTGCTCCTCGATTCACTGCGGTCCAGCATTGACTATTGAGTTTTAATACGCAACTGTTGACGTCATCGCGTTGCATGAAGGGTGGAGGTTCCGCGGTGACGGTGCAAGCTGAGCGTTCGGTGGAGGTGTTTCGAGCTGCCGTTCGTGATTTCGTCCACGAGCTGGTGCCGCCGGACTGGCGGGGCATCGGCGGCCTCGACCGCGATGCGAGGGACGCGTTTCGCACGACCACACGGGCCGCGCTCGCCGAGCGGGGCTGGGTCGCGCCGAACTGGCCCGTCGAATACGGAGGTGCCGGGTTGGGGCCGGCGGAGGTCGTCATCCTCGCAGAGGAGCTATCTGCAGCGGGCGTGCCGTTTGGGTCAGACAACGACGCCTTCGGCATCAGCATGCTGGGCAACACGATGCTTCGTTGGTCCAAACCTGAACTGCTACAACAGTTCCTGCCGAAGATCGTCTCCGGGGAGTACGTGTTTGCACAGGGCTTCTCGGAACCGGGAGCCGGCTCGGATCTCGCGTCGCTGTCGCTGCGCGCGGAACGTGACGGGGATCGGTGGGTGCTCCACGGGCAAAAGCTGTGGTCGTCTGGCGCTCACCTAGCGAATTGGATGTTCGTGCTCGCGCGAACCAACCGGGATGCGCCACCACATCGAGGCATCAGCATGTTGCTGGTGCCGATCGATCAGCCCGAAGTCGAGGTCAGGCCCATCCGAAACATCACCGGTGACACCGATTTCAACGAAGTGTTCTTCGACGGCGCGGTCACCGATCACGACCTCGTGGTCGGTGACGTGGACCGCGGCTGGTCGGTCGCCATGACCCTTCTGGGTTTCGAGCGCGGCGAGGCGGCACTGCACGCCCCCATCCGCTTCCGCAGCGAACTCAATCGGCTGATCGACCTCGTCCGCGAACGCGGCCTAGACAGCGACCCAGACATTCGGCGCCGCCTGGCGTGGTGTCATGTTCAGGTTGAGCAGTTGCGCTGCCATGGCGAACGGACGACGTCGCAGTTGATCAAGGGTGAGGAGCCCGGCCCGCAGGCGGCCACCTTCAAGCTCTTGTGGAGCGAATACCACAAAGTCGCAACCGAATTGGCTATGGATGTCCTTGGTGTCGAGGCGCTCACCGCGACGGGCCGGCCGTCCCCGAACTGGTACCACACCGATGATCCCGGCGCCCCGAGCTCGTCGGCGTCGTGGTCGTCTGTCTATCTGAATGCGCGCGCGGGGACGATCTACGCCGGCTCGTCACAGGTACAGCGCGGCATCGTCGGGGAGCTGCTGCTCGGCTTACCCAAGGAGCCGCGACGAATCGATCACTAAGACCTGGCGGACGAGGTGAACGACGGCGACGATCCGGTCACCGTCGCCAAGGCGATCGTCGCCGCAGCCACCGATCCCAAGCCGAAGTTGCGTTACCCCGCCAGCCCGAGAGCGCGCCAGCTCAGCACAATGCGTCGCCTCGTCCCAGCCCGAGCCTTCGACAAACAGCTGCGCAAGTACTTCAAATTCGCCGCCTGATAGTCACCCAGCCCGGTCAGCTGCTAGTCGACTTCGATCGGGTCGCGGCGCTAAGGTGCCGGCAAACCAGCGGTTGGCGACCAGCTAGGTCCCTGTTTGCTCCGGCGTTATGCTCGTCTCATCGCAGGAAGCCGGTGATGGACAGCGATCCACTCAAGACGCAGCGCGACGTGGGCTCTGCCGTCGTCTCGGAGTTGAGTGCTGCCGGGTTCGACGACGCCGAAGAGATCGGCCGCGGCGGTTTCGGAATCGTCTTTCGGTGCAGACAAGCGGCACTGGGCCGCGAGGTCGCGGTCAAGGTGCTCACCGCCGAACTGGACCAGAACCGGGAACGCTTCCTGCGGGAGCAACGCGCGATGGGCGTGCTCACCGGTCACCCGAACATCGTCGGAGTGCTGCACGTCGGCGAAACCGAGAGCGGTTATCCGTATCTGGTCATGCAGTATCACCGCCCCGGTTCGCTGGACGCACGGATCCACAAACTCGGCGCCCTGCCACCGGATGAGGTACTTCGACTCGGCGTGAAGTTGGCCGGCGCCCTGGAGACGGCGCACCGCGCGGGCATCCTTCATCGGGACATCAAGCCGGCGAACATCTTGTACACCGACTTCGGCGAGCCGGCATTGAGCGACTTCGGAATCGCCCATATCACTGGGGGATTCAAAACCGCGACGGGCGTCTTCACCGGTTCGCCCGCGTTCACCGCCCCCGAGATCCTCAGCGGTGATCCGCCGAGCCAGGCATCGGACGTGTACGGGCTCGGTGCCACCCTGTTCGCCGCGCTGACCGGTCACGCGGCGTTCGAGCGCCGCAGCGGCGAGCAGGTGATCGCACAGTTCTTGCGGATCGCCAGCGAGTCGGCGCCGGACCTGCGCGAGCGCGGCGTCCCCGACGACGTCGCGGCCATCGTCGACATGGCGATGGCGCGTGACCCGCATGACCGGCCGTCCGTCGTCGAACTGTGCGCGGAGATTCAGCGCGTCCAGGCCCGTTCACGGCTTCCCGGTCGACGAGATGGCGTTGCGCAGTGAACGCCAAACCGATCGACCCGCACGGCAAGCGACGCGACCCGGCGGCACCGGGCGGACCCTCGGGAACATTCCGCTGGAGCTGACCAGCTTCGTCGGTCGCCGCAGCGAGTTGTCGGAGGTGAAGAAGGCGCTGTCGGCCGCTCGTCTCGTGACATTGACCGGCATCGGCGGGGTGGGCAAGACCCGCCTGGCACTGCGGATTGCGGGCGAGGTGCGGACGGACTTCCGCGACGGGGTGTGGTTCGTCGAGTTGGGTGAACTGCGCGACGAGTCGATGTTGGTCGACGTGGTGACGGCGACACTCGGCGTGCGTGACCAATCGGCCAGACCGTCTCTCGAGGTGCTGATCGAGTTCTTGAGCTCTCGCCGACTGCTGCTCGTCCTGGACAATTGCGAGCAAGTGGTCGACGCCGCGGCGAAGCTCGCCGAAACGCTCTTGCGGTCCTGCCCCGAGATACGCATCCTGGCGACCAGCCGAGAGGCGCTCGGCATCGTCGGCGAAACCGTCGAGCCACTCTCCCCGTTGCCGTGTCCGGATACCTACTCCGAGCCAACACCTCTCGGGTCCGGCAACGACGCGGTGGCGCTGTTCGCCGAACGGGCCGCCGCCGCGGTACCCGGTTTCGAGCTCACCACCGAGAACACGGCGACCATCGCCCAGATCTGTTCGCGGCTGGACGGTTTGCCGTTGGCGATCGAGCTGGCGGCGGCACGTTTGCGGGCGATGTCGCCCGAACAGATCCTGGACCGACTGTCCGACCGGTTCACGCTGCTGACCCGCGGCAGTCGACGTGCGCCGACTCGCCAACAGACGCTGGCCTGGAGCATCGGCTGGAGCTACGACTTGTGCACTCCGGACGAGCAACAGTTGTGGGGAAGGCTGTCGGTCTTCTCCGGAAGCTTCGAACTCCAAGCGGCAGAAGAGATTTGCGGTTTCGACATGGCGGCCGAGGACTTCCTCGATCTGGTGTCGTCGCTCGTCGACAAGTCGATCCTGCTCCGAACCGAAGCACAGGGTGTGGTCCGGCTCCGGTTGCTCGACACCCTGCGCGACTACGGAAGGGAGCGGCTCGAGCAGACCGGCGAATACCCACAACTGCGGCGACGACACTGTGATTGGTATCGCCAGTTCGCGCACGACGCCGAGGCCGAGTGGTTCAGCGCCAGGCAGGTTCAGTGGTTGGACCGCATCCGACGCGAGCTTCCGAATCTGCGGGAGGCGTTGGACTTCAGCATCTCCGAAGGCGGTCAGGACGCGCTTGACTTCGCCGCCGACCTATATCAGTTCTGGTTCTTGCGTGGACCGTTCAATGAGGCGCGCCGGTGGCTCGACCGCGCGCTGGCCGCTGCACCGAATGAGCCGACTACGGCTCGCGCACGGGCAATTTACGCCGCGTGCATGATCGCAAGCACCCAAGGCGACATACCGGCGGCGACCGCGCTGGTCGCCGAGGGACGAGCACTGGTCCAGCAGACAGCTGATCCGATCGCCCGTGCCGCAGTGGCCATCGGCGACGGGTTCACTGCGCTCGCCACCGGCCAACTTGACCATGCGTGCGCATGCCTGCAGGACGCCATCGACGAGCGCATCGGCCCGACGATGCGCGGCGGCGCGCTGGTAATTCTCGGCTGGGCACAGGAATTGCGCGGCGAATCAGTGACCGCCATGGCCTCCTATGAAGCGGCGCTTGCACTTTCGGAGTCCCATGGGGAATCGATGTATCGGATGCTTGCACTGTTGTCGATGGGAGTCGCCAAATGGCGTCACGGCGAGTCCGACCACGCGATACGGCTGGTTCGACAGAGCCTTGAGCTGGCCCGGCTGGTGAACGATCGACGCACTGCCGCATACTGCTTGGAGACACTGGCCTGGATCGCCGGCGATGCCGACAGCCCGCGGACCGCGGCGGTGATGTTGGGAGCCGCCGCTGGGCTTGCCAATGCCGTTGGAAGCACTAGTGTTCCGTTCGCCCATCTGGTCATTCACCACGACGAATGCGAGAGCAGGGCTCGCTTAGCCCTTGGCGCAGACGAATTCGACGTCGCCCATCAAGAGGGCTATTCACTGAATTTCAACGACGCGATCCAGCTCGGACTCGAAGTCGAGTTCGATGATGGGACGGGGCGCGCCACCTCGAGTCTTAGCCGATGCGGGGAAGGTCTTGTTCGGCCCAGGCGGCCATGGTGTCCAGTACGACCTCGAGTCGTGCGCCTGCCGGGGTGAGTTCGTACACCACGCGGGGTGGGATCTCCGCGTAGGCGGTGCGGGTCACCAGCCCTGTCCGGACGAATCGCTGAAGCCGTGACGAGAGGGTCTTGGGGCTGATGCCAGGTAGTCCGGCGCGCAGCTCGGTGAAGCGTTTCGGGCCGGTCAGCAAGTCCCGCACGATCAGCGTCGCCCATGGCCCGTCCAACACGGTCAGGAACCGGGCGACCGGGCATTCGGGCAGAGGGTGTTGCAGATCACTCACGCTTCCCCCATTAGTTCATTTGAAGGAACTGATTCCACTAGGGAACTATAGCTGCATCGACCCACACCACACACCATGGAGGACCTCATGACCACGACCAGTACGGCCAACACCGCAAGCGAGATGGTGCGCTCGGCCACCTCCACCGCGTTGCGGGTCGCCTTTCGCGAGTTGGAGCTCTACGACACCGGCGACGTCGCCGGGGCCGACGAGGTGTTCGCCCCGGACCTGATCGACCACACCCCCGCTGACGGCGCCGCCTCGGCCATCGACAGCATGCGAGCGCTGATCGCCGCGGTGCGCGACGGATTCACCGACACGCAGCACCGGATCCTGTTCCATCAGGAGCTTCCCGGCGGCTGGGTCGTCATTCACTGGCAGATGACCGCGACCCACACCGGAGAAGCCTTCGGGTTCGCCGCCAGCGGCAACCCGGTCGCTATCAACGGCATCGACATCATGCGCGTTGTCGACGGCAAGATCACCGAGATCTCTCACGTCGAAGAATTGCTCAAGTTGACCCAACAGATCAGCGCCGGCGCGCAGCCGGCGTAAAGACCGAGTCTTCTCGGACAACGCCTGCGCCTGGACCCCGATCAGCAAACGTCGCGTCGGCGCGGCGCTTGCTGATTTCGGCCCCCGCGCTCGCGCGCCGGAAGTTCGTGTAGCGCTGGGTTATAGCTTGCCTGTCCTTAAGTCCGCGCTGCCTTTGAGGATTGACCCGCATCAGCGCATCGTCAGGCTGAGAGTTGGAAGGCCTGCTGCAATTCGGCCACAGCATCGTCGGCGCCATCGAACCTTAGGCGTCGAATCGCCGCCTTGCGTCGTGCTGCAGTCGGTGCCAGCCGGGCCGTCATCAGATCAGTTGCGGTCGCCCCCACGGTCACCGCAATTGGATCACGACCAGCCGCCAGTTCGCCTCGATCGACCGAGAAGTCGAAGGTACGTCCGTCGACTCTAACGCGGTACGAGGCGCTGATGTCGGCGGCACGTGACGAGTCGAAGCCCACAAGCAGTCCAATGAGGAATCCACCCAATGGCGTGCGGGCAGTCGTTGTTGACGTCAAATCGATCCATCCCGAAGTTGGCGATGGCCTGGAGAACGGGGGTGAACTTGCGCCAGCCTGCGTCGGTGAGTTGGTACACGGTGCGCGCAATCGGCGGGGGCATTTCGGTGCGATAGATGAGGTCAGCCTGTTCCAACGCACGAAGTCTGTCCGCGAGCAAGTTCGTGGCAATTCCTGGCAACTCGGAGCGCAGATCGCTGTATCGGCGGGATCCGCCCACCAACTCACGCAGAATCAACAGAGTCCATCGCTCACCGATGATGTCCAAGCCCAGAGCGACGGGACAGTTCTGATTGTAGGTCTTGTGGACGGCCACGACCCGAATCATACGCTCTCAACCATATGGAATCGCTTTCTTCCTCGGCGCTTGACAAACATGTTCATCGTTCTCACCTGAGCGATCCCGAGACGCCCATGCCACGTGTACCTCTCGAATGTGCCCCGCTTCATATCGTCTTGGGCGAAGCACCGGTAGCTCATGACATAGTTTGATTTCATCCACTTGCTTTTCTTGTCTATATCCTGGATTATCAGTAAGTCAGCACTCCTAAGCGGATGGCGCTCGATGGCCGACTGGCCTTCGGCGAAAGGATCAGGATGGACTGCGACGAGACGTCCGACGCGGCCTCCGCGAGACAATCGGACCCGCTATGCCGAAGTGTCGGCACCGGGCCACGATGATCTACAGCGAACACTTGCCGCCTTGGGGCCGTCCCGACGACATGGCACAGATCCTCGCCGGACCGTGACTCGCGAACGACCCTCAGGTGCTCCAACCCGATCCATTCAAGAGAGGCATTTTCTCGTGGCTAAGCAGAACAAGCTCGAAGAGCATCCGACTGTCGTCAAGGTGCGGCGGCGGGGCACCGACGTCAGGCCTGCCAAGCCACTGGACGAGGCCTGGTTGCGCCAACTGTGTCTCGACGTGGGCGCTGACGACGTGGGCTTCGTGCACATCGATCGGCCCGAAATCGCGGACCAAAAGGCCGATCTCAGCGCAGCGCTTCCGGGCGTCAAGGTGTTGATCAGCTACGTGTGCCGGATGAACCGGGAGAACATCCGCACTCCGGCACGTTCGGTAGCCAACCTGGAATTTCACCACACCGGCGACCATTCCGACGATGTCGGCCGGAGCATCGCAGCGAAGCTCGAAGCGATTGGTGTGCGCGCCATCAGCCCGTCAATGGGATTTCCCATGGAAATGAACAACTTTCCCCGGAAAACATGGGTAGTCGGCCACAAGCCGGTTGCGGTTGCGGCCGGGCTGGGGAAGATGGGCCTTCACCGCAACGTCATTCACCCCAAGTTCGGAAATTTCATTCTGCTGGGCACCGTACTGATCGACGCGGAGGTCAGCGACTACTCGCAACCGATCAGCTACAACCCTTGCCTCGAATGCAAACTGTGCGTCACCGCCTGTCCCACCGGGGCGATTGCCTCAGACGGGCACTTCGACTTCTCCGCCTGCTATAGCCACAATTACCGCGAGTTCATGGGCGGCTTCACCGACTTCGTCGAGGACGTCGCCGACAGCAAGGATTCCACCGACTTTCGCTCGAAAGTCACCGCGAGCGAGTCGGCGTCCATGTGGCAAAGCTTGTCCTTTGGTGCCAATTACAAGGCTGCGTACTGCATGTCGGTCTGTCCGGCCGGTGAGGACGTGATCGGACCCTGGCTCGACGATCGAAAGTCACACCTCGCCGAGGTGGTGCGCCCCCTGCAAGCGAAGGTGGAACCGGTCTACGTTATCGAGGGTTCCGACGCCGAAGAGTTCGTGACCAAGCGCTATCCACACAAGACTGTCAGGCACGTCGGACAGACCTTGCGAGCCACGAGTATCGACGGCTTGGTCGAAGGTCTGCCGATCATCTTTCAACGTGAGCAAGCCAAAGACCTGTCCGTGATGTACCACTTCCACTTCACCGGGTCCGAGCCGCGGAAGATCACGGTGACCATTCGCGACCGAGAACTCGATGTGGCCGAGGGACACCACGGGACGCCCGATATCCGGGTCACCGCTGACTCGGACACCTGGATACGGTTCCTGAACAAGCAGGCATCGCTGCCGTGGGCACTGCTGAGCCGTCGCATAAAGATCAAGGGCTCACCATTGCTCCTGCGTACTTTCGCGCGCTGCTTTCCCACGTAATCAGCCCTGCACAACACCTTTCCCAGCCGAACCCAACGAGAAGGGGCCGGACATGAACATGTTCTTCGCGGACACCGAACATGACCTCGTGTTGGACAGCAAGTCAGTAGTAGCTGAGGGCATCGTGAAGCTGACGATGCGCGACCCCCTAGGCCGGCCGGTGCCGGCGTGGAAGCCTGGCGCACACATCGACCTGATGCTGCGCGACGACCTGGTCAGGCAGTACTCACTGTGCGGGGATCCCGCCGATCGGTCCAGCCTTCAGGTTTCGGTGCTGCGTGAACCGCAGAGCCGTGGCGGGTCGCGTTATGTGCACGACGAGTTGGCCGAAGGTCAAACAATCCGTATTCGCGGTCCTCGGAACAACTTCGAATTCGTGACCGAGAAGCGCTATCTGTTCATCGCAGGCGGGATCGGGATCACTCCGATCCTGCCCATGGTGGCCGCGGCCGAGGAGCGAGGCGCAGACTGGCACCTTGTCTATGGGGGTCGCACGCGTTCATCGATGGCTTTCCGTGACGAATTACAGCGGGCGTACGGCAAGCGAGTGGCCGTACGTCCGCAGGATGAGTACGGACTGCTGGACCTGAAATCACTGCTCGGCCGCCGGAAGAGGCGGACAGCCATCTACTGCTGCGGACCTGAACCCTTGCTCAACGCGGTCGAATCCGCCAGCGCGAAGTGGCCGGACGGAGCCCTGCACCTGGAACGCTTCGCGCCGAAGAAGAACGCCAGTACCGGCACGGACGAATCGTTCGAGGTCGAACTCATGCTCTCCGGCGAGACGGTGACCGTCCCCGCGGACATGTCGATCCTCGACGCGATCGAGGATGTCGGAGTGTCGATCATGTCCTCGTGCGAAGAGGGCGTCTGCGGCACATGCGAGGCCACTGTGTTGTCGGGGGCGATCGACCATCGTGACTCTGTTCTCAACGACCGGGAGCGCGCAGCCGGCGACAAGATGATGGTCTGCGTCTCCCGCGCCCGGGGCCCTCGCCTTGTCCTCGATCTTTAGTTCTTAAGTGGCGCATCCGGCGGCCTCGCTGCCGGTGTGGTTCCAGATCGAACCCTCATCACCATCGGACCGCCGGGTCTCGAGCACTGGGCTCGCCCGGGATCTCGGCGGGCCGGGGGTGGAGGACCGTGATCGTCCGCTACTGCAGCGAGAGGTTGGACACCGCAAGACAATTCGTTCGGCTGGCGGTCCAACCTTTGTCGTGAACCAGGAGCGGATGGCGTGAGCGTCTACCCTCAACCGCTGCCGCCGACCGGCGACTGCATGCATGCACGGTACTCATCGCGGTTGACGACATTGAACAGGGCGCACACGCTCATGTGCCGACACTCCCTGATCTAGCGGGCGATAATCTCAGTGAGCAGGCCCCGTCGTGCTGATGCCGCCGTCAACCGGGATGACCGCGCCCGTCATGTACGTGGTGGCCCGCGAGGACAGGTAGATCACCGCTGCCGCGATGTCTTCCGGCGTGCCAACACGACCGACCCGCGTCATCTTGCGCACTTCGTCACCGTGGTCACGCAGGGTCGCCTCCATCATTTTCGAGGGGAACGGTCCCGGAGCGATCGCGTTGACCAGGATCGTCGGAGCCAGCTCTGCGGCGAGGTGAGTGGTGAGGTGGTGCACCGCCGCCTTCGAGGCGGAGTATGCGTAATTGTTGAAGATCGGAACGATGATGCCGTCGATGGAACCGATGTTGATCACGCGCGCCGGATCGTCTGCGGTGGAAGCCTTCTCCAGCAATGGAAGGGCGAATCTCGTTACGTTGAAGACGCCCTTGACGTTGAGATCCATCACGCGGTCCCAGCCGGACTCGGGATATTCCGCGATCGGAGCACCCCAGCTCGCCCCCGCGTTATTGACCAGGATGTCGATCGAATCCGTGTGTGTCTCCACGTCCTCCACGAATGCCCGGCATTCGGATTCCTGACTGAGATCGCGTGCGAACGCGCGCACCGGGCCGAGCTTTCCAAGCTCCTGCGTTGCCTGCTCACAGGCGTCTGCCTTACGTGAAGTGATGAAGACCTCAGCGCCGGCCTCGAGCAGGCCTTGGGCGATCATGTACCCGATTCCACGGGTTCCGCCAGTAACGATCGCCTTCTTACCGCGAACTGAAAAAAGCTCCTGCATGTCTGACTCTCTCTGTCTAGTATCGGTTTTCGCTATCGGGTTAGGACGTTGACGGCTGAAATTAGCTCACGCTTTGGGGCCGCCGGCGACGTAGAGAACCTGACCGGACACGAAGGACGCTTCCTCGGAAGTGAAGAAGGCGATCGCGGCCGCGATGTCCCGGGGCTGGCCAACTCGGCGAACCGGGATGTCGGCGGCGAAGGTTTCCTTGAGCTGATCGAAGGACACGCCCATTCGCGTTGCCGTGGCCGCCGTCATCTCGGACTCGATGAATCCGGGCGCCACCGCATTGACCGTGACACCGTAAGGACCCAACTCGATCGCCAAGGTCTTGGTGATGCCCTGCACACCTGCCTTGGCAGCGGCGTAGTTCACTTGACCGAAGTTCCCCAGCGCCGAGACGCTGGAGAGATTGACGATCCGGCCCCAGCCAGCTTCGCGCATGTGGGGCTGGACAGCTCGACTGAACAGGAAATTCCCGCGAAGGTGGACAGCGGCCACCGCATCCCAGTCGTCCACCGACATCTTCCGCATCACATTGTCGCGGGTGATGCCGGCGTTATTGACCAGGATCGTCGGACCTCCCAATTGGTCCGCGATCGCCGCTGTCGCGTCAGTGACGGATTGTTCGTCGCTGACGTCAGCCGCTACCGCGACAGCGGTGCCGCCCTTGTCCTCGATTGCTGTGGCAACCGACTTACAAGACTGCTCGTCGAGGTCGACGATCGCCACGGCGTGGCCGTCTGCCGCGAGCCGTGTCGCGACCGAGGCGCCGATGCCGCGTGCCGCGCCCGTCACAATGGCGACGCGCTGGTTGTTAGCTTCAGACATGCGTAGTTTTCTTCCATTAGTTGCGTCTGGCGATCGACACCATCGCGGACTGTATCGGGTGTGGCACGGGAGGCGCCGCGATGCTTAGACTAAATCGTCTAGACCGGAGCGTCAAGCCTGAAAGCGCCCCGGCGGCCGGGCGAGGTGTGGACGCCCTAGCCCTCGGTGAGGTTCCGGATTCCCTTCGCGCACGTACCCCGGTCCTGCGATCGACGTGGAAAGCCTCGCTGCCCACTACCGTTGCAATCTGGCGAAAGTCAAACGCCGCAGGCCATCACACTTATTGATGAGGCTTCCCAAGCTCGGCCGGAAAACCGACAAATCCGCGCTGCGCCGGATGGCCACTGACACCGTCAGCCTCGACCGCGGCCACCTGACGCTTTGGGGGCGTAGCAGGCGCCTCGGTCCATTAAGCGCTCGGTTCGACGACGCTCTTGATCGTTGCACCCACCGTGGCCAAAGTGTGCTTATCCCTTGTTGAAAGGGCGATCACGAGTGAACCCTGAATCAGCGAAAGCACTGCATCGGCGAGATCCTCGGCAGTGCGGTCTTGTCGGACGTCGCCGTCGGCCTGGCCTGCCGCCAACAGCTCGACGATGCCGCGCCTTCCACGACCGCATCTGACGGTCCAGCTGTTCACGGAACGATTCGGAGGCGGCGGCTACCTCCGTCGAGAACTTGCCAGCCAGGCACGCCCGCTGGTAACCGGATTTGACGAATATGTGCGATATCTCTTTGAAGTAGCCGACCAGCTTGGCGGATGTACTCAGGTTCTTCTTGACCGCCCACTTGTGGAAGAGGTCGATCTGGAACTGCATATAGCGGTCGAGAACCGCCTGACCAAAGACGTCCTTCGAGCCGAAATGGTGATAAAACGATCCCTTGGGCACTCCGGCGGACGCAAGAATGGCGTCCACTGTGGTGCCGTGAAATCCCTGCGCGTAGAACAACTTCGTGCCCTGCCGAAGCAAACGCTCTTTATGCGTTAAGGCCTCTACGTCTTGACTGCTCATCTCTCGACCTCAAATGCGGGTGAAGGAAGGATTCGGACCTACACCGCTGTAGTTGCGCAATCCCTCACATCGTAGGTTAGACGATCGAGTCTAGACCGCTCCGCCTATTACCGGCGACCCGACGGGTCGAAGCATCCGCCAGATGGTCCGCGTGGACGCTAGGCGTCCTGGCGCTTCTTTCGTTTGAATGCGGTGACAGCCGACATCACCAACGCCGACGGGTTGACGTGGTCGGGATAGAGCTCTTGCATACGCCGGACCAGTTCCCGCGAGTCGGCACTCGTGCCGAAGAATTCGATGAACTGCGCCAGGTAGTCGCGGGTTTCGCCGATGCAACCCGCGTCGTCGCCCCGCGCCGGCGACTTATGGCCGGCAATCACCGTCGTCGGGTTGAGCTCGGCGATCCGGTCGACACTGGCGACCCACTTCGGCCAGTCGGCCGGACCACTGGCTGCCAGGAAGGGATTGACACCGTTGTAGATCGCGTCTCCGGCGATGACCGCGCCAATGGAAGGGATGTGCACGATCGACGTGGGAGCGATATCAGCCTGCTCAAGGTCGATGACTCGGAGCTCATTGTCGTCCAGCTGCAGAGTGTGAGCATCAAGGGGTTCAGGTACGACAGTGCTGTCGAGCCCATGGCTGCCGCAAAGCTCGACGGCGAACTTCCGCTCTGCACTGTGGTTTCCGGCGATGTACGCGGCGACCGACGGAGTCGCCACCGCCCGTGCGTACGGGAACTGCGCCAGGAGCATCTCGAGCCCGAAGTAGTGGTCGAAATGGCCGTGGGTGATGAAGATCGTCGTCAGCGTCTTGCCCGATGCCTGGATGCGCCGAATCACTTCGAGCACGTCTGGTTCTCTGTACTGGGTGTCGACCAGCACGGCCTGCGTGTCCCCGATGATGAGCGTCGAGGTGGTGGGCGAGAAAGATCCCGCCATTCGGCAGCTCGAACGCTTCGGAGGTGAAGACGTCCAGGGCGATGTTCGTCATTGCGCACTTCCTACTATTTCGATGGATCCGCAGCAGGGCGATAGACCCACCAACGATGTGCAGCAGGCGGTGCACGGCCGAAGTCTAGACTAGAACGTCTAGACGGGTCCGTCAAGCGTTCCTGCGACGAATCCGACCGGCCGAAGACGCTGGCGCTCGCGTACCACCGTCAGGCGTGTTTGTTCTATTCGAGAAAGAGGCTGGTTCGTACCGTCATTAGTGACGAACCCCAAAGAGAGGACCGCAGATGTCGGGCAGTGCAGTCGAGGTACAGGCAGGACAGGATCAAGCGACCGGTGGCGTGGTCACCGAGGTCCAAGGGCATGTGTTGCTGATCGGACTGAACCGACCGACAAAGCGGAACGCCTTGACGCCTGAGATGTTCGCCGAGCTTTCTGCCATCTACTCCCGCTACGACAAAGATGACAACCTGCGTTGTGCCGTGTTGTACGGGGAGGGCGCCGTGTACAGCGCGGGCGCCGACTTGACCCGGCTCCATGAACTGACGGAGAGCGGCGGCATGAATTACGGCCCCGACGAGTACGACCCCTTCGGAACCGAGGGCGCCCGCCTATCCAAGCCGCTGATCACGGCCGTTCATGGCATGTGCTTCGCGGGCGGGCTCGAGTTGGCGCTGTGCGGCGACATGATCATCGCCGCCGAGGGCACTTTCATCGGGCAGCCTGAGGTTGCTCGCGGCCTGTTTGCATTCGGGGGTGGCGCCGCCCGCTGGAGTGATCGCGTCGGCTGGGGGAATGCCATGCGCTACCTGCTCACCGGAGACATGCTCGATGACCAGGAAGCGCTTCGGATCGGGTTGATTCAGGAAGTGGTTCCCGGCCGACCGGCTCAAGGAGCGGGCGATCGAATTGGCGACGGCGATCGCGAGCGCTGCGCCGATCGGCGTACGCCACACCCTCGCTGTCGCCCGGCGAGTCCACGACGAGGGACTGCAGTCCGGCTTGGACGCGATCGCGCCGTTGCGTACCCACATCCTCGGCACACAGGACGCGGCCGAGGGACTGGCGTCATTCAAGGAGAAGCGCGCCGGCAACTACGTGGGCCGCTGAACTTCCCCAAAACTCTCTGCCTACAACACTTATCGATCCATCACCTGAGGATTCAAAATGCGTGAAGCTGTCATCGTTTCAACCGCCCGCACCCCGATCGGAAAGGCTTATCGGGGTGCCTTCAACGACACCCACCCCGCCACGATGGGTGGACATGCGGTCAAGCATGCCATCGACAAGGCCGGAATTGACCCGGCCGAGGTGCAGGACATCGTCATGGGGGTGGCCATGCCGCCGGCTCGCGGCGGAGCGGAACATTGCCCGCGCCATCGCGATCCGCGCCGAAATCCCTGTTACGACACCGGGGCTCACCGTGAACAAGTTCTGTGCTTCGGGACTGGAAGCCATCGCGGTCGGTTCCTACAAGGTGCTCAACGAGGGGCTCAATGTCGTTGCGGCTGGCGGCGTCGAAACCATCAGCCAGGGTCAGATACCAGGGGTCGACCCGATGGTCGCGGAGCCATGGATTCAGCAGCACAAGCCCGACTACTACATGCACATGCTCCAGACCGCCGAGGTGGTGTACGACCGGTACGGCGTCAGCCGAGAGTCGCAGGACGGCTACTCTCTGCAAAGCCAGCAGCGCACCGCTCTGGCGCAGTCCGAAGGACGCTTCGATCAGGAAATCGTGCCGATGGAGTCGATCAAACGCGTCGTCGACAAGGAAACCGGCGCAGAGTCTTTCGAGACCGTCACCCTGACGCAGGATGAGGGAAACCGGCCCGAGCACCACACTCGAAGGACTTCAAGTCGCTCAAGCCGGTCGCCCGTCCCGATGGCTGCGTCACCGCCGGCAACGCCAGTCAACTCTCGGATGGGGCGTCTGCCGTCATCGTGATGAGCGGCGAAGAGGCCGAACGTAAAGGGCTGCAGCCCTTGGGGTACTTCCGCGGCTACACCAGCGTCGGTCTGGAGCCCGACGAGATGGGCATCGGTCCCATCTTCGCGGTTCCTGCACTGTTGGATCGATTCGGTCTCAGCATCGACGACATCGGTCTGTGGGAACTCAATGAGGCTTTCGCCGTGCAGACGGTCTACTGCCGCGACAAGCTCGGCATCGACGACGAAGTCCTCAACGTCAGCGGCGGTGCGATTTCGATCGGCCATCCCTACGGAATGAGCGGTGCGCGGATGACCGGGCACGCGTTGATCGAAGGCAAGCGACGCGGTGCGAAGTACGTCGTCGTGACAATGTGCGCGGCGACAGGCATGGGCGCGGCCGGGCTGTTCGAGGTCGCCTGACTTCCCGACTCGTTCTGTCCCGGGACGCGGTAGGGATGCAACGGGCGCGCCGGGGGGTGCGATGGCACCCCCCGGCGCCACTCGAAAGGTGCATGCCATGACCCTCTCACCGGAAGTCGAAGTCCCGTTCAAGGGTGACGACGTCATCGACGACTACATCGCGAAGTACTCCAACTGGGGCCGCTGGGGCGCCGATGACGAACTCGGCACGCTGAACCACGTCGGTCCCGAACAGGTCGTCGCCGCAGCACAATTGGTCCGCCAAGGCAGGGTCATCTCGATGACCCTGCCTTACAACCTGCGCGGCCCGCAGACCGGTGATATCCGGGCCAACCCGCTCAACGTCATGACCGCCACCGGAACCGACTACATGATGGGTGCGCAGCACGAGCTGCCCGGCGGCTTCGGTGACTCGAAAGGCTTCGGGTACTCCGACGACGTGCTCTTGATGCCCAATCAGGCCGGGAGCCAGTGGGACGCGCTCGCCCACATCTTCTGGCGCGGCCGGATGTACAACGGTTATCCGGCGGACGCGGTCACCGCCCAGGGCGCGCAACGGTGCGGCATCGAAAAGCACCGCGAGACATTCGTCATGCGCGGCGTGCTGCTCGACGTGGCCCGCCACCACAGGGTGGACGCTCTCGAACCGGGCTACGCCATCAGCGACCGATGATCTGGACCGCACCGCCGAGTCCCAGGGCGTCGAGGTACGCAAGGGAGACTGCGTGATCGTCCGCACCGGCATGCTGGAGGCCCGCCGCGGACAGTGGGGCGACTACAACGGTGGTCCCGCACCCGGCCTGTCGCTGCACACCGCGCCGTGGCTGTACGAGCATGACATCGCCGCCATCGCCACGGACACCTGGGGCGCCGAGGTCCGACCGAACGAGGTCGACTTGTTCCAGCCGCTGCACATCGTTGCGCTGGTTCACATGGGCATCCCGTTCGGCGAGATCTGGGATCTCGAAGCGATCGGCAATGACTGCGGCCGGGACGGCGTTTACGAGTTCTTGCTTTCCGCGCCGCCGCTGCCCATCACGGGTGCTGTCGGCTCGCCTCTTAATGCGCTGGCGGTGAAGTGATTCCATCGCTCAGACAAAACCGGCAGCCACATCAATTATGAACGCCCGAGCAGGAATGCGGATACATACGCCGGCTTCGCTGCTGGATCAACACGCGCGGAGACGGCCGCACGCGCCCGCCATCTCCTGGATGCACGGTACGGCTGTACGTTCGCTGAGTTGGCGCGAATACCGCGAAGCCGTCCAGGAGACCGCTACCGGTTTCCTGGCCTGCGGTGTGAAGCCACGGGACACGGTCGCGATCCTGGCGACGAATCGACCCGAGCATCTGATTGCCGATGTCGCGGCTACCCTTTGCGGCGCTGCGTCGACGAGCGTGTATCTCACACTGTCCGACTCGCAGCTTGAACACGTCCTTGGCGATGCTGCGCCGACCGTCATCGTCGTCGAAGACGGATCGTCAGCCGAGCGGGTCGCTTCCCTACCGATGATGCAGCGCCGCCCTGTGCGTCTGATTGTCCTCGACCGAATTGAATTACAAGGGCCGCCGAGTGGCCCCATGATGACTTTTGAGCAACTCCGAAGGCAGGGCCGCGCCGCGCGCAGTGAATACGCCGGTGACCTCACCCGCCACAGTACGATGATTGATCCCGACGCTCCCCTGGTCTACGTCTACACCTCAGGCACCACCGGGCCGTCCAAAGGCGTTGTGCTGACTCACCGCAACGTCAGCTGTGAGATGGACGCACTAATTGGGACCGGATCTTTCAATTTTCCGTACCGATCCGTGTCGTACTTACCCCTTGCCCATCTGGCCGAACGGATATGGAGTCTGTATATGCCGCTGCGGGTGGGCGGCCACGTATTTTGCTGTCCGGATCCGGCCGCACTTGGGACGAGCCTTCGCCAACATCGGCCCACATTCTTCCTCGGTGTGCCACGCGTATGGGAGAAGTTGCGCGACCTCGCTGACTCCGTCATAGCCAGCAATAGCGCAGAGGGGCAAGACGACATCGACCGGGTCCGCCTGATCCTGTTGAGCCAATGGCGGTCTGACTGCAACGAGAATGGAGGCACGGCTACCGGTCTAGCCGATGGGGCGGAACACGCCAATGCGCTGTTGTCAGTCGTCCGAAGGGAAATCGGGCTCGATGCGACTGTGATGCCCAGTTGCAGTGCGGCGCCTATGGCCCCGGCGCTGCTGGACTATTTCGCGTCGCTGGGTATCCGCGTCCACCAGGCGTACGGACTCACCGAGACTGCCGGCGTATCGGTTGTCCAACGGCCGGGCCGTTGTGGCGCTGGGGTAGGCACTGCGCTGCCGGGCTGCGAAATCCGCATCGCTGCCGACGGCGAAATTCTTCTCCGCTCACCGGCGACTACCACACCGGGCTATCGCAATCGTCCCGACGAGACGGCGCAGCTCTACGACCAACAGGGATGGCTGCACACCGGTGATATTGGACGGCTCGAGCCCGACGGGCGACTCTTCGTCACCGACCGCAAGAAGAATCTCATCATCAACGCTGCCGGCAAGAACATTGCCCCCGGCCCGATTGAGGCACTACTCGACGATTCTTCGTTCATCGACCGAGCGGTGGTGATCGGCGACTCGCGGCCGTATTTGATTGCGCTGTTGGAGCTTAACGAGCCGGCGCTGCGCTCGTTCGCTCAAGAGAATGGACTTGGTGTTACCGCCATGAACGCGCTTCTCGACAATGCGACCATCCAGTCACACCTCGAGATGATCATCGGTGAAGCTAACGCCCATCTGTCGCGACCGGAGCAGATAAAGCGCTTCGCGCCGGTCGACGCGCCGTTCACCGTTGAATCAGGCGAGTTGACCCCCACATTCAAAGTGCGACGCTCCGTGATTGAGCAGCGCTATCAGACCCTTATCGACCGCCTTTATGCCCCGGACTACGCCCCGCACGTCGGTTGAGGAGATCTGACGAGCCCGGTGCCCGGTGAGGTCATCGTTCCTGAGTTGCCGCTTCGGCGGCAATTCATCATGGCACCAACAGCGATACCACTTCAGCCACGCACGCCGGCCTGTCCGCACCGTCGCGTTCGATGGTCACTCGCATGACAGCCATTGTCCCGTTCGGCCGCTCTGTGAGTTCGATGAGTTCCACACCAGCACGGAGTTTCGACCCCACGGGGACAGGTGCTGAGTAGCGAACCTTGTTGCTGCCGTAGTTGACTGCCATCGTCAATCCACCTATCTCAAACGCCTCTCTGAGAAATAGTGGGATATGCGATAACACCAGGTATCCGTGAGCGATCGTGGTTCCGAAGGGCCCATCGGCGGCTTTTTGCGGATCGGTGTGTATCCACTGGTGGTCACCAGTGGCGTCGGCGAACTGATTGATCTGCTCCTGGGTGATGGTGTGCCAGTCGCTGTAGCCCAGATGCGTACCGACTGCCCCACTCAATTGGTCTAGGGTCCACGTGCTCATGTAGGTGTCCTTTTCTCGGCTTACGGAATCCTCGGCGGCACACCGTAAATGAAGCGTTGTTGAACCGCTCACTAGATGCGGCGCATGAGTTTGAGTAGTACGTCGGCGATGATGTTGTCGTAAGGGGGGTAGAGCATTTGGACGCCGGTGCGTCCGAAGATGTGTCTTTGGTACATGACTGGGCGCAGGTGTGACATGGCGTCGAATCCTTCGCGTCCGTGGTACGCGCCGTAGCCGGATCCTCCGAGGCCGCCGAAGGGCAGGTCGTTTTGCAGGTAGCCGACTATCAGGTCGTTGACCACAGCGCTGCCGCTGGGGATGCGGGTCAACCATTGCTGCTGACGGCGCTTGCCATTGCTGAGCAGATACAGCGCCAGCGGGGTGGGCCTGGAATTCACGAAATTGATTGCGCTCTGGTCGGTGTCGTATCCGATGATCGGCAGAGCAGGTCCGAAGATCTCGTCTTGCATCACTGTTGAGTCCTCGGGCGGGTTGATGATCATGGTCAGCGGAAGCTGACGCCCCTGCCGGCCCAACTCGGGATCCTCGGCGGTGATCACTTCTGCGCCCAATGCCGCAGCTTCGGTGATGTAGCCGGTGACCCGATCGTAGTGTCGTTGATTGAGAATCGCGGTGTATTGCGGGTTTCCGGCAGCTTTCGGGTAGAGCTTGCGGGCTGCCTCGCGCGCAGCGATCGCGAACTCCTTCTCACGGCCACGCGGCACCAGCACGTAGTCCGGCGCGACACAGACTTGACCGCCGTTGAAGACCTTGGCCCATGCGACCGTGGCGGCGGCGCGCTCGAGGGAGTAGTCCTCGTCAACGATCACCGGGCTTTTGCCGCCCAGTTCCAGGGTCACCGGGGTCAAGTTTTCGGCGGCGGCTTTGGCCACGACCTTGCCGACCTGGGTCGAGCCGGTGAACAACAGATGGTCAAACGGCAGCGTGGTGAACCGCGAGGCGACCTCACCGCCACCATCGGTGACATAGAACAGATCCGGGCTGAAGTTCTCCTCGATCAGCCGCTTGAGCACCGCCGAGGTGTGCGGGGTGAACTCACTGACCTTGAGCATCACCCGGTTACCCGCGGCCAGCGCGGTCGCCGCCGGAACCAGCGCCAGGTTCAGCGGGAAGTTCCACGGCGAGACCACACCCACAACACCCACTGGTCGGGGCTCGACCCGGTTCTTGGCCGGCATGTACCACACCGACACCGACCGGCGCCGCGGCGCCATCCACGACCGAAGCCGGCGCCGCATAAAGCGAATGATGCTGATCGTGCCCACAACTTCCGACATCTCGGTCTCAAACCCGGACCTGGTGCCGAAATCTGCGTTGGCGGCCTCGGCCAGAATCTGGCTATTCTGTTCGATCAGCTGCTCCAGCTTGAGCAGGGTGGCCCTGCGCTGATGCAGCGACGGCGCCGGGTTGCGGTCGAACGCCGCACGCTGACGCGCAAACACCTCCCCGAGCTCACCCGCAACGATCGATTCCGCGTGATCGCTGCCCGCCACGCTCAGCGTGCCGTTACCCACTCGCGCCCCCGAATCGGTTTTGCCCTTATCAGTGGTAGTCATCAACGTTCCTTCTCTAAATCGCTTGCTCGAGGCAAAGGCAGGCAGATCCGATCCGATTCACGGTCAACCCGCGCTACCCCATGGATGGGCCAGTTCACTTCTGCGGACTGGGTCGTATCAGCTGGGCCTCGCCGTCACCAGCGTTCGCCGTCATCGCTTCTTCGACGGGTCCGTCGGCCAGGTCGCCCAGCGTGAGCTCCGACGATGCGCCGGCCGGGTTGTAGTTCGGCAGATCCGTGGGCGGATCCTGTTGCCAGGGGAACCCACCGAGTGCGTGCCGAACCTTGTATGAGATACGGCCATGCAGCTTTTGGTAGTGCCAGATGCCCTGGACGATTCCCGCCATCGGTTGCGCCCAGAAGCCGATGGGAATCGGCTGGACGGGCTCCTTTGGACCGATCTCCACCTCGGCACAGGCAATTGCGTTGTAGTCCTCGGGACCCAGGCGCGCGAGGACGGTGCCCGAGGCGTCGACAATCTGCGATTCGCCGCTGCACATCGTCGACCACCCGATGCCTGGAAGCATCGGTGTTTCCGAATCGACCTGTCCCACATGCTGTGCGACCGCGATGGGAGCGCCGACCATTCGGGCCATCCTCGCCGGCGCTTCAGCGCACATCAGGGCGTTGTACTGATGATCGCGGGCCAACCATTCACGCATCACCGGCCACGTCGGACCTCCCCACCAACACGACCCGCCCAACACGACGTCGACCTTGTTGCGTAGCCGCCTGGCGGTACGCGATCGCCCCCACTCGAATCCCATGGCCAAGCCGACGTTGCCGAAACTCGTGGAGGCCAGTCCCTGGTCCTTGCCTGCGGTGTAGAAGTTGGTTTCCCACATCGAAGGCTCATCTTTGTCGTGGAGGTGGGTGGTGCCGTCAGGTTCGGCGAGTACGTAGGTGTGCCGAGCGTGTTGCCCCCGCACCGACAGAAAACCCCCGCCCACCGTGCAGTGGAGTTCTTTGGCGAGCCGTTGGATCATCTGGTACGGAGCACCATCGACCGGCTGCGGAACTCGCCGCAACGACCGATTGAACATGTTGGGTGAGGTCATCGCCTCGGGCAGCAGGATGACGTCCGGCGAATGCATCACCGAGGCTTCCCGGACCAACGACGCGCAAAGACGGAGGTTCATCTCCACCGCGCCGACGGCGAGGTGCGGTTGGACGACCGCGATTCGCAGCGTCTTGCGCTGCGTTGTCTTGCCATTGGGTGATGTGGTCATCGTGTCTCCAGGCTCGCGAGGTTGTCATGGTCGTTGCGGGCAGCGGTGAGTAAGCCCACCGCCTCGTTGAAGGCCGGAACCGGCCGGGAAGCGCCCTTCCCGTGGTAACCCGAAGTCCGTGGTGCATTCCTCGTGACGACGGTGCGGCGGCCCAGAACAACCGCGTCCGACCAGCCGTCGCGCCAACGGCGCGCGTTGGCGGCCCGCGCCCGCCCGCGCAGCGCGACTTCGGTCTTATCCCTGAGGAACGAGAATTTCAGCTTGAGCTCTGCTGCACTGAACCGTAAGGTCCCGGCACGGTCCTCGCGTGAGCGGATCAGCGATTTCGCCGACCATCGAGCAAGCCGCCGAAACGAAAACAGGCGATCCAACGAGAGAGTCCGCGTGTACGCGTTGCCGAACTCTTGCTTGAACGACTGGCTGGTTTCCAACTCCCGCCACAGCTCGGCCTCTGGGGCGGCGAGGGAATGGGTACGGGTGTACCGGCCCGCGAGATACAGACTGGGCAAGACGCCGCGATCACGCTCTCGCTCGTAGGAGCGCAACGCCTTATCGATGCTGCTGTCATCCTTATCGAGGACGGGCCCGAGTTTGTCGCCCAGTACGGTGGCCCACAGGACCGCGTCATGCATGCCGTGGGCGATCACCGGATCCTTGAAGTGCCCGGCGTCCCCCACCAGCGCCCACCCCGGTCCGGAGGAGATCCTGAAGTAGCTGGGTAAGTCTTCGGTATGCCGCTGCTTGGTCTGCACATTCACCCCCTGCACCAGCTCGCGCAGTCGCGGCAGCATGGCCAGCTTGGCCGCCCACATGCCGTCGGGATCGGACCGGAACTTGGCGATGTCTGCTCGAGGGGGCATCAAAAGCACCAGCGCACCGTCATTGCAGGGGAAGTGAAAACCGATCGTGTCGCCCACCCGGGTCATCAGCCACGAGTCACGCACCGGCCGCGGGTCATCGACGTAATACCAGACCATCCCGCGTTGATTCGGCCAAATGCGGTACGGCTCAGTCGAACCTACCCAGCCTGCCACCGTCGAGCGCCTGCCGTCCGCGCCGATCACCGCACGCGCCCGTATCAGTACCTCTTCACCCGAGTCGCTCTTGGTCCACACGCCGGACAAGCGGCCGCCGGCCCAGAAAGGCCGCACCGCCTTGGTGCCCTCCCGGACGTCCACTCCGCTTTCTCGCGCCGTGTCCACGAGTGCGGCGTCGAAGTCGGGCCGCCGGACGTTGATCCCGTAGTCGATTCCCTCGGGCGTCTGATAGTGGCATTCGGGCTCATAGTCTTCGGCGTACATCCGGAAGCTATGCAGCGGCGGAGCCCCGGTCGCCAGAACGCGGTCGAGTGCACCCAGACGCCGAACCGTCGCGACCACCGTCGGTGTCATGAGGTGTGTCGACAGCGTGTCCGAGGGAAACTTTGCGCGGTCGAGCGCAATCACCTTTCGCCCGTGTTGCGCCAGGACGATCGCGGTACTCGCGCCGGCCGGCCGGCACCCGACGACGACAACGTCGGCATCCTCGATGCGCATATTTGAACCTCTCTTCGACGATGGTGCCGATGCTATGACCGCTGTGAGCCACGCAACATCCTCCTACCGCCGGATCCATGTCCTTCGAACAACGGTTTTCAATGGCCGTCGTCCTCCTTAGGTTTGAGGTCGACTTACATATAGGAGGTGCAGGGTGCTCAACGTTGCCCAGATCTTGTCCGGGCGCGACCACCGCCGATCCTGAGCGCATTGCGCTGAGGTGCGGTGATCTCGCGGTGACGGTCGAGGTCCTCGACAATCTCGCCACGCAGTGCGCTCGATTGTTTTCGGGCGAGGGCGTGGGGCCCGGGCATCGGGTCGCCTTCGTGATGCCGAATGTGCTGCACTTCCCCGTGGTCTACTACGGAGCCCTTCGGACCGGTGCAACCGCAGTTCCGTTGTCCCCATTGATGAGTGCGGTCGAGTTCGAGTACATCTTCCGTGACTGCAAGCCAACGGTTGTCGTCGCATGGAGTGGCTTTCACGAGGCGGCCGCGAAGGCCGCGGAGGCCTGCGGTGTGCGACTGGTCTACTCCGCCGGACCGCCGGGCGGGCCGGCGACCGGGCTGCCCGACCTGCTCGAGAGCGCAGCGGCGGCAGCTGGTGACGACGAGATCGCGTGTACCGATTCTTCCGACATTGCGGTGATCATCTACACGTCTGGCACCACCGGCTCGCCGAAAGGCGCAGCGCTGACCCACGACAACCTGATGTGGAATGCGCGCATATTCGGTGACGCGGTAGGTCTGAGGCAGGGTGATGTCGCCCTGGCGGCGTTGCCGTTCTTTCATTCCTTCGGTCAAACCTGCGTGATGAACGCGGGCCTGCACTCAGGCGTCGAGTTGGTGCTCCAGCCTCGCTTCGAGGCAGGCGAAGCCCTGGACCTCATCGAGCGTCACAGAATCACTCTGTTCATGGGGGTGCCGAGCATGCACGCGGCGGTGCTGGCGGAACAACAATCTCGGCGGCGGGACCTGTCCTCGCTTCGATGGCTGGCCTCGGGCGGCAGCGGGCTGGCAGCTGGACTGCATGAGGAACTCGAACGCGAGCTAAAGGTGCCGGTGCTTGAGGGCTATGGCCTTTCTGAGACCTCGCCAATAACTCATGTGTGTCGGCCGAATCAGGCGAAGAAGGGCACCGTGGGTCCACCGTTGTGGGGTATCGAGCAGCGGGTGGTCGACGACGAAGGCACGCCGTTGGCGGACGGCACCGTTGGCGAGCTTCAGGTACGCGGGCACGCCGTGATGTCGGGGTACTTCGGCCGGCCGGACGCCACGGCGGCCGCGATCGACCCCGACGGCTGGTTCGCGACGGGTGATTTGGCCTCGATCGACGAGGACGGTTTCGTCAAGATCGTGGACCGGAAGAAGGACCTCATCATCCGCAACGGCCACAACGTCTATCCGTCGGACATCGAAACCGTGCTCAGCGAGCATCCAGCGGTGCAGCTGTCCGCGGTGATCGGCGTCCCCGACGACAAGGTCGGCGAGGAGGTCGCGGCAATCGTGATGCTAAACCCGGTGTTAACGCGACGGCGACGAGATCGCCGAGTTCGTCAAAGAGCGGATGGCGGCTACAACTACCCCCGAATCGTGCGGATCGTCGATGAACTTCCGCTCGGGCCGACGGGCAAGGTGCTCAAGCGAGCGATCGATCTGTCCTGCCGAAGCCGTTAAGGGGTAGCCCACATCGCTCAGTCCCGGATAAAGATTCGCGGGCCATGGCTGTAGAACCGATGGGTTGGCACCGCAGTACCATCGATTGGCACACTTGTTCTAGCGTTTCGGGTTTCCTCATCCCTAGCGTGAAATCTATTCAGCGGCGACAGAATTGCGACAGGTGTGTACGGCCTTGGAAATCAAGAACATCACTCAACGGCGCTCCACTCCGTAGATGAGTCTCATCGATGAGATCACCCACGACGAGGTGGGTAAGCGCAAGTCCACGGCCGTAGAGTCGATCGAGGGCCTACGCCTCGGTCTTCTACGGCTGCGGTCGATCATCACTCCCGGCGGAGCTGCTGCAGCTGGCGCCGCCGAGCTCGTGGATAGCTGCGGGTTCAGCCGTGTGGTGATCTCCCGCGTCGCCGGGTCGCAGCTCATTCCGATCGCATGGCATGCGGACCCGGATAACAAAGACTTCAACCAGCGTCTCAACTTCTGGCGCGAAGACCCTCCGGTGGTCACCCATACCTTCCACGAAGGTGAGATTCTGCGGCGCCGCCAGCCCGTCCTGGCCCGGGATGCCCTGAGCCATCCTCTGACCTACAAGCCAATCATGATCGCCCTGGACTGTCGCGCCTACGTGGCCGCGCCGATGACAGTCGCCGGCCGCGCGGTGGCAATCATCCACGCCGATCGGCCGGACGGGCGGTGTCGACTCGGGAGACCGAGCCGATCCTCGCCGCGTTCGCCGAAGGCCTCGCGATGGTACTCGAGCGCGAGCGAACTCACCGAGCGCATTCGCGTCCATGAGGCGAAGATGCGCGAGTTGCTCTGTACCGGAATCGGGCTACTTCGATGAACTTGTCGAGGACACCGTCGATTTCACGCGACCCTCGTCGCCCGCGGAGCCGGCGAGCCCCGCGCAGCAGGAACTGCGCCGGCTTGATAGCGCCGCTCAGACCGGTGCGCTTTCGCTCCTGACCCGCCGGGAGATCGAGGTGCTCGACATGATCGCCTCAGGAGCCACCAATGTGGCCATCGGCGAGGCGCTGTTCATCACGGAAGTAACCGTCAAATCACACGTTCAGCACATTCTCCGGAAGCTGCGGGCATCCAATCGTGCCGAAGCGGTGGCGAGGTATTTGCGATCTAGGCGCAGCGCTGACTCGACACTCACGACGTAGCATCCGAGAACGTCGTCGAGCAGAGGGGCTGGGTCGATCTGCGGTACGCCCGCGAACAGTAGACGCCCGGATTGGCAGGTCGGTGTCACGCAAAGACAGATCCTTGTCGCGTTGAGACAAGTAATGGCAGATGTATCCGAGGAAACTACAGGATCAGCGACGTTGCCGAAGCCGAGTCGCAAAGCCCGGCCAGAGCGAGACCGTCTGTCCAGATCTACCAGCAGAACCGGCAGGAGGCAGGCCGTGACACTAGCCCAATCAACTTTGCCCCGCCGTGACCGAGCGGCATTGGAAGAGCAGGACTTTCATTGGAGGGCCGCCATTCGCGATCGCATTTTCAGCACGAACTTGCGGCGCAAGGAGTGGGTCGGAAACTTCGGCTCCTTCAAGATCCGCGACCTCGGCGATCTGCTCATCACCGATTGGGAAGGCCCCCCGATCGAGGGCGTTCGAGGCAACAATTACGCGCGACGCGACGATGACGCCTTGCTGGTCTTCACAGTCTCCGCAGGCAAACAAATCCTCGAATTCTCAGACCAGACCGTCGCGCTTCGACCCGGGGCGGTCCTGATCACCAGCACCCGGGCCACGGGCAGCTTCGTCATCCCCGATCGACTGAGCAAACGCACCATCAAAGTGCCCATGACGGCCCTTACCCCGTTCGACACGGGCAGCCGCCTACCCGAGTGCCTACTCATGGACACCGCAGAAAATCCACTAGCCACGCTCCTGCAGGACTTCCTCACCGGCATCGACGGCCAATACGGTCGCATGTCATCGGTGGAGATCGAGGCCGCCCGCAACGCCCTACTGACCTTGATCGCCGGGATGATCCGGGCCAGTGAGCGCCCCGAGGTGGGCGAGGGCGAGCTAATGCCGCTGCTGCGGCGACAGCTCGAGACCTGGATCGTGAACCACCTCTCGGCCGGCGCCATCAAAGTCCAGGATCTCGCTGCGGCACACAACGTTGCGCCCAGAACCGTCCACCGCGCCTTCGAAGGCACCGGAGACACCGTTGGAGCCATCGTCCGAAAGCACCGACTGGCCGCCGCAAGAGCCGACCTGGTGAACACAAACCTCTCGATCGCCGCGATCGCGCACCGCTGGGGATTCTGCGACGCCAGCCACCTCGGTCGAGAATTCCGGCGACAAATGTCGCTGTCGCCGGGCGACTACCGCGAGGCCCATGGAACTCACCGGACCTTGAAAATCGTCAGCGCTTGAACGGTGATGTGCGGCCGGCGGGACAGCGATCACTGAAATAGGCTGCGCACCAATGCCTACTGTCTGGATTACATGTAGTTGACGCTTGGTCATCGAGCCGATGACGGGTCGCGAAAATCGTACTGTCCTACGGGCCTTACGCGTTCTCGCACGGGGGTATCGAGGTACGTATTGACCCAGCATCCCCACTGGCGACCGGGTCTCTTGACGATACCGTCTAGACGGTTTAGTCTAATCGCTTGAGTGTACCGGTTCCTAACAGCAGGAGATGCAATGAGTCGTGTGGATCTTGATCTGACGGACGGCGTGGCGATTGTTACCACGGTCAACCCGCCAGCCGAACTCTTCGATGAGGCCCAAATCACGGGCTTGCGAGACGCCGTGCAAAAGGCCACTGCAGACGGTGCCCGAGCGATGGTGATCAAGAGTGATGCGCCGCTGTTCTCCGGAGGTGCAGACGTCTCGCTGTTCCACGGGAAGACCCAGCAGGAAGGGCGCGACTTGCTGTCCGGTGCAATGGAGTTGATTGCCGAACTGGAGGACGCCCCATTCCCAATCATCGCCGCGGTCAACGGGTTCTGCTTTGCGGCCGGCCTGGAATTGGCGCTGGCCTGTGACTTCATCTTCGCCTCTGACGACACGGTCTTCTCGCAGGTTGAGGCAATGATCGGTGCGACGACATTCCTTGGTGGCGCCTACCGGTTGGCTGAGCGCTGCGGGCCGGCGATTGCGCGCGAGATCGTGTACACCACAGATCATTACAGCGCCGAGCAGTTCGCTCAATGGAACATCGTCAATCGCGTGGTTCCCCTTGCTGAGCTGCACAGCACCGCCCTGACAGTCGCCAAGAAGATCGCAAATGGACCGACGGTGGCGCACGCCCAGACGAAGCGCATCATTCGCCATGCGCTCACGCATAACTCGCGCGCGACAGACCCAGTTGTGCTCGACGAGGCGACCAGCCTGTATGAAACCCGCGACATGCAAAACGCCGTCGGTCTCCTGCTCGAGCAGGGAGCACGCAAGTTCATTCAGAACCACCACGAGGTGGTTTTCGAAGGACGTTGACAGCGGCGCCCAGCTGCCGCGTCGACCACATGCGAGCCTTACTGAGGTCGAGGAATGCCTACGGCAAGAGTTACGCACAGCGGGGCGCCGTACTGTCGATCACTTCTGCGGCGGCATTCCTGGCCACCCTTGATCTGTTCATCGTCAACATCGCGTTCCCGTCGATCAGTGCCGCGTTTCCGGGCACCGACTTCAGTCAGATGTCGTGGATCCTCAACGGTTATACGGTCGTCTTCGCCGCAGTTCTGGCGTTGTCCGGCCGCCTCGCCGACCGCTATGGCCATCGACGAGTGTTCCTCGTCGGGCTTGCCATATTCACCCTCGCCTCAGCAGCCTGCGCGCTGGCGCCGAGCGTCTGGGCGCTCGTTGCGGCCCGCGTGGTACAGGGCATAGGGGCGGCCTTTGTGACGCCCACCTCGTTATCCTTGCTGCTCGCTGCGTGGCCGGCGCAACACCGGGCAAGCGCGGTAGGAACGTGGGCATCGGTGGGGGCTGTCGCCGCCGCGCTTGGTCCGCCGCTCGGCGGGCTGCTCGTTGCGGCGGCGTGGCAGTGGGTGTTCCTCGTCAACGTACCCATCGGCATCGTTACCTTTCTCGCCGCGGCGAGATACCTGCGAGAACCGGACGTCGAACGCATCGGCAGGCCCGACCTGCTCGGAGCGGTGTTGCTGGTCCTTGGGGTCGGCGCCTTGGCCTATGCGCTCGTCGAAGTGCCCGAGCATGGTTGGGGCACAACCGAAGTGCTCGCAGGCTTAGTTGTTGCAGCGCTGGGGCTGGTCGCGGTCGTCGTTCGCTCCCGTCGGCACCCCGTGCCGGCGCTGGACCTCGTGGTGTTGCGGGTGCCCAGGTTCGCGCTGGCCACCGCGATGCTGTTGACATTCTCGTGCGGCTTCGCAGGCATGCTCTTGATCAACGTCATCTACTTGACCTCTACCCGCGGTTGGTCCGCACTAGGCGCTGGGATCGCGCTGGCCGTAGGCCCTCTCGTCGTGGTCATCGTGGCGAGGCTGGCCGGTTCCATCACCGCCCGCTTCGGGGTCGGCCCAGTAGCCACAGCGGGTGCCGCGCTTTTCGCCGGCGGCTCGGTGTGGTGGTTATGGCGGCTCGGGCCTACCGAGAACTACGCGGTCGGTCTGCTGCCGGGTCAGCTATTGACGGGGTTGGGGATAGGTCTCGTCCTGCCCGTTCTGTCTTCCGTCATCGGCTCCGCGCTCCCCGCATCTCAGTGGGGTTCAGGTGCCTCGCTTTTGAACACCGCCCGACAGGTCGGGTCGGTGCTGGGCATCGCGCTCGTCGTTACGGTCATTGGTGCCGACATCTTGGACTCTCCGGCAGAACTTGACTCCATCCAGGCCGGCTGGGCACTGCTCGCCGCTGCTGGCGTGAGTGCCGCACTCATCGGCATCCTGTTGACCATCGTCGAGCACCGAAAACGATGACGAGGCACCGTGTTTGCGGGTCTGACCCGCAGCGCTGGCCGACGATGGCTACTTCAGGAAACGTGCGATTGCTTCCTTGGCTTCCACTGAATGAGTGCGCTGCCGAAACAGCTCAGACTCCTCGTCGATTACTTGCAGAATGTCGGGTTTGTCGCGATGGAGCAAGCGCTTGGTGATCCGCACCGATTCGGTGGGCAACGCCTGCAGCGACATAGCGGCCGCGAGTGCTGCGGATAGTGCTTGCCCATCGTCGACGAGATGGTTTATCAGGCCGGCTTTTTCGGCTCGGTCGGCATCGAACTTGTCTCCGAGCATCAATAACTCCGTGGCCGTTTTGATGCCGGCGATGCGCGGTAGCAACAGGGTTGACGCGCCTTCCGGGCTGAGACCGAGTTTCACGAAAGGCAGCGAGAAACGGTCGAGCGACCCGCGAAAGCCAAGTCGCAATGCAGGAGCATGCTCGCTCCGATGCCGACCGCAAATCCTTCGACCGCCGCGACGATAGGTTTCTCTGCCTCGACGAGGGTGCGCAGCAGGGCGAACGGCGCCACTGAGTCGGGATGATCCCGGAAGTCGGCCAGGTCGTTGCCGCTCGTGAAGACGCCACCGCGTCCGGTAATCACCATGACGCGTACATCCGGATCACGGTCGGCGTCCGAAACGCCCTCGGCCAGCGCCTCATACATGCGGATGTCGAAAGCGTTGCGTTTGGCGGGTCTGTCGATCGTCAGAACACGGACGCCTGCTTGAACAGTCTCGGCGCTTACCGACATCCGATCCGTCCGGAAGAGGTGGTCATAGCGAATGGAATCCGTTCAGGAAAGTCGTTCCGAGACCATGGTTTCAGCCCGTCATGCCCGGCCGGGCGACCCTGTTAGACTAGTACGTCTAGACTGTATCGTCAAGAAGCGCACCGGAGGTCACGATGAAGACATTGCAACTAAAGGCCTTCGGGAAGCCCACGATTGCACCCGAGCTGATCGAGTCGGCCCCTCCCGAACCCGCGACCGGACAGGTGCTCGTTGCACTGGAGGCCGCCCCAATCAACCCGTCGGATCTGCTCTTGATCAGAGGTCGTTATGGGCATCGTCCGGCGCTGCCCGCCGCCCTGGGCACCGAGGGTGTCGGGCGAATCATCGCTGTGGGCCCCGGCGTCGATCCAGGCCGAACCGGCGAGCGTGTCGTCATCGTCCCCACTCTGCAGCACGGCACTTGGCAAGACCAGGTGGCAATCGACCAGGGCGATGCCATCGCGGTCGATCCGGCGGCCGACGTCCTGCAGTTGGCGATGCTGGGCGTGAACCCAATCACTGCCGATCTTCTGCTCCGTAGCTTTGTGGACCTCCCGCCGGGCGCGTGGGTCGGACAGACCGGCGCCAACTCGGCCGTTGGCCACTACGTCATCGCCCTCGCCAAGCGGGCAGGCGTCCGCACCCTCAATGTGGTGCGTCGGCCCGAGGCCGCGGCCGCGCTGGTGGATTCGGGCGCCGATGCCGTCGTCGTCAGTGGGCCGGGCCTCGATGAGCAAGTTCGGAAGGCACTCGGCGACGAACGATTGTCACTGCTGCTCGACCCGGTCGCCGGAGATGTGATCGCCGAACTCGCTCCTTGGCTCGCCCACGGCGGCACACTCGTCAGCTACGGCGGCATGAGCGGCGCCCCAGTTGTCGTCGCACCCGCCGACATCATCTTCCGTGATCTCCACGTCCGGGGCTTCTGGCAGAAGCATTGGATGGACTCGACTCCCCGCGACGAGATCGCTGCCGCCTATGCCCCGCTCGCCGCGCTGGTCGCCGACGGCACCCTGCGCGCTCCCATCGCGGCCACCTACCCGCTCGGGCAGTACCAGGACGCCCTGCTCCACGCCACCAGGACCGACGGTGCCGGGAAGGTGCTCTTCGTCTGGTGACCGTGATTTCGCGCGGGTTCGGGAGCGCCGAGGAATGGTTCAAACCGACGCCGCAATCCTCACGGGCAGCGCACGTCCGATTGATCCTAGTCATTGGCGCACTCGTCCTAGTGTTCATGTAACTCGGCGCATTACGTTGGAAGCGCTTCACCGTCTCGGTTGAGGTAAACGGTGACGTCGAGCGGTGGTCGGCATCCTCGGCGACGAGGCCAGTGCGAATTCGAGCGCTCAGGAGCATTGTGACTTTTCCGTATCTACCCTGGACCTCTGGCCGGGATCGATCGGCGCCGGCGGTGCGCGATGACGCGGTCACCTTGACTTACGGCGAGCTTGACGACTGGTCGGCGGCAGTCGCAGGCCAACTGGCCGCGCAGGGCTTCGGTGAAGAAAGCGTCTTGGCGGTGATGTTGCCCAATCGCGTTGAGCTGGTGGTGGCGATGCTGGCGGCGTGGCGGTTGGGTGGCATTGTCACGCCGGTCAATTCGGCGTTCACCGCCGCTGAGGCGGAGTTTCAGATCAACGACTGCGACGCTCATCTCGTGATCAACGAATCGCCGGATTCGCCCAGCGCTGGCCGGGCCACCATTCACGTCGATGAACTCCTCAAGCTCGGGCCTGGCCCCGGGCCCGTGGAGTTGAGCAAGGATCACGTGGCATTGCTGATCTACACCAGTGGATCAACCGGGAAGCCTAAAGGGGTGATGCTCGATCACGCCAACATCGACGCGATGACAACCGCTTTTGTCGAACACATGGGACTCACAGCGCAGGATCACAGCCTGTTGATTCTGCCGCTATTCCACGTCAACGCACTGATGCTCAGCACTTTCAGCCCGTTTCGGGTGGGCGCTCAGACGAGCATCGTAGGCAGGTTCTCGGTAAGCCGATTCTTCGAGCAGGTGGAGAATCTACGACCGACATACTTCTCCGCGGTGCCCTCCGTCTTGTCGATGCTGGTCGCATTGCCTGATGACGTGAAACCGGACACCACGTCGCTGCGCTTTGCCGGATGCGGCGCGGCTCCGCTGTCCGAGGAGTTGATGACGCGAACACAAGAACGCTTCGGGATCGTCATCGTCGAGGGCTATGGTTTGACCGAAGCCACTTGCGCCTCGGCGGTGAACCCCATTCACGGTCCCAGGAAGCTTGGCTCGGTGGGGCCGGCCATGCGCGGTCAGCGCATCGAGATCATCTCTCCCACAGGAGAATTCCTACCCCCTGGTCAGCGGGGCGAAGTGGTCATCTCCGGTCCCGTCCTGATGCGCGGCTATCTGGGCCGACCAGAAGCCACGGCCGAGACCATCGTGGACGGCTGGCTACGCACCGGCGATGTCGGAATCTTGGACGATGATGGGTATCTACGCATCGTCGGGCGGATCAAGGACATGATCATCCGCGGCGGGGAGAACATCTACCCCAAGGAGATCGAGTCCGTACTGACCGCTTTCGACGGAGTGCTGGATGCCGCGGTCGTCGGACGCCCCCACGAGATTTTCGGCGAGGTTCCGGTTGCCTACGTACAGGCCTACCCCGGCTCTACGCTTGACGTGGAAAGCCTCGCTGCCCACTGCGGTCGCAACCTGGCGAAAATCAAAGTGCCAGAAGCCATCACACTTGTCGACGAGCTGCCCAAGAACCCGGTCGGAAAGCCCGACAAGCCCGCACTGCGGCGGATGGCCGCTGACACCGTCAGCGCCACCGCCACCACGTGACAATCCGGGGAGGCACTACGTGAAACTGGAGCACTCTTTCCTCGTCGATGAGGACATCGACGCGGCATGGGACGTCCTCAACGACGTTCAGAGAATCGCGCACTGCATGCCCGGAGCTGCCGTCGACACGGTCGACGGCAACGACATCACCGGACGATGCAAGGTCAAACTCGGACCGATCGCGCTGACCTACCGGGGGCAGGCAACATTCGTCGAACGGGACGCCGCAACGCGCCGGATCGTCTTGCAGGGACAGGGGCAAGACGGGGCGAACGGTCGTGCGTCTGTCACGGTCGTCGCGAACTTGAGCGCCGATGGCGCCCAGACGCGAGTGGACCTCGAAACCGACCTCAAACTCACCGGCAAACCCGCACAGTTCGGCCGCGGCGTCATGGCCGACGTCGGCGACCGGCTCATCGGCCAGTTCGCTGACGCTCTTGCCCAGCAGCTGGCTGCGGACAAGCTGGCGGCCCCCGGGGCCGCCGAGCCCACGTTCGGGTATGGCGAGGCTGACTTTGGGCCGGCCGAACCGCTGGACCTGCTCTCCGTCGCGAGCCATGCGGTGGCTCGGCGTTCCGGGATGGTCGCGATACCGCTGATCGTCGTACTGCTACTCCTTGCCACCGGCATACGGCGGGCGTCGCGACGAAGTCCGCGGCGTCGACACCACTGGTCACCCCCGACGCAACGGAGCACCGAGGCATGACACACGGCGCAATCACAACAGACCGCTCAGCCGCTGATGCGCATCGCATTGCGATCTCCTACACGCTCAACGGGGAACCGGTGAGTTGCGAGGTGGACGCGCGGACCCTGCTCGTGCACCACCTTCGGGAGGAACGCAATCTAACGGGAACCCACATCGGTTGCGACACAAGCCAATGCGGGGCCTGCGCGGTCCACATCGACGGCCGGGCCGCGAAGTCGTGCACCGTCCTGGCCGTTCAGGTCGACGGCTGCGAAGTGACGACGATCGAAGGGGTGCAAGGGCAGGCTCCGGACGGTCTGCATCCCATCCAAGAGATGCTGCGACGCAAACACGGAGTGCAATGTGGTTTCTGTACCCCCGGCATCGTGATGACCGCGCTGAATCTGCTCGACACCGACGAACCGCTGAGCACCGAACAAGTCCAACACGGACTCATCGGGAACATCTGCCGATGCACCGGCTACCAGAACATCGTCGATGCCCTCTTCGAACTCTCCGCGTCTGAGGCGGGGTCCGCGGATGACTAGCACCGCTGCGGCGCCGCAACCCGCGACATCCACGCAATACCTCGGGGTGTCCGTGCCGCGGCGCGAAGACTTCCGGTTCCTCACCGGCACAGGAACATTCAGCGAAGACATCACCCTGACCGGGATGCTCTACGCGACACTGGTGCGCTCCACGCTCGCCCACGCCGACATCGTCTCTATCAACACCGACGCCGCTCGCACCATGCCCGGCGTGGTCGCCGTCTTCACCGCCGCCGACTTCAGTGACGACGAAATGGGAACCATCCCCACCGACTGGACGCTGCCCATCATGGACGGCATCCCCGACCGGTATCCGCTTGCCCGCGAAACCGTCAAGTACGTCGGCGAGGCGGTGGCGGTGGTCATCGCCGAAACGCGGGCCCAGGCCGATGACGCCGCATACTTCGTCGACGTCGAGTACGCCGAACGTCCTTCGGTGGTCGATGCCGAGGCGGCTACACGTGAGGGCGCGCCCCTGGTGCACGACCGCTACGAGGCCAACACCTCCTACGTCTGGCACCTCGGCACCGGCGATTGGGACGCCGCGGCGGCGAGCGCCGATCACGTGATCGACGTCCGGCTGGTCAATCAGCGCGTCCACGCAAGCTCTTTAGAAGCCCGCGTATCCATCGCCGACTACCAGGTCGGCACCGGCACCCTCACCTTGTACCTGGGCACCCAAAATGTGCACGTCGTGCGCCGCAACCTCTCGATCGCAATCGGCATCCCCGAGAACCGCATCCGCGTCGTCACTCCAGCCGTCGGTGGAGCGTTCGGATCGAAGCTGTGCCTGTATCCCGAAGATGTCATCGTCAGCGCCGTGAGCCGCCGCCTGCGAAAGCCGGTGCGATGGGCAGAAACCCGGGCCGAGCACTTCACCGGCACCTCCGGCGGGCGCGACCACGTCGAATACGTATCGCTGGCCGCCGACGACCAGGGCAAGATCCAGGCGTTGAAGGTCACGACCTATGCCAATCTGGGCGCATACATCTCCGGCATGGGCGCCGGCATCCCGGTGGTCTCGGGAATGGTGTTTCCCGGGGTGTACGACATCACCGTCGCCGATGTCGACATCCACGGAGTCTTCACAAACACCAGTACCACCGAGACCTACCGCGGCGCTGGGCGGCCGGAGGCCGCCTACCTGATCGAGCGGGCCGTCGACGAGCTCGCCGCCAAGATCGGCATCGACCGCGTCGAACTGCGCCGACGGAATTTCATTCAGCCACACCAGTTTCCGTACGCGAACGCGACCGGCATGACCTACGACTCGGGCGATTACGAGAAGGCGTTGGACAAGGCGCTCGAAATGATCGGATGGGACGAACTGCTCGCCGAACATGAGGTGGCCCGTGCCCAGGGCAGGATCGTCGGCCTGGGGTTGAGTGTGTACACCGAGTTCTGCGGCTTCGGAGAGTCGTATCAGTTGCAGCTCGTGGGTTTTGATCGGGCCACCTGGGAGCAGTCGGTGGTCACGATGACCCGGACAGGGTCGGTGATCGTGCAGGTCGGAATCGACGCCGCGGGCCAGGGCCACGAAACGTCGATCGCCCAAATCGTCGCGACTGAACTCGGGCTCGACATCGACGACGTCGAAGTGCTCCAGGGCGACACCGACATCGTGCACTTCGGCACCGGAACGTTCAACTCACGGTCAATGTCCAGCGCTGGGACCTCAGCCGCCCTGGCAGCCCGCAAGATCATGGCGAAGGCCACTCGGCTTGCCGCCCACATGCTCGACACCGAGGCCGACGACATCGTCTACAGCGACGGCGTTTTCAGCGTCGGCCCGGACGGTGACCGGCAAGTGAGTTTCGAAGAGGTTGCCGTCACCGCATGGCGCGGGCTAGACCTCCCGCAGGGGATGGAGCCGACGCTGAAGGAGATCGCGGTATTCGACCCGCCGGCGTTCACCAGTCCCTTCGGGGTGCACATCGCCGCAGTCGAGATCGACCCCGACACAGGCGCCATCGCAATTGACCGCTACGTCGCTGTCGATGACTGCGGCAACCAGATCAATCCGCAGCTCGTGAACGGCCAGATCCAGGGCGGCGTCGCACAAGGGATCGGTCAGGCGCTGTATGAAGGTCTTGCCTGGGACGAGGACGGCCAGCCGATGTCGACCAGCTTCATGCAATACGCCGTTCCCCGCGCGCACCAATTGCCCCGCCTGGAGACTGGCCACACGATCACTCCCTCGCCGGTCAACCCGTTGGGAGTCAAGGGCGTTGGCGAATCGGGTGCGATCGGCTCCCAACCCGCGGTGGTCAACGCGGTCATGGATGCGGTGCGCGGACACGGCGTCGCGAACCTCGACATGCCGCTGACCCCCGCCAAGGTGTGGACGGCGCTGCAGGAGGCCGCGAAGTGATCCCGTCAACGTTCGCCTACGCCGCCCCTGACACCCTCCACGATGCACTGTCCATCCTGGCGGCAAGCGATGACGACACCAAGATCATGGCCGGCGGGCAGAGCCTCATCCCCCTGCTCAAACTGCGTCTCGCCAGCCCCGCAGTCGTTATGGACATCTCCCGGCTAGAGAACCTGCGCGAGATCGAAGAGACACCGACGGCGTTCAGGATCGGCGCACTCGTCACCCATGAACGCCTCATCAACGACAACACGATCACCCGGACGTGGCCGATCATCGAGGATGCCGGCGAAGATTTGGCGGACCCCCTCGTGCGCAACCGGGGAACCTTCGGCGGATCCCTGGCCCACGCGGATCCGGCCGGAGACTGGCCGGCCGTTTCACTTGCAACAGACGCCGTGGTCCATGTTCAAAGCCTGCGTGGCACACGCGATGTCCAAATCAAAGACTTCTTCACATACCTGTTCACCGCGGACATCGCGTACGACGAAATCCTCACCCAGATCGAGCTCGCCAAGCCGGTGCCGGGAACCGTGACGGCGTACGTGAAGATTGCCCACCCGGCCTCGGGCTATGCCGTCGCGGCCGCCGGTGTCAGCCTAACCATCGACGCGGGCGGAACGTGCCAAGCCGCCCGGGTCGCCCTGACGGGCGTCGCCACCACCCCGTTGCGTTCCGCCGGGGCCGAACGCGCACTCGAAGGAGGCGTGCTCGACGCCGGCGCGGTCCGATTGGCCGTCGAGCACGCCGCCGACGGCATCGACGTCATGGGCGACATCTACGCGCCCGCCGAGTACCGCAGACAACTCATCGGCGTGGTGACCGGTCGCGCGATCCAGCGCGCCCTGGATCGCCGGCTCTGACCGACCGAAGATCAAGAGAGGCAAGGCCATGACTGACAAACTGAAGTTCTTCTCCGATGAATGGTGCGCCGCAGCAGCGGCGGCTCACCAGGGCGAGCTCGCGGTGCGGCAGGCCAAAGCTCTCAAGGATCCGGCTAACTTCAATCGCGTCCTGGCCTTTGGGGTGACCGGTCGCCCCGATTTGATTTCGCATGTCGAAGTCGTGGCCGGTCGCGTGGTGAACTGGTCGGCGACAAACCTCTACCCCGAAGACCAGATATTCGCCAGTTTCCGGGGGAAGGTCGAGCATTTCCGGGAGGCCGCTGAGGGAAAGACTCCCGCGGCGAATCTCGTCATGGGCGGCAAGGTGCGTCTGGTCAAAGGAACGATGAAGGACGCCATCGAGAACGCACAGGCCCTGAACGTCCTCATCGGCGCCTGGGGCGACTTGCCGACCGACTGGGACGTTTGAGGTGTCAGGAGATCCGATGTCTCACCCGGTGACCCGTGACTACCCGGTTAACCTCAGCGACGGGCCCGATGCTAACGGCATCGCCGGCGTCGTCGCGACACTTCTGACGCAGAACTTCGAAACATTCCCAAAGCGAATTCAGCTCGCGCGCACGCTCACTCGGCCAGTAACCATCAGCGGCAGCGACATCGACAGCACGTGCACCATCGGCTGCGGCTCGCGTGCCGTCACGATTTCCAACGACGTTGTCGGAAAGCCAGCCGTGACTGTGTCGGCGACCGTCGAGCAGATCCTCGACCTGTCACAACTGAAGATGAAGGCGTCCGGGCTCTTGCCTACCGGCTTCTTCACCAAACGGGGCCTGCGCGTCCTGGCCGCGATCGCCAGCGGCAACCTTAGGGTGCGGGGTCTGATCACCCACCCCATCACTGCGCTGCGCGTGATCGCTCTGCTGTCGGTGGTGTCGTGATGCCGAGCCTGCGCAGCCTTGTCGTCGCCGCCCGACCCATATAGGGCCGACCCAATTGGGTCGTGAGTCGTTCATTCGGGCGCAACGACTATTCGGTGAGTGTGGAGTTGATACACGTTCTCTGAGCCCGGATCGCGTGTATTAACTCCACACTCGGCGCCCGCAGAATACGGGCGCCGACAACGTGAAGCCGGTTGCGACGCGGGCTCAGATGCGCCGCATGAGATTGAGCAACAAGGTGGCAACCTTGCCGTATGGCGGGTAGAGCATCTGGCCACCTGTGCGTCCAAATATGGCTCTCTGATACATGACTGGGCGCAGGTGTGACATGCTGTCGAATCCTTCGCGTCCGTGGTAGGCGCCGTAGCCCGATCCTCCGAGGCCTCCGAACGGCAGGTCGTTTTGCAGGTAGCCGACCATCAGGTCATTGACAACCGCGCTGCCGCTGGCGACCCGGGTCAGCCATCGCTGCTGTCGGTGCTTGCCGTTGCTCATGACGTAGAGCGCCAATGGAGTGGACCGAGAGTTCACGAAATCCACTGCGGTGTGGTCGGAGTCGTACCCGATGATCGGCAGGACGGGTCCAAATATTTCGTCCTTCATCACCGTCGAGTCGGCCGGCGGGTTGATGATCATGGTCAGCGGAAGCTGCCGGCGTTCCCTGCCCAACTCGGGATCCTCGACACTGATCACTTCCAGATCCAATGCCTGCGCTTCCTTGATGTAGGCGTTGATCCGGTCGTAGTGCCGTTGATTGAGAATCGCTGTGTAGTCAGGATTTCCACCGGCCCGTGGGTACAGCTCGCGAGCTGCCTCCCGCGCGGCAACCGCGAACTCCTTCTCGCGGCCGCGTGGCACCAGGACGTAGTCGGGCGAAATGCAGACCTGACCACCGTTGTAGAGCTTGGCCCACGCCACTGTGGCCGCGGCTGACCCGATCGGGTAGTTCTCGTCCACGATCACAGGGCTTTTGCCGCCGAGTTCGAGAGTGACCGGTGTCAGGTTGTCGGCGGCGGCTTTGGCAACGATCTTGCCGACCTGGGTGGAGCCGGTGAAGATGAGATGGTCGAAAGGTAGCTTTGTGAACGCCGAGGCGACTTCGCCGCCACCGTCGGTGACATAGAAGGTGTCGGGGCTGAAGTTCTCCTCGATGAGCCGCTTGAGTACCGCCGACGTGTGTGGCGTGAACTCACTGACTTTCAGCATCACGCGGTTGCCCGCGGCCAGCGCGGTGGCCGCCGGAATCAGTGCGAGGTGCAGCGGGAAGTTCCACGGCGAGACGACACCGACAACCCCAAGGGGACTCGGCTCGACCCGGTTCTTGCGCCGGCCGGTACCACACCGACACCGAACGTCGGCGCGGCGCCATCCACGATCGCAGGTGTCGCCGCATGTAGCGGATGATGCTGATGGTCCCGACGATTTCGGACATCTCGGTTTCGAACGCGGCCCTGACGCCGAAGTCCGAGTTGGCGGCCTCGACGAGAATCAGCCGATTCTGTTCGATGAGGCGTTGCAGCTTGAGCAGGTTTGCTCTGCGCTCGTGTAGCGATGGAGAGCGATTACGGTCGAACGCGGCGCGTTGACGCGCGAAAACCTCGCTGAGATCGGCTGGGTCGGTCGCCGAGTGCGCGGGACCGCGTCGCGGCGCGGTCACCGTTCGAGGTCCGGAGTTCGTGGTGCCTTTATCGGTGGTGGTCATCGTCATTCCTTATCTATCGGGTCCAGGGTGGCTAGTCAGGAAGTGGATAGGTCGGCTGCTCTGAGCGCTGCGCGGTCAGCCCGCACTGCTCCAGGTGGTGCCCGCATGCCTGGCGTAGGGGTAGAACGCACCGACTTCCGTGGCAGTGCGAAGCAGGAGGTCGAACGGCAATGCCAGTTTGTTTCTTTGGATATTCCAGATTCGACGGTCTCGGGTGATCTCACGCACAGCGCGTCGCGCCGCGCGATCGGGATCGGCACCTCTGATCACCGCTTCGGCGGCGGCCACCGCCGCGGAGGCGCCAGAGGTCATCCCGTCGGAGAAGGTCGCCGAGACACCTTGGTGAGCGATCAGTTGCAGTTCCAATGTGCCCGGCGCTGATTGGGGAGCTTTCCAGGGCGAGCCGGGAATCAACCCGGTATACAACGTCTCGTCGGGGTCGTCGACGTCCATACCCAGCGCATCGGCAATTCCGTAGAGTTCCTCGGTCATGGTGTCGATCTCGCGTTGCTTGTCGAAGCCGGCGCGATGGGACACTTCGCCGACCATGATCCCGTAGAACGTCGAACGAGGTGACAGCGGATCTCCGTACGGGTTGAACAGTCCGACGACGATCCTGCCCTCACGGCGAACACCGGTTACGAATGCGGCGTTCGTGTCGATGTGTTGAAAACCGCTGGGCCGGACCGTCAACGGAGCTTGAACCGCGATGGTGGCCCAATCGACCTTGGGTCCTTGGCCACGCAGCAGTGCCGAGTTGTGACTGGCGTTGACGATCAAAGGCCGTTTGCCTGGTGCCAGGGCGAAGGCCTCGTCGAGCGAGTTGACCGCCTCGGGCGTTTCGATGAGGCCGCTTCGGTCCATCAGTTCGTACATCGCACCCTGCATACGGCTGTTTCGCGCGCCGTAGTACAACGGACGCGGAAACCCTCTGCGCCCACCCTGGAAGCCGATGGTACGGCCGAATTCGTAAGACCCGCTTCGTCCTTTCTTCGTCATGCCCACCAGGTTGCGCGTCCCCACTCCGCGGCCGTCGACGATATCGCCGTACAACGCATCGACATAAGCGCACTGCGGCACACCCAGCGCATAGCAAATCAGGTCGGTGCCATGGCCGCGCAGCGTCGCCCCATCCTTGAGCCGGCGAGACTCCTCGGTACGGGGACCTGCCAACACGACCTTGCCGTGGAACTGTTCGCTGCGCGCCAGCCGGGCCGCCATGATGCTGGCGGTGAAGCCGGCGCCTGCGATCACCACAGAGTCGTAGTACGGCCGCGACCCTGTCCCCACAAAGCGGTCGACGAGCTTGCCGACGTGGGCGAATCGCCTGACGTCGCGATCGGTCGGGTGGTAGACCGTTTCACTGCGCTTTTCCGGCTCCGAAACTGCCTCGGGGGCAGCTGGTTTCATCTCATCGAGAGTTGTCATAGTTGTACCTTTCTAGGGCGTCGTCGGCCTGATGTGAAAATTGGATGGCGCAGGGCCCGCTGGCGGTCCGGAGCATTGTCGAGCGCGGACAGAGCCTTGGAAAGCACGTCATTACTGAGGGGTTCGGCATGTGGAAGGTGTGCATCGGTCGTTCCGCGCGTCGGCACAACCGGAGGGTCGGGGAATAGCGCTGTTGCGCCGGGATCGACGCCGAGGTCGTCCAGAATCTGGGTCTCGATGTCATCGAGTCGCTGGCACGTCGGCGCGCATTGGAGGCTGAGCGGGCGGCCGCGACCGTGGCGCAGATAGATGACGACGCCGGCCCGATTCTCGACGATGAGCCCGAATGCGCGTTGCAGTTGGGTGTCACAGTCGCATAGAAGAGAACCAAATACGTCGCCGGACAAGCATTCGGTGTGCACATGAACCGGAACGCGATCGGTGGCTGTCAGGTCGCCGTGGACAAGGGCGATGTGTTCACAGCCGTTCGTCCTGTCGCGATATCCCACAGCCGTGAATTCCCCCTGGGGCAGCGGTAATCGAGCTTGCCCTAGCCGACAAATCAGTCGCTCGGTGCGCCGACGATAGGCGACCAGCTCATCGATGGTGACCATGGTCATCCGATGTCGCTCGGCGAAGTCGACCAATGCCGGCATCCGAGCCATTTCCCCGTCACTATCGGCGATCTCACAAATGACGGCGGCCGGCTCAAGGCCGGCGAGTGTGACCAAATCGATGGCGGCTTCGGTGTGCCCGGCGCGCTCGAGCACGCCCCCATCACGCGCAGCGAGCGGAAATACGTGGCCAGGACGTGAGAAATCCTCCGCGCGCGAGTGCGGGTCGGCCAGCGCACGAATCGTAGCGGCCCGATCACTCGCCGAGATACCAGTCGTGGTGCCCGAGCGCGCATCGACGCTCACATGAAACGCGGTACCAGCAGGGTCGGTGTTGCGGGCCACCATCGGGTCGATCTGCAGCGCAGCCAGCCGCGCCGAAGTCATCGGCACACATATCAACCCCCGGCCTTCGGTGGCCATGAAGTGCACGTGGCGCGCGCTGACGTCTTGTGCCGCCATCACCAGGTCGCCTTCATTTTCCCGGTCAGCCGCATCGACGACGATGACCATCTCTCCCGCGGCGATCGCGGCAAGGGCCCGTTCGGCAGTCGCAGACACGCTATTCACCGTCGTGCACCGACGAAGTCGAGAACCTGACTACTGAGCGCCGTCAGCTGGTTGGCGCAATTGTCATCAACCACACGCCCGGTGTCATCGAATGCTGTCTGGGCCGAGTTGATCGCCACTCCCAGTGGCGTCGGCCAGCCGCGAAGCGCATGCACGGTGGAACGCAATGACACCAGCGTGGTGGTGGTCGCCTGCCAACCGTAGGCGCACACTATGCACCCGACCGCGCGGCCGTCCAGGTAGGGCCGCGCATCGTCGCGAAGATCCTCGATGTAGTCCAGCGCATTCTTCACCAGCCCGGAAATCCCGCCGTGGTAGCCGGGGGTGGCGACGATGACGCCGTCGGCCTGCGCGAGAGCCTCCACCAAAGCAATTGCCGCCGAGGTCCTTACGGAACGGTCCACCGTGTACATCGGCAGGTCGAGTGCCCGCGCTGCGAACAGCTTCGTTCGCGCTCCCTGCCCGGCGGCTGCGGCAAGGGCAAGACGCAGCGCACGCTCGCTCGAGGAGGAATCGCTCAAGGTGCCGCCGAGCCCAACAATGAGCGGACGCGAATCATGAGCAGTCTCGTTGCCGAGATCAACTGCGACAGTCATATCTGCTCGCCTCCAATGCGAATGTGCTTCAACGTGACCGATGGCTGGCGCTCACCGCGGGTGTGACCCAGGCCATGTCCGGTCAAGCTACGTAGGTTATTCGGGATGGGAAAGGTGGCGGCCGCACAACGCAATGTGCGCAGCGCACACTGCGAATTAGGGCTCATGGAGTGCCGGTCCGATCGCGTCGACAAGTGCCAGCGCTGCCAGTAGTTCGGCGGGGCGTTCGGTAAGGGGCCTTCCGCGTAGTGCCTCCACCTTTTTCACTCGTTGGAGGGCGGTGTTGCGGTGGATGTGCAGGCTGCTGGCCACCGCGGCATAGCTGAAACCCGACACCACGAATGCTTGCGCGGTGTGGCGCAGTATCGCGATGTGATCGCCGGCACGACTGAGCGCTCTGAGTTCAGTGCGAACGAGTTCGCGCGCGGCCTCGAGATCGGCACTGAGCGCGTCGACCAAAGCGATGTTCGTCCACTCGGTGAGCGTCGGTGGCGGCACGGCGGAGAGACTGACCACCCGTCTGACGCGTTCGGCACCTGCTCGGCTTCGACGAAAACCATTCAAGCCCTGGCAGGATTGGGCCGAGCGCTACATGGGCGGTCGGCGCTGCGGCGCCGGCCGCTTTGGTGAGCATCTCGGTTCGCGACCGATCGCCACGAGACATGTCGAACCAGCCAGAAAGCGCGCAATCGTCCGAAGGGAGCAAGACCGGCCTGGGTGCGTTGAGCACCTCCTGCATGGCGGCGGCCGCCCGCTGCAGGGCGGCGGTATCGCCGTCGCTCCAGCAGATGAACGCCAGCTGTGGTCCAGTCAGGCTGTGGCCGAGCGACTGCTCGACGCGCGTGATGTCGACGTCGTCGCCATCGAGCAGGGCGCGCACCACATCACGCCGCATCGATGCGGTTCGGCTATGGAGGCAATGACGCTGGTCGACATAGGCGGCGCCGACTTTCGAGGAGACGACGTCAACAAACGCGAACAGGAACCGCTCGGTCTGGCGTACACCCTGAACCAGTTCGGTTGGGTCCCTTGTCAATTCCATGATCGCGTCGGCCAATATCCGAGTAACGCAGGCGTGGCCCAGCCGGTAGGATCGCAACAGGTCTTCAAGGGCAAGCCCACGGTCGGCCATCAGGCGCGCGTATTCCATTGCGACGACTGGCGGCTCCGCCCGGTCGGCCGGAATGGCATGTTCGATCATCGCCAATACGAGTTCTACGATCGCCAGGCACGTTCCCCTGGCCAAGCGGGTGAGCGGTTCGTCTTCAATCATCGACGAGATGCCCGAGGCGACGTCGTCGAACATCTCATCGGCTATTGCCTGTTGCCTTTCGGCGCCCCACCTGGCGACCATCGCTCGAATTGATGGCAGCTCGATGGCGGGATTGGACGTCTCGAGGTCGATGATCATATGGCCCACCAAGATTCTCCGCGGCCATACGTGCTTATGCGAGCGTGGAATTCGCCGCGGCCCGCACCACAGAGGGCGTCGGCTTCGGCGCCCTTCAGGGTGTGGATGAATGTAGTCAGCATTACTCGCAGTACGTCGGGGTGGCAGGTGTCGTCTTCCGACGAATCATGCGATCACCGTCAATCATTCCGCTACGACCGGCAGAGCGCTCTGGTCTGACGGCTGCTTACCGGTGCGGACTTCCGGTAAGTGCCCTTGGGCAACGTCATTGAGCGTCGTCAGATCAGGCTCAGATTCGTACTCCATGTTGCTGGGCGCAACCCAGCAGCGGTGGAACAGTCGCTGAGCCAGTGGACGAGCCGGCTTGGACGTTGTTCGAAAGTCGAACGGTCCCGGACCGCCGAATGCGCTCGGCTCAGTCTTCGAGGCGCCTGGGTTGTATCCCGGCAGGTCGATGTGGTCGCGACCCTGCCATGCAAACCGGCCCATTTTCAGGTCGTAGCGGTATCTTGCGCGTCCGTGCAGCTTCATGTAGTGCCAGAACGCGTGGAACAGGAATGTGTTTGGCCGCAGCCAGAAACTCGACGATACGTCGTTGGCAGGCTTAGGTGGGCCGACAGCGACCGTTGCCGCGACGCTTCCCTCGCCGTCGTCGTAAGTCATGCGCGCCAGCACCCGCCCATCGGGGCTGACAATCTGGCTTTCGCCGGTCATGATCGTCGGGTAACGGACGCCGGTCATTCCGGGCATGTTGCCGTCAATCGGACCGACGTGGAATGCCACCGCAGCCGGGGCACCCACGGCGCGGGCCAGAACCGCCGGCGTATCGGCCGCCCACAGCATGTAGTACTCCTGCTCGCGTTCCCAGATCCCGCGCAGCACGGGCCAGCCCGGGACCGCCGGCCAGCAGTCGCCCCCGAGAATTAGCTGTACTCCCCCGTCGCGCATGCGTCGTGCGGTGCGCGAGCGGGCGGTCTCAAAGCCCATAGCGCAGCCGATGCGCCCGTAAGGCGTAGAGAACACTCCGTCATCTTTGCCGGCAGTGTAGTAGCAGTACTCCCACATGGAAGGCTCGTCTTTGTCGTGGATGTAGGTTGTGCCGTCGGGCTCGGCGATCACATAACTGTGGCGGGGCTGCGAGCCGCGCATAGCCACGTACCCACCACTGACCCAACACCCGTGCTCGCGCGCCATCCGCTTGAGCAACTGGTAAGGGGCGCCGTCGATCGAGACCGGTGTTCGTCGCAGACACGAGTGGTAGATGTTGGGTGTGTTGTAGGCCTCAGGCAGCACCACGATGGCGGGGTTATGTTCGCGTACCGCATCGCGGACGAGCGCCTCAACTCGCCGAAGATTCCAATCCTCTTCGGCCAGACGCAGTGCTGGTTGAACCACAGCGATTTTCAGATGCCGCGTGCCCGCAGTGTCGGCAGAGGTGTTGGGGGGGATTTGGGTCATCGGCCGACCGCCTGTACCCCTGCGCGTTGCGGCGGTGCGAAAATTCGCAGGGGCATCGGCTTTTCATCCTTTCGTGCTGGGGATGCCAGCTTGGGATTGCGGCCGTGCGTACGGTGCGGGAAGCGCAGCGTCCGGTTGCTCAGTTGCGTTGATTCGATGCACTCTTCAAAGCCCTGGCCTTTCCCACCCGCAAGCCAGAACCGCTGCGTCAAATCTCGATTCGTCCATCGCCAGACCGTCTCGCCGGTGTGATTGAAGCTAATCGAACATTAGCTATGCGGCGTGGGCCACACTAGGACGAGAATGCCATCGTCTAGAAGACGGGTGCCAACATCCGACCTGACTTAGGACACGATCCGGCTCTGATCGCAGCGGCGTGGCCGTGATCTGCGATTATGTTCGGCGGTAGGCCGAAACCTGCGCACTAACGTTCATTCTCGGTGCGGAAATTGAGTTGAGGTTGGGTTTGCGGACCGGGAGTCGAGGCTAAGGGGTTGATCACTCGCGTCAGGTGCGAGTAATCAACCAGCTTAACCAACTACTACTGATCGGGCCTCGTCGGGTGCAGCCATGGCCGGCCATCAGTCGCTGGATTGAACGCCAAACCGGTTGGAGTATCAAGAAATTCGTTCAGCCGCTACGCTGCTACCGCACCACGATCATCCGCGCCGGCTACCACACTCTCGCCGGTGATCATAGCCAATTGAACATTAGCTATGCGGCGTTGGCCACTAGGACGAGAGTGCCACCATGTAGAAGACTGGTGCCAACATCTCATGCCCCCGAAGTGCCGACATCCGATCGCTGCCAGGTTGATCGCGCAGGACGCTCGATAATGAGGATCGATTGCGGTCATGACGTCGTAATCGGCTGGATCGGCTCCAACATTCGGTGCGGTCGCTGCAGCGCCTTGCTGATCGCGTCGTCCCGCCTGACCCGGGCGCGCCGCGGCGGGGACGTGATCACGTCTGTCGGGTCCGGGTGTTTCGCCGCACCGGGCGCACACTCCTTGCGGGTCGATCGGTCCGCCACACTCCGCGTGGGCGAAGGTCCGCCGCTGCTGGGCGGTCTGGTAGTGCTCGGCGCCCCAATGGGTGAGGGCGCGTAACACCGGCCACAGGCGTCGTCCCTTGGAAGTGAGGACGTATTCGTCGCGGCCGCCGGCGACTGCCGCCGCGGTGCGCAGTATTCCTTCCTGGACGAGAAGTGTCAGCCGTTGGGACAGAACCGCTTTGGGGATGCCGAGGTGGGCCTGGAAGTCGGTGAACCGCCGGACGCCGTAGAACGCGTCGCGCACGATGAGCAGCGTCCAGCGTTCACCGACGACCTCCAGCGACCTGGCGATCGGGCAGTTCTCGTCGGGGTAGTCACGCGGTAGGGCCATGCCCCATTCTGGCACTTGCAGGTTCGGTCAACGAACTCTACGGTGAAATCACTATCGGTTCATTGAACGAACCAATAATGGAGGAGGCCGGCGTGAGTAGTTCGGGAGTGAACACGGCGTCACACGTCATGACCCGGGTCGACATCTCCACCGCAGTTCCGTTCGACGACTTCAGATCACGGTTCGAGCACGCTGCCCCGGCGTTCGACGCGCAGCCTTTCCAGCGGATCATCGAGACCGGCGGCTCCTGGGCGGACGTACAGGCGGCGGTCGAGAGGATGGCGCCGCACAGGCTGATGCGGTACGCGACCATCGATGCGACCGCGATGATGTCGTTGGCCGGCCATACCACCAAGGCGGTCGAATATCTGCTGGGCAACCATGTCATCGCTGAGAGCATGTTCCGCCATGACCCACGCGCCCTGCTGTACGCCCCGCTGCGGGTACTGATGTTCAGTGACGCCGGGGGCGACGCCGTCTTCAGTCTCGATCAGCCCAGCACGGCGTTCGGGAGTCTGGGCATCGACGAGGTGACCGGGGTCGGCCTCGGACTCGACGACAAGGTGGCGGCACTGCTGCAGTTCCTCGGGGTCGACGTCTCCTTCCCTCAACCCGCCTGATGCGGACCCTGATCGTCGGGGCCGGCGCCACCGGTGGCTACCTCGCCGACCTGCTGACGGCCGGCGGACGCGACGTCACCGTCCTGGTCCGGGAAGGGACACGGGAACGCCTTTCCACAGCGGGACTCCGTATCCGTGATGTCAGCCGAGACGTCCGCACGACACCCGTACGGGCCGTGGGGGCCGACGGCATCGACACCGCTTTCGACTTGGTGATCATGGCGGTCCGCGGTGATGCTGTCGCCGCGGCCATCGCCGATATCGTCCCCGCGGTCGGACCGCAGACGCGCGTCCTCTCGGTCGGCAACGGGATGGCGCAGCTGCGGGCTCTGCGGGATGCGTTCGGGGATCACCGTGTGGTCGGTGCCGCCGCGGAGATGGCGACATCACTGGTTGACGGAATCATCGACGTGAGCCTGCCCGGTGTGCGGCTGACGATCGGTTCACTCGACGGGACGAGCGACCCACCGGCAGCGGTGGCCGCCGAACTCGCCGTCGCCGGTGTCGAGGTAACCGTGGTCGATGACGTCACTGTCGGTGATGTGGGCGAAGTTCGTCTTCATCGCGTCGACCGCGGTGCTGACCTGCCTGACGCGCGGAACCGTCGGCGATGTCGCCTCCGTCGACGGCGGACGTGCGCTGGCCGACGCGGTGCTCGACGAAGTTCTCTCGGTCGTCGACAACGAGACCGACCGGCTGCCGTCCACGGTGGGACTTCGCGACAAACTAAAAGATCCCGAGTGGCGGTTCGGGCCGTCGATGTTCCGCGACCTGACGGCAGGCCGTCGCGTCGAGGTTGGCGTTCTCACCGAACTGGCCGCCGGTGCTCGCCGGCACGCGCGGGTGACGCCGCTGCTGGACGCCGCTGTGGTAGGCGATCCAGCTGCACAACAGCCGGCTGGCCTGAGTCGACAACCATGCTGGCGCAAGTGAATTCGCTTCTGTGAGCTGACGCAACCCCCGGTGATCGCGCCAAATCGCCGCAAACTACTACACGACGTCGGCAACAACTGATGAGGACAGAAATCCCATAATGGACATCCCTTCGAAATTGCCTCCCGCCCGAATGGGTTTCGTGAAGACGCAGTTGCCACGGATCTTGACTGTGCTGAGTCGTCGTAACACTGTGCATCGCCTTGGCCGGCTGTTCCAGCCCGCCACAGCCACGCGATCAAGTCCAGCCGAGCCCAACAGCCACACAGAGCATCCCGCCATCCGTCCAATCCGCTGCAATTGACCCTCGCCAGGCCGATGCGTTTTACGCCAATCATCGATTTCGAAACGGAGAAACGCTGGATCAATTACGCCTTCACTATGCGCTTCTCGGCGAACCGCACAGGGACGAACACGGGACTATCGACAATGCAGTCCTGCTTCTGCATTGGACGAACGCGAGTGGCCAGGAACTACTAACACCGGAATACAAACAGGCCCTTTTCGCACCCGGGGCTCCGTTTGACATCACACGCTATTTCGTGATCATTCCCGACAACGTGGGCCACGGCCAGTCAAGCAAACCAAGTGATGGGCTGAGGGCGGGATTTCCGCACTACGGTTACTCCGACATGGTCGACTTACAGCACAGGTTGGTCGTCGAGACGCTCGGCATTACGCATCTGCGCGCAGTGGTCGGAATGTCTATGGGTTGCATGAACGCCTGGCAGTGGGCAGAAGCCTATCCGGATGCAGTCGATGGCGTTATGCCGGTGGCTTGCTTCCCGTCTCCTATCAGCGGCCGAAATCTGCTGTGGAGGCGAATGGTCGTTGATCTCATTAAGTCGGACCCAGCCTGGGCTGGCGGAAACTACCAACAACAGCCGCCTTCTGTAGCCACAGCAGCCGAACTAGCTCGGATGATGATCAACGGAGTTCCTAACCTGCAGGAAGAAGTGAACACCGCGCAGCAGGCCGACGAGTTCATTCAGAATGTGAAAAAGCAGGCTGCACGCCAGGATGCGAATGATCTTCTCTATTCATTTGAGTCCTCGAGCGACTTCGACGCTGAACCCGATTTGGCGAGAATAAAAGCGAAGGTATTTGCACTCAACTTCGCCGACGACGAATTCTACCGCGACAGCCTGCAGGTCCTGCAGCGCGACATGCCGAAGGTTCAGCAGGCAAGGCTCGTCATTCGTGGAATTACCGCTGGCTCAGCCGGACATTTTTCAATGGCCCATCCAGACCTTTGGAAAGACCAAGCAGCAGATTTTATGGATTGGTTGAACACGCCTTGATCAGGGCCTAGGAGCCTCCGACGCAAACGCTCGGCTGGGAGTCCCAGCCGAGCGTTACGTGATCTAGCACTGGCTACCTAATCACTGACGGGACTCAAGGCTTGAGCACCGCAAGTATATCGTCGATCGCAACGGCGGCAGGGTCAGTCATATCGAGACCATCGAACGTCTGCCAGATGTAGGAAGCCGTCCCATCCTCCCGCAGCGGATGCAGGTCGGCCAACTCCGGATTGTCTTGGAAGCGCTTGAATTCCTCTTCGGATGCCCATTCAACGACGATCATTACCTGCCGTGGCGCGAGCTCACCGGCCACGGTGTCTCGGAAGCGGCCAAACGCCACAAACCGACCACCATATTGTGGTGCCATTTCGGGCAAGCGGCTGAAATACGCAAGGTACTTGTCCACGTCGGCCACGTCGAACAGATTCAGCGCGTAAAACTTCTTATCTTGCGTACTACCGCTCATGTGCTTTTCCCTTTCAGTGCCGCGACAACTGGCGGGCAGTCGTCGTCAGCTCTTATGTGACTGAACACATTCGACGGTAGATAATGAGACGACCGCGACACTAGGACGAAGGTGACGCTCGATGGG
>CAVXVJ010000019.1:0-170831 GCA_963765155.1 uncultured Actinomycetota bacterium
GCCGGCGATCTTCCACGGGCTGTCCGCCCGCACCCGCACGCGGGCCTGCTCGGCGTCGATGTCTTCGCCCGGCCTGCCCCACAGCTTGACGGCGTACGGACCGTACAACCGGTGTACAACGTCGGGCCGAGTCCGCGGCGCAGCGCGTCGGCGTAGCTGCGTCACCGTGCCCTTGCGCCGCAGGGCGCCGTCATCGCCTCGGCGCCGATCCGCGCGATCGTCGCGGGCGGCAGCGAACGCGCCAGGTCCGCCGGTCGCAGCGGGAATCCGACCCACCTGTCGTCCACCCGCAGCCGACCATGCCGCGGCCGGGTCTGCAGATCGTCGCCGAGCAGGCCGCGCAGATCGGCCATGATCTCGGGCGCGGTGCTGGGATGCAACCGATGGCTGCCGTGGTCGACACGCACGCCCGCCACCGAGAAGCTCGCGGCCATGCCCCCCACCGCCTCGGCCCGTTCCAGCACGACGACGGAACGCCCAGCGCGGGCGGCCCGCCAGGCGGCCATGAGCCCCGCCGGGCCTGCACCCAGCACTATCAGATCCGCCGACGTCGACACGAGTTAGACCCTACGGCGAGCGGTAGCGTCGCCCAGCGTCGGACATATGACGATTTTCGGGGGCCATAGCTCGTCACATTTCCGACTCTCGGCGCAGATCAAACCCGCTCCGCGATAGGCCCTCCTGCGCCAAAGTGGCCGCGATGACGCCGTCAGCGCAGATCAAGCTGGCGGTCACGACCCCACGTCCCCGCGCCGCCGCCGGTGACGTCGACTCCAGCAGGTTCCACTGATCGGCCCGCACCGGCCGGTGAAACCAGATCGACGAGTCGGTCGTTCCGCTGCGATGCGTGCGGGCATTCATCGAATGCCCGTGCACCTGCAGCGCCGGGTCGATCATGTAGACGTCGGTGACATATGCCGCGATCAACGTGTGCACCAATGCGTCGTCGGGAAGCGGAACCGTTGTCCGCCACCACAATCGGCGCACGAATCCGTCGCCGGATCCGTCGTCGACGATCCTGATGTCGATCTCATCCAGCGGCATCGACGGTGCGGGGCCGGCCGGCCCCGTTTGGGCAGCGCATCGGGGTCCCACGGCAACGACGAACGACGCCCGTGTTCGGGGCCGGGTAGATCGATGGCGAACGACACCGTTGCCGTCGTCAGCAGTCGGCCGTCCTGGTGGGAGTCGACGCGCCGCGCGGCGGCGGTGCGGCCGTCGAACACCCGAGTCACGGTGTAGTCGACGGATTCACCGGCCTCGCCGCCGCGAAGGAACTGCAGGTGCATGTTGGTCGGAAACCGGTCGGGATCGACGGTGCGGCACGCGGCGGCCAGGCTTTGCGCGACGAATTGCCCTCCGTAGGCACGTTTTCCGTCGGGCCCGCTGGCCGGGCCGATCCAGGTGTCCGCGGCACCGGGCTTCAGCTCGAGCAGCTCCAGCAGCCGGCTCACGCCACGGTGCCCGATTCGGTGAGCCGGCTGATGTCGTCCGAATTCAGTCCCAGCCACTCGCTCAGCACCGCGGCGGTGTCGTCGCCGACCGCCGGGGCGGCCACCGCCGGCGGGTAGGTGCCGTCGATCGACATGGGTAGTCCCGGCGCAAGGTATGAGCCGATGCGCGGTTGATCGAGCGGGGTGAACATCGGGTTGGCCGTCACGCGGTCCTCGGTGACCACCTCGGCGAAGCTGCGGTATCGATCCCACAACACGGACGACGACGACAGCGCCCCCGTGATCTCGTCGGCCGTATGCGCAGTGAACCATTCGGCGAACAAGCCGGACAGCGCCTCGCGGTGACGGTATCGCTCGCCCTCGTCGGTGAAGTCGGCGCCGAGCGTTTCGGCCAGCGCGGCAACGGCTTTCGTCGTTCCGGTCAGTTCGGCCAGGTCGCGGAAGTGTCTGCCGGTCAACGCGACGACCATGAATGAAACCCCGTCGCGGCTGGTGAAGTCCTGGCCGTAGGTGCCGTACACCGAGTTGCCCGTCCGCTCGCGCGAAATGCCGTTGACCATCGCCTCGGTGAAGAAGCTGAGATTGCCCGCTGTCGCCAGCGCCACGTTCTCCAGCGGAATGCTGATCCGCTGGCCCTGCCCGGTGGCATCGCGGTGCCGCAATGCGGTGACGACGGCAAGTGCCGCATAGATTCCGCACGCGACGTCCCATGCGGGCAGCACGTGGTTGACCGGGGCGGCGAGTTCGGCCGGGCCGGTTACCATGGGAAATCCGATGGCGGCATTGACGGTGTAGTCGACGCCCGTACCGCCGTCGGCGCGGCCCGACACTTCGACGTGGATCAGGTCAGGCCGCAGTCGTTCCAGTGCGTCATACGAATGCCATTGCCGTCCAGCAACATTCGTGATCAATACACCGCTGTCAGCGATCAGTCGCTGAACGAGGTCTTGTCCTTCCGCCGACCGCATGTCGGCGGCCACTGACCGCTTGCCCTTGTTGAGCCCGGCCCAGTAGATGCTTTCGCCGTCGTCGGTGACCGGCCAGCGGTGGTAGTCGGCGGCCCCGCCGATCGGGTCGACCCGGATCACCTCGGCGCCAAGCTGGGCCAGCGTCATCCCGGCCAGCGGCACCGCGACGAAACTGGAGATCTCGACGATCCGGACGCCGGCCAGGGGCCGGGCGGCGTCCGGTGCTGCGGTCATCGGATCAAGCTACCAAGCGCCAATTGCGGCGCCGCGCCATCAAACGAGTTCGATGGCGTCGGCAATCGACTGCAGCACACGACTGGGGCGGAACGGGTAGCGCTCGACCTCCTCGACGGACGTCGAGCCGGTCAGGACGAGGATGGTCTCCAGGCCGGCCTCGATGCCCGCGACGACGTCGGTGTCCATCCGGTCGCCGACCATCACGGTGCTCTCCGAATGCGCCTCAATGCGGTTCATCGCGCTGCGGAACATCATCGGATTCGGCTTGCCGACGAAGTACGGTTCACGGCCGGTAGCTTTCGTGATCATGGCCGCGACCGAGCCAGTCGCCGGCAGCGGTCCCTCGGCCGACGGCCCGGTGGCGTCGGGGTTGGTCGCAATAAACCGGGCCCCACCCAGGATCAGCCGGACTGCCTTGGTGATCGCGGTGAAGGAATACGTCCGAGTTTCGCCAAGGACGACGAAGTCCGGTTCCACATCGGTGAGCGTGTAACCCACTTCGTGCAACGCGGTGGTCAGGCCGGCCTCGCCGATGACGTAGGCCGAGCCGCCGGGCAGCTGGTTGCCGAGGAACGCGGCGGTGGCCAGCGCTGACGTCCAGATCGAGGCCTCCGGCACCGACAAACCCGACCGTAAGAGCCGGGCGGACAGATCGCGCGGCGTGTAGATCGAGTTGTTCGTCAGCACCAGGAACGGCCGCTCCGCCTCGACCAACCGCTGAAGGAACTCCGCGGCGCCCGGCAGGGCGTGTTCTTCGCGGACGAGGACGCCGTCCATGTCGGTGAGCCAGCACTTCGGTGTGGAGGGCACTCGATCAGTCTGTCAGTTCGGCCCTGGCGATGTGCGCCAAGATGATGTCGGCGACCTTCTCGACGGGCACGGTCGTGACGACCTCCAGGGTGGCAGCTTCCCTCAGCAGCGGTTCGACGGTCTCCAGGTACTCGAGCGTCTCGGCGATTTCCGCGGGCTCCTTGCCGTACCGGTTGGTGGTTCGCGTCGTCAGACGTTCGACGAGTACCTCTGCCGGAGCGCTCAGCAGCACGATGTCGTCGAACCGCGGATAGAACCCAACCTGGTTGCGCGTGGTGCCCTGCACGAACAGCGGCCCATCGTGCTCCTCGGAGAGCAGGGCGTCGATCCGGTCCTCGCGCCAGAGCATCTCGCCGTCGATCGTCTCGTGGTAGTCGCCGTAGTCGGTGTCGACGGTGCGATATCCGCGCCGCGCCAATTCAGTTAGCAGCGACGATTTGCCGACGCCCGACATCCCGGTGATCAGCACGCGCGTCACGCCGTCGAGGGTAACCCCCGGCTGATGCACGGGTTAACCCCATTTCGCGGCGTTGTGACGAGACCTACGGTCGATCCGTGCGGACCATGCTTCTCGCGCTCTGCGTGATCGCGTTGGTCACGACGCAGCTGCCGCCGCTGGTGCCGCCGACCTTCCCGGACGCACATCTTCCGGTGTGGATCGCGATCGCCGTGCTGAGCGGCGGACTCGGGTTGCTGTTCACCATCCGCCCCGATGACGCGTCGATGGATTCTGCGAGTGCGGGCTGGTTGTTGGTCGTCCTGACGGTGGTTCAGGGTTTCGTCGTCGGCGACTTGATCGCGATGTTCGCGACGTGGCTCTCGGTGCCCGTGTTGGCGTTGTTCGCCGGGCAATTGCGGCCGAAACCGCGCAAGGCGCTGGTCGCCGCGCACGCGGTTTCTGCAGCGAGTTGGGTCGGGGTCGCGGTGACGTTCGTCGCGATGGCGGTAGTCGCGATGTCCAGCAACAACATTCACACGACGATGCTGGTCTACGAGTGATGGCCGCCTTCGACGTCAGGCTTGCCATGGACCAACTTCGCGACGCTTCCTCACCGGCATCGCGCTGAGCATCACCACAAAATGGGGAGTGTTCCGCTACTACTGGGTGGCCGCCAAAATCGTCATCGCCGTGGGGATTCTGGTCATGGCATTCGGGTTCCTGCACGACAGCCTGGAACATGCCGGCCGTCAGGCGGCTGCGCTGGCGGTGACCGAGGCACGGCCGCGCAACTCAGCGGTGTATCCGATGTCGTGTTTTGGGGTTTCGGTTGCGCGATGCTGAGCCTGATCGGCGCGTTGCTGCTGTCGTTGTACAAACCCGGCGGACGAATGCGTTCGCTCAAGAAGTCGTCAGCACCTGATGACGCTGCAGTTCAACAACGGTCGCCGGTGAGCCGTTAGATTGGTCGGGTGGCGACCATCACCATTGATGCTCCTGACGGTCCGATTGACGCGCTGCTGGGTGTGCCCGAAGGTGAGGGGCCGTGGCCGGGTGTGGTGGTGATTCACGACGCGTTCGGCTACGGGCCTGACAATGAATCGATCTCGAGTCGAATCGCGGCGGCCGGGTACCTCGCTCTCACCCCGAAATCTGTACTCTCGCGGCGGCCGGGCACGCTGCATCACCCGGGTCTTTCGCGAGCTGCTGAGCAAGCGAGGCCGTGCCCTCGACGACATCGTGGCGGCCGGCGATCACCTGCGTGCCATGCCGCAAAGCACCGGATCGGTCGGTATCGCGGGCTTCTGTATGGGTGGTCAGTTCGCATTGGTCATGTCTCCCAAGGGCTTTGCGGCCTCCGCGCCGTTCTACGGCACCCCGCTGCCCCGCAAGCTCAGTGACACGTTGGACGGGGCGTGCCCGATCGTCGCCAGCTTCGGACGCCGCGACCCCATGGGCATCGGCGCGCCCGCTCGACTACGCAAAGTGGTCCAGGACAAGGGCATCACCGCCGACATCAAGGTCTACCCCGACGCCGGGCACAGCTTCGCCAACCAGCTCCCGGGCCAACCACTGCTTCGTATCACCGGATTCGGTTACAACGAAGCCGCCACCAACGATGCGTGGTCCCGCGTCTTCGCGTTCTTCGGCCAGCACCTCAGCTGATCAGCCGGGACACGCGCCGCATCACGGCCCGGCTGGCGGTGTGGCGGGCGTGGATACCGAGAGGATCGCGGCGCCCACGTCGAGGTCGGCCATGGTCTGCAGCGAACCCTCGGCACTCCAGTCCGGCACGGACACATTGAGTGGTACGGCTTTGTATCGCGGTCATTGGCTCTGCCTGTTTCGCGACGCTGGATGAACGACACCGCAACCGGTTTGATCGACACGAGATCCGTTAATATGCAAGGGTTGTGGCGAACGCTTGACATGTCCTCGGCTTGAGGAGTGGTAACGGTCTGCAAGGTGGGTCCTCGCCATGTATCTCATCGCCGTCAACTTCTGCCGCCGCGACCCTTGTTGAGCAGGTCGCGCAGGACATAAGGCATAACTCCCCCGTGGCGGATGTAGTCGGCCTCGCGCGCGGTGTCCAGGCGTAGCCGCGCGCTGAAACTGTTGCCGTTGCTGTGGATGGTGACGTTCGCCGGTGTCTCGCCGGCGTTGAGCGCATGTAGTCCGGTGATGCTGATTTCTTCGGCCCCGGTTGGCGCCACGTCGTCGGGTCCCGCATCTACCAGCTCGAGCGGGACCACTCCCATCGCCACGAGGTTCGAGCGGTGGATCCGCTCGAAGGATTGTGCGATGACGGCCCGGACGCCAAGCAGCGCGGGGCCTTTGGCCGCCCAGTCGCGCGAGGACCCGCCCCCGTAGTCGCGGCCTGCCACGACGACCATCGGAACCTGGGCTTCCCGATATGCGGCCGCAGCGTCGAAAATCGTTGTCTCACAGCCACCGTCGAGGAAGTTGCGGGTGCGACCGCCGCGGGTGCCGGGCGCAACTTGGTTCCGCAGCCGCACGTTCGCGAAGGCCCCGCGCATCATCACCTCGTGGTTGCCCCTGCGAGACGCGTACGTGTTGACGTCCCGGCTGGCGACGCCGCGCTCGGCCAGGTACTCCCACGCGGGTGTGCCGAGAGTGATTGCGCCCGCAGGCGATATGTGGTCGGTGGTGACGAGGTCGCCGAGCTTGACCAGAACCCGCGCCGCGTGGATGTCACGTACGGGTGACGGCTCGAGTCCCATGCCGTCCAGGTAGGGCGGACGGCGGATGTACGTCGAGGCCTCGTCCCACGCGAACAGATCACTGTTGGCGACCTCGATGTCGCGCCATCGCTGATCGCCGCCGAACACGTCCCGATACGCATTGGTGAACATGTCGGCCGACACGCTGCGGGCGATGACGTCGTGGACCTCGTCGGGCTCGGGCCACAGGTCTGCGAGGAAGATCGGCCGACCATCCGGCGCATAGCCCAGTGGTTCGGTGGCCAGGTCGATGTCCATGGTTCCGGCAATCGCATACGCGATGACCAGCGGTGGCGACGCGAGATAGTTCATCGCGACTTCCGGCTGGATGCGGCCCTCGAAATTGCGGTTGCCGGACAAGACGGACACCACCGTGATGCCCTCGCGGACCGCGCGGGACACTTCGTCGATCAATGGTCCAGAGGCACCGATGCACGTCATGCAGCCGAAGCCGGCGAGGTGGAAGCCCAGCGCTTCGAGGTCGCCGACCAGTCCGGCTCGGGCGTAGTAGTCCATGACGGTCCGGGATCCCGGACTCAGTGTCGTCTTCACCCACGGCTTGCTGCGCAGGCCGGCCCGCACCGCGTTGCGTGCCAGCAGGCCCGCCGCGACCATCACCTCGGGGTTGGAGGTGTTGGTGCAAGACGTGATCGCCGCGATCGCGACCGCACCGTCGGCGATCTCGTAGTCGTCATTGCCGAAATGAACAGTCGCAGTCCGCATCTCGCCGTCGTGCCTGCGCGCCACGTCCCGAACGGCTGCCGCGAAACGCTGCTTGGCCTGATCGAGGGGCACCCGGTCCTCGGGCCGGGACGGGCCCGCGAGGACGGGCACGACGTCCGCCAGGTCGAGCTCGATGGTTTCGTCGAAGCGCAGCTCGCGCCGTGCGTCGTGCCATAGGCCCTGAGCCTTGGCGTATGCCTCGACGAGCCTGACGTGACGCTCCGCACGACCGGTGAGCCGCAGGTAGCGCAGTGTCTCGTCGTCGATCGGGAACAGCGCGCAGGTGGATCCGAACTCCGGGCTCATGTTCGCGATCGTTGCCCGGTCTGCAAGCGGCAGGGTGGAGACGCCGGGACCGGCGAACTCGACGAACTTGCCGATGACGCCGTGAGCACGTAGTCGCTCGGTGATGGTGAGCACGAGGTCGGTCGCTGTGGAACCGGCCGGGAGGGCTCCGTGAAGGTAGACCCCGACGACCGCTGGGACGTTGATCGAGATCGACTGCCCCAGCATGGCTGCTTCGGCTTCGATACCGCCGATGCCCCAACCGAGGACGCCGAGCCCATTGACCATGGTGGTGTGGGAGTCGGTGCCCAAACATACGTCGGGGAACACCCAGTCACCTTCGGTCATCACCACGCGGGCAAGGTGCTCGAGGTTGACCTGGTGCATGATTCCGGTACCGGGAGGGACGACGGCGAACTCCTTCAGCGACTGCTGGCCCCACCGCAGGAACCGGTATCGCTCGCCATTGCGGGCGTACTCCAGCTCGACGTTGCGAGCCAAGGCGTCAGGCGTGCCGTGGACGTCGGCGATGACGGAGTGGTCGATCACCAACTCGGAGGCGATGACGGGGTTGACCCGCGCCGGGTCGCCGCCGAAAGCGGCCATCGCGTCCCGCATGGCGGCAAGATCCACCAGCGTGGGGACGCCGTTGGTGTCGTGCAGGAACACCCGTGACGCGTGCAGGTCGACGGGTGTGTCGGCACCGTCGATGATCGCCCTGATCTGGTCGTCCCCCCTGCTCGGTTCCGTCGTGGAAGCGAAGGACGTTCTCCAAAAGGATTCGCAGGCTTATCGGAAGGGTGGGCGCCGCGATGGCGGTGATGTCGTGGTACCGCAGACGCTGCCCGTCCACGACGAGGTCGCGCTGGGTGCCGAATTGTTCTGCCCAGTGCCGGCGAGGTGTGCCGCGCGCGTGTTTGTCATGCGCGTCTCGCCTCGGGGAGGTCGCCGGGGAAGACGGGAACGCAGAAGGTGTTGACGTGGCTGCCACGGATGACGTACTCGGCTGCCAGCTGCACGCCACGTGCGGTAGTGGGCGGTGGATCGGTGCTCTTCATAGAACGCGCGCCTCGTCGCGATAGATCTCGTACAGGATGAACCGGTGCGGGTCCTCGGTGCTGCGGTGGACGTCGAACCGCAGGCACCCCGGCTCGTCGTTGAGGGTGGCAACCGCATTCTCGTGGATCGCGTCGAGGAACTCGTCGGCCTTGTCGGGCCGAACCTGCAGGGTCACGATGACGGTCAACACGCCGATCAGAGCGCCTCGACCTCGAGGCCACACGCGTTGGCCAAAGCATGAAGCTCGCGAACGGTCTTGTCGGGCAGGATGATTCCGGTCTCGCGGGCAGCGGCGAGTTTTCGGTCCTCGATCTCTCCTGGGTAGTAGATCTCGGTGTGGCCGGGTGCGAGCGGCACGGCCTTGGTGGCCTGCACGAGAGTCGTGAGGTCTTGCTCGGAATTCGGCTCGGGGTCGTATCGCGTCGATCCGGATCGCGACAACGAGGTGTCCGCAACCGCTGCGGCGGTCGGGCACGTACGGGCCGGCGACGTCGGTTGAGAACGAGCTGCCGGTCAGAACACCCGAGAGGACGTCCATCATGAACGAAATGGCGTAGCCCTTGTGAGCGGCCATCGGCAGGATCAGGCCATCGATCGCCGCACGGGGATCGTTGGTGGGCACCCCGTGCGCATCGATTGCCCAGCCGTCGGGGATGGGGTCGCCACGTTCGAGTGCTGCGTACACCTTCCCGCGGGCGGCGGTGGTATTGGCGATGTCCAGGACGACGGGTCCGTGCGTGCCGCCGGGGACTGCCACCGACCACGGGTTGGCGCCGACGGACTTGGCTCGACCACCCCAGGGGGCCATGGCGGGGCTGCCGTTGGTGGTGAGAATGGCAGCGCAGCCGGCCTCGGCGATGGCGCGGGTGAAGTAGGCGGCCGTGCCGAAGTGGTTGCTGTTGCGGACCGCCACAACGCCCACCCCGTGCTGGCCGGCACGCTCGACCGCCAAGTCGCATGCGGTGCGGGTGACGATCTGACCGACGCCATCATGACCGTCGAGCACGCATACCGCTGCGCCGTCGACGACGACTTCCGCGCGGGTTACTGGCGCGACCACGCCTGCGCGGATCCGAGCCACGTACCAGCCGAGCCGCAGCAGACCGTGCGAGGGGTGGCCCCACGCGTCGGCGGTGACGAGGCTGTCGGCGACGTATCGGGCGTCCTGCGTCGGCACCCCGACCGCGCGCAAGATCTCAGCGGCGCCGGTGACGAGGTCCTCGAACCGAAGCGGCGAAGCGGATCTGGGGATGGTGGTCACGATCTCCTTTCCGGGGTCAGGTTGAAGCGCTCGTGCAGCTGCGCCACCTGGTGGGCTGTCAGCGGTCTGGTCGCGTGGCCGCGGAGCAGAAGGTGCAGCGCGGCTGTCTCCTCCAGCTCTTCGGCGGCATCAGCGGCGGTCGCCAGGTCGGCGCCGGCGACGACAGGCCCGTGGTTGGCCAGCAGCATGGCGTGGTGGTCGCGGGCGGTGTCATGGGCCAGTTGGCCCAGTTCGGCATCACCTGGGGCGTGGTACGGAATGAGGGGCAGCCTTCCCACCCGCATCACGTAATAGGCGGTGAGTGGCGGCAGGACGTCTGCAGGGTCGACGTCGACAAGGCAGGACACCGCGACCGAGTGGGTGCTGTGCAGGTGGACGACTGCACCAGCGTCCGGGCGGGCGCGGTAGACGGCGGCGTGCAGGAACGCCTCCTTGGACGGTTGGGGGCCATCCACGTGCGCCCCGGTGGTGGCGTCGATGACGGACAACGCGTCGGGGTCGAGGCTGCCTAGTGACGCGCCGGTAGGAGTGAGCAGAGCGTGGTCATCGACGCGAACACTGATGTTGCCGGTGCGCCCGAAGGTGAGGCGACGCTCGAAGAAGGATGTGCCGAGCGCCACGATCTGATGGCGCAGCGCGGTCTCGGTGCTCATGGAGTCATCGCCGCCTTGGTCAGCAGGTCGGGCTGACCGAAGTTGCCGGACTTGAGCAGCAGGGCCAGCTCTGGTTGTGCCGTTGTCAGGCACCACGGCACTCCGGTGTCCATCTCCTGGGCCACCAGCACCGACTCGACGCCCAGGGCATGCACGACTGCGCCGGAGGTCTCGCCCCCCGCGACGACAACTCGGCGGGCGCCGTGGCCGACGGCGTGCTGGGCGGTCTTGGCGAGGATGTCCTCCACGATCTCGGCGGTTTTGTCTCCAAAGATGTGCTGAGTCCGCGCGCGCTCGTCGGCAGACGCGGTGGCATACACGAGGACCGAGTCGGCGCCGGCGTGCTCATCGAGCCAAGCCCGTGCCCGAGACCAGATTTCGTCGGGGTCGTCACTGGTGGCCGGGGTGATGTGGTGTGCCGCCATGTGGCACCGCGCGTGCTCCACTTGCCTAAGCGTGGCGGCCGAGCAACTACCGGCGATAACGACCGATGGTCCGGCCGGCAGCGCGAGCGGGGTCGAGGACGCTTGTGTCCCTCTGAGCTCGGCGATAGCGCGGGCGAGTCCGGCGCCGCCGGAGAGCACGCGCCATTGTTGAGTGGCCGCTGCAAGAGTCCTCAGGTCAGACTCGTCGACCGCGTCAGAGATGATGTGCCTTATTCCCTTGTCTCGCAGGTCTTTCAGCCGCTGCGCGGCCGTGTCGACACCCGCGGCGAGTGCGGCATGGTCGAGCAGACCGACCGGATGCGGAGTCTGCGGTTCCAGGACGCGACGGAGGTCGGCATCGGTCATCGGTGTCAGCGGGTGCGTGGCCATCGACGACTCGGACAGCAACTTGTCGTCGGCGAACAGGTGTCCCTGGAACACCGTTCTGCCGTGCTCTGGCGAAGCCGGGCACAGCACGGTCGCGGGTTCAGCCAATTCGGAGAGGCAGGCATCGACGATAGGGCCGATGTTTCCTGCCGGTGTGGAGTCGAACGTCGAGCAGTACTTCACGTAGACCCGGTCGACGCCGACCTGATCCAGCCAGCGCACGACGGCGCTCGACTGTGTCACCGCCTGCTCGACCGGAGCGCTGCGGGTCTTGAGCGCGACCACCACCGCGTCGCATTCCGGCTGCGGTGTATCCGGCGCGGGCGGACCGAAGAACAGACGGGTGCGCAGGCCGCCGCGGCGCAGGGCCGCCGCCACATCCGTGCCGCCGGTGAAGTCGTCGGCTACGCAGCCAAGCCAGGGAGGTGCCGTCATCGGCTCCCCCGTCATCTGCAAGCTGCGCCGCAGCCGCGCTGCCGCCAGCTCCGGCGCACTGAGCACCGGAATCTGCAGCGCATCCTCCAGGTCCGCCCGCGCCGGCGCCAGCGAGAAGTTGCCTAGCACAACCGCATCCACGTCTTTCAGATGTGGTGACGCCGCCGCCTTCAGAACTCGCACGAGTTCTCCGTTGTCACCGCGAGTGGTTGCGGCGACGGCCCCGTCGGCCATCTGCCCGATGATCCGTGTTGTTGTGACGCCGGTGGACCTGCTCAGCACCTCGCGTAAACGGGTGACGGAGTCCTCAACCGCAGGGGCCAGCGGGCCGAGCAGTAGCACCGAGCGAAACGATCGCCTCTCGACTTCGTCGAACAGTTCCTCATCCGAGCTGAGCATCGGCACGTCGTAGTCACGACGCGCGTGCTCGAGCACGGGCCCATACATCGAGCAGGAAAGCAGCACCGCCTCGGCGCCGCCGTTGACGGCGTATTCGATCAGGCTCAACATCCTTTGCGAGAGCGCAGGGGTCAGGCCTCCGGATGCCTCTGCCTCACTGATCAGCCTGTCATCCAACAGATTCCACACTGCGGCCTCCGGAAACGCCTCGGCAAGGCCAGTCTTGGCAGGCGCAACGGATGCGGTCGTCGCATTGATGACCGCGACGAGCGGTGCTCGCTGATCGTTGACGCTCACGATTGCTTGACGGTTGTGGCGACGGCCTCAGCGAACTCGCGGCAACCGGCGGTGCCACCCATGTCTCGGGTGCTGATCCCTTGGGCGACGGTGTCTTCGACGCCTCGCTCGATCAGCGACGCCGCGCGGCGCAGTGGGTCGTCGCGGTGCCGGGCACCGAGCCACTCGAACAGCATTGCGGTGGACAGGATCATGGCGATCGGGTTGGCCCGGTCCTGCCCGGCGATGTCGGGCGCAGAGCCGTGGGCTGCCTGCGCCATGGCGCGGTCCTTGGAAGCGTTCAGCGATGGAGCGATGCCCAACGACCCGGCCAGCTCGCCAGTCAGATCCGACAGAATGTCACCGAACATGTTCTCGGTGACCAGCACATCGAATTCGTTGGCGCGCCGCACGAGATGCACAGTCATGGCATCGATGTGGAAATCGTCTACGCTCACGTCCGGATAGTCCTGAGCGACTTCGCGGCATACATCCCGGAACAGGCCAGTGGTCATTTTCAGGACGTTGGCCTTGTGGACGATGGTCACGCGCTTGCGACGCCGAGACGCCCATTCGAACGCTTCGCGGGCGATCCGCTCGCATGCCTGCCGCGTGATGATGCCCAGCGCGATGGCGATGTCGGGGCTGGGCATGAACTCCCCGGTACCGCGAAACGTGCTGCGGTCAGCGTAGAACCCTTCGGTGTTCTCGCGCATGATGACGAGGTCGGTCCCGGCGACCACGGCGTTGCCACCGGGAAACGCTTTGGCGGGCCGCACGTTTGCGTAAAGATCGAAATGCTTGCGGATCGTGCCGCTCGGGTTCAGCGCCGAGCGGAATGGCTCCGGGTAGGCGGCGCTGTCGTGCGGTCCGAGCAGCCAGCCGTCCGTCTCGGCGAGCGCGGCAAGCGTGCTTCTGGGTGTCGCTTCGTTCAGCTCATCGATTGCTTTGAAGCCGAGCGGGAGCTCACGCCAACGGATCGGTGCGGCACCCGCGGCCTCGACGGCTGCGTCGGCGACGAGGACAGCGGCCGGGACGATCTCAGGCCCGATCCCATCGCCGTGCAGGACTCCGAGGGTGTATGTGGTTGGGGCAGTGGATGTCACAGGATTTCCTCTTCGTTGGTCAGGGTGCGACGGTCAACAACTCTTGGGCTTCATCCGACAGGACGTCGGCCTCGCGGTACAGCAGGCATGCGTCGGGCTCGACGCTGAGCCGAACGGGGCCGGTGAGCCCGCCGCGGTCGCAGACGACCTGCACCACGTGGTCACCCAGCTTCACGTCGTACTCGTACCGCGAGCCCAGATACGACACCGTGAGCACCTCCGTGTCGAGGGTGTTGGCCCCTGATGGAGCGGGTGTACCCGGTGCGCAGAGACGCAGTTGCTCTGGCCGGATCGCGACCGTAACCGTCTGTCCTGCTTGTGTTCTCTGGTCGGTGTCCACACTGAGCGACTGGCCGTTGGCGGCCAGAGTCACGATCACGCCCGAGGTGGTGGACTCTGCAACTTTCGCCTCGAGGAAGTTGCAGCGGCCGACGAATGCCGCGACCTCAGCCGTAGCCGGGGACTCGTAGATCTCGGTGGGGCTGCCCACTTGGAGCATGCGACCGCCGGACATCACGGCAATGCGATCCGATAGGGCCAGTGCCTCGTCCTGGTCGTGCGTGACGTAGACGGTGGTGATGCCCAGATCCACTTGTAGTCGCTTGAGCCATGCTCTGGCCTGCTCACGCAGCTTCGCGTCGAGGTTGGACAGCGGCTCGTCGAGCAACAGAACCGTGGGCGAATACACCAGAGCTCGTGCGAGAGCGACGCGCTGCTGCTGTCCTCCGGACAGTTGGTGCGGGTAGCGCTCGCGCAGATGGGCCAATCCCACCTTGTCGAGGGCATCGTCGATGAGTCGACGCTGCTCGTCCTTGCCGATCTTGCGGATCTGCAGCGGCATCGCGAGGTTGTCGGCGATTGTCTTGTGCGGCCACAGCGCGTAGGACTGAAAGACCATGCCGAGGTTTCGACCCTCCGGCGGTACGAACACCTTTCGCGAGCTGTCAACGAAGGTGCTGTCACCCACCGCTATCGCCCCGCTGCTCGGCTGTTCGAGACCGGCGATGCAGTTGAGCGTGGTGGACTTTCCGCATCCGCTGGGGCCGAGGAGAGTGAAGAATTCGCCGTCGTGAATGGTGAAGTCGACGTCCTCGAGAACCGTATTGGTTCCGAACTGTTTGTTGAGGTGGCTGACCTTGACGTCAGGCATCGTTCTTACGTCCTTTCAAGAGAAGTCCGGCGAGCGCGACGAAGGCCGCGGTGATTGCGATCTGAATGCTCGCCAGAGCGGCGACCGACCCGGTGTTGCCCTGCACCCAGAGTTCGAGCATCGTCGTGCCGATGATGTTGCTGTCGGCGGAGGCGAGGAACACCGCCGGCGAGTACTCCTTGAGCATCGTGACGAAGGTGAGTATGAGTGCGCCGGCGAAGGCCGGAGTGAGCAGGCGCACCAGGATTCGCCAGAACGTTTTCACCCAGTCGGCACCCGCCACGCGGGCGGCGTTGTCGAGTTCCTGGCCGATCTGCATGAGCGATGGTGCCAGTGAACCGAAACCGCTTGGCAGCGCGCGCAAACCGAATGCGATGATGAGTGCCCACAGCGATCCCTGGACCAACTGGCCGAGCCCGAACGGCGCGTAGGCGAACGCCCAGAAGAAGCCGATGCCGACGATGATGCCGGGCATCGCCTGCGGGGCCAGCGCCAGGTATTCCGCCGCCCGGCGGAACCGGAAGGTGGATCGCCTGGCGACCATGACGGCCATTAGCGCGACGAGGCTGACCAGCACCGCGCCGAGCGCCGCGACGATCAGGCTGTTCTTGATCGACTGCACATACGCCGCGTAGGTGAAGACCCGGTCGTAGTTGTTCATCGTCAAGCTCTTCAGCGGCGACTGCAGCGGGGTGAACACGAGCGTGAACGAGCGCATGATCAGTCCGGCTATGGGCAGCAGGGCTCCCATGACGACGTATACGACGATGGCGCACAGGCTGATCCATTTCAGCCAACCAAGGTCGAGGAGACGCGGACGGGTGGCCTTTCCGCGCACCGAGACGAACCGCTGAGCGTCTTTGAGCAGCTTCGCCTGCAGCGCCACCAAGCCGATGGTGACGGCCAGGATGATCGCCGACGCGGCGCCGAGCACACCGTAGTCGGGATTGATGGACTGCAGGCCGTTCTTGTACAGGAACGTGGAGAACACCTGGATGTTCACCGGCTGCCCGTACAGCAGGGGCACGCTGAGGGTTTCGATGGACATCGAGATGACCAGGATCGAGCTGTAGACGATCGGCGGGCGCAGCATCGGAAGGATGACCTGGAAGATGATGCGCAGAGGACCCGCTCCGCAAACCTGCGCCGCCGATTCCAGTGATGCGTCACTCTGCCGTAACGCGTTGGCGCAAAACGTATACGCGATCGGAGCCAGTGCCACGGCCTCCGTCAGCGCCATCCCCGGAATGGAGTACAGGTTCCAGGGCAGGCCGCCGAGAACCTGCTGAACTTTGATGCTCACGAATCCCGACGGCCCGTACATCATGATCCAGCCGAAGCCGAGGATAAGTGAGGAGATGAAGAACGGCCACTGCATGGCCGCGGACAGAACACCGCCGCCTGGGAGCTTGGTCCTCACCACCACGATGGCCATGGGCACGGCGAGGAGCGAGCGTCAAAATCGTTGTGAGACCGGCGAAGAGGAACGTGTTGAGTGCGACCCGGCCGAAGCCCGCCTCGGTGAAGAGTCGCACGTAGTTGTCGAGGCCGAGCACGCCCCCGGCTTCGTACAGCGGCCGGTCCAACAGTGACTGGTACAGGGTCGGCACGACAGGTGCCAGCACAAGTATCGCGAGGAAGATGACGACTGCGTACTGCAGCCACATCTCCCGTCCGAGACCGAGGAACTTGCGGTACCGGGGGGCCGGGTACTGGCCCCCCGGTACCGAGTCTCGGACGGCCGGCGGCGGAGACGTCGTCGTCGTCATGGGAATAACCGTCCTTCGTTTCGTTTCAGATCAGCGTCCGAGCAGGCCGTCCCAGCGGGCGGTAAAGGCCTTCACCTGGTCTTCGGGGACCTGCACGTAGGGCACGTCGATGACGTTTTCCCGGCCGACGGTCTCCACGAGCTCCTGATAGGTGTGCCTGCCGTCGGTGGCCTCGATTCCGTCACGGTACGAAGTCAAACCACCCTCGGCGACGGCACGCTGACCTTCCTCCGACAGCACGAAGTCCGTGAAGAGCTTCGCCGTGGCGGGATGCGGTGCCTTGACCGGGATCCCGATCCCGCGCGGCAACACCACGGTTCCGTCGTCGTAGAAGGACATAGCCAGGAGGCCCCCGCTGTCGTCGACCTTCGGATATGCCGGTGCCGCGCTGATGAAGATTCCTGCCAGGTACTCACCGGAGGTGATCTTCTCCATCTGCGTGCCGGACGACGTCTCGGCCTTCGCCATCGGCAGGATCTTGTCCAGTACCGACCACGAATCGGGCCGCGCGGTGGCGAACGCGTTCGATACCGTAAAACCGAAGGCACCGTTCACATCACGAGAAGTGATCTTGCCCTGATACTTTCCGGGATCCTTCGCGATGATGTCCGCCAGGCTCTTCAAGCCGGTCGGCTTTTCCGTCATCAGTGATGTGTTGTAGATGATCGACAGCGGGTCAAGCGACATCGAGTAGACATTTGGCATCAAGCTCGCTTGCTTCGGAAGCTTGGCCACCTCAGGGGATCTGTAGTCCAAGAGCGTGCCCGGACGCCCCGCAAAGTCGGCCCACGCCTGCGCGGCATTGGAGACCACGATGTCGGCCGGCGATCCCCCGGTGGCCTGCTCGCTGAGCACCCGCTGGAACACCTCATCGCTGTCCAGGTTGTTCGCCTCGATATCGCCCACCCACGGGTACTTCTTCTTGAAGTCCCGGAAGATGGGATCCCAGTTCTCCTGGTCGGTGTTGGAGTAGATCGTCAGGGTCCCGCCCTCGTTCTCCGAAGCGGCAATGACGTCCTTGTACTCCGCCGGGTAATAGTCGGGAGCCTCCCCCGTTTTCACGGTGTTGTCGGCACCGGGATCGGTCGACTCACCGGACCCGCACGCGGTGAGCGCCATGGAAATGGCCACGCCGAACACGGCGGCGGAGCGGATCAGGCGACTCCTACCGCCCCGATGGGCGTTTCGGGGGACTGACTTCATGCTCTTCCTCCTTGAAGATGAGGCATCCGGCCTCCTGTGGGCTCGCTCACAGTAGGTCGTTATAACCTATGACGTCAAGGCTCGGTGTCTATCCGGCCGCGAGATTGGCGGGTTTACCTCGGCAAATCTGTTCGTCTTCGGCCCAAGGTGGCCAGAGCCTGGCGTGGCTTGTAGCGCAACGTGAGCGGATTGCTGTATGTTATAACCGCCCGGACGAGAGGTGAGTGATGGCGCAGCCCGCAGATCTCTTCGAGACCAAGAGCGACTATGCCTACCGGCAGGTGCGCGACCGTATCCTCTCCGGCGAGCTGCAACCCGGCGTGGTCATCCAGCAACGTGACCTTGCCAGCCGGATCGGCATCAGCACCACTCCGTTGCGAGAGGCGCTGCGGCGACTCAAGAGCGAGGGCCTCGTCGAGCTCGATGCGCACCGCGACGCCCGCATCTCGCCACTACGGGCGGAGGAGGCCCGAGACCTACTGGAGCTGCGGAAGTCACTCGATCCGCTGGCCGCGGGCCTGGCCGCACAGCGGCGTACCAACGCCGACATCCAGGCCATCCGCGCCGCGCATGCCGTTCTCGAGCCCCTCCCTACACATCCAGCGATCGGACAACTGGTTGCGCATCGCGACTTCCACGCCGCGATATACCGTGCCAGTCACAACGACTTGCTCATTGAGTCCTTGGAAGGGCTTTGGGACAAGGCCGATCGGTACCGGCGTCTGGCGTTGCAGACTGATCGCGGGCAGACCGCGCGTGACCAGAAGGCGAAGGAGCACCAATTGCTCGTCGACCTCATTGCCACTGGCGACAGTGATGGGGCGGCCAACGTGATGCGCGCCCACATCGACACCAGCCTGGGCGCCGCCGCTGTCTGGCGGTTGGGCCACAACGCCACCGGAGAATAGCCACAAGCAGACTCGAGACGCCTTCTCCGAGTGCATCTCGATGCTTACACCCGCTGCCGGGTGCGTGTTTGCGCGAGGCTAAAACCCGCTCGCAGGGGCGCTGCCTATAACCCGATCATCGCCATGCCGGCGGGGTTGTACCGGTCGCCTTGAACGCCTACACGCGGCGGTGTCCGCCGTGGGGTCGTCGATCGGCACCCTAGGCATCGTTCTCCCGCTGGCGGCACCGTTGCTGATGATGGGTGAGGTCGCCTCATCGGGTTCATCGCCGCGGTCTCGTTCTCGGCGGTCATCGTCGACGTCAGCCCGCTGTCGAGCAATGGCGTCATGGTCCTGGCCAATGCCCAAGTCCCCGACCGCGACAAGTTCCAGCGCACGCTGTTCAAGTACACCGGCTACATCGTCCTGGTCGCCCCAATTCTGGCCTGGCTCTTGGTCGTTCTCCCCACGTCGATCTAGGGAAGTCGCAGGGCGCCCCGCGAGGCGGACGCCGCGCTCACAAACGATGCCTCAGGGGCGGGCGCAAGACGAACCCGAGAGCGTCGGCCGGTCTGTAGTTCGCGTCTAAACCGAGATCCCCGTTTTGCACACCATCTCTCGGAAGTTCATATAGAAAGTGCCGCCCTCTGCGCGACAATGTCGCTCAAGTACGATCTCGCTGCGCACATTAGCGACAATGTCGCTCACTGGCCCGGCACTTCGGCGCACCCTTCCGGAGGCTCGGCCGCCGCGACTAAGACTTACCCCTCGTGAACGGAGCGTGCGGCGCGCCCATGTCCGCGCGGAAGTCGATCGGTTGCTTCTCGTCCAGATCGGTGATGCCGTAGCGGCGGCCGAGCTCAGCGCCGATGAGTGTGTGCCCGGACAACTCGCTCAGAGTTAGGGTGAACGCGCGACGTGCGCTGGCCTGGTCAGGCGAGCGCGAGGAACAGCTTTTCGAGTTCTGCTTCCGTCATCGGTTCGTCGCCGTCCGCGGTCTCGCCGGTGACGCATTCGCGTAACCCTGTCGCGACGATCTTGAAGCCTGCCCGATCAAGCGCGCGGGACACCGCGGCGAGTTGAGTGACGACATCTTTGCAGTCACGGCCCTGTTCGATCATCGAGATGACGCCTGACAACTGGCCTTGCGCGCGGCGCAACCGGTTCAGCACCGCCGCTATGGCGTCCTCATCCCCAACCATGGCGTGTCCTTTCGAAGCTCAACATTACCAATGGTACCCGGGGGGTATCTATTCCGGCCTAGGCCCCAGCGGCAAGCCGGCGCGCGGGACAGATTTCGTAGCGGCCACACACGAACATCGCTGTCGCGGCAAGGACTGTCATCCCGGCGGCCAGTATGCCCAGGGTCGAGTCGACCTCTTCGGCGAGGATCACCGACGCAGTGAGAAAGATGAGCCAGCCGAACACCTTCCGGAGTGCGTTCGGGTCTATCCGCGAGGTCAATAATCCGCCGATGACACCGCCAACCACCGCAGCGACGGTGACCAGGCCCGCGAGCGGCCAATCGATCTGAACGCTGGCCAGGTGACCGCCCAGCCCGGCGAAGGACTGCATCGCGATGACGAGAAGCGATGTCCCGACGGCGGCGTTAACGGGCAACCCGCCGAGAAGCGCTAAAGCCGGGACGATGAGGAATCCGCCACCGGCGCCGACGAGGCCGCTCAACAAGCCCACCAGTAATCCCTGGATCAGGCTCTTGATCACCGGTGGGCGATGATCGGCCCCGACGGACGCCGACTTGCGACCGCGCAGCATCGCGGCACCGGCGGCCACCATCACGACCGCGAAACCGACCATCAACACGCGGTCCGGAATGAATCGCGCCACAACGGCGCCGACGTACGCCCCTGCCATTCCGGCGACGCCGAAAAGCGTACCGGTGCGCCACCGCACGCGGCCCGCCCGCGCGTGCGCGATGAGGCCGACCGCGCTGGCGACGCCAACGACCAGCAGCGACGTCGCAATGGCCTGCTTGGCGTCTACGCCGGCGACGTAGACGAGAAGCGGCACGGTCAGGATCGAACCACCGCCACCGAGTAGTCCGAGCGAGATGCCGACGAGGACCGCCAGACCCACCGCCAGAGACATCATTTCGTGCTCACACGGGGACTGCGGTTGTACGGCAGCCGGGCCAGCAGCATGCCCATCGCGCACGTGTTTGTTAGCGCGGCGCCGGCCAAACCGGCGCCAATGGCTGCCGCCACCCACTTGAACGGGTTCGCGGCCACACTGGCAAGGACACTGCCGAGAACGATCGAACCCGCGACGAGCCGAACTTGGCGCTCGAGATCCCAGCGCTCGATACCACGATTGACGGCAAAACCGTTTGCCTCCCACGCGATCATGCCGCCATCGAGGATGCGGACGTTAGTAAGGCCGAAGGCCCGGAGCGATTCCTGTGCCTGCGCTGCTCGCCGGCCAGAACGACAAACCAGCACGACGTCCCGATCACGGCCGCGCAGAATCTCGTCCCTGCGCTCGCGCAGCAGATCCAGCGGGACGTTGCAGGCACCTGGGATGTGAACGCTCTGGAACTCCCCCGGCGTGCGGACATCGAGCACTTGCAGGGCTGGGCCCGAGTCGAGCCGTGCTCGCAGGTTCTTCGAATCGATGGCTGCTGATCTTGACATGGCGCGGCTTCCTTCCAGTGTGACGAGTAATACCCCAGGGGGTACCTTGACATACCCATGGGGGTATATGCAAGATGGCATTACCGAGCGGATAAGAGGAAAGCCGATGATTCTCGAGCAGTACTACATTGAGTGCCTGTCCCACGCGTCCTACTTGATCGGGGACGAGACCAGCGGGCGCGCAGTCGTCGTCGACCCACGGCGTGACATCACCGACTACCTCAGCGATGCCGAGCGCTACGGGCTGCGTATCGAGGGAGTGATCAACACGCACTTCCATGCGGACTTCGTTTCGGGACACCTCGAGTTGGTCGAGGCAACCGGAGCGTGGATCGCCTTCGGTGAAGCGGCCGAGACCGACTACCCCATCCGCCGGCTGGCCGACGGCGAGCACATCTCACTCGGCGAGGTCGATCTCGAGATCCTCGCCACACCCGGGCACACGTGGGAGTCGATCAGCGTGCTGGTTCGCGAACAGCGTGACACCGAGCCCACTGCGGTGTTGACCGGCGACTCGCTGTTCATCGGCGACGTGGGCCGGCCCGATCTCGTCAACATCGGAGACAGTTCGACCGGCGACCTCGCCCGGGCGATGTACCGCTCGATTCACGACAAGCTGCTGACGCTGCCCGATCCGGTGACGGTGATGCCGGCGCACGGTGCTGGCTCGTCGTGCGGTAAGAACCTGTCGACCGAGTTGACCTCCACCATCGGTGAGCAGCGTCGCACCAATCCCTCCGTGCAGCCGATGAGCGAGCAGGCGTTCGTCGACATGCTCACCCAGGGTCAACCCGCGGCGCCGTCGTACTTCACGGCCGACGCCGCGATGAACAAGCGCGTTCATCCACTGCTGCAGCAGGAACGCACGATTCCGTCGATGACGCCTGCCGAGATGCGTGAGGCGTTGAGCAGCGGTATCCGCGTCGTTGACGCACGCACAGTCGATGATTTCGCCGCCGGGCATCTACGCGGCTCGGTCAACGTCGGCTTCGACGGTCGCTTCGCCGAAACGGGTGGCATGGTTGCCGAAATCGGTGCCCCGCTTGCCCTTGTCACCTATCCCGGCGACGAGCAGCAGGCCGCATTGCGGTTGGCTCGCGTCGGCTCCGACAACACGATCGGATACCTCAACGTCGGCCACGATGGGGTCTTCCCGCGCGAACTGACCGACCTCGTGCAGACCGCGCCTCGCACCACGGTCGTTGAGTAGGGCGGGCTCATCGACGAAAACGCAGTGACGCTCATCGACATCCGCAACCCCGGCGAGCGCGAACAAGGCGCCATTCCCGGCGCCATCCATCTTCCGCTCGCGCAGCTGCGCGACAACCTTGCCGAAGTGCCGAGGGACAAGCCGATCGTCGTGCATTGCGCCGGCGGATGGCGCTCCAGTGTCGCCGCATCACTGTTGCGGGCGAACGGGTTTAAGGACGTTTCGGACCTACTCGGGGGCTACAACCAGTGGTCCGAGTCCTATACGTTGGCCTAGCTGGATCAATAGCGGCGTGTGCGAACGCCTGCGCGACTCATCATCCGAATTGCCGACCTACGAGCGACACTGTCGCCAGATATATTGAATTCCTTGCCATTTAGCGGCATTGTCGCGCAGAGGCCGGCATGTCGACTAGTGGTCCGGCGCCAGTTCGTGAGTACAACACCGTCTCGATCATGCCGCTGAGTCAGGCAGAATCACTCCTGCGATGTCGGGCAAAGGCCGCTGACAGATCTCGTGCGCCTCCTCGGCGGAAAGCCCGAACAACCGCAGTACATCTTCGGTGACCTGGTCGGCGGTGAGCTCGTCGTCCCGCGACGGATCGTCTTGCAGCAGTTGGCCGATGGCCATCAGCGCACCGCCTGCAACGGCCAGCGAGCGAATTGGGTCGTCGAGCTGGAAGCGGCCCGCCTCGACGGCCTCGGTGATATCCCGCAGTGCGCGTGGCCCAAGGCCACGGTCGGAAGCGATCAGCGACAGCCCGCTGGTCAGGAGCACACGACTCTCCTGCGGCCGTCGCCGAAACAGCCGACCAGTGAGCCGGAAGCTGCACGCGAACTTCTCTGCTGGGTCGTCCATCCCGGCCGTGAGTTGGTCGAGCAGCGCGCCGTGCGTGTCGAGCACGTCGGCGACCGCGGCGTCGAAGAGTTCTTCCTTGCTCTGGAAGTGGTTGTAGAAGGAGCCCATCCCGACATCGGCGGCCTGGGTGATCTCGAGGACCGGCACGTTGAGCTTGCCCGCTGCAATGAAGCTCTGCGCGGCCCGGATCAGCGCGCTGCGGGTGCGCTGCTTGCGCCTCTCCAACCGGTTGACCGGCTCGTCCTGCTGCTCGCTCACGCCGCCACAATAGCAAAAAGAGTCAGTTTTGAGGATTTCGTCAGAAACGCTTGACTGACGGTGTCGTCGCATGTGACGATTTCGTCAGTCAAATAGAGGAGTTGAATGAACCACCTGGTCGGCGCCCACAACGACCTGCATAGCGAGCAGGGCGCCCGCAAGGGCGAGCACCCGGGAAGGTCCCGCAACCCGGTGATCAAGGTGCACGACATCGCCTGGCTCGAGTTCGAGAAGCCCAACCTTGCGCGCGCCGAGGCATTCGCTCACGCGTTCGGCTTCGCGACCGCACTTCGCACCGACGACGAGCTGCATCTGCGTGGCACCGACCCAGGCACGCGGTGCGTGATCATTCGCCGCGGTTCATGCACCCGATTCCTCGGCGCCGCCTTCACAGCCCACGACGAGGCCGACTTGCTGCGGCTGTCCGAGGCGACGGGAGTCCGTACGCGGCCACTGCCCGAAACGATCGGTGGTCTGACGGTCGATCTCGTGGATCCCAGCGGTATACCCGTGCATGTCGTAGCGGGCACGCATCAACTCGACGTGCTGCCGTCCCAGAACCCGCACACCTTCAACTTCGGACACGAAATGCGACGCACCAACGCGATGCAGCGCTCCCCGCGCGAACCCGCGCAAGGTGCAGCGACTCGGGCACGTGGTGCTACAGACCACCAAATACATCGAGGCGCTCAACTGGTACCTCGACAACCTCGGCATGATCGTCAGCGACTTCCAGTTCTTTCCCGGTCAGCGCGACCGCGGACCGGCGATGAGCTTCATCCGCTGCGACCGCGGCGCGACTCCGGCCGACCACCACACCCTGGCCATGGCGCTCGGCCCCCAAAACCGGTACATGCATTCGGCTTACCAGGTCGGCGACCTTGACGCGCTCGCCGCTGGCGGTGAGTACCTAGCAGACCACGGCTACTTCCGGTCGTGGGGAATCGGACGTCACATCCAGGGCAGCCAGCTGTTCGACTACTGGCGCGACCCCGACGGTTTCCTCGTCGAGCACTTCAGTGACGGCGACATGTTCGACTCCACCTTGGAGCCGGGCTGGGCGCCGTTCACCGCCTCGGGCCTGGCCCAATGGGGGCCTCCGGTCACCAAAGACTTCCTGGGCACCAGCCCGAGATCCCTTCCCCACGAGGCGCGATCACTGATCACCGCGCTCCGAAACGACAACGAATTCGACATCAACCGCCTCATCGGCCTACTGAAAGTAGCGAACTCATGACCACTTCGATCCTTCGCACCAACGACGCCTGGTGGGTCCAAACCCCTACCGGTGCAGCCAAAATCGCCACCACTGCGACGACCACCGGTGAGCTGCTCGCCGACCGGGCGGCCATCGACGCCGCCGCGCATAGCGGTAATACCGTGCCGGTCGAAAGCCTCGAACTGGTGTCGCCGGTGACGAAGCCGTGCCGCGTGGTGGCGCAGATGACGAACTTCGCCTCCCACGTCAAGGACGCCGGCATGGACCCAAACACCGTCCCGCTCACCTTCTTTCGCAAGGCGTCCGCATCCATCAGCGGCCCCTTCGACGACATCGTCAAGCCGCAGCACGTCAAGTTCCTGGACTACGAGGTAGAGATCGGCCTGGTGATCGGCCGGGAAATCCCGGTGGGCACCGAAATCACCGAATCCAATCTGTCCGACTACATCGTCGGGTTGGTCGTCACCAACGACGTCTCGGCCCGCGACATCCAGCTGCCACAGACACAGTTCTACGAGGCGAAGTCGTATCCGACGTTCACCCCCGTCGGACCGGCCCTGGTGCTTCTCGACGTCGACGAGCTCAAGCGATTCGGTGACCTGCGACTGCAGCTTCGGGTCGGCGGCGAGGTGCGCCAGAACGCGCTCGTCGACGGCGACATGCTCTACAAGCCGCTGCAGGCACTGCAATCCTTGACCAGGTTTCAAGACCTCGCCGCCGGCGATCTCGTGCTTACCGGGACCCCGGCCGGGACCGCGTTGAGCGCTCCGCCCAAACCGATCGAGAAGATCGCCGCGCTGCTGCCGCCCGCGGTGAAGTGGAAGGCTTTTTCAATACCCAAGCCAAGAACGAGAAGTATCTCCAGCACAGCGACGTCGTCGAACTATCCGTCGCGACGGATGACGGCGCTATCGATCTCGGCACCCAACGCACCGTTGTGAGGTACGCGTGATGACCGACGACCCACATCCGGTGGTCATCGTCGGCGCCGGCCCCACCGGCGTTACCGCGGCGACTTTGCTTGCCGACTACGGCATTCCGTGCCTCGTGCTCGACCGGTGGGAATCGGTCTACCCTCAGCCCCGCGCGGTCCACCTCGATGACGAGATCAATCGCATCGTCGCCCGCCTCGGAGTGGCCGCGGAGTTCGCCGCGATTTCACGGCCGGCGCTGGGCCTGCAGCTGCTCGACCACGATCTGCGCCTACTGGCGCAATTTCATCGGGACACAACGCGAAAGCGTCCACGGATTCCCTCAGGCGAACATGTTCGATCAGCCCGAGTTCGAGGCGGTGCTGCGCGCGAACATGCAGAAGCGCTGCGGCGTTGCGCTTCGCGGCAACTCCGAAGTCACCAACATCACCCAGCATGAGCCTGGCCGCGTGCGGGTGACCTACACCGATCATGTCACCGAAGCGGAGCACGTCGTCGACGCCGCGTACGTACTGGGCTGCGACGGCGCCAACAGCGTCGTGCGCAGCTCGATCGGTGCCGCGATGGAGGATCTGCGGTTCGAGCAGCGCTGGCTGGTGGTCGACGTCATCACGGACGCAGAGTTGAATCAATGGGACGGCGTGCATCAGGTGTGCAATCCGGCTCGTGGCGCCACGTACATGCGGATCGGGCCGACGCGGTACCGCTGGGAGTTTCGACTACTAGCCGACGAGTCGGCAGACGAATACAGCACGGTCGCAGCTCTTCGCGGCCTGATTGCGCCATGGGTCAACGACGTACCCGACGATGAACTCGACTTGGTGCGGGTCACCGAGTACACCTTCCGTGCGCAAATCGCCGACCGGTGGCGTGACCGCAACGTCTTCCTGCTCGGCGACGCCGCCCACCTCACACCGCCCTTCATCGGCCAGGGCATGGGAGCGGGACTTCGCGACGCGATGAACCTGGCGTGGAAACTGGCCGGTGTCATCGGGGGTGACCTCTCCACGAGCGTCCTGGACACCTACGAGCAGGAGCGAAAGCCTCACGTGCGCACGATGATCCGCCTGGCCTTGGGCATGGGATGGGCAATGACTTCAGGCGGGCGCGCCGGAAACACCATCAGGCGGACCGCTGCTCCGCGCCTGCACCTCATTCCGGGCATGCGCGAGAAGATCGTCAACGGCAGGACCCCGGCGTTGCGCCGATCCGGGTTGGTGATCAAGGGCCGCAGGCCGCGGCAGTTGGCCGGCACGCTGTGCCCCAACCCCGTTCTCGCAGGCGGCGCACGTTTGGACACGGTCATCGGCGACGGCTTCGCTCTCGTCACCACCGTGAGGCCGCTCGCTTACCAGTGTGCTCAGCTCGCGGAGCGCGGTGTCGTCGTGCACATCGCCGAACCCGGCAGCGACTTGGCGCGCTGGCTGCGCCGCGGGCGGGCCGCGGCTGCCATTGTCCGCCCCGACCGTACGGTCATGTGCGCGGGACGAAACGTATCGAAACTGTGCGCAACCGTCCCTCGCTATTCGCTGACCGCTCAAAGCAAGCAGACGACGAAGTGAAATCTTCAGACGTGGGATGAATCCGCGGCGAGCCATCCGTTCTGGGCGTCGAGAAGCTGTCACAGATCGAAGGAAGGCTCGTCATGAAGATCGTCGTCATCGGAGGAACCGGCCTCATTGGCTCAAAGTTGGTGCACGGGTTGACCGAACACGGTCATGACGCCGTCGCTGCGGCCCCGTCGACCGGCGTGAACACAATCACCGGCGAGGGTCTGTCCGAGGTACTCGTTGGCGCTCAGGTGGTCGTCGACGTATCGAACTCTCCGACGCTCGACGGCGCAGCGCTGGAGTTCTTCAACACCGCGACCACCAACCTGCTCAAGGCCGAGGCCGACGCCGGTGTCCGCCACCACGTCGCACTGTCGGTCGTGGGCACAGAGCGACTCGCTCAGGAGAGCGAGTACTTCCAAGCAAAGCTGGCACAAGAAAAGCTCATCAGCTCGGGACCGATCCCCTACACCATCGTGCACGCGACGCAGTTCTTCGAGTTCCTCAAGACCATCGCGGACTCCTCGACCGTCGACGGCACGGTTCGTCTGCCCAACGCGCTCATTCAGCCGATGGCCTCTGCCGACGTCGCCGAGGCCGTCGCCATTGCCGCGGTCGGCGACCCGGTGAACGGCATCACCGAAGTGGGTGGACCGGAGCAATTCCGCATGCCCGACCTCATCCGGACCGCGCTGACCGCGCGTGGCGATGCCCGCGAGGTCATCGCCGACCCCGCCGCAGGCTACTGGGGCATCCACATCGACGAGCGCACCCTCGTTCCCGGTGACGGCGCAACTCTCTTCGACATCCGGTTCGAGGACTGGATTCTCGAAACGGCCGCCAAGGCGTAAACAAGCACCGAACTGACACCGGGCACGGCGGCCGGCTACAGCAACTGCACTGACCTCCGGTGTGGCGCTCGCCACCATCAAGATCGAGCTGGCTAATTCACCGACGGCAACCCGGTAAAGTTTGGTGCCTATGTCGAGCCAGGGTCGGGGGCAACGTCTGCGCGGCCGCGATAGCGAATGCGAGACGCTTCGGGGTCTGATCTCGACTGTCCGATCGGGTAGCTGCCAGGTACTGGTGCTGCGCGGCGAAGCGGGTGTCGGCAAGACCGCCTTGCTCGAGTACACCGCGGAGCTGGCCTCAGGCTTCCGCTGTGTCCAGGTGGCAGGCGTGCAGTCCGACATGGAGCTGGCGTTCGCGGGCCTGCAGCAGCTGTGCGCGCCGCTGATGGATCACGTCGACGAATTGCCGGAGCCGCAGCGCGAGGCACTGAACGTAGCTTTTGGTCGTGGGGTCGGAGAAACCCCGGACCGCTTTCTGGTCGGGTTGGCGGTGCTGAGCCTGATGGCGGCCGCGTCTCATGAGAAGCCGTTGCTCTGCATCGTCGACGACGCGCAGTGGCTCGACCAAGTGTCGGTGCAGACACTTGGGTTCGTCGCGCGGCGCCTGCTCGCCGATCCGGTCGCCTTGGTCTTCGCGGTCCGCGACGGCGGCGCCGAAGTGCTTATCGGCCTACCCGAATTGGTTGTCAGAGGCCTGTCCGACGGCGATGCTCGAGACCTTCTGGAATCGGTGATGTTTGGGGCGATCGACCCGCGGGTGCGTGATCGCATCGTCGCGGAGACGCGCGGAATTCCGCTGGCCATACTCGAGGTGCCGCGGGACGTCTCGGCGACGGAGCTTGCCGGTGGGTTCTGGATTTCGGGCAAGCGGTCGTCGGCCGCAGCCCTCGAAGAAGGCTTCGTGCGCCGCATTCACGCGCTGCCGGAACCGACCCAGCGGTTGCTGCTCGTCGCGGCGGCCGAGCCGGTTGGCGATGCTGGCTTGTTTCTCCGCGCTGCCGCGCAGCTGGCCATTCCGGTCGACGCGCTGGCGCCCGCGGAAGCGGCGGGGTTGATCGAATTCGGACCCCGTATGCGCTTTCACCACCCGCTGGTGCGTTCGGCCGCCTACCGGGCGGCCGACCTGACCGAGCGCAGGGCCATTCATCGCGCGTTGGCCGACGCAACCGATCCGCAGTCCGACCCCGACCGTCGGGCATGGCACGCCGCCAACGCAGCAGCGGGACCCGACGATGTGGTGGCTGCGGAGCTGGAAGCCTCGGCAGACCGCGCCCAGAGCAGAGGCGGAATCGCCGCGGCGGCAGCCTTCCTGGAGCGTGCGACCGCATTGACAGCGGACCCGGCGCAACGAGGTGCGCGGGCGCTTGCGGCCGCCCAGGCCAAGCGGGACGCGGCGGACCCGGCGGCAGCGCACGAGCTGCTTGCGATTGCCGAACTCGGGCAGTTGTCGGCCCTCCAGCGGGCCGAGGTGGCTCGGTTGCGCGCCCAGATGGAGTTCGCCGCGCAGCCGCGGCGGTGAAGCCGGCGCTCACCAGCTCAGCGAAACCGCGCCGGCCTTGCTCGACGCCGCCAGACAACTCGACAACCTCGACGACTACGCGGCCAGGGAGTCGTATCTCGAGGCGCTCGCGGCGCTCATGTACGCCGGGCGAATCGGCGAACCGGACGCATTGGCGGATGCGGCCGAGGCGGCGCGCATCGCGGTCGGCCGGGAATCTGAACTGCCGCGGCCGATCGATTTCCTCTTGAAGGGAATCGCAGAACGAATCACCGGTGGTGTGAGCGCCGGATTCGGTCCGCTGCGCGTCGCGTTGGAGCTGATGTGCGAGCAAGTGCAGACGGACGATAGCCCCATCGGGCGTTGGCTCGCCGTGCCTGCATTCCCGATCTTCCAGGAATCCGCCGCACATGAACTGTGGGACGAATCGATCGTGCATGCGCTGTCCACCGCCGCGGTGCGCTACGCGCGCAAAACCGGCGCGCTGGCAGGACTTCCGCGAGCACTCGTCTACCGAGCCGGCGTCCACATGCTGGCAGGCGAATTCGCAACGGCGGAAACGCTTATCGAAGAGGCGAACTCGATCACCGCATCGACCGACCCCCACGCGGCGGTGAAGTATCACGCAGTGCTGCTGGCGGCGTGGCGGGGAAAGCCGTCCGACGCCGTCGGCCTGATCGAGGCCGCCGCCGCGGACGGAACCGCCAGGGGCGAAGGCCGACTGCTCGGTCTGACGGGATACGCCAGCGCCGTGCTGTACAACGGCCTCGGCCGATACGAAGAGGCCTTCGCAGCCGCTCAGCAGGCTTGTGAATACGAGGATCTCGGCTTCCACAGTTGGAGTCTGTTCGAACTGATCGAAGCGGCGGCCCACACTGGCCGCCAGGTTGCGGCCGCACCGGCGGCGCGACGGTTCGAAGAACGGGCCGGCACGAGCGGAACGGACTGGGGCCTCGGTGCCCTGGCGAGCGCGAAAGCCCTACTGGCCGACAACGACCACGCCGACAGCCTTTTCACCGAAGCCATCGAGCGTCTCGAGAACACCCGCATCGCCGTGCATCTCGCGCGCACCCGTTTGAGCTACGGCGAGTGGCTGCGTCGCGTGAACCGGCGCAATGACGCGCGCAGGCACCTCAGCGAGGCCCATGAGATGTTCACCCGAATGGGTGCGCAGGCCTTCGCCGAACGCGCTCGCCGAGAGCTGGTGGCCACCGGAGAGAAGGTGCGCAAGCAGCCGGTCAGCTCGGGTGACGGGCTGACGGCCCAAGAGGCGCAGATCGCCCGGCTGGCCGGCGACGGTCTGACGAATCAGGAGATCGGCGCGCAACTGTTCATCAGCACCCACACTGTGGAATGGCACCTCCGCAAGGTCTTCGTCAAGCTCGGCATCACCTCACGCAGGCAACTGCGCACCGTTTCGTGGGCGAGCTAGGTCCGCACCGTCCTATTCGACGAGCTTGCCGTCGGCAGAGACCTCACGCATCCGAGTCGAAATATCTTGTGGTATACCGGGAATGGCTTCGCGTTCGATACGGCCGGGGCCGGACCACACCAGGTTGACGTTGAGCCCGTCGTCGAGATGCGGGTAGTCGGAGCGATTGTGGCAGCCGCGTGTCTCGCGGCGTATCTAGTGCTGTCTCGATCGTGGCCCGCGCCGCGATGGCGCTCGCCTTGAGGTCAAATGCGTGGGCGAGGTCGTAGAACCCGGCGATATCCGGGTGCACGCCGACATCGGCCATCCGCTCTTCGATCTCCGCCAGCTCGCGCAGTCCGCTGAGCAAGCCGGCCTCGTCCCGCACGACTCCGGCGTGCTCGGTCATGGTGTTGCGGAGCGCTCGTTGCAGGAATCGGACGTTCTCTGAACCATTGGTGGACAAGACCTCGTCGATCTCGTCTCGGGCAGCGGAAAGCGCTGTATGGGAACGTTGTTGGGCGTTGAGTGCAGTCGAGTATGCGGCTGCGGCTTGACCGGCGATCTTGCCGTAGACGAGCAGTTCGATCAGAGAGTTTCCGCCGAGGCGGTTTGCTCCGTGCAGCCCGCTCGATGCCTCACCGATCGCGTACAGACCTTCCACGTCGGTGCTGTGATCTTCGGGGCGAACCCATACACCGCCCATCGAGTAGTGCGCCGTGGGGGCGATCTCGATGGGCGTGGTGGTGATGTCGAGCAGCTGCAGGTCCATCAACGTCTGGTAGACACGTGGGAGGCGCTCCATGATCTGTGTCCGCGGCAGATGCGAGACGTCCAGCCAGACACCGCCGCGAGGTGTGCCGCGGCCCTCCTTGATCTCGGTGTAGGCGGCGAGTGCGACCCGGTCACGAGTGGACAGTTCCATTCGGTCGGGGTCATAGCGTTTCATGAAGCGTTCACCGAGGTCGTTGCGCAGGATTCCGCCCTCGCCGCGAGCCGCCTCGGATACCAGGGTGCCCGCGGAGTCTTCGGGTTCGATCAGCCCGGACGGATGGAATTGGACAAGCTCCGGATCCCGGATCCGCCCGCCGGCTTCGAAGGCCAAACGGAAAGAGTCACCGGTGTTTTCGTCACGACGCGACGATGTGCGTCGCCAGATCCGTGTGTGCCCACCGGTGGCGAGGATGACGGCATCGGCGTGGATGGTGTAGCGGGTGCCGTTCCGAAGGTCAAAGCCGTACGCACCGAAGACGACGTTGTCGCGGACGAGCAGTTTGGTGATGTAGGTCGAGTCGAGCGTGGGAATGGCGAGCTGTTCCGTCCGCTTGATAAGCGTGCGCTGCAGTTCCAGGCCGGTGTAGTCGCCGGCGAATGCGGTGCGGCGGAAGGTGTGTGCGCCGAAGAAGCGCTGCGAAATTCGCCCGTCCTGTTCCCGGGCGAAGGCCATGCCCCAGCGCTCCAGATCCCTGATGGAGTCTGCCGCGCCCTCGGTGACGACCTGCACTGTCGTGGGGTCGGCGAGCAGGTAGCTCTCGGTGAGCGTGTCGGCCGCGTGCTGCTGCCAGGTGTCATCCGCATCCATGGTGGCCAACGCTGCGTTGATGCCACCGGCGGCCAAAGTGGTGTGTGCGTCGGCCTTCGGTCGCTTGCCAACGACAAGGACGTCGATCCCTTGCTCTGCCAGTTCGATCGCTGCGCGCAGCCCGGATCCTCCGGTTCCGATGACAAGGACCGAGGTTGCGATCTGTTGTTCAGCGTTGGTCATCTCAAACTCCTCATGTGCCGTGTCAGTCCGGTGGCAGGTGGGACCAGCCACGCTCTGCTTGGCGCATACCTCAAGGGTCGCCTGAAACCCGGTGCTCCCGCTCTTATCTCGCGACTCGACCGGACCGTGACGGGCCAGGTGGCCCGTCGTGACACGGTGAATTGGCTTGGTGCCGAGGCGGTTGCGCTAGGCCTTGGCAGCCGCTTCGAGAATCCAGTCCTCGAACCGGATGTCGAACAGAGTCGCGCCGTCACCGGGAACGAGGGTGTGCTCTTCGAGTTTGACCCCCACATACGTTGCCGCGGGGTCCGCGACGACCTCGCGGCCATCGCCACGGGCGGTCAGCGCCGTCCGAATGAGTTCGGGAAGACGGAATTGCTCCGGTCCACCGATCTCGGTGATGCCATTGACCGGTTCGCCGACCGCGGCGATCGCAACGCCCTCGGCGACATCGGCGGAGGCCATCGGCTGAATGAGCGCGTCGGGCAGGCGCACCGTGCCGTCGACGGTCGCAGTGTCGGCGATCGTCTTGAGGAACTCGTAGAACTGCGTCGCGTGCACGATCGAGTATGGGATCGGCCCGGTGCGCAGGAGCTTTTCCTGGGCCAGCTTTGCCCGGAAGTACCCACTCTGCGGGGCCATCCGATCGGTGCCCACGACCGATAGCGCGACATGGTGGGCGACACCGGCTTCGGCTTCAGCTGCGAGGAGGTTGGTGGTCGATTTGTTGAAGAAGTCCATCGCCGCCGCTTCCTCGAACGACGGCGAGTTCGTCACATCGACGACAACCTGAGCGCCGGCCAGAACGTCGGCCAGACCCTCGCCGGTGACCGCGTTCACACCGGTCGACGGGGCCGCGGCGATCGCGTCATGACCGTGTTCGGTCAAGGTGTGCACCAACTTTGAGCCAATCAGGCCGGTGCCCCCGATTACGACGATCCTCATGATGAGCCTTTCTTCGATCTGTGACAGCTTCCTGACGGCCAGAACGGATCGCCTTCCGCGGATTCATCCCGCCTTATGGGAATTTCTCGGTGCCGCGCGAGGCGAGCAGCCACAAGCACGCGAGTTGTCCCCTCTACTACGGACTACGGACTACGAACTTTCAAGGGTTCGCTCGCGTTCGGCAATCGCCAGACTGAATTCGACAGTCTGGAACGGATTCTGATGAGGAAGGTAGGCAATCGTGGACGTTTACGAGGCGGTCCAGACCCGACGGGCGGTGCGCGGGTTCACCGACGAGCCGGTGCCGACGGAAGTGCTGGAGCGCGTGCTGTCGGCCGCAGCCTGGGCGCCGTCGGGATCGAACGTCCAACCATGGCGCATCTACGTGGTGACCGGGCAGCCGCTGGCGCGGCTCAAGAAGGTCGCCGTCGAGCGGGTGGCCGCCGGCGATCCGTGGGACGAGCCCGAGTACGTGATGTACCCGCCCACACTGAAATCGCCGTACGGCGAGCGTCGATCCGCGTTCGGCAAGGAGCGTTACAGCGCGCTCGGCGTTGCGCGCGAGGACTGGGAGGCACGTCAGCGTGCCGCCATCGCGAACTGGGACTGCTTCGGCGCGCCCGCGGCGCTGTTCTGTTACATCGACCGCGACCTGGGCCGGCCTCAGTGGGCCGATCTCGGGATGTATTTGCAGACCGTGATGCTGCTGCTGCGCGCCGAGGGGCTGCACAGTTGCCCGCAGATGTCGTGGGCGAAGGTTCGCAACACGGTCGCAGACATCGTGTCACCTCCGGAGGAGCTCATGCTCTTCTGTGGCATGTCGATCGGTTACGAGGACCCCACGGTCGGTTACATCCGCACGGGCCGGGCGCCGCTCGAGGAGACGGTCACCTTCATCGATGACTAAGCTAAGTTGACCCGGCGTTCGACGGCATCAAGAACAGACCTACCCCCTTACAGGACGCCGAGCCGGTAAAGTCTGCACCGCAAACAGACGTGGTGGAGCCTATGTCGAGCCTGGGTCGGGGGCAACGTCTCTGCGGTCGCGACAGCGAATGCGAGACGCTTCGGGGTTTGATCTCGACTGTCCGAACCGGAAGCTCCCAGGTCCTGGTGCTCCGCGGAGAGGCCGTTGTCGGCAAGACCGCGTTGCTCGAGCACTTATCAGAGCTGGCATCGGGGTTTCGTTGTGGCCAGGTGGCGGGCGTCCAGTCCGATATAGAACTCGCGTTCGCCGGCCTGCAGCAACTGTGCGCGCCCCTGATGGACCACGTCGACGAGCTGCCGGAACCGCAGCGCGAGGCGCTGAACGTCGCGTTCGGCCGCGGCGTCGGGACGACCCCGGACCGCTTCCTCGTCGGTTTGGCCGTGCTGAGCCTGATCGCGGCGGCCGCGAATGGTCAACCCCTGCTCTTCCTCATCGAGGACGCGCAGTGGCTCGACCAAGTGTCGGTGCAGACCCTTGGATTTGTCGCGCGACGGCTGCTGGCCGAGCCGGTCGTCATGGTCTTCGCGGTACGCGATCACCCTGAGGTCTTGGCCGGCCTGCCGGAACTCGCGATCAAGGGCCTGTCCGATGTCGACGCCCGCAAGTTGCTGGAATCAGTGATGGTGGGCGGTATCGACCCGCGGGTGCGAGATCGCATCGTGGCCGAGACGCGTGGCATTCCGCTCGCCATACTCGAGGTGCCGCGAAACGTCTCCGCGACGGAGCTCGCCGGCGGGTTCTGGATTTCGGGCAAGCGCGCGTCTGCCGCGGCAATCGAGGAAGACTTCGTCCGTCGCATTCGGTCCCTCCCCGCTCCGAGCCAGCGGCTGTTGCTCCTCGCAGCGGCCGAGCCGGTGGGCGACGCCGGCTTGTTCTTGCGTGCTGCGGCGCAGCTGGGCATCCCCGTCGACGCATTGGCACCCGCCGAGGCCGCGGGACTGATTGATTTCGGTCCACGCATGCGTTTCCACCATCCGTTGATGCGCTCGGCGGCGTACCGCGCCGCCGATCCGGCCGCCCGCCGGGCCATCCACCGGGCATTGTCGGAGGCAACTGATCCCCCGTCCGACCCCGACCGTCGGGCATGGCACGCCGCCAGCGCCGCGGCGGGACCTGACGACGCGGTGGCCGCGGAACTGGAAACCTCAGCTGGCCGGGCCCAGAGCAGGGGCGGTATCGCTGCAGCAGCAGCCTTTCTCGAGCGCGCAACAGTTTTGACATCGGACCCCGCGCAACGCGGTGCCCGGGCGCTGGCGGCAGCACAGGCCAAGCGGGATGCGGCGGCGCCGGCCGCGGCATACGAACTCCTTGCGACAGCCGAGCTCGCGCCGTTGTCCGACCTCCAACGCGCCCAGGCGGCTCGATTGCGTGCCCAGATGGAATTCGCCCGCAGCCGCGGCGGTGGCATCCATTCGCCTCGGCTGGCCGACTCCGCGGCACAGTTGCTCAGTGCGGCCAAACAACTCGAGACCCTCGATGACGCGCTAGCTCGTGAAACGTATCTGGAGGCCCTCGCCGCCGCCATGTACGCCGGGCGACTGGGTGAGCATGGCGCACTGGCGGATGTGGCCGAGGCGGCACGCGCCGCCGTCGGGCGGTTATCGGAGCTACAACTGCCGATCGACTTCCTCTTGAGCGGGATGGCGAACCGGATCACCGGTGACATGAGCGCCGCTTCCGGTCCGCTACGCACCGGATTGGAGCTCATCTGCACTGAGTCGGGCCAAGCGTTGCGCTGGATGTCGTTGGGCCTGACCATCGTTCCGGACGTGGCAGCGTTCGGTGAATTGTGGGACGAAACGCTCTGGCAGCAATTGGCCACGGTCGTGGTGCGCGAAGCGCGTGATGCGGGTGCCCTCGCTGTGCTTCCCCCGGCGCTCGCCTTCCGTGCTGGGGTTCATGTGTTCGCGGGCGAGTTCGTAACCGCAGCAACACTTATCGATGAGGCCAACTCGATCACCGCGGCAACTGGCGACGCGCCCCTGAGGTACCACGCGCTTTCGCTGGCCGCCTGGCGGGGAGTCCCGGACGATGCGGTCAGCTTGTTGGAGGCGGCGGCAGCTGACGCGGCAGCCAGAGGCGAAGGCCGCGCGATTGACGCTGTCGACGGCCTCACCGCCGTGCTCTACAACGGCCTCGGGCGATACGAGCAGGCATTCGCCGCCGCCCGCGGGGCCTGTGAATTCGAGAACCTCGGATTCCACGGGTGGTGCCTGCTGGAACTGACCGAGGCCGCGGCGCGCACCGGCGAGCAGGAGACGGCTGAATCCGCGGTGCGCCAGCTGGAAGAACGCGCAAAGGCCAGCGGAACCGATTGGGGTCTGGGTGCCTTGGCTAGCGCGCAGGCCCTGCTCGCCGACAATGACTCAGCAGACGCACTCTTCACCGAGGCCATCGAATACTTGGAGCGCACCAGCGTCAGGGTCTACCACGCACGAGCCAGCTTGCAGTACGGCGAATGGCTCCGTCGCGTGAACCGGCGCCTCGACGCTCGCCACCACCTCAACGAGGCTCATGAAATGTTCAGTCGGATGGGAGCACAGGCCTTCGCCGAACGCGCGCGCCGAGAGCTTGTCGCCACCGGAGAAAAGGTTCGCAAACAGCCGGTCGCGTCCGGGGACGAGCTGACGGCCCAGGAGGCGCAGATCGCGCGGATGGCCGGCGACGGCCTGACGAACCACGAGATCGGCGCGCAACTGTTTATCAGCACACATACCGTCGAATGGCATCTGCGGAAGGTTTTCGTCAAGCTCGGCATCACCTCGCGCAGGCAGCTCCGCACAATTTCGTGGGCGAGCTAGATGATGCCTACTAGAGGCCGCACGGCGGCGGGCCGATGAACGGTATGCAGATCCCGGGCGCAGTAGGCGGAGGCGGGGGCGGCGGGCCCGACGGCGGAGGCGGCGGAGGCGGCGCCTGATGCGGAACGCCGTGCCACGGGTAGATGGTGTTCGAGGCGATGTCGACGACGCCCTCCGAGTTCCAGTACCAGTCGTGGCAGACGTTCCAGTCCCACTTGACCATGGAGCTCCAGGAATAAAGCGTGTCGCCGGGGCACCAGCGAGTGCAGGCGCCGACGCCAGGCGGGCAGTTCCCGCCTGAATAGCTGGGGCCCCAGGCAGGGTCGGCTTGAGCGGTGCCGGTGGCCAGACCCAGACCGGCCAGGCCCAGACCGCCAGAAACCAGCACTGTGGTTGCGAACCGCGAAATTCGATTCATCGTTTGGTTCCTTTCGTGAAGCGCCACCCCGCTGGCAAGTGCCATTCAGTACAGGCCCTTGAGCCAGCTACCGATCCCAATAACCAGCGCGACGTACGCGTGCGGACAGCTTCGGTCCGGGCGGTCCACCTGGTTGGCGTAGTCGGCTACCCCATTTCCCGTAGGCCGTCGTCGGACCGCTGGATCCACTGACTCCGTCCACCACTACGGACTACGGACCACGGACTACGGGTTTCCAAGGGTTCGCTTCGCCGTCGCAACCGCGAGTCTTATTTCGACAGTTCATTACGAACTCTCACCAGCGCAAAGGCAACTGCATCCACTGGAGGTTCACCATGAAGGTCGTAGTCATCGGCGGCACCGGGCTCATCGGCTCGAAGGTCGTCACCAAGCTCAACGAGCACGGTCACCAGGCGATCGCAGCCGCGCCGAACACGGGCGTCAACACCCTCACCGGTGAGGGTCTGGCCGACGTGCTGACCGGCGCGCAGGTCGTGGTCGACGTCTCCAACTCCCCCTCCTTCGAGGACGGGCCGGCATGGGACTTCTTCACCACTGCTACGGGCAACGTGCTCACCGCAGCCGAGTCGGCCGGGGTGTCTCACCTTGTCGCACTGTCCGTGGTGGGCACCGACCGGCTGCTCGCCAGCGGCTACTTCCGCGCCAAGAATGCACAAGAACAGATCATCAAGGAATCGGCTGTCCCTTCCTCCATTGTGCGTGCGTGCCAGTTCTTCGAGTTCGTCGGGCGCATTGCCGATTCGGCGACCGACGGCGACACCGTGCGGATCTCGGACGCGCTCACGCAGCCGATGGCGGCCGATGACGTCGCAACCGCTGTGGCCCGCACCGCGATCGGCCAGCCTGTCGACGGCATCCTTGAGGTCGCCGGTCCCGATCGGTATCCGCTCGACCAACTCGTCCGCGCCCGACTCCGCGCGAGCAATGACACCCGCCGCGTCATCACGGATTCCCAAGCGCGCTACTTCGGCGTCGTCCTCGACGACCACACCCTGGTACCCGGCCCGGACGCAATAGTCTTCCCCACCCGCTTCGAGGACTGGCTCATCGACAACGCGCCCGCACCGGTCCGGTAGCGCGCAGCGAAATCCAATTAGGAGACTGATCATGACAATCACCGCAATACGCGGCTCGTCCGAATCGGACGCCGATCTCGCCGCACGTTTCGCCTGCGAAGCGGAACCACTATTCGATGTGCTGTCACGTGGAGCGCGGCGGCTGACCCGCAGCGACGCCGACGCCGAGGACCTGCTGCAAGACACACTGCTGCACGCATACGCGGGTTTTCGCTCGTTCCGGGAGGGCAGCAACCTCAAGGCGTGGCTGTTCCGGATTCTCTACAACCGGTGGGTCAGCACGCACCGGTACAAGCAAGCCCGCCCAGCGGAGGTTTCGGTCGACGCGATCACCGAATGGGACCTGGCATCTAGCGCCACGCGCCTACCCGCGGGGCCGCGCTCCGCCGAGGCCGAGGTGCTAGATGCATTGCCGGACAGCGAGATCAAGGCGGCTCTCGCGACATTGCCCGAAGGTTTCCGGACGGTGGTGTACTACGCGGACGTTCAGGGTTACACCTACGCGGAAACGGCGACGATTCTGAATATCCCAATGGGAACAGTCATGTCGCGCGTGTCGCGTGGTCGGCAACGGCTGCGCATCGCACTTGCTCACCTCGCGCCCAACGGCGGCGACTTCGCCGCTGTCGAACCGCGCATCGCGTAACAAAGGAATCTGCAATGGAATTGGCATACAAGACAGTATTGGTGACCGGTGGAACGGCAGGCATCGGCCTGGCATGTGCGCAGCTGGTGGCGCGAGAAGGCGCCTCCGTGATCATCACCGGTCGAGATGCGGAGCGCGGCAAGGCCGCCGCCGCAGGAATCGACGGCAGTGTGCGCTTCGTCCAGGCTGACCTGTCCGACATCGAGTCGGTGAAATCGCTTGTCCAGCAGGCGGGTGACGTCGACATCCTGGTCAACAACGCGGCCAGCTTTCCGGCGGCGCTCACCGTCGATCAGGAAGTGGCGTCGTTCGAGAAGACGTTCGACACCAACGTCCGCGGTAGCTACTTCCTGGCCGCCGGCCTGGTGCCCGGAATGCTCGAGCGAGGACACGGCAGCATCATCAATGTCACGTCGATGGTTGCGTCGAAGGGCGTCCCGGGTGCCGGCGCCTACAGCGCCTCCAAAGCGGCCGTGGAATCGCTCACCCGTACCTGGGCCGCCGAGTTCGGTTCCCGTGGGGTTCGGGTCAACAGCGTCGCACCCGGTCCCACCAAAACCGAAGGTGTCGAAGCGGAATGGGGTGAGACGAACGAGGAACTCGGTCGTTCCTTGCCATTGGGTCGCACCGCCAAACCCGAGGAGATCGCGGATGCCGTGCTCTTCCTCGCCTCGCCCCGCTCGACTTTCATCACCGGGTCAACGCTGCACGTCGACGGCGGCGGCTCGGCCGTCTGAAGCAATCTGAAAAACACCACCCGAAGGAGAAGGATCGATGTCGAAGAACTATGACGCCGAATGGGACAAAGCGGTGACGGTTGTACAGGAGGTGCAACCGCCGTTCATCCCCGAAGGGGCACATGCCATGACGATCGTCGTCGAATTCCCGCCGGGCAGTGCGGGTGCCCCGCCACACAGGCACCCGAGCGGCCCAGCTTTCGGCCTCGTGCTGGAGGGGGAAATGCTATTCGAACTGGAAGGCCAGCCACCGCGAGTCGTTCGCGCCGGGGAAGCGTTCTGGGAGCCCGGCGGCGACGTCATCCACTACTCGGACGCCAATAACCGCGACGACATCAAGCTTCGGTACACCGTCACGATGCTCTGCGTTCCGGGCAAGCCGATGCTCGTCCTCGTCGACGAAGAGGAACTTGCCGCACGGCAGCACCTGCGCGTGCCTGCCGAGTCAGATGCCCAAGCCTAGATAGGGAGTCATGTTGTCAAAGATCCTGTTGCAAACGACGATTCCGGCGCACCCCGATGATTGGGACATCACGCGCTTCTCACTGTTGGCCGACGAGCTGAGGGCAGCGGGCCACGAAGTGGTTGCTCGCAACCGGGCCAGCCGCGGCGAGGACGACCCGGTCCTGAGTCATATCGACGAGCTGGGCTACGACCAGCTATGGCTGATGGCCGTCGACGTCGGCGACGGTCTCACCGCCGCCGACGCCTCCGCCATCCGGAGGTTCCGTGAGAACGGTGGCGGCGTACTGACTGCCCGCGACCACCAGGACTTGGGTTGCTGCCTGGTCAAACTGGGATCGATCGGTCTGGTCAACCAATTCCACGACAAGACAGTCGATCCCAGCACGATGTGCGATGACCAGGACACGCCGAGCATCTCGTGGCCTAACTACCACTCCGGTGCCAACGGCGACTATCAACCGGTGCTCGCCGAGGAGCCGGTGCACGATCTGCTGCGCACCACGCAGACCCCCAGCGGACGGATCGAGTGGTTCCCGGCCCACCCGCACGAGGGAGCGGTGTCGGCGAACGGCCCGTTCGCGTCGGTGCTCGCGCAGGGCAGAAGCACGGCGACGGGACGCCACTTCAACCTCGCCGTTGTGCTGGATGGAGAGGTGAACCCCGATGGCCGGCCGATGGGCAGGGCGGTCGCCGAGTCGACGTTCCACCACTTCGCCGACTACAACTGGGATCTCGACTGTGGGGCGCCCTCTTTTGTCACCGAGCCGCCGGGCACTCAGATCAAGGCCGACCCGGCGCGCCTGGCGGTCTTCAAGGACTACGTCCGCAACTTGGCGAGTTGGCTGCATCCGGTGAACGAGCCCCACGCAACGAAAGACGGATACGTCGAGCTTGTTCCAGCCCACCAGTGATACCGATGGGCGAGAGGGCGGCACGCTGGAAGGCCGCCCGATCGTCATCGGTGACCACGACCGGAGCCAAGACGGGCAACATCCGGAAGAACCCCTGAAACCGGTTGCGCACCGGCTTGTGTACCCCTGCCCGCAGGGCACGAGACGCCGGTACTGCCAGCTGGTTTGGACTCCGGGAAATCCGGGAAGATCTGTTTGCGTCAAGGCCGATTCGGACCGCCGATTCGGACTGTCGCGTCACGCTGATCCGCACCGGCCCGCCATATTGCGGGAGGAGCCATCATGTCGCACGACGCAACCCCCAGCGAGGGGCTGGGCAAAGGGCTAAGGCAAAGACACCTGGCGATGATCGCGATCGGCGGGGTGATCGGCGCCGGGTTGTTCGTCGGTTCCGGCGTGGTGATGAACAGGGTCGGTCCGGCCGCCTTCCTCACCTACGCGATAACCGGTCTATTCATCGTCCTGGTCATGCGCATGCTCGGCGAGATGGCCACGGCGAACCCGGCGACTGGCTCGTTCGCCGACTACGCCCGGCAGGCCCTCGGCGGCTGGGCCGGCTTCTCGGTCGGCTGGCTGTACTGGTACTTCTGGGTCATCGTGGTCGGCTTCGAGGCGGTCGCCGGGGGCAAGATCATGCAACGTTGGATTGACGTTCCGCTATGGGCCATCGCGCTGGTCCTGATGATCTTGATGACCGCCACGAACCTCTTCTCTGTCGCGTCCTACGGCGAGTTCGAGTACTGGTTCGCCGGAATCAAGGTCGTGACAATCATGGCCTTTATCGGGCTCGGCGCGCTTTTCGTGCTTGGTTTGTGGCCCGGCAAGGACCTGGACTTCTCCAACCTGACCGCGCACGGCGGGTTCCTCCCCAACGGCGCAGGGGCGATCTTCTCCGGCATTGTGATCGTGGTCTTCTCCATGGTCGGCGCCGAGATCGCCACCATCGCAGCGGCCGAGTCGTCGGACCCACGCAGGGCGGTTGTCAAAGCCACCAACTCGGTGATCTTCCGGGTGGCGTTCTTCTTCGTCGGATCGATCTTCCTGCTGGTCACCATCCTGCCGTGGAATTCCCCGGAGCTGGGCTCCTCGCCGTATGTCAGCGCGCTCGACGAGATGGGCATCCCTGCAGCTGCGGAGATCATGAACGCGGTCGTCCTGGTCGCCGTGCTGTCCTGTCTCAACTCTGGCCTGTACACCGCGTCTCGCATGCTGTTCGTGCTCTCGGCGCGGCACGAGGCGCCGCAGTGGATGCTCGACGTGAGCAGGCGCGGCGTGCCGATGAAGGCGATTCTCGCCTCGACCTTCATCGGGTACCTGTGTGTGATCGCCGCGTTCGTCTCCCCGGACCAGGTGTTCCTGTTCCTGCTCAACTCCTCCGGGGCGGTCATCCTGTTCGTCTACCTCATGATCTGCGTTTCGCAGCTACGGTTGCGGCGGATCACCGAGCGCACCGCGCCGGAGCGGCTGGTCATCAAGATGTGGTTCTTCCCGGTACTCACCATCCTTGCGGCCACGGCAATCGTCGCCGTCCTCGTCGCGATGTTCGTGGGGGCCGAGACCCGATCCCAGATCGTGCTGAGCCTGCTGGCGTGGGCGGTGGTGCTCGGGGTGTACGCGGTGCTGCGCCGGGTCGCCCCCGCCACGGTCGAGGCGCACACGAGCGAGGAGGGCCTGGCCGCCGAGAAGAAGGCAGACGCCTGGATGCACGAGCACGGCGCGGCTGGCGACGTGGAGGTCGACGCCGTTGTTGGTGAAGGCCCGCTCTCCAAGGACGTGATCCGCCGCTCGGACGCGGAGGGATATGCCACCCAAGGCCCGTGAGGCGACCTGACCACACGGTGTGCCGGGTCTGGGGCCGCCGCCCTGGCGGTGACGTCGACGACGTCGGATTACTGGCGGTCGGCCCATTACCCAGCCGCGGTCGGAGCACGCGGGCCCGTCGAGCCGACGTCGGCACAACTACTGCTGGGTTATCCGATTATCTTCAATGATGAGGGAGGTGCACGTCATGAGCGACCGTCCGGTTCGATCGAGACGATCGTCGAAAACTTCCACCGCCAAGAAGGCAAGCGCCGCAAGATCGACTCCCGCGAAACGCGCTGCCGCTGAATCCACCGCAGCGAAGTCCACCGCCGCCAGTCGCAGCAGCACTACCACGCCCAAGCCTCGAGAGGTGAGCGTCGGAACTGACGCCGCCTTCGCCGCCGGCTCGGGACAAGCGCGGCGACGGTTGAAGAACATCTCCGAAGTGCGGCACTTCTTCCGGACCAACGATGTTCCGATCTACTTCTTCGGCGCCACGCCGTTCAACCTGTTGGGTCTGGACCGCTGGGTCCGCAGTTTCTCCTATATCACCTACTACGACGCCTGGGATGGCGCGCACCCGCGCGTCTTCACGCCGAGCCACAAGCCCTATCAGGAGTTCGGCAGTGGCGAGGAGATCAACAACTGGCTGCTGACCAACCCGGAGGTACGGGCCCATATCGACGCCGCGAATCCGCAAGGCGTACGGCCCAAGATCGCGATGGTGTTCTTCGACGGTGAGACCGAGGACATCTGCAAAGAACTCGGCTACGACCTGATCCTGCCGCCGGCCAGCCTGCGCCAGCATCTGGACTCCAAGATCGTCACGACCCAGCTGGGCAACGAAGCGGGCGCGCCGAGCGTCCCGAACGTGCTGACCCGGGTCGACGACTGGGCTGGGCTGACCGCCGCGGCCGAAAAGGCCGGTCTCGGTGATGAACTCGTGATCCAAACCCCGTACGGCGACTCCGGCAAGACGACATTCTTCATTTCGTCGGAGGCCGACTGGCGCAAGCACAGCACCGACATCGTCGGCGAGCAGATCAAGGTGATGCGTCGCATCAACAACCGTCCCGTGGCGGTCGAGGCCGTGCTCACCCGATGCGGCACTATCGTCGGACCGTTCATGTCGGAGCTGATCGGCTACAAGAAACTGACCCCGGCGCGCGGCGGGTGGTGCGGCAACGAAATGTATCCCGAAGTGCTGAGTGCCGAGAACCGGCGCACGGCAACGCAATTGGTGCGCCGACTTGGTGACCGACTGGCCGACGAAGGTTACCGGGGCTTCTTCGAGGTGGACGTGCTCGTGGACACCGACACCGGCGACGTGTACCTGGGCGAGCTCAACCCGCGGATCAGCGGGGCGTCGTCCATCACCAACGTCACCGCGGGTGCCTACGCCGACGTGCCGCTGTTCCTGTTCCACATCCTGGAGTACATGAACGTCGACTTCGACCTGGACGTCGACGAGATCAACGAGCGCTGGGAGGAGCTGGCGTCGGCGGACGTGTGGAGTCAGATGATCATGAAGGAGACCGACGACATCGTGCAGCGGCTGACGGCCACGCCTCGCACCGGCCAATACGCGCTCGACCGCAGCGGTGCTCTGCTGTTCCGCCGGCCCGCGCTGGACTGGCACCAGCTACAGAACGAATCGGAGGCGTTCTTCCTGCGGATCTACGGTCCCGGCGACTATCGGTGGAAGGGCGCCGACCTTGGTGTCGTGGTGACGAAGGGCAGGCTGCAGGTCGACACCGGCGAGGGCAAATCGGCGTTGGCCATTCGGGCGCGCCACCTCATCGACTCGTTCCGCCGAGAATTCGCAGGTACACCGATTGCCGAGCCCGCGACCCCACCGACTAATGTCGGGGTGAAGTCGGGCTGAGCATCGGGGCGGCGGGCGGGAGCCACTACAGTCGTCGGCATGGTGCTGGGAGGCGACACCAACCGCGTGCCCTCGGACGTGACGCTCGACAACTGGCAGTCGGCGTCCCATCTGCACTGGACATTCCAGCACGTCGCCGATTTTCTTCCCACGGCGGTGATCTCGCGTGGCACCGGACCCATCGCCGACCTCCCGGCCAAGCCGACCGAGCTGTCGGACATCCCGCTGTACGACAGGACGAACGGCAAGCGCACCACCGTCGGCGGTGTGATGGCCGCCACCGCGACCGACGGCTGGATCGTCTCACACCGCGGCAAGGTGCTCGCTGAGCAGTACTACAGCGGCATGACCGCCGACACCTCGCATCTGCTGATGTCGGTGAGCAAGTCGTTGATCGCCATGGTGGCCGGCGCGCTCGTCGACAATGGCGCGCTGGACGTCGACGCACAGCTCACGACTTATGTTCCCGCACTGGCGAACTCAGGATACGTCGGTGCGACGGTGCGGCATCTGCTCGACATGCGTTCGGGTATCGCGTTTTCCGAGGACTACCTGAACCCGATGGCACAGGTGCGGCTCCTCGAGCAGGCCGTCGGATGGGCACCGCGTACCGTGCCGGATCTGCCGGCCACCATGTACGACTTCCTGCTCACGCTGCAACAGCAGTCCCCGCACGGCGGGCCGTTCCAGTACCGGTCCTGCGAGACCGATGTGCTCGGCTGGGTCTGTGAGGCGGCCAGTGGGCAGCGCATGCCCGAGCTGATGTCGCAGCTGTTGTGGAGCAAGCTCGGCGCGGAGTTCGACGCGACCATCGGCGTCGATTCCGTCGGCACCGGCATGTTCGACGGCGGTATCAACGGGTGCCTACGGGACCTGGTCCGGTTCGGTTCGCTGTTCCTCAACGGCGGATCATCGTTGACAGGCGAGCGCGTGGTGTCGCTGTCGTGGATCGCAGAGACCCTCACCGGTGACCCGGACTCGCGCGCGGCATTCGCCGCGAGCCCCGACGACAACCGCATGCCGGGGGGCATGTACCGCAACCAGTTCTGGTTCCCGTACCCCGGCAACAATGTGTTGCTGTGCTTGGGTATTCACGGCCAAATGATCTACGTCAACCGGGCCGCGGGTGTTGTGGCCGCCAAGCTGTCGAGCTGGCCGCTCCCCCAGGACGCCACCAAGCTGTTTCCGACCATCGCCGCGTTCGACGAGATCGCGGCCAAACTGTCGTGACGCGTAGGGTTCGGCACATGCCTGACCGCACCGCCGGCCTCCGCGCTGCCGCAGCACACGCAGAGGCGTTTCTCGCCACACTCGATGACCGACCCGTGGCCGCCCGCACCGATGCGGCAGCCGTTCGTGACGCGCTCGGCGGGCCGCTGCCCGTATCTGGCGAGGACCCCACGAAGGTGATCGACGCGCTGGCCGCCGGCGCCGAACCGGGCCTCGTCGCGACCGCCGGCCCTCGCCATTTCGGATTCGTCATCGGCGGCGCGCTGCCCGCCGCGCTGGCCGCCGACTGGCTGGTATCGGCGTGGGACCAATGCGCCGCATTCCATTCCCTCTCGCCCGCCGCGGCCGCGATCGAGGAGATCGCCTCGGCCTGGACGCTTGACCTGCTTGGACTACCGGCGGACGCCAGCGTCGGTTTCGTCACCGGCGGCCAGGGCGCCAACACCACTTGTCTGGCCGCCGCCCGACACGCCGTCTTAACGGCGTCGGTTGGGATGTGGAGCGCGACGGGCTGATTGGCGCACCGCCGGTCCGCATCCTGTGCGGCGAGCAGGCCCACGCCACGATCTACACGTCGCTGCGCCTCCTAGGCCTAGGCGAAAATACGGCGATCCGCCTACCCGCCGACAACCAAGGTCGGATGGACCCGGATGCCCTCGCAAAAACGTTGGCCGACAACGACGGACCGACGATCGTATGCGCACAAGCCGGCAACGTGGCAACCGGCGCGTTCGACGCCTTCGACCCGATCGCCGACGCCTGTGGCCAGCACGGCGCGTGGCTGCATGTCGACGGGGCGTTCGGTCTGTGGGCGGCGGCGGCGCCGGCGACGCGGCACCTCACCGCCGACGTCGAACGCGCGGACTCGTGGGCCATCGACGCGCATAAATGGCTCAACGTGCCCTACGACGGCGCGATGGCGATCGTCGCCGACCCGGACGCCCACCTTGCCGCGATGCGCTTGGCCGGTCCCTATCTGGTGGCCGATCCGGGCCAGCGCGACAACACCAACTACGTGCCGGAGAGTTCGCGCCGTGCCCGCTCGGTTCCGGTTTACGCGGCGATCCGCTCGCTGGGTCGCGCGGGGATCGTCGAGATGATCGAGCGCAATTGCGCGCAAGCGCGGCGAATGGCCAAGCAGCTGAGCAGCATTCCCGGTGCCGAAGTGCTCAACGACGTCGTCCTCAATCAGGTGCTGGTGCGGCTGCCCGGTGGTGACGACGCCAACCGCGCCGCCGTCGCCGCGATCCAACGTGACGGAACGTGTTGGCTCGGCGGCACGACTTGGAACGGTGAATACGTGTTGCGGGTCTCGATCTCGAACTGGGCGACGACGGATGACGATGTCGACCGTTCGGCCGCAGCGATCGCCGCTGCCGTCACGGCATAGCACGAGGTTGACTTTGCGCTCAGGGCGCGGGTTCCTCGCTCGCATTTCTGCGCCGTACACGCAGAGTCGATTAGCCAACGCCGCTCACCCGACCGGCGTGAACTCCACGTGCAGTTCCTTCAGTCCGCGCATGATGAACGTCGGTTCGTAGGTGTAACGGCGGGCGCCGGCCGGGCCGTGGTGCCCCTCCGAGACTCTGATGTCGGTCATCCGGTCAAGAATCCGATTGACCGAGATCCGGCCCTCCGCACGAGCCAACGGCGCACCCGGGCAGGAGTGGGGACCGCGGATGAACGCGATCTGCTCACGCACATTTGGCCGTTCGGCACGGAAGGTATTGGGGTCGAGGAATTTTCGCTCATCTCGATTGCACGCGCCCGGAAGCACCATCACCGTTGTGCCCGCCGGAACCTTCACATCTCCGACGGTGGTGGTCGCGCGCGCCATCCGGAAGTGGGCCTTGACGGGACTTTCCATCCGCAGTGTCTCCTCAAGGAACGCCGGGATCTTGCTGCGGTCATCACGCAGGTCCGCCTCGAACTCCGGATTCTCTCCGATGATTCGTACCGCCGAGCTGACCAGCTTCGTCGTCGTCTCAGTTCCGGCGGCGAACAGGAAAGTCGACAGGTTCATGACATCTTCGATGTCGGGTGTCGACCCGTCTTCATGCTTGGCCTGCGCCAACTCGGTCAGCACATCCCGGCGCGGCGCACGTCTGCGATCTTCGATATAGCTGTAGAACTTGTCGTTCAGCCATTCCAGCGGGTTGTGGGAGGTGGGCGCCTCCTTGCCCAGTTCACCGACAGTTTCGAGCGCAAAAGCAGCCTTGAACTCCTCGTGGTCCTCCGGCGGGACGCCCAGGAGGTCAGCGATGACGAGTAACGAGAACGGCTTCGCGTAGTCCCCCAGTAACTCACACCTGCCGCGTTCGATGAATGTGGCGAGCTGCTGGTCCGCCAGCCGCCACATGAAGTCTTCGTTTTCCTTGAGGCGCTTGGGTGTAATGAGTTTGTTCATCAAGGCGCGGGTGCGGGTGTGAAGCGGCGGATCCTGGGACGTGATGTGTTCGGCCATCGGGACTTGTGCGCGGTGTTGCTCGATCAGCTCGGTCACATCGTCGTGACCGTCCGGGCCGAATGGCAGCCCCGAGAACGGTCCGGCGACCGAGACACAGGAGGAGAAAGCCGGATCCTTGTAGACCTGCAGCGCCTCCTCGTAACCGGTAACGGCCAGCACCCCGAACGGGGATGCGGTCGTCACCGGGCACTTCGACCGCAGGTAGTCGAAGTACGGGTACGGATCCGGGACGAGGGATTCGTCATTGAAGAAGTCCACTGTGTCGAAATCGGTCACTGAACACTCCTCACTTGCTGCGCGAGCAGACGCTAAGTTGCCCAAAATCTCGCTTCTGAAGGCACTTTTGCGTCTTCTCACGGAAAAAAACTGGTCATCCAAACAACACCGGCAACGAGGTCGGCGAGCGGAACGCCTGGCCGCGGATGTAGGGGTCGTCGGCCGCCGGATCCATCCGCAAGTTCGGCAGACGGTCGAAGAGAAGATTCAGCGCGACCCGCATCTCCAGCCGCGCCAGATGCATGCCGAGGCAGACGTGAACGCCATGGCCCCAACCGATATTCGGTTTGACGTCACGGAAGATGTTGAATTTGTCCGGGTCGGGGTATCGCTCGTCCTGCCGATTGGCTGCACCCAAGATCGGCATCACCGAGCAGCCCGCAGGGATCTGGACTCCGCCGAGTTCGGTGTCTTTGTTGGCCACGCGGGTGATCATGATCAGGGGCGGCTCCCACCGCACCGCCTCTTCGATCGCCTGCGGCAGTAGCGACCGGTCGGCACGTACGGCGGCGAGTTGGTCCGGATTCGTCAGCAATGCGAACAGCAGGTTGCCAAGCGAGCGGTACGTGGTCTCGACACCCGCGGGAAGCAGCAGCCGCAGGAACGAGAAGATCTCTTCGTCCGACAGCTTCTCACCATCGATTTCGGCCGCTGCCAGTCCACTGATCAGGTCGTCGCGGGGTTCTGACCGCCGGGCGTCGAGGATCGGTCTGAAGTAGTCGCGCCAGCGCCTGGGACGCCTCGCGGCCGCGCTCGGGGTTGACCGTGAAGGACAGCAACGAGATCGACCAGCGCTGAAATTGCGGATAGTCCTCTTGGGGAGGCCCAACAGGCGGGCGATGATTCGGCTGGGGTAGGGGAAATTGAACTCCTTCACCAGATCCGCACTGCCCCGATCTGTGAACGCGTCGATCAACTCGTTAGCCACCTTGCCGACAAGTTCGTCTTCCCAACGCGCCAACGCCTTCTGCGAGAACGCCTTTGATACCAGCGCTCTGTGCCGGCCGTGCTCCGGCTCGTCCATGCCGAGCATCACATGCTTGCCGAATACATCGCCGAATGCCGCAATGATGATCGAGGACGAGAAAGTCTCGTTGTCCCGCAACAACTGCTGGGCATCTTCATAGCGATACACCATGAAGATGGGCTTGCCCTCCTCGCCCGGCATGCCCGGAATCTCGATGCGCTGCACGGGTTCCTCGCGTCGCAAACGGGCAAGTTCGGTGTACGGGTCCCGCACATCGCCCGACACGAAATCGTCGAACTCGCCAAAGTCCTCGAGATCATCGAAAAGCTGCACAGAATGCTCCTTAACCTGCTGGGTAGGCGACGGACTTGATCTCGGTGTACTGGTCGAATCCGGCAACACCGTTCTGTCGGCCCATGCCGCTTGCCTTGTAACCGCCGAACGGTGTGTCGGCTCCGTAGCCCGCCGCACCGTTGATGCCCAGGAAACCTGCACGAAGCCGCTTGGCCACCGCGAGCGCATGATCGAGCGAGCCCGACATCACGTTGCCCTGCAAGGCCGTACGGGCTGTCGTTGGCGATCCGGACCGCGTCGTCCTCGTCGTCGTACGGAATGACGGCCAGCACCGGGCCGAAGATCTCCTCCTGGGCGATGGTCATCTTGTTGTCGACATCGGCGAACAGGGTGGGCTTGACGTAGAAGCCCTTGTCGAGCCCGTCCGGCTGTTCGGGTCCACCGACCACCAGTCTGGCGCCCTCCTCGATGCCCTTCTGGATGTATCCGCGAATTCGGCTGCGCTGCCGCTCCGATATGACCGGACCGCAGAGCGTTCCGGGATCCTGCGGGTCACCGGGCGCGACGCCTTCGTAGATGCCCGTCAGGATCTCGATGCCCTCGTCGTAGCGTGACCGCGGCAACAGCAACCGCGTCGGGTTGGCGCAGCCCTGGCCGGCGTGCATGCACGGCGCGATGCCCATCATGCAGCCCAGCGCGAAGTCCGCATCCTCGAGGACGATGGTCGCCGACTTACCGCCGAGTTCGAGGAACAGGCGCTTCATCGTTGCCGCGCCCTTCTCCATGATCCGCTGGCCGACGGCCGTGGAGCCGGTGAAGGAGATCAGGTCGACCTTGGGCGACAGCGTGAGCTCCTCGCCGACGAAGTGGTCGGACGCGGTCACGACGTTCACGACTCCCGCTGGGATGTCGGTGTTTTCGGCGATGAGCCGGCCGAGACGAGTCGCGTTGTAGGGCGTGTTCGGCGCGGGCTTCAGGACGACGGTGTTGCCGGTCGCCAATGCCTGGCCGATCTTCTGGATGGTGACCTCGAACGGGAAGTTCCACGGCACGATCGCGCCGACCACCCCGACGGGTTCACGCCACACCTTCCGGGTGGTGCTGCATGCCGGTGACCGAGACGAAGGCGTCGCCAAGGCGATGTCTCCCACGGATACTCGTCGATCAGCTTGGCCGGATACCGCAGCGCATCGGCCAGCGGCGCGTCGAGCTGCGGGCCGTGTGTGATGGCGCGCGGGCAGCCCACCTCGAGGATCAGCTCCTCGCGCAGCTCCTCCTTGTTCGGACTCCAGCGCGTCCTGCAACTGCAACAGACAGCGTTGGCGGAAGGCGTGATTGGTGGACCAGTCGGTTTCGTCGAACGCCCGCCGAGCGGCGTCGATGGCGCGGTGCATGTCCGCCTTCGACGCGTTCGCGACCTCGCCGATCGACCTCCTCGGTTGCCGGGTTGATGTTGGTGAAGGTGCCGGCCTGGCCGTCGGCCAGCTTGCCGTCGATCATCATTTTCGATTCGAACCGAACCGTAGGCGTGTCAGACATCGTTCTTGCTTCCTCGAAGCGCGCCGAAACGCGGAATTCCCATCATCAGCCGCGTCAAGTGGTGCAGAGCCGCAGCGGGAAATAACCGGTTGGCGATCAACAGCATTCGTGCGTCGGGTCCGACCGGGCGCCTGACGAAAGGCTTGTTGCTGTCGAGCGCCTCGGGAAAGACTGACTGCGAAACGCTCCGGTGATCGCGCGGCGACGCGCATTGCGAACCGACCTCGCTTGTCCATCGTGCGGTGGTGAGGGGCATACGGTCCGTCGAAGTCACGGCAATCCGTCGTACCCGCATCGGTGATGATGGCCGTGTCGTACGTTCCGGCCACCAGGATCGTGACGCCGATGCCGAACGGTGCGACCTCACCCGCCATCGACTCGGCCCACCGCTCGAGTGCTCCCTTGACGGCCGAATACGGTGCGGTGGCCGGCATTCCACGCACCCCGCCCTGGCTGGACACCAAGACGATCCGTCCCCGGCCGGCGGCCCGCATGGATGGCAGGAGCGCCTTGGTGAGCATCACCGGACCGAAGATGTTCGTCGCGAACATCTGCTCCCAAAGGTTCATCGGCGTTTCCTCGACCATCCCGGCCGCCGAGATGCCCGCGTTGTGTACCAAACCGTATGGAGCGCCGATCGTCTCCTCGATCGCCTTCGCGGCGGCGGTGACCGATGCGGCGTCGGTGAGGTCGAGCGGGACACCGATCAGGCGCGGGTCATCATCACGCGCCCCCGTCGCATCGCGCAGGCGCTCCATGCCCGCGTCCGGTGCGCGCATCGCGGCGACGACACGCCAGCCCTGGCGGTACAAGTGAGACGCGGATGCCAACCCGAGTCCCCTTGACGCGCCGGTGATGACGACGCTATGCGGTTCAGCCATTCTGGCTTTCTGGTGCACATCGACCGCGTTCGGCGCCCAGCTGTACGTTCGGCCGACCATCGGGTTGCATGCTCATCCAGGTCGACCAAATGCCCACCGAGTACGGGCCGGGCTGCCCGTTGAGCTCGTAGAAGCCCTGTGGGTCATACACTTTCGCCTCCGGATACGGCCACGGGCAAGCGACCGAGGTGGCGGTCTTGGTCCACTTGATGATCGCAAACCCCGTGCCGTAGGCGAAGTACGCGAGGTTGATGATCACGAACATCACGACGAACATGCCAAGGGCGGGGCGGCTGGCGAAGATGCGTGCGCGCTGCGCGAGCTTCTCGGCCACCGTCCGGCCGGTGTCGTCTCGGTACAGCAGCACACCGGCCGGGATCATCACGAACGTGACCATCACGGTTTCCCAGATGAACGGGAATTGGTACGTCTCACCGACGAAGACCGAGCCGAACGGGATCACCTGCGAATAGACGTAGAAACCGGTGCGCACCAGCGTGATCTCAAGCATCGCGTCGAACACGATGCCGATTGGCAGGATGATGATCCCGAGGCTGATCAGCGGGTGGCGCCAGACGAACGAGTCGACGGGTCGGCGTGCCTGGAGCTTGCGCAGGATCCATATGGCCGGAAAGTACGGTCCCAGATAGAACATGATGTAGCCGATGACCAGGAACGGCTCGACGGTGGGCGACAGCGACACCAGCGGCCAATCCTCCGGCCAGTGCCAGAGTTCTGGGTTGTAGACCGCGTACGGCGACCAGTTCATGATCGGGTCCTGCCACACGATCAACGTGGTGACGATGCCCATCAGCAGCACCGGGTGGGCGCCGTGCCGGCGCCACGCCACCACATAGACCACGATGATCACGGTCATCGAGATGATCGTGAAGATCTGGAATAGGTCCAGCCAGTTGTCGTAGCCGAACAGCGGCTCGACCGGACGCGGCGCGCCCTCGACCTCGGGGTTGCGGATGCGCGGCGACACCGCGCCCCTCCGCGCGTTGACTGCGATCAGGGCAAGCAGGAGAAGGGCGACGGCGATCCAAATCGCCCCGAGCCACGTCGGTTTCTTCGGTTCGGCCGGGGTGCGTTCAGGAGCCGGGGTTGTCTCAGTTGTCAAGGTATTCCTCACCGAAGCGGTCGACGAGATGGGAGTTGATGCCGTCGGCGTCGAGCCTGCGCGCCACGAGATAACCGGCTCCCATCCACGCCCGGCGGGTCCAGTTCCCGAACGACACCCTGGTGCCGGGCGCACCGGCCGCGGCGGGCAGCATCTTCACCCGCTCGAGCGCCTCCTTGATGCCTCGCGGACTCAGCGGGTGCGCGTCGATCACGGCGTGCAACAACGCGTTGGCGACATCGTGGTTCACCACGGGCACGCAATACTGCGGGCGGCGACCGTACTTCTGTTCATATTTGTCGAGGAATTGCTGGCCGACGGCATTGCCTTCGTCGTACTGGTCGACCCCCGTCCAGCCCATGAACGCGTTCCACATCACCGGGTTGATCCAAGCGTTCTGGAACGCGGTGCTCGTAAAGCGCGGCGGATCCCAGTTCACCGCCTCCAACGCGGAGTTGAGAAAGACGATCCCGAATCCGAACCCGCAATGCACGAGCGCGCTGGGCTTCGCTTCGTGCATGACACGGACCGCCTCGTTGACATCCTGAGCCGTCTGCGCGAGCGCCGCTTCAGCGACGATGCGAATGTTCTTGCGGCGAGCTGCATTCCGGAAATGCTTGACATAGGTGTCTCCGACCAGCGACTGCTCGACCAACACACCGACCTCGGTGTGGCCACCCTTGGCGAGCAGGTCCGCCCAGAAGATCGGCTCGTCGCTCAGCGACCCCTGCGGGAACGCGAACGTCCACTCCCCCAGCCAGTCGTCACTACCGGTGACGCTGAGGGCGGGCACCCGGAAACGCTCTTCGATGGCCTCACGTGTCGGCACGCAGTTGTCGGTGATATGAGGGCCGAACACCGCGACGCACCCCTCGTCGACGAGTTCACCGAATGCGTCGATGACGGCCTTCACCGTCCCCTTCGGTAACCCTTCGACCTCGCGGTAGATGATCTCGATCGGCCGGTCGATCAGGCCGGCCTCATGTGCTTCTCCGAACACCAGCTCGAATGTGTCGGAGAAGTCGTCCTTCATTTCCTTCGGGAAGTAATCCGGCAGCTTGAAATCCATCAAGTAACCGATCTTGATGGGCTCTGCGGTGCTTTCGTATGACATGCAACCTCCGTCGGCGTACGCACATCGCTCTGCCGAATGAAACCTAATATTTGTTCTGACCCTAGCGAGGCTGGTCGCCAAGGTCAATGTCTGTCAGGTGGGTCGATCGACGAGATAAGCGTCGATCATCTCGATCAGCCCCCTGGCCACCGTGGAATCGTCGGTGAGCGGTCCGGCGATGGCGGACCGAGCGGCCTCGCGTGGCGTCAGCCCCTGCGCGATGAGCTGTCCCGCCGCGATGAGCACCCGGGTCGACGCGACTTCGCGCAGTCCGCCGGTCTCCAGACGCCGGATGGCTTGGCCGAGGCGCACGAGGTCGGCCGCGCGATCGTGACCGACGCCCGCCTCGTGGGCGACGATCTTCTCCTCCACGTCCGGTGTGGGAAAGCCGAATTCGATGGCGATCAAGCGCTGGCGCGTGGAGTCTTTGAGGTCTTTGAGCACGCTTTGGTATCCCGGGTTGTAAGAGACGACCAGGCAGAAGCCTGGACCCGCGTCGAGAGTGATGCCAAGGCGCTCGATGGGCAGCTGCCGCCGATGATCGGCCAGCGGGTGCAGCACCACCGTGGTGTCCTGGCGAGCCTCGACGACCTCATCGAGGTAGCAGATCGCGCCATCGCGCACCGAGCGCGTCAGTGGGCCGTCCACCCATTCGGTGTCACCGCCGCGAAGCAGGAATCGACCGACGAGATCCGCGGTCGTCAGGTCGTCATGACACGCGACGGTGACAAGTGGACGGTCGAGGTCGTGGGCCATCGCCTCGACGAACCGCGTCTTGCCGCATCCGGTTGGCCCCTTCAAGACCACGGAAAGGCGCTGATGGAAAGCGGCTTTGAACACCCGTTCCTCGTTGGCGACGGGAACGTAGTACGGCCGCGGCGGCTTGTTTGACATCGTTTCCTTTTGGTCGCATCCACTTTCGCCGCTTTGGTTAATCCACGCGTCGGCGCAAGTCCGCGTTCCGCAGCGCGGCTCGGAACAGCGGACCGATGTAGTCGGCCAGCTGCGATGGCTTGGGTATGGACGCATGCGCGGCGCTACCGAACACCTTGCGAAGCTCGCCGGCCTCCGTTGCTGCGCCGATCGTCAGACACAGACAGCCAACGCCCTGTCGACGGGCCTCCCCGAGCGCCCGGCGCACATCGGCTGCGCCGTAAGCACGCTCATAGCCATGGTCGTAGGCCAGCCCGTCGGACACCACGACAAGCAACCGGCGCGACGTCCCGGCCTTCTCCGCGATCACCGAGGTGCCATGGCGGATGGCGGCCCCGAGCCGCGAGTAGGCGCCGGGACTCAGGCTGCTCAGACGCCGCAGCACCAGCGCGTCGAGCGCGTCGTCGAATCGCTTGACCGGGACCATGTGCACCGCGGATCGGCCCTGTGACTGAAAGGCATACAGCGCAACGCGATCTCCGAGTTCGTGGAGCGCGATGGTCAGGGCGGCTGCCACGGCACGCTGCTGCTCGTGCACGGTTCGGCCGAACGTTCCCGGTTCGGCGACCGAACCGGAGACGTCGAGCAGCACAAGGACAGCGAGATCGCGGCGGCTGCGCAGATTGTCCAGGTAGACCCTCTCGTCAGGAGCCGACCCGGCCAGCAGTTCGGCCCTGGCCTCGACCGCGGCGTCGATGTCGATGTCGTCGCCGTGCGCTTGCCGGTGGGACCGATCGAGCCCGATGCCGAGCCTCGTCAACGGGCGTCGCAGCGCATGGACATCGGGCCTGGCCAATGGCGTCCCCTCGCCGGTCGCATCGATCTCATGCACAGTGCACCAGTCGCGCCGATAGCGCCGACGGCCGACATCCCATTCGGGGTACCTATTTCCACCCTCCCCGCCGTCATCGACGTCGTCGGTTTCCGAAGGACCGGCCGTAGCGGAGGTCACGGCGCCCGCGCCGCGAATTCCCCTGTGCGAACGGTGGGTAGGAGTATCCGCGCCCGGAGAGCCGCCACCGCTGAGCTGACGAACGCGGCTCATCAAGCGCTGCAACAGTTTTCCGGCCAGGCCACCACCGCCGACTGGACTGGAGAACGGATCCATCACGTCCTCATCGCCAGGACTGTCGTCCTCGAGTTCTGCCAACGCGTTGTTCGACTCGCGGCGGGGAGTGTGCGCACCCCGAGATTCCGCCTGCGCCGCGGCGGCCCGCGCGGACAACACGTGCCGGGGTTTGAGCACGCCAAAACTGACGGGTGGACCGGCGATGTGACCCCGCCTTCTCGCGACGGCGAGCGACTCTGCAGGCGAATTTGTGCGGGCGGCGAGCTGGAAGTCGATCAGACTCCGGACGACGAACGGCAGTCGATCCTCGTTGGCACACAGTGCTCGCTGACCCTCAACGGCGAGATATCTGTTGGCCAACGCCGGCCGCCGAAGCAGCTTGCGCACGACATCCGGCTCGAGGCCCCCGCCCGCGAGCAACGACGCCTGAACAGTGACCGACTCGAGCTGCTGGTGTGCGCTGGCTGCGCCGTCGACGAACACCGTGATGCCGTCGGTCCACGCGGGCCCTCCCGGCTCGCCGGGCGCCACTGCAATCGTGCGGCCGGCCAACGCCGATGCAAGCAAGCCCAGTCGCTGCGGGCCGTCACCGTCGGTGCCCGTCGTCGAGCCTGTCTCCACGACACCTCACTCTGACCAAATATCTGTTCCACCCGGTTCAACGCTTGACTGTCAATCCCACACCACCTTGAGGTGTTGCGGGGACCGGAAGTACGTTCCGGATATATAAGGCTTCGGCGCATCCGGATCGAGTCGCAACCCCGGCAGCCGGTCGAACAGCGTGTTGAAGATCAAGCTGCTTTCCAGGCGGGCGAGGTGCATGCCGATACACACGTGCGCGCCGTGGCCGAAACCGATGTGCGGCTTGCGGTCCCGGAAGATGTCGAAACGTTCTGGATCGTGCCAGCGGCTCTCGTCGTGGTTGGCGCTGCCGAGGTTGACTGCCATCGTGGCGCCTTCGGGGATCTGCACGCCGAAGAACTCGATGGCACGCGTGGTCTCGCGCATGAAGTTCAGCAGCGGGGTCTCCCACCGGATGCCTTCCTCGATCGCCTGCGGAATAGGCTTTGGTCCGCCACCACCGCGGTGAGCAGATCTGGATTGGTCAACAGGCCGAACGCCAAACTGGCAGTCGACCGCGACGTGGTTTCGGCACCCGCTGGCAAGAGGTTGCGCATGAAGCCGTAGATCTGCTCGTCGGACATTCGGACGCCGTCGATGTCCGCCTCCGCTAGCACGGTGACCATGTCGTCGCGAGGCTGGCGCCGGCGGTCGGCGAGGATGCCGATGAAGTACTCCTTCAGTTGCGCGGATGCCCGTAGCGCGTTGTCCATGTCCGAGTGAAAGCCCAGCAGGTCGATGGCCAATCGGTGGAACTCGGGAATGTCGGCTTCCGGCAGGCCGATCAGCGCCGCGATGACCCGCACCGGGATCGGCATGAACACCGTTTCCACCAGGTCCGCGCGCTTGGCGTCACGCAGCCTGTCGATGGTGCGTTCCACCAATGGCCTCACCAGCTGGGCTTCCCACCGCCGCATCGACGACCGGGCGAAGGCAAACTCGTGCAGCTTGCGGTAGACCTGGTGCTCGGGTTCCTGCATTTCGAGGATGGTCGGCCCCTGCAGCGGACGCACGATCGCCTCGTAGCACCGAGTGGAGAACGTCTGGTTGTCAGTGAACACCGCCTTCACCGCGTCGAACGAGTAGGCGGTGTAAATCTGTTGGCCCTCTTCGGCATTGGATAAAATACCCATCTCGGGCCAGCCCGGGTGGACCGGCGCTTTCGTCCGCAGCTCTTTGAGCATCGGATACGGCGTGGCGTCGCCGGCCGCTCCCATGCCGGCGTCGAACTTGGCCTGTGCATCTTTGACACCCTGGCTCAACTCGGCGGCGCTCTCGTAGGACATGCCATCTCCCGAGGCCAGATGGGTTTCGAACTAATGACCAAATATCTGTTCCAAACTATCGTCAGACCCGATCGGTCGTCAATCGCGGCTCATCTACCGGCGCCTTCAGTCAGTCTGGAACCCGGCTCGGGGCTCCCTTCTGGTAGCGTTTAACCAAACTTTGGGTCGGTTCGACAGGCCCGTGACGGGAGTCAGGAGCGTTGGATGTGTTGTGGGGCGTCCTCAAGTGACGCGGAAGCGCGCCCCTGACCTCGCCGCTCATGCCGGCCATTCATACGACGACGGCACACGGCGAACCGAGATACTGCAAACCGCGGCGTCGTTGATCGCTACCTCGGGTTTGCGCACCTCCCTGCAGGAGATCGCGGACGCCGCCGGAATTCTCCCTGGCAGCCTCTACCACCATTTCGAATCCAAGGAAGCGATTCTCGTCGAGTTGCTCCGGCGTTATCACGCGGACCTCGACCGAATTGCCGAGTGGGCCCTGGGTCGGTTGGACGATCCCACCTCGCTGTCGGCCTTCGACCGGATCGTGGATCTCAGCACGGCCATCGCACAATGCGCGGTGACACATCGCGCCGCACTCCAGATGAGCTTCTACGAGGGCCCTACCTCCAACCCCGAATTGGTCGCGTTGGCCCAACAGCGGCCTACCCCGATCCTGCAGGCGATGGTTCAGACCTTGCGGGCCGCCAGATGGAGCGGCTACCTCCGGTCGGACGTCGATCTGCCGATCCTCGCCGACCGGATCGTCCAAACCATGTTGCAGGTCGGACTCGACGTGATCCGGCATAACGCCGCTGCCGACAAGGTGGCCACCCTGTTGTGCCGGATTCTCCTGGAGGGTCTTGCCGCCCGGCCGCCCAGCGATGAGGAACTCGACGGGTCGGTCGCATTCAGCGCCGCCGACGAGGTCGTGCAGCAATGGAAGGAAGGCAGCGAGGACGACCCAAAGGACAAAGCCGCCCATATTCGTGCTGTGGCGCGTGCCGAGTTCGGCCGCAAGGGATATGAAGTCACCACCATCAGGGATATTGCCTCTGCAGCGGCAATGGGCACCGGCACGGTTTACCGGTTGATCGGTTCAAAAGAGGAACTGTTGGCCTCTGTCATGCAATCGTTCGGGGAAAAGGTCGCGCTGGGGTGGACGAATGTGTTGCGGTCCGATGCCTCACCGATCGAGAAACTTGACGCGCTGAGCTGGGTCAATACCAACGTGTTGGATCAGTTTGGGGACGAATTCCGGATTCAGCTTGCATGGATGCGGCAATCACCGCCTGACACTCCCAATATCGGCTGGTTGTTCGCCAAGCGGGTGCGACAGATGAAATCGCTGCTGGCTGAAGGCATTCGGTCCGGCGAAATCAAGATCGACAGTCCATCGAACGAGGTGCTTGCACGGAGCGTCATCGGTGTCGGCTGGTTCCCGGAGAATATCCTTCGCGAGGTGGGGACGCGCGCGTCGCTCGTCTACGTCCGCGACACGATGTTGCGCGGAGTCGTCGAGCGAAACCCGAAGTAGCTTCCCGTCCGCGGCGTCAGTCGAATGCGTGCCTCGGCAACGTATTCGGGATGTCGAGCGAGCTCAGCAGGCCGGCAGGTGCGTCGACCACGAAGGGTATTGCGTTCACGACTCGCATAGCGGTGGCGGCCATCGCCGCGTGGCCCGCCCCATGCCCCTCGGCATCGCCGAGATGCATCGCGCAGTGGATGTCGGGATCGCCCTCGACGTCGACGCGGTAGGTCGCGTCGAATTCCGAGGCCAACCAGTCGGGCGCGACATCGCGAGCCATCCGGATGATGTGCTCGACCACAATGGCCTCTCGGCCGTTCACCACGCCGGCTGCGCGCGTGCACACCGCACCGCAAGTGTCCGCTTGGATGGTGCCGAAGGCAACCTCGATGTCCCTGTCGGTGGTCCGCCGGTCGAGCGAGCCGCGTACCTCCTCCACTTCGACTCCGAGCCCCGCGGCGATCAGGTAGATCGGCGCCTTCCATGCCATTTCGATGAAACCGGGGGTCTTGAGCATTGGATCGAAGTCGAGCGGCCTGCCGAACCCCATGCCGTCCATCATGACGTCGGCGACCGGATAGTGATCGTTGAGTGCAATCTCTGTCACCTTGATGCACCGGATCTTCTTGGACTGCGTCGTCAGCAACAGCGCGAGCTGGTCGGAGCCGAACCCGGGGAAGATGCCTGACGCATAGAAGGAGGCGTTGCCCGACTTGACTGCCGCCTCGAGCTGCTCGCGCCATTCGACGGCGTAGTACGCGGGCGGATATATCAAACTCGTGGATGTCGTTGAAACGACGTTGATCCCAGCCTCGAGCAGTCGCAGATAATCGGGCACCGCACCGGCATCGCGATCGGGACCGCTGGCGGCATAAACCACGCAGTCGGGCCGCAGTGCAATAAGCGCGTCGGCATCGTTGGTAGCCGTCACACCCATCGCTTCGCCCCCGGCCAATTCGCCGGCGTCTTTGCCAACCTTTTGATCGGAGTGCACCCACACTCCGACGAGTTCCAGGTCGGGCCTTCTCCGAATCGCGTCGATTGCGATGGAGCCGACGCCGCCGGTTGACCAGACAACCGTACGCACGGGTGAAGTCACGAGATCTCCTTGGTTTGCCTAGCTCAGTCGACCCACCGTTGGCAATTCCGCGGCATGCCGTCAGCCGACCGGGGTGAGCTTGAACGGCATCTCGATATCGAGCACTTTGTTGAAACCGCAGCCGCCACTCGGACCTTGGGTCCTGTCCCAGCCAACGTACTGATTCCTGTCTTGGGGATAGCCGAGCCAGAACGTGTAGGACTGCTCACCTGGGTGCGCCGTGCCGTCATTGCAGGGCTCCCAGTTCTCGATGGTGCGGCTGACTTTCCAGCGGCCGCTCATATAGACGAGGTTGTCGCTACTCCAACCCTGGTCACTCGTGACGCGTCCGGTGCAATCCTGGAACGTGGCGCAGGTCGACGTGATGGTCCATGTCTGTGTGACGCTCGCTTCGTCGTGGTACGAGTCATTGGTTTCCGCCCACTGACCGTCGGAAAATGCGGTGAACGTGCCGTTGATGGCGACCTCATCGTCCGCGAAGGCGGGTGGTGTGACGCACGCCCCCCATACCGCGATCGCGGTAACCGCAGCGATTGAACTCGCATGGACGTGCATCATGATGCTGCCCTGTAAACCAAATCCCGCCATGTCTTCGGTGGGTTGACGAGGTCGGTCTGTTGATGAACCGTCCCATCCGGCGTGGCGTACCGGCCGGTCTGCGGGTCGTAGTGTGCGATCGCCACCGATGGACCCGGCCCGGAACTATTGGCGCCGAACGAACTTGGAGCGGCGGGGATAGCGCCTTCTGGGCCGGGTGGCGGCGGTACGCGGCTTCGCCCGGACCATGAGGTGTGCCCGGCGGCCCCGGTGGAATCGCCGCCTCCGGCGGCAGTGGCGTACCTTCCACCGGTGCGTAGATTCGGTCGCCGAAGTCCACCCGGTCATCGGGCGGGACACCTTGCGCGATCAAGTTCGGATCGATCGGCCCCGGGCCTAGGCCGTGCTGCCTCATGGCCAGCGGCTCGTACGGTTTGTCGCTGTAGCACTGCTGCACCGTCGGCGCGCGCTTGCCGGGCACACCCATGCAGGGCGCGTTGCGCGCGCCACGCACAACTACCGGCGAATCCTGCGGCAGTTTGCAGTAGATGCCGTCCGGCGTGTCGATCGTGGTCAGGTCTGCCGGGCTGCGCCATTGCGACGGCGGCAGGAATCCGACCGTGCACGGGTTGGGATCCGCGATCGAAATTCGGAAGTCCCCCAGCGGGATGCCCGTCGGGTTGTTCTCGGGAGCCGAGGACTGAACGTTGGCCACGAACGGCGGAAGCAACACCAGCACCTGTTCGAGCGAGGGGCGGTAGGTCAGCGCCACCTGGCCGAAGGTGGTGAGGTTCGCCAGCAATATCGGCAGGGTCGGTTTGATCTGGGTGAGCAGTCGCGAGACCTCGTCGGCAGCACCAGGTCCCTGCTGCAGAAGTGTCCGTACCTGCGGGTCGTTGTCCACCACCTGGCCCGTGATCCCGGCCAAGCTCTGCGCCCACAACTCGCAACGCGTCCGTCGTCTGCGCTTGCGAATCGAGAAGGGGCCCAGAATCTTCGATGAGTGTCGTCGAGCGGTCCGCCACCCGGTTGAGGTCGCCGGCGATCGTCGACGACGAGTCGATCAGCGATCCGAGATCGTAGCCGGACTCGTTGAAGGCGTTGAACGACTCGTCGATCAACCCACTCAGCTTGTCCTTGGGGATGCTGTTGATCAGGGTGCTGACTTCATCGAGCATCGGGCTGACCTGTTGCGGAATCTTGGTGTCGCGCATCGAGATCACGGAGCCGTCCTGCAGGTACGGCGGTGAGTCGGTACGCGGCAGCAACTCGACGTACTGTTCGCCGATCGCGGAGACGCTGCGCACCTCGGCCACCAGGTCGGCGGGGATCTTGGGCGAGGTGTCCAGCGTCAGGGTCGCCGTGGCCTGGTGTCGTGACACGCCCATGTCGGTCACCTTGCCGACCTGGACACCCCGGTACGTCACATTCGAGAATCGGTACAGGCCACCGGAAGCGGGCAGTTCGAGCGTGACGGCGATCTTGCCGACGCCCAGCAGCGTGGGCACCTGCATATACGCGAACACCATTACGAGAACGCCGATGACGGACGCGATCGTGAAGATCACCAGTTGAATCCGGACGAACCGCGACAGCATCAGCCACCACCCCCGGGCTCCCACGGCGCTGGCGCCGCATTCGGAATCGGCCCGAACGGCGGTGACGTGCCGACGCCCAGCGGAAACTTCGTGTAGTACGCGTCATAGCCGGGGTCACCCGGCGCCGGGATCAGCGATGCCCGCTCCTGCCCCAGCCGCGTGCCGAGCAAGATTCCCCGCTTGATTCGGGGGTTCGTGAGATCGACTGTCACCCAGAGGTTCACGTAGTCGCCGCGGACGCCCCGGTCGATGATGTTCTGGGTCAACGGGAACGTCGGGAGGTATGCAAGAGCGGTGTCGATCTCAGGGCCGACGTCGGCAAGCGCGCGGAGCGTCGGTTCGAGGTTCTGCAGGTTTTTCACCAGGTCGGCTTGAGTGTCGTTGACAAGCGCAGAGACGATGTCGCTGAACTCTCCCAGCCGCGCCAATGCGGTGGTAATACTCGGCCGTTCCTTGATCAGGACGTCCAAGGCCGGTGGGATCTTGTTCAGTGCCCGGGTGAGCACTTCTTGCTGGCTCCCGAGTGTCGCCGAGAAGCGGTTCAGCTCGCCGATGGTCGCAATGATGTTGTCGCGCTGTTGATACAGCGTGCCGACAAAGGTGTCCAGTCGCGCAATCAGATCGCGCACGGCGTCCTGGCGCCCGGACAACGCGAGGTTGAAGTTATGGACGATGTCACCGATCTGCCCAAGTCCACCGCCGTTCACGACGGCCGCCAGTGATGACAGCGTCTGTTCGGTCGACGGGTAGGTCGAGGAGTTGTTCAGGCCGATCGTGGCACCCGGTTTCAGACGGCCGCTCGGAGTTTGACCCGGCGCAGGATCAAGTGCCAGGTGCATGGAACCCAGCAGGCTGGTCTGCCCGACCGTCGCCACCGCGTTGGCGGGAACGACGACGTCCGGCTTCACCGAAACCTCGAGGTCGATGTGCCAGCCGTCCAACGTCATCTTGCCGACACTGCCGACCACCACGTCGTCGATCATCACCGGTGAATTCGACTCGAGTGTCCCGATATTCGCGATCTCGACGTGGTACACGGCCGCATCGGGTCCGCGTCCTACGGCGCCCGGCAGCGGGAGCGAGTTCACGCCTTGAAAGGCACATCCGGTGGCTGTCAGCATCACTGCCGAGCCGATCGCCAGCACACGACGCCCGATCATGGTGGTGTCCCGTCGCTCGGCAGTGGTGGCGGCTTTTCGGCCGGCAGCAGCATGTCCTGCAATGTCGGCGGGCCGGGCGGGTCAGCAGCTGCGGGCGGTGGCGGCCCCGGCGGAGGTCCCGGTGCATAGCCCGGGGGTGGCGGCACGTCGCCCATCCCCGTGTACGCGGATACGGCGGGCGGGATGTCGGGCGGAGCCGGTGTCGGTCCTGCCGCTCCGGGCATCAGACTCGGTTCGCTGTAGCGCAGCATGTGGGGAGGTGGATTGGACGTCAGGAACGGGTTGACCGGGAACGGCAACAAGTTGAAATTCGCGAGGCGTAACCCGGGGCCGAGGTACTGCGCGCAGAGTTTGCCCGTCTCCGGAGAGGTGGCGTTCTCGAGCGCGCCGATCATGCCGCAGATGAACCACACCGGGTTCTGCATGTTGCTCAGCACGAACACCCCGCTCGCGGCGCCGGTACGCGGATCGAACATGTTGACGGCGTTGGCAATTGAGTGTGGTGCGATGTGCAGCACGTTCTCGAGGTCCAGGCGGTGATCCGCGAGGTTCTCGGTGACGTTGGCCAGCCGCTGGATCTGCTCGGCAGTCTTGTCCCGGGTGCCTTCGATGAAACGTGTTGTCTCCCCGACGACGTCGGAGAGGTTTTTCAGTGCGGCGTCCAGGTCCGATCTGCTGTCGTCGACCACGCTGGTCAGCGTCGCGAACCTGTCCTGGAACTGCACGATCTGCTCGTTGCTGTCACGCAGCGCGGTGACGAATATCTGCAGGTTGGTGATCGTGTCGACGATATTCCCACTGCCGTCGGCCAAGATTCGGCCCACCCCGGACAGCTGCGCCAGCGTCTGGCGCAGCTTGTCACCGTTACCGTCCAACGCCGCGGCTGCGCTGTCGATGAACCGGCCAACCGATCCGGTCGACATACCGTTGTCCGGTCCCAATTCCGTCGCCAGCCGCATCAGCTGCTCTTTGACTTCGTTCCATTCAACTGGCACTGCGGTGCGCTCGATGGGAATGACCGCCCCGTTGTTCATCGCCGGGCCCGACTCGTATGCCGGCGTGAGTTGGACGTAACGGGCCGAGACGAGGTTCTGCGCAACGATTACCGCCTTGGCGTCCGCTGGGACGCGAATTCCACGGTCGACAAGCAGTGTCATCTTGGCCTGAGTGCCAACCGGCTGAATCGCGGCAACGGTGCCCACCTTCACCCCGGCGATGCGGACCTCGTCGCCCGGATAGATTGCGGTGGCAGTGGTGAAGTAGGCCGTGATCGCCGTGGGCCGAAGAACGCTCTGTTGAATCACGACGGCCACACCGCCCACGAGCAAGGCGACCAGCGCTGCGACGAGCCCCGGTTTCAGGGAACGGTTCCGACTCATCGTGGCGGACCCCACTGCTCACCCGGCCCGGGAATTCCGTTGTACGGGAACGGTAGCTCGGCGCGGGGGCCAGCGTTGTCCGGCGGCTGGCCGGCGTTCGTTCCCCGTCGGAACCCGAACGCGTAGTCGAGCCATGGCTGCAAGAGTTGGCCGAAGACGATGTTGGGGATGTACGCCTGGTAGTAGGGACCGTTGCCGATCGTTTCGCCGAGAGTGATCTGGAACTTCGCCAATCCGGGAAGGGCCTTCGCAATGTTGTCGCGGTTCTTCTCCAGGATCGCCGTCACCGCGTTCAACTTGTCCAGCGTCGGCGCCAGCTGCTCCTCGTTGTCCTGGATCAGGCCAGACAGCTGCTCGGACAGCGCCGACGTATGGACCAGCAATTCGACGATCTCGTAGCGGCGCTCGGACAACACCGCCACCAGGTCGTTGGCGTTGAGAATCAGCGTGTTCACCTGCTGGCTGCGGTCCGCGAGGATCTTGGTGACGTCGGCTCCGTTCTCGAGCAGCTCGCCGAGTGTGTCGTCGCGGTCATTGATGGCCTGCGACAACCGCGTCAGTCCGTCGAACGTCGGGCCTAGTTGCGGCGCAACCTGATCCAGGGTCGTCGACAGGGTGTCGAGCGATTGATTCAGGGAAGCGGTGTCAGTGCCTGCGGTGTTGGTCGTCAGCTCGCTGACCGCTTCGGTCAGCGAATACGGCGACGCCGTGCGCGACACCGGGATGACGTCCATCGGGCCCATCGTGCCGCTGCCCTTCGACTCCAACGTCAAGACGCGTTCACCGAGAAGGGTGCCCGTGCGGACGTGCGCGGTCGTATCCGACCCGAGCGGCACCGTCCCGTCGATGGTGAACGTCACCAAGGCGTTGCGTCCCTGCAGCGCCACGTTCGAGACGGTGCCGACCTTGATTCCCGAGATCGTCACGTCGTTTCCCGCCGCCACGCCGCCGGCATCGGCGAACTGTGCCTGATACCGAATCGCCGTCGCCCATGAGATCAGCCGCTCGGGTGCAAGCCCCACCGATATTACGAGGATGACAAGGACGGCACCGATGATTCCCGTCCGAATAAGCTGCATTCCACGGTATTTGAGCATCAGGGCTCGGAACACCTCCCGCCCTCTTGCCTGATCCAGGGGAACACGGCGGTTCGGCCCTGCAGGTCGGTCACCCGCCATTTCAGTTCGCAGATGTAGTAGTTGAAGAAGCTGCCGTAGGCACCGGTTCGGATCAGCTTGCGGTAGTTCTCCGGGGCCTTCTGCAGGCCGGTGTCGAGCCGGTCCTTCTGGCCGTCGAGGTTGATGGCCAGCCGGCTGAGCTGGTCGACGGTACCGGCGAGCGAGGGGCGAGCCTCGGCGAGTAGGTCGGCCACGGAGGCGGTGCCGTTGTTCAACGACTCGATCGCCGAGCCGATCGGATCTCGCTCTGCGGCAAGCTCAGTGACAAGCGTCTCGAGGCGGCCGATCGTGCCGGAGAACTTGTCGCCCTCCTTGGTCAGCGTGGCGAGCAGGGTGCGCAGGTTGTCAATCAGCGCCTGGATTGTCTGGTTGTGCTCGGCCAAGGCCGTCGTGAACCCCGCGGTGTTGGAGAACAACGACTGCAGCGTGCCGCCCTGCCCCTGAAGGATCTGGATCAGGGAAGCCGACAGCGCGTTGACATCCTGCGGATTGAGGCCCCGGATAACGGGTTTGAGCCCATCGAGCAGCAGATCGAGATCCAGAGCCGACGATGTCCGGTCCTTCGGAATCTGAGACCCGGGCGGCAGTGGCGTGCCGTCGGGCCCGTCGATCAACTCCAGATAGCGGTCGCCGACGAGGTTGAGATAGCGCACCGCAGCCTGTGTTCCGGTGGTGAGCAGGACATTGGGATCCGCGTCGAAGGTCACGAGCGCCGTCTTGTCCGGCTGGAGTTTGACGCTGTTGACAGTGCCAATGCGCATGCCTGCCACGCGCACCGACTGCCCGGCTTCGAGTCGGGACGCGTCGGCGAATACGGCCGAATAGTCTTTCGTCGAGCCGGTTTGGTATTGGCCGAAGATGAAGAACAGAGACGCCGTAAGCAGCATCATCACGACCGCGAAGGTTCCGAATTTGACGAGCGTCGGACGTAGCGAGCGCCTCATCCGGGTTGTCCGATCTGCGCCGTGTTACGGGGCGGCCCGTCGACCTCGGTGTCACCGAACATGATCTGCTTGATGAGATCGGAATTGAGAACGATGCCGGGGTAGGTGCGTCGCCAAGGGTTCGTTCCGGTGTCGGCGACGACGTACGGCGGTACCGCCTCGAACGGCAGTTTGGGCAGGCCCGTGCACTGGGGCCCGCCTTCTGCGCCCGCCTTGGGAAGGTCACCCGGGTAGCGGTAACGCTCTTGCCCCCACAGGAAACCGGCCAGCACCGTGACACCCGGTTCTTTCAATGGAGGACGATGCGACACCTCAACCATGCCGGCGAGTGCGCACCACAGCGCCTGGTTGTACTGGTTCGTCAGGTCCGTCGTTGGCACCAGTAGGTGCAGAACGTCGGTCAACGGTTGCCGGTTCTCGCCAAGCACTTCGTTGCCGATGTTCGCCAACCCGATCACACTGACAAGTGCTGCGTCGAGATTGTCCTGTTGATCAACCAGCGTGTCGCTGATCCGGCTGGCGTTGTCGGCGATCGAGACGAAATCTGGCGCCGCGTCGGCGTACGCGCGCAGCACCTGTGGGGCGACCTCGAGATCGTGGCTCAGCGCGGGAAGGCTCGGTTCCAGCTTGGCCAGATACGCATCCAGGTCGGAGAGCATCCGGCCGATCTTCACGCCCCGGCCGTTGAGCGCCGACGCGATCGCAGACAAGGTCGCATTGAGTTTCGCGGGCTCGATCGTCGACAACACTGACGTCAATTGTTCGAAGACCGTGTTCACCTCGACCATTACGTGTTGCGCATCGACCACCTGGCCGGCGCGCAAGGATTCCGGCGACGGGTCGTCGGGAAATAGGAACTGAACCTGCTTGGCGCCGAACACTGTCGGCGATGCGATATTAACGAGCGCGTTGGCGGGTATCGCATTCATCCGCGAGGGGTTCATCGCGAGGTGAATGGCCGCTTGACCGTTCGGCAGCTCCTCGATCGACGCGACCTTGCCGACCTGGACACCGCGTACTTGAACTTTCGCGTCGGGATTCATCACCAGACCGGCACGCTCGGAGATGACCGTGACCGGCACACTGTCGGTCAAGCCGCCCCGGAAGAGTTGAGCCGCTACGGCGAAGATCACCACGACAAGAGCGACGGTCGCCAAGCCAACCAGCGGGCGCAGCAGACTTCGCGTCATCGATCGCCTCCGCGTCGGCGCGAGATGGGCACGGAACTGCACCCGCCGCTCGGTAATGACAAGCCCGTCCCACCCCCAACGCGGATTCGGTGACGGTGCAGGACTCTACTTGGGAACATATCTTTGGGTCAATGTTCCCCGTCGTGGGCATCGCAATTGCCCTGTTTTCGGGGCCTTCCGACGGGCCTGTTGGGCAGTCAGTTGCGCTTGCTGTACAGGGCTTTCATGCAGTTCAGCCCACCTTCAAGCCATGCACGTCTAGCCTGAACGACTGAGATGATTTCGCGCCGACATGGAGCAAACGTTAGGTTACAGAGCCCACCACTCACCAAGCCAAAGGACTGCCATCGCGCCCAGTGCTCTTTTGCGCGCTCCCTTCGGCTTGAGATCAATGATGACACTGGCCCGCCCGCAAAATGGTCCAAATAGCAATCTTTACTAAAAAAGATTCTGGCGCACATCCGGTAGGCGGAGTTGCTCGCGGGTAGGCATGCGACGCCGCGGTGGGTGGGATGCTGGCTGCTGGACGACACCTATCCGCGGGTGATGGTCGAACCGGACCGCGTCTTCGTGCGCGACAGACTGTCAGTGGCTGGTACTCATATGGACGCGATCGTGATCGGCTGTCCCAGGTACTCGCGACCCTTGTCGGTAAGCACGCGGTCGCATCGATCGGCCACCAAGAGCTGATTTCCCTTGCTATACATCGTCGCGAGGGCTTCGCGGGTCAGCCCGCATTCCCGCGCGGCTTGGTGGAGTTCGAGTTTGTGCATGCGACCGCCCGGCTGTTTGGCGACCTTGGTCAACAAGCAGCGGACTGGGTCGCCGAGTTGTTCGACTGCGTCAGTCGGCTTGGTCGCAGCGCCGCCTGAGCCCTGCCAGGTGCGCTTTGGATGCCGACGCAGATACTCCTGCTCCAGGGCAAGCATGCGCTCTGTGTGATTGGCGAATTGCTCGGCGCTCCCGTGCAAGAACACCCAATTGCGTGTTTCGTGTGCCTGCGTTCCCTGCGCCTCGAGCTCCTCGTCGGTCAGCTCCTGCACCGGGCGACCGGTCGCGTTCATCGCGCTGCCACCATCGGCGTGTCGACTCCGATCGCACCAGTCGTGTGCGACCCGCCGGGCGCTCCGATCGGCTCATCGCGACCGGCCAGCACATCGGTGAAGAACCGGCGATTGTCCTCAACGAAATCCAGCTCGTCGTCACCAACCCGGCGGTCCTGGCTGATCGCCTCGACCGGGCACACCGGTTCACAGGCGCCGCAGTCGATGCATTCCTTGGGGTTGATGTAGAGCTTGCGCTCGCCCTCGTAGATGCAGTCCACCGGGCATTCCTCGATGCACGACTTGTCCATCACATCGATGCACGGACCTGCAATCACATACGGCATGTCATGCCTCCCTTCGCGATTGCGGTGATTACACCGCAGCCAGCGCCGGCTGCTCGTCGGTGGAGTGCCCAGGGAACAGCTGCGCACTCGGGTCGATGTGCACCGCGGCATTGTTGACCGCCGTCGCCACCTCACCGAAGCCGACAGATATCAAGCGCACCTTGCCGTCGTAGTCGACGACATCACCGGCGGCATAGACACCCGTGCGTCCGGTTCGCATCGCCGAGTCCACGACGATGTGCCGGTTGTTTCGCAGTTCAATTCCCCACTCCCGCAAGGGCCCGAGGTTGGCGACGAAGCCGAGCGCCGCAACGACGCGCTGACAGGGCACCCGCCGGACATCCTCGGTTCCCTTGACCACGATGTCGGCATGCGCAACGGTGCCGTTGCCGCCCAGGGTGCTGACCTCAGCGTCGGTGATCAACTCGACCGTGGACCGTTCGACTTGCGCAACTGTGGCAGCGTGCGCCCGGAATGCATTTCGCCGGTGCACGACCGTCACCGAGGAAGCGATATCCTCCAGCATGAGTGCCCAGTCCAAGGCTGAGTCACCGCCACCGACGATCACGACGTCGGCGCCGGCATACGGAGCCGGATCAGGGACGAAGTACTCCAGGCCCCTGCCCAGGAAGTCCTCTCCGGCGGGCAGCTTACGCGGTGTGAACGTTCCGATGCCGGCCGTGATAACGATTGCACCGCAGCGGATCTCATCGCCGCCGCTGGTTGTCACGACGTGGGTGCCCGACGAATCTGTCGTGAGCTCCCGGGCCTCCTGGCCAAGGACATACAGCGGGCTCGCGGATGCCGCCTGCTTGACCAGCGCGTCAACGAGGTCACGTCCCTTCACGGCCGGATAGCCCGCGATGTCGAAGATCAGCTTCTCCGGGTACATCGCGGTGATCTGGCCGCCGAGCTGGGAGAGCGAATCGATGACGGCGACGCGCAACCCGCGGACACCGGCATAGTAAGCGCCGTAGAGGCCGACGGGGCCTGCGCCGACGATCAACAGGTCGACGGAGTGGACAGTCATTGCAGCACTTCCGATTTGGTCAGTTCGAGCATCATCTCCCGGACGCGGAACCGCTGGATCTTGCCCGTCGCAGTCTTCGGCAGCTCCGTGGCGAATTCCACCGTTCGCGGCCGCTTGAATGCCGCCAGGCCGTCCCGGCACCAGCCGATCAGGTCGTCGGCGCAGACGTCGTCATGACCCGGGGAACGCACGATGAGGGCTGCGGGTTTGTCGATGCCGTCGCCGTCGGGCAGTCCGACCACCGCGGCTTCGGCGACGCCCTCGTGTTCGAGCAGGCGCTCCTCGACCTCGGTCGGGGCCACCCAGATCCCGCCGGCCTTGAGCAGATCGTTGGACCGCCCAAGGCAGTGGTAATAGCCCTCGTCGTCGACGATGTAGGTGTCGCCGGTACGCAGCCACTCCCCCTGGAACACAGTGCGATTGGCATCGGCACGTCTCCAGTAGCCGAGCGCGATGGATTCACCGCTCACAAACAGGTCCCCGGGCGTACCCGGCGTCAGCACCACATGACCATCGACGTCCCGTAGCTCCACCTTGTAGCCAGGGACAGGCTTTGCCGGTGGTACCGGGCCGAATGTCGTCGGGGCTGTTCGACAAGAAGATGTGCAGCGCCTCGGTCGAACCGATGCCGTCGAGGATGTCCACACCGAAGCGGTCCTTGAACCGGTTCTGCACCACCTCGGGTAAGGCCTCGCCGGCCGATACGCACAACCGCACAGAGGCGAACGCGTCATCGGGCAAGTCCGATGCCAGCAGCGCGGAGTAGAACGTCGGCACCGCGAAGAAGAGGCTGGGTGCCTCCTTCATCAACCGTTCACCGATGGACTCGGGCGTCGGGCGCAGCGGTTGCAAGATCGTTGTCGCGCCCGCACCCAGCGGGAAGAACAAGCTGTTCCCGATCCCGTAGGCGAAGAACAACTTCGCGACGGACAGGCACCGGTCATCATTGCGGATGCCCAGCGTCTGCTGCCCATACGTCTCGTACACGTGGCGGATGTTGGCGTGCCGATGCATCGCCGCCTTCGGCGTGCCCGTCGTTCCGGACGTGTAGAGCCACAGTGCCCACGCATCCGAGTCGGTGGCCGCCGGCGGTTCGCCAGGGCCCAACAGATCCGTCCAACGCGTAACCGTGACATCCTGGCGGACGGGCGTGGGCGCCGCGGAATCCTCACCCGCGATCACCAGATGCCTGACATCGGGCGAAGAATCGACCGCCGGTGCGACGGCGCCGAGATACTCCGGTGTCGCGATCACGACGCACGCGCCCGCGTCCTGGACAATCTTCGCCAGCTCGTGACCGTTGAGCATGGTCGAAACCGGTACCGCGACGAATCCGCCGTGAAAAGCCGCAAGGATGCTGGTCGCCATCTCCACGTCGTCGGCCATCACCAGCACGATGCGATCGTCACGGCGCAGCCCAAGACCGCGCAAACCGCTTGCCAGGCTTGCCACATCGTGCGAGAGCTCGCCGTAAGTCCGCGTCCGCGAGCCGATCAGGGCGATCTTGTCTTCCGCTCCGCTCCGCACATGGCGGTGCACCAGGAAGTCGGCGGCGTTGAACGTGTCCATCGCTACACCCGCTTGGTGTCGAAGCTGGCGCGCTGACCCGTGCCGTACCGGCGCAACGCGCCTTCGGGTCCTGCTGCGTTGGGCCGCACGAAGATCCAGTTCTGCCAGGCGGTCAGTCGCCCGAAGATCTTGGTCTCCACCGTTTCTGGCCCGACGAACCGGTGATTGGCCTCCATCCCGGTCAGCGAGTCCGGCGACAGCGACGCCCGTTCTTCGAGCGTGATGCGAAGTTCGTCGGCGAAATCGATGTCATCAAGTGCGGAGGTGACCAGGCCGAGCTTGTCGGCGTCCGCCGCCGCTAGCGGAGTACCGATGCGATCGGCCACCGCTGCCAGCTGCTCTGGATGTCCGTAGAAGCGTGATTCGATGCGGCTCAAGCCATTACCCATCGGGTAGTCGCCGAAGTTGGATTCGGTGACTTCGATCGCTGCCGGCGTCGCATCCGGGTCGACGTCCTCATAGACCCCGTCGAGCATGTACTGGCGGTCGCTGGCCAACGCGAGCTCGAGCAGGAAACCGACGAAGGCGCTGCCCGGTTCGATGACCGCGAACAGGCTGCGGCTCGTGACGTCGAGGCGCTTCAACGTGCGCTTGTAGTACAGCCGGACCTCGTTGATGAACCAGTTGTCCGCGTTGGCTTGCAGCTGCCGGTCATAGGCCCGCACGAGGTCGGGATCGCCGACCACACGGAAGACCCATGTTCCCAGCTCCGGCTCGTTGGTGCGCAGCCGCAAGATCAGGTCATCGAGCTCGCGCGTCATGGCCAGTGGCCAGTAATCCGCGCCTTGTGCGACGGCACCGTCTGCATCCGCCGGCGGTTCGGACTGCGGGTCCGGCGACCACGATCTCGACGCGCCGCTCGGCGCGGTTCAGCGTCGCATGAACATAGCGGTACCGGATCTCGTCGCCGTCCTCTTGCCGGGACAGCGGTGTGAGAGCGACGCCCGTTGCATCCGCCGGCCGTGACGACCGGGCTACGGCCTCATCCGCCCGTGCGCGAACCCGTTCGTCGAACCGGGCCCGCGGCGCGGCCTCGTCGACAAGCCCCCACTCGACGGCGGTGGCGCCACGCACACCTTCGGCCCTCGTCGCGAACACGTCGGCGCGGTCCTTGCGAACCTTGCGCTTGTCGACGACCCGGGTCAGGCCACCCGTTCCGGGAAGCACGCCGAGCAACGGCACCTCCGGTAGCGACACCGCCGACGAGCCGTCGTCGATCAACACGATCTGGTCACATGCGGCGGCCAGCTCGTAGCCACCGCCGGCCGACGTTCCGTTGAGCGCGGCGATGTAGGTTTGGCCCGAGTTCTCGGTCGCGTCCTCGATGCCGTTGCGGGTTTCATTGGTGAACTTGCAGAAATTCACCTTCCACGCGTGGGTCGACTGGGCCAGCATGCGAATGTTGGCGCCCGCACAGAACATCCGGTCCAAACCGCCCGTCACGACGACCGCCTTGACCTCCGGATGTTCGAACCGAAGGCGCTGCACGGCGTCGTAGAGCTCGATGTCGACGCCGAGGTCGTAGGAGTTCATCTTCAGCTCATAGCCGGGCACCATCCCGCCGTGTGGATCGACGGCCAGCGTGAGCGTGGCCACCGTGCCGTCGATCTCCAGCTTCCAGTGCCGGTACGCCGACGGTTCGGTGTCGAAGTCGACCACCGGAACGTCTGTCGCAGTCATCGGTTCGGAAGTAAGCGTTGCTGTCATCGGTCCACTCTTTCTTCAGGCCAGCGCTTCTTCGGCCAGGTGTACGTAGTCGAATTCGACTGGTTGGTCGTTGATTCCGGTCTTCGGCGGCGCGATCCAACCCGCGAAATCACCGGGCTCGTAATGGGGCACCATCAGTTCGGCGACCCGTGCGCGGTCCTCGTCGGTGGGAAGCCATTGCCCCGCGTTGCGATTCCAGTCGTCCTCGGTCAGCACCTCGCCGCTCGGTGAGATGAAGTGACCGGCGAAACTGCCGACCTTGCGGTTGAAGCCTTCGTGCGGAAGGTACAAGCGCTCGTCGATGCCGGCGTCCTCGAGCGCCTGGTTCCAGCGCCGAACGCCGTTGCGGCAGTCGGCGACGTACTCGTCGCGCAGGTCGAGGTTGAGCGCCGTCAGGTAGGGCACCTCTTCGTCGACGATCTTGCCGTCGCGAACGGTCCGCACGGTGTAGGTGGCGTCCGCCAGGACGTGATCGTCCTTGCGGCGCGTCTCCTGCCAGCGTCCCTTCAAGCCGCCCGTGTAGTAGGCGGCGGCATTGGTGGACTGCTCGGAGCCGAAAAGGTCCATCGATACCGAGAACTGGAAGTTGAGGTAGCGCTGGATGACGTCCAGCGGTATCCCGCCATAGTTCGAAGATGTCGGCCGTCTTGTGTTGCGCCATCAGCTCGGCGGTGCGCTCGACCGTGCGCTGCACACCGGTGGTGCCGACGAACATGTGGTGGGCCTCTTCCTTGAGCATGAACTCACAGGTCCGTGCCAGCGGGTCGAAGGCCGACTCCTTCAGCGTGCCGAGCTGATACTTGCCGTCCCGGTCGGTGAAGTAGGTGAACATGAAGAACTGCAGCCAGTCCGTGGTCTCCTCGTTGAAGGCGCCGAGGATGCGGGGCGAATCAAGGTCTCCCGAGTTTCGTTTCAGCAGTTGCTCGGCTTCTTCGCGGCCCTCGCGGCCGAAGTAGGCGTGCAGCAGGTACACCATCGCCCAGAGGTGCCGTCCCTCTTCGACGTTGACCTGGAACAGATTTCGCAGGTCGTACAGGCTGGGTGCGGTGTTGCCGAGGATGCGCTGCTGCTCGACGGATGCCGGCTCGGTGTCACCTTGCACGGTGATCAGGCGCATCAGCTCGGCGCGGTACTCCCCCGGCACTTCCTGCCACGCCGGCTCGCCCTTGTGCTGTCCGAACGAGATCGTGCGTTCGGCGTCGCGTTCTGCCAGGAAGATGCCCCACCGGTACTCCTCCATGGGGACGTGGTCGAAGTGTGCCCAGCCGTCGCGTCCGACCGCGATCGCGGTGCGCAGGTAGACATCCTTGGTCGGCAGGGCCGGCCCGAGGGTCTTCCACCAGTCCAGGAACTTGGGCTGCCACCCTTCGAGTGCGCGCTGCAGCCGCCGGTCTTCAGAGAGGTTGACGTTGTTGGGAATTCGATCGCTGTAGTCGATCTTGCTCACCGGTCCGGTTGGCGCCGGCGCGGCTCCGGTGCGTTCCTGCTCAACGGTCATGGTGGTCTCTCCTCCGGCTGAATGGCTGAGATTCATTCTACATATATTCTGCGTATCGTCTAGTAGTTTGTAGAATGAATCTGCTTCATCGGCGGCCGAGTTCGGCGAGGAAGTCCGGGCTGCCCTGCACGGCCGTGCGCTGCATGAAATGTCCGAGACTGCGCAGGCCGGCCAGCTCCTCGCCGCCGCCGGCGCGGCCGGGACCGCCGTGCACCGCATGGGGAACCGCCGCACCGTGACCGGTGCTTTCGGCCGCGTTGTCGGAATTGAGCACGAGCAATCGACCGTGCCAGGGCGCGGCGGCGGCCACCGCCGCATGCGCGATCGCCGGGTCGGAGGTGACGATGGACGCCGCCAGGCTGCCTTCGCCGCGGGTCACCAGATCCAGCGCGTCGTCGAGGCTGTCGTAGGGCAGCAGCGAACTCACCGGGCCGAACGCTTCGATCGCGTGCGGTTCCGCCTCCTTCGGATCGTCGAACCGCAGCAGAACGGGCGATTGGAAGGCTCCGCGCTCGACATCCGCCGACGGCGACAAGTTCTCGGGCGCAGAGTCGATGCCGCCGAAGACAATTCGGCCGGTCTTGGCCAGCCGTGCGGCGGCTGCGCGGACGTCGTCACGCTGCCCGAGCCCGACCAGCGGCCCCATCCGGACGGTCTCGTCGCGCGGATCTCCGACGGTGATCTTCGATAAGCGTTCGCACACCGCGGATTCCACGTCGTCGGCGAGCGCGCGGGGCACGAACGCCCGGCGAATCGCCGTGCACTTCTGCCCTGCCTTCTGGGTCATCTCGGTGACCAGCCCGCGGACGAAGATGTCGAACTCCGGGCTGCCGGCCGTCGCGTCCTCGCCGAGGATGCTGCTGTTGAGTGAGTCCGCTTCGGCGGTGAACCGCACCGCATTGCCCGCGATGGTGGGATGCCGACGCAACGCGGTGGCTGTCTCATGCGAACCCGTCACCGACACCACGTCCTGCCCGGTGAGCGACTCGAGGAGCCCGTCCGGTCGCGCGCACACCAACTGCAGTGCGCCATCGGGTATCAGGCCGGAGGCGACGATCTCCCGAACGGCCAGTTCGGTGAGGTAAGCGGTCTGGCTGGCCGGTTTGACGATGCTGGGCATCCCGGCCAGAAAGGCCGGCGCGAACTTCTCGAGCATGCCCCAAACGGGAAAGTTGAACGCGTTGATCTGCACGAAGGCACCCAGCAACGGGCTCAGGACATGTTGGACGCCGAAAGTGCCTGCCTTACCCAGCGGTTCGAAGTCGCCGTCGCGCAGGATGTGTTGGTCCGGCAGCTCTTTCGCGCCCTTGCTGGCGTACACGAACAGCACGCCGATGCCGCCGTCGATGTCGATGGCCGAATCGCGTCTGGTGGCCCCCGTGCGCAGGGAGAGTTCGGTCAACTGCGGAATCCGTCCGGACAGGTGCTTGCCGAGCGCCTTGAGTGCGCCCGCCCGCTGCTGGAACGTCATGTCGCGCAACGCCGGCCCGCCGACTGGTGCGGGCGTAGTCCAGGACCGCCGGGTAGTCGAGCGGCTTGCTGGATACCCGCACGATCGGCTCTGCGGTGGCCGCGTCGAGGAGGACCTTCCCGTCGTCCGCCGGGTGGTGCCACTGTCCGCAGATGTAGCTGGGCAGGATATCGGTCATCGGGGAGACGTCCTCTCGGTGGACTTGTTGAGGAATTCGCTCATGCGGCGGTACTTTTCGTCGTCTTCGAACAACATGGCCTGAATCGCCAGGTCGATCTGGGGGTGGGCTTCGGGTGCGGCGTCGACCGCCAGCTTGGTCATTCGCAGGGCGATGCCGGAGCTCTTCAGCATCTGAGCAGCGAGTTGACGGGCGGCCTCGAGCAGCTGGCGGGTTCGACGACCGAATGCACGAGGCCAAGCTCGAGGGCCCGCTGCGCGGAGAGCTGCACACCCGCGAGAAGTACTTGCTTGGCAACGCTTTCCCCGACGAGCCGCACCAGCCGGTAGGTTGCACCCGCACCGGCGATGATTCCCAGCCTCGGCTCCGGCTGCCCGAAGGCCGTCCTCGGGGTGGCGATGCGCAGGTCGCATGCGTAGGCGAGTTCGGCGCCGCCGCCGAGTGCATACCCGTCGACGGCGGCGATCGTCGGCATCGGTAGCGCACGAAGACGGTCGAATAGCCGCAGGTTGATTCCCGCTAACGCGTCGTCGCGGCCGCGTTCGCACAGTTGGGCGATGTCCGCGCCGCCGGCGAACACTCCGTCGGTCCCTCCGGTGATGATCGCCGGGCGGGGGTGACGTTCGAGTTCCTCGCACACGGCGTGTAGCTCGGCGACCATCTGGGCGTCGATCGCGTTGCGCTCGGCCGGCCGGTCGAGCGTGATCTCGACGACGCCATCAGATTCGGTGACCCGCAGGCATTCCGTCATCGCGCATCCCAGTCGAAGAACCCGCGGCCGGACTTCTTGCCCAGCTCGCCGGCGGCCACCTTGTCGATCAGCAGCTGCGGTGGCGTGAATCGCGGGCCGAGGCTGTCGGCGAGCTGGCGGGCGATGTGCAGCCGGACGTCCAGGCCCACCAGGTCTGTCAGCCGCAGCGGGCCCATCGGGTGGCGGTATCCCAGCACCATCGCCTGGTCGATGTCCTCGGCGGCCGCCACCCCGTCCTCGAGCATGCGGATCGCTTCCAAGCCGAGCGCGACTCCGAGCCGGCTGGTGGCAAAGCCCGGGTAGTCGTTCACGACGATGGTCTCTTTGCCGATGAGCCTTCCGATTTCGCGTGCGGCGTCGATGACCTCGTCCGGGTTCGCCGACCCACGGACGATCTCGAGCAGCGGCATCGACCAGACCGGATTGAAGAAGTGCAATCCGACCAGACTTTGCGGGCGGCGCAATGATTTCGCCAGCCGCGAGATGCTCAGCGCGCTGGTGTTGCTCGCGAGCATGGCCGGTTCTCGGCGCTCGGCCGCCGCGAGGATCGACAGCTTGAGGTCAAGATCCTCGGGCACGGCTTCGACGATCAGATCCAGACCCATCGGCAGGTCATCGACGGAGTCGACGGTGGTGACGGACTCCCGGATGTGCTCGGCGCTCTCGGCGGGCAGCCGGTCAGCGGCGTGCAGCCTGTTCGCTCGGGCGACGATCGTCTGGTGCGCGGCGGCGGCTCGTGTTCGATCCGGTTCGACAACAGTGACCGCGCAGCCGGCCTCGGCGAAAACGTACGCGATGCCCACGCCCATCGTGCCCGCGCCGATCACGCCGACCGCCGATCGGTTCACTGGTCCGCCTTCGCATCGAACGACAAGCGGGTGAAGATCTTTCGCGCGTTACCCGACAGCACCCCGGTGAGTGTGTCGTCGGGAAAGCCGAGGCCCATCAGTGCTTCGACATTGCGTCGCGCCCCGGGAACGCCGGGCCAGTCGGTGCCGAAGATCATCTTCTGCGCGACCTTGGTGAGGTCGAATCGGTGGTAGTACTCGGGGAGCTTCTTGGGCGGCAAGCCCGCCAAGTCCAGCCACACGTTGCGCTTCGTGTGCGCCATGAACGCGGCGGTGTCGTACCACCAGCCGCGCCCACCGTGGGCGAACACGAACGGAAGATCCGGGAAGTAGTCGATCGCGTCCAGCAGCAGTTCCGGGTTCCCGCAACTGGTCTGGGCGCCGGGAAAGCTGGACACACCGGAATGAACGATCACCGGTATCCCGAGATCGCTGCAGCGCGCGAAGACCGGGTACAGCTCCTTGCCGCCGGGATCGAACACACCGTGAACCGGATGCAGTTTGAGTGCGACGGCGCCGAGGTCGAGCTGACGTTGCAGCTCGTCGAGCAATGGAAAGTGCAGGTGCGGGTTGACATTTGCGACCAGGCTGAACCGGTTGGGGTTGAACCGGGCAATCGGCACGACGTCCTCTATCGCCTGGATCCCCGTGGCGCGCGGACTGTATTCGCAGAACAGCAGCGCGTGATCAACGCCTTCGTCAGCCAGGAGAGCGTCCAGCGCCGCCGGGTCGGGCGTGTCTCCGTCATACGCATCTCGCCATGGGTGGTCACGGGAGAACGTGTTCGCCCATTCCAGCCACGCCGGTTTCAACGTGCTCAGCAGCGGGACATGCACATGCGCGTCGATGACTGTGCGACCGTCGATCACAAATCAATACTCTACAGATATCTGACGTATATACAAGATGATGTAGTAGAATATCGGAGGCTGCCAGGCGATACGGTCGTGGTTGTACGCTCCACGGCATGAGGTTCGCTCGATGGATAAGGATGGGCGCATGTCCGTAAGCGCGCGCGCCATGGAGGACGAGGCGCTGCCTGCGGGCTCACGGCGACGTGAGGTCGGCACGGCAAGCGCGCGCAGCCTGTTGCTGACCGTGCTCGGCGAGTTCGTCCATCCACGCGGGACGCCCGTCTGGACCGCAACGCTCGTCGCGGCTCTGGCAGAGCTCGGCGTCGAAGAGAAGTCCGCTCGCCAGGCGATCGCCCGGTCCGCCGCCGACGGGGTGTTGGAGTCGGAGAAGTCGGGCCGCCGCGTGAGCTGGCACATCACCCAGCCCGGCACCCGGCTGCTCGCCGAAGGCACAAGGCGCATCTACAGTTTCATGAGCGAAACCCCACCGTGGGACGGCAGCTGGCTTGTCCTGTCGGTCGCAATTCCCGAAACCCAGCGTCAGCTTCGGCACAAGCTGCGGACGCGGCTCACCTGGCTGGGGATGGGTTCACCCAGCCCCGGCATCTGGATCCTGCCCGACGTCAACAAGGTCGCCGACGTGGCAGCGGTGGTCGACGAACTCGACCTCAACCAGCGGGCTTTCGCCTGGACGGGAAAACTCGCGTCGATCGGCGAGCCGGATGCCCTCATCGCAGGACGCCTGGTCACTCGACGACGTCGAACAACGCTATGACGAATTTCTGGCCACCTTCGGCAAGATTCGCGCCACCACCCCGCTGCAAGCATTTCAAGCCCAGGTGCGGCTGGTCCAGGCGTGGCGGCGGTTCCCGTTCCTCGACCCCGCCCTCCCGCGTGAATTGCTGGATCACGATTGGCCCGGGCCGCGCGCCGCGAAGCTCTTTCATCGCCGCCACGACGAATGGCACGGTGCCGCGCAACGGTATTGGACTGAGCTGCAGTCACAAACATCGTCGTAGGGCACGAATTCAGGGAGTCATCCAGCTCTGGGGCACGCGCCCCGTGGTGCTCACCATCTGCGTGGCCACAACACGCAACGCCGCCGCGAATTCGCGTGGACGCTCGATAAACGGCAGGTGGTTGCCGGGAAACTCGATCCACGGCGTTCCCAGGCGCTCGGCGATGATGACCGACGGGGTTGCGTAGAACAGGCCGCGATCCTCGTTACCAGCCGCCATTACGATCGGCACTCCTCCACTCGCGAGCGCATCCCAATCGGGAAGGAATTGTCCGAACTGCCCGAACTCGTTGGTGAACAGGTGGTCGATGTTTCCGAGGAATCGTTCGAGGATTTCGGCGGGCCATTCGTAGGATCCCTCGCCCCGTATCGACTCCACAAAGCGCATGGCCGCCGCTTCGATTCCTTCGGTTTCGGCGACAGCGAGCATCTGTGTGAAGAAGTCGCGGTCTTCGGCTTCCGCGGGAAGCACGCCGACTATGGGTGGTTCGTGCGCAATCAGGCCCGCAACAACGGCCGGGAAGGCAGCGGCTAGCGCCAGACCGATGATCGCCCCGCCGCTGTTGCCGAAGACCAAGGCGCGACCGTCGGCGAATTCGTCGATCAGTGCCTTCGCGTCGCGTGCCTGCTCGGTGATCGAGAACGGAGCATCGTTGCGACCAGTGCTGCGTGAATTGCCGCGCCGGTCGTAGGTGATCACGGTGAACGAGTCTTCGAGGATCGCGGCGGCCTGCGAGTAATATCCTGCGTCGCCGCCAGCGCCGGAGATCATCAACAGCGCCGGACCTCGCCCGCGCACTTCGTAGTAGAGCTTGGCGCCGTCAACTTCGGCCATCCCACTCGAAATGTTGGTCAATTCCTGCTCATCTCAGGTAAATGGATTGCAGCTGCTGGTAATTGGCAAGACCCTCGGGTCCGAGTTCTCGACCCAGTCCGCTGGCCTTGACCCCGCCGAACGGCGCCACCGGATCGGGCAGGTAGGTGTTGACGCCGATGGTGCCCGTTTGGATCTGCTTCGCTACCGCAAGTCCGCGGTCAGGGTCGCTGGTCCACACCGTCCCGCCGAGGCCGTAGTCGGAGTCGTTGGCGATCCGCACCGCTTCCTGGTCGTCGCTGTACGGAATGATCGACAGGACGGGCCCGAAAATCTCCTGCTGCGCAATGGTGTGGTGGTTGTCGACGTCGGCGAACACCGTCGGTTCGACGAACCAGCCCTTGTCCATTCCGGCCGGCCGACCGCCGCCGCAGGTGATCCGGGCACCGTCGCCGCGGCCCTTGGCGATGTAGCGTTCGACCCGATCACGCTGGCCCGCGGTGGCCAGAGGGCCGATCTGGGTCGCATCGTCGCAGCGCATTGCCCACAGTCAAAGATTCCGCGAAAGCCGTGAAGAGATCGACGATCTCGTCGTACCGGGTCCGGGGCGCGAGTACGCGGGTGCCCAAGAAACACGTCTGGCCGTTGTTCAGCAGGGTGGCGGTGAAAAGCTCCTGACCCACGGTCTGCAAGTCGAGGTCCGCGTCGTCGAGCACGATCGCCGCCGACTTGCCGCCCAATTCGAGCGTGACGGGCTTGAGTAGCTTGCCGCACACTTCGCCGATGGCCCTGCCTGCCGCCGTCGACCCGGTGAAGGAGACCTTGTCGACACCCGGGTGTGCGACGAGATAAGCGCCGACGTCGCGCCCGGCGGGCACCACGTTGATCACGCCGGGCGGAAGTCCGGCCTCGGCCACCGCCTCGGCGAAAACATAAGAGTCCAACACTGTTTCGGGCGATGGCTTGATGACCAGCGTGCACCCGGCCGCCAACGCGGGCGCATACTTGAATGCCGCCAGCGTTTGCGGGAAGTTCCACGGCACGATCGCGCCGACGACGCCGAGTGGTTCCCTGCGTACCAGTATGTTTCCGCCGAAGAGCCCCTGGCCGCATCTCTTCGAAGTCGATTCCCGTGCCAGCCTCGGCGTAATAGCGAAGCAGCACAACGGGAAACACGCCTTCGAGTTGCCGCGCCACGGCAACGGGCATCCCATTTTGGGCGCTGACGCTTTGGACCACGTCCTCAGCGCGGCGTTCGAGGATGTCGGCGAGGCGTTCCATCGCTGTCGCGCGGTCCGCCGGTGACCAGTGCGCCCACCCCGAGGGGTCGACGAACGCGCGGCGTGCGGCGAGGACGGCCGCGTCCACGTCGAGTTCCTGCGCTTCCGGCACCGAGCCGATCGCTTCTTCGGTGCTCGCGTCGATAGCCGTGATCCGGTGCGCCGAACTGGGCGGCACCCATTGGCCGCCGATGAACAACGAGTCGTAATCCATCATGAAGAACTCCCTAGAAAGTGATCACGCCTCGTAGATTGCGGCCGTCGCGCATGTCCTGGTAGCCGGTATTGATGTCGTCGAGTTTGTATGTGCGCGTGGCGAGTTCATCGAGCTTGAGGTGGCCGCTGCGATAGAGACTGAGCAGCTTCGGAATGTGCAGCCTGGGGTTGGCGGTGCCGAACAGTGAGCCGACCAACTTCTTTTCGGTCAGCACCAGATCGAGCGCGTTCAACGACACCGTTTCCTCGGTGGCCCGATGCAGGTTGGTCACCACCACGGTGCCGCGTTTGGCGGCCATGGCCAGGCTCTTCCCGATCTGCTCGCCCTTCGCCGACTCCCATGGTGTTGACCACGACGTTCGCGCCGCGCCCCCAGGTGAGTTCGTCGACCAGCGCCTGCGCCTCGTCGCTGGTTTCCACCGCATGCGTGGCGCCGAACTCCAGGGCCTTCTCCCGCTTGAACGCGACCGGGTCCACGGCCACGACATACTGCGAACCGTTCAGGGCGGCGCCTTGGACCGCGTTGATCCCGATACCGCCGACGCCGATGACGACCGTACGTGTCACCGGGCTTCACACCGCCGGCGAAGACGGCCGAGCCCCAGCCGGTCACCACGCCGCAGCCCAGCAGGCAGGCCTTGTCCAGCGCGATGTCGTCTTCGATCTTGATGCAGTTGGCCTCGTTGACGACGGTGTGGGCAGCGAATGTTCCCAGCAGGCACATCAAGCCGATGTCCTGGCCGCGAGCGTGATGGCGCGCGGTGTGGTCCGAGATTTGCGTGCCGTCGCCCAGATACTGGCCCAGTTCGCACAGGTTCTGCATCCCGGCCGAACATGCCGAGCATCGCCCGCACGCGGGAATGAAGCCGAAGATGACCCGGTCGCCGGGCGCAAGCCCTTCGACGCCCGGCCCCGTCTCGAGGATCGTGCCGGCGCCCTCATGTCCGCCGATCATCGGAATCGGCCACGGCAGGTCGCCGGTGACCACGTGTTCGTCGGAATGGCACAGGCCGCTGCCGCCCATCTCGCACGAGCACTTCACCGTGCTTCGGTGGGTCGAGGTCGATCTCTTCGACACTCCATGGGCCGCCGCGCTCCCACAGGATGGCCGCTTGCGTCTTCATCTGGATTCCTCCCTGGTGCCGGAGTGGCTGCAATATCGGAACTTTCGACCAGCGTCACACGAACGCGCGCACGACGGGTGTCCAACTTCTGGACACCATTACGACGCCGCAGCGATCCCGTAGGACCGCAGCGCCTTGTACAGCGTGGTGCGGCTGATGCCCAGTTGTTGCGCTGCGGCCTTCTTGTTTCCGCCGGCGAGTCGAAGTGCGTTGGCGATCGCGTCACGCTCGGCCTGCTCGATCGGGCTCAGACGCCGCCGCGGAGGGTTGCGGTGGGTCGCGGGCAGGTCGCCAACGGTGATGTCGCCCACCCGCCGTCGTTCGGTTATCCCCTTCACGACGGAGTAGAGCTCCGACAAGGTTTCCAGGCCAGTCCTGGCGTGCCAACGCCTCCAGCGCCGCCGGCGTGAACCGCAGCTGCGGTGCCGCCTCCAACTCAACGAGGATGTTCTTGATCAGAAGTGGGATCTCGGCGCGCCGCTGACGCAGCGGTGGCAGCTCCACTTTCTCGTCGCATCCGGCGAGGAGCGCGGCGTGTGCCCGCCCCGTCCAGTCTTCGGGAACGCTCGTGAGAATCACGCGCGCGGGCGCCGACCTGATGCGCTCGGCCACGCGATGAAGCAAGGGTGCAGGGAGCGTGTCGACCGATTCGATCACCGCGCATGCGCCGCTACGCAGGCAGTCATTGAGGCGACGGAGCCAGTCCCGCTCGCCCAATTCGACGATCTCTCCGCAGTCCAGCCATCGAGCGGCGGTGCCGGCCATCTTCGCCGCAGTCGTTGTCCTGCCTGAGCCTGGCTCGCCGGATATCAGCGTTCTGGTTTGCGTGGCTGGGCTGACCGCAACGGCGCGAGGTGTCTCGTTCGTCGGTCAACGTGAAGACAACTGCGGTGGTGCCGGCTACGGGACTGACCGAAGCGAGAACCTCGCGGCCGGAGACCAGTTGGATATGGCGTGACGATTCGCGGTTCGTCGGAACATCGAGGGACGCGGCCCGCAGCACCGCCTGATCGGCCGGCTGGATCATCTGCATCGCGGCCGCGTTGGCGAGGAATATGTCGTCGCCGATCGCGATCACCGGACGAGAGCGTGTCCTTGCCGCAGCCTGCTGAAAGCTGTTGAAGGCCCGCCTTTCTGCTTCGCGCGCCTGCTCGAGAAGGCGTTCACCGATCTGCCGTGCCGAGCGGATCACGAACGGGGCGAGCAGTGGGATTGTCGTCCTGGACCAAGCACGTGATGTCCAGGACACCCTCGACTCGCTGGGTGACGGGATGAATGATGGTTTGGCCGTAGCAGCTGAACCTCTTCAACGACTCGATGAAGTGTTCTTCGCCGCGCACCGCCACGCCCCGCCGCAGTTCGAGGGCCGTAGCGATCGAGTTGGTTCCCGTTGTCTCTTCGCGAAATCGGCGACCTTCCACGGTGCCGACCTCTTGAAGCTTGGGCCGCAGCCGATCCAGCCCGAAGCGGAAATCGGTCAACAACGCATTCCGGTCGGCGAGCATGACCGCGAATGCCGTGCCGTCGAGTTCGGCCGCCATCTCGTCGAGAACGGGCGTCGCCGCGACCATGAGTCGGCTGCGGCGGTCGACCTCCTCGATCTCCGCATCGTCGACCGACGCCGTCGGACACAGGCCGCTCATCGCCACCCGCCGCCAGGAGGTTGCGATGAGCGGCCGTGTGGATCCGTCGGCGCTAGCCGTCGTCACGGCGTCCCTCCACCAGCCTGAACTTGCGTGGCACATGCTGGTTGGCGGAGATGTCTCGCACGGCGGCGACGAACTCTGCCGGCCTGTCGGTGTGGACGAGGTGGCTGGCACCCGGGATCACGACGGTGCGCATGTCGGGCCGGCGCCGTGCAACTCGCGCGTGCAGACCGCCGATCCACGGCGCGCTCTCGGCACCCAGAATCCAGGTGAGCGGCACGGGCAGGTCGACCACCGCGCGCAGGGGCACATGCTCGGCCATCACGCCCGAAGTAGTACGGGTCCCATTCGGCCAGCACGGGCGCGTAGTTGGCCAGCAGCGCTTTGCGCTCCTCGTCGTCGAGCATGTCGTAGGCGTTGCCGCCCGATCGCAAGGCCGAGCCGAACCGGAGGAAGGCTTCGACGGCCTCAATCGGTCGCCCGCGCAATTGAGTCAGCTTGAGCCGCAACGCCGTAGCGAGCACGCTGCGATCGGCGTGCCGCAACCCGTGAAAGGGCGCTTCGACAACGCCCAGCGCGCAGAACAATTCGGGATTCTTGACCGCGGCCGCAAGCGCGACGTTACCGCCCGAGCTCCACCCGACGACCGTGGCGGGTTCTGATGCCACCTCCTGCAAGAGCAGTGTCAGGTCGCGGGCGTGTATCCGGTGGTCGCGAACCGGCTTGTGTCGCGACTGCCCGTAGCCCCGGCGGTCGTAGATGATGACGCGATGATCGCGCGCAAGGTCGTCGACCACGCCGTCCCATGTGGTCATGTCCGTGCAGGAGCCGTGCACCAGGACAAGGGGCGGTCCGTCCCCTGCCGTCCGGTAATGCAGGGTTGCGCCGGGAGCGTCGAGTGTCGGCATGTGTTCTTCCATGAAAGCTGGGCTGTGAGCGCTGTCACTATGTAACAGAACTGAGCTAGTCTGTCAAGAAATCTGAAACATTTCTGCCGAGCGAAGGAATCGGAGGTGGACCGGGATGCGGCCACGCGCGCTGGTGTTTGACCTCTACGGCGAGCACTTCCGCTACACCGGCGGCGCCGTCAAGCTGGGCGCTCTCACCGAGCTGATGGGCGTCTTCGGTGTCGAACCGGCCACCGTGCGCGTGGTGATGACCCGACTCCGCAAGGAGGGGTGGTTCGATTCGGCGAAGACGGGTCGCGAGGTCTCCTACCTGCTCAACGACAAGAGTTGGCGCCTGCTCGACGACGGGCGCGCCCGCATCTTCGAACGCCACTTCGACGACTGGGACCGCACGTGGACCCAGGCGCTGGTCGACGAGACGGGCCTGGGCCGCGAGCAGCGCAAGCGCATCGAAAAGGCACTGACCTGGTGGGGGTTCGGAAACTACGCGGGGCCGGTCTGGTTTTCGCCTCACGACCGGGAGAAGCAACTGCGCGAGATGCTCGCCGGAGATGACGAACTTCGCCTGCTGTTCCTGCGCTGCAACAGCGCCGGGCTGACCAGTGACCGGCTGCTCGCCGAACGATGCTGGGACCTCGACGATCTCGATGCCGACTACCACCGCTTCATCGAGGAGTTCCGTCCCCGGCTCGCCCGATACCGCCGCGGACTGAGCGGCGCGGCGGCCCTGGTCGAGAGCATCACGCCTCATCCATCACTATCGGCACTACCCATTCCGTGACCCCGACCTGCCCGAAACGCTGCTACCCGCGGGATGGCGTGGCCGGATCGCGCACCAGGTGTTCACCGAAGCCCACGACGTCCTGCGCCCCGAAGCGGAGGCCTTCGTCGCCGGCATCGTCGAGGCCAGCGCCGCGGCACCCTAGCGACCAGCATATGTAACACTTTTCTTGACTCTCAGCTGTATCATGTTACATACTCGTGCCTGCCCAGTCAGCCCGTGATCTGGGCAACAGTCAGATGAGGAGCGACGGTGACGTCAGCCCAAGACCGGCACCATCCCCCGACGGCCCGGCCACTGCGCGTCGCCTGCATCGGCGGCGGGCCCGGCGGCTTGTTCACCGCGATCGCGTTGTCGCATTCGATGCCCGACGCCAGCATCGACGTGTTCGAGCGCAATCACGAATCCGACGTGTTCGGATTCGGAGTCGTGTTCTCCGACGCGACGCTCGAGAACGTCGACGCCGTCGATCCGGTCCTGCGGGAGACCCTGGACGCCCACGGCACTCACTGGGACACCATCAGCGTCCGCACCGAGAGCGCCACGATGTCGGCCGGCGGCAACGGGATGTCCGCTGTGCACCGGCGCGTCCTGCTCGACGCGATGCGCAAGCGCGCGTGCGATCGCGGCGCCCGCCTGCATTTCGCGACCGAGGTGACCGTCGACGAGCTGGACGCCCGCGGCGACTACGACTTGATCGTGGCCGCCGATGGAGCCAATTCATCAGTGCGGCAACGGTTCGCCGACGAACTCGGCCACACGGTCGACGAGGCGCGCGTCAAGTTCATCTGGTTCGGCACCACATTCCAGTTCGACGGACTCACCTTTCTGCACAAGCAATCCGAGCACGGGAACTTCGCGGTGCACGGCTATCCGATCGGCTCCGGACTGAGCACCTTCATCGTCGAAACCGACGAAGCCACCTGGCGCCGTGCGGGCCTGGACGCGTTCGACGTGACGAGCCCGCCGGGACAGTCCGACGTGCGAGACTCAGCGCTACCTCGAGACGCTGTACGCCGATCAGATCGACGGCCACAAGCTCGTCGCCAACAACTCACGGTGGGCCAACTTTCGCACCCGCCGCACGCAGCGGTGGTACACCCGCGCGGAAAACGGCACCCCCGTCGTCCTTCTCGGCGACGCCGTGCACACCGCGCACTTCTCGGTCGGTTCGGGCACCAAGATGGCGATGGAAGATGCCGCGGTGCTGGCGCAGGCCATCGCGGCGCATCCCGGCGATATCCCGGCAGCGTTGGGCCAGTTCGAGCGGATCCGTCGTCCCCAGGTGGCGAAGATCCAGGATTCGTCGATGCCGAGCCTGTCGTGGTGGGACCACTTCGGCGAGTACTGCCGCGCATTCGAACCGTGGCAGTTCGGCTTCCACTTCTTCAGTCGCGCCATCTCCGCCGAGAAGATGCGGCTGCGCGATCCGATGTTCATCGCTGAAACCGAACAGGCTTGGCAGATGAAATACGGTGCCGCGCCACTGGATACACCACTTCACGTCGGCGCCCGCACGCTTGGCGGCCGGCTGCTGCGGATGATCGACTACTCGAAGAGCCGAATCGGGCTTACTGACGGAACCACGGTCCTGTCGGCCAACGGCGAGGGCAATGGCCACCGAGACGACGTCGCGCTGCCACTTGTCACCGCCCCCGAAACCGACAGCACGTCACTCGATCCCGGCACGCGCGCAGTCCTCGACCGCCTATGTGCCCGGCAACCAGCGGCCGTCGTCGTGCGCGGCGGCACCGCGCTGGCGCGGGTGCTGTGCTCGGAGCACATCCGGCTGAACCACCGCATCCCCACGATCATCGTCGACGGGCCGTCGAGCATTCGCACCCGCCGAGCCGTCAACGAGCAGGACTGCGCCTCGACGCTGATCCTCTCCGGCCGGGCCGACGCGGTGGCGTTCGAACCCGAACCCAAGGCCACCAACGGTGTTGCGGCTCACGCGGTGGCGGCCAGATGACCTCGACACAGCCAGACCGCTCACGACTCCACCGACTCTTCGACCCCACCTCGATCGCCGTCGTCGGGGCGTCGGCCTCGCCCGGCAAGCTCGGATCGGTGATGCTCGACGCCGTCGCCCGAAGCAGCGGCGACACCCGAACGGTCTTTGGTATCAACGCCAAAGCCACCGACGGGTCGTTCCTTCCCTCGTTGCATGCCGCCACCGAGGTCCACGGCCATGCACTGGACCTTGCCGTGCTGTGCGTTCCCGCCGCCGCCACCCCGGACGCCGTGCGGGACGCCGCGGATTGCGGTGTCGGCGCGGCCGTCATCTGCTCGGGTGGGTTCGCCGAGGCCGGCGCCGAGGGAGAAGCCCTACAAGCGCAACTCGCCGAGATCAGCTCCACCACCGGTATCCGGCTGCTCGGACCGAACACCTCCGGTTTCTTCCGGCCGACCGGCGCGACGGTGAGCTTCGTCCCGACGGTCGAACACATCGCCGCCGGCCCCGTCGCCGTCGTTGCCGCCAGCGGCGGAATGAACCACGCGTTGTCCTTCCTGCTGTCGGAGTCCGGCGTCGGCGTCGGACTCGGTGTGGGCCTTGGCAATTGCGTCGACGTGACGAACACCGATGTGCTGACGTTTCTCCGCGACGATCCGACGATCACCGCGATCGCATTGCACATCGAAACCGTCGACGACGGCGAGGCCCTGCTGTCGGCGGTTCGGACCGTCAGCGCGGACAAACCGATCGTCGCCACCGTGACCGGGCGTAGTGACGTATCCGCGTTCTCGGAGTCGCACACCGGGGCACTGGCGACGTCGTGGCGGACGACGTGCGCGCTGCTGACGGAAGCCGGTGCGGTGGTTGTCGATTCGGACCAGCAGCTCGTCGACGCCCTGCGCGTGCTCAGCCGGACCCGGCTGCCCGCGTCGCCGGCACCGGGAATCGGGCTGATCACCGCCCAGGCGGGTCCCGGGCTGGCCGTACTCGACCAACTGCTGGCGGATGGCGTGCGCATTCCGCCGCTCGCCCAGCACACACAGGCACAGCTCTCGAAATTGCTGCCCCCGATGACCTTCCAGGCCAACCCGGTGGACACCGGCAGGCCGGGCCCCACATTCGCCGACGTGCTTTCGGTGACCGCCGCCGACGCGGGGATCGATGCGCTGGCGATCTACGCCCTGGCCGAGCCCGACGTCATCGACCTCGCCGACACGGTCCGCCAATCCGGCGTGCACCACCAGGTACCGGTGGTTCTCGCCACCGGCGGCCCCGCCGAGGCGATCGACAAGGCGACGGCCGCGGCTGCCGAGATCGGCGTCCCGGTCGTGCCCAGTCCCTCCGCGCTGGCGACCGGCATCCAAGCGCTCGTGCAGGATGCCCGCACACGACATCTCCACGACGCACACGACGCCGTCGGGATCGCCGACTCGGCCGCGGCGATCCAGCTGCCCGCCGACGAAGCCGCCGCCAAGGATCTGCTCGACTCGCTGGGGATCACCACGCCGCCGCGACGGGTGTGCGCCGACCGCGCAGCGGCGCACCGTGCCTTGACCGAGCTACCGCTGCCCGTGGCGGTCAAGATTCTCGACGCCACGGTGGTTCACAAGACCGAGATCGGCGGAGTCCACCTCGGCATCCGCACCGCGGAGGAATTGCACGCCGCGCTGGATGCACTCGACGCCATTGCCGCGCCGGCCTACCTGATCGAGAGCATGGCGGGCCCAGGGGTGGACCTGTTCCTCGGCGCCCGCCGCGACCCGGTGTTCGGCCCGATCCTCGTCGCCGGTCTCGGCGGCACCGCCGCGGAGGCCATCGGCGACGTCGCGATCCGCAGTTGCCACCTCAGCCATGCGGCCGCAGCGACGATGCTCGACGACCTCCAGTGCGCGCCCCTGCTCGACGGCTGGCGGGGCGGGCCCGTTCTCGACCGCGACGAGTTCGCCCGCATCGCCGTCACGCTCGCGCGTTATCTCACCAACCACGCCGAGATCGTTGACATCGAGATCAACCCGCTGCGACTCACATCGACCGGACTCATCGCCCTGGACGCAGTCATCCTGGCGGCGGACAATCAGCCCAGCGCGCTCAAAGGAGAGTTGCCATGACCACCCGCACTCATGTGTCGATCGAGGGTGTCGTTCCGTGGCCGGATGAGGTCGCCCAGGCGTATCGCAGAGCCGGATACTGGCAAGGCACCTCGCTCGCTTCGCATATCGCCGAGCACGTCCAGCGTCAGCCCGACGCCGAGGCGTTGGTCGACGGCGCGACGCGCCTGACATACCAACAACTCTGGGACCGGTCCGCCGCGTGCGCGCAGGCCCTGCTCGACCTGGGAATGACGGCGGGTGACCGGATCGTCGTGCAGCTACCCAATTCTTGGGAGTTCGTCGCGCTGGCCCTGGCGTGCTTCCGCACCGGAATCATTCCTGTCATGGCGCTGCCTGCGCACCGCAGACACGAAATCACGCATATGGCAACGCTTTCCGAAGCCACCGCCATTGCCGTCGCCGATTTCGACTCCGATGCCGATCTGCGCCAGATGGCCCAGCAGGTGGCCGCGCAGGTGCCGAGCATCCGCGCCGTCCTCGTGCACGGCGAACTGTCCGCCGCCGGCGTCGAACATGCACCCGAGTACAGCCTGGCCACAGCCATGAAGACCATGCCGCGGTTCCTGGAGGCCGACCACGAACCCGCCGGTTCCGACGTCGCGTGCTTCCTGCTGTCCGGTGGCACCACCGGCCTGCCCAAGCTCATCGTGCGCACCACACGACGACTACAGCTACAACGTCCTGCAGGCCAACGCTGTTGCCGAATTCAGCTCCGACACCGTCTATTTGGGCACGCTACCCGCCAGCCACAACTTCCCGTTGGCATGCCCGGGCATCCTCGGCGCACTCTTCGCCGGCGGTCGCGCAGTGATGTTGCCTTCGCCTTCTCCCGAGCGGGCATTGCGCACCATCGACGCCGAACAGGTCACCGTCGCGGCCGCTGTTCCGGCGGTCGCGCAGCGGTGGATCGACTACCAGCGTGAGCACGGCACGTTGCGCGGCAACAGCCTTCGCGTGCTGCAGGTGGGCGGCGCCCGCATGCCCGACGAACTGGCCGCCCGCGTCGAGCCGGTCCTGGGAGCGCGGCTTCAACAGGTCTTCGGCATGGCCGAGGGTCTGCTCAACATGACCCGCCTCGACGACGACCCCGAGGTCATTCTCACCACCCAGGGCCGGCCCGTCAGCGACGCCGATGAGATCCTCGTGGTCGACGACAAGGGTCAGCCGGTGCCGGACGGCACCCCGGGCGCCTTGCTCACCCGCGGCCCCTACACCCCGCGAGGATACTTCCGGGCAGCCGAGCACAATGCCCGCGCCTTCACTCCCGACGGGTGGTACGCGAGCGGCGACATCGTGGTGCGCCGACCGGACGGCAACCTGGTGGTGTGCGGGCGGGACAAGGACATGATCAACCGCGGCGGCGAGAAGATCTCCGCCGAAGAGGTCGAGAACTTCGCCTACCAGATCGACGGCGTCGAGATGGCGGCCGCGGTCGCGATGCCCGACCCGATCTTGGGTGAGCGTGTGTGCCTGTATCTCACAGCTGGCGGAAGGGCATTCGATCGACCTCACCGATGTCGTCGCCACCATGCAGGCAGCCGGCGTCGCCCGCTACAAGCAACCCGAGCGGCTGGTCGTCGTCGACCAGATACCCACCACGAAGGTCGGCAAGATCGACAAGAAGGCGTTGCGGGAAGACATCCGCGCACGCCTGCTCAGCGAAGGCGAGCAGCGATGACGATCCCTGAATCGCAGGCTCCAAGACGAGTCGCTGAACCAGCTGTACGACGACTTCGAGGCCGAGCACCTCATACCGCTGTGGACCCAGCTGGGCGACCTGATGCCGATGACGCCGACGTCCAAAGCCGTTCCGTTCGTGTGGAAATGGGCGACGTTGTACCCGCTGGCGCAGCGGGCGGGCGATCTCGTGCCCGTGGGAAGGGGCGGCGAACGCCGCGCCATCGCACTCGCCAACCCCGGTCTGGGAGGTCTGCCCTACGCGACGCCGACGCTGTGGGCCGCGATCCAGTACCTCGGGCCGAAAGAGGTCGCGCCCGAACACCGCCACTCGCAGAACGCATTTCGGTTCGTCGTCGAGGGCGAGGGCGTGTGGACGGTCGTCAACGGTGATCCCGTCGCGATGCGCCGCGGTGACTTTCTGCTCACCCCGGGATGGCATTTCCACGGCCACCACAACGAGACCGACCAGCCGATGGCATGGATCGACGGCCTCGACATCCCGTTCGTGCACTACACCGACACCGCGTTCTTCGAGTTCGGGAGCGAGAACGTCACCGACGATTCGACGCCGGATGTCTCGCGATCCGAGCGACTCTGGGCGCACCCAGGTCTGCGCCCGCTGGTCGGCCTGGATGCCAGGACCAGCTCGCCGATCGCGGCATACCGCTGGCAGCACACGGACGCCGCGCTGCGCGAGCAACTGGACCTCGAAGACGAAGGCTATGCGGCCACCACCGAGCCCGGGCACGCCGCGGTCCGCTACACCAACCCGACCACCGGCGGCGACGTCATGCCGACCATCCGCGCCGAGTTTCACCGGCTGCGCGCGGGCGCGCACACCCGGCCGCGCCGCGACGTCGGCTCGACCGTGTACCAGGTCTTCGAGGGCTCGGGCCGATTCCGGCTCGGCGACAAGGTCACTGAGGTCGGCAAGGGCGACATGATCGTCGTCCCGTCGTGGACGGAATGGTCGATCGACGCCGACACGCAATTCGATCTCTTCGCCTTCTCCGACGCACCCATCGTCGAACGCCTGCACTTCAACCGCACCTACATCACCGAAGGACCCTGATGAAACTCTCCACGCTTCGGCTCGACGGCGCCACGGCGGCCGTGCGCGTCGACGACGACACCACCGCGACCGTCATCGACGGCTACGCCGATGTGTCGGCGCTGCTGGCCGACTCCAGACTGGAAAGCGGTCGCGCAGAACGCTTCTGGCCGAACCGTCGACCTCGCGACCGCGGACTACGCTCCCGTCGTCCCAAACCCCGGCAAGATCGTCTGCGTCGGCCTCAACTACGCCACGCACATCAAGGAGATGGGCCGCGAGCTGCCCGAGTACCCGACGCTGTTCGCGAAGTTCAAGGAGGCCCTCACCGGGCCGTACGACGACGTCGTCGTTCCGGAGTACGCCGCGTCCGCGCTCGACTGGGAGGCGGAATTGGCTGTCGTCGTTGGCAAGCAGGCCTACCAGGTGCCCGAAGCCGAGCGCCGACGCGTACATCGCCGGCTACTCGGTGATCAACGACTACACCATGCGCGACTACCAGTACCGCACGCTGCAGTGGGACCAGGGCAAGACGTTCGAGAAGACCAGCGGCTTCGGCCCGTATCTGGACACCGACTACGTCCTGGGCTCCGCGATCGAGACCCGCCTCGACGGGGAACTGATGCAGCAGGCGACCACCGACGACCTGGTGTTCTCCCCCGCCAAGCTGATCGAGTACATCTCGCACATCGTCACCCTGCAGCCCGGCGACGTGATCATCACCGGCACCACCGGCGGCGTCGGCCACGCCCGCAAGCCTGCCCGCTACATCCAGGACGGGCAGACGGTCGAGGTCACGATCGAGGGCCTCGGCTCGGTGAAGAACAAGACGATCGTCAAGTAGGAGGGTTCGCTTGACGCGCTTCGCAGACCTCGACCTGTCCGAGCGGCTGCTGATCGCGCGACGCGGCACGGCGTACTTCGCGCAGCGGCTTGCCGAGCTGTCCGACAACGACTTCGGCGGTGACACCCTGCTGCCGGGGTGGTCACGCCGGCACCTCGTGGCGCACGTCGGATACAACGCCGCGGCGCTGTGCCGGCTGATGGACTGGGCGGCCACCGGTGTGGAGACCCCGATGTATGAGTCGGTCGAGCAGCGAAGCCGCGAGATCGCCGAAGGCGCGACGCTGGATCCCGCGGCGTTGCGAAACCTGTTCGACCACACCGTCGCTCGGCTCGACGAGAAATGGCGAAACCTGCCCGCGTCGGCGTGGTCGGCGCAGGTTCGCACCGCGCAGGGCCGGCTGGTGCCTGCGTCGGAGACGGCGTGGATGCGCACTCGAGAGGTGTGGATCCACGCGGTCGATCTGGCCAACGGTGGCCGGTTCGACGACTTCCCCGCCGTCGTCCTCGATTCCCTACTTGCCGACATCGTGGGCATGTGGCGGCAGAAGGACCTGGGTGCCGGGCTGGTGCTTGCCGTCGACGGCTGTGCTCCCATTGCGGTGCAAGAGGATTCGGCTGCCACCACCACGGTGGCCGGCACACTGGCGGGGGTTGCGCGATGGGCTGCAGGCCGCGGCGCTGTGGGCGTCGACATCGACAGGCGATCTCCAAGAGCCGCCGCGCTGGTTGTGATCCGCTGCTTCGGCCGAAACTGTATTCCGGCAGGCGTTTACTCGTAGTTTTCCTGCATGGATGCAGTCTCGAACACCGTGCCAGCGACCTTCAGGCTCCTTGTATCGCGTCGAGATCGACGACATCGCGAAAAAGGTCGAGTAGACATCGACGCCACCGTCGATCTCGATGAAGTTGGTCACACGACGCTAGTTTCGTCGGCTCCCGATGGCGTGCACGACCGTCGTCATGACCGGTATGAACAGCGGGGACAGAACCAACATGAAGATTGCGATACCGGCGAGCATGTTTGACTCACTTCCTTCGAGCGGACAGCGCTCTGACTAGCGATCAGCGTCACACGGAAGGAAGCCGGCAGAGATGTTCAACTTCTGGACACAGAGTCGATACAGCGAAGTTGCGCAAGCGTCAATGGCGCAAGCCAAGTCGAGCCGACGGAGCGCTCCCGTTTCAGGATCAATGAGAACGTCGTGTCAAAAGCTCAGCCGGAGGTGCCTTCGATCCACCGCGGTGGTGCTCACGCGCGCTGCGCAATCGTCGAGGCGCGCGAGAACGTCGTCACCCACCCTCGGTAATTCGAGCGAGCTGATCGTCGAGCCAGGACTGCGGCTGTGTGAGCTTCGTTGCGCCAATATGCGCGTTGATGACCGGGAGAGCGACTCGCGTCGGCGCACGCCGGGCGGCTCGAAGCCGCTCGTATAGACCTCGAGATCGATCGATATCGTCTTCATGGCCCCATCGCCCGCACTAAGCGGCCTATTCGGGCAGCCGCAGCTCGGGCTTTTCCACCTCTTCGATGTTGACGTCCTTGAAGGTGATCACCCGCACCTGCTTGACGAACCGGGCCGGCCGGTACATGTCCCACACCCAGGCGTCGGCCAGCCGCAGCTCGAAGTAGACCTCGCCCTCGGAGTTGCGCGGCACCAGCTCGACGCTGTTTGCCAGGTAGAAGCGACGCTCGGTTTCGACGACATAGCTGAACTGCCCGACGATGTCCTTGTATTCGCGGTAGAGCGAGAGCTCCATCTCGGTTTCATACTTCTCGAGATCTTCGGCACTCATCGGCTCAGCTGTCCTTCACTTAGGCTCATCCGGCTTCCATTCTTCCCCTACCCGAGTTGGCTTTGCTGCTCGGGTTCCCAGTCGAGCGCGTCCTCCGGGACCAGTTCGCCCTCGACCGTCACCAGCCGGCGCACGTTGATGAACGAGTATCGGTGCTGGCTGCACGGCCCGAGCTCGGCCAGCGCCGCACTGTGACCCGGGGTGCTGTAGCCCTTGTGCTCGGCGAAGCCGTAGCCAGGGTGTTCGGCCTCCATCTTGACCATCAGCCGGTCACGGCTCACCTTGGCCAGCACGCTGGCCGCCGCGATGCATGCTGCGGCCGCGTCGCCGCCGACCACCGGCAGCGAGGGCATCGGCAGGCCCGGCACCCGGAAGCCGTCCGACAGCACATAACCCGGCCGCACCGACAGGCCGGCCACCGCCCGCCGCATGCCCTCGATATTCGCCACGTGCACGCCCCGCCGATCCACCTCGGTCGACGGGATGAACACCACGTGGTATGCCAGCGCATACCGGCGGATCAGCGGAAACAGCCGCTCGCGTTCCTTCTCGTTGAGCTTCTTGGAGTCGTCGAGGGCGGCCAGGCTCTCCAGCCGGTTGGGCCCCAGTACGCAGGCCGCCACCACCAGCGGACCGGCGCACGCGCCGCGGCCCACCTCGTCGACACCCGCTACCGGGCCGAGCCCGCCGCGGTACAGCGCGGACTCCAGGGTGCGCAGGCCCGAGGACTTCCGGATCACTGTTCGCGGAGGCCATGTCGCCGGCAAGTGCAAACCTTCCCTATTGGGTCTGGGGGTCCACCGAGCCCACTCCACCCCATCGCGACGGCGGCCAGGCGATGAACCGTGCCTTTCCAATGACATTGTCTACCGGGATCGTCCCGGCCATCGGGTCGCCCGTACACAACAGCCCGCGCTGGGCATCGGCCGGCGTGTTGCTGCAGTGCGCGCGAGAGTCAGCGGAATGCGTGCGGTTGTCGCCCATCACCCACAGCCTGCCCTCGGGTACTTTCACGGGCCCGAACTCGTTGCCCAGGCAGGGGTAGACGCTGGTGTTGGCCATCATCGTCGCGGGGTCGAGATACGGCTCGGACAGCGGCTTGCCGTCGACCGTCAAACCGGTGTTCGCGCGGCATTCGACCGTCTGGCCACCGACCGCGATGATGCGTTTCACCAGGTCGTTCTCGTCCGGGCGGGACGAACCCGACGAACGAAAGCGCATTCTGCACGACCCGCACCGCGGGGTTATCCGAGCGGATCGACTTGTAGCCGATGTTCCAGTTCGGCGGTCCCTTGAACACGATCACGTCGCCGGGCTCCGGCGACGAGAAGCGGTAGGTCAACTTGTCCACCATGATCCGGTCGCCGACGCATCCGTTGCAGCCATGCAGCGTCGGTTCCATCGATTCCGACGGGATCAGGTACGGACGCGCGACGAACGTCAGCATGACGTAGTACAGGACCAGCGCGATGGAGATCAGGATCGCCGCTTCGCGCAGCGCGCCGTGCTTCTTCTTCGGCTCGGTTTGCGCGTCCTCGGATTGCGCGTCCTCGACGTCGGTATCCGGATCGGCGGTCTCGTCGGGGTCCGTGGGTCCGGTCACCGCATCAGAGTAGCCAGCGCGATGCTTGCCGCCGTCGCCGCTCGAGGTCCACAGCTCAGAACCCGGCGTGTTGGCGGCCGTAAGCGGCAGTCAGCGCTTTTCCTTGATCTTCGCCTTCTTGCCGCGCAGTTCGCGCAGGTAGTAGAGCTTCGCGCGGCGCACGTCACCACGGGTGACGACGTCGATGTGGTCGATGTTGGGCGAGTGCACCGGGAAGGTCCGCTCGACACCGACGCCGTAGCTCTCCTTGCGGACGGTGAAGGTCTCGCGGATCCCGCCGCCCTGCCGGCGAAGGACGACACCCTTGAAAACCTGGATGCGTTCCTTGGAGCCCTCGATGACCTTCACGTGCACGTTTACGGTGTCGCCGGGGCTGAAGTCCGGGACGTCGTCGCGAAGCGACGCCTGATCGACGAAGTCCAGCGTGTTCATCGGTGACACTTCCTTGCTGTTGGCGGCTGCGGGCTTCTCTGTCGCGATGTGACGCGTGCCGAGCCGATCTATCGGGTGTATCGGGGTGCATCTCGCAGCGGGCGGAACTACCGGTCCCCCGGGCCTGCACAGACAACTGCTCAATTGTGCCAGATGGGCCTGCATCCAGAGAAATCCGGGGAAATCGCTACCCGTCCGGCGCCCAAAGCGCTGAGGCGGCCGAACTACGCGCAACCCGGGTCCGGCGATTAGGCTGAAAGTCACGGGCGCTGGCGGTGCGGCGAGCCCAATCCCCCGCTTCGGTGAAACGCTTGAAGGAGGGCCATGCGACGGCGGCCGTCGAAGCTGGTCACGGCGATGTCAGTCGTCGTAGTCGCGGTGCCCGTCGTCGCTGGTTGTGAAGCGAAGGTATACGGCACGCCGCCCGAGCCCGCCGTCCCGCAGCTGACCGTCGTCGCACCCCAGGGGCGCATGGCACCGCTGCCGGAAGCCCCGCTCGACGAACCGGCACCGACGTTCGAGGGCCTCGACGGGCGAGCGAAGGCGGCCACCGCCGATGCCGCCAAGGCCGGCGCCGAGATCTCCGCCGTCGTGATGGACCGCAACACCGGCCAGATCGTGTCCAACGGCAACGGCATGACGATCGCGATCGCGTCGGTGGTGAAGCTGTTCATCGCCGATGACCTGCTGCTACAGGAATCGAAGGGCCAGACCAAGCTCTCCCCCGCCGACCGCGGGATGCTCGACGTCATGCTGCGGTCCTCCGACGACAGCGCTGCCGAAGTGTTCTGGAACCGCAGCGGCGGCAGCGCCATCATCAACCGAGTGGTGGCCCGGTACGGGCTGGGGTCCACGAGACCGCCGGGCAACGGCCGCTGGTTCAACACCATCAGCACCGCCGCCGACCTCGTGCGCTATTACGACATGCTGCTCAGCGGCGCCGGTGGGCTGCCGCGCGAGCAAGCCAGCATCATGCTGTCCGACCTGGCGGCGTCGACACCTACGGCGCCCGACGGCATGGTGCCCGGCGGCGTATATCCGCAGCGGTTCGGCATCCCCGAAGGGCTCTTCGCCGAGCCGGTGGCGGTCAAGCAGGGCTGGATGTGCTGTGATCGGCGCCAACTGGATGCACCTGTCCACCGGCGTGATCGGCCCGGACCGCCGCTACGTGATGGCGATCGGCTCGATGCAGCCCGCCGACGCGACCACCGCGCGCAACACCATCACCCAGGCCGTCAAGACGATGTTCCCCGGCGGCAAGATCTAGGTCTCGTTCTGCCGGCGAGCAGACAGAGAATCGCATTACCCGGCGCAGTATTGTGCGATTCTGCGTCTGCTCGCGGAGGGGTCGGTCACTCGAGCAGGTCGGGGCGGCGCTCGCGGGTGCGCTGCAGGCCCTGTTCGCGTCGCCACGCCGCGATCTTGGCGTGGTCGCCCGACAGCAGCACATCCGGCACGTCGAGTCCCCGCCAGCTGGGCGGCCGGGTGTAGCTCGGGCCTTCGAGCAGGCCGTCGGAATGCGAATCGTCTTGGTGCGACGCCGGATTGCCGAGCACATCGGGCAGCAGGCGGACGACGGCCTCGATCATGACCAGCGTCGCCGATTCGCCGCCCGGCAGCACGTAGTCGCCGATCGACACCTCCTCGACGCGCATCCTGCGGGCCGCGTCGTCGACGACGCGTTGGTCGATGCCCTCGTAGCGGCCACACGCGAACACCAGATGCTTCTCCGTGGTCCAGCGTTGGGCGTCCGCCTGGGTGAAGAGCCTGCCCGCCGGTGTCGGAACGATGAGAAGGCTGTCCTCCGTGGCGATTTCGTCGAGCGCCTCACCCCAGACCGGGGCCTTCATCACCATGCCGGGCCCGCCGCCGTACGGCGTGTCGTCGACGGACCGGTGCACGTCGTGGGTCCAGCGGCGCAAGTCGTGGACTGCAAGTTGCGACGATGCCGGCGTCAATGGCCTTGCCGGGCAACGATTGTCGCAGCGGGTCGAGGTAGCCGGGGAAAATGGTGATGACATCGATGTGCATCAGTCCAGCTCCAGCAGACCCTCGGGCGGGTCGATTTCGATGGTCCGGTCCGTCAACGACACCGACGTCACAATGGCAGCGACGAAGGGCACCAGCACCTCGCCTTCGTCTTTGCGCACGGCGAGCAATTCGCCTGCCGCGGTGTGCAATACCTCGGCGACGGTGCCGACCTCCTGGCCCGTCGTCGTCACCACCCGCAGCCCCTCGAGTTGGTGGTCATAGAACTCGTCGGGATCCTCGATGGGCGGCAGATCCTCGGAGTCGACGAGAAAGACCGTGCCCCTTAACGACTCGGCGGTATTGCGGTCCGCCACACCCTCCAGGCGCACCAGCAGCCGGCCGCTGTGCTCCCGGACGGACTCGACGACGTAGCGTCGTTCGGGGCCGGCTTTGGGTCTACCGCGCAGCTGGGTGCCGGGAGCGAAGCGAAGGTCGGGATCGTCGGTGCGGATGTCGACGACGACCTCGCCGGTGACGCCGTGTGCTTTGACGACCCGCCCGACTACCAGGTCCATGGGACCGCTACTGGTCGGTGTCCACCACGTCGACGCGGATGCCGCGGCCGCCGATGCCGGCGACCAACGTCCTCAGCGCGGTCGCGGTGCGGCCGCCACGGCCGATGACCTTGCCGAGGTCCTCGGGATTGACGTGCACCTCGACGGTGCGTCCGCGGCGGCTGGTCACCATGTCGACCCGGACATCGTCGGGGTTGTCCACGATTCCGCGGACCAGGTGCTCGACGGCGTCGACGACGACTGTGCTCACGGGCGCGCTCAGCTCTCGGAGGACTCGGGTGAGGTGGTGGCGTCGGCGCCTTCGGCGGCAGCCTCGGACTTGTCCTTGGCGCCGGAGGGCTCGGCGGTCGCCTCGGCCTCGGTGGCCTTCTGGGCGGACTCGTCGCCGGCCTTGTCGTCAGCCTTGTCGGCGGCCTTCTTGGCGGGTGCCTTCTTCTTCTTGGGCTGGGTGGCGTCGCCCGACGGCGCGCCCTCGGCCTCGGCCAGCGCGGCGTTGAACAGGTCCAGCTTGCTGGGTTTGGGCTCCTTGACCTTCAGCGTGCCCTCGGCACCTGGCAGACCCTTGAACTTCTGCCAGTCGCCGGTGATCTTGAGCAGCTGCAGGACGGGTTCGGTGGGCTGAGCGCCGACGGATAGCCAGTACTGGGCCCGCTCCGAATTGATCTCGATGAGGCTCGGGTCTTCCTTGGGGTGGTAGCGGCCGATGACCTCGATGGAGCGGCCGTCGCGGCGGGTGCGCGCGTCGGCGACGGCGATGCGGTACTGGGGATTGCGGATCTTGCCAAGCCGAGTGAGCTTGATCTTGACAGCCATGGTTAAGCGACTTCTCCTGTGATTGCCACGCTGCAATTCAGCGATCTAGGCGGAATGCCTGGATCCGGTTTTGCCTTACGTGTGTGACCGCCGCGCAGCCGTAGTCGCGTGGCGGACAGCCGCCTATTGTGCCAGAACCTGGGGCTTTGGCGGAAATCCGTCCCAACTGCATTCTCGATACATGACGCAACTACGGCAGAAGCTGCTGTCCACCGTCGCCGGGCAGCTCGGACGCCCGCACGGATTCCTCGGCCCCCTCGTGGCCAGGGCGCTCAACCGCGGAAACGCCCGGGCGATCGCGGCCGCTGTCGACGCGGCCGACGTAAAGGCGGGCGATACCGCCGCCGACATCGGTTTCGGTGGCGGTATCGGCCTGCGACTGCTCCTGGACCGCGTCGGCGCCGACGGCGTCGTGCACGGCATCGAGGTCGCCGACGACATGCTGAACCGCGCCCGCTCTCGCTTCAGCCGCGACGTCGGAGCCGGCCGGCTAAAGCTCGTCCACGGATCGCTCACCGCACTTCCCATCGACGACGCCTCCATCGATGCCGTCATCACCCTCAACACCGTCTACTTCATCAGCGAACTGGACACCGCCTGCGCCGAACTGGCCCGCGTCCTCCGGCCCGGCGGACGCGCGGTCGTCGGGATTGGCGACCCTGACGTCATGCGTCGTGCGCCCTTCACGCCCTACGGGTTCACGCTCCGCCCGCTTGCCGAAATCGTTGCGGCCCTTGAGCAATCGGGCCTGACGGTCGAACATCGCCGACTCGACGACAAGCCCATACCGCGCTACACCATCGTCGGGCGACGGACTTAGGTCAGAACAGCTTGTCGAAGCACTTCTCCTCGACGCGACGGCTCATGCGCCAACCCTCGGGCGTACGAACGAATTCGTCGACGTACCAGAGGCCGACCTGCATGACGCTGGGCTTCTCCCCCTTGAGCACCATCGGGTTGAAGCAGAACGTACGAGCGCTGGCGATGTCGCCGTCGATCCGGATCGCGGGCAGCCCCAGCATGTGGGCATTCACACTGAAGAATTGCGGCAGCACCTCGGCCAGCCACGCCTTGACCTGCGGGTACTGACCGTCGATGCCGCCCGTCGCGCGATAGTCGATGTACGCATCGGCTGTGAAGATTGCGTCGAGTTCGTCGAACTGGCGACGGTCGATGGCCTCGGAGTAGCCGATGAGCAGCTGCTGCAGTTCGAGACGGTCCGAAATCTCCTCCAGGCTCAGCATGGGTTGATTGAACACGAATCGCCGCGCACGGATAGGCTCAGCGCCCATGCGGAAGCTAGTCATCTGCATCGCGACTGCCCTGTGCCTGGTCGCCGGGGGGATGCCGTCAGCGACGGCTGCTCCTGTCGGCGTGAGCCAGCCCTCGGGCTCGGTGCCGATCCCCGACGGACCAGCCCAGGCATGGATCATCGCCGACCTGGACAGCGGCGCCGTGCTGGCGGCGCGCGACGAGTACGGCCAGTACGCGCCTGCCAGCACCATCAAGGTCCTGCTGGCGCTGACCGTTCTCGACGAGCTTCCCCTCGAGGCCACCGTCGTCGCCAACGACATCGACACCAAGGTCGTGTGCAACTGCGCGGGCGTCGCGCCCGGCCGCGAGTACACCGCGCGGCAACTGCTGGAGGCGCTGCTGCTGGTATCCGGCAACGACGCCGCCAACACGCTGGCCACCATGCTCGGCGGGCGGGAAGCCGCCGTCATGAAGATGAACGGCAAGGCGGCCCTGCTCGGCGCGTACGGCACGAACGTCGGCTCCCCGTCCGGCCTCGACGGCCCGGGCATCGACATGTGGTCCTCGCCGCACGACCTGGCGCTCATCTTCCGCGCCGCGATGGCCAACCCGGTGTTCGCGCAGATCACCGCGCAGCCGAGCACGGTGTTCCCCACCAAGACCGGCGACAAGGTGCTGGTCAACCAGAACGAGCTGCTGCAAGCGCTATCCCGGCACCATCGGCGGCAAGACCGGCTTCACCGACATCGCCCAGAAGACGTTCGTCGGCGCCGCCGAGCGCAACGGCCGCCGGCTCGTCGTTGCACTGATGTTCGGCATGGACAAACCCGGCGGTCCCACCTACTGGGATCAGGCCGCCAGCATGCTTGACTGGGGTTTCGCGCTCGATCCGGGCGCCAGCGTCGGTTCGCTGTAGCGCGCAAAGTTTCTGAATCGCAACGGATTCGAGACCTCGTCGGCGACCGCGCCGAATACGCTCGGCGCTCGTGCGAAAGTTGTTGGCCGCGTTGGCTATCACGCTGTCCGCGGCCATCACGGTCGCCCCGGCGGCGCCAGCCGAGCCCATCGAACCGTCGGGCGCGGTGGTGCTCCCCGAGGGTCCGGCCCAGGCATGGCTGCTCGCCGACCTGGATACCGGTCGAATTCTGGCCTCCCGCAACCCATATGAGCCGCACGCACCGGCCAGCACCATCAAGGCACTGCTCGCCATCGTGGTCCTCGACCAACTGCCGCTCAATGCCGTGATTCTCGCGAGGCCTGCCAGCACGCAGGTCGAGTGCTCGTGCGCCGGAGTCAAGGCGGGCCGCGCCTACACGGTGCGCCAGTTGCTTGACGGGCTGATGCTGGTTTCGGGCAACGATGCCGCAAACACATTGGCCGACGGGCTCGGCGGCTATCGGATCGCCGTGGCGAAGATGAACGCGAAGGCGGCCGCGCTCGGCGCCCGTAACACCCGCGCTTCCTCCCCGTCGGGTCTGGACGGGCCCGGGATGGAGTCCATCACCACACCCTTCGATCTGGCGATGATCTACCGCGCAGCACTGCGCTATCCGGTATTCGCCGCGATCGTGCGCCAACCATCGTCGCTCTTCCCGACCGATGCAGGCCCACGCGAGCTCGTCAACCAGAACGAGTTGTTGAAGCGCTATCCCGGTGCCTTGGCCGGTAAGACGGGCTACACCAACCTCGCCCGCCATACCTACGTCGGCGCCGCAGAGCGCAACGGCCATCGGTTGGTCGTCGTGCAGATGTACGGCGAAGGCGATCTGTACGGCCAGGCGATCGGCCTACTGGACTGGGGCTTCAGCCAGTACGGCTAACCGACCGGCGCGACCTTGCGCAGCTGTTCCATAAAGGCCCGGAACCACTTTGGATGATCCGGCCATGCCCGCCCGGTGACCAGGTTCCCGTCGACCACATCCGGTTCGTCGACGAATGTCGCGCCGGCCCTTTCGACGTCAACCGCGAGGGCGGGGTATGCCGCGGCGCGGCGGCCTTCGAGCACGCCGGCTGCTGCCAGCATGAGCGGTCCGTGACATAGCGCCGCAACCGGAGCGTCTGCCTCGAAGAAGTGTGTGAGGATCCGCTGGACGTCGGGGTCGTTGCGGATGTACTCGGGCGCCCGGCCGCCCGGCACCACCACCGCGACGTAGTCGGACGGGTTTACGTCGGCGAACGCGACGTCCGCAGGCCATGAATGGCCCAACTTCTCGGTGTACGTATCGAATCCGTCCACGAAGTCGTGGACAACGAACTGCAGCGTCTTCACGGTGGGCGCGGCGATGTCGACGTCGTATCCCTCTTCCAGCAGGCGCTGGTACGGGTACATCACCTCGAGATCCTCGGCGGCGTCGCCGGTCAGCAATCAGAACCTTTGGCATGTATCCAACTTGGCCTCGGCGGCGCGCAGTGGCCAGGGCTAGAAAACCCGGCCGCGCAGCACAACCAGATCCGGGTTGTTGAGGACACCAGCGCCTTTGCGCGGATCCTCGGCGTAGCACACCAAGTCGGCCGAAGCCCCGTGCTCCAGGCTGGGCCGGCCGAGCCACGCGCGGGCGTCCCAGCTCGCCGCGCCCAGAGCCTCGGTGGGACTCATCCCAAGCCGCTTCAGCGCATCGATCTCGTCGGCGATGCGGCCGTGCGCGACCATGCTGCCCGCGTCGGTGCCCGCGTAGATCGGCACGCCCGCTTCCCGCGCAGCCGCGATCCGCGGATAGCACTGCTCATGCAACGCCCGCATGTGCCGCGCGTAGGCCGGGTACTTCGCGGCGCCGTCGGCGATGCCCGGAAAGTTCTCGATGTTGATCAGCGTGGGCACCAGCGCGGTGCCGTGCTCGACCATCAGCTCGACGGTGTCGTCGGTCAGGCCCGGGCCGTGCTCGATGCAGTCGATGCCGGCGTTGATCAGACCGGGCAGCGCGTCCTCGCTGAACACGTGTGCGGTGACGCGGGCGCCGTTGTCGTGCGCAGCGTCGATAGCCGACTTCAGGATTTCGTCGGACCACAACGGCGCCAGATCGCCGATGTCGCGGTCGATCCAGTCGCCGACCAGCTTGACCCAGCCGTCGCCGAACCTCGCCTGCTCGGCCACCGCGTCCGGCAGCTGCGATTCGTCGTCGAGTTCGATCGCGAACCCGCGCTGGTAGCGCTTCGGCCGAGCCAGGTGACGGCCCGCGCGGATGATGCGCGGCAGGTCGTGATGGTCGTCGAGGCTGCGGGTGTCGATCGGTGACCCGGCGTCACGCAGCAGCAGCGCTCCCGCGTCGCGCTCGGTCTCGGCCTGGGTGATGCACTCCTCGAGGCCTTCGACCGGGCCATGCGCACCGAGCCCGACATGGCAGTGCGCGTCGACCAACCCGGGCACGATCCAGCCGCCGTCAAAGACCGTGTCCGCACCGCTGACCGGTTCGGCGGACAGCGTGCCGTCGACAATCCACCACTGCACCGGCTCTTCGTCGGGGAGCCCACGGCCTTTTACGTGGAGTCGCAACGGCTAGTTCTTCGGGAATTTCAGCTTCGACAGGTCGATGTCGGCAAGCCCGGGCGGCAGCTCGTCGAGGCCCTTCGGCATGTTCGACAGGTCCGGCAAGCCGGCAGGCATACCCGGGCCCAGCGGATTGCGCACCTTCGGCGGCGTCGGCCCCCTGCCGCCCTTCTTGCCCTTCTTCTTGCCCTTGGCGGCCTTGCGGGAAGAACCCTTGCGGCCGAACGGCATTCCCATCTGGCCGGCCATCTGCGACATCATCTTGCGGGCCTCGAAGAACCGGTCGACGAGCTGGTTGACCTCGCCCACCGTCACACCCGAACCGTTGGCGATTCGCAGCCGACGGGAGCCGTTGATGATCTTCGGGTCGGCCCGCTCGGCCGGCGTCATACCGCGGATGATCGCCTGCAGGCGGTCGAGCTGGGTGTCGTCGACGGCCGCCAGCGCATCCTTCATCTGACCCGCGCCGGGCAGCATGCCCAGCAGATTGCCGATCGGGCCCATCTTGCGGATGGCGAGCATCTGCTCGAGGAAGTCCTCCAGCGTCAGCTCGCCGCTGCCGATCTTGGCCGCCGCGGCCTCGGCCTGCTCGGCGTCGAAGTGCTGCTCGGCCTGCTCGATCAGGGACAAGACGTCGCCCATGCCGAGGATGCGGCTGGCCATCCGGTCGGGGTGGAAGACGTCGAAGTCCTCGAGCTTCTCGCCGCTGGACGCAAACATGATCGGGGTGCCGGTGACCTCGCGCACCGACAGCGCCGCGCCGCCGCGGGCGTCGCCGTCGAGCTTGGTCAGCACCACGCCGGTGAAGCCGACGCCCTCGCGGAACGCCTCTGCCGTGTTCACCGCGTCCTGGCCGATCATGGCGTCCAGGACGAATAACACCTCGTCGGGGTCGAGCGTCTCGCGGATGGCCGCGGCCTGGCTCATCAGCTCCTCGTCGATGCCGAGCCGGCCGGCGGTGTCGACGATGACCACGTCATAGAGCTTGGCCTTGGCCTCGGCCAGACCGGCTGTGGCGACGGCGACCGGGTCGCCGTGACCCGCCTGCTCGGAGCCTTCGGTGGACACGCCCGGGTGCGGTGCGAAGACCTGCACGCCGGCGCGTTGGCCGACGATCTGCAGCTGGTTGACCGCGCCTGGCCGCTGAAGGTCACACGCCACCAGCAACGGCGTATTACCTTGCCCCTTAAGCCATTTCGCGAGCTTGCCGGCCAGCGTGGTCTTACCCGAGCCTTGCAGGCCGGCCAGCATGATCACCGTCGGCGGGGTCTTGGCGAAGGCCAGCTGCCGGGTCTCACCGCCGAGGATCCCGACGAGTTCGTCGTTGACGATCTTGACGACCTGCTGGGCGGGGTTGAGGGCACCGGAGACCTCGGCGCCCTTAGCGCGCTCCTTGATGCGGGCGACGAACTCGCGCACCACGGGCAGCGACACGTCGGCTTCCAGCAGCGCCAGCCGGATCTCGCGGGTGGTCGCGTCTATATCGGCGTCGGTCAGCCGCCCCTTGCCGCGCAGCCCCTGCAGGGCGCCGGTCAACCGGTCGGACAGCGATTCAAACACGCCGACCAGCCTAGCTGGCCTCGGAGACGGGCTTCGCAGGCGCGGGTGCAGGCAATATCGCGTATAGGTCGCGCTCGAGCGCGTCACGCACGGAGCGGTCCCCCGAGGCCAGGGTCGGAACCACGATGCCGAAGACGTCGACCACCGACGATCCCAGCGTGGTGACCTTGGCCCAGGCGATGTCCACGCCGTCGCGCTCGAACACCGCCGTCAGCCTCGCCAGCAGCCCGGTGCGGTCAGTGGTGCGGATCTGCACCAGCAGCTCGCCCGGCTCGGCGCCGTCGGACCACAGGATGCGCGGCGGCGCTGTGGCGTGGTTGATGGGCACCGCGGACGGGATGTCCCCGGCGCGGGTGGTGCCGTGCTGCGCGGCGTCGCGGTCGCGCTTGTCCAGCGACGCGAGCACGTCGACTTCGCCATCGAGGGCGAGGATGAACTGCTGGCGCAGCAACTCGGCCGCCGGCGGCGCGCCGAAATGCGGTGAGACGACGAACGTATTGATCGCCGAGCCTTCGTGGCCGTTGACCGACGCCGAGTGCACGCGCAGCGAATTCAGCGCCAGCACACCGGCCGCCTTGCTCAGCAGGCCGCGCCGGTCGGGCGCGATCATCGTGACGTTGTAGATGTGCGGGCTGTCGGCGGGGGTCAGGTCGACGTGCACACCGACGTCGGCGGCCAGCGAAAGATACCGCGGGTCAATGGGATCGGGCTGCGGCAGCGATTCGCCCGCCATCACCAGACGGCACCGACGAACCAGGTCGCCGAGCAGTGACGCCTTCCAGTCGCCCCACACGCCCGGGCCGGTGGCCAACGAGTCCGCCTCGGCCAGCACATGCAACAACTCCAGCAGCACGGGTTCGCCGTCGAGCGTGTCGACGACCATCGCGATGACCTTCGGGTCCTGTAGGTCACGCCGTGTCGCGGTGTGCGGCAGCAGCAGGTGGTGGCGCACGACCTTCGACAGAATCTCGACGTCCGACGGCCACAGTCCCAGCCGGGTGCCGATCTGGGTGGCCAGTTCGGCGCCGATGACGCTGTGGTCACCTCCCCGGCCCTTGCCGATGTCGTGCACAAGCGCGCCGAGCAGCAACAGGTCCGGGCGCGACACCCGGGTAGTGAATGCGCTTGCCCGCGAGACGGTTTCGACCAGGTGGCGGTCCACGGTCCAGATGTGCACGACGTCGCGCGGCGGCAGGTCGCGCACCGCGCCCCACTCCGGGAACAGCCGGCCCCACAGGCCGGTCCGGTCCAGCGCCTCGATGGTCGCCACCGCCGCCGGTCCGGCGGCGAGCATCACCAGGAGGTCCTTGAGGGCCTGGCGCGGCCACGGCGTGCGCAACTCCGGCGCGGTTTCCACCAGCCGGCCGAGCGTCGACGACGCCATGGGCAGACCGGTCGTCGCCGATGCGGCGGCCACCCGCAGGATCAGGCCGGGATCACGTTCGGGCCGGGCGTCACGGGCCAGGATGACTTCCCCCGCGAACTCGATGACACCCTCATCGAGCGGACGGCGCACCGGCCGTTTGAACGCGGCCAGCCCGCGGCGCGGCAGCGCATTGGCCGCGGTGCGCAGTCCGGCGTCGACGTAGAAACTGATCGTGCGGGCCGCGTCGGAAAGCATGCGCGCCAAGTCGAATCGGTCACCGATGCGCAGGGCCGCGCCGATCTCGTCGGCATGCTGAGCCAGCAGGAGTTCGCGACCGCGGCCAGAGACCCGATGCAGTTCGGTGTTGACGTTCAACAGCGCCAGGTGTGCCTCGCCGAGCGTCTCGGTTGGCGACGCCAGCGACCGGCTGGGGTAGACGTCTGCCAATTGCGCGATGGCCAAGGCGTTGAGCAACTGGACATCGCGCAGGCCGCCCCGGCCGCATTTCAGGTCGGGTTCGGCGCGGTGCGCGATCTGGCCGCTGCGCTGCCACCGCGACTGCGTGTGCTCGACGAGTTCGTCGAAGCGCGAAGCGATTCCGGTGCGCCACTGCCGCCGCGCTCCCCCGATCAACAGCGACGACAGATCGGAGTCCCCGGCGATGTGCCGCGCCTCCAGCATGGCCAACCCTGCCGAGATGTCCTCGCCGGCGACCTTCAACGCCTCCGGCACGGTCCGGACACTGTGATCGATGCGAATGTTGGCGTCCCACAACGGATACCACAGCAGCTCGGCGACCTGTCCGACCACATCGTGCGGCATGTTGTCGTGCAGCAGCATCAGGTCAAGGTCGGAGTAGGGCAGCAGCTCGCCGCGGCCAAGGCTGCCGGTCGCGACGATGGCGAAGCCACTGGTGGGCGTGATGCCGATCTCGGCAGCCTTTGTGGTGAGCCAAAACTCGTGCAGATCCAGCAGCGCGTCCCGCAGTGCGGCCGTATCGAGCTGTCGAGAGTCCGCCGCCAGCAGCTGTACGGACGCCGCGGACAGATCAGTTGCGGGACGCGAAGAGCCCGCCGCCGGACCTTCCCATCGGGAAGCTCCGGCGGCGGAATCTGTTCTCTGCTCTCTCATTTCGTGTCCTCACCCGGCCTTACCTATTAACGCTCACACGGTGGATGCCGGGAGACGACGTCTCAGTTCACGAGCGGCTCAGAGGGCGTCGGCCCCCCGCTCTCCGGTGCGCACCCGGACCACGGTGTCGACGGGGCTGACCCACACCTTGCCGTCACCGATCTTCCCGGTACGCGCCGCCTGGACGATGACATCCACCACCTTGTCGACGGCGGAGTCATCGACCACGACCTCAACTCGCACCTTCGGCACGAAGTCGACCGAGTACTCGGCGCCGCGGTACACCTCGGTGTGGCCCTTCTGGCGCCCGTAGCCTTGAACCTCGCTGACGGTCATTCCGAGAATACCCGTCTGCTCCAGACCGGTCTTGACGTCTTCGAGCGTGAACGGTTTGACGATCGCAGTAATCAGCTTCATATCCCCTTATTCCTCTCCGCCGTGACGTCCGAGAACATGGCTGCCACCGGCTGCCACGAAGTCGTAAGCCGTTTCCGCATGTTCGCTTTCGTCGGCACCCGTCGACTCATCTTCGTCGCTAAGCCGCAGGCCCACGGTGAATTTCACGATCAACGCCAAGATAGTCGTAGCGATGGCGCAATAGGCCAGAACCGCGCCGGCGCCAACGGCCTGGCGCCACAACTGGTCGAACCCGCCGCCGTAGAACAGGCCCGCGACCCCGTTGTAGGTCTCCGGTGCCGCGACCAAACCGATCAGCAGCGTACCGGTGAGACCACCGACCAGGTGGACGCCGACGACGTCGAGCGAGTCGTCATATCCCAGTTTGTATTTCAGGCCGACCGCCAGTGCACACAGGATGCCTGCGACCACGCCGATGACGAGTGCGCCCACCACGTTGACCGAACCGCACGACGGGGTGATGGCCACCAGGCCGGCCACGATGCCCGATGCCGCACCCAGCGACGTCGCCTTGCCGTCCCGGATTCGTTCGGTGAGCAGCCAGGCCAGCATGGCCGCCGCCGTGGCCACCGTCGTCGTGACGAAGGTCGCGCCCGCGGTGCCGTTGGAGGCAGTCGCCGAACCCGCGTTGAAGCCGTACCAACCGAACCACAGAAGACCGGCACCGAGCATCACGAACGGCAGGTTGTGCGGCCGCATCGGAGTCGTCGGCCACCCGCTGCGCTTGCCGAGGATGAGCACGAGGACCAGGGCCGCGGTACCCGCGTTGATGTGAACCGCGGTGCCACCGGCGAAGTCGATCGCCGCGAGTTTGTTGGCGATCCAGCCGCCGGTCTCGGCGGTGCCGCCGTCGAACGAGAACACCCAGTGCGCGATCGGGAAGTACACGAACGTCACCCACAGCGCCGCGAACAGCAGCCATCCGCCGAACTTGATGCGGTCGGCGACCGCGCCGGAGATCAGCGCAACGGTGATGATCGCGAACATCAGCTGGAACGCGACGAACACGGTGGCCGGCATCGTGAAGACCAGCGGGATGTCGACGGCTGCGGCCGCCTCGACGCCGGCAGCTGGGTCCGCGACGACCTCGGCCGCTGCGTTGCCGCCGATGAGGCCCTTGAGGCCGAAGAACTGCGCCGGGTTGCCGAACAGGTTGCCGACGTCATTACCGAAGGCAAGCGAGTAGCCGTAGAGCACCCACAGCACCGTGACCACACCCATGGCGCTGATGCTCATCATGATCATGTTGAGCACGCTCTTCGCGCGAACCATGCCGCCGTAGAAGAAGGCCAGGCCCGGCGTCATCAACAGGACAAGCGCAGAGCTTGCCAGCATCCATGCTGTGTCACCGGTATCCGGTTGACCCAGTATCGGGAATCCATCCACTCGCAGTTTCCTCCTTCGACATGCCACAGCCGCAACGATTTACGACCGTTGACCTGGCCAAGACAATGCTGAGTGGTTGTTTCGTCGAGGACGCTGGCGTGTTTCGCTCGTGTGAACGGATGCGATGTCCAGGTTTCGCTGGTGTTACATCCTGTGGTTTTTCGGATGCATTGGTTAACCGAGGAGCGCGTCGACGAACGCGGCGGGCTCGAACGGCGCGAGATCGTCGGGGCCTTCGCCAAGGCCGACGAGCTTGACCGGCACACCCAATTCCTGCTGAACGCGAAAGACGATCCCACCCTTTGCCGTGCCGTCCAGTTTTGTCAGCACGACGCCGGTGATGTCGACGACTTCGGCAAACACGCGGGCCTGCGGCAGGCCGTTCTGCCCGATGGTCGCGTCGAGCACCAGAAGCACCTCGTCGACCTCGGCGCGCTTACTGACGACCCGCTTGACCTTGCCGAGCTCGTCCATCAGGCCGGTCTTGGTGTGGAGGCGTCCCGCGGTGTCGATGACGACGACGTCGGCGCCGCCATTGATTCCGGCGTCGACGGCGTCAAACGCCACCGAAGCGGGGTCGGCTCCTTCTTCCCCGCCCACCACCTGCGCGCCGACCCGGGACGCCCAGGTCTGTAGTTGGTGGGTGGCGGCGGCGCGGAAGGTGTCGGCGGCGCCGAGCACGACGCGCCGGCCGTCGGCGACCAGCACGCGGGCCAGCTTGCCGACCGTCGTGGTCTTGCCGGTGCCGTTCACGCCGACGACCAACAAGACCGACGGCTTGTCGTCGTGTGGCAGCGCCTTGATCGAGCGGTCCAGGTCGGGATGCAGTTCCGAGATCAGGACTTCGCGCAGCACCGCGCGGGCGTCGCTCTCGGTGCGCACATTGCTGCTGGCCATCCGGGACCGCAGCGCGCTGACCACCGACTCCGTCACGACCGGGCCGAGGTCGGCGATCAGCAGGGTGTCCTCGACGTCCTGCCAGGAGTCCTCGTCGAGGTCACCGCCGCCGAGCAGACCGAGCATGCTGCGACCCAGGGTGTTCTGCGACTTGGCGAGGCGTCCGCGCAGACGGTCGAGCCGGCCGTCCGGTGGAGCGATGGTGTCGAGCGCCGGCGCTTGCGGTTCGGCCGGCGCTTGCGGTTCGGCCGGCGCGGGTTCTGGCGTCGCCACCGGTGGCTCGGGCGGCGCCACCGGGGATTCGGGGAGCGCTACGTCGGCGATGGGCCGTTTCGGCGCATCCCGGGGGATGGTGGCATCATCGCCGACGGCGGGCAGCCCGCTGGTGTCGATGCGCTCGACCGGCTCAGCGGGAGCTGCCTTCGTGAATGTGATGCCTGAGGAGGCGGTATATCCGCCAGAGCGGTCGACGGGAGTGGCAGTGTCTTCAGACGACAAGCTGATCCGTCGGCGCCGGTATCGCACCAGCCCAACGACCAGCGCGACGACGAGCAGAACGGCGATGACCGCGATTGCGATCCACAAGGCCTCCGACACCAGGCCATTGTCTCAGGGTGGATAGTCCGTGACGCGTGACCCCGGCGGCATGGAAACCCGCAAACGGCGCCACATCGATGTGTGCCTGACCGAGGCCGTCGAGTACCAGACGGTGACCACCGGGCTGGAGCGCTACCGGTTGCCCTACAACGCGCTCACCCAGACCGATCTCGACAGCGTCGACCTCGCATGCGAATTTCTCGGCTCACCGCTGCGCGCCCCCGTGCTGATCGGTTCGATGACCGGCGGCGCCGAACTGTCGGCCACCATCAACGGCAACCTGGCCGCCGCGGCCCAGCAGCTCGGCATCGGCATGATGCTCGGCTCGCAGCGGATCATGCTCGACAACGGCTCGGCGTCGGCCAGCTTTGCCATCCGCGACGTGGCGCCCGACGTGCTGCTGATCGGCAACATCGGCCTCGCCCAACTCAACGATATGGTGGTGCCCGACCTCGTCAAGGCCCTCGACCGCGTCGGTGCGAATGCTCTTGCGGTGCATACCAATCCGTTGCAGGAGGCCATGCAGCACAAGGGTGACACCGACTTCTCCGGCTCGATCACACGGCTGCGGGACATCGCCGGGTCGATCGGGTACCCGGTGATTCTCAAAGAGGTCGGCCACGGAATCGGCGCCGCGGCCGCGGCCGAACTGGTGGACTGCCCGATCGCGGCCGTCGACGTCGCGGGCGCGGGCGGGACGTCGTGGGCGCGCGTCGAACAGTTGGTGCGCTACGGCGAGATCCGCTTTCCGGCACTGGCCGAATGGGGCATCCCGACCGCGCAGGCGCTGCTGGAAGTGCGGCACACGCTGCCCGATGTCCCTCTCGTCGCCTCCGGCGGCATCCGCACCGGCATGGACGCCGCCAAGGCGCTGGCGTTGGGCGCGGACGCGGTGTCGGTGGCCCGGCCGCTGCTGGCGCCGGCGATCGAATCGGTTGCGGCCGTGGTGGATTGGCTGCAATGCTTCATCGACGAGCTGCTGATCTGCCTGCACGGCTGCGGCGCGGCGGATCTGGCCGCACTGCGCCGCCGCGGCGTCACTTCGGTGTGATTTGTGTGCGTTCTGTTGCGCTCATCGCAACGAAACGCACACAAATCGCAATTAGCTCGCGGCGCCCACGAGCTCCTGGCCGCGCATGCGCTGGCTGATCACCGCGGTGATGCCGTCGTCGCGCATCGTCACGCCATACAGCGCGTCGGCGACCTCCATCGTCGGCTTCTGGTGCGTGATGACGATCAGCTGCGACTGCGACCGCAGCTGCTCGAACAGCCCCAGCAGCCGCCGCAGGTTGACGTCGTCGAGCGCGGCCTCCACCTCGTCCATCACGTAGAACGGTGACGGCCGCGCCCGGAAGATGGCCACCAGCATCGCGACCGCGGTCAGCGACTTCTCGCCACCCGACAGCAGCGACAGTCGCTTGATCTTCTTGCCCGGGGGCCTGGCCTCCACCTCGATGCCGGTGGTCAGCATGTCGTCGGGATTGGTGAGCAGCAACCTGCCCTCGCCGCCGGGGAACAACGCCGAAAACACGTCGCGGAACTCGCGTTCCACGTCGGCGTACGCCTCGGCGAACACCTGCAGGATGCGGTCGTCGACGTCGGCGATGACGTCGAGCAGGTCCTTGCGCGCCGCCTTGACGTCCTCGAGTTGGGTCGACAGGAAGTTGTAGCGCTCCTCCAGCGCGGCGAACTCCTCCAGCGCCAACGGGTTGACTCGGCCCAACTCGTTGAGTTCACGCTCGGCCTTCTTGGCGCGGCGCTCCTGGGTGGGCCGGTCGAACGGCATCGGCGCCGGCGCGGTCACCTGCTCGCCCCGCTCGCGCGCCTGCTCGTACTCGGCCATCTCCAGCTCCGACGGCGGCAGCGGCACGTCCGGCCCGTACTCGGCGATCAGATCCTCGACCCCCATCCCGAAGTGCTCCAGCACCTGCTGCTCGAGCTGCTCGATGCGCAGTGCCGCTTGGGCTTTCGCGACCTCGTCGCGGTGCAACGCATCGGTCAACGCGGTGATCCTGGCGCTGAGCTCGTTGACCTCTTCGCGGGCCTTCGCCAACGCGCCGGCACGGTGCTGGCGTTCGGAGGCGACCTCGTCGCGGGCTCGCGATGCCACGGCCACGGCCGCGCTCAGCCGTTGGGCGACAAGGCGTCCCGACTCCGCGACCGCGGCAGCAACCGCCGCCGCGTGTTCGCGTGCCTCACGGGCGCGTTGGGCGCGCAGCCGCGCCTCGCGTTCAGCGGCGGCGGCCCGGCGCAGCGAATCCGCCCGTCCGCGAACGGCATTCGCACGTTCCTCCGCAGTGCGCACCGACAGCCGGGCCTCCACCTCGGCGGCGCGGGCGGCCTCCGCGGCGGCCATCGACTCCTGGCGGTCGACGGGTTCGGAATCGAAGGTCGGCTCCTGCTGCGCGTTGTGCAGCCGCTGCTCGAGCTCGGCGAGTTCCTCGACGGTTCGCGCGCGTCCGGCCTCGAGCTCGTTGCGCTGCTGGATCAGCCGCTGCCACTCGTCGTCGGCGGCACGGGCGTCCTGGCCGAGCCGACCCAGTTGCTCGTAGATGGCCGAGATCGCGGCGTCGGACTCGTTGAGCGCGGCAAGTGCCTGCTCAGCGGCGTCCTGGCGGGCGGACTGCTCGGTCAGCGCGCCGGACAACGCGGCCGTCAGCTCACCGGCTTGCTTCTCGGCGGCAGCCAGCTCGTCGCGCGCCTTCTCGACCTCCGAGGTGATCTCCAGCGTGCTGGGCTTGCGGTCGGAACCTCCGCTGACCCACCCGGCGCCGACGAGGTCGCCGTCGGCGGTGACGGCCCGCAGATGCGGACGTCGCGCGACCAGGTCGAGTGCGGCCGACAGGTCGCCGACCACCGCGACACCGGACAGCATGGCGGTGATCGCACCCTGCAGCCGGTGCGGCGCTTCGACCAGATCCACCGCCCACATCGTCCCCTCCGGCGGCGGCCCGGCAGGCGGTGCGCCGTGGTGGGGCCAGTCGCCGAGCACGATCGCCGCGCGGCCGCCGTCGCCTTCCTTCAGCGCGGCGACCGCCGATCGGGCGGCGCCGAAGTTCTCGGCCGCGACGGCGTCGGCGGCCGCGCCCAGCACCGCAGCGACGGCGGCCTCGTAACCGGTTCGCACCTTGAGCAGGTTGGCGATCGAGCCGAAAAGCCCTGCGCCACCATGGTTTTTCTGCAACCACGCGGCGCCGTCCTTGCGGTCGAGGCCGACGGACAGCGCCTCGATGCGGGCCCGCAGTGACGCGACCTGACGTTCGGCGCCACGCTCGGCCGCCTGTAGTTCGGCTACGCGTTCGTCGGCCAGGCGCAGCGCGGTCACCGTGCGGTCGTGATGCTCGTCGAGGCCGACCTCTCCGGCGTCCAGCTCGCTGACCCGGTTCTGCACGGTCTCGAACTCGGCCTGGGTCTGCTGGGCTTTGGCGGCGGCCTCCTCGATGCCGGTCGACAGGCGCGCCACCGTCTCGTCGATCGACTCCACGCGGGTCCGCATGGTGTCGACCTGGCCGGCCAGCCGGGCCAGGCCCTCGCGGCGGTCGGCTTCGGCGCGGGCGGCGGCCATGTGGGCGCGTTCGGCCTCGGCGGCGATGCGCTCGCGTTCGGTGAGTTCGGTGCGGGCCGCCTCCAGCCGGGTGCGGGACCCGGTCAGCTGGTCGACGAGCTGGCGCTCCTGGGCCGCGACCTGCTCGGCCTGCGCTTCGAGCGCGTCGGGGTCGGGGCCGGTGGAGGCCTCGGGCTCGGCGTCCAGGTGCTGGGCGCGCTCGCTGGCGATGCGGACCGTCGCGCTGACCCGTTCGGCCAGCGCGGAGAGCCGGAACCAGGTCTGCTGGGCGTTCTCGGCGCGCTCGCTCAGGGTGTTGACGGCCGATTCGTGGGCACCGAGCTCGGCGGTCTTGGCCTCCAGCCGGGTGGTGATCTCGTCGTGCTCGCGGCGCAGCGTCGTCTCGGCCTGGTCGGTGTTGTCGAATTCGGCCTTGCGGGTGACCAGGTCGTCGGCGGCCAGCCGCAGCCGGGCGTCACGCAGGTCGGCCTGGATGGTCTGGGCACGACGGGCCATCTCGGCTTGCCGGCCGAGCGGCTTGAGCTGGCGGCGCAGTTCGGTGGTGAGGTCGGTGAGCCGCGCCAGGTTGGCCGACATCGAGTCGAGCTTGCGGACCGCCTTTTCCTTGCGCTTGCGGTGCTTGAGCACGCCCGCGGCTTCCTCGATGAACGCGCGCCGCTCCTCGGGCCGCGATTCGAGGATCTCGTTGAGCTTGCCCTGGCCGACGATGACGTGCATCTCGCGGCCGATGCCGGAGTCGGACAGCAGCTCCTGCACATCCATCAAACGGCAACTGGTGCCGTTGATTTCGTATTCGCTGCCGCCGTCGCGGAACATCCGCCGGGTGATCGACACCTCGGAGTACTCGATCGGCAACGAGCTGTCGGAGTTGTCGATCGTCACGGTGACCTCGGCGCGGCCCAGCGGCGGCCGAGACGACGTGCCGGCGAAGATGACGTCCTCCATCTTGCCGCCGCGCAACGTCTTGGCGCCCTGCTCACCCATCACCCAGGTGAGGGCGTCGACCACATTGGACTTGCCCGACCCGTTGGGCCCGACGACGCAGGTGATGCCTGGCTCGAAGCGCAGAGTCGTCGGCGAAGCAAACGACTTGAAGCCCTTCAGGGTCAGACTCTTGAGGTGCACGACGTGCCACACTACCGTCGCGAAGGCTAACGTTCGGTGAACCCTTGTAGCGCGTCGCCGGGTTCTGACCAGTCTGCGACGACTTTCTCGACACGACCTGGTGTGCTGCCGCTTTCCAGCAGTTCAAGAAGCTTTTCGCACGCGTCGCGGGGGCCCTGGACGACGACCTGCACGCGGCCGTCCGGCCTGTTGGAGGCGTATCCCGCCAGCCCGAGTTCCAGGGCGCGCGAACGCGTCCACCAGCGGAAGCCCACGCCCTGGACGTAGCCGTGCACCCAGGCCGTCAACCGGACGTCAGCTAACTCCTGCATCAACAACCTCAAACGTCACTTTGGTACCGGACTTCAGCGTGCGGCCAACGGTGCAGACCTGGTCGATCGTCCGCTCGACGACCGTGAGTACCCGCGCCACCTCGTCCTCAGACAGCCCGGACAGGTCGATTTCCATGCGTTCCTCGAGCAGCGGGTAGCGCTCCTGCTCACGGTCGGGCGGTCCGGACACCTTGATCGTGGTCTTGTAGTCGTCGCCCAGGCGGCGCCGCAGGGGTGCGTCGCTGCTCATCCCGCTGCAGGCCGCCAGCGCGATCTTCATCAGCTCGCCCGGGGTGAAGACGCCCTCGACGTCCTCATTGCCGACGAGTACCTGCGCGCCGCGTGAGCTGCGCCCGGTGTAGCTGCGCACGCCGGTGCGCTCAACCCACAGTTCCGTCATGCCCTCTTTCTACAACCTGGCGCGAGCGTGCGCGTTTGTTGGGCGACACGCCGCATTTGACCAGCATTCTGGGCACGCTCGCTACCGCGTCACCGTGCGCATTCGCCGATGCGCGTCGACTCGCAAACTACGTCACTCTCGCGCGCCGTGAGCGTGCGCAAAATGCTGCAGTTTCGCGGCGTGTCGACCAACAGACACGCACGCTCGCGGAGGCTACGAACGGCGGGCGCGGGGCTTTGGTTGGCATTTCGGGCAGTAGTACGACGAGCGGTTCATGAACTTCTCCCGCCGCATCACCGCGCCGCAGCGGCGGCACGGCTCGCCCTCGCGGCCGTAGGCGTCCAGCGAGCGCTCGAAGTAACCCGACTCGCCGTTTACGTTGACGTACAGCGAGTCGAACGACGTGCCGCCCTGCCCCAGCGCCTCGGTCATCACCTCGGCCGCGGCGTCGAGCACCGCGCCCAACTTCGCGCGCGTCATCGACGACGCCAGCCGGGCACCGTGAACGCGTGCCCGCCACAACGCTTCGTCGGCATAGATGTTGCCGATACCCGACACCACGGTCTGGTCGAGCAGTTGGCGCTTGATCTCGGAATGCTTGCGCCGCAACACCGTAACGACACCATCGCGGTTGAATCGAGGGTCCAGCGGGTCACGGGCAAGGTGCGCGACGGGCACCGGGACGTCGGTGCCGTCGACCGTGACGACCTCGGCGAGCATCCAGCCGCCGAACGTCCGCTGGTCGACGAAGCTCAGCGCGGTGCCGTCGTCAAGCAATGTCGCGATGCGCAGGTGGGCCGCGTTGGGCACCTCCCCGAGCAGCATCTGCCCGCTCATGCCGAGGTGCACCACCAACGCCGAGCCGTCGTCCAACATCAGCCACAGGTACTTGCCGCGCCGGCCCGTCCCGGCGACGCGCGCACCCAACAGCCGCCCGGTCAGGTCGGCGGGGCCGGCCTCGTGACGGCGCACGGCGCGCGGGTGGTGCACCCGCACCGCGGTGATGGTCTTGCCCTCGACATGTGCCTCCAACCCCCGCCGAACGACCTCGACTTCGGGAAGCTCAGGCATCTATGTCGGAGGTGGCAAGCGTGGTCCACGCCGCCGCGGCGGCCTTGAGCTCGGCCTCTTTCTTCGTCCGGCCGACGCCTTTGCCGTACTCGGTGTCGGTGACGATGACCGTCGCGGTGAATTCCTTGTCGTGGTCGGGGCCCGTCGACGTCACCACATACGACGGCGCACCCATGCCGCGCGACACCGTCAGCTCCTGCAGGCTGCTCTTCCAGTCCAGCCCCGCGCCCAACGTCGGCGCGGTGTCCAGCAGCGCGCCGAACAGCCGCAGGATCACCTCACGGGCCACCGAGATGCCGTGCTCCAAATAGATTGCGCCAAGCAGGGATTCGACGCCGTCGGCCAGGATGCTGGACTTGTCGGCGCCCCCGGAGTTCTCCTCGCCCTTACCCAGCAGCAGGTGGGCGCCGAGGCCGTCGTCGGACAGGTGCCGTCCGACGTCGGCCAGCGCCTGGGTGTTGACGATGCTCGCCCGCAGCTTGGCCAGATCGCCCTCCGAGCGGTCCGGGTGGCGGTGGTAGAGCTCCTCGGTGATGGTCAGCCCGAGCACGGCGTCACCAAGGAACTCCAGGCGTTCGTTGGTGGGCAGCCCGCCCTGCTCGTAGGAGTAGCTGCGGTGCGTGAGAGCGATGGTGAGCAGTTCGGCGGGCAGGTCGACCCCGAGCGCCTTGAGCAGATCCTCGCGGTCAGTCACGGGCATCCTCGTCCAACATGCCGGCGAGCTTCGCCCACCGCGGGTCGATCTGTTCGTGGTGATGACCGGGCTCGGCGGTCGCCATCCGCACACCGCACGTCGGGCACAGGCCGGCGCAGTCCGGGCCGCACAGCGGTACGAACGGCAGCGCCAGCCCGACGGCGTCGATAATCGGCTGTTCCAGGTCGACGGTCTGGTCGATGACGCGGCCGAGTTCGTCCGCGTCGGTGGTCTCATCGGTGGTGCTGTCGGGATAGGCGAACAGCTCGGTGAGGTCGATCTCGACGTCGCCGGTGATCGGGGTCAGACACCGGGCACACTCCCCCGATGTCGGTGCCGACACCGTTCCGGTCACCAGCACGCCCTCGGACACCGCTTCGAACCGCAGATCCAGCTCCAGCGGCGCGCCCTTGTCGATCGCGATCAGGTCGAGCCCGATGCGCGACGGGCTGGGCACGGTCTCATGGACGGTCAGCATCGAGCCCGGCCGCCGGCCAAGCCGGGAAACATTGATCACAAGCGGTGATCGGGACTCGCGGTGCGCCGCCGCCTTCGCATGCGTCGCCATGACGGCAATCCTACGGCGATCGACGCAGCTAACTGCGGCGTGTTCGGGTCAGCGCGCGGCGTAGTCGTGGGTGCCGGCCGCGGTGCGCAGCTGGTGGCGGCCACGGCCGACGGAGCGCAGCGTTCCGTTCAGGAAGTCCTCGAACTCGGCGAGTTTGCTGTCGACGTAGATGTCGCACTCGCCGCGCAGGCGATCGGCTTCGGCGTGCGCCGAGTCGACGAGCCGGCTGGCTTCGGCCGTCGCGGTCTGCACGATCTCGGTCTGCGAGACCAGCCGCTGCTGCTCCTTGATGCCTTCCTGCACAGCCTTCTCGTAGGCGAGGTTCCCGTTCTCGATGAGCCGGTCGGCCTCGGCCTTGGCGCGCCCGGCGCTGGCCTCGTAGTCCCGTTTCGCGGTGGCGGCGATGCGGTTGGCCTCCTCGCGGGCCTTTCCGACCATCTGTTCGCTGTGCTGGCGCGCCTCGGCGACCATCCTGTCGGCCTGCGCCTTGGCGTCGGCCAGCAGCCGGTCGGCCTCCGCGCGGGAGTGGTTGATCAACGAGTCGGCCTCCGCGCTGGCGGTCGAGACCATCGAATCCGAGTGCTCCTTGGCCTCACGCAGCAACGAGTCCCGGGCGTCGAGGACGTCCTGGGCGTCGTCGAGTTCACCGGGTATTGCGTCCTTGATGTCGTCGATCAGCTCGAGGACGTCGCCGCGTGGGACCACGCAGCCTGCCGTCATCGGCACGCCGCGGGCTTCTTCGACGATCGCTCCCAGCTCATCGAGCGCTTCAAATACTCGGTACACGGCAACACCCTCCAGGCGTAGTTGACAGTTACCAGTGTGCCTGGTGTTACGCCTGTGACTCGGCTTCTCGACGTCGGTGTGTCGCGTCCGCGGGTCACCTCAGGCACGCCCGCTCCGCATTATGTCAACACGCCCGGGGTGCACGCGCGCGGGAGGCCAGCTATTAACGCGATCGTCGAAGAGTGGCTCGCTACCGCATTGCCGCGCCGATGAGGTCGCGGGCGCGGTCCAGCATCGACGCGAACGGCCCGACGGCAAAGTTCATCTTGGCCGACTCGACGCCCGCGTGCGGACGCGTCGGCGCGATGGCCTCGGCGGCCTGCACGGCCTTGGCCATCCGGCCCAGGTCGCCCTTGTCGAGCTTGCGCTGCAGCCTGTTGAACTCCTCGTTCTCCTCATGCTCGGCGTGGTCGATGACGGCATCACGGAACTTGGTGAGCTCAGTAATGAACGCCTTCGAGTTGATGTCCATGCCCTCCAGCTTGGACAGCATTTCCTTCGCCTTGTGCTCCTCTTTCAGTCGGGCGTCGACGATCTCGTCGCCGTTCGCCACCTCGTGACGAGCGGTGGGATGCACCACCATCTCCTCGGCGGTCTCGTGCACCGCCAACAGCTGGCGCAGGTCGACGAACGCCTTCTCACGGGCCTTCGGATCGGATGCGGACAGGACTTCGTCGAACATGTCCTTGATCAAGTTGTGCTGATCCTTGAGGAACCGGACCACGTCATCGGTCGACTGAACGAATGTCTCGACCACGGCAGTCACCTCCGTCTATATCGGGTTTGGTTGGGGCGCTAAGGGCTGTGCGCTCACCAATCGCCTACCCGCGAAGGCCGGGGGTTAACCCTTGAGCTTGGCCTGCAGTCGCTTGTTGACCGGCTCGGGCAGCAGCTCGGAGACGTCACCACCCAGCGAGGCCACCTCTTTGGCCAACGACGACGACACGAACGAATGCCGCGGCGTGGTGGCGACGAAGAAGGTGTCGACGCCGGCGATGTGCTTGTTCATCTGCGCCATCTGCAGCTCGTACTCGAAATCGGTGCCGGTGCGCAAACCCTTGACGATCGCGGTCAGGCCGCGGGCCTTGACGAAGTCGACGACCAGGCCCTCGCCGGATTCGACGCGCAGATTGGGCAGGTGCTCGGTGGACTCCTCGATCATCGCGATGCGCTCATCGAGGCTGAACATGCCCGCCTTGTTCGGGTTGATCAGCACCGCCACCACCACCTCATCGAACTGGGCGGAGGCGCGCTCGAAGACGTCGATGTGGCCGAGGGTCACCGGGTCGAAGGATCCCGGGCATACCGCGCCGCTCATGGGTGATGACGCTACAGCGTGCCGAAAACCGTGGGGCTATGCGACACCGGCCATTTGCGTAACGCTGTGGCGGAAAACCGGCCGAAAAATCGCCACGGCGTTACGCGAATTCGGCCACCCGGTGCCCTCTCATGCTTCGGCCATGTCCAGGCGGGTGTCGCCGTAGCTGCGTGTCGGCCACACTCGCCAGCCGTCGGGCCACGCCAGTGCCGGGCTGCCTGTGCCGCGTTCGACGACGACGATGGTGCCGACCGTCGTCCAGTTGTTCTGCGCCAGCGCCGTGATCATGTCGTTGACCTCCACGTCGCTGACGTTGTACGGCGGGTCGGCCAGCACGAGGTCCACCGGGCTGTCTGCGCCCGCGGCGAGGACCGCCGCCACGGCACCGCGCCGCAGCGTCGCCCCGGCCACGCCGAGCGACGCGATGTTCTTGGCGATGACGGCGGCGGCCCGGTCATTGGCCTCCACGAACATTGCCGACGCCGCTCCCCGCGACAGTGCTTCGAGCCCGAGCGCCCCGGAGCCCGCGTAGAGGTCGAGCACCGTCGCCCCGGTGAAGTCGATCCGCGCCGCCAGCACGTTGAACAGCGACTCGCGCACGCGATCGGTCGTGGGACGGGTTCCGGTGCGCGGCACCGTGATTCGCCGCCCGCCCAGTGCGCCGGCGACGATGCGGGTCAGCTGACCACCACCAGCAGGTCGCCACCTTCCACCTGCGCCGTTGCCGACACGGCGACGCGGTCGACCTTGCCGGCCTTGGGCGCGGTGATGGCCGCTTCCATCTTCATCGCCTCGATGGTGGCGATGGTCTGTCCGGCCTCGACCTGGTCTCCGGCCGCGACGCCGACGGTGACGACGCCGGCGAACGGCGCGGCGACATGGTCGGGGTTGGTCCGGTCGGCCTTCTCGGCGGTCGGCACGTCGCTGGCGATGCTGCGGTCGCGCACGACCACCGGCCGCAGCTGACCGTTGAGAATGCACATCACCGTGCGCATACCGCGTTCGTCGGGATCGGAGATCGCTTCGAGCCCGATCAGCAGTTCGACGCCGCGTTCCAGTCGCACCTTGTGTTCTTCGCCGGAGCGCAGCCCGTAGAAGAATTGGTTGGCCGACAGGCTGGAGGTGTCGCCGTAGAGTTCGCGGTGCGCCTCGAATTCCTTTGTCGGCCCTGGGAATAGGAGCCGATTGAGGACCGCCTGCCGTTTCGGGCCCGCCTGCGCCAGCACCGCCTCGTCTTCGGCGCCGAGTTCCTCGGTGGGTTTGGCCGCCGGGCGCCCGGCAAGTGCCTTGCTGCGCAACGGTTCCGGCCAGCCGCCCGGCGGGTCGCCGAGCTCGCCGCGCAGGAAGCCGATCACCGAGTCGGGGATGTCGAAACGCGCGGGGTCGGCGGCGAATTCGTCGGCGCTGATGCCCGCGCCGACCAGGGCCAGCGCGAGGTCGCCGACCACCTTGCTCGACGGCGTCACCTTGACCAGCCGGCCCAGCACCCGGTCCGCCGCTGCGTAGTTGGCCTCGATCTCCTCGAAGCGGTCACCGAGCCCCAGCGCGATGGCCTGCTGGCGCAGGTTCGACAGCTGGCCACCGGGGATCTCGTGGTGGTACACCCGTCCGGTCGGCGCCGGCAGGCCGGACTCGAACGGCGCGTACACCTTTCGCAGCGCCTCCCAGTACGGCTCCAGGTCGCACACCGCGTCCAGCGACAACCCCGTGTCGTATTCGGTGTGCGCGGTCGCGGCGACGATCGAGCTCAGCGCGGGCTGGCTCGTCGTACCCGCCAGAGGCGCCGACGCGCCGTCGACGGCGTTGGCGCCGGCCTGCCAGGCCGCCAGATACGTGGCCAGCTGCCCGCCGGGCGTGTCATGGGTGTGCACGTGAACCGGCAGGTCGAACCGGCTGCGCAGCGCGGTGATCAACGCGTGCGCGGCCTGCGGTCGCAGCAGCCCGGCCATGTCCTTGATCGCCAGCACATGCGCCCCGGCGTCGACGATCTGCTCGGCCAGCTTGAGGTAATAGTCCAGCGTGTACAGGTTTTCGGCCGGGTCGGACAGATCGCCGGTGTAGCTCATCGCGACTTCGGCTACCGCCGTGCTGGTTTCGCGCACCGCGTCGATCGCCGGTTGCATCGATTCGACGTTGTTCAGCGCGTCGAAGATGCGGTAGATGTCGATGCCCGTCGCCGTCGCCTCCTGGACGAACGCGTGCGTGACCGTTTCCGGGTACGGGGTGTAGCCGACGGTGTTGCGGCCCCGCAGCAGCATCTGCAGGCAGATGTTGGGTACCGCTTCACGCAAAGCAGCCAGCCGCTCCCACGGGTCTTCCTTCAAAAACCGAAGCGCCACATCGTAAGTCGCGCCGCCCCAGCATTCGATGGACAGCAGTTGCGGTGTCATCCGCGCGATGTAGGGCGCCACCGCGAGTAGGCCGGTGGACCGTACGCGGGTGGCCAGCAGCGACTGATGGGCGTCACGGAATGTCGTATCGGTCACCCCGACGGACTTGGTCTCGCGCAGCCAGCGCGCGAATCCCTCGGGCCCCACCTCGTTCAGCAGATGCTTGGTGCCGCGCGGCGGCACCACGTCGAGATCGATTTCGGGCAGCTTGTCCTGCGGGTACACCGTCGACGTACGCGGGCCGTGCGGCTGGTTGACGGTGACGTCGGCGAGGTAGTTGAGGATCTTGGTGCCGCGGTCGGCCGGGGTGCGCGCGGTCAGCAGGTACGGACGCTCGTCGATGAACGACGTGGTGACGCGTCCGGCGCGGAAGTCCGGGTCGTTGACGACGGCGATCAGGAACGGGATGTTCGTCGACACCCCGCGCACCCGGAACTCGGCAAGTGCGCGGCGGGCGCGGGCGACGGCCGCGGAGTAGTCGCGCCCGCGGCAGGTCAGCTTCACCAGCATCGAGTCGAAGTGGGCGCTGATCTCGGCGCCCAGATGCGAGCCGCCGTCCAGCCGCACACCCGCACCGCCCGGCGACCGGTAGGCGGTGATGCGGCCGGTGTCGGGGCGAAAGCCATTGGCCGGGTCCTCGGTGGTGATCCGGCACTGCATCGCCGCGCCATGGATTTGCAGCGAATCCTGGCTCAGCCCAAGGTCTTCCAGCGTCTCCCCGTCGGCGATACGCATCTGGCTGGCAACCAGGTCGACGTCGGTGATCTCCTCGGTGACGGTGTGCTCGACCTGGATGCGCGGGTTCATCTCGATGAAGACGTAGTGGCCGCGCTCGTCAAGCAGGAATTCGACGGTGCCCGCGTAGGCGTAGCCGATCTGGCGGGCGAACGCGACTGCGTCGGCGCACATCTGTTGCCGCAGTTCGTCGGGGAGGTTCGGCGCCGGGGCCAGTTCGATGACCTTCTGGTGCCTGCGCTGCACGCTGCAGTCGCGTTCGAACAGGTGCATCACGTTGCCGTGGGTGTCGGCCAGGATCTGCACCTCGATGTGGCGCGGGTTGATCACCGCCTGCTCGAGGTACAGCGTCGGGTCGCCGAACGCGGACTCGGCCTCACGTGATGCCGCGTCGATGGCCTCGGGCAGCGCGGCGACGTCGGCGACGCGCCGCATGCCGCGTCCCCCGCCGCCTGACACCGCCTTGACGAACAGCGGGAACTCCATGCTCGCGGCGGCGGCCATCAGTTCATCGGCCGACGACGACGGTGCAGACGAGTTCAGCACCGGCAACCCGGCGGCGCGGGCCGCGGCGATGGCGCGCGACTTATTGCCGGCCAGCTCAAGGATTTCCGCGCGGGGACCAATGAACGTGATGCCCGCATCCGCACACGCCGCGGCCAGGTCCGGGTTCTCCGAGAGGAAGCCGTAACCGGGGTAGACGGCGTCGGCGCCGGCGTGCCGTGCGACGCGGATGATCTCGTCGACCGTCAGGTATGCGCGGACCGGGTGGCCCGTCTCGCCGATCTGATAGGACTCGTCGGCCTTGAGCCGGTGCAGCGAGTTGCGGTCCTCATAGGGGTAGACCGCGACGGTCCCGATCCCCATCTCGTAGGCCGCCCGGAAGGCGCGGATCGCAATCTCGCCGCGGTTGGCGACCAGGACTTTGGAAATCACTAGATCAGCGTCGACCAGTAGGTCCAGAAGCGCACGAGGATCAGCAGAATCAGGCCGGTGAACCACAACGCCACCAGCGACCACCGCCACGTGTAGAGCACGCGGGCGACGGCATTTCCGTTCTGCGGCGCAAGCGCGATCGAGGACACCACGACCAGCAGCGGGATGGTGACCGCCCACACCACCATGCAGTACGGGCACAGCGCGCCGATGCGGTACAGGCTCTGGAAGATCAGCCAGTGCACAAACGCGGTGCCGAGCAGCGTGCCGGTGGCCAGACCCGCCCAGTACCAGCGTGGCAGCGGCACCTTGGCCAGTGCCAGCACGCCCGTCACCAATACGACGGTGAACGACACAATGCCGATCAGCGGATTGGGGAATCCGAAGGCCGACGCCTGCGGGGTGATCATCACCGACCCGCAGGACAGCACCGGGTTGATGCTGCACGACGGCACGTATTCGGGGTTGATCAGGATTTCGATCTTCTCGATGGTCAGCGTGAGAGCCGCCGCCAGGCCGGCTACGCCGGCGACCAGAATCCAGACCGCGCTGGCCCTGCCGACCGCAACGCCCGACGGCCTCGCCGTCGACGATTCGGCGGCTTCTGCTGGGCGGGGCGCGGTAACGGTCATGGTGCGGGGGCGGGGGCGGGTGCAGGTGCCGGTGCGCCCGCGTCCAGGGCGGGCACGTCGCCGACGATTTCCTCGATCTTGGCTATCAGCGCGTCGGGTGTGGAGGGTTTGTAGTCCTCACCGTTGATGCGGATCGTCGGCGTCGAATTGACTTCCGTCGCGCCGGCCAGTCCCGTCGCCATTTTGGTGTAAGTGCCCTTGTTGATGCATTCCGGCACCGTGCCGGCGGCGCCGGCCTGGCGCGCAACCTCGATCAGGCGGGCGTTGTCGGGGAACGGGCCCACGCCTTCTGGGGGTTGCTGCGCGTAGAGGGCCGCGTGGAACCGGCGGAATGCGTCCGTCGACTCGTCGGCCACGCAGTACGCGGCGTTCGATGCGCGCGACGAGTAGCCGTCACCTTGGCTGTCCAGAATCGCGACCATGTAATAGTCGGCGGCCACCGCTCCGCTGTCGATCAGCTTGCTGATGGTGGGCCCGAACTGCTTCTCGAAATTGGCACACGCGGGGCACAGGAAGTCTTCGTAGAGTCCCAGCACGGCCTTGGGCTCGTCGGTGCCCTCCTTCTTGATGAGCTGGCTCGACGTCACCCGGATCGACTTGGCCTCACCTGCGGCGGGCTTCTTGTTGGGCGAGAACACGGTGAAGTAGAGCACCACAAAGGCGAGGAAGGCCATCACGATCGCGGTCAGACCGATCTGGACCGCGAGGTTGCGCTTGCGGTCGGCTGCCTTCAGGTCGTACTTCGCGGTCTTCTTGGGTTTCGTGGCCACGCGTTAAGGGTACCGGCGACGTTTTCGGCTGTTCAGCCTCGGCTGAGATGGGCGCGCATCGCCGAGATCATCTCCGTGATGGCGACGGCGCTGCCGCCACCGAGCCCGAAGACGTTGGCGAAGCCGTGGATCAGCGAGCCGAACTGCCGGTGATCAACGGTGACACCGGCCGCCCGCATGGCCTCGGCATACTGATCGCCTTCGTCGCGCAGAGGGTCGAATCCGGCGGTCAGCACCAAGGCGGGCGGCAACCCCGACAGATCGTCTGCCAACAGCGGCGACAACCGCGGGTCGGTCGCGTCGACCTCCGCGCCGTCGACGTACTTGTCGGTGAACCAGTCGATGTCGCGTTTGGTCAGGAAGTAGCCGTCGGCGAACAGCGTGATGACCGCGTCTCGCCGACGAAGTTGGTGCGTGGGTAGATCAGCAGTTGCAGGGCGGGCAGCGGCACGCCTTCGTTGCGCGCCTGCTGTGACACCACCGCGGCGAGGTTGCCGCCCGCGCTGTCGCCGCCGACCGCGATCCGGCCGGCGTCGGCGCCCAGATCCGCGGCATGGTCGCTTGCCCATTGGTACGCCGCGAATGCGTCGTCGACCCCGGCGGGCGCCTTGTGTTCGGGCGCCAACCGGTAGTCGACGGACAACACGTGCACGGCGCCGTCGCGGCAGATCAGTCGGCAGAGGTCGTCGTGGGTGTCGAGGTCGCCGATGACCCAGCCGCCGCCGTGGTAGAAGACCAGCAGCGGCGCTTCGGCTGCGGCGGCCCGGTAGTGCCGCGCCGGCATCGGGCCCGCCGGCCCGGGGATCGACAGATTGGTGACCGCCGCCACGGGAATGTCCTGTTTCAAGCTGGCGGTCAGCGTCCGCAACTGGGCTCGCGCGACGTCGACGTCGTCACTGGACACCAGCCCGTCAATGCCGGCCGCGCGTTGCCCGGCGAGCATCAACTGCAGCGTGGTGTCCAGGGTGTTGCCGTCGACCGTGATCGACCGACCGCCCAGCATCAGGCGTTTGACGGCGTCGGGAATCCGCGGGAGGGCGCGCGCCGTCACTCCGGCCGCGGCGTTGACGATCGCGTCCCTGCGCCGGCCTCTGACCGCGGCGCCGGGTCAGCCCCTGGCGCGGGCGGCCCGACACGCGGCGCCTGTCCTGGCAGACTCGAAGTCATGGCAGCTCCCTCGATCACGTTGAATGACGGAAATTCGATACCTCAGGTGGGACTTGGCGTTTGGCAGACGCCGCCGGAGGACACCGAGCGTGCGGTGGCGGCGGCGCTGGACGCCGGTTACCGACATATCGATACGGCCGCAGCGTACGGCAACGAACGCGAGGTGGGTCAAGCGATCGCCAACTCCGGACTGGCACGCCAGGACGTGTTCGTGGTCACCAAGTTGTGGAACGCCGACCAGGGCTACGACGCCACGCTGGCGGCGTTCGACGCCAGCATGGACCGGCTGGGCCTGTCTGGATCGGACGATTACCTCGACCTGTACCTGATTCACTGGCCGGTGCCCGAGAAGAACGCCTTCGTCGACACCTTCAAGGCCTTCGCGAACCTGCGTGACCAGGGCCGCATCCGATCGATCGGGGTCAGCAACTTCGAGCCGGAACACCTGCGGATGCTGGTCGACACCACCGGAATCGTGCCGGCGGTCAATCAGGTCGAGCTGCATCCGCTGCTGCAGCAAGAGGAATTGCGGGAAGCCCACGCGCAGCTGGGAATCGCCACCGAGGCGTGGAGTCCGTTGGGGCAGGGGTCACTGCTGAGCAATCCCACCGTGACGGCCGTCGCCGATGCGCACGGAAAAACCCCAGCGCAAGCACTGATTAGGTGGCATATCCAACTCGGCAATATAGTCATCCCGAAGTCGGTGACCCCCGAGAGAATTGTGAGTAACTTCGACGTGTTCGATTTCGAGCTGAGCGAGCGGGACATGGCGTCCATTTCCTCGCTGGGCGACGGAACTCGGTTGGGTCCCGATCCACGAACCTTCAACTTCACAGGGTAGGTGCCATGACGTCCGCGGCTGCGATTCCCACCGTCACTCTCAACGACGAGAACACGATGCCGGTGATCGGCATCGGCGTCGGCGAGCTGTCGGACTCCGAAACCGAACAGGCCGTGTCGGCGGCGCTGGAGGCCGGCTACCGGTTGATCGACACCGCGGCCGCCTACGGCAACGAGGCGGCCGTCGGCCGCGCGATCGCCGCAGCGGGTCTGCCCCGCGAGGAGCTGTTCGTCACGACCAAGTTGGCGACCCATGATCAGGGGTTCCAGTCCTCACAGGACGCCTGCCGGGCCAGCCTGGAGCGGCTCGGGCTGGACTACGTCGACCTCTACCTCATCCACTGGCCCGCCGAGGAACGCGGGAAGTATGTGGACAGCTGGGGCGGCATCATGAAGGCGATGTCCGACGGGTGCGCCCGCTCGATCGGAGTGTGCAACTTCCACACCGAGCACCTGTCGAACATCATCGAGCTGTCGTTCTTCACGCCGGCGGTCAACCAGATCGAGTTGCACCCGTTGCTGAATCAGGCCGAGTTGCGCGCCGTCAACGCCGAGCACGGTGTCGTCACCGAGGCCTACGGCCCGCTGGGCGTCGGCAAGCTGCTGGACAACCCGACGATCGTGTCCATCGCGCAGGCGCATGGAAAGACGCCGGCGCAGGTGCTGATCCGGTGGAGCCTGCAGTTGGGCAACGTCGTGATTCCGCGTTCGTCGTCGCCGGAGCGGATCAAGTCGAATCTCGACGTGTTCGACTTCGAGCTGACCGAGGACCAGATGGCCACGCTCAACGGTCTGGACGACGGCACACGCTTCCGGCCCCACCCCGACACCTACTCGGGGACCTAGACCCCGCGAGCTGGACATCCCAGGGTTCTAATTGTCAAGCCGCAGTCGTAGTTCGGTGTGCCCAGGCGGTGTGTTCGTCGTAGAGGGTGCGGTGGCGTAGGCAGCCGTGCAGGATGCCGACGAGGCGGTTGCCCAGGGCTCGGAGGGCCTGGTGGTGGCCGTCTTTGGCGGCGCGGCGTTGGTCGTAGAACGCGCGGGCGCCGGGGCTGGCTGACAGGGCGCTGAACGCCCATCGGTCGACCGCGTCGTAAAGGCGCTCGTTGCGGATGTAGCGGGCCAGTACCACGTGTTTCTTGCCCGACGCCACGGTCAATGGTGATGTTCCGGCGTAGTTTTTGCGAGACTTGGCGTCGGTGTATCGGTTCGGGTCGTCCCCGAACTCACCAAGCACCCGGGCGCTGAGCACATCACCGAGTCCTGGCTGGGAGAGGTAGATGTCAGCGTCCGGGTGCGCCTCAAAATTTGCGGCCAGCGTGGCTTCAAGCTCGTCGATCTGCCGGTTGAGCTCGGCGATAATGCCCACCGCGGCGCGGGTGGTGGCCGCGAACGCCGCGGCCACTGGCGCGGGTGCGCTCAGCTGCTCAGTGCGTAACGCGACCTGAATGTCGCGGGCGCGGGCGTCGATATAGCGTTGCCGCCCACCACGTTTGAGTGCTGAGCGGATCGCCGACAGGCTCAACGCCGCGCCCTGCTCAGGCGTTGATGCGCGGCCCAGCACCGCCAGCGCATCCCGGTCGGCCAGATCCTCAAACGCGCCCAGGGCGCCCGGGTAGTACTCGCGCAACGCGCTGCGCAGCGCATTGGTATGGCGGGTGCGCGTCCAGATCAGATTCTGATGCGCGCGGGCCAGCACCTTGATCGCCTCAGCAGCGGCGCTGTCGCCGGCGATCGGGCGGTGATTATGCCGATCGGTACGCACCAGATCGGCCAGCAATTTGGCATCAGAGGCATCGGATTTGGCCCCGACACATGGTGGCGATCGCGATAACGCGCCACCGCCATCGGATTAACCGCGAACACCTGATAGCCGGCCGCGGTCAACGCATTCACCCACAGCCCACGATCGGTTTCGATGCCGATCACCACCAGCTCGGGTTGATCGGCGTGGTCGGCGATCAACTCATGCAACTTGCTGATGCCGGCCAGCCCCTCGGGCAGCCGCCGCGACCCCAGCCGCTTTCCAGCCTCATTCATCACATAGACGTCGTGATGATCTTCGGACCAGTCATCGCCGACGAAAATCAATTACCTGACCTCCTCCTTCGTCGAACTCATCCCGCGAGCCTGGAGGACACCCAGCGGCGACCCAATGGATCAGTGCTCGACCCGGCACGACATCCCATTAGCCCTAGAGGTGACCTCACCAACCAGCCGGGGCACGATCCAGCTCAAGGAATTGACCCAAATTCCAGGCCCACACCTAATAGTGCTCACCGGCCAGCCGGCTCGGAGATCAGCCTCCACCGACAAGGACCACAACCCCGTCAACGACGCGCCGATCCACCCCCATTGGGCCCACGCGAAGCTGGGGAACGCAAAACTGCCTATTTCACAACCAAATTGGGCAGTTTTTCGTCTGCTCGCGCTGGGCGCGCCGGCTATTCGGGTTCCGCCGCGGTGTGGTCGTGGCCTACGCGCACTTGGAGGCGTTTCGGGTCGTGGCCACTGCCCCGCCGTCGACGAGCAGGTCGGTTCCGGTAATGAACGATGCCTCGGGTCCCAGCAGGAACGCCGCGGCCGCGGCGATGTCCTCCGGTGTTCCCAAACGTTTGGCAGGCGAAGCGGTAACCAAGGCCCGCATGCCTTCGCCCACCGGAGAGGCCAGCTCCGAGCGGCCCATGGAGGTAGAGATGATCCCGGGGCTGATCGAGTTGATACGAGCGTTGTGTTGACCCCACAAACGGCTAGCGGCCTGCACGCGAAGAAGATTGGCCTGCTTGGCAATGCCATAAGCCCAGCCTGGATCGTCGATAGCGTCGATAAACGGCAGCGCCAACAAGTCTTTCGGCGCAGCGGTGGCTAGAGCGTGCGCGTGCTCGGCGGGCAACGGTGGCACCATATGGCCCGCCATGCTGGCAACAACCACGCCGGCACCGCCGGTGCCGATCACTTCGCCGAACGCATCGACAATCAACGCAACTCCGAGAAGGTCGACGGCCAAAACCCTTTCAGTGCTCGCTTGCGATGGCGACAGGCCAGCGGTGTGGGCGACTTGTCGCACCGGTCCACGCGATTGCGCCGCGTGGACAAGGCTCGCCACCGACTCCGTTGAGGCCACGTCGACGGGCTGGGCATACACGTCGTATCCGTCATCGGAAAGTGCGGCGGCGCTCGCACGCAAGGTCGACTCGTCAAAGTCGGCGAGTATCACTGTCTTGCCAGCTCCGAGGCGTCGGGCGATGGCACGACCCATACCGCCGACACCAATCACGACGAGCACGTCTGAACTCATATGCAGCTTCTAATACGAGACGATTTGTCTAGGTCGCGATGTCGCCGATCGCAGATTGGGTGTCCAGGTCGGCGTAAGCCGCTGCGTATCGCTGAGCCAACGTGACTGCGACCTCGGCGCGCTGCCATAGGCCACCGTCGGCGCTAGCCGTACACAGCCACAGAGCCAGGCCGTGAGCCACCGAGGCGCGGTAGCGCAACCACACCTCATCCATCGTCGGCATCTCGTCAGCAGGTAACGCGAGTGCATCGCGATACTCCCGAAGCAGCTCGCGTTCGTGGTCGCGGCGATCCGCAATAGTCAAGGCTCCCTGCAAGAAATAGCCCACGTCGAGCGAAAAGTTGCCCCGCCGAGCCACCTGCCAGTCAAGGAAACCGACCTCGCCGCCCGGCAAGACGTACGTGTTGCCGATATGAGGGTCGCCGTGGAGCAGAGTCTGTGGCGATGCGGTCAGCGTCGTGATGTAGGGCTTCCAAATTGACTCAATGAGGTCCTCGATGCTCAGCGCCATGACTTCATCAGGAGCATCGTCGCCGAGCCGCTCAAGGGCCGACGGAAGGGGCGCGTATTGCATGCCGTCCCATGGCAACAAACGGTTCAAGCCAACCGAGCGCGCGATGGTTGAGGACTCGCTCACCCCAATACTGACCGTGCATGCGACCTAGTCCGCGTACACCCGATGCGGCCTGCTCCACGGACAACGGTCTGGTGGAGTCTCGTGGGTCGGCTTGCCGCGCGTTGAGGTCCTCCATGACCATGAAGAAGTCGTAAGCGTCTTCATCGATCAGGGCCGCGTAGACCATCGGATGTTCCAGCGGCAGGTCCACACCCGAAGTGAAAAGCCGTGGCTCGTGGAACATGCCACTGGTCATGCGGATGAGTTCCTTATGCGCAGGGTCGGCGGCCTTCACGAAGACCGTTGCGGGACCGCTGCCGGCCGAATACGTCAACCCCAACCGGGCACGCCGATTCGTGCCATCGTCGCGCAGTTCGAGTGTCACGTCTTTAACCGTGGCACCGGGATGGCGGTCCGATAGCGCCGTGGACATCCAGTCCGGCGTGATCTCGTCCCAACTCTTGGGCACCTGCAATGAGAGCGTGGTCACCGACGGGTCCTTTCTTCGCGACGCGCGTGTTCCTAAGTTACGACACGATGCGTGTCGCAACTCGACCAAGTTACCCCATGAGGCGCGGGTCGCGAATGTCGAGTCGGCAGCGCCGGCCGATGCTTTGCGGCCAGGCAAGGCTGTACCGCCTAAGCTCGCCGGATGCCCGACGAGCGCGGCGGTAGGCCGCGAGACGCCCGGTTGGACCAGGCGATCCTCGAGGCCGCCCGAGAACTCCTAGCGGTCGACAGCTACGCAAAACTGTCCATGGAAAGCGTCGCCGTCCGTGCCCAGGTCGGAAAGAAGACCCTCTACCGGCGATGGCCGTCCAAAGCGTCTTTGGTGGCCGAGGCGGTGCTGGACGCTTACGGGCGCGACGGATCATTCGGCGTTCCTGACACAGGAGACATCCGCGCCGACCTGCGATCGTGGCTAATGGAGCACGCCGAATTCATCGCGGACCCATCGAACGCGGCATTGATTCGAGCACTCATTGCTGCGGCGGCGTCGAATCCGTCGGATAAGAGCGCTCTCTACGAACGGCTGAGTGCCCCGCAGCATGCCGGGCTGATGGCACGGCTGCGCCACGCCACCGAGAGAGCGGAACTCCGCGTCGATGCTGACCTCGATGCAATCGCTACTGCGCTTATCGGCACCTTGCTGCTCGAGGTGTTGACCTACACGACGAGCGATGAACGTGGCACCCGATTCGATGGACTCCTGGACGCGATCCTGACAGGCGTGTCCGACACCGCCCGTAGCCCTTGGGGCAGTTTCCCGACGCTTCACGTAGGACTGACGCCGACGGCGCGTCGACCGGTAACCCGTAGCCGCGCAGCACCTCGACGAACTGCACCGCGTATTGGCAGTGGAATGCGGTGTTGGGCGGCATCCAGTCCGCTGGTTCCTGGTCGCCCTTGTCCTGGTTGACCTGACCCCCGATCGCGAGCAGGTTCGCGGGGTCGTTGGCGAACCGCACCCGCATCTCGTCGGTCCAATTCCGTGCCCCGAGGTCCCATGCGTACGCGAGTGGAACGATGTGCTCGATCTGCACAGCCGCACCCGTCTGATTGCCGCGCACGAACGCGATGACGTCGTTGGTGTACGGGTCGTGCAAGGTTCCGGTGGCAACGGCGTTGGGGCATCGCTTGATTGACACGTAGGTCTTCTCGACGAGGTCGCGGTCCAGGATGTCGTTGCGGGTATCGCAGCCGTTGTGACCGCCCGGTGCGGTGGTGTCGTCGGTCCAACTGTCGCCGAACGCGTCACGACGGTAGTCGTGGCTGCGGATGCGGTCCGGCACCACAGCGACACCGGCGAGCACATCGGCACCCGGTGCGACGGTGGGGATCTCGGCCTGGGCGATGAACTCACGATCGCCCGATGAAGCGAGGACCTGGTACGCGACGATCACTGCGACTGCCACGGCGACCGCCAGTGACAGCAGCCTGTTGCGGGTCACGTCTTGTCCAGGTACTCGACGCGGTCAGTCTCCGTGAACTGTGCTGCCAGCAATGCCATCCCGGAATGACCAGGGTTCTTTTCGTATTGCGATTCGCAGAACTTGCGTGCCGCCAGAATGACGTCGAGATGGTCGGACAGCGACAAGAACCTCAGCGTGATGGGTCGCCCAGATTGGTTGAGCCCCAACACATCTCCCTCGCGTCGCTCCTGCAGGTCGAGGTCGGCGAGTTTGAACCCGTCCAACGTGGCTGCGACGGCCTTGAGCCGCTCCCCCGCCTTGGACCCTTCCGGCAGCTTGGTGGCGAGCAGGCACAGGCTGGGATGCTCGCCGCGGCCGATGCGGCCACGCAGCTGGTGTAACTGGCTGATGCCGAACCGATCTGCGTCGATGCACGACCATCATCGTTGCATTCGGCACGTCGACACCGACCTCGATCACGGTGGTGCACACCAGAACATCGATCTGGCCGGCCCGGAACGCGGCCATCACCGCGTCCTTCTCATCGCTGGGCAGCCGGCCGTGCATGAGGCCGAGCCGCACTCGGGATAACGAGCCCTGCTTGAGTCGCCCGAACAGTTCGACGACGGTGGTGGCCGGCGGCCCGCCATCGTCCTTGCCGGGTTTGTCGTTCTCGTCGATGCGCGACGCGACGACGTAGGCCTGGCGGCCCGCGTGGACCTCTTCGAGGACGCGCTCCCACGCGCGGTCCAGCCACGTCGGCTTCTGCGTGACGAAGATCGTATTGGTGGTGATGGGCTGGCGCCCGCGGGGCAGCTCGCGCAGCGTCGACGTCTCCAGGTCGCCGTAGACGGTCAACGCCACGGTGCGCGGAATCGGGGTAGCCGTCATGACCAGCAGGTGGGGCGTGAGTCCATCGGGAGCCTTGGCGCGCAACGTATCTCGTTGCTCCACCCCGAACCGGTGCTGTTCGTCGACCACTACCATGCCGAGGCGCGCAAACTCCACCGCCTCCTGCAGCAGCGCGTGTGTTCCGATGACGATGCCCGCTTCGCCGGCGCGCGACCTCGTCGCGCACCTGCTTCTTCTGCTGCGCAGACATCGATCCCGTCAGCAGCGCCACGCGCGTCGCACCGTCGGCGCCACCGAGCTGACCCGCCATCGCCAGCGGACCGAGCACGTCGCGTATGGACCGGGCATGTTGGGCGGCAAGGACTTCCGTGGGTGCCAGCAGTGCGCACTGGTAACCCGCGTCGACCATCTGCAGCATCGCCAGCACAGAGACGATCGTCTTTCCCGAGCCGACCTCACCCTGCAACATGCGGTTCATCGGCCTGGTGGCGACAAGCTCGGACGACACCACCTCCAGCACATCCTTTTGGCCGTCGGTCAGTTCGAACGGCAACTGCTTGCGCATGGCAGCCACGAGGCCATCGTCGCGTAGCGGCGCAGCGGGCCCCGACTCGCTGAGCTCGCCGAAACGCCGCGCCACCAGTCCCCACTGCAGGCCGATGGCCTCGTCGAAGGTCAGCCGGTCGCGGGCGCGGTCACGGTCGACCGCCTTCTCGGCAAGATGGATGGCTCGCAGCGCTTCATCCTCGGCGATCAGGTTGTGTTGGCGCACAAATGATTCGGGTAAGGGGATCCTCGATGGGGTCAAGGACGTCGAGCACCTGACGCACACACGCGTAGATCTCCCACGTCTGCACCTTCTTGTTCGCGGAATAGATCGGGAAGAACTCCCGCTCGAACGCCGAGAGCACCTCGTCGCCGGAGCGCCCCCGCCGCCGTCGCGATGGTCTTGAGCGATTTGGATCCCGTGACCTTGCCGCTCGCATGCAGGATCAGGAACGCGGGGTGGGTCAGCTGCAAAGTGCCTCTGAAATACCCGACTTCACCGGACAGCATCACCCGCAAGCCCTCGGTCAACGAGTTCTTGAGGTACTTCACGTTGAAGAAGGTCGCCGTCACTTTCGGCCTGCGATTGCCGAGTGTGACGACCATGTACTGGCGTTTCGGCGGGCGGTTGCTCCACTTCACCTCCACCTTGGTGATGACGTCGACGAACGTGACGTGTTCGCCTTCCTCGAGATCCTCACCTTCGCCGAGAACGGTCATTCCGTCGTTGTATTTGCGGGGGTAATGCCGCAGGAGGTCGTTGACGGTGCGAATCCCGAAATGCTCCTCGAACGGGCCCTGCGGCCTTCTTGCCGAGGACGTAATCCAGCCGGTCGGTCAGCACGGCCACGGCTACTCGACCCCGATCAGCAGCGCGTCGCCGCGGTGGCCGGTGTGGTAGGTCACCAGCTCCGCGCCGAGGTGGCGGCGGTGGACATGGTCCTGCAGCGCTTCGCCGACGCCGGGATCGACGCCTGCGCCGGTCAGCACGGTGACCAGTTCGCCGCCCGCGGCCAGGAACAGATCGATCAGACCGGCGCCGGCGGCGGCGATGTCGTCGCCGACGATCAGCACCTCGTCACCCGAGATGCCCAGGCCGTCGCCCGGCTTACAGGTGCCGGCCCACGTCAGCGCCTCCTCGGTGGCGACGCGCACCGAGCCGTGCCGGGCGGCCGCCGCGGCACGGGCCATGGTGTAGCCGTCGTCGACGGCCTGGCGATCCGCGTCGTGCACCGCGAGGGCGGCCAGACCCTGCACCATGGAGCCGGCGGGCACCGGCACCACGTCGATGCCCCAGCCGATCGCGGCAGTGCATCCCGCGACGAGTTCCTCTGCGGCCACGTAGCCGTTGGGCAACACCATGATCTGCGCGGCGCCGGCATTGACGAGTGCGTGCAGAAGCTGCTTGGCGCTGACGGGCGCGTCGGCATCGGGTCGCAAGACGTGTGCGCCCTCGCCGGCGAACAGCTCCGCCGCGCCGTCTCCGTCGACGACGGCCAGCACCGCCCGCTCGCGGCTCCACCCGCCCGGCGGACGCGCACCGGCGGCTCCGGTGAGCGATGTGATCTGAATGCGGCTGGGTGTCCCGACGGACAGCGCAGCCTCGACCGCGCCCCCGGCGTCGTCGGCGTGCACGTGCACCGAATAGTGGCCCGCACCGTCGGCAGACAGCCGCGATGGCCACCGATTCGCCAAGCTGGTCGAGTCGTTGGCGCAGCGTCTCGACGCCGTCGGGTTCGCAGCCGCTCAGCAGGTACATCACCTCGAACTGCGGCGCGGCGGCGGTGCTCGCCGGCACCTCGACCTGCGGCGGCGTCGGCAGGTATTCGTGCCGGTGCGGGGCGTGCCCGCCCAGGGTCGTGCTCATCGCGTCCAGCAGTACCAGCAGGCCGCGGCCGCCCGCGTCAACCACGCCGGCATCGGCCAGCACGTCGAGCTGCTCGGTGGTCTTGTCCAGTGCGACGGCGGCGGCATCGGCGGCGGCGAAGACCACGTCGGCCAGGTCGGCACCGTCGGCGGCGACGTGCTCGGCGGCGCCCGCAGCCTCTTGCAGCACCGAGACGATGGTGCCGGGCACGGTTTCGCCCATCGACGTGACGGCCAGTCCGACGGCATGGCGCAGCGCGGCGCCGAGGACGGCGCCATCGATGTCGGCCAACGCCCCGCCGCGGTCGGCGGCTGCGGCGGCGGTGACGTCGGCGAGCCCGCGCAGGATCTGGGACAGGATGACGCCCGAATTGCCGCGTGCGCCGTGCAACGCGCCACTTGCCAGCGCGGCGGCGACCTGCGCAACGTCATCGGTGCCGGACTGCGCGTCGGCCTGCTCCCACGCCGAACGCATCGTGAACAGCATGTTTGTCCCGGTGTCGGCGTCAGCGACCGGGAACACGTTGAGTCGGTTGATCTCGTCGGTGTGCGAAATCAGGTCGCCGACCGCGGCATGGGCCCAGTCCCGCAGGGCGGAGGCATCCAGCCGTCGAGCCATCCCCACCTCCAACCCAGTCGAGCAGCCGTGGGCGCCAGCCTAGCCAGTGCCGGGGACAACACTGACCACAACGACCGAGCCCTGTTGATGCCGGTGGATGCCATTTTGGTGATACCTTCCGCGGCCGGTATCCTGGTCAGGTTGTCGGGTCACCCCTGCGGTTGTTGGCCCCCCAAGTACTGATCCGAGGAGTTCTACATATGGCTGCCGTATGCGATATCTGCGGGAAGGGCCCGGGCTTCGGTAAGTCCGTTTCGCACTCCCATCGCCGGACCAGCCGTCGGTGGAATCCCAACATCCAGACGGTGCGCTCCGTGACCCACCCCGGTGGCAACAAGAAGCGCGTCAACGTGTGCACGTCATGCCTCAAGGCAGGCAAAGTCACGCGCGGATGAGCGCTTGCGCGACGCTGGTTTAGCTGACGATCTGGCGGGTAACTTACCGCCGACATGAGTGCTCGCGGCTTAGTTCCGACTTCTGCTCTGTTCGCCCTGGCCGCGGGTATCGCGGCGGGTTCGCTGGCGACGGGGTGTGGCGGCGACGACTCCGGCGATGAAGCGACGACCACCACAACAACGACGACCACTACGACGACGACCGAGGCGACGACCACCCCGGCGACGACCGTGACGGTGTCGCCCGAGCTGCCGCCGCCCGCGACCGACGGAGAGGGCACCATCGAGGTCCCGGTGCCCGACGTCCCGTCGCCGCCGGCGATTCCTGCGCCGCCCGCGATCCCGTCGCCGCCGCCGATCCCCGCTCCACCGCCGATCCCCGCTCCACCGCCGATCCCGTACCCCTAGTTCTGCGCGAGAAGACGCAGAATCGCATGAAATCGGCCTCGGTAATGCGATCCTGCGTCTGCTCGCCGACCGATTAGCGCAGGCGCCAGTCGATCGGGTCGGCGCCCATCTTCTCCAGCAATTCGTTCGCGCGGCTGAACGGTCGCGAGCCGAAGAACCCACGCGACGCCGACAGCGGTGAGGGATGCGGGGACTCGATCGCCACGCAGTCGCTGCCCTCCAGCATCGGTTTGAGCGTCGACGCGTCGCGGCCCCACAACACCGCGACCAGCGGCTGCTCCCGCGCCACCAGCGCCCGGATCGCGCATTCGGTGACCGCCTCCCAGCCCTTGCCCCGGTGTGACGCGGGATTTCCCGGCCGCACGGTGAGCACCCTGTTGAGCAGCATCACCCCCCGCTCGCACCACGGGCTCAGGTCGCCGTTCGCCGGTGGCGGATAACCCAGATCCTTGCCGTATTCGGCGAAGATGTTCTCCAGACTGCGGGGCAGCGGCCGCACATCGGGTGCCACCGAGAAGCTCAGGCCCACCGCGTGCCCCGGTGTCGGATACGGGTCCTGTCCGACGATCAGCACCCGGACGCGATCGAACGGAAAAGTGAAGGCGCGCAAGTATATTCGGACCGGCGGGCAGATACTGGTGGCCCGCGGCGATTTCGGTGCGGAGGAACTCGCCCATATGGGCGACCTGAGGCCCGACGGGTTCGAGTGCGCGGGCCCAGCCTTCTTCGACGAGTTCAGTCAGGGGACGTGCGGTCACGAGAGGTCAACCTAGCGTGCGCGGCTCGTCAGAATGACTGCCAACCCGGATTTCCGTGCCACGTGTCGCCGTCGACCAACACGCGGGGCGGCCCATCGAGCACGCGGCCGATCGCCCGCCAGCCCTGCGGCACGGCATTCGGAAAGGTCGCCACCAGCGCATGGTCTTCGCCGCCGCCGAGCACCCACGCCAGCGCATCGGCGCCCACCGCGTCGGCGGCGCCGGCGACAGCGTCCCGGTCCTCGGCCAGCTGCTGCTGTGAGCACGTCGACACCGACGCCCGATGCCTGCGCGATGTGGCCGAGGTCGGCGAGCAGCCCGTCGGAGACGTCCGTCATCGCGGTGGCGCCCGCCTCGGCGGCCACGGCTGCCCTGACCGTAGGGAGGTTCGGGCACCAGGTGTCGACGACGCAGCTCTTCGAATTGGCGAATATCTTTGTGCCACAAAGCATATCCAGCAGCGGAGCGACCCAGTTCGCCGATGACGGCCACCGTGTCGCCCGGCCGGGCGCCGCCACGACGCACCGGTTCACGACCCTCCAGATCGCCCAGCACAGTCACCGAAATCACCCACTGCGGGGCGCTCACCAGATCCCCGCCGGCTATACCCGCGCCGAGCAGCCGCGCCTCGTGCCACAAACCGTCGGCCAACTCGAGCGCTTGCGCCGTCGGCGTGTCGGCGGGCGCACCGAACGCGACGACGAACGCCGTCGCACGGGCACCCATCGCCTCGATATCGGCGGCGTTCTGTGCGATGGCCTTGCGGCCCACGTCGTGCGGCGTCGACCAATCCAGGCGGAAGTGCCGCCCGGCCACCAGCATGTCGGTGGACACCACTGTCTTGCCGTCGCGGGCGAGCACGACCGCGGCGTCGTCACCGGGCCCCAGCGCCACCGCGGGTGGCTGATCGCGGCCGGCAACCAGCCGGTCGATGACGGCGAACTCGCCGGTGCCCGCGAGGGTCTCGGCGTCGTCGTCGCTCGCCATGTCACCTCCGTCCGGCTGCGGTACGTTTGGCCTGCGGCGTAGCAGTCTATGCAGTCAACGGGAGGGATAACGGGGTGGTCGAGGCTTTCATGCTGATCCAGACCGAGGTGGGCCGCGCCGAGGTCGTTGCGAAGCAGCTCGCCGCCCTTCCCGGTGTGCTGTCGTCGGAGTACGTGACCGGGCCGTATGACGTGGTGGTGCGCATCGGCGCCGAAACCTTCGAAGATCTTCAGGCCAACGTCGTGTCCAGCGTGCAGCAGGTCACCGGCATCACCCGCACCCTGACCTGCCCGATCGCCAACGGAGTACGGCCATAGAGTTCTGGCTCGTGGATTCCGAGACCCGCGACGGTCCGCCGCGGGCATTGCTGATTGCGGCGATCGTGGTGGCCGTCGGCGCGGTCATCGCGATCCTGGCCTTCGCGGCGCTGCGGCAGAGCCCACCCGAGCAGGATGCGGTGGCGATCGCGACGGTGCCGGCGCCGCAATGCGGATAGTGCGGAATGCCGCACGCTTTTGGATGCGCTGCCCGATCAACTGGGTGACTATCGACGCGCGCCCGCAGCCGATCCCGCACCGGCGGGCGCGGCGGCGTGGCGGGCAACCCCTGACGGTGAGGCCGTCATTCTGCGCTGCGGCCTGGACCGGCCCGCCGAATTCGTCGTCGGCTCGCCGCTTCAGGTCGTCGACGCAGTGCAGTGGTTCGAGGTCGCGGACCAAGGCCGCAGCACCTGGTTCGCCGTCGACCGTCCGGTGTACGTCGCGCTGACGTTGCCGCAGGGGTCGGGCCCAACGCCGATCCAGGAGATTTCGCAAGTGATCGCAAAATCGTTGCCCGCCAAGCCTATTGACCCTGCGCCGGTTGGCTGAGCGCGTAGGGCCCACGCGAAGCTGGGTACGTGCGCAAAATGCCGCCGCTACCCGGCGTGTCGCCGCAACGATACACGCACGTTCGCGGATCGCGCGCCAAAGCTAACGCAGACCCGTGCCCCGCTTCAATGCGGTTTCGACCATGGTGGCCAACAACGTTGGGTAGTCCACCCCGCTGGCCGCCCACATCCGCGGGTACATCGAAATGGTCGTGAAGCCGGGCATGGTGTTGATCTCGTTGACCACCGGCCCGTTGTCGGTGAGGAAGAAGTCGACACGGGCCAGGCCCTGGCAGTCGATCGCGCGGAATGCCCGAATCGCCAACTGGCGCACCACATCTGCGACGTCGTCGTCGATCTTGGCGGGCACATCCAGCTCGGCGGCATCCTCGAGATACTTCGTCGCGAAGTCATAGAACGCGTCCTCGCGTCCCCGCACACCGTCCACCCGGATCTCGCCGACGGTGCTGGCTTCGACCCGGCCATCGGGGAATTCCAGTACGCCGCATTCCAATTCGCGTCCGGGCACCGCCGCCTCGACGATCACCTTCGGATCATGCCGACGTGCCAAACCGATCGCCTCGGGCAGCTCATCCCAGGCACTCACCCGGGTCACCCCGATCGACGGATCCGCCGCGCGCGGGCTTGACGAACACCGGCAGGCCGAGCCGTTCGCGGTCCTCGAGCCACCGTGTCCTGGCGCGGCCGCAGCACGACGTGGTCGCCGATCGGCAGGCCCTCGGCGACAAGCAGCTTCTTGGTGAACTCCTTGTCCATACCGGTCGCGCTGGCCAGCACGCCCGCGCCGACGTAGGGCACCCCGGCCAGCTCGAGCAGGCCCTGAATCGTGCCGTCTTCACCGTAGGGACCGTGCAGCACGGGAAAGACGACGTCGACCGCTGTCCAGCAGTTCGCCAGCCCCTTGACCGAGCGACAGGAGTTCGCCACTGCGTCCCGGGTCGGCGGGCAGGGCCAGTTCCGTGCCCGACGTCCCGGTCACCTCGGGCAGCCGACCGTCGGTGATCGCCAGGGTGTCCGGCTCGGCATTCGTCAGCATCCACGAGCCGCCGGGCAGTGATGCCGACCGCGACCACCTCGAAGCGCTCGGGATCGAGGTTGCGCAGGATGCTGCCTGCGGAAACACACGAAATCGCGTGCTCGGAGCTGCGTCCGCCGTAGACGACGGCGACTCGGATGCGGGCAGTCACAAGCTAGAGACGCTACCGGTTTGGCCGCCGGCCGCACGCGGCGCCGCCATCACCTGGGCTTTACCCCAAGGCCCGCGAGCGTCCATCAGCAGGTGAACGGCCGAAACTGAGCATGTGTGCGACCTACCGAAGTTTTTCGGGCACACGCTCAGGTTCGCGCGGCCGACGTCACCCCAAAGCCTGCTCGATGTCCGCGATCAGGTCGTCGGTGTCCTCTATCCCTAGCGAGATCCGCGCGAAGCCGTCACTGACAGCATCACCCCACCGGGCGCGACGGTCGACCGAGGTGTGAATGCCACCGAAGCTCGTCGACGAGATCAGCAGCTCACTGCGCTCCACCAGCTTTTGCACCGCCGCCCCGTCTTCGAGTTCCACGGCGACCAGGCCGCCGAACCGCCGCATCTGCCCCGTCGCGACCTGATGCGACGGATCATCGGGCAGACCCGGATAGCGCACGGATCGCACCGCCGGATGGGCACGCAGCATCACCGCAACCGCCTGCGCGTTCTGGCACTGCCGTTCGAACCGCAGCCCGGCGCTACCCAGGCTGCGCAGCACCAGCCACGCTTCGAACGCGCCAAGGATCGGCCCGGCAAGCAGCCGGTCCTGTTCCACCGCCGCCATCAGATCGGCATGGCTGCCGGCGACGTAGCCGGCGACAAGATCGCTGTGTCCCGACAACGACTTGGTGGCGCTGGCCACCACCAGGTCGGCACCGAACGAGAGCGGCTGCTGGCCCAGCGGTGTGGCAGTGGTGTTGTCGACGACCAGGGTGGAGCCGCGACCACGGCATTTCATCGCCAGCCGGTACAGATCGACGACATCCAAGCCGGGATTGACTGGGGTTTCGGCGAGCACAACATCGGCGTCGGCCGATGCGGCGCACATGTCGGCGCTGTTTGCTTCGACAACCGTCACGCCTTGTGGCGCAAGGTATTCCGCAGCATATCGGCGCACTTGGTAGTAGCCATCTGCCGGCACGACGAGCTTCTTGCCGGGCTTGGCCAGCACCCGCAGCACCGACGTGATCGCGGCCATGCCCGAGCCGAACGTCAACGCCGACGCCGCTCCCTCGAGTTCGGCCAAAGCCGACTCCAGTTGGCGCCACGTCGGATTGGAGCTACGGCCATAGCTGTCCTGCAACTCGGTCTCATCGGGCGAGAGGTGATACGTCGACGCCGGAACGGGCATGGGCGCGACGGGTTCACCCGGAATGGCTTCCGAGCCAACCGCTTTCACACTGCGGGTGGAATCGCCGTACTTGACGCCCATCTTCTTCACTCCGATTTGGTGCTGCGTCCGAGCAGCAGTGCGACTGCCTCGTCGACGGATAAACCCTTGTGGCAGACCCGATGCACGGCCTCCGTGAGCGGCATTTCGACGTCGTAGCTCGACGCCAGGGCCAGCACCGATTGGCACGACGACACACCCTCGGCGATGTGTCCACCCGCGGCCTGCATGGCCGACTCCACGGTGCCGCCCTGCCCGAGCCGGTAGCCGAACGTCCGGTTGCGGGAGTGCGGCGACGTGCACGTGGCCACCAGATCGCCGACTCCGGCCAGCCCGGCGAGGGTGACCGGCTTGGCGCCCAACGCCACTCCCAGCCGCATGATCTCGGCCAGCCCGCGGGTGATGATCGCGGCCAGGGTGTTCTCCCCCAGCCCGACGCCGGCCGCCATACCGCAGGCCAGCGCGATGACGTTCTTGCATGCCCCGCCGACTTCGGCGCCGATGACGTCGGCGTTGGTGTACGGCCGGAAGTATCGGGTGGACAGCGCGCGCTGCAACGTCACCGCCCTGCCGGAGTCGCTGCAGGCGACGACGGTGGCGGCCGGTTGTTCGTCGACGATCTCGCTGGCCAGATTCGGGCCGGTGACCGCCGCCACCCGTGACGGGTCGGCTCCGGTCACCTGCACGATGACCTGGCTCATCCGCATCAGAGTGTCGAGCTCGATGCCCTTGGCCAGGCTGACCAGCGTGACGTCGTCGCCGATCAGGCCCGTCCACTGCTCGAGATTGGCGCGCAGCGTCTGCGACGGCACCGCGAGCAGCACCGTGCAGGCGCCGGACAGCGCCTCGGCCGGGTCACTGGTCGCGCGGATCGACTTCGGCAGCTCGGCGTCGCCGACGTAGCCGGTATTGCGATGGGTGTCGTTGATCTCGTCGGCCAGCTCGGGGCGGCGGGCCCATAACGCGACATCGCTGCCGGCGTCCGCCAAGACCTTGGCCAGTGCCGTCCCCCACGCACCGGCCCCCATCACCGCCGCCTCCACCACCGCTCAACCCTAGCGCGGTCCGCGGTGCTGGCAGGATGGCGCTCATGAGCGGACGAGCGGACGCCGGCGACCGCGGATGTGGGACTGGTGATCGCCGTAAAGCGGCTCACGGCCGCCAAGACCAGGCTGGCGCCGGTGTTCTCGTCTGCTACCCGGGAAAACGTGGTGCTCGCGATGCTGATGGACACCATCACCGCCGCATCGGCCGTCTCGGCGTTGCAGGCCGTCACCGTCGTGACCCCCGACGACGTTGCCGCCGCCGCCGCGCGTCAGACTCGGTGCGCGGGTGCTCGTCGACCCGACACCCGACGGCCACCGCAACCCGCTGAACAACGCCATCGCCGCCGCCGAGGCGTCGGTACGCGAGGAGACGCCGAATATCGTTGCGCTGCAAGGAGATCTGCCCGCGCTTCAGCCACAGGAACTGGCCGAAGCGATCGCGGCGGCCCGGCAGTACCGGCGCAGCTTCGTCGGCGACCGGCACGGCACGGGCACGTCTGCGTTGTTCGCGTTCGGCGTCGCGCTCGACCCGCAATTCGGCCCTGATTCGGCGCAGCGGCATCGGCATTCGGGTGCCATCGAATTGACGGGCGCATGGCCCGGGCTGCGGTGCGACATCGACACGCCCGATGATCTGCTGGTCGCGCGCCGCCTTGGCGTCGGCGCGGCAACGGCGCAGGCCATCGGCGCCCAGGTGAACAGCAGGCGACGGGATCCTCGCGGTAGCAGGACCACTGGTCGATAAGGGATCATCGGAAAGATGACTGAAGCCGAAGCCCAGATCCGAGCCGACGACACGGCGACGTCGACCACGATCGCCGTTCGGCCGCCGGAGTCGGGCGATGCCGCGCCCGAGGCGCCGCCCGCTGCGACGTCACCGGCCATCGACAACGCCCTGCCCGAGGACCGCTACCTCAACCGCGAGCTGAGCTGGCTGGAGTTCAACGCGCGCGTGCTCGCACTTGCCGCCGACACGTCGCTGCCGTTGCTCGAGCGGGCGAAGTTCCTGGCGATCTTCGCGTCGAACCTCGACGAGTTCTACATGGTGCGCGTCGCGGGTCTGAAGCGCCGCGACGAAATGGGTCTGTCGGTGCGGTCGGCCGACGGCCTGTCGCCGCGCGAGCAGTTGCGCCGCATCAGTGAGCGCACCCAACAGATCGCCGGCCGGCACGCGCACGTGTTCCTCGACTCGGTTCGTCCGGCGCTGGCCGACGAAGGCATTCTGATCGTCACGTGGTCCGAACTCGACGACGCCGAACGCGGGCGGCTGTCGACGTACTTCCACGAGCAGGTGTTCCCGGTGCTGACGCCGCTGGCGGTCGACCCGGCGCACCCGTTCCCGTTCGTCAGCGGCCTGAGCCTGAACCTGGCGATCACCGTCAAGCATCCCGACGACGGCGGCCAGCACTTCGCCCGAATCAAGGTGCCCGACAACGTCGATCGCTTCGTCGAGCTGAGCCGTCGCGAAGGCACGTCCGGATGTCGTGCGGTTCCTGCCGATGGAGGAGCTGATCGCCGCGTTCCTGCCGGTGCTCTTCCCGGGCCTGGAAATCGTCGAGCACCACGCGTTCCGCATCACCCGCAACGCGGATTTCGAGGTGGAAGAGGACCGCGACGAAGACCTGCTGCAGGCGCTGGAGCGGGAATTGGCGCGGCGGCGCTTCGGTTCGCCGGTTCGGCTCGAAGTCTCCGACGACATGACCGAGAGCATGCTCGAGTTGCTGCTTCGTGAACTCGACGTCGATCCCGGCGACGTCATCGAGGTGCCGGGGCTGCTGGATCTGACGTCGCTGTGGCAGATCTACGGCGTCGACCGGCCGGCGCTGAAGGATCCGCCGTTCGTGCCGGCGACGCCACCCGCGTTCGGCGAGCGGGAAACACCCAAGAGCATCTTCGCCACGCTGCGCGACGGGGACGTGCTCGTGCACCATCCCTACGACTCGTTCTCGACGACGGTGCAACGATTCATCGAACAGGCCGCCGCCGATCCCAACGTGCTGGCGATCAAGCAGACGCTGTACCGCACCTCCGGCGATTCCCCGATCGTCAACGCGCTCATCGACGCAGCCGAGGCCGGCAAGCAGGTCGTCGCGCTCGTCGAGATCAAGGCGCGATTCGACGAGCAGGCCAACATCAAGTGGGCGCGCGCACTGGAACAGGCCGGCGTGCACGTGGTGTACGGGCTGATCGGGTTGAAGACGCACTGCAAGACGGCGTTGGTGGTGCGCCGCGAGGGATCGATGATCCGGCGCTACTGCCACATCGGTACCGGCAACTACAACCCGAAAACTGCGCGGCTATATGAAGATGTCGGCCTGCTGACCGCCGCGCCCGACATCGGTGCCGACCTCACCGACCTGTTCAACTCGCTGACCGGATACTCGCGCAAGGACTCCTACCGCAACCTGCTGGTGGCGCCGCACGGCGTGCGCAGGGGCATCATCGAACGCATCGAGCGTGAAATCGCCGCCACCCGTGACGGCGCCGACGGCATGATCCGGCTGAAGGCCAACGCGTTGGTGGACGAGCAGGTGATCGACGCGCTCTACCGCGCGTCGCAGGCCGGCGTCCGCGTCGAGGTGGTGGTGCGTGGCATCTGCGCGCTGCGGCCCGGTGCGCCCGGATACTCCGACAACATCGTCGTGCGCTCGATCCTCGGCCGGTTCCTCGAACACTCGCGGATTATTCACTTCCGCGCCATCGACGAGTTCTGGATCGGCAGCGCCGACATGATGCATCGCAATCTCGACCGACGTGTCGAAGTGATGGCTCAGGTGAAGGATCCGAGGCTGACTGCTCAACTGAACGACGTCTTCGAGTCCGCGATGGATCCCGCGACCCGATGCTGGGAGCTGGGCGTGGACGGTCACTGGACCGCGTCGCCGCAGAAAGGCCAGACCGTTCGCGACCATCAGGTGTCGCTGATGGAACGCCACCGACACCCGTGAGACGATCGGTCGGCGTGTGCGGCGCCAGCCGACGGCTCCGGATGACCTGCAGGAGTTGAGGTGCCGAAGGAGACCCCGCCAGACGCGGTCCCGGCGAGCAAGGCCGTCCTTGCAGCGGGCGCGGTGCTGTGGCGACCCAACGGTGACCCCGCGGCGCCGGAGATCGCGATCATCCACCGTCCGCGCTACGACGACTGGTCACTGCCCAAGGGCAAGGTCGACCCCGGCGAAACCGAACCCGTCACCGCCGTGCGCGAGGTGCACGAGGAGACCGGCTACACGTCGCACCTCGGCCGGCGACTCACCGCCGTCAGCTATCCGGTCGAGCAGGGCATCAAGAAGGTGCGGTACTGGGCGGCGCGCTGCGTCGACGGCGCATTCACTCCCAACGCCGAAGTCGACGAGCTCAAATGGCTGCCGGTCGCCCAGGCGATCAAGCAGCTTCAGTACCCACACGACCGGAAAGTGTTGCGCCGCTTCGCCAAAGGACCAGTCGACACGCAGACGGTGCTGATCGTGCGGCACGGGACCGCGGGCAGCAAGTCGCGCTACAAGGGTGACGACCAAAGCGGCCATTGGACAAGCACGGCCGCGCACAGGCCGAGTCCTCGTCGGACAGCTGCTCGCGTTCGGCGCCGGCAAGCTGTACGCGGCGGACCGGGTGCGCTGCCGTCAGACACTCGAACCGTTGGCCGAGGAACTCGGCGCGACGATCCACGACGAGCCGCATGCTGACCGAGGAAGCGTATGCGGAGAACCGCAAGGCGGCTCGGCAGCGCATCCTCGAAATCGCCGCCTCCGGTGGCACGCCCGGTGATCTGCACGCAGGGCAAGGTGATTCCCGACCTGATCGCGTGGTGGTGCGAACGCGACGGCGTGCGCCCGGACAAGTCACGCAACCGCAAGGGCAGTACCTGGGTGATGTCGTTGGCCGACGGGCGCTTGGTGGCCGCCGACCACATCGGCAGCCCGTTGGCCGCCAAGAAGTAGCTTCTGACAGGCGGCCGCCGGCTGGAGAGGATCGCTATGACTGCCGGACCCAAATTGCCACCCGCCCGCTGTTGCCCGCGTGGTCGATTCGGTGCGCCGCCGACTGCGCCGCGTCGATCAGAAGTTGGTGCCCGCGCCAATCGCAGTTCAGGACATGATGACCGGTGCATTCTTCGCGCGGGCCATCTACACCGCGGCGAAATTCGGCATCGCCGACGTGCTGAGCGACGGGCCGCTGACGGCCGAGGCCATCGCCGCAACGGTCGACGCCAACCCCGACGCGTTAGCCCGGCTGCTGCGGACGCTGGCCAGCCGAGGAATATTCGCACAACAGCGCGACGGACGTTTCGCGTTGACGCCGCTGGCGGATGCCTTGCGTTCCGACGCGCCAGGCATCGGTCCGGGGCATCGTGCTGTTCTGGGGTGATCAGCGGCATTGGGAACATTGGGGCCAATTGCCTTGGGCGGTGCGGACCGGGCGGCCGACCGTCGAAGCGCTGCGCGGCAAGCCGATGTTCGAGTTCCTTGAAGACGATCCGGAGTTCGCGGCGATCTTCAACGACGCGATGACCAGCGTGTCAGACATGGAGACCCCGGTCGTACTCGGCGCATATGACTTCACCGACGTGCGGCACCATCGTCGATGTCGGCGGCGGACAGGGCCGGTTGTTGGCCGCGATACTGCGGAAATGGCCTCAGACGAACGGAATACTGTTCGACTCCGAGTCCGTCGTGAAGGGAGCGCCCGCTTTGCTCGACGCCGCAGGCGTGGCGGATCGATGCTCCGTCGTCGGCGGATCGTTTTTTGAATCCGTGCCGTCACACGGGGATGTCTATGTGCTCAAGCACATCGTGCACGACTGGGATGAATCCAGAGTGTTACAGATCCTGCGCAATGTCCGCGCCGCGATGTCCAGTGACGCAAAGCTATTGGTCATCGAGTGTGTCGTGCCGGACGACGGCCGCGAACATCTGTCGAAACTGCTGGACCTGGAGATGCTGGTTACCGGAACCGGCAAGGAGCGCACGGCTGACGAGTATGCGGAATTGTTACGCACCGCCGGCTTCCGCTGCACGCGGGTGATCCCGACCGTCGGCCCGCCGTCGATCGTGGAGGCCGAAGCGGCCTAGCCGATCTCACGACACACAGGCGCGCCGTGGGTCGCAGTGACCCACGGCGTATCCGCGAATGCCGAAGTTACTTGCGGCCGCGCTTGGCCGGGGCCTTGCGGGCCGGGGCCTTGCGTGCGGTCTTCTTGGCGGCGGCCTTCTTGAGCCGGCGGCCTTCTTCACAGCCTTCTTGACTGCGGCCTTCTTCACGGCCTTCTTGACTGCGGCCTGCTTCACGGCCTTCTTGGCTGCGGTCCGCTTGACGGCCTTCTTGACTGCGGCCTTCTTCACGGCCTTCTTGGCAGCCGTGCGCTTGACCGCCTTCTTGACGGCCGCCTTCCGCACTGCCTTCTTGACGGCGGCCTTCTTGACGGCCTTGCGGGCAGTGCCCGCGGTCACGCCACGCTTCACTGCTGGTCCTTCCGCCGGGAGGCGCTGTGCGCCAGAAACAACCGCTTTGAATTGAGCGCCGGGACGAAATGCCGGCACGGAGGTGGGCTTGACTTTCACCGTCTCGCCGGTGCGCGGATTACGCGCGACCCGGGCTGCACGACGGCGCTGCTCGAAAACGCCGAATCCGGTAATGGTGACGCTGTCACCCTTATGCACCGCGCGCACGATGGTGTCGACGACGTTCTCCACCGCCGCGGTTGCTTGCCGACGATCCGAGCCCAATTTCTCCGTGAGTACGTCGATGAGCTCTGCTTTGTTCATGCATAACCTCCGAAACCAGTGGTCCTCTTTGGACCGACTAGAGGACACGGTAAACCCAATGGCCACTGATTTCCAAGAGCCACGCGCAATTTCGGGCGTAGCTGGCGAACTTTTCGGCAATCCGCTTGCCGCCCTTGGCCTCCTGCAAGGGCGTCCGAGAACCGGGTTAAAGGCGGCGATTTCGGGTCGCCGCGAGCCATTCGTCAGGCTGGCAGGGTGCGTGGTTTCCAGCTCGGTCGACGCGCTTCGTACGACTCGATCTCATCGAGTTTTCGCAGCGTAAGGCCTATATCGTCGAGTCCTTCGAGCAGTCGCCAGGCGGTGTAATCGTCAATAGTGAACGGCACCATGACCGTTCCCGCGACGATATTCCGATCTTGAAGATTCACAGTGATTTCCATGCCCGGATGCTGCTCGATGAGCTTCCACAGCAGTTCCACATCATCTTGAGCGACTTCTGCCGCCAATAGCCCCGCCTTGCCCGCGTTGCCCCGAAAAATATCGGCGAACCGGGACGAGATAACCACCCGGAAGCCGAAGTCCATCAGCGCCCAGACGGCATGCTCGCGCGACGACCCGGTGCCGAAATCCGGACCCGCGACCAAAACCGACCCCTTGTCGAACGGGCCCAGATTCAGAACGAAGACGGGTCGTTGCGCCAGGCCGCGAACAGTCCATCCTCGAAACCCGTTCGGGTGACCCGCTTCAAATAGACCGCCGGGATGATTTGGTCGGTGTCGACATTCGACCGGCGCAGCGGAACGCCGATGCCGGTGTGAGTGCGAAAAGCTTCCATTGACGTCTCCTGTTAGTGCGTCGTGCGGCGGGCAGATCGGCGGGCGACGACAACGTGCCGCGCACAGCGGTGGCGGCGGCGACGGCAGGCGACACCAAATGTGTGCGGCCGCCCTTGCCCTGCCTGCCCTCGAAATTGCGGTTGGACGTCGACGCGCAGCGTTGCCCCGGCGAGAGTTGGTCGGGATTCATGCCAAGGCACATCGAGCAGCCGGCCTGTCGCCACTCCGCCCCGGCGGCGGTGAAGATCTCGCCGAGGCCTTCGGATTCGGCCTGCGCGCGCACCCGCATCGAGCCGGGCACGATCGAGCATCCGCACGCCGTCGGCGACCTTGCGGCCGCGCAGGACGTCGGCGACCACACGCAGATCCTCGATCCTGCCGTTGGTGCACGAGCCGACGAAAACGGTGTCCACCGCGATGTCGCGCATCGCCGTTCCGGGCCGAAGATCCATGTACGCCAACGCTTTTTCGGCCGACTGGCGCTCGCGCGTCGTCGAACATCAGCTCGGGGTCGGGCACCGAACCCGACAGCGGCACGCCCTGCCCGGGGTTGGTGCCCCACGTGACGAACGGGCTCAGCGTCGACGCGTCGATGTAGACCTCGGTGTCGAATTCTGCGCCCTCGTCGGTGCGCAGTTGGCTCCACGCCGCGACCGCCGCATCCCAGTCGGCGCCCTGCGGTGCGTGCGGACGCCCGCGCAGAAATTCGAACGTTGTTTCGTCCGGCGCGACCATTCCGGCGCGGGCACCGGCCTCGATGCTCATGTTGCAGATCGTCATCCGGCCCTCCATCGACAGCGATTCGATGGCGCTGCCGCGGTATTCGATGACGTGGCCCTGTCCCCCGCCGGTGCCGATCTTCGCGATCACCGCGAGGATGATGTCCTTCGCACTGACACCGGGCGGCAGTTGACCGTCCACATTGACCGCCATCGTCTTGAACGGACGCAGCGGCAACGTCTGCGTGGCGAGCACATGCTCGACCTCCGACGTGCCGATGCCCATCGCGAGTGCACCGAACGCACCGTGGGTTGAGGTGTGGCTGTCGCCGCAGACGACCGTCATGCCGGGCTGGGTCAGTCCCAGCTGCGGGCCGATGATGTGCACGATGCCTTGTTCGGCGTCGCCCATCGGATGCAGCCGGATGCCGAACTCTTCGCAATTGCGGCGCAGCGTCTCGACCTGGGTGCGCGAGATCGGGTCGGCGATCGGCTTGTCGATGTCGATCGTCGGCACGTTGTGGTCCTCGGTGGCGATCGTCAGATCGGGCCGGCGCACCGTGCGCCCGGCCAGCCGCAGCCCGTCGAAGGCCTGCGGGCTGGTGACCTCATGCACGAGGTGCAGGTCGATGTAGATCAGGTCGGGCTCGCGTGCGGCACCTTCGCCGGGGCCGAGGGCGACGACGTGGTCTGCCCACACTTTTTCTGCCAGCGTGCGGGGCTTAGCCTGAGCGACCATCTTGACTATCTCACAATCTGGGACGCTAGTATCTCCTCTGTGAGACAGGATAGCGGCATCGGCGTGCTGGACAAAGCGGTGGGGGTGCTGCACGCGGTGGCCGACTCGCCGTGTGGGCTGGCCGAGCTGTGCGAGCGCACCGGACTGCCCCGCGCCACCGCGCATCGGCTGGCCGCGGGCCTGGAAGTGCATCGGCTGCTGAGCCGCAACGGCGACGGGCGGTGGCGGCTGGGTCCCGCGCTGACCGAATTGGCCGGGCAGGTCAACGATCCGCTGCTGGCCGCCGGTGCGGTGGTGTTGCCGCGGCTGCGGGAGATCACCGGCGAGAGCGTGCAGCTTTACCGTCGCGAGGGCACGTCGCGGATCTGCGTGGCGGCGCTGGAACCGCCTGCCGGTCTTCGCGATACGGTGCCGGTCGGCACGCGGTTGCCGATGACGGCCGGGCTCGGGCGCCAAGGTGCTGCTGGCCTACGCGGATCGCCGCGACGCAGCAGGCGGTGCTGCCCGCCGCGAAGTTCACCGACCGAACGCTGGCCGAAGTGCGCAAGCGCGGCTGGGCGCAGAGCGCCGCCGAGCGGGAGCCGGGAGTGGCCAGTGTCTCGGCGCCGGTGCGCGACGGCCGCGGCGCGGTGATCGCGGCGGTGTCGGTGTCGGGGCCGATCGACCGGATGGGCCGGCGACCCGGTGCGCGATGGGCCGCAGACCTGTTGGCGGCCGCCGACGCATTGACCCGCCGGCTCTAGATGCTGGCGAGCAGACGCAGAATCCCATTACCAGCGGCGAAATTGTGCGATTTTACGTCTTCTCGCGCAGAGAAATCTGTAGCCCCGATGGGATTCGAACCCACGCTACCGCCGTGAGAGGGCGGCGTCCTAGGCCGCTAGACGACGGGGCCGGACCATCCGTGTGGCACGCCGAGGCGCGCCGGAGTGACAGCATAGCCCACCAGTGCAGGTCAACTGCAAAACCGCAGCGCTACGCGGTCCTTCGCAGCGACTCGTACAGGCTGCCCACGCTCTCGTCGGCCCGACCGTCGGCGACCGCACGGTCCAGCAGCGCCCGAAGCGTGGTCAATGGTTCCGCCGAAACACCGCGGACCAGGCTGGTGTTGACGAGCTTGGCCACCGCCCACCGGTTCAATCCAACCGACGAGGTCGCGTCGCGGTACTCGCCGGCCTCGATCTCCCCGCCGAGCTCGGCCATCAACCCGCCATCGTGGTGAGCCACTGGCCGACCATCGGCTGGAACTGCGACGGCGACGTCCCCGCGGTGTCCAGCAGGGCGGCCGCATGCAGATATCCGAGCAACGCGAATACCCGATGCCGAGCAGCGCGCTGTCCCACACCGCGGCCACGGTCGGGTCCGGCCCGAGGTAGCGGCTGGTCGCCACCGCATCGAGGATTTCTCGGTGCTCGTCGAAGACGGCGTTGACCCGCTGTAGAGGAACTGCGCGTCGGGTGTGGCGACGGATTGCGGCACCGCGAGCATCGCGCCGTCCAGATAGTCGACCCGCGCGCCGCGGCCCACTCGGCCATCTCCTGCGCTTCCTCGGGCGTGCCGGTCGCCAGGTTGATCAACGCGCCGCCAGTCGCATCGGCGAACAGCTCACGCACCGTCGCGTAGTCGGACACCACCGCCAGCGCCACCGGGCTCGCCGTGATCGCGTCCGCGGCCGTCGGCGCCACGATCGTGTTCTCGACCGCCTTGCCGGGCGTGCGATTCCACACCGTGACGTCGTGGCCCGCCGAAACCAGTGCTGCCGCAATGGCCGCGCCCATCTGGCCCAGCCCGATCACCGACGCCTTCACGGCACGATCACCTCGTACAGAGTGGTCCAGGTTTCGCCGCCGCGCCCCGCTGCGATCGCGCGGTCGTAAAGCGACTTCACCGCCTGCGGCAACGCCAGATCGAGCTTGGCCTCGGTGCTGGCGCCGACGATGTGGTCGGCGGTGGCGCCCATCATGACGATGTTGGCGCGCGTCGCCCGGATGTTGGCCGCTGGCAATGTTTTCGGCGGCCTCCGGCAGGTAGTACGACAGGTTGTCGAATGTCTCGGTGGCATACGGCAGAAAATCGTCGGGCCCGAGGCCTGCCGAACCCACCAGCGCGGTCGCGTGCAGGTACGCGGCCAGCGACGTCAGGAAGATGGTCCAACTGCGCCTGATAGAACAACTGCGCCAGCGCCGGGTCCTCCCCGACGAAGTCGACCCGGCCGATCACCGCGAGCACCGATTCATATTGCCGCACAACATCTTCCGGCCCGCTGTAGAAGACATACGAAGAATCCGTTGCGACGAGCTCCTCGGGCACCATCACTCCCCCGACGATCAGCGTCGCGCCCTGTTGCGCCACCCATTCCGCGGCCCGGCGCGTCGTCGCCGGTGTGTCCGAGCTGAGGTTGATGATCGTCTTGCCGTCGACGGCCTGGCCGTCGAGCAGATCGAACATCACCTGGTAGTCGGTCAGGCTCAGGAACACCACGTCGCTGGCGGCCAGCGCGTCCGCGACGGTCGGCGCGACCGTCGCACCCAATCCCTCGGCCTTCGACGGTGTCCGGTTCCACACCGTCACCTCGTGCCCGGCTTTCACCAAGGCCCGCACCATCGCCTGGCCCATCGGACCCGTACCGATAAACGTAATCACTTGCCCTCCTTGAGTAGTTCGACGACGCCGGCCAGATCTTCGTGTCCGTGGCCGGCGGCGACACGGCGCGCCATCAGGGGTCCCAGCGGCGCGATGAGTTCGGGGCTGATGCCCTGATCCCTCGCTGTTTCAATGAGATTGACGTAGGCGGCCGACTGCATGCCGATGTTGGAGACCACGTCGATGGTGTAGTCCCGCTTGTCGATCTGTTCGGCGGCACCGTCGACGAAGCCGAGCATCGCGTCGATGTAGCGCTTGAGCAGCGGCGCGAATGTCGTGGCCGGGATGCCCGCCGAGCTGACGAGGGCCAGCGCGTGCATGCTGCCGATGAACATGCCGTACATCCCGGACAGCAGCGCGATGTCGTGCAGCGCGGCCAGCCCGGCGTCGTCGCCGACATAGCGGCTCTCCCCGAAGAGGTCCAGCACGGCGCGGTTGGTGTCGAACGCGCTGCGCGAGCCGCTATAGAACACGAACGCATCCGGTGTGCCGATCGTCGGCGGCACGGCCATGATGCCGCCGTCCAGATAGTCGGAGTCGTAGCGGCCGGCGAGTTCGCGGGCCTGCGCGGGGGTGCCGTTGGTGAGATTGACCAGGACACGACCGGCGAGCGCGTCCTTGGCGGGGTCGAGAACTTCGGTCACCGAAGCCATGTCCAACAGGCAGACGATCACCAGTCGGGAGGCTTCGATCGCTTCGGACGGGTTGTCGGCGGCGACGGCGCCTGCGGCCACCAGCGGTTGGGCCCGTTCGGGGCTGCGGTTCCACACCGTGGTCGGATATCCCGCCGCGAGAACGGCTGCCGCCAGCGCCGACCCCATCGAACCGAGGCCGATCACCGTCACCGAGGGCTTGCTGAAATCTGGCATGCCGCCACTGTGCCGACGCCCACGCACGATTCACGCACGGCCGGCGCATGACGTTGTCACCGGGTCCGGATACCGTCGGTAGCGTGCGTTTCGGGGTGTTGGGCCCGCTCGCGGTGTGGACCGACGACGGCCGGGAGGTCAGCGTGCCCGAGGCCAAGGTGCGCCTCCTGCTCGCCGACCTGCTGCTGCATGAGGGCCAGCCGCTGTCTGGGGATCGACTCGATCGACGACCTATGGGGCGAACGGCCGCCGGGCAACCCGCTGAACACCCTGCAGACCAAGGTCTCCCAGCTGCGCAGGGTGCTGGAGCAGGCGCAGCCCGGCAGCGGCAAGCTGGTCGTCCACCGGCGCGGCAGTTATCTCATGCCGGTGGATCTGGATGTGACGCAATTTCGCGCGCTGGTCGCGCGTGCCCGTGACAGCGACGACGTCCGCACCCGGTCTCGCCTGCTCGCCGATGCGCTGGCGCTGTGGCGCGGTCCGGCTTGCGACGAGTCGCCGATGAACGGTTCGCGGCGCCGGTCATCGCCCGATCGACGAAGAACGGCTGGCCGCGCAGGAGGATTGGGCCGCGGCCAGGCTCGAGCTCGGTGACCACGACGCGGTGGTCGGCGAGCTCGGTGAGCTGGTTGCCGCCCATCCGCTGCGTGAACGGCTGCGCGCGCTGCAGATGCGTGCGCTGTACCGGGCAGGGCGGCAGAACGAAGCGCTGGACAGCTATCGGGAACTGCGCCGCCTGTTGGCCGACGAGCTTGGGCTGACGCCGGGCCCCGAGATCGCCGCCCTCCACAGGCGATCCTGGAGCAGGATCCGGCGTTGGCAATACCGTCGACGGCCTCGGCACCAACCTGCCGGAGCCGCTGACCGAACTGGTCGGCCGTGACGACGCGGTGCAGTCCGTCGCTGTCGCTGCTGAGCGGCGCGCAGGCTCGTCACACTCACCGGCCCCGGCGGCGTGGGCAAGACCCGGCTCGCGCTGCAGACCGCGCGCCAACTGCCCAACGCGTGGCTGATCGAACTCAGCGGCTTGGACCGGCACGGTAGCGCCGAACAATGCCCGCCGGAGGAGCTCATCGTCGACGTCTTCGCGGCGACGCTGAACATCCGTGACGAACATGGCTGCGACGCCAAGCGATTGGCGGAATACCTGCGGGACAAGGACATTGCTCTGGTGCTCGACAACTGCGAGGGCGTGGTCGAGCCGGTGGCGGGGCTGGCCGCCAAACTCCTGGAAGCCGCACCCGGACTGCGCATCCTGGCGACCAGTCAGCTCCCGCTGGGGGTGGTCGGCGAAGTGGTGTGGAATGTTCCGCCGTTGAGCGTTCCCGGTCCGGGATCCGTTGCCGCCGAGGATGTTCGGGCGTTCAGTTCGGTTCAGCTGTTCGCGGCCCGAGCCGCCGCCGCCGATCCCGGTTTCGCCATCGACGCGGACAACGCCGCCGCGGTCGCCGCGATCTGCCGCCGCCTTGACGGCGTTCCGCTGGCATTGGAGCTCGCCGCCACTCGCATCCGAGCGCTTGGACCACACGAGCTGCTGCACCGCCTGGACGATCGGTTTCGGTTGCTGGCCAACGGAACTCGAGCGGCCCGACACGGCACCGCACGCTACGGGCGCTGCTGGACTGGAGTTGGCAACTATTGAGCGAGCCGCAGCAGATCGTGCTTCGGCGCATGGCCATCCACGCCGAGGGCGCCGACTTGGCAGCGGTTGAAGCGTTGGCCGCCGGTGACGGAGTTCCCGCCGGGGATGTCGCGGGTCTGGTCGCCGACCTGGTGGACAGATCACTGGTGGTCCGCGCGGCCGGCCCGCGCTACCGGATGCTGGAAACCGTTGTGGCATATGGGCTGGAGCGACTGGGCGAGGCGGGCGAACTGGAAGCCATGCAGCGCAGGCACGCCGATTACTACGTGGGACTCGCCGAGCGGGCCGCTGCCGCGCTGCGAACCCGTGAGCAGTGCGCGTGGCTGGAGCGACTCTGCCTGGAAGCACCGAATCTGCGACGTGCCATGGAAACCGCCATCGGACTCGGCGATGCCGATTTGGCGCTGCGGCTCGTCAACGCGATGGCGTGGTACTGGTTCCTGCGGGGCCGCATCGGTGAGGCGCGTAGGTCGATCCGGCAGGCCCTTGCGGTTCCGGGCGGGACGGAGGAGCGACGGAACATCGCCCGGTGCTGGGATACCGGACTGGCGATCGCGGCCGGTGAGATAGTCGACGACGACGCATTCGACATCGCTGAGCGCATCGACCGCCCGGCCGACCGGGCCACCGCGTTGTGGTTCCTCGGGTACGTCACGACATCGGTGGGAATGGCGCAGGGTCTGCGTCTGACCACAGGGGCACTGCGCGAGTTCGAGGCCCTTGGCGACAAGTGGGGCATCGGCGTCGCCCTGATCGACCGGGCCAGTCATCACATGTCATCGGGCGATTTCGTCGCCTCCGAGCGCGACGCCGCCCGCGGATCCGCGCTGCTCGACGAACTCGGCGAGCGCTGGGGGCAGCTGCAGGCCAGCTACATCACCGGCAGCCTCGCCGAGATCGCCGGTGACTACGAGCGGGCGGAGCGCATCCATCGCAACGGGCTGAGCATGGCCGAGGAACTCGAGCTGGCCCCGGAGATCTCCTTCCAACTGTCGTGGCTGGGCCGGATTGCGATGCTGCGCGGCCAACATGAGCGGGCGTGGCAGCTGCATGAACGCGCCCGCACGCTCGGCGCCGAGCAAGGGTTCAAGCCAGCCGAGATGTACGCCGAAACCGGTCTGGGCCTCGGCGCGCGCCGAACGGGACAGTTCGACGTCGCCGAGAAGCACATGCGCAACGTGTTGGATTGGCATCGGGCGCAGCGATTCCAGGCCGGCACCGCCCTCGCCCTGGCTGAGCTGGGCTTCATCGCCGAACAGCGAGGCGACCACGTCACCGCGCACCGGCTGCAGCTCGAGGGCTACCAGCTTGCCCGCGGCAGCGGGGACCCCCGCGCCATCGCGCTTTCGCTGGAAGGGCTCGCCGGCGCCCACGCCCTCGCAGGCGGGTACGACCAGGCGGCGCGGCTGCTCGGCGCAGCGACGCGTCTGCGGGACTCGGTCGGCCGCCCGCTACCCAGCTGGCCAGCGCGACGACGTCGACCGCATCGCCAGGCACGTTGCGCGCCGCACTGGGGGACGCGGAGCTGGATGCTAAGTTGCGCCGCGGCGCCGAGGCGGCGCTCGACGACCTGGTCGAACAATCCACATCATCGGCTCTTCGCGCAAGCGCTCATCGCTGGGGTACCAGGACTCGAACCTAGAATGGCGGTACCAGAAACAGCTGTGTTGCCAATTACACCATACCCCATTGGCTGCCTATAACCGCAGGTCACAGGCTATTTTTGGGCCCCGCACGCTGCGGGCACTTCCCGCCGCGTGTTGTATCGGGCCGACGTGCAGACTACCAAAGATTCGCGGGTGCCTTCTCACGCCTCGGCCGCGGCGCGGCGGCCGCGGCACGGTCTCGCCCGGCCCGCAGCCGGCGCAGGCTGCGATCACGGCCCAGCAGCTCCAGCGACTCGAACAGCGGTGGGCTGATCGACGCACCGGTGGCGGCCACCCGGATCGGACCGAACGCCTTGCGCGGCTTTAGGGCCAGGTTCTCCAACAGCGCGACCTTCAGCGCTATTTCGATCTTCGCCGTGGTCCACTCCCCGACGTCCTCGAGCGCGCTGATCGCGGCGTCGAGCACCGGGGCGGCATCGCCACGCAGCTCCTTGGCTGCCGACTTCTCGTCAAGGGTGAACTCCGCGTCGTTGAGGAACTTCAGCAGATCCCACGCGTCGCCCAGCACGACGATGCGGGTCTGCACCAGCCGGGCCGCCTCGGCGAATTGTCTGTCGTCGAGCCCGGTGTCGTGGCCGTGGGCAGCAAAGTACGCGCGCAGCCGTTCGGTGAAGTCTTCTTCGCTCAGCAGCCGGATGTGTTCGGCGTTGAGCGCATCGGCCTTCTTCTGGTCGAAGCGGGCGGGGTTCGAGTTGACGTCGACGACGTCGAACGCGGCGACCATCTCGTCGAGGCTGAACACGTCGCGATCCTCGGCGATGCCCCAGCCGAGCAGGGCCAGGTAATTCAGCAGCCCCTCGGGGATGAAACCGCGTTCGCGGTGCAGGAACAGATTCGACTGCGGGTCACGCTTGGACAGCTTCTTGTTTCCGTCACCGAGAACGCTTGGTAGATGGGCGAAGTCGGGAACGCGTTCCGCCACACCGATGCGGATCAATGCCTGATACAGCGCGATCTGGCGTGGTGTCGAGGGCAGCAAGTCCTCGCCGCGCAGCACGTGGGTGATCTTCATCAACGCGTCATCGACCGGATTGACCAAGGTGTACAACGGATCTCCGCTCGCCCGTGTCAGCGCGAAGTCCGGAACGGTGCCTGCGGCGAAGGTGGTTTCGCCGCGCACCAGGTCGCGCCACGAAATGTCCGTGTCGGGCATCCGCAACCGAACCACGGGCTTGCGGCCCTCGGCGACGAAAGCCGCGCGCTGTTCGTCGGTGAGGTCGCGGTCGAAGTTGTCGTAGCCCAGCTTGGGGTTTCGGCCCGCCGCCACATGCCGGGCCTCGACCTCCTCCGGCGTGGAGAACGCCTCATACGCCTCGCCCGCGTCCAGCAACCGTGCCACCACATCGCGATAGATCTCGCTACGCTCGGACTGCCGGTATGGCGCATACGGCCCACCGATGTCGGGTCCCTCGTCGTAATTCAGCCCGAGCCAGCTCAGCGCGTCCAGCAGCGCCAGATAGCTTTCCTCGCTGTCGCGTTCGGCGTCGGTGTCTTCCAGCCGGAACACGAACGTCCCACCGGTGTGGCGGGCGTAGGCCCAGTTGAACAATGCGGTGCGGATCAGGCCAACATGCGGCGTGCCGGTCGGCGACGGGCAGAACCTAACCCGTACTGTCTCGTCATCACTTTCCTTTGCGGACAACAGGATTGGTCAACGTCCCGATGCCCTCGATGGTAATGCTGACGGTGTCGCCGTCCTCGATCGGGCCGACGCCCTCGGGTGTGCCGGTGAGGATCAGGTCGCCGGGCAGCAGTGTCATCACCGCCGAGATCCACTCGACGATCGCGCCGATGTCATGGATCATCAGCGAGGTCCGGCTGTGCTGCTTGACCTCGCCGTTGACCTCGGTGCGGATGTCGAGGTCGGCCGGGTCGAGATCGGTGACGATCCACGGGCCGACCGGGCAGAACGTGTCGTGGCCCTTGGCGCGGGTCCACTGGCCGTCCTTCTTCTGTTGATCGCGCGCCGACACGTCATTGCCGATCGTGTAGCCGAGGATGTTCTCGGCGGCGCGCGCGGCGGGGACGTCCTTGCAGGGTCGGCCGATGACGGCGGCCAGCTCACCCTCGAAATGCACCGGATTGGCGTCGGCCGGCAGCTGGATCGGCACGTTCGGCCCGACGATCGCGGTGTTGGGTTTCATGAAGATGACCGGATCGGGAAACGATCCGCCGCCCATCTCCTCGACGTGGGCGGCGTAGTTCTTGCCGATGCAGACCACCTTGCTCGCCAGGATCGGCGCCAGCAGCCGCACGTCGGCCAGCGGCCACTGACGGCCGGTGAAGCTGGGGGTGCCGAAGGGGTGCTCGGCGATTTCCCTCGCGATTGCCTGGTTCGGGTCATCGGTGGGTCCTTCGATGCTGACGAAGGCAACTCCGTCGGGGCTGGCGATTCGGCCAAGGCGCATGCTTTCAGCCTAGTGGCCGTGATCGCGGCGGCCGCGGCCAGGCCCTGCGCCGTCGTCTCACTATATGGAAACCTAGTTCAGCATCGTGAGATGGCTGTGCGACGATGGCTGCGTGTCCATCGAATCGATCAGCTCCGTGCGTCGCTGGTCGATGTTGGTCATCGCGCTTACCGCGACGCTGTTCGCGAACGTCTTCATCAACGGCGCCGCCTTCCTCATCCCGACACTGCACGCCGAACGCGGCCTGGATCTGGCGAAGGCCGGCCTGCTGTCATCGATGCCCAGCTTCGGCATGGTGGCGACGCTGATTGCGTGGGGCTACATCGTTGACCGGGTCGGTGAGCGCATCGTGCTGGCACTGGGTTCGGCGCTTACGGCGGCCGCGGCGTTCGCAGCGGCATCGGTGCATTCGCTCGTCGCGGTCGGTGCGTTTCTGCTGCTTGGCGGCATGGCGGCGGCCAGCAGCAACTCGGCCAGCGGCCGACTGGTGGTCGGATGGTTTCCGCCCGAGCAACGCGGTCTGGTGATGGGCATCCGGCAGACCGCGCAGCCGCTGGGAGTCGGATTGGGTGCCTTGGTGATTCCGCGTCTCGCAGAAAGCCACGGCGTGTCGGTGGCGCTCTTGTTCCCCGCGGTGGTGTGCGCGGTGTCGGCGGTGGTGTGCGCAGTCGCCGTGATCGACCCGCCGCGGCCGCCGCGGCACGAGGCCGCGAAGCCGATCTGGCCAACCCGTACCGCGGATCGTCGGTGTTGTGGCGCATCCATGCCGTGTCGGTCTTGCTGGTGGTTCCTCAGGTCGTGGTGTGGACGTTCACGCTGGTGTGGCTGATGAGCGATCGCGGTTGGTCGGCCGCATCGGCGGGCGCGATGGTGACGGCTGCTCAGATACTGGGCGCCGGTTGGACGAATCGCTGCAGGACGCTGGTCGGACATGGTGGGTTCGCGACTGCGGCCGATCCGCACCATCGCGCTGGCGGCCGCGGCGGCGATGGGTCTGCTCGCGCTGACGGGCTGGCTCGACTCCCCCGTCAGCGTGGCCATGATGGTGGTCGCGTCGGTGATCACCGTGTCCGACAACGGATTAGCGTTCACCGCCATTGCAGAGATCGCTGGCCCGTTCTGGAGCGGCCGCGCGCTCGGCACGCAGAACACGAGCCAGCTGCTGACGGCAGGCGTTGCGCCGCCACTGTTCGGCGGCTTGATCGGAATTGCCGGCTACCCCGTGGCATTCGCCGTGTGCGCGCTGTTCCCGCTGGTCGCGATGCCGTTGGTCCCCGTCGATGCGCGATACGCCCGGTTGGACAATGCGAGTCATGCAGGTGCGCACGCGTTCACCACGTCTCGACGACTCTCGCAGCGCATTGACTGACGCCGCTCTCATATGGCCAGTTCGATCTACGATCAGCATCTGCGGAACGTGCAGTCGGCTGCACGAGATGTTCAGGAGTCCGACGCGTCCCATCAGCCGCTGTTTGGGCTGCCGCGGCAACACGCATTCAGGCGCGCGTCGGCCAGGTCGAAGCACAGCGAACGCCGTTGACACGGTCCCCGGTTGGCCAGCTCGGCAATCGGCATTCGTAACACGCGGATCCTGGATCATGGATCGCAAGCCGAGCGCGGGCACACCCGGAGCATTGTCCACGTCACCCGAGGCATCGACTTCGATCCACTCTGGACTGCCAGCGCCACGGGATCTCAGTTCGACGACGCCGTGCTGAACGGCCGTCACTGCGGCAATGCCGAGCACCCCGTCAACCGCAACGCATGCGTACTCCGGCACATCCGCGCTGCCCCGCTACCAGGCGCCGACTCACGCGCCGTCGACCGCACGTGTCCACAACGAGGCACGTCGTGCTGATGTCGGACACCTGGATCGATGCACTCCGCGAATCGAATGGCCGCTCGAGACGCCACCCGATCCGGCAGCGGACGCTCCAGAGCAGATACGTCAACGCGCGATCGACGCTCGCGTGGTCGATGAACTCACTGAGCCGACGAGGCACAACAGGCTGGCCAGGCCGGGCCTGCAAGTACATGGACAACCCGGATCGCTGGCGATCGCGACTCAGACGACGTCGATGCGCGAACAGCTTCAGCACTGCCGTCGAAGCGTCAGCGCACATTCGCGGACCTAGAGGCTGGCGACGATCCTGTCGCCGACCTGCGTGGTGGACAGCTTCTCGTCACCACGCGTCGCCAGGTGCTGCTCGACGGCCTTGTCGACACGGGCCGCGGCGTCGTCCTCACCGACGTGAGACAGCAGCAGCGCGACCGACATGATCGCCGCGGTCGGGTCGGCGATGCCCTGACCCGCGATGTCCGGCGCGCTGCCGTGCACCGGCTCGAACATCGACGGATTCGTCCGCGTCGCATCGATATTGCCGCTCGCGGCCAGGCCGATGCCGCCGCACACCGCCGCAGCGAGGTCGGTGATGATGTCGCCGAACAGGTTGTCGGTGACGATGACGTCGAACCGCCCCGGATCGGTGACGAGGTGGATCGTCGCCGCATCCACGTGCTGATACGCGACCTCGACGTCCGGATACTCCGTGCAGCCAGCTCCTGCACGGTGCGCCACCACAGCGCGCCCGCGAAGGTCAGCACGTTGTTCTTGTGTACCAGCGTCAGATGCTTGCGGCGCTGCTGCGCCCGACGGAACGCGTCGTGCACCACACGCTGCACACCGAACGCAGTGTTGACGCTGACCTCGGTGGCGATCTCGTTCGGCGTGCCGACGCGGATCGCTCCCCCGGTGCCGGTGTACGGGCCCTCGGTTCCCTCGCGGACAACGACGAAGTCGATATCCGGGGTCACCGCCAGCGGACTGTTCACCCCGGATACAGCCGGGAGGGGCGCAGGTTGACGTGGTGGTCGAGTTCGAACCGGATGCGAAGCAGCAGACCACGTTCCAGCACACCGCTGGGCACCGACGGGTCACCGATCGCGCCGAGCAGGATCGCGTCGTGGGCCGCACAGTTCGTCGAGCACCGAGTCGGGCAGCACCTCGCCGGTCGCGTGGTAACGCCGCGCACCCAGGTCATAGCTGGTCTTCTCGACGCCGGGCAGCACCGCTGTCGAGCACCTTGACGGCCTCGCCGACCACCTCAGGGCCGATGCCGTCACCGGCAATGATCGCCAATCTCACGAGAGGTCCACCACTTCCAGATAGTTTGGCGCCGACAGACTCGGCGATCGCGGCGCGGACGTCGTCGGGGACGTCGCGGTCGATGCGCAGCAGGATCGTCGCCCCCGGCCCCTCGGCGTCCTCGCTGAGCTGCGCTGCGTGGATGTTGATGTCCGGCGGCACCGAGCAGGGTGCCGATCTTGCCGAGCGTGCCGGGCCGGTCGATGTAGTTGACGATCAGATTGACACCCTCGGCGCGCAGATCGAAGTTGCGGCCGTTGATCTGGACGATCTTCTCGACCAGCTGCGGCTCGGTCAACGTGCCGGCGACGTTGGTGACCGAACCGTCGGAGTACACCGCCCGCACGTCGACCACGCTGCGGTGGGTGGGGCTTTCGGTGGCCGTGCTGATGTCGGCCTGCACGCCGCGTTCTGCGGCCAGCGCCGGCGCATTCACGAACGTCACCGGGTCCTCGATGACCGCGGAGAACAGCCCGCGCAGCGCCGAAAGTCGCAGCACCTCAACGTCTTCCGAGGCCAGCTCGCCGCGGACCTGAACCGACAGCGAGAC